>JASDVF010000052.1:89766-136570 GCA_041440805.1 Myxococcota bacterium | reverse complement strand
GGCGCGGTCACCACGTCACCCTCACCTCTCGACGCATCTCTCGACGCATCTCTCGACGCATCTCTCGCTCCAGCTCCCTAACAGCGTCCCGCGAGAGACTTAACCTCGGGTTCGCACCAGCCGGCCCATTTCGCGCAGGACCTCCTCAATCTCATCGAGTAGCGCGTCCTCCGCCTCGATCTCGGCTTCGATCTCCAGAACCTGCAACACCGCCGGCCGAACCCACTTTGGAAGAATTTTGAGCGCATCTTTCTCAGTTGTCAGCCAGAGATCAGTGGGCTCCTCGCGGTCGTCTTCACGAAGAGGCGCAAGGTCTTCCGCTCGAAACGCATGATGGTCACGAAAACGAAGCTCGCGGACCACAGTCGCACCCAGCGCTTCGGCGCTACGCCGAAAAGAATTCGGACGAGCGATTCCTGAGACAAGACCCACGCGCTTTCCTTGAAGCGAATCTAGATCGAGGGGGGACACGTCCCCTAACAAATGAAGCTTCGAAGCAGCGCGACGTGCGACATGAACTGAAATGCCATCTCTGAGGCGCTCCCTAATCGAATCAGGCAGCGGTGCGCTTCCCTGATCGTCCAACCAAATGACAGCGTCCGCGAACCTCAAGGAAGCAGCTGACTCTCGCAGCGGGCCCGCCGGCAAGACACGGCCATTGCCAAGAGCGGCGTGCGCGTCGATGCACACGACGTCGAAATCCCGAGCCAAGGCGTGATGCTGAAATCCATCGTCCAGCACGATAATTTCCGCCGCAAAGACCGACACGGCGTGATGAGCAACGCGCAAGCGATCCGCTCCGACAAGAACCGGAACCCCCGCCGCATGCGCTGCCAATACAAGCGCCTCATCCCCGGCGGATTCGGCGAACGCAAGCACCTGCTGCCCATCCGAGACGACGGTAACGGCCTCATCCGCGAGGCCTCGATAGCCACGGCTCGCGAGCACCGTACGAAATCCTCGTTTTGCGAAGCCCCGTGCGAGACGCGCCGCAACAGGCGTCTTTCCCGCTCCGCCAACCGTCATCCCGCCCACGCTCACCACCGCACATGCGGGACGCCCTCGAGCATCTCGTGCAGCCATGCCCCGGCGGCGACCCCGCCGAGCTCCGAGGCCGTAGAGCGGCGACGCGAGCACGCCAAGGAATCGCAGGAGCCGCTTTGCTCCGCTCTCCTTAGTCGTGCCTGAGGCGGCGGTCGGGGCTTTGTTCGCCGGTGCGTCATCCAAGCGAATCTCGGCCCCCTCTTCAGTCAGTTCTTTCGACACGACGAGCGAGCACCTCCTCGATCATGCGCTGAGTCTGCGCCACGCTTCCACGATGTGCCTCGAGCGCTTCGCGACCGATCTCTCCGCGCACGCGGCAGGCCTCGAGGTCTTCGAATGCTTCGAGCGTCGCCGCTGCCAGCCCGGCGGCGTCGGCCACTTTGCGGCCCGCGTCTCCGACCTCGAGAATTTCAACGATCTTCCGCACGTTGGACACGTAGGGGCCGAATAACACCGGGCATCCGGCATGCACAGGCTCCACCAAATTATGGCCGCCCACGGGCACGAGCGTGCCGCCAACAAAGGCGATCGATGCGGTCGCATAGAGCGCAGCAAGTTCCCCTAGCGTGTCGAGGACCAACACCTCCCCTGGGACAAGGTGGCGCCCTTCTAGTTCGCTTCTGCGATAGACGCGTCGCTGCCGGTCGCGACAGAGTGAAACGATTTCGGCCGCACGCGCGACCTGCCGCGGCGCAATCACAAGGACATAGCCGTGTCCCGCCTTCTCCGCGCTGGCCATCGCATCAAGAAGCGCCGTCTCCTCGCCCTTATGCGTGCTTCCGCCGATTACGACAGGCGTGTCGGCGAGCGCGCGAATCAGATCGATCGCGAGCGCGGGTTGGCCCGCAGGCGGATCGAGCTTCAGATCCCCTGTGATCCGTACACGATTTTCCGGCACACCCAACTCAACAAAGCGTTCGGCATCGAGTTCGGTCCGTGCTCCAACCGCTTCAATCCTGGCAAGGGTCCCTCGCATGGCTCGCTTCACCTTGCGGTAGCGGGGGAACGAACGGTCCGAGAGGCGACCCGACGCCACAACTACCGGCACGGATTGCCGGGCACAGGCCGCGATCCAACTCGGCCACAATTCCGTTTCGATCATGACTGAAAGAGAAGGCCGCGTTCGTCGCAGCGCCGCCTCGGTCAGCCACGGATGATCGAGTGGAAGCAGGGTGGCCTCCCCATGCGGCCGCTCGCGACGGAAAACCTCACGCCCGGGACGCGTCGACGTCGAGGTGCGAACCGGTTGTTCCGTAGATTCCAGAGCTTCGACGAGGCGACAGGCGGCCTTCGCTTCTCCGACGCTGGACGCGTGTATCCAGATCGCGCCTTCGCTACCGGGCGGGACGACATCAATTCGTCCGAACCGCTCCCCTAGCCCGAAACGAAGACCCGGCCGCACTAGCAAAGCGAGCGCGACAGCCGGCGTCAGCCCGATCGCCATGAGCGCTGCAAGACTATGTCCGAGGGGTCCCAAGCAATTCCTCCGCGATCGCCGCCGCTCGATCCGTAGCGCCCGATTCGCCAAGCCGCGTCCGAGCTTCGCGCATCGCTTCAACTTGATCGAGGGCAGCACGAGACAGCGCATTCATTTCGGCGCCATCACATTCTTCATCACCTTCATCGCGACCGCCCAAAGCTCGCCCTAAGAGTGGCGCAAGTGCGCTCGCGATTCGATCCGGAGTTGCTCGATCCTGAATGCACTCTGGAACGATCTCCGCCTCGGCGATTAGATTAGGCAAAGCCAGATAGGAAACGTTTAGGCCGCGGCGCACGATTTCACCTGTCAATCGTCCTGTTCTCGCCATCACAACCATGGGCCGCTCACGCAACAGCAACTCCAGCGTGACCGTCCCGGGCTTCGCTAGCGCCACATCGATGGCATCCATACTTAGCATCGCATCGGTCACGAAATGCAGCTTGCGCCCGCTCGCGAATCGCTTTGCGATTCCCTCGATGCGAGTGCGATCAATCGAAGGAGCAACGGCGATCACGATTTCCAAAGCGACCAGATCCTTCCGATCCGCAACGAGTCGCTCAATCGCCTCAAACTGAAGCGGAAGATGGCGAGCGATTTCATTGCGCCGACTGCCTGGATAAAAACCGATCACAGGCACCCCCGGATCTATTCCCAAGGCGTGTCGTGCAGAGCGCCGGGCATCCGCGACAGGACGGGTCGCGACGGGCCGATCCAGAATCGGATGCCCAACGGCATCAACCGAAACTCCGGCTGCGCGGTAGAACGTCTCCTCGAAAGGCAGAACCACAGCGATCCTGTCCGTGCGAGCTGCAAGCTTACGCAAACGCCCGGAGCGCCAAGCCCATACCTGAGGGGCCACATAATAGAGAACGCGCGCTTTCGACCGCCTGCGGACCATTCGCGCAAAGGGTAGATTGAATCCGCCGGAATCGATCAGCACAACGAGCTCCGGCGATTCTCGATCAAGGCATGCGATCATCGAACGCCACGCGCAGTAGATACCTCGCAGGCTCGGCACAAGCTCGCCGAAGCCGCTGATCGCGAGCGCGCTTTGGTCGGCCACACACTCGACCCCAGCCTCCGCCATTCCCTTGCCGCCTAGTCCGACGAAACGAGCTTCGGGCACCCTTCGCGAAAGCGCGCGAACGAGTTCCGCCCCGATCGCTTCGCCCGAGGCATCTCCGGCGGAGATAAGAATCGTCGGCATGCGCCTAACTCCGGTCGGGCGAATTCATCGCCGCGCGGACCCGATCAACCAGTTCAAGAGTCGCAAGCCCGACGAGTCCACTGTTCTCTGGCGCCCGCCCGTCACGCCTAGCAGACAAGAGGTCCTGCCAAAGAAGGTCCAGGGGCTCCGTCTCCAAAAGTTCATCCGAGATCGAAATTCCGTCGACTTCTTTCTCCAGCAAATCCGCTGAGACCTGCCCCTTGTCACCGTCAATCCAGAGCTTCCGGACACGGGCCGTATGCACGCGGCTCGCGCACAGTCGCGCTCGGGCACCCCCCTCGAATTCGAGTTCGACCTGAGCTTGATCGAGCCCGGCCCCCTCTGCTCGCACGCGCGTCACCCCTCGGCCGACGGCACGAGATACCCAATCCAGATCGTGAATCATGACATCCTGAATCACGTCGATATCAAGCCCACGGAGCGAAGCCGGAGCGTAGCGCTCGACACGGATCGATTTCGGAGCGCCGGCCCGAATCCGAGCAACGCCTAACGTCGGTTGAAACCATTCAGCGTGCCCAACCCCAAGTAGCCGATCCTGTCGCGCAGCCGCGGCCACCAATCGTTCGGCGTCAAGAGCATCGTGCGCCATCGGCTTTTCGACAAGCACATCGACGCCTTCGGACATCAACTCGAGCGCCACATCAAGATGCGCCGCAGTCGGGACCGCGATTGCGGCAACATCAATCTTCCCGAAGCAGTCGGCGAGAACGACGCCCACCTCTCCCCCGAATTCGCCTGTCACAGAGGCGCTTCGGCCGGGATCATGATCAATGACATATGAAAGCGTACAGTCGCCTTCGCGCTCGGCACGGCGAGCAATCGCCCGTGCATGCAGCCGCCCCATCGGCCCTGCGCCAATCACGCCGACCCGCACGCCGCTCATCTCACGTCTCCGGCCGGCGCGAATCCCCAAACTCGGATTCCCGTCGACTCTGCAAGACTTTTGAGTTCCTGCCGGTCGATCACCAGAGTGGAGCCCGCTTCGACGGCCAAGACCGTGGCCCCGACCTCTCCCATCGCCGCAATCGTGCCCGGTCCGATCGCCGGCAAGTCGAGCCGCAGATCCTGCTCCGCCCGTGATGCCTTCACGACGACAGACTGGGTTCCTACTCTGCCTTCGCAGCCGCGAATCATCGCATCCGTCCCAGCCTTATCCTCAACCGCCACGACCTTGCCGTTGGCAAGTACAAAAGCCTGCCCAAACGGAGCTTCAGAACCGGAGCGAAGTGTAGCGAGCGCGCGAACCACAGACTCTTCTTCGCGGGAGGTCGGGTCCGAGCCAGTGATCGATCCCTCGCCTGCAAGCATCATCGACAACCACTCATCTTGGCGCGCGAGTTCAAAGCCTTCCTTGCTCAGCCATTTTGCGACGACACTCATTAGCCCGCCCGCATCCCGAGGATCGATTCCCGAGAGCATAGCGAGCGCCTCGTCATCAGGGTCGAAGGTCGCCCCCGGCGAGTCCGCCAGAGTTGGGTCGAATCCTCCAACGATGAGCAAGGTGACTATGCCCTGCGACCGAAGTAAAGCTGCAAGTGCCGATAGCTGCCCGAGCGGTATGCAGGATTCGGCGGGGACAATATCCGGTCCGCACAGCCCGTCGAAGCCGAAGACGCGAACGTCATGACCTGCCTTACGAAGGTGAGCCAGCGCTTCACCCGGAAGCGCTCCAGAACCTGCGATCAAGCCGAGCGCTGCGTCGTCACTCATGATCGTTCCCTCAAGGCCTAACGACAGAAACCGCGCTCTGTCTTTCGCAGAAAGGTCACGAGGCGCTCAACTTCGGGAACGCCGCCCACTTCATCCTCGACACGCACGAGCGCGGCTTCGAGTT
Source organism: Myxococcota bacterium (assembly GCA_041440805.1). Taxonomy (GTDB): domain Bacteria; phylum Myxococcota_A; class UBA9160; order UBA9160; family UBA4427; genus UBA4427. The sequence continues at coordinate 130,984 of JASDVF010000052.1, read as the reverse complement.
GCAGCTTCGATTGAAAGATCAGATGGAATGCGCGCTTAATATCAGCGCGAGTTTTCTCTCCGAATCCCCGACGATGCAGACCTACTGAATTCAAACCAACGATTCTCGCCCGGTCGCCAGCCACCATCGTAAAGGGCGGCGCATCCTGAGACACCTTTGCGCCGCCAGCCACCATCACGGATTCGCCTACGCGCGCATGCTGATGCAGACCGGTATATGCACCTAGTACCGCAAAATCATCAACGCTTGAATGGCCACCTAAGCCACAGAAGCTCGCGATAATTATGTGATCACCGATCTGGCAGTCGTGACCAACGTGCGCGCCGTTCATAAGGAAATTATCTTCTCCAAGCCGCGTACAGCCTCCCCCCCGCTCGGTCCCAACATTCACCGTCACGTGCTCTCGACAGACTGTGCGGGCTCCGATTTCGACGCGCGTCGATTCGCCCTGAAAGTCTCGGTCCTGCGGCGATCCGCCCAGACACGCGTGGGGATGAATTCGACAGTCGGCTCCAAGCCGGGTTCGCCCAATAAGCGTCGCGTGGGCACCGACTTCGGTCCCCGCTCCAAGCTCGACCTCGGCGCCAATGAAGGCGAATGCGCCTATGCGCACACCTTCCCCCAAGACCGCTCCCTCCTCGACGCAAGACGTCGGGTGGATTTGCGGGGTCTCTTGGAGCCCTGGCACGGAGGCCGGGATCGTTGGCGCGCTGGTCGAGGGCTGGGTCGTCATCTGAGAGCGGAGCGCCTTAGCCCTTCTTGTTGAAGGTCTTGATCACGAGTTCGGTGAGATCCAACGATTCCCGGCGGTAGAGCAGACCGGGGGCATCCGTGAGCATGACCGCTGAAAAGCCATTCTCTCGGCCGACTTCCCGCACGACGTCAATAAATTTCTCCTGGAGTGGCCCCATCAAGCGCTGCTGATCGATTTTCAGCTTATTCTCTTCTTCCTTGCCTTGGGTCTCGAGCCGGTTTTGAAGTTCAGCGAGGTCGAGTTGCTTCTCAGAAAGCGCTTCCTTCGACATCACGAACTGCTTCGCCTGAAGTTCTTTTTGCTTGCTCTCGAGTTCCTCGATCATGGGCGTTATGCGCTGCTGTGCTTCGCGCGCTTTTCGCTCGAGCTCGTCCTGAGCCGCCTTGCCGCTCTCAACCGTAATCAACACCTGCTGTGCGTCGACGAAACCGATCTTAGTCGGCTCCGAAGTGGCTCCGAGGCCCCAGCCTAACGCCAGGCCCAGAGTAAGCACCATCAAGACACGTTCGAATTTCATATTGTGGAAGCTCCCAAGCGGGTCGCGGAATCGCGGTCCCGTCAAATTTTCTCTTCGATTTACAACACGAGCCAGTTGCGGCTCGAACAGGTGAATGCATTCAGCTCAGATTCCGAGACCACCGACTGAGAACTCGAAGACCGGACTCGATTCGTCTGCGCGGGGATTAACCGGAAAGCCGAGTACGAGCTGCAGCGGACCAAAGGGGGAGAACCAAAGCACCCCACCGCCGTAACCGTAGCGCCAGTTCGAAGCGTCGAACAGCAGATCCCCTTCGACAAAGGCGTTGCCGCCGTCGATAAAGCCGATGCCGAGAAGGCCGATCTCTTCTGAAATCGGGAAGCGGTACTCGATGCTCGAACTGATATAGGAGCTGCCGCCGATCACCTGCGCTTCGTCGATATCGTCGAAATCGTCATATTCCTTGTCCGTGATCGAATTACAGACGCCATTTCGATTCCCGAAGCTGAACGTGTCACTGCCACCCCTGTCATTGCAGACCGCCGTTAGCTGACCGGTCGCCGGGTTGCTGCGGATCACGGTGCCCACCGGATGATAGACGCGTCCCGTCGCCAGTTCGGTCGATTGCAACCGCGCTCGCCGCGGCCCCACGGAGCGTCCTTCGAAACCACGAAGTCTCTGAGTTCCCAAGCCACCAAGGAAGTACCGCTCCGTCAAAGGCAGACGAATATCATCGTCCAGCTTATCGATATTCCCAGCGTTCGTACAGTTCGCAGGATCCTCGCAGGCGGTCGCCCCCTGGAAGCCGAGTTCGAAATCGCTGATCACGTTGAACGGGAAGGCATGCCCCATCCGCGTACTCACAACAAAAGTCGACCGTTCAGGCAGCCAGTCTGGAACTCCGAAATAATACCCACCGCGCGCTTCGAGACTCAGGAATTTGCTGAAGCCACCAAGGCCCGCGTACTCGACTCCACCCCGCGCGACATAACCCTTTGTCGGCGCGAAGCGATCGTTGCGCGTATCTACGCCGACACTTAAGCCGATCCGGCTCGTGCTCTGGCGCCCCTGCAAAACCTGACGCGTCACCGGAGACGAAAGCGAATCGAGATTGCTGCTCTGCTTCACTCGACGCTGAGAGAAGCTGTAGTTCAAGAAGATCGAGGCGCTGTTATCGATCGTGAGCGGATGCCCGATACCGAACTCGACGCCCTGCTGATCCTGCTCGAAGTCGTCGAAACGCACCTGAGTGAGGAACGCCGTCGCGCTGAAGCTGAAGGTAGAGCCGAGAAAATAGGGATCGGTCAGAGAGATGAAGTAACGGCTCGAGTTCCCGCCGATGTCCGCGGAGATATTTGCGCCGTAGCCTCGGCCGAATAGATTCGATTGCGCCAGCGAGGCTGTGAATATGAAGTTATCCGCCGAAGAGAATCCCGCACCGAAGCTAAAAGAGCCCGTCGGACGTTCGACAACGTTCACATCGAGATCGAGCTGGGACGGGTCTTCGGTCGTATTCGGCTCGAAGGCCACATCTTCGAAGAATCCAAGTCGCCTAATACGGAAACTACTCACTTGAAGCGCTCGGGCGGAATAGAGCTGGCCTTCGACCAAGCGGATCTCGCGACGAATCACGGAGTCAACTGTTCGTGTATTCCCGCGGACATCGACATTGCGGACGAAGTAGAGGGGGCCCTTCTCGACGGCAAATTGAACGTCGACTGTTAGGCCTTCCTGATTCGTGCGTGTGATCGGATTGACGTTCGCGAAGAAGAAACCCCGATCGGTGTAGTGCGCTTCTAGAATCTCGACGTCCGAAGTAAGATCCGAGCGGCTAAAAATCTCGCCCTCTTTAAGCCGAATCTTCTTGCGAAGCGCCTCGAGGTCGATGGTCTCGTCTCCGTCGACGCTCAACTTACCGACTGAGAACTGGGGTCCTTCGTCGATCTGGACCGTGATAAAGAGGCCATCCTCGCGAGGGTCGACCTGCGGCGGAGAAACCCTCGACTGCACATAGCCGTTGTCCGTGTAGATCTGTTCAATCTGGCGCAGGTCACGTAGGAAGATCGGTTCCGCGTAGGTCCCCGTCCGGTCGTACCAACTCGTCGCCCAGGAGTAGAGCGGATTCCAAACCTTCGTCGAGAAGCCCTCCGTGAGTTCGGCGTCGTCGAGTGCCTCGTTGCCCTCGAATATGATCTCCCGAAGTTTGAGCTTCTCCTTCTCTTCGACATCGAAGTTGATCGCCACAGAGCCTTCGGTGATGTCTTCGATCTCGAACCCGACTTCCGCCAGGTAGTACCCCTCGGTTCGATAGACGGCGGAGACCCGGTCCCGATTCTCGCGCAGCAGCGGGAAGTCGAGGGGGACGCCCGTTGTCAGCGTGAGGGCATCCTTAATCTTGTCGCTGTCGATGTTGTCGTTACCGGAAATTGAGATTTCACGAACGACCGGGCTCTCTTCCACTTCAAAGACGACACGCAATCCATTGGGTGTCTCTTCGCTATAGACCCGAATGTCTCGAAAGAAGCCTTGGGCAAAGATCGCCTGCACATCCCGCGCGATTTGCGTCGCATCGACTGGCGATCCAACCGCGGAACGAAGCCGGGCACGAATCGCATCCTCTTCGACACGCTTGTTCCCGCGCACGACAAGTTCGGCGATCGGTGTTCCCGTACGTGCGGCCGCAGCGGTGCCGCCCGCGAAAATCCGATCCGCTCGAACGACCTGAAAAACGACAACGACGCCCTCTTCGGCTTGCACCGAGCGCGCCACTATATTGGCGATCCGCGGATCCTCCGCGAGCAGCCGCCGATCGGCATCGAGGGCCGTTTGGTCGAAAATCGCGCCTTTGCGAACCGTAAGCACTCGAGTCAATCCGGGCTCAAGAGGACCAGCCCCTTCGAAGCGAATCTCGGAGATCCGTTCAGGACTTCCTCCTCGAATCGTTACGGCGATTTGATCTGCCAGTTCCCCGAGACGCTCGAGCAATTCGCGATCACTGCTCGCGGTCAGAACGAGGGAAGTCACTGAAACACCCCCAGCAGGCACCACTCGCACGTCGACACTAAATCTTCCTGCGAGCTCGGTGACGCTACCTGCAACGAGACCATCTAGCCCCAGAGCGGCGGCCCTTGTCCGCAAAAAAACATCGGATCGCTCATCTCCGAGAAGCGCCTCCGCGTCGGGACCGGTGAGATCGCGACTTGCCACCGCGCCTACTTCGCCCCCTGCCTCGATCCGCTGGGCGAGCAGCTCGTCGAGGGACTCGCTTAGAAACGACAGCGCTCCTTCGCTGTTGAGTCGAAAAGGGAGCACCGCGATCTGCTTTTCAGCACCCGTGCTCGAAAATTCGATTGCGCCGTATTCCTGAGCCGCGGCGGAGTGCGGCAACGCCACCGACCCCAGCGCCAGCAACAGGCTCAGCCAAACGCCGGTGACTCGCGCAACAATCCACTCGTCCCCAAGCGGGGCCCGGCGCGAACGCCCTTCACCGATCGAAGGACCGGAGTGCGGGTTCGGCTCTGGGGCCGCAGTCTTCGCACGTGCGCACTCGATCCGGGTCGTGATCGCCAGCAACTCGTCCTCTCGCAGCCCGGTCGATTGACTGGGAAGCGGTGGAAATACGTAAGAGGGGATCGCGGGACTCTGCTCCGAGCCGCTCGCAATACATTCGGAGTCGATGCGCCGTCCCACCCCCACTGTGGTCGGCTTTCCGAAGTCGCGGAGGGTATGTGAGGGAGGCGGGCCTTTCAAGCGGAGGCATGCCAGGAAACGTCGTAATCACGCGGAGTTAGATGACTTCGGCGCATTTCGAGGCACGAGAATAAATGCGCAACCGAAAGATTGCCTGCGGTGTCCGAAGCCGGTTTGAATCTGTGCGGATTCAACCCTGAGGCCGGGTCTTCCCCCTGGCTCAGGCGGCGCGGAGGAGCGTCGCCACGATGCGGCGAAACCCGCAAATGAGGCGAGGCGTCGATCTCACGCTCTCGTGTGAGAGCACCCTATCAGACGACCGCGGTTCCGGCGTCGCCCTCGTGGAGTTGGCCCCCATTGAGAACTAGAACTCGGCCGAGCTGATCGGCCATCCGCTTGCTGTGGGTCACGACGACGAGGGTCGTTCCGCGAGTCCGGTTCATCTCGAAGAGTAATTCTGCCACTTGGTCACCCGTTGCCGGATCAAGATTGCCCGTCGGTTCATCCGCCAGAATGAGCGGCGGATTCATCACGAGGGCCCTCGCCACGGCGACGCGCTGACGCTCGCCGCCCGAGAGCTTCCCTACTGAATGTTCGATTCGATGGGAAAGACCAACGTCGTTTAACATCGCTTCCGCCCGCTCACGCATTTCTTCCGGCGGAACCGCCTGAATCAAGCCGGGCATCATCACGTTCTCGACCGCACTGAATTCGGGGAGCAGGTGATGAAACTGAAAGACGAAACCGAGAAATTCCCCGCGCATGAGAGCGAGAGCCTCTCTTCCGCGATCGAAGACTTCCTCGCCTCGAAACTTAATGCTGCCCGAAGTCGGATGATCGAGGGTGCCGAGGATATGCAGGAGCGTAGATTTCCCGACCCCTGATTGTCCAACGATCGCAATCCGGTCGCCTTCCATAACATCGAGGTCCAGCCCCTTAAGGACGTCAACCTGCCCACCTCCGGTCTCAAAGGATCGTGAGAGGCCACGGATTTCGACGAGTTCCGAGCCCGCTCCGCCTTTGTTAGGCGAAGACCCACCCACTTCCAGCGCCGAATTCGCCCCACTGCCCTGTTCACTGTTCTCGGTATTGGTGTCGTTACTCATGTCGGAGACCCGCCGCGGGATCGATCTTTGCGCCTTGCCGACTAGGCAAGAGCGTCGCCCCAAGAGATAGAATCATCGCGATCCCTGCGACCCCCGCGACCTGCACCGGATCCACCCGGGATGGCAATTCACTGAATTGATAGACGCTGGCCGGCAGCGTATCGATGCCGGTCACCGTCTCGATGATGTCTTGGATCCACGAGAGCTGACCAGTCACCGCGATTCCGGCCGCCACGCCTAACGCGGTCCCGGCGAGTCCAATCAAAGTCCCTTCGAGCGCGAAAATTCGTTCGATCATCGCGTCCTCCGCGCCCATCGCTTTCAGAATCGCGATATCGCTCGACTTCTCCATGATCATCATCACGAGCGTCGCCACGATCACGAAAGCCGCGACGACCATGATCATTGTCAGAAGCAAGAACATCATCACGCGCTCGGTCTTGAGCGCTTGAAAGAAGGCTGGGAACACTTCTTTCCAATCCCGGCTGTAATACGGATATTGCAGAGCTTCCTGCACCTGCCTTCCAACGATCTGAGAGCGGTAATGATCCGTCGTCCGCGCCTCGATGCCGTCAACAACATTCCCGGTTTTCCTGAAGTCTCGCGCGGCTTCAAGGGTCGTGTATGTGAAGGCTTCATCGTATTGGTAGAAGCTCGACTCGAAGATCCCGACGACTTCGAACTTCTTAAGCCGTGGTCCCGGACCAAGCGGCGTGGGGGGCCCTCCAAAGGGAGAAATCAAGAGCATCGTATCGCCCACCGCGAGCCCCATCGACATCGCGAGATGGCCGCCGATTATGATTCCCGGCACTTTCGCGTCTGGCCCAACAGACGCAAACCGCGCGGGCAAGTCGGGGGTGTCCTCGTGGCTAAGAGTACGCAGATCGTTCTCGAGATCCGTCACCCTTCCCACACGTGACGGATCGACGCCGCGAAGTCGTACGCTCGCGATTTGGCCTTGGCTTCCGCGAACCATGCCTTCCGCATCAATATAAGGGCTAGCTGCCTCGACGCCGTCGATCGACGTCACGATATCGAGCACCTCCTGGTGATCGACGAAGGGTCCGAAGCTGCTGTGCACAGTGAAGTGCGCGCGATTACCGAGGATTTCTTCACGCCAAGTCTGCTCGAAGCCGTTCATCACGGAGAGTACGACGATGATCAACCAGACTCCAGCCGCGATGCCTCCTACGCAGATGGCTGTAATAGCCGAGATGAAGACTTGTCGTCGCTGTGCGAGCAAATAACGGATCGCTATGAACCACTCGACAGAACGACGCATGGCCACGAAGCCAGCGATCGATAGAGGAATGAACCCAAGCAGAATCGTTCCCGAGAGCAGGCTGATCAGCATCGCCGCGCCAGCCGCAGCCGCCGACTGCACCCCAGCCACAGGAACCACTCCGACAAGCACCCCGGGCAATAGGCCGAGTGCCGCCACAAAGAGCAGTGTCTCCGCGGTCGATGCCTCGTCGGGCCCTCGAATAGCGCGCACACCGCGCAAGAGCAGAGCAAGCACGAGCGCCACACCGAAGGTGGCCGCGGGAAGCGACCCCGGGCCCGTAGATGCGAGTGTTAGGCCGACGGCCAATGCCGCCGTCCCGGTGGCGAGTCGACTTGTAGTTCCTTGCGAAAGGAAATGGGTCATCGCCTTCGCAATCGCGATAAAGAAGAATGCGGATCCCGCTGACAGCAGGAGATGTCGAACGAAGGCCTCGCGCCATTCAACCCATTCGTACACGGCATCAGCAGGGAAGTTCGCCACCGTCGCCATCAGAGCGACACCTAACGCCACTGCTATACCGGCCAGGATTGTGCCTTTGAAACCGCGAGCCACCCGTGCAAACCGGTCCAGCACCAGCAGAGCCGATCCCAGATAGACTAATGTCATCGCCACAATACCTGCGGCGAGAGAAATGATGAAAGCGACGGCCACGCTGCCACCAACGGCATCGAGGCTCGACATCAGGCTACTAATCAGCCCATCCATAAACGGCGCCTACCCCTTCCCTTCAGACTCTTCGCCACGGGGACGAATTTGCGCCCCCTGCGAGAGCAAGGTCGCGCGAATGAACGCGTCTAGATCTCCATCGAGCACGCCTTCGACGTTTCCGATTTCGAGATCCGTTCGATGATCTTTAGCGCGCTGCTGAGGATGAAGCGTGTACGAGCGTATCTGTGAACCGAATCCGATCTCGCGACGCTCCCCTGTCAGCTCTTCCATCTTGGCTTGCTTGCGCTGTCGCTCGAGTTCAAAGAGCTTGGCTCGCATGATTTTCATCGCCGTCGCACGATTTTTATGCTGCGAACGCTCATTCTGGCACTGCGTCACGACGCCGCTCGGAAGATGGGTCAGTCGCACCGCGGAGTCCGTCTTATTGACGTGCTGGCCGCCGGCACCACTCGCGCGATAGGTATCGACGCGAAGATCCGACTCGTCGATTTCAACTTCGATTGAATCATCGATCTCGGGCACCGCGGTCACACTCGCGAAGGCCGTGTGCCGTCGGGCGTTGGAATCGAAAGGCGAAATACGCACGAGACGATGCACGCCCTGCTCGGTATTTAAGTAGCCGTAGGCGTAGTCGCCCTGGATGCGCAGGGTCACTCCGCGAATCCCTGCCTCTTCCGCGCCCTGGATGTCTAAAATCTCGGTTTTGAACTCCCGTCGCTCCGCCCAGCGCAAATACATCCGAAGAAGCATCTCTGCCCAGTCGCAAGCATCGGTCCCGCCGGCGCCGGAATTGATCGACAGAATCGCGCCGTTGCTATCGTATTCGCCGCCCAACAATTGCTGAAGCTCGGCGTCCTGAAGAAGTTGATCGATCTCGGCACACTTCCCGAGGGCCTCTCGAAGGGTCTCGAGATCTTCCTCGTCGGCAGCCAGCTCACGCAGGAGCTCGGCGTCATCGAGCCCGCCCTCGACACGATCGTGTAGGGCGAGTTCAGCTTCGACCGCAGTCTTATTTCGACCGACGGCCTGAGCAGCCTCGGGATCATCCCAAAGATCGGGTCGAGCCATCTCGACGGCGAGTTCTTCGAGCTGGTGGCGCAGGCCCACTACGTCAAAGACGCCCCCGGAACTCACCGAAACGACTCCGCAGTCCACGGATCCGTTCGGCCAGGTCGGTCACATCGAAACGCTCAGCGTTCTCCCCACTCATCCTTCATGGTCCTCGTTTAGTCAGTCGACCTCGGACTCAAGAGTCCGCCAGCCGGTTTAGTTGAAGTTCTACTGAGCGACGCTTCCGCTCTCAAGCCCCATCATGCTGAGACCGTCGGGCACGAGCCTGCAGAATCAGCTCAGCCACGCATCCAAGAGCGCACAACAATACAAAGAGGTCCCCGAATCGGGCATAGATCGTGGACGCTGGCTTCCGCTCTCCAACACTCCCATCTCCAACAAGAGGCATCTCGATCGTCCCCACGACATAGGCTTCCTCGAAAAGCGGGCTCCGATCCTGAACCCGACCCCGTGCATCGATCAATGCCGACACGCCGGTATTCGCAGCACGAACGACGGGAATTCCATTCTCCGCCGCGCGCATTGCTGTCATTGCCAAGAATTGGTGGGGCGCTCCGGTGCGACCGTACCAGGCATCGTTAGTGATCGCGAGCAGTGCGCCCGCCCCTTCACGGCCGAAGCGACGTACAAGATCGGGAAAGAGCAGCTCGTAGCAAATCGGAACACCGACCAGGGCCCGCTTCTCGGTGCCCGACTCCTCGGTTCCGGTTCCGGTTCCGGGCAGAATCACAGAGAAATTTCGAGGCCGATCTCCGGGCGTCACGTCGCTCGAAGAGAGTCCCGTCGCGAGGGACTGGAAAAATTGCCCCAGTAAGCCGCGCAGCGGCACGAATTCGCCGAAGGGCACGAGATGTGTTTTGTCGTAACGGTCTTCGAGTGCGCCGTCGGGGCCCAACAAGAACGCGCTATCGAAAAATGCCGAGAAGCGCCGTTGCTCATAGTCAATCTCGACGCCCATGCCGCCCACGATCAGACTAACCTCGTGGCGAGTCGCCAGGTCAGCCAGCCGACCGCGCAGGATCGCATCATTCTCGAGAATCCCGGGCACCGCCGTTTCGGGCCAAACGATCCAGTCCACACCCTCTTCCGCCGCACGCTCACTCAGCGAAAGGTAAGTCTCGAGGATCCGGCTGCTGCGATCGGCTTCCCATTTCTCCCCCTGATCAATATTGCCTTGGATCGCGGCAACCTTGACCGATCGGGTTTGTGCGTCGGGCATGCTCAGCGCGAACCCGACCCCATGGAGCGCCAATACGACGGCGATCGCAACCAGAAAATTCCGCGCCGTAGTCCCAAAGTCCGCCTTCGCCGCACCGGCGTCCCCCTGCGACCCGAACCGCCCGGCGAGGAAAAATTGGCCTAGCAAAATCCCAACGAACGCCGCCACGAAGGAAAGAACGTATACGCCACCAATTCGAGTGAGACCTAATAAAGGCCAATCGAGATAAAGCCCATACCCCAAGGTTGCCCAGGGAAAGCCGCCCATGAGATGACCGCGGGCCCAATCCACCAAGACCCATAGCGCGGCGCCGAGAAGCGCCCCACGGAGTCCGCGTCCACCGAAGCGTGCCCACCCCCACGCGAAGAGCGCACTAAAAGGAGCGACATAGAGCGCTGGCACGAGGGGAGCAAGCAGGCCTAAGAACAGAGGCATCCCGGCGTAGACCACCGTCACCACCAAGAACCAATAAAAAAACGCGACGTGCGTCAGAAAGCTGCCTACGAATGCCGCTTTCGCAGCGCGGCGCGGCGCTAGGCCGTCCACCGCAACGACCAGGCTGGCCGGCACCACCCATGTGAGCAACAGCCCTAGATCGATCACGGAGGGCAATCCCAGCCCGTGCGCGAAAGGGATCTCGTGAGGAAACGCGAAGAAGGTCGCTAGGCCGAAGACAATCCAGGGGCCCCACCGAATCGGTCGAGCGAAGGAATCCGCCGGCTTCGAATGTTCTGCGCCCTCACCTGCCGTCACGATGCAATCTCCCGCTTCACGCGGCGCTCTTCTGCGGCCATGATCTTCGCTTCATCATCCTTCTCATGATCGTGGCCGATCAGATGCAAGACGCCATGCACCAGTAGATGGCAAATTGTTTCATCGAGGCTCCGATGGCGATCATGGGCCTGCTCAGCAGCGGTTTCGACCGAGATCACAACGTCGCCCAACATCCCGCCACGATGATCTGCGAAGTCGCCTTCGATCAAAGAAAAGGACAGGACATCCGTCGCTCTCGGCTTGTCCCGCCATTGCGCATTCAACTCGGCGATCGATTCATCATCAACGAGAGCGATCGACAGCTCCGACCGGCTCTGGCCGATGGCAGCTAGGATCCCGCGCGCCCTCTTCGTAAGGCGCGTCACGTCGACCCTCGATCCCCGGAGCCCTTCGGGCGGACCGGAAATCATCACGCTCATCCGCGGCCCTCGTCCTTCTCGTTCCGCGCGCGGTCATAGGCCTGAATAATCGATTGAACCAGCGGATGCCGGACCACGTCTCTCGCCTCGAAGTACTGGAAGCCAATGCCGCGAACGCCAGTAAGCACCTTCCTCGCTTCCACCAATCCGCTCATGGTGCCCTTGGGCAAATCCACTTGAGTCACGTCACCAGTGATAACAGCCTGCGAGTTTTCACCTAAACGAGTCAGGAACATCTTCATCTGCTCGCCGGTCGTGTTCTGCGCCTCGTCGAGGATAACGAAGGAGTCGTTCAGCGTCCGACCGCGCATGAAGGCAAGCGGCGCGACTTCGATCGTCCCGCGCTCGATTAGGCGCTGCGCTTTTTCCATGTCCATCATGTCCCGCAAGGCGTCATAGAGCGGACGCATGTAGGGATCGACCTTCTCGGACAGATCCCCCGGAAGGAAGCCTAAGCGCTCACCTGCCTCGACCGCGGGTCGAGTGAGGATAATGCGAGAGACCTCTTTTTGATGGAGTGCCGCAACAGCCATTGCCATCGCAAGGTAGGTCTTGCCAGTCCCCGCCGGTCCAATCGCGATCGCAACGTCATGCTTGCGAATCGTGTCGACATAACGTCGCTGCGTGAGGTTCTTCGCACGAATTACTTTGCGCGAGCCGCGCGTAAGAATATTTTCGTAAACGTCGCTCAACTGAACGTCCGGCTGGCTCGACACCATCCGAATCACGTGGCGAACATCCGCATTCCGAACACTCTGGCCTCGCTCAATCGAGGCGTAGAGTTCTTCGAGTACCCGGCGCGTCAAGGCGACCCGGTCGGCCGCGCCTTCGAGTTCGAGTTCGTTGCCCCGAGCATTCACAGCAACACCGATGGACCGCTCCAGCAGCCGCAAGGTCTGTTCGCCATCCCCGTAGAGTGCGACTGCCGTCGCGTTGTCAGCAAAGGCGAGCGACTCGCGCACCTCACCGCTTGAAGAAACACCCTCGTCCGAGGCAGGACCTACAGGTGGGTCGGATTCAGTCGTCGACTCAGAGGCCGACGCAGCGGGAGTCGTAGTTTCAGACGCAGATACGGCGTCCGATTCAGCGTTTGCTTCGGGATCAATAGGTTCGCGAGCCAGAGGGGGAGCTCCTTGCGCTCTTCCCTGGGCCCGGAGAGCGGTGAACCCACAATGGAATTCACGAGACCCCCGAAATCCGTTCGAACGCATTCGATCAATTGATCGAATAGTCGAATGGAGCTAGCTCGGTTGGAGCGCCGATTTAGTCGAGGGGCGCAAGCAGGACGACTTCTTCGTCCCGCACCTTGTAATAGTAGTCGCCGAGCCTCTCCGACGTCAACGAAGCAAGACTCGGAGAGAGCGATTCGAGACGGGCCGGGTAGGCCCCCGTCTCGAAGTAGTGCACTTCAAGCTGGTTACGGATCCGGCCGACTTCGTAGCGACTCCCGAAATGCTCGACAGAGCGCATCGGTAAGGCCGCGCCGGGCAAGCCCCCCGTCGCGTCGGCGGTCGGCAGAAGCTTCCATGCGAGACCGCCCAGGAGCGCGAAGGGGATCGCTGTCGCAATCGCGGCCCGAAGCAGAGGGAGAATCGGCATTTGCCTCCCTTTCCGCTTGGCCGTTTTGGGCTTCTTTGCGCCGCTCGCAGCAACGTCAATGACGCCTGCCTGACAGAGTTCAGCCAGCGCACGCGTCGCTTCAAAGGTGCCTGCACGTGAGAGGTCGATGATCCGGCGCACCGAGAGCCGGCCGTCTACCAGTTGAAGAACACGCTCCGTGTCACCGAGGCGCGCATCCGCGTCGCCCTTCGTGACCGCGCGCGCCATCTCCAAATTCCCGACGCGGCGAAATACAGTGTCCTCATCCGGCACAATGGCCGAGAAGGTCTGCCATTCGTCGAGCATGCGCAGTCCGTCCATCAGGATCTGCTCGGCTCCGAGAAGTTGCTCGGGCTTGGTGTCGTGCGTAATCGCTTCCGCGATGAAGTTGAAGTCACCGCATTGCCTACGCATAACATCAAAGACTGTCTCACGGGTCAGCAAATACTGGACTTCTTCGAGAGTCGTTTCCTCGATTAACCCCGCGGACAACAGAAGGTCGTTGATCGGTCGCGCCGAACGCTCACTCTCCGCGTGAAGGCCGTCGAGTTGATCACGTGTCAAATAGCCTGACCGAACGAGCTGCGGGCCTAACGGCTCACGATCAGCCCGCGAGTCCTCAGGACCACCGCGAACCACTCGCCCCTCGTCGAACGCCAGAAAGATTGAACCACCTTCGCCTCCGACGACAAGGGTCCCAGTCTTTCGTTGTTGCCCAACCAGCTGAAAGACTTCGGCAATACCGAAGTCTGTAAGATTGCCGTGTAGTGCGACGGACATACTGCCGTACTCCTTCCCTATTCCGGGACTAGCTATTCTTTCGGACGATGAGGCTCAAAACAACGACAGAGGCATACGCCATTGTCGCGAGCGCTCCGGGAATCGCAAAAAAAAGGATCGCCGCGCTTCCCATGAGAAACGGATCCTCGAAGATGCCGGTCGGCCAACTGAACCACGTGACGGTCCACGCGAATAACAAGAGACCGAACATCGCCAGGTCAGGACGACGCGATGAGAACCCCGCCATGCCAGGAACCATCAGTGACAACGCCAACCAAACGCGATCGAATCGGACCTCGCGCTCTGAGAGCGCTTGAAGCCGAGCCATTCGCAACGAAGGATCTGTCGCCTCTGGGTACTGGAAGAGATGATGACAGTCCTCGCAGACCTCTTCGCTCCAAACCGTTTCTTCACATCGTTCACAGATGCGATGTCCACATCGAGTGCAGAGGCTCGCGTGCGACCAGCTCTTCGATAAAAGTAGCGAGCAGAGCACGATTAGTGCAAAGGCCCCACCCGTGACGTACCACGCTGCTCCGAGCCGACCCGGAGCGAGAATCGCCACCGCACCGCGGCCCACATCTTGGGATAGCGCCAACGAAACGAGCCTATCGCGAATCAGGTGCGACACGGGAAAACGAAGGTCCGCGACAAGAGCAGCGTCATCGAGACTCGAGAGCCCCGCGACCGCCTCATCATCTATCTTCTGCGCCCTAATGAGGGTCGCTTCGTACTCTTCCATTCGAAACGCACTGGCGTAGGCCTGACTCAGACTAAACAGCAAGGTCGCATCGTTTTCTTGAACGGCAGCCCGTTCGTAGTAGCCGATCGCCGCATCCGTGTTGCCGCGGCGTTTTTCGATATTCCCAAGATTCGCCAGCGCTACCACATCATTCGACACCCGACTAATCACTTCTTCGAGACGCACGCGAGAAGACTCGACGAGGCCAAACCGACGGTCGCGATAGGCGAGTGCATGAATCGCCGCGAGGTCTTCCGGAGCGGCGGCTTCAAGGCGTTCAACGTCTGCAGCTGTTTCAGTTCCGTCTAGGACCTGCAGCACGCTGCTAGCCACCGGATCGGAATCGATCAAATTCGCTGCAACCGACGACAGCTGCGCCAGGGGATGAATGCCTATCACGAGTAGGACCGCAGCCATCACGAGTGTATTTCGCTGACCCGTACCGCCGTAGATGAACGCGACGGCGAACAGGGCTAGCGCGAGCCCGAAGAGCCCCTCCCCCAAAACCAATGGCACAAGCAGCAACCCGCCTAGCAACGCATATCGAGCAAAGGTCGGCATATGGTTGCTCAAAAGATCACCGAGATCGTGAGCCGCATGGCTGTACACATGGAGCGCCGCAAGCAAAATGAAGCCGAGCGGTGCGGCAAGCACGACAATCAATAGAGCGAAGGAAAGA
Organism: Myxococcota bacterium; assembly: GCA_041440805.1. GTDB lineage: Bacteria > Myxococcota_A > UBA9160 > UBA9160 > UBA4427 > UBA4427. The sequence continues at coordinate 115,719 of JASDVF010000052.1, read as the reverse complement.
TTCTCGAGCAGCCACAGCTGAGCGGGAAGACTTCTGGCGACCGTCAGGCCAGCTCGGCCGACGGCCAAGAGAGCGGCTCCGATATCACCTGAGTTCCAGAGTGCTACGGCATGATCGATTTGGAAAGCGGGAACTCCGGGAGCAACTTCTCGCGCGAGCTCCGAGTAGACCTCGGGCTCCTCCTCCGTTGCGGCGGCCGCGATCAAGATCGCCGGCGCGGGCAAATCGCCCAATCCGAGTTCGAGGCGGGTTCGCCGAAGAGCCGCCGCACGCGCGAAAGCAGACGGCTTGGCCGCCACCCAACTCGCACGCGACTGTTCCTCCGCTACCTCCACGGGGCGCGCGATGGCGGGGCCCTCTTCCGAAAGCCATGGATCATCGAGCGAATCCACAGCAGCGGGTGCGGAGGCGAGCGGCTGACCCGCAGACGCCGCCAAGGGATTAGTGGGCATGCCCTGTGCCTGCGCCCCGACCGGAGTCATGGCGAGCAGCAACAAGAGCCCGATGAAAGAGGCAAGTAATGTGCGACGAGGCAACCGAAATGCCCTCCCTACGGATGGATTCGGTATAAAATATCGGCGGATCGGGGAATCCGCTGAAGGGGCGATCCGCCCCGGTGCCCTCTCCTGATCGAACCGGGAATGCCCTCCGGTCGCGAATGGCTCACCACGACGAGGAGAGGTCGGTAAAAATGACTCTCGCCTTGTTCCCGCGAGGGAACCCACTGCCGCGGAACCCTTTTCACGTGTCTAGGCCGCCCCTATCGACGGCCGAGCCATCCCCGCCTATGATGCCGCGCCAACAATCAAGGAGAGGCCACATTGGCCAATCATAAATCCGCCCTCAAGCGAATCCGCCAGTCCGAACGCCGACGCAAGCGCAATCAGCACATCCGCAGTGAAATGCGAACGATGGTGAAGCGTTGTGGAGAAGCGTTCGAGTCCGGTGATGCAACTAAGGCTGCTGAAGCCTTCCAGATCGCCGAACGAGTGATCCGCCGCGCCGCGACGCGTGGAGTCATCCCGCGAAAGCGTGCCGACCGAAGTGTTGGTCGCCTCGCGAAGCGACTGAACGGCGTTTCCGCGTCCTAGTCTCGTTGCGTTGATCGTCGCGGTTTTATCGCTGCCATCTCAACGCTCGTAGTTCGCGCTTCACGCCGGCACCCGCCGACGAAGTCCCAATTCATTAGAGCCTTAACCCGAAGTGCATCGACTAATCGATCGCGCTGCGGGTTGACGCTCGTCCGCGCTCTGCCACGAGGCTGGGGGACCTAGTCAGCCAGAAGTATGTTTGCGTGACACAGCCAACCTGCCCCATCCGCTCGACTGCCTGAGCAACCGACTCCGCTCCGGAGCCGATCCGGGCTCAGCTCGCCAGGCCTAGTACCAGTTGTTCAAGTGCCCGCTCGGAGTTCATAACGCTCGCGCCCTTCAGCTCTACGTCTGCGCGATGAATCGCGCGCAGGCAAGTCACGAGCCGACGCGGCGGATAGCGGCGTGCTTGTTGCTCCAGCTTCCGAACGACGAAGGGCGGCCCTCCGACGGCCTCGCCGTGCCCCACACGGACCAAGCGCCGAAAATGCGAAGCGAGCGCGCCCAAGATGGCCGGGGGCGCCGCCCCCTGAGAAATCAAACGGGCGAGTAAACTCACGGCCTCCGCAGTTCGCCCCTGCCCGATCGCATCGGTGAGGTCCCAGATCGGTTCCTCAGCGACTGCCGACACTGCAATCTCTACGTGCTTCCGCGTGATCGGCTCTCCCAGCCCAGCGAGCAGACTCGCTTTTTCAATTTCCTGTCGCAGCAGCATCAGCTGAGGTCCGACCCGGTCGGCCAGCAGCGACGCAGCATCGGGCTCCAGCATGACCCCCTGTCGACGCGCCTCCCCGGCGAGGAAGCTGCCCAATTCCTTCGCCTTCTTTGGTGCCTCGCAATCGACCAGAGCGGAGGGATCTCTGAACGCCTTCACCCACTTACTGCGCTTGTCTGCTTTGGCGCAGACTATGACCAACACACTGGGCGTCCCAGCATCGATACGACTAAGCCAGCCCTCGATGACCGCGCCCCAATTCGCATCGAGCTTGGCGCCGCGTCCTTCCGTCTCACGCAAGACAACCAGCCGCCGCTCGGCCATCACTGGAAGATTATCGAGAGCTTCCTCCAACCGGCCCGGCGTCACCTTACCCACTTCGAGCCGGTCGAGATTAAAGTCCCGAGGAGCACCCTCGAGCACCGATGTCTCAATCGCCGCGAGCGCATCGTCGCGCAAGAGCGGCTCACTACCCGCTAACAAATAGGCAGGCCGAACGTGCCCCTTCGCGAGTTCCTCGAGAATCTGCGAGGGCATCATCGTCCCGCACCCTCTTCTTTCGGCGTCTCTCCGGCTCGTTCCTGCACGGCGGAGATACCAACTCCCTCAGCCTCCGCCGAATCGTCGGCCTCGTCCGCTTTATCAAGAGGGGTCGCGATCCATTCCACGGAGTCCGCCACACGCACAGCCAGCAGATCCGAAAGATGTCGCACGGCCTCACGCTTATTCGTACGCGAGACCTCGATATCGAGACTGGCCAAGTAGATATCGCTCTCCGAGAGGGCTCGCGGCGATAGGCGAATGATGTCGCCGCTTGCGCGTACGAGCTCGAGAACAAGGCTCAAAGTCACCTTGTACTCCAGCGCAACGACAAAGCTCGAGAAGCTATTGCCCACCAATTGAACCGGCAGAATCTTGCCGCGCAGCACGTAGTCCGCACGCGCAGGGTCATTGACGAGTTCGAATCGACCGCGGAGATCAAACTCACGACGCAGCGCATCGCCCACTTCGCGGTCAAGCCAAGGCTCTGACGACTCGGCGCGAAGCGCGAGGACGGCGATCCGGATGGAGCTCGCTGCCCCGGAAAGTAAAGTCCCGGCGGAGGAGCCGGCCCTCGTCGCCTGACGCGCCGCGGGTGGCTCTAGGAGATTGCGATAGCCACATCCCGCAAGCGAGATCAGAATCGCGGCATACGCGAGAAGAAGCGGGAAGTTGGACCATCGGCGCGGCATGCCAGACCGATAGCATGCGCACCGCAAACAGGCGCGGAAGCCATGCCAAGAGAATGCCGATCCCCACCGCCGAACGGAGCGCGACTGTGGCAATTCCGCGGATTTCGGACGGGTCTGGCCTATGCGAGCGCTGGGCGGCCCATGCCGGCCGAGAGAAATCAGGCGTCGAGCTTCAGCAGACTCTTCGCGACTGCGAGTACCTTATTCGCCTGAATCGGCTTCGTCAGATACTCGTTCGCTCCAAGGCTGATCGCACGCTCGCGATCGTCCTTGGCACCTTCGGTCGTGATCACGCAGATCGGTATCCCCGCAAGGCTCTGCTCTCCGCGAATCAAGCTGATGAGCTTCAGCCCATCCATGACCGGCATATTGATGTCCACGAAGGCCAGGTCGAAATGGTCACTGGTGACCTTCCGGAGGCCGTCCATGCCATCCTGCGCTTCCACGATCTCGACACCCTTCGCTCGCAAAGCCACCGAGAATGCTCTGACGCTCCTCTTGTGTCAGCGCGGCACTCATCCCTCAGCACCTCGCTCGGCGGCGACGCGATTGAGCTCGTCCATAACGAAGTCCGTCTCCGCACGAACCTCTTCGCCGATGCGTTGGCGAAGAAGTGCGCGGGCTTCCTTAATTTCTAGGTCGAGGACCTGTTCCAAGTTTCCGGCACGAACGGCCTTCTCAAATTTCTCGGGCTGATACAGAAGCATCTCGGAGACCGCGATTCGCGCAAGTCTTTCGGCACGCTCACGTTCTTCGGTCTTCTCAGGATCTTCGGCCACTTCAATCGACGCAGCGGCGCCCTGCGGCTGTTCCTTGCCGGCCGGTGCCGCGGTGGGATCCTTAAAAGAGACCTCGGGCTCGGGAGACGATGCAGGCATTGCGGCTGCCGGGGTAGCTACGGGCTCATCGAGTGTCAGCTCAGCCGGCGGCGTAAAGGACGGTTCGGGCACGCGCGCTACCGGTGCACCAGGCGCTGCAACGGGCCGAGGGGCCGGCGGCGACGCAAAGGGCGACGGTCCATCCGAATCGACCGGCAATCCGCCCTCGCGGAGCACCGACTTCAGCGCCTCGGGCAGGTCGGGCTGTTCGATATAGACATCGGCACCATAAAGTTCCGAGGGATCCCTGCGGTAGCGATCCTGATGATGAATCGCACCGACTAGCACCGTAGTAGTCTTCTGCAGGCTCTCGTTCCGCTTAATCACTTCGCAGACCTGGAAGCCAAACATCTTAGGCAGCGCTGCATCAAGCACGACAGCCGACGGAAGCATCCGCTGAATCGCAAGCATTGCTTCAACACCGTCTTGAACGAGATGGGCCTGTAGTCCCCAGGATACGACCGCTTCGGCACTTGCTTTGCCGCGTTCTTCGTCGGGATCAGCAATGATGACGAGCTTCGCGCTGTCGTATTCCGGTGTCGGTTCCGGCGGAGACACCGAGGAATCATCTTCGGACGGCGGCGCTACAGCAACCGGCGCAGCAGCGACCCGCGTCTGAACCGGCACAGGCGCCTGAACGGGAGCGGGAGCGGCGGCCTGCGGCGCGCGAACAAGAAAGACCGCCGAACACTTCGTGCAACGAAGCTTCGCGCCTTCGGGACCGATGCGTTCGGGATCCACGCGGTATCGCGCACTACATTTAGGACATCCAGCAACCATCACTCATCTCCCAGTCCGCGAAGTCATCTTCGCGGTCGCATTCACCCGCGAAAACGTTCCACGTCTTCGCGCAATTCTTCGGCTTTTGCCGACAACCCAAGCATCGACTCACTCAGCGTCCGTCCGGCAGCCTCGTTCGCGTGGCTGCCCTCGGCAACGCCGTCCAAAAATTCTCCGACCTCAGCACATGCTTCGGATTGTTCGCGCAGAGACCCGGTGATCTTTTCAACTGCACCGCGGACGCCTACTACGTTCTCACGAATTCGCCCAAACCCTGCTGATTGATCCTCTGTCGTTCGCCGCACCTGCTGTGCGACTTCCCGCATCGTGAGCGCTGAGCGGTAAACAATCTCATTGCCCTGATCTTGCTGGGCACTCGCTGCGCCAATTTGATCCGCGGACTCGCGAACCTTTTCCATCAGAACAACGACGTGCGAAGCAGCCTTCGTTTGCTCGCGAACGGAATTCACGATCTCGCCGATGCGGGTCCCGCTCTCACGCGACGCATCGGTAATCTCTTCTAGCGTCCTGCCAGCTTCCGCCGAAAGGTCGACGCCGCTCATCACGCTCGAAGATCCGGCTTCGATCGCGCCAATCGCGTTTTCGCTCTCTTCCTGAACCGCCCGGATCAGGCCACCAATCTCCTTGGTGCCCGTTGATGTCGGGCATGTTGATATCCGTGACGACGAGATTGAAATCTTCCCGCGGCAGGAAACCAAGCGCTTCAAAGCCGCTCCCCGCTTCCACGTTTTTCGTGGGCTGTTCCAATTCCTCGAGGCTGGAAACCAAGTGGGATCTCATTGTCGCCGAGTCTTCTACGATCAGGATGCACTGCAAAGTCGTCTCCCGGACGCGGGCCTACGCGCGGACTAAGAGTGATTCCTATATCGGCAAGGAATGCGCACTCTTGAGGTCGGCGACACGCGGGAGAGAAGGGGAATCCTGCGGAGTTTGGGTGTTTTTTCGACACCGGCCTTCGACGTACTCCCTGAGACGCGCCCTGTAGCCCGGAGAACTGCTCAGGGTCGACTAGCGGCCGGCTGCGTCGACTTTCCAAGGCGCTCGTTCAAGCGCGGCCCGGTCAAGGGCGAGGCCCGCGTGGCGAAGCACCACTTCTAGGCCGTGGGTGTCCGGGATCGGGGCACCCGTCAGGGATTGATCTCCATAGAGCAGCGCAATCACTGACGAGCCACTCTCGATCGGGCCGAGATAGACCTGTTTTGGGCTCTCTCCGCCGAAGCAGTCGAGCAAAGTCCGGTCGGCATCCGTCACGGGGGCCGCCACTATGGGTTTCCCCGAATCGAGGACTTCGCGAATCCAGCCCTGTTTAGGTGTGGGGAGCGAGACCGGTGCCGTCGGGCCGAGGGGGTCGACTTCGAGGCTTGGAAGACCGCGGCCGGAGATAGCGAAGATCTGATCCTCTCGAACGACGAGGATGGCTGCTCGGGCGAAGAGCTCCGAGGCGAAGTCGAGCACGACCGGCAGAACTTCACCGCGCGAGGATGCGTCCTGCAGTTTCGCCGTTGCATCGCGCAATCCGCGCATGCTGGCGGGCCCCGATGCTTTCGCCTTCGCTGCGCCCTCGCCCTGATCGGTGAGGATCTCGAGCACCGCACGCCAGAGCACCTGGCTCGCCGCGGCACCCTCGGGCTGTTTTTTGTCGACGAGCAACCGGCGTGACGGACGTCGCAGTACACCGTTCAAGGTACTGGGCATCGCCGACGGTGCGACATCATCATCTCGCAAACCGAGCACAACGGTGCGAGGCGACTGCGCCTTCAGCCGCTTCACAAAATCGGAGAGGCCGTGAATTCCGGAGAGGGGATCGATCTGCGTTTCAGATGACACGAGAACCAAGGGTGTTTCGCCGCGGATCAAGTACTGGCGAATACGGCTAAGCCCCTGATCCGCTTGCTGAAACACATGAACCCGTGCAAATTTTTTCTCAATCGCGGATTTGACCCAATCCCCAACCGAGACATCCGGGTCGATCAAGACCACGGGCATTCGTCCCATGTTGCATAACGTGCGTTCGGCGGCGGGCGTCGCTTTCGAAGAGGTTTCATGCGAAGCGACGGCGGGCGCGGCTGCGATCACTGGATTGCCTAACGCCGCACTCTCATGTGTCGGGATAGCGAAAATTTCTGCGGGGACAGCCTCTACAATCGGTTCCGCTTCAAGAACCGGCACTCGCTCTAGATCCGAATTGGGCACTAGCGTGACGAGGGGTAGAGCCTCCGCAACATCGTCCAGTGTCAGCTCATCGGTAGCTTCCGCGCGCTCAATGACATTGGCCACCAAGGCATCCGTTGCCGTTTCCGGAGCACGCAGATCATTCTCATCGCCATCGTATAGTACGAAAACGTCTTCGGAGTCATCGCCGAAGAGCGGATCCTCAAGGCTGGAGATCCCCGGATTCGTGATCGCGTTGGGATCCCATTCCTCGGCACCCGAGTCGTCGTCGCCCGCGTCGCGCTCGCGCTCGTCCCGAAGGCGCAGGCCTTCCATGGCGAGGTATTGGGCATTCATCCCTATTTCCAGCACCAGCTGGGGATCCTCAGGATCGAGTTCGTTTCGAACGTCGAAGCTGAAGTCGCCCGCAGGCCAGGTAAACATCTCTAGGATCGCCGCTTCAACCGCTCCACGAATCCATTCAACGATTTGGTCGCTACCGATCCCCGCATCACTCTCAAGGGTCTGTTCGACAGCGACGCCGAGTTCCTGTGCGCGAGAGAAAGAGGCGCCGTAACCCGCCGGGTCAATCACAGCTCGCGCAATGAGCATCTCCCGCAGGCTATTCGGTTCGCCCTTAAGCAGCGCGGCATGAACCAAACCCGACCGAAACACAATCCGAGCACAGCCCTGGTCGCTCGACAGTTCAAGCACCCCCGACTTTTGCGACAGACTGATGATCTGCAAGATGTCTCCGAGGCTCAAATCCTCGAGATTGCCGACCAGGCTCATTGATCCCTCCGCGGCCCGCCCTCTTAGAGCGAACGGCGCGTGCGCGTCACCAAATACGCGAGGGCACACGTCCCCTCCCGCATATCTTGAATCGGCGTCCCTGGGTGGGACTTGACCCGGACTCGCATCGGGGGAGATAACCGGAGGCCGATCGCCGGAAAATCATCGCGATCGATGCTCGAACGTCCAATCAACTGCACACGCCCTGCGCATGCCTTACCGATTGACGCCTTGTTCTCGCTTCGCCCGCGCGAGGTTTGCGCTTGGTCAGCGGCGCCGGCGAGATGCTAGGCGGATCAGAGCCCGTCGAGGCTGGCATCATCCGTTGTGACGACAACACCTTCAAGGCCCGCCGCGCCGCACGCACTCTCGATCGCGCGGTACACCCCTGCGACCTCCGCTCGCGGCACACAGACCTGCAATCGCATCGGACGCTCGCATCCGGCCCACGCATCCGCGAGGCCGGCGACCAAAGCGGCCGCGTGTCGCGGTACGTCATCAGATGCGATCCCGAGTGGAGTCAATACGACCTCCTGCAATCGAAGCTTGCGACACCGATCGAGTGCGGAGCGAATCTCGTCGCTCACGCGCAGCTGATCGTAGGTTTGCCGATCGCCAAGGCCCAAGAGCATCAGGCGCGGGGCTCTAAGCGCGCGACCGCAGGCAATCAGCATCGCTTCGCCACTATTACCGGACAGGTCGCCGTTTTCGATGCGCCGAGAGAGCCCGCCACAAAGGCGCCAATCCGCGCGGGCGGCGCCGCCTCGAAGCGGGCGTTCATCCGTAAAGAATCCAGTGACGGCGATTTCGCTATCGACGCGCTCGAGCGGACGGGCCGTGAGTACGATCTCGACATGCGAAACCGCTCCGGCTTTGGGAGTCATCTGCCCGGCTTCGCCCGCGGAAGCACTCATCCCCCACGCACCTCTTTTGCGACGGCATCAAGAATGCCATTCACGAAAGCGGGAGAAGTATCACTTCCGAAACGTCGAGCGAGATCGACCGCTTCATCGATCACGATTGCAACCGGCGTTTCTGTGTCCCGGAGTTCAAAGGCCCCGAGACGCAGAACATTGCGATCGACTGCGGCCATGCGCGAGACACGCCAATTCCTGGAATGCTGCCCAACGAGCTCGTCGAGAACTTCCGCGCGCCCGGCCACACCCAAGACGAGCATTCGCGCGAAATCACTCGCGCTCTTTGGAACATCGAAATTCTCAGTCACACGATCGAAGGCGAGCCCACTCGCCGCAATTGGATCTGCTGGGGCAGCATCCACCGGCACAGCCGGCAATTCAGATTCGGGGAGCAGCGGATCGAACGGCTTTGCCGCGCGAGACGCCGCAGCAACACGCGCTCCGGTCTCCCGCAAATCGATCGCGTAGAGGACCTGGAGCGCGACTTCGCGCCCACGATGCCGACCGCCAGCATCCTCTGCGTTCACGGCAGGCTTCTTCCTTTGCGAGGTTCGCGATTCGCTCACGAAGCATTCGCCTCAGGCAGCCCGGCAAGTAGCCCCGCCATCTCGACCGCAGCGAGCGCGACCTCGCCGCCCTTATTGCCGTCGCTTCCCCCCGCGCGCGCAAGCGCCTGATCAATATTGTCCGTAGTCAGAACGCCAAAGCCAACCGGCACGTCACTCTCTCTCATAATTTCCCGCACACCGTCGGTCACACCGCGACAAACGTATTCAAAATGGGGCGTACCGCCGCGAATGACGGAGCCTAACGTGACGATCGCATCATATCGGCCGGACTCAGCCAGCCGCCTAGCGGCCTGCGGAATCTCGAACGCACCCGCAACCCAGAACAGAGTCAGATCTTCCGCCTTCGCCCCGTGCTCAAGCAACGCATCCCGTGCCCCATCAATCAAGCGGATCGAAATCAAGTGATTGAAGCGCGACACAACAAGTGCGACTCGCAATCCTGTCGCATCGATTGACGGCGTTATCGCCTTCATGCCTTAGTTCCCTTTCGCCCTGCTGGGCGAGATATCTTACGTCGGCCGGAGCCGATGGTTTTCGCATTTCGCCTAACAAGACCATGGACATGAATGTCCGGCCCAGCCTGCGCAAATCCATTTTTCCCAATTCCGGGGACAGCGAACTCAAGCGGCTCGATCACAACCGCTTCGCCGAGCGCACCTAAAGCCAAGGGCCCGAGCCCCGAAAGCCCCTCCGAACCAATCAGCTTCGGCGCGAGCATCCAGTGTACCTCGTCCACGAGGTCCGCCCGAAGAAGGGCCGCAGCGAGTCCACCGCCGCCTTCAACTAAAACCGTCGTCAATCCGGAGTCCGCCAACGCCGCCGCCATCGCAGGCAGGTCGAGCTTGCGATCTTGGCCCTTCTCGATCTCGATCACTGAGCCGGCTGTCTCCCGCATCTTCGCGATTCCCCGAGCCCCAGTGCCGCAAACGACCCAGGTCTTGGCCGAGGCGGGGTCAGAAAAGAGCTGATGCGTCGTGGGCACCCGAAGGCGACCATCCACAAGGACGCGGATCGGAGTTCGTAGGACCTTCTCTCCGCGCCGAACCGTAAGGGAGGGATCGTCTGCCAGCGCGGTCTCAGAGCCCACCATCACGGCGTCATAGGCATTTCGAAGGCGGTGCACTTTGGCGCGGGATTCGGGGCCAGTGATCCAGCGTGATTCGCCAGCGGCGGTAGCGATTCGGCCGTCGAGGGTGGTCGCGAGCTTGAGCGTGATCCAGGGGCGACCGCGCTCGATCACGGAGAGAAAGCCTCTATGGGTGTAGCGACATTCCTCTTCTCGGAGGCCAATTTCGACTTTGATGCCGGCAGCGCGTAGCCGCTTGATGCCGCGGCCCGCGACGCGGGGATGTGGGTCGAGACAACCGACTACAACGCTCGCGATCCCCGCTTCGATCAAAGCGTCGGCGCAGGGCCCGGTTCGGCCACGAAAACTACAGGGCTCGAGAGTCGTCGCGATCGATGCGCCGCGAAGTGATCGGTCTCCGTGTCGCTTTCGCGAATTTTCCATCGCGACGATTTCGGCGTGCGGCCCGCCCGGAGGCTTAGTGGTCCCTCGGCCGAGGATCTCATCGCCGCGAAAGACGACCGCACCGACACTCGGATTCGGGTGCGTTCGGCCATCTCCCCTGCGTGCAGCAGACAGTGCGGCCTTCATCATCTTTTCGTCTCGGGCGCGTTCCGCAGCACCACGGCGAGAGCGCCCGGCGCTTCGGGGACTCATCCTCGTGCCCGCAACGGTCGGACCTTGTCGTTCGGATCGTCCTGCCCCGACTCGTCACGCGAGGCCTCTGCGGCCTTTACGGCACCGGCGTGTGCTTCGATCTCCGCGAAGAAGGCCTCGTAGTCACTCGGACTACTGAAATTCCGAAAGACCGAAGCAAACCTAACAGCAGCGAGTGCATCGATCTCGGAGAGATCGTCCAGCACTCGGCGACCGATTAGATCACTCGTGACCTCTCTATGCCCGGACTCTTGAAGTCCTCGTTCAACGCGGTCCACTAATCGCTCGACGGCCTCGGTCGACACCGGCCGCTTCACGCAGGCATGTTCGACACCGCGCAAAAGCTTCTTGCGATCGTATTCCTCGCGACGCTCATCATGTTTGATGATGCGCGGCAGTGTTTCTTCGATCCGCTCACGGGTTGTAAAGCGGCGACCACATTCGTCGCACTCCCGCCGTCGCCGGATCTCGGATCCGTCGCGAGCCAGGCGCGAGTCTATGACGCGATTGCCGTCATCCGCGCAGAAGGGGCACTGCACGACTCAGTCCGTCTCGTTCCAGCGCTCGGTATAGAGCGGGAATTGGCGGCATAGATCGGCCACTTCCCCGCACACGCGAGCGAGGTTGTCGGCGTTCTCGTGATCTTCAAGCACACGGCTAAGTAGCGCACCAATCTGCGCCATTTCAGCTTCACGCATCCCACGCGTGGTGACCGCGGGCGTTCCGATCCGGACCCCCGACGTCACCATCGGCTTGCGCGGATCGAAGGGAATCAAGTTCTTGTTCGCCGTAATGCCAGCTTCATCGAGCGAGATCTGGGCAGCCTTCCCCGTCACTTCACGCCCGACTAACGAGAGCAGGAAAAGATGGTTGTCGGTACCACCGGAAACAACCTTAAATGCCTTGCTCTGTACCGTATCCGAAAGCGCCTTAGAGTTCGCAACGACCTGCTCGCAGTAGGCTCGGAAGTCGGGAGAGGCCGCTTCTTTGAACGCAACGGCCTTGCCGGCAATCACGTGCATCAGAGGGCCGCCCTGAAGGCCGGGGAAGATCGCGCTGTTGAGCTTCTTCTTCCACGGTTCATCGCACAGGATCAAACCACCACGCGGGCCGCGCAGCGTTTTATGCGTCGTCGTCGTAACGATGTGCGCCTTACCTACGGGACTGGGATGGACGCCAGAGGCAACTAGGCCTGAGATGTGAGCGATGTCCGCAAAGAGAACGGCGCCAACTTCATCCGCGATCGAACGGAACGCCTCAAAGTCGATCGTTCGCGAGTAGGCGGTCGCGCCGCACTGAATCATCTTTGGCGAATGCTGCTTCGCCAGATCACGCACCTGGTCGTAGTCGATTCGCTCATCGTCCTCGGACACGCCATACGGAACGATCGTGAAGTGCTTGCCGGAAAAGTTGACCGGGCTGCCATGTGTTAGGTGGCCCCCATGGTCGAGGTTCATGGCGAGAACCGTGTCGCCGCGCTTCAAGACCGCTTCGTAGACCGCTGCATTCGCCTGGCTCCCGGAATGGGGCTGAACGTTTGCGTGGTCCGATCCAAAGAGCGCCTTCGCGCGATCGATCGCGAGGGTCTCGATTTCGTCGACCTCCTCGCAACCACCGTAGTACCGCCGGCCGGGATATCCCTCGGCGTACTTGTTGGTGAGCACGGAGCCCACGGCCTCAAGTACGGCTTCGGAAACAAAATTTTCGGAGGCGATCAATTCGATCGATAGGCCCTGTCGTCGGCCTTCACGGCGAACAAATCGGGCAACGTCGGGATCGGTCTGATCGAGATGAGGGGTCACACTGTTCGGCATATCGAAACCATGCTCCTCGCACGAGCCGCGCTGGGCGACTCGATTGGCATGCGGAGGTCTGGGGGGGCAGGATTGGCAGTGAGAATAGCCCCGCTGCGGCGCCAGGTCAGGCGTTCGAACGACGAAGATCGCAACTACCTGATCGCCAACGCTCAAAAGCGGGAATCCAGGCAGCAGGCTTTCGGAATCGCACCGGCGGCTCTCTTGATCAGAAAGGTTCTGATCACCAATTTTGATCGTAAAAACACTCCGCCTGAGTCGTCCGCCCCAAAGGGACTACGTGCGGCTAGACCCGACGTTGCCGGGCCAATCGAGGAAGAATCGGGGCTCTTCCAGACTGCGCCTCAGCTGCTTAGGCCTCAGCAAAAGCGGAACGAGCCTACTACGCGTCTTCGACGCGCTCTTTCAGGTAACTGATGGCATCATTGATCGTCTGCATCTTCTCCGCGTCGTCATCGGGAATCTCGATGTCGAAGGTCTCTTCGAGCGTCATCACGAGTTCGACGATATCGAGCGAATCGGCACCGAGGTCATCGATGAACGAGGCGTTCACAACTGCTTCTTCTTTGGACACACCGAGCTGTTCAACAATCAGATCGGTGACACGTGCTTCCAGGGACATGGAATAGGTCCTCCACAACTTTGTCCTGAATGATTAAAAGGCTAGCGCCAACCCCCCCGGCCGGCGATGCCGATGGACCTCAGGTGGGGTCCGATCCGACTCATATTTGCTCTCACAAAGAGGGCTTCAGCTAGCGGATCCATTGAGCAACTCACGAACGCCATCGAGGTCCGCGAGAGAAGAAAAATTGGCACGTCGAGCGCGCCGTTCGATCCGGGCGATCAGCCCAGACAACACACGGCCCGGTCCGACTTCAAGGAAGCCGTCCACGCCGAGAGATTTCATTTCCGTCACCATGTCATTAAATCGAACCGGTGCGGTGACTTGCTCCACTAGGAGTGACGGAATTCGCGCGGCATCCTGATTTGGCTTCGCCTCGACATTGGTAATCACCGGCGGTTTCGCGTCCGAGAACGTAAGCTTCGCCAGTTCGGGTGCCAGTCGCTTCGCTGCGGGTTCCATCAATGCGCAGTGGAACGGAGCAGAAACCGGCAACGCCACGGTCTTCTTGGCGCCCAGCTCTTTTGCCTGCTCACATGCGGCTTCGACACCGGCCTTTTCACCAGCGATCACGGTCTGTTGTGGTGAATTGTAATTTGCCGGAGTGACGACTTGGCCCGTGGCTTCTGCAGCCTTCAGGCAAGCTTCGGCCACGACCTCGGGCGCCGAGCCTATGATCGCGGCCATCGCGCCCTGCCCTTCAGCCACCGCTTCCTGCATCAGTCTACCGCGCAGGTTGACCGTGCGGACCGCATCCTCGAAGTCGAGCGCGCCCGATGCGACCAAGGCCGAATACTCACCGAGGCTATGCCCGCCCACATAGGCAGGAGCGAGCGCATCCGCTCCAACCGCTTCCTCGAGAGCGCGCAGCAGCGCAATGCTCGTCGTCAGAATGGCGGGCTGCTGGATCTCCGTCCTGCGCAGCTCATCCTCGGGCCCTTCGAAGCAAAGCGTCGAAAGCTTGGTCCCAAGCACGTCTAATAGCGCCGCATCCGCAGCGTCAAAGACGGCGCGTGCAGCCGAGGAAGACGCGTAAACGTCCTGCCCCATACCGACCTCTTGAGAGGCCTGTCCTGGAAAGAGGATTGCGAGGGTCATCGCGGTCATCGAATAAGTCTGAACCTACTCTATTCGCTGTCGACTTCGATGATCGTTCGGCCCTTGTAGGTGCCGCAGCTCCCACAAACGCGATGGGGCACCTTAGGCGCGTCACACTGCGGGCAGATGCTCGCAGGCGGTGTGGCTAGGTGGTCGTGTGCACGTCGCTTGTCGCGTCGCGCCTTGGAGGTCTTTTGCTTAGGTACGGCCATCGGATCCGGTTCCTGTCTCACCGGTCGAGCCGGTGTTTCCGTTATGGGTTCGTTTAATTCACAAGAGACGGCTCATCGACCGCCTGCATTGATATCAGTTTTTGATTTCGGCTTTTAGGACGCCGTCTCAATCTTCCATTTGCTGCTTAAGTTGAGCAAGCACCGCGAACGGCGATTCAATCTTTTCGTCTTCGCAATCACACCCTGCATTGGAATCGTTTGTGCGCGGCTGTCCGCAATGCGAGCACACCCCGAGACATCCCTCATCGCAAAGAGGTTGGATCGGCATCGCCAAGGCAATGACCTCTCCGAAAAAATCGTCGAGTCCGACGACCGCCCCCCGATACAGCCCCGCTTCGAGGTCCTCTCCCAAGCTGACGCCATTCTCCGCTAGGCCCCTTTCCCCCTCAGGATCCAAACCGCCTGCCCCGTCAAAAGTGCTGCGATTCCCCTGGTGATCGTCTCCGAGTCGATGGGGTTCGAGCACCAGCCGGTAAGGCTCGCGAAGCGCATGAGGATAGCGCTTGGCGCAGCGGCCGCACTCCAGCAGGACCCTTCCGTCTAAATCACCTTCAATCAGGACGTCCTCGCCGGCGCGAGACGCCTTAAGGTCGAACCGGAACGGAATCTCGGCGGAGACCGGTGTTTCCTCCGATTCCGGCTCGCGGGCAGACCACCATTCGGGACTCGCTTCGAATTCGAAGCGCTCCTGCTCATCGGTTAGCCGCTCGATCTGGATTCGGAAGTCGGGCATCGGAGTAAATGATATCCATCCGAATGGCTCTGCCCCGCGACTTGGCCGCTTTTGGGTACGGATCCGTCCTGGATCCGTATAAACGGGAGCTGCGGGCTGGCTAAATTCGGATTCTCGTTGGAAAACCGGTCCCTTGGGTGGGTCACCGGCGTGGCGGGGGGAATAGCGCAGCCGCCGGGGATGGGGCAAGAAGCTGCACTAAATCACGCGAAGGATGCGTGGCAACTGCGATATGCTCGGCCCCCCATGGCCACCATTCGCACTCGATTCGCTCCCAGCCCCACGGGGTTCCTTCATATCGGCGGTGCCCGCACCGCTCTCTTCAACTGGGCCCTCACCCGCCGCCTCGGCGGCGAGTTCGTGCTCAGAATCGAGGACACCGACCTCGAGCGGTCCACCCGCGAGTCGGAACAGGCCGTCCTCGACGGGATGCGCTGGCTCGGCATCGATTGGGACGAAGGACCGCTGCGCCAAACCGACAATGCCGAGCGGCATGCGGCGGTCGTAGAGGACCTGCTCTCGAAGGGGCGCGCCTATCGCTGCGTCTGCACCCGCGAAGAACTCGAATCCCGGCGGGAAGCGGATATCGCTGCCAACGGAAAAGGGATTTACGACGGCACCTGCCGTGAAAAGAACTACGGCGACGATTGTGGAACGCATACGGTGCGGCTGCGAATCGATCGCGACAGCTCACTTCGCTGGGACGACCTAGTGTTCGGCCCGAGTGGCCAGGACGCAAGTGAAATAGGCGACGGCATCATCCGACGCAGCGATGGCACTCCCCTCTATCACCTCGCCGTCGTAGTCGATGACCTAGACATGGGCATCACTCACGTCATTCGCGGCGCCGATCACCACAGCAACACGCCCTTTCAGCTCGCGCTCTATCATGCCCTCGACGCGGATATTCCGATCTTCGCGCACGTGCCTTTGATCGTTGCCGAGAGCGGACGCAAGCTATCTAAGCGAAAAGATCCCGTCTCGATTCAGCAATTCGAGGCTGACGGCTATCTCCCGGAAGCCATGATCAACTGGCTCGCAAGGCTCGGCTGGTCGCATGGGGATCAGGAAGTTTTCTCCCGCGACGAGATCGTCGAGTTATTTGACCTTCCGCACGTGGGCCGGTCCGGCGCGCAGGCGGATCCAGCCAAGCTCGAATGGCTCAGCCAGCACTACATCAAGGAACGATCCAGCGAAGCTCTCTTTGAGGCGGTGAAGCCCTTCCTCGAAAACGTGACCGGCGGCCCCGTCGAGAGAGACGATCGTCTAGACCGGACCCTCAACCTCCTTCGTGAGCGCAGTAACCATCTCGTCGAAATGGCCGAGAAGGCTCGCTTCGTATTATGCGACGAGATCGAAATCGAAGCAGGCGCGGCCAAAAAGCATCTGCGGCCCGTCGCTCTAGAGCCTCTGGAAGCCTTGATCCCCGTGCTCGAGGGGCTCGATGCCTGGACGTTAGAATCTCTCGAGACCGCGTTCGAAGCGACCTGCAAATCCCTTGGCGATCTCAAGCTCGGCAAGCTCGCCCAACCCGTCCGTGTCGCGGTGACCGGAACCAGCGCTTCCCCGGGCATCTTTGAGACCGTCGAAGTCGTGGGACAAGAACTCGCCGTCGCGCGAATCCGCAAAGCGGTGGAACTGATCAAGGCGCGGATAGCCGAAGGCTGAGTCCGCTCGCGAGCCGTTACGATCGGCCTAGAGCAGCTGAAACAGCCACATCGGCGGCAAGAAAAGTATCGCGACAGCACCCACCGCGATCGCGGGCGCGAATCCAAAAGGACGCCCCAGCGCGCCGCGTGCCAGCGCCTGAGTTCCGCCTAACACGAGTCCGACCAAAGACGAAGCTAGGATCGTATCCAGCACGCCGAAGGGTCCGACGACCGCCCCGATCATTCCAAGCAACTTCACATCCCCAAGGCCGAGCCCTGGAAACCAAAGCCAATAGTCTGCTTCGCCAGGCGTCGGAAGTGCTTCGCCTTCGCCGGGCCAATGTTCGAAGGTTCGCCCCATCGCCACAGAAACTCGGGCGTGAATAAATGCGACGAGCCAGAGTACGCCTCCGCCGACGATCGCCCCCGTCAAAGACTGGCGAAAAGCCCCGCCCCACGACTGATCGTAGTAGGCGTCGGTCAGAGGAACGACGATCAGGGCCACAGCCAACCCGCCGAGCGAAATCGAGTCGGGAATAATTTGATGATCGTGGTCAATCATTGCGGCAGCGATCAGCGCGGCTCCAAAAAGGCAATAGAGCGTCGTCCACCACGTCGGGCCAAAGCGCCAGGCAATCGCCGTAAAGAGCAGCCCGGTCAGAAGCTCAACAGCGGGGTATCGAAGCGAAATCGAAAGTCCGCATTGCCGGCATCGCCCTCGAAGCCAGAGATACGAAAGCACAGGGACATTGTCCCAAGGCTTGATCGCAGTCTCACAGCTCGGACAATGCGAAGGCGGAAAGACCACACTCAGCTCGAGCGGCAGTCGATGGATCACGACATTCAAGAATGAGCCAACGAGTAACCCGAAGGTCAATGCGATCGGCAGTAGCGCCCCCGGCGCGATTTCGATCGTCATGTTCCCCCCGGTCCCAACGATTCGGATCCATCGTACGTTACGTTATTAAGCGTCGACGCACTCGCGGATTCCCGGAGCCGCACCCTCACGTGTCTTCTACTTGAAGTCGCGTCGACTGAAGATCATGGCCCCAAGAATCAAAGTGCAGACCGTGTATCCCACTGCATATACGAAGGCGAGGCCGATCTCACCCGAATCAATAGGGAGCCCATGGACCGCTTCGAGAGTCTTATTGAACACTTCGAAGTCCGGCATCAGCACGAAGACAAAATTGGCCATCGCCGTAACACTCCCGACATCCGACTGTTGCCCGAGTGCATGGAGATCGCGAGAGAGATGCCCGATCATCCAGAGTCCGATCGAGAAGAGCGCTGCCAGCATCGGCGTGGTGAATGATGAGAAGAAAGTGGCGATCGCAACAACCACCATCAACTCGAGTCCGATCAATGCAATCGCCACGAAGTGATCCAAACCAAGCGGCGCGCCGGCAAGCAGCGACACCATTGCGAAGGCGCCTGCCATAAGTGCGAGAAGAAGCCAAACGGTGAACGTTAGGCCAGCCCATTTCCCGACCAAAAACTCGTTCCGGGAGACGGGCTTCGAGAGGATCGTGAAGATGGTGCGGCGATCGACTTCGTTGTGAATCAATCCGATGCCGACGAAGATTGCGATTCCCGCGCTGAAGAATCGAATCGCAGCGAGCCCCATGTCCTGCAGGATCTCGTGAACTTCGACGTAAGAAAGCGTCGCGAGGACGACCCCCGAAGAGATCATCACAACGCTGAACCCGAGCAGCGTATAAAGAAGCTTATTCCGAATGGCTTCGCGGAAGGTGTTATTCGCAAGCGCGTAGATCCGACTCAGCGAGTTCATTCCGGTGCCCCTCCTGCCCGAACAGCATCAAGGAACACATCTTCTAGGGAATTTCGCTGCGGCGTAACGGACACAACTTCCGCTCCCGCAGACATCGCCGAATCGAGCACGTGATGCACATCCTTCTCGGCCACTTGAAGCTCGACCCGATCGCCAAGCCCCCGCATCTCGAGACCGAAGCGTCCTCCTAGCCGATCTGCGGTTTCCGGCGGCAAGCCGCCTAGCACGATGTCAGTCTTTCGACCGGCCTCCGGCAGAAAATCTTCAATTCGGCCCTGATGCCTAATCTGTCCCTTAACGATGATCGCCACCCGGTCGCAGATCATTTCGACGTCGGGCAAAATATGGGTGTTCATAAAGACCGTCTTCCCATCCGCTCGAAGCGACAGGATGAGATCTCGAATCTCCTTGCGACCCAAGGGGTCGAGCCCACTCATGGGCTCGTCCAGAAACACGACCTTTGGGTCATGGATAAGCGCTTGAGCGATCCCGACGCGCTGAAGCATTCCCTTGGAGAAGGTTTTCAACCGGGCATCCATAGCGTGTCCGAGGTTCACCGTTCCGAGAAGTTGATCTACCCGTCGCGCGCGCTCAGACGCAGGCACACCCGAGAGGCGCGCGTAGAAATCAAGGATCTCCCGCGCTGTTAGGAAGGGATAGAAATAGGGATTCTCGGGCAGAAATCCGACCTGATGCCGAAACTCAGACTCAGCCACGTCGCAGCCTAGAATCGAAGCCGATCCCTCAGTTGCGCGAATCAGCCCCATCAAAACTTTGAGCGTCGTCGTTTTACCCGCACCGTTAGGCCCAACGAATCCGAAGATCTCGTTCTCATGAACATCAAAGGTCACGCCGTGCAAGACGCGTTTTCGCCTTAAGCCAAAGCCCGGGCGAAAATCTTTAACGACGTCGCAGACCCGAACGATCGTTTCTCGCTCATCCGTCACGTGGCTCATCCTCCTGGCCTCGAGGCCCCTTCGTTTGTCGTTCGGGTTGCTCGTCCCGCGCGAAAACCGCCGAGTCGATGCCCGAGTAGTGCACTTCGTACCGTGCACCCAAATAGGTTGAAACGATTCGGCCCTCTCGGTCCAGCTCCCAAACCGATCCGCGCCTAAGGCTTGCCGGCATTGAATCGGGTTCGGGGCTCGGCAGTTTCTGGAGCACCCTATGCTTCCCCCGGATCAAGTCACCGACGGAAAAGATGTCGTATCCGGAAAGTTGCTGGTAGGCCTCGCGGGCCCGATCAAGATGGCGGGCTTTGTGTTCAATCTCGATTTCATCAAGGGCGCCTTCGATTTTCGCGATCTCGGATTCGTCGTCAGTCGACTCAAGAAGCTGACGGAGAAAGATCTCCGCGACATCGATATCGCCCTGCTGGCTCTTCAGCCTCGCCAGGAGCCGCGGCAGATAGGCGGGCGATCCCTCGTTTGCGACGGCGCCCTCGAGCGCGCTCGCAGCGGCTTCAAAATCTCCGAGGTAGTAAAACTGGTTGAAGCCGAGATAGAAATAGTTCCGCCAGTCCTCGGGATGAAATTCGATGGCGCGTTCGAGCAAAAGGTTGGCATCGCGAACCTGCTCTTCGGAGTGCGTCATCCAAACGGCGGCAAAGCGGTAGGGGTGATCCACATATGGATTCAATGTCGTCACGACATCCACGAGCTCGCCTAGATGGCTGGCGGTATCGGCATCGATAACATCATTCGCCCCAGCAACCTGAACGGCTTGCAGCCAGTAGTAGTCCGCAAGAATCGCATTGAATCCGAGCGATGCGGCTTCGACGACATGGGGTGCGGGAACGAAAGTCTCACCACGATCGGCGCGGGTCTCATTAGGTAGGCGAGCGTGTGCCCAACCTGTCGCACATACCGCGGCAATCAAGGCCACCACCTGAATCAGCTTCGGGGACACCCCGCAATCCTCCAATTGAGCGGCCACTCGGTAGAACGGCCTCGCTCTCTCAAAGAGAGCTGGAACGAGCTTTAGAAGTCGTCTGCGACCAGCACGCGAGCAACTTCGTTGAACGCGCGGTCTCCGCCTGAAATCGGCGGGGACTGGTTGCCACCCTGACCCGTTTCGCAGAAGCCACCAAGCGCATCAGGATGCGTGTAAAGGACAACCGAGAGGCTCGCGTCACCGTCTAGGTTTCCGTAGGCGGAAGCCGTGAAACAGCCTTCTGTACAGGTACAGGTGCCTGTCAACGGATCCACCGGCGTGGCCGTGTCGTAGTCAAAGAATACGTTGCCATCGGGAACCCAACCGACTTCACCGAAGGCTGCATTGAGAGGCGTCTTGTCGCGCTTGATCGTGGTCGGAGCCACACCAAGCGTGAAGCCCGGCTCTGCCGCGACGGGCACGAAGTTGTTGTACTCAGCGAAGTAGGACTTCTGGGATTTCGCCAGAGAGCCAAGATTCGCGAAGGCCTCAGCTCGCTTCGCTGTGAGCTGATAGTTGATGAATGAGGGAATCGCGACCGAAGCCAGGACTCCAATGATCGCGACGACGACCATGAGCTCGACGAGAGTAAACCCTCGAGACAGTTTCTCGCGCTTGCTAATCATCACGTTCTCCCTGTGGGGGGATTCACACTCCCGCGAATCTTGCCGCCACGCCCCTCCTCTGAAGAGCAAGAGCAACACGCGTTCCCGAAGGCGCGCGCCGTAACTTTCATCGGCAAGTGTCGCTGCATCCTTGAGTGAACAGGACGGCTTCCAGCCTCCCCCCCCGCGTGAATTCACCTGAGGGATTCCTGTGAGCCACCACACTAAGTGACAACCCTCGGCAATCGGAGCCCCATCTCGGTACCCGTGCACGACGGATTCCCGCACCACGGGAGACTTCTCGCCGAAACGGCATTCGGCCCAGTTGACAGCAGATGAAGCGCCCGGCTAGTCTCGGCCGCCTTCCGAGCGCTCCCATCGTCTAGTGGCCTAGGACGTGGCCCTCTCAAGGCCGAAACACGGGTTCGAGTCCCGTTGGGAGCGCCATCCTTCTTCTCGCTGCCTTGCTACTGGCTGCTGTCTACTGTCCCACTACTTTTGTCGGGTGGTGCAGGTGCAGCGCCAGATGTGCGTGTAGTGGCAGTCCTGCCTAATCGGCTGCTCTCCACTACGCGGAAACGACCGCACTGGCAGCCACAGCGACGCAGGTGAATTTGCTGCTGCCCAAGGCGGCCGCGAACGCCGGCGTATACGGATGATCGATTGAGCTCTGAGTTTGCCTTCGCGTTTCTGGATTGTGAATTTGGTGGTCTCGATGTCGAGATTCACGACCTGACTGAGGTCGGGATCATCATGACCGATGCCCGCCTCGTGGAATCCACGGAAGCGCAGTGGCGAGTTCGCTCCCGCCCCGAGCGCATCTCCAAGGAAGCCGCGGCGATCTTTGGATATGACGAAGCACTCTGGGCGGAAGCTCCGGGCGTGCGCCAAGTGCTCACCGAGATCGTTGAAATGCTTCCGAAGGACCGCAAGGTCATTCCCGCCGGCCAAAACGTGCGGATGGACGTGATCTTTCTTGAGCGTGCTTTCAAGAAGTGCGGGATCCCCTACCCCTTCGACTATCACGTCCTGGATCTCGCGACGCTCTACTACTCTTGGTCGCTTATCGTCGGAGAACCCGCACGCTCGGTTTCCCTCCGCCAAGCCGCCACGACTGCGGGCCTGCTCGGAGACGGTGGCGTGGCGCATCGCGCGCTCGAAGACGCCCGCCTCACCCTCGAGTGCTATCGCCACTACATCGCGCGCCTCGCGCCTCGCGATCCAGCAGAGTTGCCGGCGCCTCCCGAGTAGACAGCGGGATGCTCGAAGGCCGACGGCACCGTCATCTTTGCGGGTCGCTCAGCCCGGATGTTCCGCCTAGGTCCTCAAGCAAGCAGGCTCTCACACCAAACGTGCGCGCCATTTATCGAGGGCTCGCAGATCGATACGGCCTAGCAGCGAGACCGCCCATCGTCCCCACCAGGTCGTTGGGTCGAAACGCAGCGCTGAGGCAAAGTCCAGCAGCACGGGATGACCGTCTTCCCCGGCCAGGACATTGCTCCTATGTCTCAGATCGAGATGTACGAGCCCCCTGGCATGCATCTCCTCGACCCCAGTCTGGAGCTCAGGAAGAAACTCGACGGGCAGCGTCCCGCGCAGCGAACGCGACAGAAGCACCCCCGGACGATACTCAAGTATAATCGCGAGTTCGTCGACTCGGCCTAGCAAAAGGGGAACGGCAGCAAGTCCTTCCAGATGCCGGTAGGCCCGCTCCTCGCGCCGCAGGCTCCAAGGGCCCAGCCAACGCCTAACCCAACCGGACCGTGGCGAGAAATCTTTGACCACCACAGGCCCCGCCTCGGTTTGCACGAGTAGTACGTCGGGATTGCCCCAGCCTCCGCGATGGAGCATCTCCTTGGCGCTCTTTTCGATTTCGGGTCGGCATAGCATCCCCTCCGACGGGACCCGTCCGGCTCGCAACTCGCTCACGCCGCCCACCCAAAGGCCCGCAAGCCGAAGAAGGCGCCAACGATCATGACGGCCAGGAGTGTGCCTAACTCGTTGTTATCGGAGTAGCGCTCGAGTCTCCAATCGGAATCTCCAGAAGCCGGGGCCTCGCCTGATTCAGGAGCACTGCTCGACGTATCGCGCCAGGCTGTCCATCGCGGCCACAGCGCCGGCACCGCCGTGCGATATCGATCAAACCGCTCGCCATAGCGAGACGCCAACCGACTACTCTCGACTTCTTCCTTGCGCGGGAAATAGTGCCAGGCGAACCACGGCCAAAATGCGAGCAGCGCTAGCGCGCTCAGAAAACCGCCGACCGCGATCGCGAATCCGGTCCCGATCAAGATCGTGCCCAGGTAGAGCGGGTGACGCAAATATGCGTATGGACCGGTGGTCGTCAAAGCGTCGTTCTTGACGAGATGCCCAGCACCCCACCCGCGGAGCAACACGCCAGCCATCCATAATGGAGCCGCAAACCCAAAAGACCTCGCGTCGGGCGAATAGGTCGCCAGGATCACCAGTCCGATCACGTAGAGCGGAAGGAAGCGCGCATTGAAGTTCTTGAGGCGGACGGGATTCCGCATGGCGCTACGCTAATTCCGGTGGCCCTACGGGGCAACGCCAAAAAGAGAGGCGGCCGTCCGCACCAGCGGCTGGCTCGGCCCGCCCATTGTAACGGCCCCGCCTTACCGATCCGGACTAGTGATCCGCTCTATTGATCCGCTCTATTGATCTAAGTCGTCCGGCTTCACCGAATACGGCTGGCCCTTGGCGCGCCCTTCGTCGAGCACCATCTCCCAGAGCTCTTCGCGCAGCCGCTCGCGGAATTCCGGATTTACCGGAACCGGGTCCAGGTCAGAGGCGAGGAACTCGAGTAGCTCGGGATCGCCCTCGGCGTCTCCCCAAGGCTCGTCTAGTGCGGCTACACCGGAAGACGAGTGCGCCCCAGGAATCGGCGCGCGTGCCGCATCGCTTAGAGACCGCATGCGCGCAGCTCCGCGAACACCCCCAACTCCTTGAACAAGAGGCACAACATTCGACGGCCATTCATCCGCCGTCGATTCAGCAGCGGAGCGCCCGAGTTTCGCCGATCCGGGTGCCCCGACGGTTAAATCATCCAGGACCGGCTTGAGCCAGCTCCTTATTTCCTGCCAGATTTTGTCTCGCACCACGAGTGCCCAGCCTCCTTGACGTCGACGAACTGCGCCGTCTGCGCGCCTGTCGATCTCAAATTTTTATTCGATT
This sequence comes from Myxococcota bacterium, assembly GCA_041440805.1. GTDB lineage: Bacteria > Myxococcota_A > UBA9160 > UBA9160 > UBA4427 > UBA4427. The sequence continues at coordinate 91,180 of JASDVF010000052.1, read as the reverse complement.
CTTGGACCGGAATTCGGAGCCGCAGTCGCGATGCCGATATCTGATCTCATCTCAAAGTGGTGAAAACACCCACCTTGTGTCAGAAGCGAACTGACTTATTCCTCCGATCGGAACCGAATCTCAAAAATGATCCCCGCAGGGAGTCGAGCTGGAGTATGGAGGGTTCGCACGGGGGAGTCATCAGGCACCTATGGCTAGGTGGGACCCGACAAACCCCGTACGAGTAACTCGATCAACGCTTCACAGGTGCGCCGTAGTTCCTCACCTGGCGGAATCCGCGTGTAGATCCCAAATAGACTGGTCATCAAAACGAGTGCGACCTGCTCCGGCGGGAGATCACTCTTCAACTCACCTCGATCAACAGCGTCTCGAAGGTGGCGGGCCAGCTCATCCGCGAGGCTCGGAATGTTCTGACTTGGGTCCTGAACATCGTAGGGACGCCGAACGTAAAGAGAGAGCATTTCGCCAAGTAGGTCCGCTTCCCCAACTCGACTGTGTTCATCGAGGATCGCGTCGTTCACGCGCCGCAGGAGATCCCCCAGGGACGGATTCGACTCGTCGAGAACGGCAACTCGTCGGGCCACCCGCGCATTGATGCGCCGGGCCAGCTCGATCAGGACATCATCCTTAGTCGCGAAGTGGAAGTAGAACGTTCCGCGCGCCACGCCGGCGGCTCGAGCGATGCGGTCGATCTGCGAGGCGCCTACGCCGACCTCGCGAAATTCTCTCAGTGCCGTCTCGAAGAGTCTTTCCCGCGTCTCGGTACGCTTTCGCGCTCGCAGGCCCTCCTCTCGCCGATCGATCTTATTCGCGTCGCCTTCCGAGAGGCTCTTGATGGATCCGGTACTGGACCGGGGTGTACCGATGGTCGGCGGAGGGCTGCTCATGCCGAGGGATTACGAAATTGGCTGACGTTTGTCAATCAACGAATCCCCACAGGCACAGGTGCTCGGTCGACGGGTCGAATGAAACACAATGCTCGACACAAGCTCGCCTGACAGAGCGTCGGGTGAGACTTCACCCGAACGGAAACTTCCAGCGGGTCGCAAATGGTCTTGACTGCGGCTGCCCACACTTACGCTAGCGGTGGCGCAGCGCCGCTCTCAACCTTCTAGACCTCGGCCAAGTGGACAATCGGCAAGGGCTCGAAGGGGCCATCGCGCGAAGCGAGGCGGGACCTTCCTCGGCAACAGTCGTCCATCACCATCGAGGCGGGTGATGGACGACTATCGAGGCAGCCCAGGTCGGTCGGGCTGGAAAGAGCCCGAGCGGCGGGAAGGTCGAAACGGGAAGGGTCGGAAGGTGAGTGAGGCCGAAGCGTGGACACGGACCCTCACCGGAATCCGTGTCCTTCAAACAAAAATAGAAGCGAAAATAGAAGCGAAAATAGAAGCGACTATTAAGGGTGGAGCAA
>JASDVF010000052.1:53671-89666 GCA_041440805.1 Myxococcota bacterium | reverse complement strand
AAAATAGAAGCGAAAATAGAAGCGAAAATAGAAGCGACTATTAAGGGTGGAGCAATCCCTCAAGGCCGGGTGTGCCAGCCGAAATAGCTCGCCGCATCCGATAGAGATTCGCTTTCACCGCGTCCTCGCTCTTACCGAGCGCGGTCGCGATGGCCCGGATGGGCTGCTGCCGTAGATGCTTAAGGTGGAAGATCCGGCGCTGCAGAGGCGTCAGGTCATTCGCGATCACGTACTCGCACCGATCTAACACTCGCCGCGCATCGACGGTCTCATCCGAGAGGGGGCCCTGCGCTTGGATATCGAGGGCACCGCCCTCTTCGAGAGGCTCAAGCCGCGGACGCGGCCGTCGGAAGCGTCGGTTCACCTTGTTGCGCGTGACACCAAAGATCCAAACCAAGAGCGCGGATTCGCCCTTGTAGGAGCCAAGCGCCGTCATCAAGGTCATGAAGACCTCTTGCGCAACATCCTCTGCTTCTCCGGGATCGTTCAGTCGCTTCAAAGCAAAGCGGTAGACGCGCGGAAAATAGGTTTCGTAAAGAAGGTCGAAATGCTCGCGGCTACCGGCCAGGATCTGATCAACGAGCTCTTTGTCGGAATCCCAGGCCTTTTTGGTCTGAGTAGTCTGGTTGTCTCTTTGCACGATTACGTTCCTCGATTTCGGCGAGGTGTCGCGCGGACGTTTCAAGCACCGATCACATTCCGGGTGTCGAATATCTCGACGCACGAATCGCGTTCAGTCGCTTGATCAGGTTCGATCACCCTGTTCGCTTCCACATGATTCCAGCAGGTCCCTGAACTCCTGCTGGGTGGTCGCGACTGATCGAACCTTTTGCCCACTCGAACTCGCCGAGCATTTTAGCTTTTCAAAAGTCTGCCCAGCTACCCGGGCTTGTCTAAGTCTAATAGCAAGCAACGTGCCAGCCCACCCCTAGGTGCGTTTTACCCCCTAAGTCACTGAATTCGCACGGGGGTGACTCCGATCACCGAAACCATCGAAATGCCCCAACTCCTTGAAAAATGGAAGTTTTTTGCCCATTTCGGAAAGCATTTCCCTCATACCCGACTTTCCGCTGCTTTCGGTGCGGACCCTCAGACCTTCCCGGGAACCAGGAACCACCGACCCTCCTGCCAGCGCCACTCGTCCTTGCGAGCAAGAGAAGTACTCCACCAGCGCAACGGAAGGTCGTTTCGGCCAACGAATCGAAGGTCGAGCATGAGGTTGCCGGTCTCGGATACCTCGACACCCAAAAGCTCGACGCGCGTAGGTCGGTTGTATCGAATATTGGCCCGGTCGAGCGCATCAACCAGCGCCGCGTAGTAGTCCGAGTACGAGGCCACATCGGGGAAAAATTGCCGAACGCTCGGGTCCTCGAAGGTCGCACGAGAGTTGAAGCGGCGACTCGTAATCCGGCCGTAGAAAATCTCAGAAAGCGGCAAGAGTTGCGAAACCGCTTCCGCCGGCAAAGCCGCCGCGATCTCAGTCCGCTCCGTATCCGTTAGATCATCGCCCCAGGATCCGACCGGCCCCGAGTTCGCACAACCGGTCCCAATCAGAACGAGTGCAAGGAGCAAGCTTTGCGGCCGGGGCAAACGACTCAATCGGATTCTCCCTCAGATTGTTCTGCGACCGCAGCCTGAGCGGCAGCGAGTCGAGCGAGTGGAACGCGGTACGGCGAACAAGAGACGTAGTCGAGACCGACCTCGGCGAAGAAGCGAACACTTGCGGGGTCACCACCATGTTCGCCGCAAACGCCGAGCTTCAAATCAGGGCGTGTCTGCCGCCCTCTCTCGACGCCCAAGCGAACGAGCTGCCCGATTCCCTCGGTATCGATCGAGACAAAGGGATCCGCATCGATCAGACCGCCCTCGACGTAGTCCGGCAAGAAATTGCCAGCATCGTCGCGTGAGAGCGCGTAACCCATCTGGGTGAGGTCGTTCGTGCCAAAAGAGAAGAAGTCCGCATACTTCGCGATCTTGTCCGCCGTGAGAGCGGCGCGCGGCACTTCGATCATGGTGCCGATGATCGGCTTGACCCGAGTCCCTGGGTTCTCTCGACGCACTTCGGCGATCACGTCCTCGGCCAGCTTTCGCAGGCGCTGGAGCTCGGCCTCGTGCGAGACGAGCGGAATCATGATCTCCGGCTTCACGCGAACGCCGTCCGCCGACGCATTCACGGCGGCTTCGGTGATCGCCCGGACCTGCATGGCGTAGATCTCGGGGTACGTGATTCCGAGACGACACCCACGATGCCCGAGCATCGGGTTGAACTCGTGCAAATTCTCGAGCGCGTGCCGGATGTCTCCAAGCGAGCGCCCGAGACTGTCCGCAACCGTCTGGATGTCGGCTTCCGCTTGCGGAAGGAACTCGTGCAGCGGCGGATCGAGCAAGCGAACCGTGACCGGCAGCCCATCCATCGCACGAAAGATTCCCTCGAAGTCACTTCGCTGCATGGGCAGCAGCTTCGCCAGTGCCTCTTCGCGACTTCGGACATCGGCGGCTAGGATCATCTGTCGCACGACGAGAATCCGCGCCGGCTCGAAGAACATGTGCTCGGTTCGGCAGAGCCCAATGCCTTCCGCACCGAAGGAGCGCGCGACTTTCGCGTCCTGCGGAGTGTCGGCGTTCGTGCGAACACGCAGCTTGCGCACCTTGTCGGTCCACTTCATGAGTTCGGTAAACGCGCCGCCCAGTTCCGGCAGCACCGTCGCGGCCTCACCAAGCATGACCTCACCGGTCGAACCGTTCAGCGTCAGGATGTCGCCTTCGCGAACGATCTCGTCCCCGATGCGCATCACACCCTGTTCGTAGTTGATAGCCAGCGCGCCACAGCCCGCGACGCAGCATTTGCCCATACCGCGCGCAACAACCGCCGCGTGAGACGTCATGCCGCCCTTCGCAGTCAGGATGCCTTCGGAGGCATTCATCCCAACGATGTCTTCGGGGGAGGTCTCGGTGCGAACGAGGATGACCTTCGCGCCCCCCTTTACCTTCGCCTCCGCATCCTCTGCCGAGAAGACGACTTCACCGACCGCTGCCCCAGGAGATGCGGGCAAACCTCGCGCGATGACCGGCGGAGCCTTGGATGGATCGATCGTCGGATGCAGGAGCTGGTCGAGTGAATTCGCGTCCACGCGTTGGATCGCTTCTTTTCGGGTGATCAGCTTCTCTCTGGCCATGTCGACGGCAATCTGAACTGCAGCGCCCGATGTTCGCTTTCCTGCGCGCGTCTGCAGCATCCAGAGCACCCCGTCCTGGATCGTGAACTCGATATCCTGCATGTCTCGGTAATGCTTTTCGAGGCGCTTGTAGATCTTGACGAGTTCCTTGTATGCCTTCGGCATCTCGCCTTCGAGGGTCGGCAGCTTTTTCGTGTCTTCGACGCGGCTCTCTTCGTTGATCGGCTGAGGCGTGCGGATCCCAGCGACAACGTCCTCGCCCTGGGCATTCTTCAGATACTCGCCGTAGAAATTGCGCTCTCCCGTCGACGGATTCCGCGTGAAGGCCACGCCCGTCGCACAGTTGTCACCCATATTTCCGAAGACCATGGATTGGACATTGACGGCCGTCCCCCAATCGTCCGGAATATCGTTCAGGCGGCGATACGCGATTGCTCGCGCATTCTCCCAAGAGCCGAACACGGCACCTATCGCACCCCAAAGCTGTACCTGGGGATCCTGCGGAAACGGCGCGTGGGTCGCTTCTTGCACGATTTCGAGATAGTCACGCACGACTGCGCGCAAGTCCGAGCCCGTGAGATCCGTGTCGTCCTGTACTCCGCGCGCTTCTTTGGCGACATCTAGACGATGTTCAAAGCGGTCATGGGGAACGCCTAACACCACGTCGCCGTACATCTGAATAAATCGGCGATAGCTGTCGAAGGCAAAACGCTCGTCCGCCAGCTTGGCGAGGCCCACGACCGTGTCGTCGTTGAGGCCAAGATTTAGGACGGTGTCCATCATGCCCGGCATCGAGGCGCGTGCGCCCGACCGGATTGAGACGAGCAGAGGCCGCTCGGGATCCCCGAAGCGCAGGTCCATCAGCTGCTCGACGTTCGCGAGAGCCGTCAGCACATCCGCCTTCACTGCCGGCGGCAGTTTCTGTCCACGGCGATTGAAGTCCGCGCAAACGTCGGTCGAGATCGTGAAACCAGGAGGCACCGGAATACCCAGGGAGGTCATCTCCGCGAGGTTCGCGCCCTTCCCGCCCAAGATTTCCTTCATCCCGGCATGACCGTCGGCCTTGCCTCCGCCGAAGAAGAAAACTCGTCTCTGGCTCGCAGCCTTCGCGGCAGCGGCCTTCGCGATCTTCGACTTAGCCGAAGCGGGCTTCGGTGCAGAAGCTTTCTTGACCGTGGCCTTTTGGGCTCTGGCTTTTTTGGCCGGCGTCTTTTTAGCGAGGGTCTTCTTCGCGGCGGCTTTCTTATTCGCGGCCTTCTTCGCGGCCGGCTTTTTCGCCGACTTCTTCGCGACCTTTTTCGCTGTCGGCTTATTCGCTGTCGCCTTCTTCGATCGGGCCGTGGCCTTGCGCGCGCTCAAAGTCCCGCCTCCAGTCGATCCCGGAGCCTATTTGCCAAGCCTTCAATCGGCACGCGTTCCTGATTCATCGTGTCGCGCTCTCGCACGGTCACGCATCCATCATCTTCGGAGTCAAAGTCGTAGGTCACGCAGAAAGGCGTGCCGACTTCATCCTGACGGCGATAGCGCCGACCAATATTCCCGGCGTCGTCATAGGACGTATTAAACAGCCCGCAGAGCGTCTTATTCAGCGCCTTAGCCGGCTCCGCCAACTTCTTTGACAGCGGCAGGATCGCCACTTTGATTGGCGCCAGCGTCGGGTGGAAGCGCATCACAGTGCGCTCTTCGCCACCCTCGAGCTGCTCATTGCTATAGGCAGCCACGAGCAATGCCAGTGTCGTGCGATCGATGCCCACTGAGGTCTCGATGCACATCGGCATGAAGCGTTCTTTGGTCTGCTCGTCCGTAATCCCGAGTTCCTTGCCGGAATATTCGGTGTGCCGGGACAGGTCCCAGTCGCCACGGTCATGAATGCCTTCGATTTCCTGCCATCCGAAGGGGAAGAGGAATTCGATGTCGTCCGCAGCATTCGCATAATGTGCGAGTTCGTCGGCGGCATGGGGACGGGTTCGCAGGAGCGAATCGTCTATGCCGATATCGCGGTGGAACTGGAGACGATATTCGCGCCAATGCTCGAACCACTTCTCCCGCTCAGACGGATGGCAGAAGAACTCCATTTCGGCCTGTTCGAATTCGCGACTCCGGAACGTGAAGTTCCGCGGCGTGATCTCGTTTCGGAAGGCCTTGCCTACCTGCGCGATGCCAAAGGGGACCTTCTGGCGAGCCGATTCACGGACTCGCTTGAAACCACTGAAAATTGGCTGGCAGGTTTCAGGCCGCAAGAACGCGGTGGTCGACTCATCAACGGAAGCGCCGAGCTGCGTCGACAACATCAAGTTGAAGTCCCGAGCCTCGGTAAAATCGTGGCTTCGGTCGTCGTCTTTTTTAGTCGTCGCCGAGCATTTTTCGTCCGGGATCTGATCCGCACGAAAGCGCTTGTTGCACCGTCGACAATCGACCATCGGGTCGCTGAAATTATCGACGTGACCGGAAGCTTCCCAGGTCCGCGGGTGCGAGATGATGGCGCTGTCGATACCGACAACGTCTTCACGCTCGCGCACCATTCGGCGCCACCAGAATTGCTTCAGGTTATTTTTGAGTTCGACGCCCAGCGGGCCGTAGTCCCAAAATCCGGCGATGCCGCCGTAGATCTCGCTGGCGGGATAAATGAACCCGCGAGCGGCGCAAAGGGAGACGAGCGTCTCCATAGCAAGAGGATGGCGCTCTCGATCCTCGTCGGAGGAAGAAGCATCGATAGAAGAGTCGGACATGTCGTTTTTTGAGATCCTGATGCAGAAAGACGCTGGTAGGGGTCCTTCTACTTACGAGTATTTTGATGGCCCAGTGGTTAAACGGTTCTGTGGTTCAGTGATCAAGGTTCGGGCGTTTTCATCATGCCCCGCTTCCGCGGGGAGCTCTGGCGCAAATTCCGTTGCAGAAGAAAAAGCACGCCCCCCTCCGTGGATCGGCCGGGTGCGGCCCGGTGGCTGGGGCGGCGGAGTATCCCTTATTCCCGTCGAACGGTCGAGGACGGGAACACGCTGCAACTAATCGCTGCCTTGGGTAGCCTCACGGAGGTCACGCACGTCCGGCCGAGGTACTCATAGGCCTCAGCCGCGGCACTCAATTGAAAGGCGAAAGCAAAAATGGTCGAAAAGGTAAAGGAGTTCGGGGATTTCCTCGGTGTCGTATGGGCGTTCTTCCAGGACGAATCGGGTCAGCTCACCCTACTGGCATGCCTTTTCTTGGCGGGCCTCGCTCTTGCAACGGCATACCGCTGCTTCCAGGCGATGAAGCCCGCGATCGAAGAGAAGCTTCCCAGCGTGCTCGTTGCCGGCTCCGTGGTCACCTTCGTATTCAGCTTCGTCGGCATCTTCTTCCTCGTGCAGGCCGCTTCACGAATCTCCAGCTGAGCGTCGATGTACAAGTTGGCTGAAATCTGAGCCGGGTACTCAGCCTAATTCGTCTATGAGGCGCCGACTGGATCGGGGGCGGATTTCGCCGCATGGGCCACAGGAAGTACTTCGTCGAGAAAGCGCTCGCTTCGAAGTTCGACGCCAACATGGAAGCGCTGAAAACGGAACACGACGCGGCCCGCCTGAGCGAGCATGCGGGCATCCAGCGCAATCCCCGGAAGATCCTCAACATCTGCGCTCAGTCCACGATCGAGCGCGCGCAGGCTTCCCAGCTCAATCGGAATCAAGCCATCCAGCCGCATCGCGCAAGCCGTGCAAGCAATTCCACCATCCGCAACGTGAAAGTGGATGCGATGATTCGCGGCAATCTCCTCCCCTGCCACGCGACCACATCGAACACATCTCCCGAATTCAGGCCGCAGCCCAAGCGCGTCGAGACCGCGCAGCTCCAACAATAACCGAAGCGAAGCCGTCGGCTCGACTCGGGAAAGCAACGAGAGACTCTCCGAAGCGAAGCCGAATAGTCGCTCAGCCTCTTCACCCACGATTCCTTCGGGCGCGAGCCGATCGAGCATCTCAATCAAGAAACTCGCAAGCGCATAACGTCCAGGGATTACCCGCAGGCCCAAATAGGGATCAATTAGTCGTGCACGCTCGAGAAATGCCATCGCGGCGCGGGGCTTTACTCGGCCCTCGATCGCAAGTCGGTTAAAAACATCCAGAGTGCCCGGAAAGCGGCGCTTGCTCCGACGTGCCGCCTTCGCAATCGCTGTGAGCCGTCCACCACTCTCGGTCAAGACGTGGACGATTCGATCGGATTCACCGTAATCCACCGCACGCAGCAGGATCGCTTCACATCGAATCGCTGCCACCGCGCGACTAGCGATCGAGCGCGACGGCGGTCGCCGCGAGGTCCGGTGAAAGCGCGGAAGGAAGCGCGGCAGGAAGCGCTGAATGAAATGCAGAGAGTGGCGCCAGCGCCTGCGTGTTCTCAGGCAACAGCATCGCTCCGGTTCGGTCGGTGCGAGACCCTTCTGCCGGATCGATTTCAAGGGACGGGTCGACTTCTGCACCCGTCGCTTCCGCGAGGGCACGGACGGGATCTCGCCAGATCACAACGGCGCGATCAGGATCGTCGTCCGCGGCCCCGACCAGCACGTTCCATCCCGCTCGAGCGATCACGACGCCCGTCGCGCATAACACGAGAAGCGTTGCTGCCACCGATATTTGTTTAAGCCGACGTGAAGACGAATGGCGTTCCCAAACGCCTGGCCCCGGCTCCTGAAGCATGCGGGAGATCGCATCGTCAACATCGAGCCCCAAAGCGATCGCGACCGCCCGTACGAAGCCCCTCGCGAAGCCATCGGTCTCACCATCGAACTCGCCGCGCTCAAGCCGCTCGAGCGATCGCAACGGAATCCGAGTCGATGCGCTGAGTTCTTCGATCGAGACGTCACGCAGGCGTCGCTGAGACCGGAGGTACGCGCCAATGGGGGCGGTCACAAAGGTTTCAGCCGCAGCAGGGCTCGGCTCGCGATCCATATTCGAACGCAGCGGCGACGCGCTTGGCCGTGCTGCCGCGGATCCGACGTCCGCAGTTGTGTCTCGTTCAATCATGCTCACCCCGATCGCTGCAGAGTAGCAGCGCGGGCGGGACGTCGAAGGGGATCAGCGCAGGAGATCGAGATAGGCCTGGGACTGGGATCCCCAATCGTCGTCGGGTGCGATCTTGGCCGCCTGCTTGAAGTGCTCCACTGCTTTAGCGCGAGCCCCGAGAGCGACGTAAAGCTCGCCCAATCGGTAATTCGCCTCAGCGTGGCCGGAACCGTTCAAACGACGAGACGCGAGCGCCTTCTCGAACATCTTGATCGCGGCGAGGCGATGCCCCTCCTTACTTTCAAGAATGCCAAGGTTCATCAAAGCCGGGCCGAATCTCGAATAGAAGCCGAGAGCCCGTTCAAAGCGGCTGCGTGCCTCATCGAGGCGCCCCAGCTTCATGAGCGCCCAACCGCAATTCGAGAGTGGCCGCCACGGTGTGGAGAATGTCGGGTCTTCTGCCAGAGCGTCGCAATGCGGAACCGCGTCCGCATAGCGCCCCATCTGCGAAAGCAGAGCGGATAGATTCAGTCGAGCCTCCTGAGCCGCACGCGAATCCTTGCGACCGCCGGCGAGCTCCAGAGCGTCCAACAAGAAGGCCTCCGCTCTCGTGGTCTGTCCCTTGCGGCGATAGGCCTCTCCAAGCCAGAGGTGAGTCTGGGGATCTTCCGCATCCATCTCCAAGGACGCGGTCAGTTGGAGAATGGCCATGCCCGTGCGATTCGTCGACAGATAGTCGATCCCGAGATCGCGCTTCGCGCGAGATTGCGAGACCCGTGGCTCCTCTTCCGAGGAGTACGTGGTCGCACAGCCTCCGAGAGAAGCGACGCAGAGCGCTGCCAAGGCCAACAGCGTTCCTCGCAGAGCTTTAGGCTGGCTGTCGGTTCGGTTCTGGCTCATGGGATGTTCTCCACTGGGGCGGAACGAGGAACGTGACTCGGCGATCTTAAAAATTCGCCAACAATCGCGCGAGGTAAGGAACGCGCTTCGAGCCATCTCGGCCTTTTCGCACGCGTACAAGAGGAATCCGGCCGAGTGCACTCGCTCCGCGACCGGTTGAATTGGGGGCATCACCCTCTTCTTCTGCTCCTTGAGCCGCGACCGCGGGCGGAGTCAATTGCTTTGAGGACGCCGTCTTTCGGGCAGGCACAGTTTTTGGTGCAGACGACTGCTTCGCAGCAACGGATTGCCGAGACGGCAAAGCAGCCCGCGCAGTCTGAGCAGAAGCCGTGACCGCCTCGTCCAGGGAAATTTCTTCGAGCTCTGTCCCGACGGGCTCGTCGAGAACGAGATCGGCAACTTCCTCGAGCACCAACTCGTCCGCTTCCATTGGCGATTGGGCCCGTGAAGGCGAAGCAGAGGCGGGGGGGAGCGCTCGGATCGGTTCGGTGGCCGCTGGCGCCGGTCCGACGGTTTTCGGTGCTGGAGGCTTCTCGATCTCCCCCATCAAGCGCCCCCACAGCGCCATTGCGTGAAGGCGCCCCTGCCCGTCCTTGGCGACGTCGACCATATCCTCATCGAACAAGAATCCCATCCGTTCCGCCTCAGCGAGAGCAGGCTCGAGGGCGTCTGGGATCGTCACGTCAGGCTCGATCGATTCCTGGTTCCGGAACACGGCGACCTGCCCCGCTTCGTTCGAGCGAATGCCCAAAGCCAGGCCGATTCCGCCCCATTCTTCGGCAAATACGACGATCGCGGCTCGAGCTGGGCCCACGGGCAGAAAACCGACATTCAGCACCGGCGCATTAAGCGCAGGACGCAGAGCCAGCAAACTTGCCTCGGATAGCGGCAGTGGTTTGGACAGACGTCGGAACATGAGCGTCACATCGGCCTCCCAGCCAAAACCTTGAGCCCCTGCCGCCGGCAGCGAATCAACGGAACCCCGCGTCGTATCGCTCGTTTTCGGCTCAACAAATCGCATTCCCAGCTTCTCGACAGGGCTTTCGCCCGCGCACCAGCGGGATACAATCGCGGGCGGCCTGAGGCTCTGACGCCTCGGCTGAGATCATTGCCAGCGGAAGCGTAAAACCACGTCGCGAAATAGAGCCAACTGGAAATCGGACCCGTTTTTGAGAACTCCACTCCCGCTGACTTGAACCCAACAGACTCGGATCCATTTTTCGCTCCTGCCTCGCGCCCGAACCCAACGCAAACAAGACCTGAGAAATCTGGCGACGAACGCCCGACCGACCGAACTTCTCAGCAAGCTCCAAAAACTGCTCTTAACACCTCAAAAAACAACGCCTCAAGATGCTAGAAATTCCCGCCTAACTCAGGGTCGATGGAATTTTCCGCACGCAAGGGAACGAGACATAACAGCGTGACCGCAACTCAGATCGACAAGCCCACCGAACAACTCGAAAGTGTCGCTATTCGCTTCGCCGGTGACTCCGGCGACGGAATGCAACTCACCGGAACGAAATTCACCGACGAGACGGCCCTTGCCGGCAATGATCTCTCAACGTTCCCGGACTTCCCCGCCGAAATTCGCGCCCCTGCCGGCACGATGGCGGGCGTTTCCGGATTTCAGATCCACTTCTCGAGCGAAGATATTCACACGCCGGCCGATCGCCCGGACGTGTTGATCGCCTTCAACCCCGCCGCGTTACGCGCGAATGTCGACGACGTTCGCCCCGGCGGCATGGTGATCATCAATATCGACTCGTTCAACGAGAAGGCACAGAAGCGCGCCGGCTACGAAGGCGACCCGCTTCCGGAACTGCGCGACCGCTACAACTTGGTCGAAATTCCCTTCACGACGCTGAATCGCCAGGCCCTCGTTGGCCTCGACCTGAGCTCCCGTGACATCGACCGGTGCAAGAACTTTTTTGCCCTCGGTGTGCTCTGCTGGCTTTACGGCCGGCCGATGAACGCGACGGAACGATGGCTCGGAGGCAAGTTCAAGGGCGAAGTTCTCGAAGGCAATGTCCGCACGCTCAAAGCGGGACACGCTTTCGGCGAAACGACGGAACTCTTCCCTGCTTCCTTCGTCGTGCCCCCCGCAAAGATCGAGCCCGGCACGTACCGAAATATCACAGGCAACCAGGCACTCGCTTGGGGTCTCATCGCTGCCCGCGTGCAGCTTGATCGCGAAGTCTTCTTGGGCGCCTATCCGATCACGCCCGCAAGCGACGTGCTTCACGAAGTCACCCGCTATCGCCACTTCGGCGTGAAGACCTTCCAGGCGGAAGACGAAATCGCCGCGGTCTCCTCAACCATTGGTGCGGCTTTCGCCGGACATCTAGCGGTGACCGTTTCGAGTGGCCCCGGCTTTGTGCTCAAGCAGGAAGCCCTTGGCCTCGCGGTCATGACGGAACTTCCACTCGTCGCGATCAATGTTCAACGAGCGGGCCCATCAACTGGATCGCCGACTAAGACGGAGCAAGGCGACCTACTCGCCGTGCTACACGGCCGGCACTCCCAGAGTCCGATCCCCGTCATCGCGGCTTCGACCCCCGGCGACTGTTTCCACACGGCCCTCGAAGCCTTCCGCATGGCGGTCAAGTACATGACGCCGGTGATCGTTCTCTCCGATGGCTACATCGCGAATTCGTCGGAGCCGTGGCAGATCCCGGACGTCGACGGGCTCGAACAAAGCACGATCGAGTTTGCGAAGCCGATCGATGTCGGTGAGTTCCAGCCTTACTCGCGCGATCCTGAAACCCTAGCCCGCCCCTGGGCGATCCCGGGGACACCCGGCCTCGAGCACCGAATCGGTGGCCTCACGAAGCAAGATGGCTCGGGCAACGTCAGTTACGAAGCGGATAACCACGCCAAGATGATCGAACTGCGCAAGCAGAAGGTCGAAGGCATCGCAAACTCGCTTCCGCCCCTTGAAATCAACGGACCGAATAGCGGCGAGCTACTGGTTCTCGGATGGGGCGGCACGAAGGGCTCGATCACCGCAGCTGTCGAGCAAGTTCGCAAGGACGGCCTCGATGTTTCGCAGGTTCACCTGCGACATCTCAACCCGTTTCCGAACGATCTTGGAGACGTGCTGAAGAGCTTCAAGAAGGTCTTGCTGCCGGAGCTCTCCGACGGCCATCTCGCCCTGCTGCTCCGCGCAAAATACCTCGTCGACATCCAGATGCTCAACAAGATTGAAGGCCAGCCCTTCAAGATTATCGAGCTGACGGATGCGATCACAAAGCTCTACAAGGCCTAGCCACCCGCAACGCCTAACACGAACACACGGGCACCCACAGCCGGGTCGCCCACCACCATTAGATAGATTCCCAAGTGCGAGATCGAGCAGCGACTCACGGCTCGCCAAGACATCAACATCGCCCAAGCCGGGCAAGGAGAACGACGTATGGCAGCCGAACCGGCCGTCAAGGCTTCCCGTAAGGACTGGGTCTCGGACCAAGATGTAAGGTGGTGCCCCGGATGCGGCGACTACTCGATTCTCGCGAATGTACAGCGTGTCATGCCCGAGCTCGGCGTCCCGCGCGAGAACGTCGTGTTTGTTTCGGGCATCGGCTGTTCCAGCCGCTTCCCCTACTACATGAACACTTACGGCTTCCACACGATCCACGGCCGTGCGCCCGCCTTCGCGACGGGTATCAAGGCGAGCCGACCCGAACTCTCGGTTTGGATCGTGACGGGTGATGGTGATGGGCTGTCGATCGGCGGCAACCATCTTCTCCACACCATCCGTCGAAACATCGACACACAGATCCTGCTCTTCAACAACAAGATCTACGGCCTCACCAAGGGCCAGTACTCACCCACCTCGGACCTCGGAACCAAGACGAAGTCTTCGCCCCAGGGCGCGATCGATCATCCGATTGATCCGATCTCATTCGCTCTCGGCTGCGGCGCAACTTTCGTGGCGCGCACAATCGACGTCGACGCGAAGCATATGCAGCAGGTCCTCAAACGCGCGCACGAACACAAGGGCACGGCCTTCGTGGAAATCCTCCAGAACTGCCCCGTCTTCAATGACGGCATCTGGGACGAACTTCAGGATCGCAAAACCCGCGCGGAGGCGTCGCTGGTCCTCGAACACGGACAGCCTCTCGTCTTTGGTGGCCCCGGCAAACGTAAGGGGATCGTCTTCAACGACGGCATCCCGAGCGTGATTGATCTCGCAGACGAGGAAGATCCGATCGCACGCGGTGTTGTCGTTCATGACGAAAAAGCCCCGGCAGCGTCCTACGCAGGCGTCCTAGCAACGCTCCAGCGGCCCGACTTCCCGATGCCGGTTGGCGTCCTTCGAGCCGTCGAGAAGGCCACCTACGAAGACGAGCTGCAGAAGCAGATCGACTCGGCCATCTCTGAACGCGGCAAGGGTGACCTCAAGGAGCTGCTCCACTCGGGCGACACCTGGACGATCTAGCTCCGTCGCATCTCGCACATGAAGGCCCGTTCGCGCCGCTGCGCGAGCGGGCCTTTCTTGCTGTTTGGCTCACGGGCGCGTTCTCGACTTCCGCGAATTGGATGCTCGGGCTCAGTGTGCCGGTACTCGTGTATCAACTCACCGAGTCGACCGCATGGCTCGGCGCCGCCGCTGTCGCGTCGAACCTCCCCTCGTTTCTGGGGTCACCATTAGGCGGCGTGTGGGCCGACCGCTATTCGAAACGGTTGATCTTGCTATGCGCGCTTGTTGCGCAAACAGCCCTGGTCTTCACGCTCTACTACGTGAGCAACCAACCGGGCCTCACCGTCCAAGTCCTGCTCTCTCTCGCCGCAGCGATCGGATTCGCTTCGTCGGTCAACCTTTCCGCCTATCAAGCGCTTGTCGCGGAGATCGTTCCCGAACGGCAATTGCGCCCTGCCTACAAACTGAACGCCATCCAGTTCAATCTGTCGCGTGCCGTCGGACCAGCCGTTGCTGGCTTCGTGCTCGCGGGCTGGGGCGCGCCAACCGCCTTCCTCGTGAATGCCTTTGCGCACGCGCCGCTCGCGATCGCCTTGCTCCTGATCCGCCCGAGACGCATCCCCCGTACCGGCCAGTCCCACATTTTCGGAGAGATCAGCGCAGCCGCACGCGTCACCTGGCAGAGCCCAACCCTTCGCATCGCGCTTATGACGGTCTGCATCACATCCGGCTTTGGCATGAGTGTCCAACAGCTCGCGAAAGGCCTGACGGAACGCGTCTACGGCGTAGATGATGCGGGCCTCGGCTTGCTCGTCGCGACCATCGGGCTCACAGCCGTCCTGACCTCGGTCGGAATCGCCATCATAGGAGACCGTTTCCGTGGCTCTCAATTGGTAACGATCGGACTCATCCTCTACGGCATTGGCCTCGCCTTCGCCGTCGCCACGACGGATTTCAGAACTGCGCTCGTGGGCTTCGCGATCACGGGTTTCGGGCACGTGCTCGTAAACGTTTCCGTCACGACCGCCCTCCAGGTGAATGTCCCCGGTCCCTTCCGCGGGCGCGTCACGTCGCTGCAGATGATGGGCATCATCCTGTCCATGGCCTTTGGTGCCCAGCTTGGCGGTTTCCTCGGAGAGCTGATTGGGCTCCAGATGGTCGTTGCGATCTACGGCGGAATTCTCGTCACATACGCAGGCTTCGCTCATTTCCGATTGGATGGACTGCGTGCCCTCGATTGAGCCAATCACCTGGTGGATACTGGAGGCCGTCGCGGTAGCCAGCCTATTAGTTGCCGAACGTCGAGGTTTTCGCCAAGCCATCATTTTATCCAAGATGACTGCCTCCTCGATCTTCCTTGGGTATGCGGTGGCGCTAGGCGCATTCGATACGGGAACGGGCTCGCTCCTGTTCTTAGGGCTCGCACTTTGCTGGCTCGGCGATGCGCTCCTTTTACCACCTGGGCAGACGTTTTGGTTCCAGATGGGAATTGGCTCATTCCTGCTCGGGCATGTCGCCTACGCGGCTACGTTCCTCGGCCTCGGACTCCACTTCCCCACCCTGATCGTCGCCGCAGCAATCATCTCCTCAGCGAGCTGGATCACGTTAGGCTGGCTTCGCCCGAAAGTTCCCGCCGATTTTTCGGTCGCCGTCACGAGTTACGTAGTCGTAATCGGAACGATGGTCGTCTGCTCGTTAGGCGCGTTCGCCGCGGGTGCGCCTTGCGCGGTCGCGATCGGCGCGATGTTATTCGCAACCTCCGACCTCTCCGTGGCCCGGGAACGCTTCGCCTCTCAAAGCTTCGTGAATTCGGCGTGGGGACTCCCAGCCTACTTCGCTGCGCAAATGATCCTTGCGGGAAGTATCCCGGCCATGACCAGCGGCTCCTAGTTCGCAACGCTCCTTCACCCGCGACCGAGGCTTCGAAACATTGAACCAACGCAATCTAAGACTCAATCGGGAAACGACCCGGCCTGCGGACTTCTCGGCTAGGGGGATCTGCCGAAGGTCACGGGCGGCCCAAACAAGAAACCGCCCGCCTCTCCTCGCTCACGAGGAAAGACGGGCGGTTTCGAAGGGCTTGGCAATCGCGCTCGGCCGAAATCGGGCAGTTACCCGTCCACCTAACGTTTTGCCCGTAACCTAACCAGCGAGTCCCGGCGCGTGCTGCGCGAGGGTTTCGCCGATCTCGGCAGGAGAAGCTGAAACGGCAACGCCTGCTGCTTCGAGCGCGGCGATCTTGTCACTCGCTTTGCCCTTGCCGCCGGCGATGATCGCGCCTGCGTGGCCCATGCGCTTTCCGGGCGGTGCGTTCTGACCCGCAATGAACGCGGCGACCGGCTTATCCATGTTCGACTTCACGAACTCGGCTGCTTCTTCTTCCGCGGAGCCACCGATTTCGCCGATCATGACGACCGCCTTCGTGTCGGGATCCGCCTGGAAGAGCGCTAGGGCGTCGATGAAGTTGGTTCCGATGACCGGATCACCTCCGATTCCGACGCAGCTCGACTGGCCAATTCCCAGTCGCGAGAGCTGATCGACCGCTTCGTAGGTCAGCGTGCCCGAGCGAGACACAACACCGACGGGGCCGGGTCGCGTGATTGCGGCAGGCATGATGCCTATTCGGCATTGCCCGGGCGTCACGACGCCAGGGCAGTTCGGGCCGAGTAGCCGTGTCCGACTTCCGCGAAGAGCGGCCTTGGCACGCGCCATGTCGATGACGGGAATGCCTTCCGTGATGCAAACCACGAGGTCGAGATCGTTCTCGGCGGCCTCAAGGATGGCATCTGCAGCACCCGGCGGCGGCACGAATATCACGGAAGCGTTGGCACCGGTAGCGGCCTTCGCTTCTGCAACCGTGTTGAAGATCGGGAATCCGTCCTTCTCTGTTCCCCCCTTACCGGGATGAACGCCGCCGACGACCTGCGTGCCGTAGTCACGCGAGAGGCCGGCATGAAAAGTACCCATATTGCCCATGCCCTGAATAATGAGCTTGGTGTTCTTGTCGCAGAGAATGGCCATATTAGGCGGCCCCCTTCACAGCGGCGACGACAGCCTCGCCCGCTTCCTTCAGCGTTTCCGCCGGCGTGATGTTCAAATTTGACTGCGCGAGGATCTCTCGACCTTCCATGGCCTTCGTTCCCTGCAGCCGGACAACGAGCGGCACGGTCACGCCGAGGTCGCTCGCTGCGGCCACGACACCCTCTGCGATCAAATCGCAGCGGACAATACCACCGAAGATGTTGACCAAGATGGCCTTCACGTTGTCGTCGCGAAGGATCAGCTTGAATGCTTCCTTCACCTTCTCTTTGTCGGCGCCTCCGCCCGCGTCCAAGAAGTTGGCCGGGGTGCCGCCGCAGTAGTGAATCATGTCGAGAGTCGCCATCGCGAGCCCCGCTCCGTTCACCATGCAGCCGATGCTTCCGTCGAGCCCGACGTAGGCCAGATCGATTTCGTTGGCCGCGCGTTCGCGCTCGTCCTCTTCCTCGGGATCGCGAAGCTCTGCGATGTCCGGGTTTCGATAGAGCGCGTTGTCGTCGAAGTTGAGCTTGCCATCGAGCGCAAAAAGTTCGCCCTCCTGCGTCACGACGAGCGGGTTGATCTCGACCTGCGAGCAGTCCTTCTCAATGTAGAGATTGTAGAGACCGCGCACGAAGGGCACGAACTTCTTAACCAAATCGCCATCGAAGCCGAGCTTAAATCCGAGGTCTCGGATCTGATAGTCGCGAAGACCGACATTAGGCTCGACGAGCGTCGTCAAGATTTTGTCCGGCGTGTTCTCAGCGACGACCTCGATTTCCATGCCGCCTTCCGTCGATGCAACGACCGCAAACTTCTCCGCCGCACGATCAAACAGGATCGCGAGATAGAGTTCGTCCTTGATGTTGCTTCCAGCTTCGACGTAAACCTTACGAACCAGTTTGCCTTCCGGCGGCGTCTGCGGCGTATGCAAAGTCATGCCGAGGATTTCGCTGGCTGCCGTCTTCGCTTCTGCAGCGCTCTTGGCGAGCTTCACGCCGCCACCCTTACCGCGGCCACCTGCGTGCACCTGCGCCTTAACTACGACGACTGGGGTGCCGAGCGCCTTTGCAGCGCGCTCTGCTTCTTCGGGCGTAGTGGCGAGCTGTCCTTCCGGGACCGCTACGCCGAACTCCCGAAAGAGCCCCTTCGCCTGATACTCATGAACGTTCATTTATCTCTCCTAGAGCTCGGCACAACTGCCTAGAGCCCATATTGACTGCCGGAGCTCAAGTGGATTGCTAGAGCTCGATCTGACTAACGAGAGTTCGTACATGCTCGACGGAAGCGTCGAACTGCGCCTGCTCGTCCGCATCGAGGTCGATCTCGATAATCCGCTCGAGCCCCCCTGCACCGATGACACACGGCACCCCTACGTAGAGACCGTCGACACCGAACTCACCTTCGCAAAGGCATGCGCAAGCCAATACGCGCTTCTTATCTTTGAGGAAGCTCTCGGCCATTTCGAGCGCCGAAATCGCGGGAGACACAAACGCGGACCCCGTCTTGAGCAGTCCAACGACTTCCCCGCCAGCACTCTTCGTGCGTGCGACCATCGCGTCGATACGCTCTCGGGAGATCAGCTTCTCGATCGGAATGCCGGCAACCGTCGTGTACCGAACCAACGGCACCATCGTGTCACCATGACCACCGAGAACCAGCGCCGTCACGTCCTTCACCGAAACGCCCAGCTCCCAAGCAATGAAGCTTCGGAAGCGAGTCGAGTCGAGTACGCCGGCCATGCCTACTACGCGGTTCTTCGGGAAGCCAGAAACTTCCTTGAACGTGTAGACCATCGCGTCGAGCGGGTTGGAAATCACAATCACGAACGCGTCTGGAGCATGATCTCGGACGCCTACAGCGACCTGCTTCATGATCGAAAGATTCGTCTTAAGCAAGTCATCGCGGCTCATGCCCGGCTTACGCGCGAGTCCCGCAGTAATGATGACAACGTCTGCACCGGCGATCCCGGCGTAATCATTCACGCCGGTGATCGAGCAGTCACTACCGACGAGCGGCGCGCCTTCGGCCATGTCGAGCGCCTTGCCCTGAGGCAATCCGTCAACGACGTCGAAAATGATGACGTCTCCGAGTTCACGATAGGCTGCATGCTCCGCGAGCACGCCACCAATATTTCCACCACCAATCAATGCGATCTTGGGCTTAGCCATGAGTCCCTCTCTACTCTTTTATGTGTTGCTATATATTAGCTGTGATGTAAAAGCCGAGCGAATGCCGGCTCCTAATGAAAAAACCAATGTGACGACAACCGAAATCAGTCGTCGCTTTTTTTCTGAAGCCGCACGCGCAGCGAAAGCTCGTCGAGCTGATCTGCCTCAACGGTAGACGGGGCTTCCAACAATAGATCCTGACCTCGCTGAGTTTTCGGGAACGGGATCACGTCACGCAGATTATCGAGGCCCGCGAGCTTCATAACCCAGCGGTCGAAACCGAAGGCAAAGCCACCATGTGGCGGCGCGCCAATCTCGAGCGCATCGAGCATAAAGCCGAAGCTCTGCCTCATTTCTTCTTCGCTGTAACCCATGAGTCCGAGGATTTTGCGCTGAATGTCGGCGCGATGGTTACGAAGCGATCCGGAGCCAAGCTCCGTGCCATTCAAAACGACGTCGTAATGTGTGCCGCGAACCTTCTCGGGATCAGTATCGAGCAGATGCAGATCCTCTTCGACCGGTGCCACGAAGGGCTGATGAACGTAGGTGAGCTGCCCGGCTTCGTTAGGCTCAAGCAACGGGAAGTCGACGACAAGCAACGCATCCCAGTCCCGCCCGTCGACGCGGCCAAGCTTCACACCGAGATCTTCACGCAAGCGGCTAAGAATCGTGTTCGCACGGTCGCGCTTATCCGCCTGGAAGAAGATCACCATTCCGGGCTCCGTCTTGCAGCGTTCGCGAATTGCGTCCTTCTCAGGATCCCCGAGAAACTTTGTAATCGGTGACTTCCATTCGCCGTCATCCTCCACGCGGATCCAGCCGAGTCCCTTGGCGCCAAGTTCCTTGCGCATCTGCTTCTCAAGGCGATCGATCTCGCCGCGGGAAAGCGCCTTCGCATTCGGAATCGGCAGGGCTTTCACGATACCGCCGTCTTCTGCGACACCACGGAACGCCTTAAACTCACTCGTCATGAACACGTCTGTTAGGTCAACCAGTTCGAGCAGAATTCGCGTATCCGGTTTATCACTGCCATATCGGTCCAACGCATCGGCGTAGGTGATACGCTTAAACGGCGCTTCGAGTTCCACGCCGCAGGAGCGTGAGCCTTCGACAGTCACCCTCTCGAGCACGGTCAGAATTTCCTCGACACCCACAAAGGAAAGTTCGAGGTCGACCTGAGTGAATTCGAGCTGGCGATCGGCGCGCTGATCCTCGTCGCGGAAGCAGCGAGCGATTTGGTAGTAGCGATCGCAGCCAGCGATCATGAATAGCTGCTTCATGATCTGCGGCGATTGCGGCAGCGCGTAGAAATCCCCGGGCTGCAGTCGGGAGGGCACCAAAAAGTCGCGTGCACCTTCCGGCGTCGCCCGCGAGAGCATCGGCGTTTCAATCTCGGTGAAGTCCTGCGCGTTCAGCGAGGCGCGAACGGCCTGGGAAAGATCGTGCCTGAACTGCAGCGCGCGCTGAAGCGGCGGGCGACGCAGATCGTGGAGCCGGTTCTTGAGGCGCGTCTGCTCGTCGACTTCGATCTCTTCGTCGATCGCGAACGGCGGCACAGTCGCCGCATTGAGAATCCGCAGCTCGCGTACGTTTACTTCGATCGTGCCCGTCGGCATGTTTGGATTGACCGTATCGTCGCTGCGTGACTCGATCTCACCGCGCACCATCAGGACCCACTCGTTTCGCAAGCGATGGGCTCGCTCATGCGCCTCGGGAGCGGACTCCGGACGGAAGACCACCTGAACGGTGCCGGACTTGTCGCGTAAATCGACGAAAATCACCCCGCCGTGGTCCCGGCGATTATTCACCCAACCCGCGAGGACGACTTCATCGCCGACCGAGGCTTGCATGATGTCACCGCACTTAAAGCTGCGGCGAAGTGATCCCATTCCATCGAGCTCGACGCTCTGCGTGCTCATCACGGCTCCTGAACCAGGCTGCTGGATATACGAAAGACGCGCGCTCAAGCGAAAAACCACGGCCGAAGTGAATGCGGGCGGATTAACGTCGAGCGCGAACGTCGGAGGGGGGATTCATGACCTGGCGAGCGAGGCGCGCACCGGTCCCCTCGGCGCCTTTCGTCGGGTCCCTGCTTCGCGGATACGAAGAGAGAAGACGGGGCTAGGAGGAGGGGCGGGGGCGATTCGGTCTAACGCGGTCTCTGGACCCGGAAAACGTTGCAAAATCGGCGAGTTAGATAGCAACGCGGCCGTTTGCTGTCAATCGTTTCAGGGGCCGCTCAACGCGAGGACCTATGCTCGCCGCGAAGGCGCAGAGGCTTTAAATCGAGCGGATCAGCCAGCCTCCGGAAAAACCCAATCAATCCCCGAGATCGTTCGCCGAAGCGACGCGGTTTCGTCCTCGGCTCTTGGCTCGGTACATCGCCTTGTCCGCCGCATCCAGCAGCGGCTCACGACTCTCCCCATGATCAGGACAGGTCGCGACGCCGATCGAGATCGTGAGCCGAAGGGGTCCCTCGCTCCCGGCCTCGAAGAGATGGGTCTCAACACTCCTACGGATTCGCTCGGCGATCATCTGAGCCACGTCATGCGGCGTGTCGACCAGCAGGATCGTAAATTCGTCTCCGCCGTAGCGGGCCAGCGTATCGACCTGCCTCACACAGTCCTTCAGCAGCTGAGAAAGCACGCGCAGCGTCTCTGAGCCAATCAGATGTCCATGCCGATCATTCACGAGTTTGAAACGATCGAGGTCGAGGAAGAGGACGGACAGCGGATTGCCGTAGCGCGCTGCGCGCTGGATCTCGTTGTCGGCGGTCGCGAGCAGGTAGCGCGCGTTGTAGACGCCCGTGACGTCGTCGATGAACGCCCGCTCCTTAGCATGGTGGTAGCGCTCCGCTGTGGCCAGCGCGGCGCTGGCCCGTCGTGCGATCGTGCGCGCGGCGGCGAGGTCGGAAGCGTCGAAGCGACGCCCCTCCGAAAGAATCCAAACATGCCCCGCTTCCCGGTCGTCACCTCGCAAAGGCACGGAGAGCAAAGCGCCGGGCGCGTCCAGGCCGATCTGCCCGAGCGCGTGATTCAGAGGACCCCAGGGCACAACACCCACTTCCCCGCGGCCCATCGTAGACTCGAGGGATTTTTCTTCGATCAAGAAACGGCTGAGCCGATCGCGCGTCGCTTCGTCGAAGCCCCGGGCCGCGACGCCCGTGCTCTGCGGTGCCGGACTCTGCGCGAAGAATGCGATGCCGCGACGACAACCGAGACGGTCGAGCAGAAGTTCGAGGGTCAGCGAATAGAGCTTCCCGGGCTCGAGGCAACTACCGAGGGGCTCGCAGGCCCGCTCGGTCTCGAGTTGCGAATGCAGGTCCGATCGCGAGCGTTCGGCTTCGAGAAGCTGAGAAACGACGACAATGGCCATCGGTAGTGCATCCGCCTGCGCCAAAGGGAGGCGGTAGGTCGCTAGTCCCCTCGTCTCTTCGACCACAACTTCGCCACCGCTATCAACCGAAGGCACGGAATAGGACATCGCGATTCGCGCCATCGCTGATCCCGGTTCTTCCCATTCGCCCCACGCCTGATCTTTCAGAATGCCATCAGCGCTCGCGCCAATCCCCACCAAGATGAGATGGGGCGAGCCGCTGGAGGCTCGCGCGGCGGAGGCGACGTCCGAAAATGCTGCGCAGGAAAAGCTCGAAGCTTTACCCGCCGCCGCAAGTCCCGTCGAAAGGCCGGCCACAATACGGTCAGCGCCCTCCCCGACCAGAAGAACGGGAATCGGCGCGCGTAGATCATGTTCGGACAATTCGCCTCCTCCGGTCGTTGATCGTTTAGTGCGCACCGACATAAGCCGCGGCATCGATAAGAATTACCTTGTTATCGGAACTGAAGCCGCAGCGCTTGAGCCTGCGGGTGGAAGTGGCCCCAACAGGCGCCAGATTGCTCCCGCGTCGCCGCTCCAAAGCATACGACCTTCATCTCCGACAGCGAGCAGCGTCATCCCATCCGTCGACGCCGCAACATCCCGGATCGTCTCGAAAAATGCCGCGCCTGCGTGAATCATCGGGATTCGCCAATCGATCGGCAATGACTCTCTGGGTGGCGGCTGTGACGGCGACAGAAGCTCTCGTCCGTCTACGCGTGCACCGCCTGCGTCAGCCGATCTACCTGACGGAATGCCCAACCACAGGCCACCCTGCCGTCCCACTGCGACCCAACCCGCAGCCGCCGCCTGAACTGCCAAGACATCGTGCTGCCCCGGCGAATTCACGGCGCTCAAAGGCTCAGTCCTATCCGAAGCAGCAAAGACGTGGCCGCCTTTGGCAACCGCGAGAATCCCGACGCCATCCACCGCAATCGCGACGTCTGTCCAGGTCTGTTGGATTGCCGCCCGTACGATGACGGAGGGACCCTCGCTGCGACGCTCCCGCCAATATCGTGCGAGGAAATCAGGATCGTCATCGAGATGATCCTCGTAGCCCCATGGCGGCGCCCCTCCAGTCTCAATCGCGACAGACGCAACTCCGGCAGCCTCCAGTCGCCCTTGGACCTCTTGGCCTCGTGCCTCGATCAGCGCAAAGAGCGCGCTCGGATCCTGATCCTCTGCATAACGTTCGATCTCGGTCTGAGAGACTCGCGCTTCAACTCGCCAGCGAACGGGCTCGCCGGCAAGGGACGTGACGGCTGCCTCAAGGACGCTTTGATCCGCCGAATCGAGTTCGACTCCACCCGTCCGGAATGCAAAACCCGGAAGTCCCGCGGCGTCGGCAACCGGTACCGGTTCCCAAGCTTCACCAACGTCCGAAGACATCCAAAGGACATCTCCAATCGCATAACATTTGCCTAACGACCGATCGAAGCATTTCACACGGCTCGCCGAATGCCCCGGCTCAACTGATGCGACCCGCTCAGCCGATCGCTCCCTCGCGAGCCACGTCGCGCCACCGCTATTGGTCACGATCCATCCGCCCGAATCCGTTAGTGCGAGCGCTCTGAGGTCATCGAGTGCGGCAAGTGAGCGAATCCGGTTAGCCGCAGCTCCGCCAGGCAATCGCTGGCGAGTCCACGCCTCACCTCCGTTGTCGGTACGAAGAATCACGCGGGGCCCAGCAGCCCACCCCACCCGGTCGTCCACCATAGAAAGATCCGTCAGCCCCTCGACGGCCGGCGTATGCGCCCTCCTCCAAGTCCGACCCTGATCCGCTGTGCGGTAGATCTGACCCTCAGCCGAAACGACCAAGCCGCGATCCGCCGAAATCACAGCGCTCGCAACGAGCGCACCGCTCGGCCAAACCTGCGGCGGAGATCCCGCGTCACCATCGTCGCCACCCTCGCAACCCATTGCGAAGGCGAGGCTCAGCAGAACTACCGCGCACACGAGAAGCATGCGCACGTTTCGCGAGCCAATAGACCGGGTTCGATCGACAGACATGAGCGGCAAGCATACGCAGCCCGTCACGTTCCGGCGAGTGGAGCCAGCTCGCCTCAGCCCGTCGCCACAGAGAGGCGCATCGACGTCACGCGACCAAGTTTCGCGTCTTCGACGCAGATCACTTCTCCGCCCATCTGTGAAACCGCATGCTTTAGGGCCTCTGGCGGGTGCCCCGTCGGACCGCGGCGGTCCCCATCCGGCACATCGACGACCGACACGAGAACACCCTTGGCCTGATCGCCACCAACGGCTCGCGCCAGGATCGTGATCGGCTGACCGGTCTTCGACTCCTCGATTCGCTGCCGGAGCAGTTGACTTAAGACCCGTTCGAAGACCACAGCCGTCCCTGATACACGGGGCAAGTTCGGCGGCATCAGTACTTCTAGGTCGACGTTCGAAGGCACGTCGTGCACCACTCGCTCAGAGACACGGAGAACCACGTTTGCGACGTCGAATCGACCTGGCTGTGCCTTACCGCCCCGCAAAGCGACAGAGAGTTCCCGCAACCATTTTTGCGCGGTTTCCATCTGTCGAAGAGCGTTTTCGAGAAGGCGCTGTTGATCATCAAGAAGCGTCGCCGTCAGCTTCTCTGAAAGTTGGTGCATCGACTGGAGCGCTTCGGCGATCGGCTCAGCAATCTCGTCAGCGAGCCCTGTCAGGTGCTCTTCGTTCGACTGTTCTTCGAGCATCACCATCACGACACCGACACGGTCGTCTTCGGCCTCGATCGGTGAACAAAGACCCGTGTAGGCGTTCCCACCTTCGCGAATATTCAACCGTGCTGCCTGACCTCGCTGGAGCACTTCTGCCGTCGCCATCAGAACGGCTTCTCGTGCGCCGCCTCCGAAGACCATGGCCAAGGGCTCCCCTATGGGATCTTCACCGTGTCCGCAGAAATGATCGCGGAAGCTCTGATTTGCATAGACGATGCAGCCTTCCGGATCACCGACCAGGATTGGCGCGTCGAGGTGACCTAGCAGCGACATCTCTTCGGCTGCGCTCATGTTCCCCACTCCAAGATGCCGGCTTCGCTCATGCGATGAAGCGAGCGAAGGGCTTCAAACCGGTCCGTGCCGGAAACCGTGACGAGATCCGACAGGGAGGTCAGGCCATCGACCATTGAGAGCAGAAAGCCCGCGCTAGGTGGAAGGTTTCGGCCCTGCAGGTCGGCCGCATCCTCCTTCACACGCGGAATTTGCTCCAGGTCTCCAAGCGCATTCTGATATTTCCGGAAGAGCTTCGCGCGAAGCAATTCAATCATGCTCTCGCATTCAAGGGCTCCCGAATTCGGCGCGCTCGCAAGAAGCTCGAGGGCAGCTTCCTCGTTTTCTCCCTGCGCTAGCCGGCGGGCATCCCCGACGATCGAGGCACTCGGTGCATCTCCGCGATCTACTCTCGGCCGCGAACGCCGATCTGCATCACGGATATAGTCGAGGGCTTCCTCGTTACCGGGATCCAGCTCCAATGCTTCGTTCCAGAGCATAAATGCACCCGGGATTTCGCCAGTGCCGTAGAGCTCAAGGCCCTGCTGCAGCAGCTTCGCAACGTTTTCTTCGTTCGCCTGCGCCATCATTCCCCCTGCGTTCATCCACCTAGCAGCCTCGCTCTCCTCACCGCCGGAATGGCTCCAACATCATGGGAGCTCGTTCGCTGCGATCGACTTTGGGCTCAGCCCTTTAGCTCGACCTCATAAAAGTCGTGTTCCTGGATGATCTCATCGATCTCAGTATCCGAGAGCGTGCCGGTCGAGCTCACCGTGATCGACTGTTCCTTGCCGGTTGCGAGATCTCGAGCAGATACGCTCACAATGCCGTTAGCATCGATGTCGAAGCTAACTTCGATCTCGGGTTCGCCCTTCGCTGCGGGTCGAATACCGGAAAGCACGAATTCACCTAGCAAGTCGCTCTCCGCGGCCATATCGCTCTCGCCCTGAAGGACTCGGATCTTCACCGCGGATTGATCATCCCGCGTAGTCGTGAAGATATGTCCTTTGCTCACGGGTACGGTCGTATTGCGCTCAATGAGTCGCGAAAAATGACCACCGTAGGTGCCGATGCCCAAAGACAGCGGAGTCACGTCGAGTAGCAGCATGGCGTTGTCACTATCGAGGAGAGCAGCTGCCTGAACCGCAGCACCCAGCCCAACAACCTCATCGGGATTCACGCCCTTATGCGGTCGTTTCCCAAAGTGTTCCGTCACTCGCTTCTGAACGAGCGGCATGCGCGTCTGGCCACCGACTAGGACAACCTGATCTATGTCCTGCGCCTGAACACCAGCATCAACACAGCACTGCTCAACGCTCTTCAGCGTACCTTCGACGACATCATGAACGAGGTTTTCGAGACTCTCACGAGTCAGCTCGTAGTTAAGGTGTCGCGGCCCTTCGGAGTCGCTCGCAATAAACGGAAGGTTGATCTCAACGACGTCGCGCATAGAAAGATCACACTTCGCTTTTTCCGAGGCGTCCTTGAGTCGCTGAAGCGCCATCGTGTCGCCACGCAGATCTATGCCCTCGGTCTCTTCGAACCATTCGATCAAGTGCTGGACGATTCGACGATCAAAGTCTTCACCGCCGAGGAACGTGTTGCCCGAAGTCGCGAGAACTTCGATGACGCCGTCGCTCATCTCGAGAATTGAAATATCGAAGGTCCCACCGCCTAGGTCATAGACAGCGATCTTCTCGTCACCCTCGCGATTCATGCCGTAGGAGAGCGCTGCCGCAGTCGGTTCGTTGATGATGCGCAGCACTTCGAGGCCGGCGATCTTACCGGCGTCTTTGGTGCACTGGCGCTGATTGTCGTTGAAGTAGGCCGGCACCGTGATCACGGCTTCGCGCACGGTCTCCGAGAGATATTCCTCGGCAACGCGCTTCATCTCGCGCAGAATGATACCGGCGATTTCAGGACAGGTGAACGTCTTGCCACCGATCTTGATACGAGGGTCATCGTTAGGTCCTCGCACAATTTCGTAGGGACTCAAGTCGATCGTCTTCTGCACTTCGGGATCATCGAAGCGACGACCGATCAAACGCTTCGCAGCGAAGACAGTGTTCCGCGCATTCGTGATCGCCTGGCGCTTCGCCAGGTGTCCGACGAGGCGCCTGCCGTCCTGAGAGATGCCAAACATCGAGGGGGTCGTCTTATACCCACCCGAATTCGGGATCACTGTCGATTGGCCGTTCTCAATCACCGACACACATGAATTCGTCGTTCCGAGATCAATTCCGATCACTCGGCTCATGACTTCTCTCCTCGCGCGGCATCCCGCGCTCCAATGCGCACGGAGGCCAAGGCCCGCCGAGCTTCAAGGTCTTCTTCGTCAAACTTAAGCGCCCTTTCAAAGGCGCTCACAGCTTCATCCGTCTCGCCGCGCTCACGATGAATCCGGCCTAGCAGCGCGTGCGCTGGAGCGGATTCGGGGGAGCGAATCAGCAAAGTGTCAGTGTATTCCCGCGCATCATCGAGCTTGCCAAGCTGCAAGCACACACGCGCCGCCCGCTCATTGAGTTCGGGATCGTGGGGGCGGTAAGGCAGCACGTCTTCGAGCAAGCGAAGCGCTTCAAAGAGTTCGCCAGAGCTCATTCGCTCGGAGGGCTTTGCGAGCAGCTGGGTCGCACGCGCTCCCGCGGCGGCGATGCGAAGGCTGCCCAGCGCTTCTTTGAATTCGGAGCGACCGGGATCGAAGCTGATCGCGATGCGAAGGCTGGCTTCGGCTTCCGTGAGTCTTCCCGACTGCTGCGACACCTGGGCCGCTCGGAAAATTTCATCCGCGCGTGCCCTACGTCCTGCGATCGCGGCGTGATTGATCTTAAAGGGCATGCGCTGTCGCAAGCGCTCGAGCTTCGTGAGTTCTCGCGGAGGAGCTG
Source organism: Myxococcota bacterium (assembly GCA_041440805.1). GTDB lineage: Bacteria > Myxococcota_A > UBA9160 > UBA9160 > UBA4427 > UBA4427. The sequence goes on along the minus strand of JASDVF010000052.1, from coordinate 61,761 downwards.
GTGATTCGCCAGGGCTCTCGGCCGCATCGAGCGGAGAAACGCTAGGCGCCGCATTCGGTGCTGATTTAGCCGATCCGGCGCCATTCAAGTTAGCGCTCAGATTCTGGCATTGGCAGAGTTCCGGATCCGAGAGAATTTCGTGAGCTTCGAGCACTTTTTTGAAAATGCGATCGAGCCGCTCCCCGTAGACGCCGATCTCTTTACGGAAATAGCGGTCCGGATGGAACTCCTTCGAAAGGCTGAAGTAGGCGCGCTTGACGGTCTTAGGATCAGCGCCCTGCGCGACGCCTAACAAAATATGATAGGGGCGCCCCAGCCCGACTTCGAATTCGAGGATTCGTTTCTGGATATTTAGATTGATATCGAGTCGGTCGTCGAGCGCGCCTTCATCGATCACGGGGGATCCATCTTCGGCGCATTCGACGGAGGCGGAGGCCGGTGCATCCTCGACCGTTAATCCTGATTTCGATTCAGACTTGGGCCGGGCGGCGGCCTTCTTAGGCGCCTTGCCTGCGACGATTTCAAGCGTGCCTTCTGCGATCCACTGTGACAGACAGACGTCGACTTGTTCGGAGGGAATACCACCGATCTCGCGGAGTAATCCCCAGGAAGTCGCGCCGTCGATGCGCGAAAGCAGGTATCCCTCCGCTGAGCTCAGTTTGAGCCGCGTCGCGTCGCACTCTTTCGAGAGTGCGAGTACCTGTTCTTTCTGATCAGGGACGTTTTCCAAGACCCGATCCACCCCATCCATTGCTGTGGACAAGGACTCCACGCCAAGGAGTCCTCCACCGAACTCATATCGGCCGTCCAGGGACGAATAATGAGCAGCAGGCAGCAAGAACGCGACATTCACACCGGATCTTCTCAACCGGCAAAATAATCGTGTCATGGGAAACGCCTGAGGTGGACGAGGCGCTCCTGCGAGGACGAAATTTTCTCATACTCAATACGCGCAAACCCGGGCGGACCGGGTTGAGACGAACGTCTCACGACTCTCGCGGGGCCACACCGAATCAACCGCTCCCTACGACTCGGCGCCGCTCCGACCCAACCGAACAGCGTTCAATCCGATAGGAATCGGCCGGTTCTAATGAACAGGCACTCATACGCGAACGAGAACACAAATGCGTGCACGAGCGAGCCCGCTACCCAGCCCCTGAACTAGCGCCTGAGCAGATGCTCAAGAATTGCGTTCTGTGCGTGAAGTCGGTTTTCCGCCTGGTCGAAGACGACGCTTTGCGGGCCATCGAGCACAGCCGCTGTGACTTCTTCGCCGCGATGCGCCGGGAGACAGTGCATCACTCGAGCATTGTCGGTGTATGCGAGAAGCTCGCCATTCACCTGATATTCTCGGAAAATTTCGCGGCGAGTTTCTGCTTCTTCTTCCTGGCCCATGCTGGTCCAAGTGTCTGTGTACACGAAGTCGACACCGCGAACCGCCTCAATAGGGTCTTCCCCGAGCGTGATCGCTGCTCCGCTGCCCTCTGCCAACTTTTCCGCTCTCGCCAGAATTTTCGCATCGGGGCGATGGCTGCTTGGCGTCGCCACGTTTAATCGCAGACCTAACACCGCCGCGAGGAGCAACAACGAATTCACGACATTATTGCCGTCACCGACATAAGCGAGCGTCGCTTCGCGCGGCTTCATAAACTGCGCGATCGTCGCGAAGTCCGCCATCGCCTGGCAGGGATGCAAACGATCCGTGAGTCCGTTGATGATCGGGATGGTTGCGTGCTCTGCAAGTTCTTCGACGAGTTCATGGCTGAACGTTCGCGCCATCAGGCAATCGACCCAGCGAGAAAGAGATCGCGCAACATCCGGGGCGGTCTCCCGCGTGCCGATGCCAACCTGCTCGGGGCGGAGCAAGATGCCGTGTCCACCGAGTTGCGCGATGCCCGCCTCGAACGTGACATGCGTCCTGAGCGAAGGCTTTTCGAAGTACATCGCGATCGTGCGCCCTTTAAGCGTCTGTTCGTGCTTTCCGTCTCTATGGGCAAGTCGCAGGCTCGCAGCACGATCTGCGATCGACCAAAGATCGTCCGCACTCCAGTCGGCAACACTCAAAAAATCCTTGGGCATCCTCGTCCCCATCCATCCATTTGCCATCCCGCCGGCCGAGCGGATTGTCTCCACTTTCGACTCTCAACGCTCGGCTCTCGGCTCTCGGCTCTCGACTGAGCGAAATTGCTAAATCGCGTAAGACCGCCGTCCGCCGGGCTTCGGCAGCTCCTTCAATCCGTGAGGTTAGAAGAATTTGCGGTCGGGTTTATCGTTTCCGTCTCGGCATCAATCCCGATGCCCGTATCGCCTTCGTGATCGCCATCAACATCGACATCGACAACGGCTCAGGCCAATTTTCGGTTGCCTGCAAACGCTAGGTCGGGCGATTAGCCTGCGCCTCATGGCACGAGAAGCGTGCCCACCCCTGCATCGTCGCTGAAGATCTCGAGCAGCACTGCGTGCTGTACCCGACCGTCGACGACATGGGTACGGGCCACTCCGCCCGAAAGTGCCTGCATGCAACAATCCATCTTCGGAATCATACCGCCCTTGATCGTACCTTCAGCAATCAAGGCCTTACAGCCCTCCACCGAGAGTTGACTAATGAGCTGGCCCTTCCCGTCAAGAACTCCATCAATATCCGTCAAGAGGATCAGTTTCTCTGCACCGAGCTCGGAGGCAATCGCGCCCGCCGCCTCATCCGCATTGACGTTATGCGACAGTCCTAACTCGTCAACGCCGATTGGCGCGACGACCGGAATGAATCCCGCATCCATGGAGGCCGCGATCACTTTCGGATCCACATTCGTGACCTCACCTACGCGACCCAGGTCCTGGCCATCGATGAGCTTCTTCTTCACGCGCAGGAGACCGCCGTCGCTGCCGGTGAGGCCTACGCCCTGCCCGCCTGCTTGATTCACGAGTTCGACGATTTCTCGGTTGAGCTTGCCGCCTAGCACCATCTCGACAACTTCCATTGTCGCTTCGTCAGTAACTCTCCGTCCTTCAATAAACGTCGAAGTCCGACCCATCTTCTCGAGGGTGGCCGCAATCTGAGGGCCGCCTCCATGCACGATGATCGGGCGCACGCCTATATGCTTGAGGAGCACGACGTCGGCTGCGAAGGACGCCTGAAGCGCCGCGTCGGCCATGGCGTGGCCGCCGTATTTAATGACGACGGTCTTGCCCAGCAGGCGCTGCATATAGGGCAGCGCCTCCATCAGGACCTTCGCTTTGTCGACGAGCTGCTTCATCGTCTCCGTTCCGTCTCGCGGCGAGCGCCGCACAAATACTGGCGAATAGCGCCAGAGCATCAGGCCTCAGCATCAAAGCACGGGGCCACACATTCCTACTAGAACCGAATCAGCCTCGGGCGCGTTTCCGAGCTTCCGCCACCTCTTCGATACTTTGAAGCAGACTACGGTACAGGAGGACGTTGCGAACGGCTGCTGAGAATGCAGCGCCGAGGACTTCCGCGGTCCTGGGCGACGCGGGCCGTCCCTCCTCGAGGAAGACTCGTAGTACGCCGACGACCTTGTCTCGCAGCCGGATAGGCACGCAAATCGTCGGTCTGGCGAGTCCGTCTTCGGGCGTATCCACGTCGACTTCGAATCGCGGATCCGAAGCCGGAACCTCTACGGCCACTAGCTGTCCCGTCCGCAGGACGCCCCCCACAAGCCCACGGTCGGCTGGCAACTCCGGACGATCCGGTGCGACGCCGCCATCGTTCTCCGCTTCGAGCTCGAGCCGTTCGCCATCTGCGGACCGCAAATAGAGTGCCACAGGCGCTGCGCCGAGCCGCGTACTCACGGCGGCCAAAGCCGACCGCAATACGCGATCCGGTTCTAACTCGAGTGCAATGGCCTCACAGACCGCTTGAGCCAACTCAGCATCCCCATCAACCGCATCGACGAGGTCGAGGGAGGTAACGCCTTCGGCATCCGCTTCATGAGCGCTGGCCAGGAGCCGTTCGACTTCCGGGTCCGCCGCGAGAAACTCGGAGATCTGCATCCCCAGCAAGCGCAGAACGTTCGCTTCCTCATGCGACAGAGAATCGGCATCCGCGCTTTCCGTCAGACACAGCACGCCGACAGGAACCCCGAGGCAAATGAGCGGAACACAGGCAAATCCCGCGGAATTGTATTGCCCGGACCCGCGACCGGAAAAGCGATCATCCGCAGACGCGTCGGGGACACAGAGAACGGTCCCATCCGCGAAACTCGTACCCGAAGCGCCTTCGCCAATTTTACGCGCGGACATCGTGCCGCGATCGATCTCGATCCCCCGAGCAGCGACTACGGAGAGCCATTCGCGTTCGGAATCGGCCAGCATGAGCGACACACGCGAAGCCCGCAGGACGATGCTCGCGGAATCCACGATCCCTTGCCTGAGAACCTCTAAACGTTCCTCGGGCGCGGCGAGGCGCACGACCTGCGATAGCCGCTCCATCCCTTCGACGAGTCGGTCGATTCGCTGGCGCAGTCTTCGGCTAGAATCAGTCGCCTCATAGCCATCTAGTGCGCGGCCCACCGCCAGCACGAGCTCCTCGTCGTGAAGGGGTTTCGCGAGATAGTCCGACGCACCGAGGCGCAGCGCTTCCAGAACGATCTCCTGATCAGTCGAAGCCGAGAGCATGATGATCGAAAGTTCGGGGCGCATTTCGCGGATGCACGCGAGGACCTGGATGCCGTCCATGTCCGGCAACCGCACATCGAGCACGACGACGCCGATCGAAGGATCCGACACCATTTCGAGCGCGGACTCGCCATCTCCGGCGCGCGTGGTAACGAAGCCGCCTTCGGTGAGGATCTCATCGATCGCTTCGAGGAAGAAGAGCTCGTCATCGACGATCAGCACTCGATTGCGCATCTCACTCATGCCGGTCCCTCTTCCGCTTTACACTGCGTCTGCTGCATACGAAGCGTGCATTCCGAATTGCAAATAGGTTGTCTGTTCCGCGACCGGACTCGATCAGAGAATGAACTGCGAAAGGTCTTGGTCGTCCAGTAGGTCGCCCAAACGTTCCTTCACCATAGCGTCGTCTACCACGACTGATTGCTTCCCGAGATCGGGTGCATCAAAGGAAAGCGCCTCAAGCAAACGCTCCATGACGGTATGGAGTCTTCTCGCCCCAATATCGGCGGATCGCTCATTCACCGTCGCCGCGACGTCCGCGATCGCCTGGATTCCAGAATCTTCGAAAATCAGTTCGATCTCTTCCGTCGCCAAGAGCGCGATGTACTGGCGCACAAGAGAATTCGCCGGCTCCGTGAGAATCCGAACCAGATCGTCCCGTCCGAGGCTCGCGAGCTCTACGCGGATCGGAAAGCGGCCCTGTAGTTCCGGAATCAAATCCGAAGGCTTGGACAAGTGAAACGCCCCCGCCGCCACGAAAAGAATGTGATCCGTCGAAACCGGTCCGTGCTTAGTCTGCACAGTCGACCCCTCGACGATCGGCAATAAGTCGCGCTGGACACCCTCGCGGGAGATATCCGGGCCCTGACGTCCGCCACTACCCACAGCCACTTTGTCGATCTCATCGATAAAGACGATGCCCGTCTGCTCGACGCGACGAATCGCTAGTTCCTTGACTTTGTCCGCGTCGACGAGCGCGCGCGCTTCTTCTTCGATCAAAGCGTCCCGTGCCTCAGCGATCTTCATCCGCCGCTTCCGAGTCTGCTTCGGCATCATGCCCGAGAATAGATCCCCGAGCTGGACACCCATTTCTTCGACACCTTGCGGTGTCATAATCGACATAGACGGGCCGCCTGATTCATCGGCCAACTCGAGTTCGACTTCACGCTCTTCGAGTTCACCCAAGCGCAGTAGGCGCCGAAGCTTCTCCCGCGTATCACTCGACGAATCCGAATCGTGACTCCGTACCCCGCCCGGCTCAGCCCCCAAATGAATGACGTCCGCACCGCCCGCGGAGGTCGTAATAGGCGTCGGCAAAAGCGCATCCAACAGCCGCTCTTCCGCACGTTCTTCGGCCTTCACACGCACCGATCGCTGTTCTTCTTCCTGAACGAGCTGAATCGAGAGTTCCGTTAGGTCGCGGATAATCGATTCGACATCTCGCCCGACATAGCCCACTTCCGTGAACTTCGACGCTTCGACCTTGATGAAGGGCGCTTCGGCGAGCTTCGCGAGGCGACGTGCAATTTCCGTCTTCCCCACACCGGTCGCCCCGATCATGATGATGTTCTTCGGCGCGATCTCGTCGCGCAGTTCCTCGGGAACCTGTTGGCGACGCCAGCGATTGCGCAGCGCTACAGCAACGGCCCGTTTCGCGTCGCGCTGTCCGATCACATAGCGATCGAGCTCCGAAACGATTTCCCTCGGCGTAAACGGCTGCTCGCGACTCACGGCAAAGTCTCCATCGTAATATTGTCGTTGGTGTAGATGCAGATCTCCGCCGCGATCTTAAGCGCCGCTTCGGCGATCTCGGAGGCTTCCATCTCCGTATGCCGCAAGAGCGAGCGCGCCGCAGCCAGCGCAAAGGATCCACCCGACCCAATCGCCGCAACACCATCATCCGGTTCGATCACGTCGCCGTTTCCTGAAACCATTAACAACGTCTCAGGATCCCCGAGCAGAATCATCGCCTCTAGTTTCCGCAACACGCGATCCGTACGCCAATCCCGCGCCAGCTCCACCGCCGCGCGTCGTACATTACCGGGATGCGTTTCGAATTTACCTTCGAGCCGTTCGAGCAAAGTCAAAGCATCTGCAACCCCGCCTGCAAAGCCGACGATCGCCCGCCCTTTGCCGACGCGTCGCACCTTGTCGGCACTCTGCTTCATGACCGTCTCGCCGAGGGTCACCTGTCCATCCGCCGCCAAAGCGATCTTGCCATCGCGAATCACCGCGACGACGGTCGTCGAGCGCGCTCGCACTCCGTTACCCATCGCTTGCATCGGTCCCTGCTCGTTCATCATCCCGTCGCTATCCATTCATTCATTGGTTCGTTGATCCACCGGCTTGACCGCTCGTATCGCGCCTAACCACAGCGCCCGAAAAGAGCCGCTTCAAAAAATCCCTCGTCAGCGGACTTTCGGCGGTAGTTGCTTGGAGGCATTTGCTGCATCCACTCCCGCTTCCCTTGCCCGGGGATGCGCACGATCATAGACCTCCCGAAGATGTTCGACCGAAACAGCTGTGTACTTCTGCGTCGTAGAGAGACTCGCGTGCCCGAGCAATTCCTGGATCTCCCGCAGATCCGCGCCCATATCCAAAAGGTGGGTCGCGTAGCTATGCCGCAATCGATGAGGATGGACGTGCTCGTCCAAATCCGCACGCCGAGCGCGCTCGCCCAGGATTCGGCGTGCTTCCCGTGCCGCGAGTCGCCGCGGTTTTTCTTCCCGCCGCACCCGCAATGAAATAAAGAGCGGCTCACTCATCAAACCCGCGTGCCGGCGCACGTCGAGCCAAGCGGCCAATGCCTCACGCGCCTGCTCGGGAATCGGAACAATGCGTTCCTTCCCGCCTTTGCCCATCACGCGAATCTCTTGTGCGCGCAGCTCGAGATCTCGCACATCAAGCGCAACAAGTTCGCCGACGCGAATCCCGGTCCCATAGAGCAACTCGACCAGAGCGCGGTCACGAAGCGTCATCCAGACCATCCGACGAGCACGCTTCCCGCCCTCCGGCGCCGGCTGCCTCGACACCCGCTCATCCCGGGTGATCAACTGTTCGCAGTCGTCGACCGATAAAGGCCGTGGCAATCGCTTCTCGAGCTTTGGCATCGGAATCCCGGCGGTCGGGTCATCGAGTCGTACACTCTCACGCACCATCCAACGAAAGAAGCAGCGTACGGAGGCCAACTTGCGGCCCATCGTCGCGGGACTTCGCCGGCGGTGCAGACTCGCGAGCCAAGCACGGACATGATCCGCATCCAACTTGGCTGGCGCGATATCCGCGCCCGTATGAACCGTCAGCTGGCGAACGTCGGACTCATAAGCACGGCGGGTATTCGGCGAAAGCGCTCGCTCGATCCCAATGTGCCGTCCGAATCCATCGACCGCCTGGCTCCAGTTCATGCAACCCCCTCTGGAGGATTGGCCCCTGAAGGAGGGCCTGAAGGAGGGCCT
>JASDVF010000052.1:13142-53571 GCA_041440805.1 Myxococcota bacterium | reverse complement strand
CCTGAAGGAGGGCCTGAAGGAGGGCCTAAGGGAGGGCCTAAGGGAGGGCCTAAAGCAGGGCCTGAGGGAAGCGGCCCCGCTGACACAACCGCTTCGCGATAGGCAACGAGCCGGTCCAGGGCTCGCGCGGCCAACATTTCATTCTTCTCGCGCTTAGGCAACCTTTTCCCGCGCCCACCATTAGGCTTAGGCGGCCGAAGAATATCCTTATCGAGAGCCGGAAAGAGTCCGTAGTTCACGTTCATAGGCTGAAAATGTTTCGCGTCAGCGTTCTGCAAATGACGAAGCAAAGCCCCATGAGCCGTTTCCGCCGGCGGCGCTTCATAGGGAAGTCCGAGCTGATCCCGCGCCACCCCGACACCCGCGAGATACCCGAGCGCCGCCGATTCGACATAGCCCTCGACCCCGGCCATCTGTCCAGCAAGATGAACGCCCTTGCGCGTGCGGAGCTGCAACCGTTCGTCGAGCTGGACCGGCGCATTCACATAGGTGTTGCGATGAATCGACCCGAAGCGGGCGAAGACACCGGCCTCAAGTCCGGGGAGCATCCGGAAGATTCTCTTCTGTTCGCCGACACGGAGCTTCGTCTGGCATCCGACCAGATTCCAAAGCGTGCCGCTCTGATCCTCTTGTCGAAGTTGCACGACGGCGTGCGGCCTTAGACCCGTTCGCGGGTCCGCGAGTCCGACCGGCTTCATCGGTCCGAAGGCCAATGTCTGCGGGCCTCGCCGAGCGATTTCTTCGATAGGCAAGCAGCCCTCGAAATACATAGCTGCTTCGAACTCATGAAGTGGAACGGTTTCTGCGTCAAGCAACTCTGCGACGAAGTCCTCATACTGTTCACGGGAAAGCGGGACGTTTAGATAGTCGCCCGCTTCATCGTCTCCCGTGTCATAACGAGACGCCCTGAATACGATCGACTCGTCGATCGAATCGAGATAGAGCGTCGGGCTGATCGCATCGTAGAAGTAGAGATACTCCTCGCCGAGCGCGCGACCGAGGTCCTCTGCTAGTTCCGAATCCGTTAGCGGTCCGGTTGCAATGATCACGGGGCGCGACTCGGGGATCGACGTCACTCGCTCTCGCACGATCTCGATATTCGGATGCGTTTCGATGGCTTCCGTGATGCCCCGAGAGAATTCCACGCGATCCACTGCCAAGGCTTTGCCTGCGGGCACCTTGGTTTCATCCGCAACGCGGATGATGAGCGAACCCAGCTGCCGCATCTCCTCTTTGAGAAGTCCGACTGCGTTTCCGAGCGTGTTCGCGCGAAGAGAATTACTGCACACGAGCTCCGCGAAATCGGGCGACGAGTGCGCCGGAGAGAGGCGTTCCGGTTTCATGTCGTAGAGCCGGACCGGCACGCCCCGCTCCGCCAATTGCCAGGCGGCCTCGCTCCCGGCGAGCCCTGCGCCAACAACGTCGACCGGCGCCGGGGTCACGGCGCCCTCGCGCGAAGCGGGGCTAGTGTCCGAAGTAGTGGGTTTCGTGTCGTCGGGCGAATCCAATTCGAAGCTTCCTCTGTACGTTTCGCGTTTGCGGGGCTCAACAACGCCATGGGTGCCCAAGAGCACCTCAGCGCCGCACTCGTCCATCCATGCACCCATCCATGCATGCATGCACAGCCCAAGCGGTGGGACGGCACGCTGCGGATGACTAAACCAAGGGGAGATTGCGCCCCTTCTCCCCATAGACGGCGCGAAGTCTGGAGGTTAGCCCACAGCGCTCCCGAGCGCGGCCTAGCTCCAAGGAAGCGACGCTACTCAGCTCGGTTTTTCTCCATCGGCCGGCAATTGGCTCCAGACCCGATGAAACCGACCATCACGCTCCTCAACCACGCGCCCCGCCAGTTCGAGGTCGAGGAGTGCGGCCGCAATATCGCGAGGCGCGGAAGCCGTTCCCAAAAGCAGAGCATCCCGGGTCTCCGGCCCAGCTTCGAGCAGTGTAAGCAGCTCGGCTTCGAGCCCCGTCGGCGCCGGCATCTGGTCCACTAGAGACATCTGCTGATCGGCCTGCGCAGGATGCGACCTCCTATTGGCCCTATTCCTTGATGGGTCTGTCCGAGTCTCAGGCTCCCCGAGCAAGTCCTCAACGACGTCGCCTGAGTGAAGCAGTGCCCGTGCCCCGTCCCGCAGGAGTTGATTGCTGCCCGCTGCGAAGGGCCCATCGATACTCCCGGGAACGACAAAGACTTCTCGTCCCTGAGCGAGGGCGTGACGCACAGTGATCAGAGAGCCGCTCCGCTTCCGCGCCTCCACCACGATGACCCCCTGGCACAGGCCACTAATGATTCGATTGCGCAGTGGAAAGAGTTCCCGGCGCGGAGCCGTCCCGAGTGGCATTTCCGTGACAACGGCGCCCTGTTCCCCGATCCGTTCCGCGAGGTTTCGATGCTCTGGGGGATAGACCTGATCGAGGCCGCTGGCGATCACCGCCACAGTGATTCCCCCCGCCTCGAGCGCTCCCCAGTGCGCCTCGGCATCGACCCCCCGCGCGAGGCCCGAGACGATCGTGAATCCCCGCGCCGCGAGTTCCCGACCGAGGCTCCGTGCTTCTTTGAGCGCCGTTCGTGTCGCGGCACGCGCTCCTATGATCGCAATCGAGGGGGTATCGAGGACCTCGATCTTTCCTCGAACCAACATGGCGACGGGTGGATCGAGTAGTGCGGCGAGCGACTCCGGGTAGCGATCGTCATCGCGTGCCATCAGCTCCCCGCCTAAGGAATCGAGCTGGCGAACATCCCGGTCGGCGGCGCTCCGCCAAGCCCTGCCCGAGGACTTCAACTGAACCTCGATCCATGATTCGAGCACCGACACGGAGGGACTACGTGCGTCCTCAAAGAGCTTCGCGAAGGTTTCAGGGTGCCATGCGAAGGCGCGCTGGACCCCGAGCCAAGCGCAGAGTCGAGCCGCCCTGGAATCAGTCGATATGTCGTCAATAGAGGAATTCTGAGAAGCTTCGTAGTCGATGGAGCTGGAACTCGTCGGGACCGACGTGATTCGTGGCTTGGCTTGGCTTGGCTTGGCTTGGACAGCGGTCGCGCCTTGTAAAACAAGAGGCGTCACGGTCGAATTGAATCACGAGATCCGACTCCCCGCTTCCGTGGTGCTCGCGTTCACGCGGTCACGAGAACCGGTGGCACACAAAAAAAGAGCCCGTGCTTCCGCGCGGGCTCGTTTAAACTGCGAACGCCGAAGCATTCAATCACTATGCAGGGCTTCGCCTAACGCTGAGCCATTCGCCGATCGACCATGGGGCGAACATAGTCCCCCACCGCGATTTCGCGATCCGCCGACAGCACAAAGGCCACCGAGCTCTCGGGCTCGACCTTCACGACGACGAGCGTCGCGATTCCCTTATCTGGCGTGCGAACGTCGACACGACGCTCTCGCTCGTTCAGGATCTGGCCCGATTCGAAGACTTCAAGCTCGCTGCCAACCTCGACGCCATGGAACTCGCCGCGGTTGAGATAGACGTAACCGCCGTCCGCCATCAGCGTGCGGTCGGAAGGCATAAAGGAAACCTGCCCTTCGATCGCGTCTGGCGTGGTGCGAACCGTGACTCGCCGAGACAGGTTTTCCCGCGGCACGATCTGAACGCCGCGCCGCATCTCCGAGAAGCTCTGACGAATCTCGCCGACAGACGTATCGCCCGTCAGCTCGATGATCTCGATCCAACCGTAATTCTCGACGTGGTGTCCGAGCAGCCGGTTCGTCTCGATGTCGCGAACTTCTTCGACCGCGCCAATCGCAGTGAACTGATCACCGACCTCGACGTCGCCCTCGCCCAGGCCCAAATACACCCGATCCCCAAACGAAAGGAAAGTGCGCTCTGAGGGACTCTCAACAACCGTCGATGCCCCCTCAAGATCATCCGCAGAAACGAAACCCATCGAATCGCGTCGGGCGATCGTCACCTGTCGTCCCGCAGCCATCGACGTCGGGTCCTGTCCGGGAATCGCCACCGGGAAAGCATCCAGGGTCCACGGATCGTCTTCCATTCCTTCGAGTGCAGCGAGCATATCATCCGTCGGCGCAGGTGCCGCCGGCAGCTCCACCACACTTGCCACAGTCTCCTCGGAGACGGGCGAGAGGAACGACTCGACTTCAGCATCCGTTACGACGCGCATCTCGTTCGCCGTAATCCAGATCATGTCGCCGGGGACGATCAAGTGGGGATTGGCGATGTCATCATTGTCGGTCCAAACCGACGGCCAAACCCAAGGCGTCCCAAGATAGGCGGCCGATAGGTCCCAGAGTGTGTCGCCGCGAGCGACGGTATGAAGTCGCCCCGACCGACCCTGGTCATCGGTACCCTTCGGACCGAGCACGACACCAGAGGACGTAGCCTCCGGAGCTACACTCGCAGCGAGTTCTATGCGGCCTTCGTTAGGCGCACCGTTCGCGAAAGTGTCTGCTTCAATCCGGGCAGTGCCGGATGCCTTCGGCGCGGTTGCGGTCGACGGATCAAAATTGGGATCGTCGAACTGACCCCAAGCAAGATCGTCTGCTGGTTCACCCGACGCTTGCGCGTCGACTTCGCCCGCACCCGCGGTGATCGGTGCCTGCCCGTCGTCGGCGAGTGCCGGTCCCACGATCAAAAAAGCCGTCCCTAAGACGGAAAAGAAATGGCTGAGCCTCATGTATTCCTCCATGGACGGACCAGGAGATCGCGCACGCGATCCCGCCAGAGAGTGCAGCTCGCATACGAGACACGCCTCCCTCCGGAAAATCTATCGGCGTGCGGGAGGGAACTCTTGACTGCGGGAGCACCCGCGAACAAGGTCGTCGGGCGAAGACCTCGATTGCACGAGGGATCGACTCCCGAGGGGAGGACATTCCTTGCAGAATGTGACCCCGCACACCGGAAGAGGTTCGTACCTGAGCGAAATTCTCTCGATCCGGGTCCGTGCTGTGCTCCCTAGAACCCCTGGCATAAGGGTGGGGAAGTCGGCCTAGCTCAGGACGCGCTTCCGAGGCGACTGATCCGGTCGTTTGAGTCGCGCACCCAGTCGGGCTCGCTGACCGCAAGACCGCGTTCCGCCGCATCCTTCGTCAAGCGCTCATAGAATTCGAGCGCGCGCTGCGCGCTCTTCACTGCGTTGTCGGCCTCTTCGTTTTCCTCGTAGGCGATGGCGAGGTGATTCTGGACGATGGCCTGAATCTCGAAGGCCTCTTCGGGGAAGCGTTCGGCTGCTTCTTGCAGGTAGCCGATCGCTGCCGAAGGGAGCCCGCGCTTCAACAATACCCAACCGAGCGTATCCGACGCGTTGCCATCATCGGGAAGCTGCTGCTTCGCCTCCTGCGCCAATTCTAATGCCCGATCAAGGTCGCGGCCCAATTCGGCCAAGAGGTAGGCCAAGTTATTCTTCGCAAGAGCAAGATCGTCGTTCAGCGTGATCGACTTCTCGTAGGAAGCAATCGCCTCATCTATGCGTGAATTGCGCTCGTAGGCCTGCGCGAGGCGATACTGGAGATCCGAAGACTCCGGCACAGCGGCAGCGGCACGCTCGATCACTTGGAGCATCTTCTCATCGTCACCAGATCGTGCGGCCAGGTCCGCCAGCGCCAGCTGTGCCGACACGTTACGTGGTTCGGCCTCTACGGCCTTTTCAAACGCAGCCTTCGCCTCATCGCCCTTGCCTAGCATCAGGTTCACTTCAGCCTGAAGCTCCAAGATTTCCGAGTCTTCAGGACTGGCTTCCAACGCGGCGGCGATTCGCTTTTCCGACTCGCCTAACTGCTTCTTGTTTGCATCGATCGCCAGCAACGCGCGCATGACCTGCGGGTTGCCAGGAGAGAGGTTCTCGGCGAGGCGAAGTTTCGCAGCCCCTTCTTCGATCCGTCCATAGGCGAGATCGAGGCGGCCTAATGCGAAGTGCGAAGCGGCATCGCGCTCCGCTTCCGGAATCTGCGAGATCTCGGCATAGGCTTCTTCGGCACGGCCCACCCTAGTCAAGCTCTGACCCACGATGATACGAATCTCCGATTCAGCCGGTCGCGCGTTCAGAAATGCGCGCCCTTGTTCAATCGCGAACTCATGCTCGCCTAGCTGCGCATACACCTGCACGAGAAGCCGGCGGGCATCCTCGAGACCGGGCTGGCTCTCGATCGCTGATTCGAGTTCGACACGTGCCCGGCGCAGATCGCCTTCCATAACGAGGGCAGATCCGAGGACGAAGCGCGCCTGGGCCCAAGTCGGCCGTGCCTGTAGCGTCTTCTCAAGGGACAGCTTGGCGGCGGAGAGATCCTTTTCTGCCAATTCGACTTTAGCCTTAACAAAGTTGGCCTCGGGACTGTCGGGACGCGACGCCAGCACCGCGTCGACGATTTCGAGACCTTGCTGAATCTGCTCCGGACTCCCGTCTCGGAAGCCGACATCCACTCGAAGCTCTGCCTCGCGAAGCTTCGCATTTTCATTTTGATCGTCCGAGGCAACGGCAACGGCAGCGACGGCCGCTTCGAGCGCACCGTCCAGATCGCCTTGCTGTCCTAAATAGGCGGACAAAACCAACTGCGCGCCAGCATCGTCCGGCGCCTCTTCCGTCGCCCGCCGAATCATCCGATTTTCGTCTTCGGAGCGGCCCGCTAGTCGATAAAAGTTTGCCATCTCATATACGAAGCGCGCCTTGTCGTCAGCTTTTTGCAGCCCCTCTTCCAATGCCTCAATGGCGCCATCTAAATCACCTTGACTCCGACGAATGATCGCGAGCATAGAGTGCGCACCGTAGAGCGCATCTTCACGCAGCACGTTATGCAGCAAGGAAGTCGTTCCCCGATCGGTTGACACGTCTTCTGGCGCTCGCGGCTCTTTCGGGGCTACATCGGCAAGCTCGATGAGTTCGACGAGCATGGGATCGATTTCAGCACGCCTATCTTCGTCTCTCAGCACCACACGCAACAGCGAAACCAGCGCGAGATAGCTCTTTTCCGTGACGATGACGTCTCGGTAGGCTTCCTCAGCCTTCTCATGGTCGGACTGTCGTTCGTAGAATCCAGCCAACAGGAACTTGAAGGCGGCTGCGTCGGGGTCCGAGAGAACCGCTGAGCGGAAATCCGCTTCGGCTAGATCAATTTTTTCGCGCTGCTCGTTGGCCTGACCGCGCAGCATGAATGCTCGTGGGTTATCGGAATCGAGCTCCAGGACCGCATTCGCCTGCTCGAAGGAGAGGTCGAAGTCCCCGACGGCCGCTGAAATCGTTCCGTAGCGAAGACGCGCATCGATATTTGAAGGATTAATGCGAACCGTCTCCGACATTTCCCAATAGGCTTCGCGGGGCTTTTGGATTCGGAGAAACGCGTTCGACAAGGATTCGTGTGCGGTCGCATTTTCGGGATCGATCTGGAGCACGTTCTTGTACTCGATGATCGCCTCTTCATCTTTGCCATCTTCTACATACGCAGCGCCACGGTCAAGGAACTCGACGACCCGTTCTTCGTCGCTGGCGCAGCCCACGATGAATAGCGAGAAGGCGAGCAGTCCGGTGACTAGCGCGCGCATGGCCCGGCTCTGGCGGCGCGACGAACGCGCCGAATCATGGTCAAAAGTGAAGGAAGAGAGAGCAGGGCCCCTAGACGTCACGCTGAATCCTTTATTCGCCTCCCCTTCGGGTCATCAGAGGGACCTGAGCCCGAGGGGATTCGAGTAGGCGAGAGAGTGCGCCATCCCTCACGACCACGCAAAGGCGGGCCAATCGGCGCAAAATCGCCTCCCCGTATCGGCTGAACGGAGGCGGAGCTTGGGGGGTTCTACGGAGCTGCAGCAAACCCCGGATCAGTCCGCGTCGCTCGGGATCACGTACCTTTTGCCGTCCTGGGAGAGCCAGCCCGAGGATTTCAACACTTTGATCGCCCGCGTCACTGTCTCACGAGACGTTCCGACCATGTCGGCAATCTGCTGATGAGTCAGCGACGGTGTCATCAGACGATTGCCACCGCCCTCTTCTTCCCTGGCGATTCGCTCGAACAAATTCCGGGTGCGCTCCTCGACGCCTTGGAACGACAGCGACCGTGCTTGCTCGTTCGTCTCGCGCAAGCGGTTCGCGAGTTCCTCAATCACCGACAAAGCCAAATCGGGGCTCTGCCGTAGCAAGTCGATGAAGTCTCGCCGAGAGAGAGCGAGGAGCGTCGATTCTTCGAGGGTCTTCACACTGGCAGAGCGCGTTTCGTCGCCCAGCAATGCCATATCTCCGAAGAACGCGCCGGCCTCCAAGAAGTTCATGATCTTCTCACGACCGTCTTCGGAAGCCTTGGTGACCTTCACTCGACCCTCACGGATCACATACATGTAATCGCCGGGAAGGCCTTCCTCGACCACGGTTGCATTCTTGGGGAAACGGCGCTCAATCAGGTGCGTCGCCAACTCCTCGAGATCAGCCTCGGAGACGCGCCCGAAGAGCGGAATCGAGCGGAGAGAATCGAGGACGTCCTTACGGACACTTCCAGTCGTATGCATCGAGAACCTCGTCACAGTGGGGGTCCGGTAGAAGCGTGACTCCGCGCTTTCGGAATCTGCCTCTTTGTGTGACCGCCGTACCGGGAACCGTACGTCTCAACCCACCCTTTCCTGAGTGACCAATGTCACATAAGAGGGTCAGCTGACTGGAAAATCCCCCTCTTTTCATCGTATTTAGAGGGGGCTCTATGCGCACACAGGCGGGCAAGACGAGAGCAAGCCAGCCACAAGGCGGGCTAAAGCGCAGAAGCGGGGCCCGTCGCTCTCAGATCAAACGCCGACGCCTTTGTACTCGAAGCCGGCTGCCGCCATCGACGCACCGTCGTAGATATTGCGCATGTCGACCATTCTCGGTGCGGCCATCACTTCCTTGGCCCGTGTGAGGTCCAGCATCCGAAACTCGTTCCACTCGGTCACGATCGTCATGACGTCGGCGCCGGTCAACGCATCATAGGCGTCTTCACAGCAGATGAGTTCAGGAAGGACCTTCTGAGACGCTTCCATTGCAGCGGGATCGTAGGCTCGCACAGTCGCGCCACGCTTAATCAGCTCACTCGCAATGTCGAGTGCGGGCGCCTCACGAATATCATCTGTCTCAGGCTTGAAAGAGAGACCTAACATTCCCACCGTCTTACCCTCGACGTCACCGCCTAGCATAGCGACCACCCTGTCGACCATCCGGAGGCGTTGCCGTTCGTTCGCCTTAATCGAAGCTTCCACGATCGCAAGCTCGTGCCCCAGGTCCCGAGCAAAATGCGCAACCGATTTCGTATCCTTCGGAAAACAAGAACCGCCGAATCCAGGCCCCGCATGAAGAAACTTTTTCCCGATCCGGTTATCGAGCCCCATCACCCGCGCAATCGCTTGCACGTCGCCTCCGACCGCTTCGCATAGCACCGACATCTCATTGATGAATGAGATCTTCGTCGCGAGAAAGGCATTTGCTGCGTACTTCGACAACTCAGCAGTATGAATATCCGTCTCAACGAAAGGCGTCTCATTCAAATACAAGGGGCGATAGAGATCCTTCATGATCGCAAGGGCCTGATCGTCTTCGCCGTCGGTTCCGATCACAACGCGATCGGGGCGCATGAAGTCGCCAATCGCCGCGCCTTCTCTGAGAAATTCGGGATTCGATGCGAGGCTGTAACTAATAACCTTGCCGCGCCTTGCAAGTTCTTCGTCGATACAGGCCCGAACGCGACCCGAAGTCCCGACGGGCACGGTGCTCTTAGCCACGATGACCTTGTAGCTGGTCATTCGCTGACCGATTTCACGTGCAACCGCCTCTACATATCGAAGATCGGTACTGCCATCTGGCCCTTCCGGCGTCCCGACGGCAATGAACACCACGAGTGCCTGATCAATCGCGGCTTCGGCATCGCTCGTGAATTGAAGACGGCCACCCTTTACGTTTCGGGCGACAAGTTCTTCAAGCCCAGCTTCATAGATCGGGATCTCACCGCGATCGAGCGCTTTGATCTTTTTTTCGTCGTTGTCGACGCAAGTAACGTGGACGCCAAATTCGGAAAAGCAGGCGCCCGTGACGAGGCCTACGTAACCGGTTCCGATGACTGCGATATTCATACTTTCGTCCGCTTTCGTAGCTGATCCAAAGGATCAAGCAGAGGCACGCGCCTCCGGCCCTAGAATAATTGGGGAGTTATTCGCCCCGAGTAGAAGCGCCCTCTTCCGTCGACTCTCCTGTCGACACTTTCTCGCGAGACGGCACGTCCTCGATGTAGAGAGAGAAGGCGCCTATATTGCGCAAGAGCCTGTAGGTGACCCCGATGACCGCCGCCAAATATACAAAGGAGACCCATCCTTCGATTCGAGAAAACGACAAGGCGATCATGCAGAAGCAGGTCGTCAGGAAGTAGAGCATCAACACGGCTCCTCTATGGGAGCCCTCTCTATGCAAGAGGCGATGATGCATGTGCAGGCGGTCGGCGGAGAACACGCCCTTCCCGCTCCGAAGTCGACGCAGGATTGACAGCGCCGTATCGAGCAGAGGCACTGCCAATGCCAGCAGCGGCACGAGGAACGCCACCAGAGCCGTCTTCCGATAGCCCTCGAGTGCGAGCACGGAGAGGCCAAAACCTATGAGAAGCGAGCCCGTGTCTCCGAGGAAGATTCGAGCCGGCGGGAAATTGAAAGGGAGATAGCCGATCAGCGCACCCAATAAGGCAAGCCCAATCACCACGCCTCCCCACTGACCTGTCTGCCAACAAATGACCGTGAGCGTCCCGGCGATGATCGTGCCGACACCAGCAGAAAGACCATCAAGGCCATCGATCAGGTTCATTGCATTAGTCACGCCAACGATCCAAATAATCGATACGGGCCACATAATCCAAAGCGGAACGGCGATCGTTTCTCCCGTCATGAAATTACTGAACAGATCGATGCGATAACCCGCTTCGACAACGATCGCCGCCGCGAGGATCTGAAACACCAGCTTCACGACCGGCCGCATTTCAAAGCGATCATCCCACGCGCCTGCAAGAACGAGTACGAGCGCTCCGGCACAAAATCCGATCAGCGAGCGTGATAGGCCAGGGACTTCGACGAGCTGCGCAGCCACCACAAGGCCTCCTGTGCACCCGATAGCGACCGCAAGCCCGCCGAGGAGCGGCATCCCGCCCCGCGTGCTCACCTTTCGCGCATTAGGGCGATCCACGGCACCCACCAAACGCGCGAGACGAATCACGAGGGGCGTTGACAGGGCCGCAAGCGAAGAGGCCACAGCGACGATCAGGATGGCGTGAAGAGGATCCACTAAGCAACATCCGGGGCCGGGAAAAAATTCCGACAGGTCGATTGACGCGTACCGGACGAAGGCGCTCTAAGCGCGCATCGCCAGATCGGCCGAGTAAAAGACGGTATTAGATCGGTATCTAGCATGGTGAACTAGTAGTACCCGTACTGCTCTCGGCTGGCTTCGGAACCGTTCAAAACGAGACCGACGACACGACGCCGATCGAGAATATCGAGCGCAGCCTTCACATCTTCCTGAGGTGTCACGCCCGCGCGAACGACCATCACGAGGCCATCACACATTTCGGAGATGCTCTTTGCATCGGGCAACCCAAGGCAGGCAGGCGTATCCAAAATCACGCGGTCATAGCGCCCCGCAACTTCTTCGGTCAGCTTTCGCATCTCGGCTGAACCCAGCAACTCCGAAGGGTTGGAAGGCACCGAACGAACAGGCAGAACGTCGAGATTGACACCATCTAGCTTCTGAATCGCATCATCGACGCTCGCCTGATTCATAAGAACCTCCGCGAGACCGACCTGCGGCTGGAGTCCCAAGGTCCAATGGATTTTGGGGCGTCGCAAATCGCAGTCGATCAAAAGCACGCTCCGCCCAACGCTCATCGCCGTCACGCTTGCGAGGTTGACCGAACAAGTCGACTTACCTTCGCCTGAATTCGCACTCGTTACGGCAAGTGTCTTGAGCGGCCGCTGCGAGGCAAGGGCGTCGATGCGACCACGAAGAGATCGATACTGCTCCGCGACATACGAGTCCGGCTGTAGAAGCGCGATTCGGCGTTTGTTCGCCTCGTTAGGCTCTTCCGCGCCAGAGCCCTTTGCGCCCCGAAGCATACGAGACAGGATGCCCGACGGCTTCGCGTGCTGCCGCGCCATGGGAGCAGCCGTCTCGAAAGGTACGCTCGCGGGCACGGGAGATTCCACGCCGGTGGCCTTTCGCCGACGTTCCTCTTCCGCGCGCTGTAAAGCTTCGTAATGCTTAGGCATATTAATTCTCCCTGAAACCTTCTCGACCGGTTCGCCTAACGACGAAACCGAAGAAATCGTAGACGGCGTCTTGCAGGCTTTTCCTGCGACCGTTCGTTTTCGTTTTGATCCGCGCCGTCGCTCTCAAGCAGCCCCAGGTCGTTCGCCACTTCACGAACAGCCCCTGGCCCGAGAACGGACTCCTGCCGCGCGTACCCGAGCAGCAAAGTCCCGTCGCATATATTGTTGATGAGGCGAGGGGTCCCGCCGGTAATTCGATAGAGCTCGCGGAGAGTCTTCTTTTTGAAGATCCCGCGGCCGGTGTATCCCGCTTTGGCGAGCCGTTCATTCACGTACTCGACGACCTCACCCTCATTGAAGGGGCGCAGGTGATGTCGCAGTGCGATCCGCTGCCGCAACTGACGGAGCTCTGGCTGGTCTACGAGCTCCTTCAGCTCCGGCTGCCCCACCAGCATGATCTGAATCAGCTTTGAGGTCGGCGTTTCTAGATTCGAGAGAAGACGAATCTCTTCGAGCATCTCGGTCGAGAGGTTTTGTGCCTCATCGACAATCAGTAGCACCCGTTCGTTCGCCGCCAGTTTCCCAATCAGATAATGATTCAGAGCCAGCAGGTACTCAGCCTTCGTTTCACACGGCGGGCCGATGTCCAGTTCCTCGAAGAGCACCCGAAAGAAACCCATCGGATCAAGGCGCGGGTTGAAGATGAACGCAGAGTTCGTTGTCGAGTCGAGCTGCTGAAGGAGCGCATGCAAGAGCGTCGTTTTGCCGGTGCCTACCTCGCCGGTCAGCATTACGAAGCCCTTACCTGAGTTCACTGCGTAGACGAGCGTCGCCAATCCTTCGCGATGTGCCTCTCCCAAGTATAGAAACGAGGGGTCAGGCGACATATCGAAGGGCGCGCGCGCAAATCCGTAGTACTCGGCGTACATATTGGTCCTTCTCCGCTAGCCGCGAGCGGCTCGACTCGTTAGGTCGATCATGGCGCTGGTGGATTCAGATTCTTCGGCTGCTGGAGTAGCATCGCTGTCTGCACCGCCCATCACGTTGACGACGTAATAGGTCGTCACCCCACCGACTAAAACGAACGCAACAACAAAAGCAGCGGCCAGAGACTCACGGAGAATGCGTCGCGAACGCATCGCGCGATCGGATTCAAGCATGATGTTCGGAACTGAAATGAGTACTGGAATTCCGAGGGCCGCCTGTAGCTCATTCGATGTATGTACCGAGGAATCCGCGACTTCCGAGATCAGTCCGATACCGCCACCTAGCGCGAGCCCCATGATGGTACCCAGGCTAAGTAGTAAGAGGCGATTAGGAGAGCTCGGCTGCGGAGCCGGTTCAGCGGTTTCCAGAATTCGGAATTTCTCACCTAGCTGGCGTCGTTCGAGATCGGCTTGGACGGAAGCCTGCTGCAAGCGATTGCTGAAGTCCTGATAGCTATGAGAGAGATGGTCGTACTGACGGCTCAATGCATCGAGCTTCTCCGCAACGCTCGCTGTCCCACCAATGCGTCGCTCGACCTCGGCGATTGATACTCGCAGACGGTCGATGTCTTCCTGTGCGGATTTGGCGCGAAGTTCTGCTCGCCCCTGCTCAGAGCGTGCGTTCTGCTCTCCGACGGACTTCGGGGCGACATCTTCATCACCTTCGCCGGCAGCCCCTCCAGCGAGCTGGCTCTGAAGCAAAGCAATCTCAGCATCCGCTTGAACGACGTCAGGATGCTTTTTCGTAAAGCCCTTGGCCAATAAGCTGCCTCTCTGAAGCTCCAACGACTGGAGTCGGTAGGACGGACTGTTCTGATCCCCTCCCCCACTCATCGTCGACGCAGTTAATGCCTGCGCCTTCCAATAGCTGGCATCGCTTTCTGCCCCCGAGAGAATTCGCTGCGCGTCTCGAAGATCCGCCATCCCGAATTGAAGCAAGCGCTGGTTTCCGGCGAACTCTTCAGGAAGGCTGCCCGCGCTCTCGGCCTTAATTGCCGAGATCGACTTTTCGACGACGGCAAGCGAACCGGAGAGGGATCCAATTTCGTCACGCATGAAGCTCAGGCTCTTACTTGTGATCTCCGTGCGCGACTCAATATTCGCGTCAATGAAGCTATTCGCGATCTCCTGAGCAACCTGCGCTGCGACGTATTTATTCTCGTGCCGGAAGGTTATCCGGAAGGTGCTGAAAACCAGATCCTTCTTGCGGGCTCCGCCTTCCAGCTCACTTAGAACCGGGTCCACAGAGATATAGGAACGCATCAGCTCGATGATTTCCGAGCGCTGCATCGACCCGCTCTCATTTCGGTAGAGCTCGAATTTCTCAATGATCGCAGATAGCCGCGATCGACTGAGCATTTCCGCAGTCATGATGCCGAGACGCTCGTTGAGATCGCTCTGACGCACACCCGAGTTCACTAGGTTCTCGTCGACAGACTGAGGCTCAACGAGAATCATCGCAGAGGACGTATATAGATTCGGCAAAGCCATCGAGATCCAAAACGTCGCCAGGATGACCGAACCGGCCACCATTGCGATAAGTTTACCTCGCCGCCTAGCGAGGCCGAGAAGATCGATTACTTGCACGCCTTGATCGAGATTCATTTCAAATACCTAACCTTAAAAATCCAATGGCTCGAACGTGTAACGGAAAGCAACAAATGCCGTAAAAACTTGGAGCTCGGGGTTACTCGAAGGGTCTTCGCGCTGGTTGGTCTTCTGATCGAAGTACTGCACGCGAGTACTGAGAGAAATCTGTTCGGAAACCTGGTAGCTAATCGAACCGATTAGCTGAATTTGGGTGATCTTCGACTCAGGAATTCCGGTCAACGCGGAGTTATTGGCTAACTGTTCGCGCTGGTTCCAGATCGCGACAGCCCGAACGCTCAAATGGCGGGCGAGTCGGGTTGTTGTACCGACAGTGACTTCGTCGACGATCGATGACGTTCCCTGTCCTCCGCTCGCCGACTCGAAGCGCGAGTAATCGACTGATAAAGTCGTCTTCGCCCATTCTTGGCGAAACGAAGCCTGTGCAAACCATGAAACATTCAGTTCGTCAGACTCCAAACCGCTCGGGGCGACCGTCTCGGTTCGAATCAACGAAGGGCCTCCATTCAAGCTGAGTGACGCCGCCTTGGTCAGCTGCCTGGAAATTTGGAGAGAAAAGTCGCCTGTCGTGACGTCGGTATTTGCCTGGCCCAAGTTGTCGATCCCGCGATTGTCGCGGAACCGACCGGTGACCCCGAAGCCGACGGATGTCCGAGAATCCAGCACCCACCGTGGCGACAGAGAAGCGGTGTGTGAGCGGGTGTCCACGGCTCTTGTCAGCGAACCGGTATTGGGCACAAAGTCGATGTCATTGAAGGCGTAGCTTCCAGTCAGCGACGCCCTGCTGTTGAATGAATGCGTCAGACTGGTGTTAGCCCCTGAAGTTCGAGTTCGTTGACGATCGCCCGCACGCCGCGCCAACTCATCCGGGCTACCGGGCTCCGCCGAAAGAACTTGGTCGAGCGAGATCTGCAGACGGCGTCTATCTAAGTAGCTGCCCCCGACACTCAGAGTATCGACCGGACTAATACGCCAGGAACCGCTCGCGTCCGCTTCGTGATCCCAGCCCGTCACGGAGCTGTACGAGAGGTATTGCGACCGCGTCCCCTTGTACCGAACCCGATAGTCCAGGCTATCGCTGTCGGCGTCTCGAATTTCAACTCTGGGCGAAATCTCGAAATAGGCCGCCTGGTCCGTCCCGTTGGGATCCTGCTCAGCCTTTGGTCCGGTAGGTCGTCGAAAGACGTTCGTGTCCACTCCGAATCGACTCTCTAGAGACAATTCGAGCTCACCGGCACTTGTCGATGCTGTAGCAAACATCAAGCTCATACCTATCACGAATGCGCAGGATTGCGCGGGAACCATTGGGTGCCTCTGTTATTCCGGTACGACGACAGTGTCGCCGGGACGGAGAATCATGTTCGAGTTAGGCGCCTTACCTGCGGCATATGCGCCGAAGCTGAAGCCATACTCGACGGTTTCGTTCCCGATCTTTCGAATTATCTTGATCCGGTCTTTCTCGGCAAATGCATTAAAGCCGCCCATCGTGGCGATCGCCTCGAGCACGCGCATCTGGCGCGTGAGTGAGATCTGCCCGGAGCGAGCCACCCCTCCGACGACGGTCACGGTATGACTATTGGTCTGTTGAACGATCACGGTCACGTCGGGTGCCGTCACATATTCTGCCAATGCCTCGGTCAACACTTCCTTCAACTCGTGGGGCGTAAGACCTTCGGCCTGAACGTCGTCGACCAAAGGAACGGAGATCATGCCATCCCGGCGTACCGGAACGTCGACCGAAAGCTCCGGGTTTCGCCATACAACGATGCGAAGGACGTCCGGTATCCCGATGACGTATTCCTCGCGCGTCCCCGCCTCAGGCTCTGGCGGTGGCGGCTGCGTTCCCGCCGCGCAGCCAGAAAGCACGAGTGCAACCATCGCCACGAAGACAAGCTGTTTACTTTTTTCCCAAAACCGAATCATTCGTCCATCTCCGATTGTCGATCCGCGCGCCGGCAAAGCCAGCGCTGTGCACCTAACGGCTATCGCTAAGCCCGTTTTCTTTCATCTTATAGAGCAGGGCCTTGTAACTGATCTGAAGCCGCGTTGCGGCTTCCTTCCGATTCCACCGCGTCTGTCCAAGAACGCGCTCGATCACCGTCTTCTCAGCAATCTGTGAAGCGCGCTTCGAGATCGCCTTGAGATCTAGTTCCTGTCCATTCGAGAAACCCGCGCCCAAGGCGGCAAGGTCGAACTCATCATCATCCGCGGTTGAGGCTCTAACCGGCTCTCGCTGGGTCAATTCCTGCAGAACGGCTTTTTCGTTTCCAAGCACGACCATTCTCTTGATCATGTTTTCGAGTTCGCGAACGTTGCCCGGCCAGTGGTAGTCCATTAGCAATTGCGTGGTTTCGTCGGACAGCTTCTCAAGACTCTTGTTGTACTGCTCGTTGTACATCCCCAGGAAGTGCTCCACGAGTAGCGGGACGGCATCGATCCGATCTCGCAAAGGCGGGATCTGAATCGTGACGACATTCAGGCGGTAATAGAGATCCTCTCGGAACTCACCCTTTTTCACCGCGTCTTCGAGGTTCCGGTTCGTCGCCGCGATGATGCGCGCATCGACTCGAACGTCACTCTCTCCGCCGAGACGGGAGAACTCGCCGTCCTGAAGCACCTGCAGCAGCTTGGCCTGGAGCCCGGGCGCCATCTCGCTGATCTCATCGAGAAAGATGGTCCCTCGGTTCGCGTACTCGAACTTTCCGAGTTTCCGCTTCTGAGCGCCTGTGAAGGCGCCCTTTTCGAAACCGAAGAGCTCGCTCTCCAGTAATTCCGACGGCAGCGCCGCGCAGTTCACCTTCACGAAGGGACGGCTTCGCCGGTTGCCTAGCTGAAAGAGTGCGCGGGCGACGACTTCTTTGCCGGTTCCGCTCTCGCCGCGCACGAGGACGGTGATGTCGGTGTCCGCGACCTGTTCGATGATCTCCTGAATATCGCGCATCTTCGGGTTGTCGCCGCCGAGGAGTAGACTGTCGACTTCCGTACGCACGCGGCCACGCAGGCTAATGACTTCTTCTTCTAGCGCCCGATTATCGAGCGCTTTCGAGAACGCGAGCTCGAGTTCCTCCGCTTCGAAGGGCTTCCGCAGGAAATCTGAAGCCCCTAGGCGCATCGCCTCAACAATGGTGCGAGCCTGCCCATGGCCGGAAAGCATAATCACAGGTACTTCGGGAGCACGCTGCTTCAGACGGCGGAGCGTTTCCAGGCCCTCGATCCCAGGAAGTACGGCATCCAGGGTAATAATGTCAGGACGAATCTGATCCAGCTTTTCGAGCGCACTTTCGCCGTCCTCGGCGGTATGTACCCCGTAGCCTTGACGCCTTGCGAGCGTCTCCAGAAATTCGCGGATTCCCGGATCGTCATCGATCACGAGAACCGTCGTCCGTTCATTCATCTAAAAGTCGAAACTCCTGGCGCGATCCATAAATGGATCTTTTTAGCCACACTTTTCCAGCCAATGGCTCGTTGCGTTGTACAAAACCCTGTTCGGAAGCAGAACGATCTAGGCGTCTCTCCGGATAGTGGCCACATAGTACCCTTTGGTGAACATACTTTTCCTCAGCATGTGGAAAAGAATTTCCGTTTTTGATACTTCGCGTGCCTAGAGGAACCATATTTCCCTCATCGGCGATCACCAATCCAACTTATGGCTCATTTCCCTTTGGGACATAAATTGTCGGCAGCAGAATCTCTTGAGTTCGTCTCGATGTTTCCCCCGGGAAAATATTTTGACCTTTTCTCGACCAAATCCAGCACTCATTAGACGGGTGCTAAAGAAGGTGGTCCCGAATCCCGAAACTCCCCCCGAGGAGCCATCCCTACTATGGCGCGAGCCCTCAGCTGAGCGCGCAACCCGAAGGAGCCTAAATCCGTGACAACCGCCAAGCCGAGCCAACCGATTCGCGTTCTCGCCGTCGCTGGTGCACGCCCGAATTTCATGAAGATCGCGCCCTTGATGCACGAATTTGCCCGCCGCCCGGACCGATTCGAGCCAATTCTCGTCCATACCGGCCAGCACTATGACCAGGCCATGTCCGACTCATTCTTCCGAGATCTAGGCATTCCGGAGCCCGATGTGAATCTCGGCGTCGGTTCAGGGACCCACGGCCACCAGACGGCTCAGGTCCTCATGAAGATCGAAGACCTGCTGATCGAACGGAAGCCGCACGTCGTGCTCGTCGTGGGGGATGTCAATTCTACGATTGCCGCAGCGCTTGCTGCCGTGAAGCTCGACATCCCAGTTGCGCACGTCGAGGCCGGACTTCGTTCGTGGGACCGTAAGATGCCCGAAGAGATCAACCGAGTTCTCACGGACTCTATATCTGAATGGCTCTTTACGACGGAAGCCTCCGCAGAAGAGAATCTTCTCCGCGAAGGCGTTGCGGCAGACAAGATTCATTTCGTCGGCAACGTCATGATCGACACCCTCATTTCTCATCGCGAGCGTGCGAAGCAGCTCGACACCGTTGAGCGCCTAGGGCTCACGCCTGGCGAATACGCCGTTCTCACTCTGCATCGACCCAGCAATGTCGATTCTGCCGAACAGCTCCGAAAACTATTCGACGTGCTGGGTCGATTAAATCGCGAAATTCCGGTCGTCTTTCCGATCCATCCACGAACGGCAAAAGCAATCGAAGACAACCTGGGCGGTGTCAAGCCCGACGTTCAGATCACGGCCCCTCTCGGGTACCTCGATTTCCTTCGATTATTGACGGATGCCCAGATGGTGCTGACCGACTCGGGCGGAATCCAGGAAGAGACCACGGCGCTAGGCGTCCCCTGCCTTACACTACGTGAAAGCACGGAACGGCCCGTAACAGTCACCGAAGGAACGAATGAAATCGTAGGCACCGACCCGGTCGCCATCGAAGCAGCGATCAAAAAGCTTCGGTCTGGCCCGAAGCGTGAGGGGCGTCAGCCCAATCTCTGGGATGGGAAGGCGGCTGTACGAATCGCCGATATCCTTGAACGTGATCTCGCCGGCGCTGCAAACGAATAACTAATGGATAGAAGTCAAAGGGGCAGAGTCCGCCGCGAATGGCCAATACAACTAGCATGACAACAGAACCCGGGGTCCCGAGCGACGCCGAGCGTATGAAGATGGTCTACGTCACCTGTGGCGCGATCGTCGTGCTCTTCGGAATCTACTTTCCGATTCTTAGCAACATGGTTCATCACTGGACCGTGGTCGAGGACTATCAGCACGGCTTCATTATCGCGCCCCTTGCCCTCTTCTTCGCCTACGAGCGAAGATGGGATCTCGAGGACGCGCAGATCAATGGCTCGTGGCTCGGTCTCATTCCGCTCGTGATCGGGCTTACGTCGCTCTCGATCGGTCGGCTTGGCACTGAGCTGATGACGATGCGCGGCGGTTTCCTCTTCACGCTGATCGGCCTGGTGCTCTTGCTGCTCGGCCGCAAGGTTTTCAAGATCCTTGCGTTCCCACTCTTCTTCCTCTTCTTAATGGTGCCGCTACCCCAGTCCCTAGTAAATACGGTGGCATTTCCGATGCAGCTGGTGGCGGCGAAGTTTGCAGTAATGAGCCTTCAGGAGCTCGGCATTCCCGCGCTAGTCGAAGGCAATATCATCCATCTCGCACACACCGAGCTATTCGTGCACGAGGCCTGCAGTGGCCTCCGAAGCCTCATGGCCCTCGTCACCCTCGGTGTCGTTTTCGCTTATTTTTTCAAACGCGGCTCGATCGGGATCCAGCTGCTCCTTGTCGTATCCACGATCCCGATCGCCATCTTCGTAAATGCTTTCCGAGTCGCGCTCACTGGATTTCTCGCACACCATTTCGGCGAAGAAGCGGCTGGAGGCCCGGTCCATGACTTCCAGGGGATCATCACCTTTGGAATGGCCTTCTTTATGTTGCTTGGCGAAGGACGCCTCATCGAATTCCTTCTAGGCCTCCGCGAGCCGGCTCAGGACGAGCCCGACTCATCCGACTCCACTAACAACACCGAAGGCGCGGGCGACGGCCACGCTGAGGCGAGCACTTCCTCATGACGAAAATCGCTGCAGCCCTCATCTTCTTGATCATGAACGGGTACGTCTATTGGTACCTCGGAAGCGCTGAAATCATTCCAGACCGCGCCCTGTTCGCGCAGTTCCCGAACGAGCTTGAGAGCTGGGGATGCATGGGCCGTGAGGAGATCGACGAAAAGACGATCAATAATCTCATGGTCACGGACTACATCTCGTGCAATTTTTATCGTGCCGAACCGAATTCGGCCGTCCATCTCTACGTCGGCTACCACGAGCGCCAGACCCGCGATCGCGAATCCGGCAAGGCCACCGCGATTCATCCGCCGGAGCATTGCCTGCCTGGCAGTGGCTGGGACGTCATCGATTCGCAGGTCGTCCCGATCAACTTCTTGGCGGAAGCCGGCGCCGGCCCCACCGGAGAAGCCAAGCGATTCATCATCGCAAAAGGTAATCAGCGGTCCCTCGTCTATTTCTGGTACCACTCCCGTGGACGAGTGATCGCACGTAGCCATCACAAGATCTTCTGGATGTTCCTAGACCGCGCACGATTAGGTCGCACCGACGGTTCTCTCGTACGCTTCACCGTCCCGATCCAATTCGGAGACGAAGAAGCAGCGGAAGCGACCTTCCAGGAATTTGCACGAACGGTGACCCCGCTCTTGTCGGACTACGTGCCTAACTAGGCGAATCCGGGGACGGCTAGGACAGTCACCCGAGCGCAGGCACGCCCTATCTAATTTATGAAGATTCTCTTTCTCACACACAACTTCCCGCCCGAGGTGAACGCTCCGGCGAATCGAACCCACGAGCATTGCCGGAGATGGGTCGCGGACGGACACGAAGTTACAGTCATCACCGGCGTGCCGAACCATCCGCGCGGCGTAATCTTCGATGGCTATAAAAACCGTCTGTACCAGGAAGAAACGATCGACGGCATTCGGGTGATCCGCACCTGGATGTACCTGACGCCTAACTCGGGCTTCGCGCGACGCGTCGTAAACTATCTAGGATTCGCGGCCACATCGATTATCGCCTCATTCAAGGCAGATAAGCCGGATCTCGTCATTGCAACGAGTCCCCAATTTTTCGCCGGCCTCGCCGGCGCAGTCGTCGCCAAACTTAAGCGACGTCCCTTCGTACTCGAGATCCGTGACCTCTGGCCCAAGTCCGTCGTCGAGCTTGGACAGCTTGGCCCGGGGCCGATCCTGTCGACGCTAGAAATGCTCGAGCGGTGGCTCTATCGCAGTGCGGCAGGCGTCGTCGTAAACACCCGCACGTTCCGCCAACACATCCGGGATCGCGGCGTCGCGGAAGAGAACATCGAACTCATCTACAACGGGATCGATCCAACGATGTTCAAGCCGCGCGAGCCCGATCGAGAGCTCCTCGCGAAGCACGACCTCGACGGCCACTTCACCGTCGCCTATGTCGGCACGTTAGGCCTTGCCCATGGCCTGACGCTACTCGTAGACGTCGCCGAACGGATGAAGAATCGGCCAGAGCTTCGTTTCGTGCTGATCGGAGACGGCGCAGATCGCGAGAAGCTCGAGGAAGACATTGCCCGGCGCGGCCTCAACAACATCGTCATGCTCGGATTGCAGCCTCGTGAGGCGATGCCCCATTGGATCGCTTCGATCGATCTACTCTTGGTGATGCTTCGCGATCTACCCGTTTTCGAAACGGTCATCCCTTCGAAAATCTTCGAGTTCCTCGCTCAAGAGCGACCGGTCGTGTTAGCTGCAAAAGGCGAAATCCGACGCATGATGGAAGAAGCGAACGGCGCCCTCGTAATCGATCCCGAGGTTGAGGATCAGATGGTGAGCGCCATCGAAAACATCATGAGCGATCCGGAATCTGCGCGGCTACGCGCCGAGTCCGGCCGCAATTGGGTCGACAACGGATTTATTAGAGACGACCTCGCGCGGCGTATGGCCGTCTTCCTCGAAAAGGTCCTCGATGAGAACCGCGCAAAGCACTAGCACTGTCTTTACCCGCTGATGACCGTGAGCTGGATCTAGCCCTATCTAAGCGTGAACAAGACCCGATCCATGCGCGACCCATCGATCACGCAGCCCGCATCTCTCAGCCGCGAATCTCGACGCCGCAGTCTCGAATTTTCTGTAGCAGCGTCTTATAGCTGACCCCGAGGCGAGCAGCGGCTTGCTTCCGATTCCACCCGGTCATTTGAAGCATATGCTCGATCGCTTCGCGTTCGACTTCCTGAGCGAAGCGCTTACCAACTTCTAGGAGAGGAAAATCTCCCGCCGTCTCCTCGAGTTCTTCGAGAAGCGCATCCAACTCTGCTCGCCTGCCCCCACGACTCCCCTGCTTGGGAGACGTTAGGTCGACTAGAACGGATTCTTCACTCTCCAAGACGACCACTCGCTTGATCATGTTTTCGAGTTCGCGAACATTGCCAGGGAAAGCATAAACGTTCAGCGCTTCAATGAATCGCTGCGAGAGTCCCGGGTGCCGACGTTCATAAAGCGCGGAATAACGTGTTAGGAATGTCTCTACGAGCAGCGGCACTTCTTCCCGGCGTTCCCGGAGTGGCGGGATGTCGATTGCGACAACGTTGAGCCGGAAGTAAAGGTCTTCACGGAAGTCCTTTGCCGCGACCATCTCCACGAGAGACCGGTTCGTCGCGCAGACAACGCGAACGTCGACCCTAACCTCGCGGTTCCCGCCCAGCCGCGTGAACTCTGAATCCTGCAGGACCTGCAAGAGCTTGGCTTGAAGCGACGGGCACATCTCACCGATCTCATCGAGAAAGATCGTGCCGCCATGCGCGAGTTCAAACTTGCCTTGTTTGCGGCCGTTCGCGCCGGTGAATGCACCCTTTTCGTAGCCGAAGAGCTCGCTCTCAAGAAGTTCCGTCGGAAGCGCCGCGCAATTCACTTTCACAAAAGGACCGCTCGAACGATTCGATACCGCGTGTACTTCCCTTGCGACGACTTCCTTACCCGCGCCACTCTCGCCCTGAATCAGGACCGTGACGTCGGTATCGCCAATCTGTTCAACCACTTCACGAATCCCGCACATCGCCGGACTCACCCAAACCGTTCCCGACGGATCCACTATCCCGGGCCCCGACTCACGCGCGGCGCCCGCCCTAGTGCTGTGTAAGCCAAGTCTATCCAGCGCTCCATCGAGCTCCGTCTCTTCAAAGGGTTTGGTCAGGTAGTCGGCGGCACCAAGCTGCATGGCTTCGACGATGGTCTCTGCCTTCCCGACGACGGAAACCATCAGTACAGGGACTTCTGGCCAGGCTTCCTTAATTCTCGCTAGCGCGGCGAGACCATCGGTCCCAGGCATCATCACGTCGAGCAGAATCACATCGGGATCCACACCATTTTCGAGCAACTTGAGCGCACGGCCGCCGTCCTCGCAGGTATCGACCTCAAATCCGCGGGTTTCGAAGAGCGTCGCCAGATAGGCACGCATGCCCTCCGCGTCGTCCACGATCAGCGCGCGAGGCGGTCGCGGCGATTCATCTGCGACACTGCCATCTGTGCCACTGCGTGCTGCTCTCGGTAGAGAGAATGCCATATTGTTAGTCCTTCCCATCCGTGTACGATGTACGCGGTAATTCAAAAACAAACCGAGCGCCGCCTAGCGACCCGGATTCGACGCGGATTTGTCCGCCATGCGCCTCGATAATCCTGCGACAGATCGCAAGACCGATCCCGAGCCCGTGGCTCTCTGCTGTGCCCTCGCCACGAACGAATGGCGCGAAGATGCGTTCGCGATCGCCGTCCGCGATGCCTGGGCCATCGTCTTCCACAACGACTTCGATCCCAGTCCCGCTCGACGCTGCTAAGAGATCAGACGTGCCTATGCGGACGATGCCCGAAGGATTTCCGTAGCGGATCGCGTTCGTCGTCAAATTCGTCACGACTTGCCCGATTCGCCTGTCGTCGAAGAGAATCTGCGGATCGCTCGCGCGCAACATCAGTTCGACCTTCATCCCACGGTCTGCGAGAAGTGGCATCAGTGACTCGAGCCCATCCTCGATCGACTCATGGAGGTCGCCGAGCACGGGCTTCACCACGAAAGGTGTTTCCGAATCCGTTCGAGCCTCCAGTAGATCGCCCACGAAGTCATCGAGCCTGCGACAAGCCTTCAGCCCCTCCGAAACGAATCGATGCTGTTCCTCGTTCAGCAAGCCGTGCCCTTCGCTCTGCAAAAGCCGAGCGAAGCCGCCGATCACTGTGATCGGAGTTCGCAGTTCATGGCTCACGAGGTGGATCAGATCAGCGCGCCTGCGCGCATGCTCCGAAAGCTCAGATTCCAGGGTCAAAACTCGGGACACCACTGCTTCGAACTGAAGTCGCAATGCCTCCTCATCGGCATCTACCAACTCGGAGCACGTCTTCGGCTCTTCCATGTCCATCCGCTTGCCCATCTAGCTCCCTTAATTCGCCCACGAGTCGAGACTCCATTCGAACGGCCGATGCGATGCGATTCGCGTGGTAACGTCGGCCAAGTCAAGAAAAGACCCGGATAACTCGTGGACTTGTGGGTTCATCGGCGGCGCGGAAAGCTCCCTTGAAGTGATTTCCATACACACTTCGACCTTGAGAAGACGCAGAATGTGCAGGCATTCGGCAGTATGTCGGCAGTCATGAAATGCGTGATCTCTACTACGCCCCTCGTCGCATAGGGGCCCGAAAACAAGCAAAGGTGAAGGCGAACCGTGGCAGCGGGTAACGGCAAATCAAAGGCAAAGAGCGCAAAGAAAGCGACGGCTAAGAAGCGCGGTCCTACGAAGGCGTCCGCTACGAAATCACGCGGCGCAGCATCCGATGAAGATATTCCTCCGGATGCTCGGTCGCGGGCCGCCCTACTCGCGACTTCGCTGCGTCATCACGACACTCTCTATTACCAAAGTGATGCGCCCGAAATTCCCGACGCCGACTATGACCTGCTTCGACGAGAGTTGATTGCGCTGGAGGCAGCCCATCCGAGCCTCTTGACCGCCGACTCGCCGACCCAGCAAGTCGGGGTCGCGCCCGCTGAGGGCTTCGAGACAGCTCCCCACCGTTCGCCGATGCTCTCCCTCGACAACGCGATGAACGCTGATGAGATGCGTGCCTTCGATGCGCGGATCACGCGCATGCTGCTGCAAGATACGGAGGCAGACGATAGAGACGAGACACCCCCAGCTCGCACCCTCGACTATATTGCGGAACCCAAACTAGACGGTTCTGGCATCGAACTGATCTTTAAAAACGGTCGTTTCGCCCAAGGCCTAACACGTGGAGACGGACAGACGGGGGAAGACGTCACCACAAACCTTCGCCACGTCCCTTCGATTCCGAAAACGCTGGAGACGGATAGCCCACCGGCCATAGCCTCCGTGCGCGGAGAGATGGTTTTGCCGCTTGCCGCCTTCGAGCAGCTCAACAAAGGTCGAGTCAAGCGCGAGCTCCGCCCCTTTGAGAACCCACGAAATGCGGCCGCCGGCAGCCTCCGGCAGATCCACGACGTCGACTACGAGCGTCTCGGAAGCCTCGAATTCCGCGTCTACGCCCTGGAAGAGGGCCGTCCTGAGAGCTTTTCGCGCCAATCCGAAACCCTCGAACTGCTTCGTGAGTGGGGATTCATAGTCAGCCCCGAAATAGCAATTTGCCGCGGCGTCGACGAAGCGATTAAATTTCACGAGCGACTTCAGACTCTACGCGGCGAACTCCCCGTCGAAATAGATGGCACTGTCTTTAAGGTCGACACGATCGCTGAGCAGAATTCACTCGGCACCCTCGCCCGCGCGCCGAGGTGGGCGATCGCCTTCAAATTCCCGCCGGAGCAGGCCGAAACGATCCTCGAAGGTATCGACTTCCAAGTGGGTCGAACGGGAGCAATCACTCCGGTGGCTCGCCTAGCACCCGTCCGCGTCGGTGGCGTCACCGTATCCAACGCATCCCTCCACAACCAGGATGAGATCGATCGCAAGGACATCCGCGTGGGCGATCGAATCGTGATCCAGCGCGCAGGCGACGTCATCCCACAAATCGTGCGCGTCCGCCTCGACCGACGTCATGAAGCCTTCAAGGAAAACCGCACTCTTCAGAGGCAGTCACTCCCGGCCCACTGCCCTGTTTGTAATGCGGCGACGCTGCGACTCGAGGGCGAGGCCGTCACGCGATGTGCAAACTTGGAATGTCCCGCGCAGCTCAAAACTAATCTCACGCATTTGGCGAGTCGAAGCGCCCTCGATGTCGACGGGCTCGGAGGAAAGCTCGTCGAGCAACTGGTCAACGCGGGACTCGTCTCACGACTCTCGGATCTCTTCGCACTCGACGAGGAGCGCGTCCTCGGACTGGAACGCATGGGCGAAAAATCCGCGGCGAACTTGATCGCATCGCTCGATCGCGCACGAAAGACAACGCTGCCTCGGCTGTTAATCGCGCTGGGCATTCGGCACGTCGGTGCAACCGTGGCAGAGCTCTTAGCGGATCATTTCCCGACCCTCGACGACTTACTCGCGGCACCGCCTGAGGCCATTGCAGCCATAGAAGGTATTGGCCCAACCATCGCCGAGAGCATGAGTCGTTTCACCGCGGACGAGGCGAACCGTGCAGAGCTCGTTCGCTTGACCGAGCTTGGACTCGTGCTGGAAGAACCCGCGCCTAAGCCGACGGGCGCCGATGCACAGGCGCAATCCCTCGAAGGCTTGACCTTCGTGCTGACGGGCACGATGTCCCGCGCGCGCGGTGAAATCAAGAAGGAGATCGAGGCGGCCGGGGGCAAGGTGACCGCGTCGGTCTCAAAAAAGACCAGCTATGTCGTCGCCGGCGAAGACCCCGGGAGCAAAGTCAAAAAAGCCGGCGATCTAGAGGTGACGGTGTTGGACGAAGCGGGACTCCTCACACTTTTAGGGTCTGCCTGATCGGATCAGCTCTCTTCGATTCGCTTGAAGCGAATGACGCAGTCCAGAGGCGTTTGCCCTCGCCCGACGAGGACGTCTCGTTCGACTTCTTCGTGGAAGGTCGGATAGAAAGGAGCCCGTTCAATGGTCCAGTCGAATCCCTTCGGGAGATCGATTTGGACGACGAGGGGCCCGCTTTGCTCCGACATTTTTCGCGCAATCATGCCGCCTTCCAAGGGCGTCAGATTCCATCCCGGGGCGATCGGCAGGCTGCTCACAACGCTGGCGTTTGCGCCGAGTACCCGGTCGATGACTTCGAACGCGCCCCCGTCCACTCGGAAACACCGCTCGTGCTGGGGAGCATTCGCCACCCATCCCTGCGTCGACACCCACACGTCCCCCGAAGCCTCTACCCGAGCGGGTTCGCACTTTGCGCGCCCACCTACTCGATGCGCCGACCAGAGTTCAGATTGTTCCTCGCCATCGAAAACAAGCGTCGCGTGACTCGAGGTAGACCGTGCGAGCTGCCTTCTAGGTCCTGCCTGGTATTCGAACACGCCCGTGTCGGTCACAAGTCGCTCCCCCGCCACGCTGAGCTCAAAGGCCAGCGCGTCGCAGTGCGCGTGGCCCGGCTGATGCGCCGGCCGGGGTCCGCTCGTCGACACAATCGCGTCGAAATCGTACTGCTGTAGCCGCACATAGCCAGAGTCCTCAAGCGCCTTGATACCGGATTGCGAGGACTCGAAGCTGATCCCAAGACTCGAGGCGTATTCGACGAGAGCGCCAGGATCGGCGGCCACGCCCCAGGCACTATCCGCGAGCAGAGAGATACGTCCATCTGGCGCTGTATAGAAACCGAGCGCCGCGACCATACGCGAGGCCGTCGTTCGAAGAGCCTCAGCCAGCCCCGATGGCGCTCGGGGACTCGCCTTCGCGAGATTCAGAAGATCCAAAAGCCCTTCGAGCAAAAGCGAGTGGTACATAGGCGAGCGTTCTTCATGCCCTCCGTCTGCGTGCACCTGCGCCGAAAGCTCCGCTTCAAATAACGCCGTGCGTTCGAGCCATTTATCGGCTCGACTCCCCTCGAATAACATTCCCGCAAAAACGACGCCTAGCAAATTCGAGAGCAAGTGATTCGCTTGCAACCTCACTTCGAGACCTTGGGAAAGCGTTTCCGCTTGATCCGCCATCGAGCCCAGCATGGCTCCCTTGACCGACTCGGGGATCATGCCCTCCCCGAGCAAGAGCTTTCCCCAGTTCAGAAGCCGAAGGGAAATAGGATGAGGATCCCAACCGACGCCATGATCATGCTGAGCGATCCAGTCATTGATGATCGCTGCGCGCTGTTCCGGGAGCAGTGCCTCGTGTCGAAGATAGGTTTGCTCGTGCAGGTGATAGGCGAAGAGTGGACCGTGCTTCTGCGTCGACCAGGCAATTCCAGTTGCCTGAAGATCAAGATCCAGACCGAGACCCAAGAGCGTGATTTCCGCGACTTCGCCGTCTACACAGACGTTCACATGAGGAGCAGGGCCGATGAATTTCGTACTAACAGCCTTGACGGCTAACTGCGGAGCAGACTCCGTGAGCTGCGCCGGCGCAGGTAGGCCAGACACCATGTGGTGTATCTGGGCCCGGGCCTGGTCCGACCGGACATGCCGCAGAGTCCGCAATACGGTCGGGAGCCGTGACATCAGGCTGGCGATCGTTCCGATTCGACTCACGTCGCATCCGATCCGGCGGTAGAGGCTTTGCCTTTGCGAAGCTCGATCGCACGAGCATAAAGCGCACGACGCGCGCGTCCTGTTCGGCCGGCCAGATCCGCTGCCGCATCTTTAACCGATGCCCCTGCAGCCAACCGCTCCTCAAGAGCGCGGTCCACTTCTGCATCGCTCCAAGCAACTGCATCCAGGGCTTCTTGCTCGCTCGCCCCCTCGATCACAAGAGTGCATTCGCCCTTAGGCGGCGCTTCCGCCAAAGCGGCCGCGAGTTCCGAAGCAAGCCCGCGTAACACTTCCTCGTGCCTCTTCGTCAACTCTCTGGCAAGGCAAGCGCCCCGGTCGCCCAGGACATCAACGACGTCGCAGAGGGTCTTCGCAACGCGATGCGGCGATTCGAAGAGTACGACCGTTTCGGGCCGACCGATCTGCGATTCGAGCAGCTTTCGGCGAGCACCTGCTTTGCGTGGCAAGAAACCGAGAAAGAGCACGCGTTCGGTGCGAAAACCAGCGACGGTTAGCGCACTCAGGAGTGCAGATGCGCCGGGAACGGCCTCCACCCTATGCCCCGCTGCAGCCACCGCTGCGACAAGTCGCTCCCCTGGATCCGATACGAGCGGCGTTCCGGCGTCCGAAACAAGAGCTACGTCTTTGCCTTCGTCGAGTGCCGCCAGCACCGCGCCAATTCGCCCCGCTTCGTTATGCGCATGAAGCGACGTCGGCTTCTGCGGAATCTCGAAATGGTCGAGCAATACGCGGGTCCGACGCGTGTCTTCAGCAAGGACCCAATCGACTTCCCGCAGCACCCGCAGAGAACGGAAGGTGACGTCCTCAAGGTTACCAATCGGTGTCGCAACGATATGAAGTGTGGCCATCCCTATCCTGCAGAGCCCGTCCCTCGGTCCCACGTTCGCGCCGACCCCAAAAGGCGGCGTGACGGAACCCGGACAGCATGACGAAACATCGACAAACACTCGGACGCGAAGGTGAACAAAAGGCAGCTCGCTTCCTCGCCGATCGAGGGTATCAGATCGTCTCCCAGAACGTTCGAGCCGCGCGGGTCGAGATCGATTTGATCGCGACGAAGCGTCGAACTCTGTTCTTCGTCGAAGTCAAAACACGTAGGGCTACTTCCGAAGAGGGTTTCGGCAGTCATGGTCGCGCAGCGGAAGCCGTGGACGAACGGAAGCAGCACCGATTGCGGCGCGGCGCCATGGCCTGGCTTGACGAGCATCCTGAATGGCGACAACGCTGCCCACGTCAGCGTTTTGACGTGGTGACGTGCGTCGTCTCTGCGGGTTACGCCCCGGTAGCCGAGCCCCAAAACACGACCACCGCACTCCCGAAGGAAGCGCGGTGGTCGATTGAACATTGGGAAGCTGCGTTCTAACGGCTCCAGACGAAGGGCGCAGACTGAGCGATTCGCTCGTCTATTCGCTCGTCTATTCGCCGCCCTCTTCAGCAGCTGCGGCATCGGCAGTCGCCTTTGCTTCCGCTTCGGCAGCAGCAGCCGCATCAGCTTTGGCCTTCTTGGAGGCGCGACCCGCTTCCTCAGCCTTCAGCTCCTTCATGCGCACAGCCTTCTCTTCGGCCTTCGCCTTCTTGGCAGCCTTGCCTTTGAGCTTCTTGGCGCCCTTAGCTTCGGTCGTTTCTTCGACGACTTCTTCGACGGGCGCAGCTTCTACTGCCGGCGCGTTGGCGGCGGCGACAGCGGCGTCGGCCTCTTCTTCGGAGACGACTCCGGAAAGATCTCGAACCTTGCTGTGCAATCGGGCCTTCTTACCCGAGAGGTCGCGGAGGTAATAGAGCTTCGCGCGTCGCACGTAGCCGCGGGACTTGATCTCGATCTTCGTCACGAGGGGCGACTGCACGGGGAACACACGTTCGACGCCAACACCGCTCGAAATCTTTCGAACCGTGAAGGTCTCGCCGACGCCTCCGCCCTTGCGGCGGATCACGATGCCCTGGAAGACCTGAATGCGCTCTTTGTCGCCTTCGCGAACGCGTACGTGAACCGCGACGGTGTCACCCACCTTGAAGGGGGGAAGATCACGTCGGAGCGTCTCGTTTTCGATGAAATCCAGGGTACGCATCGTGTTTCCTTGTCGTTCTGTCTATCGACCGCGGCCCGGCTATTGGGGCGGTCAGAGTGCTTGAAGTCTGGTCGCGTGCGTCTCAGGAAGAGACCGTCCGCTTGATGTTAGTTTTCCTGTTTCGCTAGTCGCCCTTGCCCGACGTTTTGCGTCGACCACGAATCGATCGCGAATCACCGCCTGCCCCGAGCGAGTCGCTCGCGGAAAGCAGATCAGGTCTTCGTTCTTTCGTTCTGGCCAGGGCTTCTTGTTGGCGCCATGCATCGATCGCGGCGTGATCGCCTGATCGGAGCACTTCGGGCACCATTTCGCCCCGATAATTGGGGGGCCGAGTATACTGCGGTCCTTCGAGAACGGCTCCCCCTCGGAACGATTCTGTTTCAATCGACTCCGGATTTCCTAAAACTCCAGGAAGCAGCCGAACCAGACCCTCGATGGCCACCATCGCCGGGATTTCGCCTCCTGAGAGTACGTAATCGCCGATCGAGAGCTCTTCGTCGACGGCCAGGTCCAGAACGCGCTGGTCGACCCCCTCATATCGTCCACAGACCAGGAGGAGAGGCGGCCCGGCCGCCAGAGACTCTAATTTCTCCTGAGTGAGGGGCTGGCCCTGCGGCGATAGGCAGATCACCTGCACTTTTCGGTCGGGGCCCTTCGGCCCGGCCAGGTCTTCGATCGCAGGAATCAGCGGCTCCGGCGTCATCACCATGCCCGGTCCTCCGCCATACGGACTGTCGTCGACTGAGCGATGGCGATCGGTTGCCCAACCTCGAAGATCATGTGCTCGAATCGCAGCGGCGCCGTCGCGACAGGCCATCCCGACAAAGGCGGTTTCCAGAAAGGGTCCGAACAAGTCGGGGAAGAGCGTGAGAATGTCGATTTTGAGCATTCGTCCTGATCCCTTCCCTAGTTCCTAGCGCCGACTTGCTTCCGCAAAGAGCACTCGCTTCATCCACGCGTGTGGTCCGCGCTTCACCCAATCGAATCCGCCGAGCCGCCTCAGGCAGGTTCGAGCAGGCCCGGAAGATCGACCACGACTATGCGACGTGCCTTGAGATCGATCTCTTTCATCAATTCTCTGGCCGTCGGAATGAGTCGCCGCAAGCCATCTTCATTTTGGACGACCAGCACATCGTGCGCTCCGGTCTCCCAAATTTCCCGCACATCGCCGACGAGCTCTCCCGTCTCCGACTCCACCTGGCAGCCGATCAACTCGTACCAATAGAACTCGTCTTCGGGTAGATCGGGAAGAACATCCGCGGACACAAAGAGCAGCAAGCCCATAATCGGCTGTACTTGGTCACGACGGTCGATGCCTTCAAAATTGAGCCGAACTTCTCCCGGCCGGGCCATCCCGCGATCCCGCACGGTTCGACGACGCGCTTCGGGATCGCCCACTCGGCGACCCATCCAAAGCGTTTCAACCGACAGAATATGGTCCGGCGAATCGCCAGCGACTCGTACGCGCACATCGCCTGTTAGGCCGTGGGCCCCAACGACTTCGCCGAGTATGACGCGCTCTGTAGAAGGCAGATCGCTCATCAGCCCGCTGCATCCTCTCAAATCGAGCGAATTGGCCAAGGCCCTTCGCTCTCTACGCCTAGACCCCAAAAGCAAAACGGCCGCATCCAATGCGACCGTCCTACTGCGCGTGCCCAAGGGCCCGCAATTCATTCGGATTCGCTGGAGACGGAATCAGCGCCACTCCCCGCGAACAGTCGACTAATCAGTCGACTATGTCGAGTCGCGACCCCGCGCCATCGGCCGTGGCGTTCAGGATGGCGCGAAGCGCCTTGGCAACACGACCCTGGCGGCCAATCACACGACCGCGATCGCCGTCTGCCGTCTCGAGCTCAATAAGCTCGCCACTATCTCCAACCGTGACACTCACGTCATCGGGATCGCTCACGATCGCCTTCGCCAAGAAGCCGACAAGTTCTACAGAATCTGCGCCACGATCAGCCATTGGTTGCACCTGCTTCGGCCGGAGCCGCATTGCCTTCGCGCTTCACGCGATTGACGAGACTCTTCACGGTATCGGAAAGCTGTGCGCCTTTGCCGAGCCACGCGTCGATGCCGTCGAGGTTCAAGTTCAGCGCAGCCGGTTCGGTGCGCGGATCATACGTGCCGAGGAACTCGAGCGGGCGACCGTCGCGCTGCTTGCGCTCATCGATTGCCATCACGCGATAAAACGCGCGCTTCTTCGATCCCATCCGCGTCAAACGAATCTTGACCATATCCTGTTCGGACCTCTAAGTTTTGCATCGTCCCCCGATCGATCAGCAGCAAGGCTGACGGTCGGGCTCTGACTTGTGAACCCACTCGCTCGGAATCCGCGAGGGTGCGGACCGGAGTCTGAAGCGGGATTGTCTGTATGTTTGGTGTTCGAATTGGACAGGCGGGACATCCAAAAGATTCGACGAATGCACTGTGCTGCTCTTTTTGTGCTCTTTGGGCTTCCGGGCGAATCTAGGAGATCGGCCGAAGCTCGCTCCCACCTGATCTAAGCAGGCGCGCAATCTAGGGAAATCGCCCGTCCCGGTCAACGCCGATGGAGCGGATCTCGCGACCTTCCTGACAACTTCATGGCGCTATCAGACCGGTTCCTCGCGGGAAAATCAGCGGTGCCCCATCCCTATGCGGTCCTGCTCCTTCTTTTCGAAGCAGTCTGAACAGGAGTATTGCTCACGATGAGCCTTCTGAAGGCGATCGTAATCCTCGTCGAGAGCGACGCGACGGACCGAATTCACGATATCCCCACAAAAATCACACTGGCGACCGACCACCTTTGCCTCGGAGGTCGTCGAATCGTTGGCTTCCTCAGAGGGGGCGGCATTCGAAATGGACATCGTTGGGGGATTTCCTTTGCTGAATAGCGGGCTGATCTGTTTATAGCCGCTCCTGAAACACACGGCAGATCCGTTCTGGACGGAGTTTCGTCGGGATCTCTCAGGGGATTCGCCGGGCCGGCGGGCTAACGCTTCCGAGCGTAGCCGACCTGAAAGCGAAGCTCTCGCGGCGCATCTTCACCAATCTGCTCGGCCAAATTCTTGAGAAGCTCGGTCTTTCGAAGCTGGAGTTGCTGCGACCAGACGGGGCTATCCACCTGAATCTCGAGCACGGCTCCTCTAATTCCGAGAGGACGACAATGCTTTGCGACCGCCGGACCGACGATCTCATCCCATTGCGACCCGATCCGGTGCGCCACAGCCACGCCGTCCAGCCCCAGATCGCCAAGCACCTTCCCAACGAGATCCCCAACGGTCTCCATGCGGCCCTTGCGTCGGGGACCACGGTCAACGCGCCGATAGGCCATTAAATCGTTCCGCCGTAAGGCTCGTCATGACCCCGAAGATTTCCGCCAGTTGGA
The DNA here is from genome assembly GCA_041440805.1 of Myxococcota bacterium. GTDB lineage: Bacteria > Myxococcota_A > UBA9160 > UBA9160 > UBA4427 > UBA4427. The sequence continues at coordinate 18,730 of JASDVF010000052.1, read as the reverse complement.
ATGTTTGAAACGGCGACCCCGGCGGGACCACTCGCGGCAATCACGTCGCCCGGCTGCACGATGAGTTCGCTTGGTTCGACGAGGATCGTGTCGCTCCGAACAGCTCGAATGGGTCGAACGATAATCATCGAATGGTTCTCCTCAGCGTTCATCATTGAGCGCACAGCCAGAGCGGCCCCGGTTGAGTTTAGGCCGTCGGCCTCGCAACGGGCGAATTCTTCTCTGCAAATCGAGGGCCCCGCTTCAGGGCTTGAACGATCACGCGCCGCCCCCGGCTCGTGCACGCTCAACCGATTTCCTCGATCGCCTCAGCCGCAATCGCACCGACGCGAAGGATCGTGAGGCGATCCCCCGTACAGTCGACGACGGTGCTCGGCAGCTCGGCGCCCGCATCGACATTTTTCGCCGAAACAAAGAGCGGCTCTCCAAGGTCAGTTCCCTGCGGACGGTCGGCTTTCAGGCCGCTGGCCGTCACAAGCAGCGCCCGAGCCTCCTGCTCGCAGGTCGCCGGGGGATCGCCGCTTCGATTAAAACTCGTCGACGTCAATGGACCGAGTCCCGCCGCATGAAGGCCCTCGGCGAGCGCCATAGCGATCGGGTGTGGGCTGCATCGCACCCCGAGCGCACCCCCCGCCCCAGCAACGCCCTTGGCCCAGCTCCGATCGCACGGGAGTACGAGCATCAAAGGCCCCGGCCAAAAATGCTCCGCCAAAACAAGCGCGCGCCCCTCGAGCCGACACCCGAGATCAGCCACAGAAGCGGCGGAAGGCGTAAGGACCGCAAGCGGTGTCTCACTTGCGCGACCCTTCCAGGCCATCAGCCGGTCGATCGCTTCTGGCCGATCCGCGCATGCGCCCAGTCCCCAGACCGTTTCGGTGGGATAGGCGACGAAGCCATCTTCGCGAAGGCGCAGAAGCGCCGCGGCGATCGGGTCAGCCGAGGGCAAGACGGCCGTCCAATTCGATTTCATCGAAATTCCTGCAAGTTTTCATTGTCTGGACTCAGCGCCCGATCGCGCGGCTCGCTATGTCCCCGCGGTATTGCATGCCCTCAAACGTAACGCGCGCAACCGCGGCGTACGCACGCTCCTGCGCTTCGGCCACCGAGGCGCCACGCGCCGTTATGCCTAACACGCGCCCGCCAGCGGTTTCAAACCCATCGCCGCTTTCGTGACCTTTCGTTCCGGCGTGAAAGACGACGAGTTTGTCTTGGCCTTCGAGGGCGCTCAAGCCGTCTATGACCCGGCCCGTCTCGTAGGACCGCGGATAGCCTCCCGAGGCGAGCACGATACACACAGAGGCGTCACCCCATCCGAGCGCCGGAGCCGCATCGAGTGTGCCCCGCGCCGAGGCGTCGAGAACAGGAAGGAAGTCCCCTTCCATCCGAACCATCAATGGCTGGGTCTCGGGATCCCCGAAACGCACATTGAATTCGATGACATAAGGATCGCCTGCTTCATCGATCATCAAGCCGACGAAGAGCACCCCTTGATAAGGATGGCCATCGGCCGCCATGCCTGTAATCGTCGGGTGCACCACGCGCTCAAGAATCTTCTTCTCGACGGACTCGCTTACGACCGGCGCGGGCGAGTACGCACCCATGCCGCCCGTATTCTCACCTTCGTCGCCATCCAAGGCGCGCTTGTGATCCTGCGCCGCCGCCAAGCTCACGATCGCTTCGCCGTCGCAAATCGCATAGTACGAGGCCTCTTCGCCTTGCAGCCATTCCTCAATCACCACGCGGTCACCGGCGGTGCCGAAGCGTTTGGCGCCCATCATCTCGTCGATCGCTGCGTGCGCCGACTGAGCATCAGGGCACATAGCAACGCCCTTCCCCGCTGCGAGGCCATCGGCCTTTACGACGCAAGGACGCACGATCGAGTCGACATACGCGTGGGCCTCATCCGCCGCATCGAACACCGCATAAGCCGCGGTCGGAATATCATGGCGCGCCATAAAGTCTTTAGAGAAGGCTTTACTTCCCTCGAGCTGCGCCGCTGCTGCGGAAGGCCCGAAGACAGCAACGCCCTCGGCCCGCAAACGATCCGAGATACCCGCCGCAAGCGGATCTTCAGGCCCTACGACCACGAGGTCGATCGATTCGCCCGTAGCCAAGGCCACTAAGCCGTCTAGATCGTCCACTTTGATCTCGGGATGGCACGTAGCAAGCGAGCTGATCGCCTTGCTTCCGGGCGCCGCATGGAGCGCTTCGAGCAAGGGGCTCTGCGCGATCTTCCAAACGAGCGCATGCTCGCGCCCGCCGCTGCCAATGACTAGAACCTTCACGGCTTCCCTCCCGCTTACGCGGATTCGCGACCGCCCGTCCCACTCATTGGGCAAGCAGCCGCTCGACTCAATTCAAATTGCAGGCGCCCCTGCTATCGCGGCGCGATTTCTTGCGAGGCCTTCGGCGCGGGCGTTAGGCCCGCCTGTCGTACCGGCACTCGTACCGCCTTCTAGTGCCGCGTTTTAATGCCTAAATTTAATGCCTAAGGTTAATGCCTAAATTTAATGCCTAAAGTGCCGCTTGCCCGTCATCAGCATTGGAACGCCGAGTCGGTTCGCCGCAGCAACCACTTCCTCGTCGCGATTCGAGCCACCGGGCTGAACCACCGCCGCAGCGCCCGCCGCGACCGCGGTCTCCAGACCATCCGCGAAGGGGAAGAAGGCATCACTCGCCAGCACGCAGCCCTCGAGAGAGAGCCCGACGCGCTTGGCTTTGGCTGCCGCCGCGTGAACCGCATCGACCCGAGAAGTCGCGCCGCCGCCGATCGCGAGGGTGCGATCCGAGGCGGCGAAGACGATGGCATTGCTCTTCACGTGCTTCACGACGCGCCAGGCAAACTCCATCGCGAGTCGCTGCTCATCGCTCGGAGCGATGTCGGTCGCGAGTTCCGCGGTCATCACTTCTTCTGGGGCCGGATCCGCTTCCTGCACGAGGAGCCCACCGAACACGCGGCGCACTTCAAGCTGCCCCGGATCGATCTTCTCCCGATCAAAGGAGAGCAGGCGTCGGTTCTTCTTCTTCTTAAGAAGCTCCATGGCCTCGTCGGTAAAGCTGGGGGCGATCAAGACCTCGGTGAAGATCTCGTCGACCTTTTGAGCAAGGGCCAAATCGAAGGGACGATTGGAAACGATGATCCCGCCGAAGGGCGAATCCGGATCCGTTGCGAAGGCGTTCTCGTAGGCGGCGAGCGGCGTGTCGCCTGCACCGACGCCACAGGGCGTGTTGTGCTTGAGGATGGCAACCACTGCGCGTTCCCCGGCGGCGCCGCCGTCCGTCGGCATGAAGTCGACGATCAGACCGAGTGCGGCTTGGGCATCCACCAGGTTGTTGTAGGAGAGCGCCTTGCCGTGGTGCAGTTCGCAGATTTCAAGGAAGTGGCCATAAAGGACGGCACGCTGATGGCTGTTCTCTCCGTACCGAAGCTCATCCTGCTTCTCGAGCGAGATGATCAGGGACTCGGGGAAGATCTCCGCGGGCTCCTCAGGATCGTTCTCACCGAGCCACTGCGAAATGGCCGCGTCGTAGCTCGCCGTGTGCTGGAAGGCCTTGAGCGCGAGCCGGCGTCGCAGCGCTGGACTCATTCCGCCTCCATCTCGGAGTTCCTCGACAACGGGTAAATAGTCCGCTGGATCGCAGAGCACACCCACGTATGCGTGGTTCTTCGCGGCGGAACGGATCATCGACGGTCCGCCGATGTCGATCTTCTCGACCGCTTCGGCGCGGGTCACGTCCGCGCGGGCCACCGTGGCTTGGAAGGGATAGAGGTTGCAGACGACCAGATCGATCGCGCGGATTTCGTTCGCCTCCATGTCCGCTTGATCTTCCGCGAGTTCGCGACGGGCGAGAATACCACCATGAATTTTCGGGTGCAGCGTCTTCACGCGGCCACCGAGCATCTCGGGGCTGGCGGTCAGTTCGGCCACGTCGAGCACCGGAATGCCGGCGTCTCGAATCGCGCCTGCCGTCCCGCCAGAGGCCACGAGCTCTACGCCCAGCTCATTCAGCTGCTTCGCGAATTCAACGAGTCCCGACTTGTCCGACACGGAAAGCAGCGCGCGGGTCACAGGCTGCGAGGAATCACTGGGGGGCATCGCTTCGGTCTCCGTTCCTATGACTCACTTAGGTGAGCGTTCGTTTCGCCGGCTCCCTAACGAGAGACCGGTTGGCACCGGGCTGAACCCGTATTCGAGCGCCAATGCAATCAGGGGCGCTCTGAGCACGCCTTAGGGTCGGGAATCTGGCGGCTGGCAATGTTGTAACCGGGTGACCCGTCGGCGTCAATCGGATCCCGCGACGTCACGCCGCATTCGCCGGGAGCGCCCTATTTTCGCGCGCTCTCAGGCGGCGAGCCGTCCGTCGTCCTGCGCTGAACTCGTTGGCCGATTCCGACCAGGATCTCGTATCCAATCGTGCCCGCGTCCTCAGCAAACTTTTCGACCGGAACCCTTTCGCCTCCGGGCGTCAGACCAAAGACCGTCGCGAGATCGCCGACCTCGACCGCGGCGTCCCCAACATCCAGACACAGACTGTCCATCGAGATCCGCCCCACAATCGGCCGCATCTCCCCCGCGAGAAAGATCTCCCCCCGCCCCTTCAGAGCACGCGGCATCCCGTCCGCATAGCCAAGAGGCAAGGTCGCAATCGTCGTATCGACCGACGCCACCCATTCCCCGCCGTACCCGACCGCCGTTCCCGCGGACACGCGACGCGTAGCGATCACCTGCGCCTCGAGCGTCATCACGGGCAGCAGGTCTAGTTCGGCCGCTGAGCGATCAGCAAACGGCGAGAGCCCGTACAGCATCAATCCGGGCCGGACCGCGTCGGTCTCGATCTGTCCCGATTCGAATTCGTTGAGCCGGAAGAGCCCCCCGGAATTTGCGACATGGATCGCAGGTCGCCCGGCGCCGCTCTCGGGAAGTCCTCGTATCGCCTTCGCCAACGCCAGGCACTGGGCACGACTCGGCTCGGGATCCGCTTCATCCGCGCGAGCGAGATGGGTATAGACGCCAGAGAGCCGGACTCCCGGCGCAGCCATCACCTTCTCGATCAGCCCGGCGGCCTCGTCCTCAAGAACGCCCATGCGACGCATCCCCGTATCGACCTCAATCTCGACCTCGACCGCACGCTTCGCCTCGGAGTCTCGGGAGCCGCTCGCCAGTAAGAGGCCTTGCTCGTCATGGATCACGGGAGTGAGGTTGTGCTGAGAGCTGTGAATCGCGGCGACGCGGCTCTGAATCCCACCGAGCAGCAGAATCGGCGCAGTCATGCCGGCATTTCGGAGCGTGGCGCCTTCGCCAATGCTGACGACTGCCAAACGCTTGACGCCTGAGGCGAGCATCGTGTGCGCGACGACTTCAGCGCCGTGCCCATACGCGTCGGCCTTCACAACGCCGATCACATCACGACCGTCGGCCAACGTCACCGCGCGACGACAATTGTGGCGGAGGGCGGACCGGTCGATCCACGCCCACACGGGTCGTTGTTCGGCACGCTCGTTCGGGTCGACGGGACTTTCGGGTCCGACTGACGCGACGTCGTCACTGGCTTGGGACTTGGACTGGGACAAGGGTCTCTCCCGGGGG
>JASDVF010000052.1:0-13042 GCA_041440805.1 Myxococcota bacterium | reverse complement strand
CTGCTCGACACCCTTGGCCTCGGCGGGAAGCGGGTCGCGGTGGCGATCAACCGAGACGTCGTGATCCGGTCACAACATCCAACCCACCCCCTCGCAGACGGCGACCGCGTCGAAATCCTCGAAGCTGTCGGCGGCGGCTGAGCCCCATCTCTACCATTACGACCCACTGCGGACCCCCTCAGCCAACTCGGCGAGCCTTTACAAAATCATCCGACCGCGACGACTGCGTTTTTTGCACCCGCGATCCAGGGAGAACGAAATGACGACCCCCCACGAGTCCGGCTTCAAGATCGGTCGCTTCGAATTCAAATCGCGACTCATCATTGGCACCGGCAAATATGAGAGCTTCGAACAGAACCTCGAGTGCGCGGAAGCATCGGGCGCTGAGATGATCACGGTCGCGCTTCGCCGCGTGAACTTCGATGCCTCTAAGGGGCCTCGTCTGCTCGATGTGATCTCGCCCGAGCGCTTTACGATCCTGCCCAATACGGCCGGCTGCTACACGGCGGACGATGCGGTCACGACGGCGCAGATGGGTCGCGAACTCCTTGAGACCGAACTCGTGAAGCTCGAAGTGATCGGCGACGAACGGACGCTCTTTCCCGATGTCCCGGCGACGCTTGAAGCCGCCAAGCGCCTGATCGACGACGGCTTCATCGTGCTGCCCTACATCACCGACGATCCGGTCGCGTGCCAGCGACTCGAGGCCATGGGCTGCCCCGCCGTGATGCCTCTCGCAGCGCCCATCGGTTCGGGTATGGGCATTCGCAATCCCGCCAATCTTCGCATCATCATGGAGACCGTAGAAGTCCCGGTCATCGTCGATGCCGGCGTGGGAACCGCAAGCGACGCGGCCTTCGCCATGGAGTTAGGCGCGACGGCGCTGCTGATGAACACCGCGATCGCCCACGCGAAGGACCCCGTCAAGATGGCTGGGGCTATGCGTCAGGGTGTCGAAGCGGGTCGCGCCGCCTACGAAGCGGGCCGCATGCCGAAACGACTCTACGCTTCGGCCTCGAGTCCCCTCGACGGCACGGCGAGCTTCTAGCGCCGGGCGAAGCGAGCTCCTTTGAAGACACCCGCCCTCGGAAAACGCCCTTTGCTTTGCGCGGTGCTCGACGTGGCGAGCTTCGGAGGAGATCCTTTTACTCGTGCAACCGAAGTATTTGGTGCCGGCGCGGACTGGATCCAGCTTCGCGAACGTACGGCCTCGGACCTCGTACTTTTCGAGACAGCCCGTTTGTTAGTTGAAGCGCGAGACGCTGCAAACAAAAGAGACGCGACTCGCCCAAGGCGGGTCATCGTCAACAAGCGCGCGGATATCGCCCGTGCCGCACACGCGGACGGAGTTCATCTAGGATTCGATGCCCTCGGTCCCGACGCTATGCGAGCAGCCTTAGGGACCAGTGCGAACGTTCTGGCAGGACGTTCGCTTCACGATTTAGCTGAAGTCGCCCAGCTCGCCCAAGAGAGCGAAGTCGCCCATTCCTCGACGGAATCGGTCAGCATCCACGACCACAACTACGACCGCAGCTACGACCGCGTCGACTACGTCCATCTCGCGCCGATTTGGGCGCCGAATTCTAAGCCGGCGAGTCGCCCGCCTCATGGACCCGAAATGCTGGCGAGCGCGTGTCGCCTGGGCATTCCGGTCTTCGCCCAGGGCGGGATCGACCCTTCGAGGGCTCGCGAAGCGGTTTTGGCCGGAGTCACAGGCGTCGCTGTGACCGGAGAACTCGCTCGTGGAGGCTCGCCCGCGAAGCAGCTTGAGCCGATTCGAGCGGCGCTCGATCGAGCGTATGCTGACCAAGAGCCGGAAAACGTCTAAGTCGCTGACCGGACACCGGAAAATAATGTGCAGAAGCGCGGGGGAATCCAGTTGATTGCGAACCAAACCGGCTCTGGCGGCTTCCTAGCATTCGAATCGGGAACGGCCGAGGCGGCTTTCGCCGAGGGATCGCCGATGGACCGACACGCCCAGGGCTGCGACGATGGACCGAATAGGATGATTCGAATTCAACTTCGACTTACACAGATGCGACGCGCCCTTGGCCTCGCTTTGCCTTTCGCGATCGCTGCTCTTTGGGTGGCGCTTCTCGTAGCGCCAGCCGCTCGCGCCGCAGATCCATTCCTGCGCCGCACTGCGACCGTCGATGTCGTCCAGCATGTCGGCCCGAGCGTCGTCAACATCACAACCGAGCGGCTCAGCGAAACGTCAAGCCCCTTCCGCGTGCGGCCCGACAACTCGGACCCGCGCTACGAAGCCTTCTTCGACAACTTCTTTGAACCCCGCGAGCGTACGGTTCAAAGCCTTGGCTCCGGCGTGATATTCGATCGTGAAGGCCATGTACTCACGAATGAACACGTCATCGCCAAAGCTACCCGGGTTCGCGTGGCGATCGCCGATGGTCGTGAATTTGATGCCGAAGTCGTAGGCGCTGATGCGAATAACGACCTCGCCGTTCTGCGCATCATCATGGACAAGAAAGAGACGCTCCCCTTCACGCCGCCCGGTAACTCAGACGACCTCATGGTCGGCGAACCGGTCATCGCGATCGGCAATCCATTCGGTCTCTCGAGTTCTGTGACGACCGGTGTGATCTCGGCAATCAACCGCTCCGTGAACGCGCAGGGCAGCACGCCTTTTCATGGGCTCTTACAAACCGACGCCTTGATCAACCCCGGCAACTCTGGAGGTCCCTTACTTAACGCCGAAGGCCGGTTGATCGGCATCAATGTCGCGATCTATGGCGGTGCCCAGGGAATCGGCTTTGCCATTCCCATCAATGTCGCGTCGCGCGTGATTCACGAACTCCTGCTCTACGGAGAAGTTCACCCGGTTTGGCTCGGCCTAGAATTCCAAGACATCGAACCCGCACTCAGGCAAGTCCTCGCGATCCCGAATGAAAGCCGCGGCGCATTAGTTCATCGCGTTCAGCCCGGTAGCCCCGCCGCTCGCGCGGGCATCCGACGCGGTGACGTCATCATCGGCGTCGACGGACGTGACCTATCAAGCGCGGTCGAACTCAATGACACTCTTTGGCGTATGACCGACGGCCAGGAAATCCGTTTCGAGCTCTTTCACGATGAAAAAATTCGCTCTGTCGCGGCGCAAGCAGAAGAGATGCCCCCGAGCGTCGTTTCGAATATTGCCCATCGCATGCTCGGCCTAGACCTCAACCTATCCGTCAAAGACGAGGCCTTCGAAATCATTGAAGTGCTCGAGAACTCCGCCGCTCGCGCCCTAGGACTTCAGCCAGGCGACTTTCTACTTCGAGTGAACGGCGTAACGCTCACCGATGCCGAAGCCCTTCGGCGCGCCATCGCGCGCCTGCGCGGTAAGACCCGCGCCCTGGTCGTGGTCCAGCGCGGACCCGGCCGATACCATCTCACGATCCCGCTCGCGCAGTAGCCGCAAGCGGACCCTTTCCAGGAGGCTCAACTCATGCGACGTCTGCTCGTCCTTCTTCCCATCACGGGGCTTGTCCTCTTCGGCCTAAACGCCGGGGTCGACTTCGAGCATGTATTCGATCGAACGCAACAAGGCCAAGCCAGCTCCGCCTTCGGCCCCGCAGCCGCACACGCCGTCGACTTTTTTGGAAGCGACGACGATGAAGAAGAAGCGTCCGAGACGAACGCCCGCGAGGCCTTCTGGCGAAGTGATAGCGGCATCCCAAACGCGCAGCCGATCGGAATTCCCACCAGCTTCGCGGATCTAGCGGAACGCGTCGCTCCGGCGGTCGTCAGCATCCAAACGACCGGCACCGTCACCTATGGACAAGGACAGGGGATGCCGCCCGGCATGCCCCCGGGCTTCGAAGAGTTCTTTGGCGGCAGCCCGTGGCGCCAAGAAGGCCCGCCCCGCGAGCGTAAGAGCCAAGGAGAAGGGAGTGGGTTCGTCATCTCCAGCAATGGCTATCTAGTAACTAACAATCACGTCGTCGAGAATATGGACGAAATTCGCATTCACTTCCTCGATGGCAGCGAACTCAAAGCCGAAATTGTCGGCCGCGACCCCAAGACAGATATTGCACTCCTCAAGGTCGACCCGGGCGACAAGTCGCTCGCCACGATCGCGCTCGGCGACTCAGAAGCGATTCGACCCGGTGATTGGGTCGTCGCGATCGGCAATCCCTTCGGTCTCGAGCACACCGTGACCGCCGGCATCGTCTCCGCCAAACATCGACGCGATGTGAGTCCGTCCCAGGTGCAGACCTACGATGACTTCATTCAAACAGATGCAGCGATCAACCCCGGCAACTCGGGGGGACCGTTAATCGACCTCGCCGGACGTGTGGTCGGCATCAACACCATGATTCGCAGCAACGCGAATACGATCGGCTTCTCGGTTCCGATCAATCAAGCCAAGCAGATCCTCCCACAGCTTCGCGCGGACGGCCGCGTCACTCGTGGCTGGCTCGGCGTTCAGATCCAAGGCATCGATGAAGAAATGGCGGAAGCCTTTGAGCTCGATGAAGCGCGCGGCGCGCTCGTCGCAATGGTTATGCCTGAGACTCCGGCGGCCAAGGGCGGCATCAAACGCGGTGACGTGATCATCGAATTCAACGGCGAGAAGATCAACGAATGGAAGGATCTTCCCCTCGTAGTCGCGAACACACCCGTCGACACCGACGCCAAAGTGATCGTCGTAAGGAAGGGCAAGGAGAAGGCCTTCCGCATTCGCATAGGACGCCTCGACGACGCGACCGAAGTCGCCGCCGTCGCACCCCAGGAGGAAGGCGCCGACGCCTTCGGTCTGCGCGCTCAGGACCTCACTCCCGCGATCGCAGATCAGCTAGGCCTCGACAAAGCTGAGGGCGTGATCATTACCGATATCGATCCCGACGGACCGGCCGCCGAGGCGGGCCTCCGTCGCGGCGATTTGATCGTTGAGATCGATCGCAAGTCGATCAAGAACGCAAAGGACTTCGCCGAGAAGCTCGGCGGCTCTGAGAAGGTCCTCGTCCTCGTAAAGCGAGGTGAATCAACGCTTTGGGTGCCTCTCAAGAAGGCCGGCTGATTCCTTCGCGCGGGAACTGTTTAGTCGTCGGCGGCGATCGATCTATGCTGATAGAGATCGCCGTCGACAAAGCCCTGCTTGCGGTAGTAGTCGCGGGTGCCTATCGCCGAAATCACAGAGAGTGTCTCATAGCCCGCTTCCGTCGAAACGACGGCGGCCCGCTCGAGGAGTCGCGCGCCGAGGCCGCGATGTTGTGCGGCGCCTAAGGGATCAGCGCCCAAGCGAACGCTGCCACCGTACACGTGGAGTTCACGGACCAAGGCGTGCTGCCCGAGTTCTTCGACGAACGACGCTTCCTTGGGAAGAGAGAGGCGTAGGAACCCGACGATTCGATCCGCTTGCGTTGCGAGTTCCAGGAAAACCTCGCGGCTGCCTCCGGTCGAGTATTCCGTCTCGACCATTTGTAAGGCATCTGCCTCGAACGCTTCGCCGCGGATCTCCCTATGGCGAATTTCGACGAGGCTTTCGCCGCGGCGGGCGATCTCTTTTTCGGCGATCTGACGGAAATTCGTGCGCTTATTGCCGACGACTATGTCGTCGGAGGAGATGTCACGAATAACCCGGGTCACACGGCAATAGCGCGGCACGCGCGGCAACGCGTCGGACACCACTTCGAGGAGTTCGTCATCGGTGTAGGGCTTCCATTCGCCGCGCTTCCACGGACCCATCAACTCCGCCGTCTCGACCAAGCTGCACGGGTAGAGCTTCAACTCATCCGGCCGAAACGCTTCGTCTTCGAAGAGCTTCGGGAAATCGCGCCGGTCGCTCTCCGGAGTCGCCCCCAGCAAATTTGCCATCCAATGCACGTGCAACTTGAAGCCGGCACGACGTAGGAGGTCGAAAGCGATCCGGGTTTCGGCAAGTCCGTGCCCACGCCGATTCTTCTCGAGGATCTCATCGTCGAGACTCTGCACCCCAAGTTGGACCTTCGTCGCGCCTAACTTTCGCAACCGCATCACTTCGGCTTCGTCTACATGATCCGGACGGGTCTCGAGAACGAGTCCGACGCATCTCGCCCCCGCCGTTTCGTTCGCTTCCTGCGCGGCCGCAAGGGCAGCCCAATCCGAGCCCTCGTGTTCGAGCAGCATCTCACCATTTTGGCGTTCCTTGAGAAACGCCGTCACGCGACGGTTATAGGGATTGCGATCGAACTCGTCGCCGTGCACCTCCGCGTCCATCTCTTCGAAGTCGGGGGTTCCCGGATCGAAATCGTTGCGCGCGTCCCGCCCTGCCCCAAAATCGTTCATCGCTTCCAGACATCTCTGAATGAACCAAACTTGATAGGCCTCGGGATAGAAAGACCAAGTTCCGCCTAACACGATCATTTCAACCTTGTCGACAGGATGCCCAGTCGCATCGAAGGCCGCCAACCGATTCCAGGTCTGCAGGTAGGGATCGAAGCGGTTATTTGCAGCGCGCTGCGCCCCGGGCTCATCGGAGAGATAGCTCTTAGGCATCCGCAAATCGTTCGGGCAGAAGATGCACTTACCCGGACACGGGAAGGGCTTCGTCAGGACCGTTAGAGGCGTGACACCACTCTGGGTCCGCACGGGACGGCGCTGTACCCGTCGCCTGAAACGAGCCTCGCCAAATCTGAAGGTCTCCTCCGCAGCGAAGGCGCGGAAGCCCGCGATCAGATGACTGCGGGAGAAGAACCCGCCCCCCGGTCGCGGATTCTGCCGCAACAACGGCTCCATCACGCCCACCGCCAACGGCTCAGGCGTCTCATCCGACACAGCCTCGATCGCCCGAAGAAGCGGCATCAGAGCATCCCTCGCGGCATGGGGGTCGAAGTCGCGCTCCGGCCCCTTTCCTCGGAAGCGCCCGGCGACGCGCGGCGTCTTCGGTTCGGATTTCGGTTCCGATTCTGTGCGGGGATCACTCATGGCAGCGGAGTGTAGGGCGGCCAACCAGCAACGTCCTAGAATCTCTGGGCATGCATGCCTTCACTCGCCAACAACTCCACGCACTCTCCCTCGCGTTCTACGAGGCCCACGCCGCGGGCTTCGACGCGAGTCGGGTCGAGTTGCCCTGGCCCGGCTGGGAACGACTCGATGCCGTCCTTCCGAAAGGTCGCTTTCGAATTCTCGATATCGGCTGTGGAAATGGCCGGCTCGCGGCCTATTTGCAGGGCCGCGGACGGGTCTTCGACTATGTCGGGACCGACGCGAGCGAGGCCTTGCTTGAGGCGGGCCGCGAGCGATTGACGCCCGGGCTAGCGGCAGCGGGCTGCACCACTGAATGGATCCAGCAAGATTTTCTCGCCAGCGAGGCCCCCGGCGAAGCGCTTCCGCCGGGCCCCTTCGACGCCGTCGTCCTAATGGGCGTGCTCCATCACGTGCCTGGAGCCGAGACACGGCGTGCGTTGCTCCAAGCAGCATCCGCCCAACTCGCAGGCGGAGGCGTGCTCGCGTTCACGACGTGGCAGTTCGGCGACCGGCCCCGTTTCGACAAGCGCCGCGTGCAGTGGGAAGACGTCGGCCCCGTGCTCGGAGCCCCCATCGACCTCAAAACTCTCGAAGAAGGCGATGCCCTGCTGCGATTCGGGGACGATCCGGAAGCGCCGCCGAGATATTGCCATCAGGTCTCCGAGTCCGAATTCGAGAGCTGGCCGGCGGCCCTCGGGCTCAATTCCGTCGCTCGCTTTCAGTCTGATGGGGCGGCGGGCGACCTCAATCGGTATTGGATTCTACGTGCACACCCCTTGCTGTAGGCTAAAAGCCCCGATTCATCATAACGCGCGAGCACGTCCTCAAAATCATGGACTTCGGTCGTGCCAAGATCCTTGAAGCCGTGCGCGATTAGAGCGCAACACTGATTGCTGGGACGCCCTTCTACATGGCTCCCGAGCAGGGAACCTGGAATGCCGCTGATGGTCGAATGAACCTCTACGCGTTCGGCGTGACGTTATTCGAACTCTCGACGGGGCAGCTCCCCTTCATAGAAGGCGACGTTGCGCTTCTTCACAGGACCGCCGAGCGGCCCCCGGATCCCCGCGAGCCGCTAAAGCGTCGCACTCTCAGACGCAGCAGGGACTGACTCAGGCTCTGCCACGTCCGCCTCTGCAGCAATCGTCGTTTGCAACTCCGAGAGTTCTTTCGCGGCGCTGCTATGGCCCTGTTCCGCGGCGAGGCCTAACCATTCAACGGCTTCAATGCGAAGCATCGTCGTCGAAAGCTTACGCGTATACATGCCGCCCAAATTGTACTGGGCAGCCGCAAAGCCCTGATCCGCCGCCATGCGCCACCAATGCTCTGCTTCACTCGCATTCACATCGACGCCCTGGCCGGTCAGATAGATCGTGCCGAGCATATTCTGCGCACCAGGATGATTGTGCTGCGCTGCTAGGCGGTACCACCTAAGTGCTTCCTCAAAACTCTGTTCGGTGCCAAGACCCTTGAGATACAGGACGGCGAGGTTATTACAACCATCGGCGTCGCCCTGCTCCGCCGCCATGCGGCTCCACCTGAGTGCTTCGACATAACGCTGCACGACGCCGTCGCCGCGCGCATACAAGAAACCCAGCTGAGCCTGCGCAGCGGAGTGACCCTGCTCCGCCGCCATGCGGTAATACTTCACCGCTTCCAAGGCGTCTCGGCCTATCAGGACGCCTTCGTCAAAAATCACGGCGAGTCGGTACTGCGAGTTTGCATAACCATCGCTCGCAGCCGTTCGGTAATGGCTTAGAGCAGATTCCATATCCGAATCGACGCCGAGCCCCTGCTCGTACGCTTCACCCAGTCGATGTGATGCGCCGACATGCCCGAGAGCGACGGCCTTCTCCCAAAACGCGACAGCCATAACCGGGTTAGGCGGAGTATCCTTGCCGCTCTTAGAAACTTCGCCAAGCATGAAATAGGCGGAGCCTTGACCCGCAAGTCCCGCACGCCCAAGCCAGCGCCGCCCTTCGGCGATGTTTCGGTTCTGCCCTTCAGCCGTCACGAGCACGAGTCCAAGCTCGGCCTGTGCTTCGGCATTGTCCTTTTCCGCAGCCTGCGTGAGCCAGCGAAGTGCTTCGGATTCGCGGCGCGAGCGCTCGGCGCCTTCTGCTTCCACGGCTGCCGTGCGGTAAAATCGTCCGGCCGAGAGCTGGGCGATCACGTCACCGCCATCCGCTCGCTCGAGCAACGCCTCGGAGGGATCCGAGCCTTCGCCGTATTCCTCTGGCTGAGCATCAATCTGATTACAGCCCGCCCAAAGTGTGAGCGCGAGCATGCCCGCAATCGCTTGAAGCCCCATTTCTCGAATCCGCATACCGATCTCCTCCGAACAGCCGAGTCGGCTGCATCCTCCCTGCGTTATCGGTGCGCCGGGGCTACGGATAAAGAGCGGATTGAGATGGAATTTGGGCCCGATTCAGATTCGGTGGGATCGGAGGAAGGCGAGAGTCCTCAACAGTCGGAAAAGAGCTCCGCGCTCGCTTCTATTTACGCGGGACGCCGAGCCCGGCCGCTTGGCGGCAGGTGTCGAGAACCGGATCCGCCAGCTCACGAGCGCGAGCGACGCCGTCCCGAAGGATCTCCTCAATCTGGCCGGGATTCCCTTCGAACTCCGAGCGGCGGACGCGCATCGGCTCAAAATAGTCCATCAGCCGCCCGAGCAGATCCTTCTTCACGTCGCCGTAGCCGAGGCCACCCTCTGCCGCGCGCGCGAACATCGCCTCGCGATCGGATTCATCGGTCGCGAACAAGGACCAGAGCTCGAAGACCGCTTGATTCGTGTCCTTGGGATCTTCGACGGGGGTCGAGTCCGTCGCGATGCCCATGATGGCTTTCTTGATCTGCTTGTTCGAAGCGAACATCGAAACGGTATTGCTGTAGGACTTGGACATCTTGCGTCCGTCGGTTCCCGGCACGGTCGCCGTGTCTTCCAAGATATGGGGCTCGGGCAGGACGAGGGCTTCACAGTCGTAGTAGCGGTTGAAGCGCCCGGCCATGTCGCGCGCCATCTCGATGTGCTGCTTTTGATCTTTGCCGACGGGCACGAGATGCGAGCCGTAGAGCAGGATGTCGGCGGCCATTAACACGGGATAAGTGAAGGTGCCGTGATCGATCTCTTCGCCCTTGTCCGTGGCGGCCTTATAAGCGTGTGCACGTTCGAGCATGCCCATCGTCGTGATCGAACTCAACATCCACGTTAGTTCCGTGACTTCGGGAAGGTCGCTTTGGCGAAAGAGGATCGCGCGACTCGGATCGAGGCCGGCGGCGAGATAGTCGAGAACGACCGACTCAGTATTACGTCGCCGTTCTTCACCGTCTCGAATCGACGTCATGGAGTGATAGTCGGCTACGAAGTAGAGCGCCGTATCATGCTCTTCCTGAAGGTCGACGAATTGGCGCAGCGCGCCGAAATAGTTGCCTAGATGCAGATGCTCGCCTGTCGGCTTAGTGCCCGACAGGACGATCTGCTGACGCGTAGCAATAGCCTCTGGCGCTTGGTCTTTTTTCTGACTGCTCATTTTTCTAGTTCACCGTCTGGAAGGCTGGATGGATAGGTCGTTGCGTCGATCAGGGTTCGCGTCGTGTGTAGCTAATTCGGGCAGAGTCGGCGGGCAGAGTCGGCGGGCGACCTACGAGTTAATCCGCGGCCGGCGTGAGCCAATGGCTGAACTCGGGATCATCGCCACGAGCCACCTTCTTAAAGCGCCCCTGTAGCTTCATCGAGATCGCGCCCGGACAGTTCGAGAGCGCACGACGGTCGACCGACTCAACGGGCCAAACGCCGGCAGTCGTTCCGGTCAAGAAGGCTTCGCTCG
Organism: Myxococcota bacterium; assembly: GCA_041440805.1. Taxonomy (GTDB): domain Bacteria; phylum Myxococcota_A; class UBA9160; order UBA9160; family UBA4427; genus UBA4427. The sequence continues at coordinate 2,267 of JASDVF010000052.1, read as the reverse complement.
CTTCAATCAACTCGATCGGCAGCAGCTCGGCTTCGCGCAAAGGAATGCCTTCGGCCTTCGCGAGTTCGATGATCGAGCTTCGCGTCACGCCATGAAGCACCTTCCTGGCAGGCGGGGTGAGCAACTCCCCCGCTTGGTTGACTAAAAAGAGATTCGCCGTCGGGCCTTCCGCAAGATGGCCGTCTTCATCCACAAGAATGATCTCATCGAACCCGTCCGCCCTCGCCCGCGCCTTCGCCATCATCGGCGACGCGTAGTTCGCCGACACCTTCGCTTGGGGTGAGACGATGTCGTCGCGACGGTTCGCGCGCTCCTTCTCAATCCAAAGCTTCAGAGCCTTAGGCTTCGCCGGCGGCTGCGTGGGGAGCCGATCTTGGACATCGACCTTCGGGTCGTAGGCCGCGATCGCGACGGTCACGTGAGTATCAACGGGCACCACATCGATTTCGATCGACGAGAAATAGGCGCTGATCTTGACCGCCTTCGCGCCAGGATTCGCACGTACCGTCTCGCGAATCGCTTCCCGAATCAGCGACGCATCCTGCTCGAGGGTCAGGCCCATCAGCTCGCAGGAGTGAAAGAAGCGCTCGATGTGTTCGCGCATTCGGAACAGAGTGGCTCCGGCGGGAAGCCCGGCCCCGTTTCCCTCCGGGAGATCGTGCACCGACATGTAGTCGAAGACGAGGGAGCCTCGCTGCAGCGAATGGGACAGGACATGGACCGTCGCATCGGCCCAGGGCCGAAGCGTCCCATCCATCCAGATCCGCCGTCCAGAATCACTCGAAGTCACTGAGCTCAAGGCATGTTCTCCCAAAACGCATATCCCGCGGGCGACACCCGCCACAGGTCTCTTGCCCCCCGAGCTCCATCTCTAGGAGAGCCGTAGAGCGAGACCGCAGGACTGTATCAGATGAATTCGCCGCTCACGCGATTTAGGCCGACACCACTTCGGCCCTCGCGGCTACTTCAACAACAGAACGAACTACACAGCACCTATACGGGCCGCTGAATCCGATTGAGGAACCCCCATGAGCCGAGCCTTTCGTCAGGCCAGCAACGTCATCGTTGTCGCCGCCCACCTCTACGTAGAGCTTGCCATCTCCGCGAGCGACCTTCTCCGTCCCGACACCTACCGCCGTATCGGTGGCTGAAGCGTTTCCGCTTCATCCCTGCTTGGCCTTTGATTTGTTTGCGCGCTGAAGCGCGCGGACAGGGTCGTCAGTTTTTGCTTGCGCGCGGACAGCACGGCCGGAGTAGCTGACGCGTTCTTCTTGTGACGGCTCGCTAGACAGCCCGGACCTTCGCTGGGTCCTTAGAACCTGAAAACCCGATTCGAGTTTCCTTTGTCGCGTCCTTCTTTTGAGGGAATGACGGGTTGGAAACCGAGATCGGGTTTTGTGTTCTGGGGCTTGGGTTCACGGGTTACGCGAAGCGTCTCGTCGCGGCGGTAAAGCCTACGCGCGGAGGACGCGAAGACGCCGGGCGTGCCTTAGGAGACGCGGCTCGCGGAGGCGGCGAGGTCTTCGTCTTCTTCGGGAGGATTCGGCTCCCGGTAGTTATCGCCCTGCAGCGCGCCATACGCATCGAGGGTCTCTTCGCGGCGTCGGGCTGCCGACTGGGCCGGGGATTGGCTCGCGACCCAGGTTCGGGCGGCTAGTGCGATGGCGAACAAGAAGGACACGACCGCCATCATCAGGAAGTCGATCGGCGACAGTGAAAAGATCGACTGATTCCCGCGTGTCAGCAGGTCAGCCACTTTCAATACGAAGCCGACCAGGAGCGAAGTCCATCCGGCCAGAAGCAATAAATCAATTACAGGAAGTACGGGCATCTCAAGCTCTCCCACGCGGCTGCCGACCACTCTAATCTGCGCGAGGCCCTAAGGTCAAACCCTACGTGATCAGCTGCCTGCAAATCGCACGTGATTTGCCGGTTGTCGGAACCCACGATGGCAAGGCCGGAACCCCGCGCTACATTCAGCGCCCCGATGGCCCCCAGAGGTCATCACACCCCCTCGGATCCAAACGTCTGGCGTCAGACAACGAGTATCCGAGTCGCGGGTTGCCCAGAGGAATTGACGGAAGACGAATCTCGCGATGCCCCGAGCCCTTCAAGGTTCTGGACCACATCGTTCGCCAGCGACGGCCGGCGAGGCAACGAGACACCGAACCCGTCCTCGGGGCCGACGTAGCTCAGCTGGTAGAGCAGCTCACTCGTAATGAGCAGGTCGTCCGTTCAAATCGGATCGTCGGCTCCATTTTCTACTC
>JASDVF010000051.1:14281-17511 GCA_041440805.1 Myxococcota bacterium | reverse complement strand
TCACGCCCCTTGGACCCAACCTGGGGTCCAATCATTCCGTCTAGCTCCATCTGCTCAATGATCCGAGCCGCTCGGTTGTAACCGACTTTGAGACGGCGCTGGACATAGGAAATTGAAGCGTTGCGGGTCGTCGCGACGATTTCGACCGCTTGGTCGAACATCTCGTCTTCGTCTTCGCCGCGATTCTCGTTCTTCTCTGCCTCCACGGCCGCTCGCACCAGATCTTCGTCGAAAACGGGTCGTCCCTGTTCCTTTAGGAATGCTACGAGGTCGTGGACCTCGTCTTCGTTCACGAAAGGACCGTGAATTCGCTGCAACAGCGCGGTTCCCGGCGGGAGGAAGAGCATGTCGCCCATCCCGAGCAGATCGTCCGCACCCTTTTGGTCCAGAATCGTTCGCGAGTCGATCCCACTCGACACCTGGAAGGACACGCGGGCGGGGAAGTTCGCCTTGATGACACCCGTCAAGACGTCGACACTCGGCCGCTGGGTAGCAAGCACGAGATGGATGCCCGAGGCACGCGCCATCTGCGCCAAGCGCTGAAGCGACTCTTCGACCTCCTTCGCCGAGGACATCATGAGGTCGGCGAGTTCGTCGATCACGACGACGATATACGGCAGCACCTGCCACTCGATCTCTTCGCCTTCCGTCTGGCCAGGCTTCTGCTTGAGGCGGAAGGACCCTTCACCCTCGGCGAGCTTCTTGCGGGCCTTCTCATTGAACTGATCGATGTTGCGGACGCCCGTCGCGGACATCATCTGATACCGCTCTTCCATCTTACGTACGACGCCTTGCAGCGCAGCTGCAGCGCGCTTAGGGCTCGTCACCACGTCGGCGATCAGATGTGGAATCCCGTCATAAATCGACAGCTCGAGCATCTTCGGGTCAACTAGCAGGAGCTTGAGCTCATCCGGCGTCGCGCGACATAACAGCGAGCAAAGGAACGAGTTCAAGAAGACGGACTTACCCGTACCCGTAGAACCAGCGACTAGCAAATGCGGCATCTTGGCCAGATCCGAAGTTACGGAGTTACCAAAGATGTCCTTGCCCATCGCTACGGACAGCACGCTCTTGCCCTTACGAAAGCTCTCGGACTCGAGCATTTCACGCAGGTAGACGACCTCTCGCTCTGGATTCGGAACTTCGATCCCGACGACAGACTTCCCCGGCAGCGGTGCGATAATACGAATCGACATCGCACGCAGCGCCATTGTCAGATCGTCGGTCAGGCCCACGATCTTGTTGACCTTGATGCCCGCGGCCGGCTCGTATTCGTACATAGTGATCACGGGTCCGGGATGCACACGCACCACACGACCGGTCACGCCGAAATCCGCGAGCTTCTTCTCGAGGATCTTCGAATTCATGAGCAGCGAATCTCGATCGTACTTGCGACCGCCTTTGGGCGGCGACGTGAAGATCGATGAATCGGGCAGCTTAAAGGGACCGGCCGGGCCGCCCTCGTGAAAGGGGAAAGCTTCTTGTTCGGGCTTCTTCGAGCGCTTACGCTCTTCGCCGTGGTCGACGATGTCCGGTTGTTCTCCGGCACGGATACGACGCACGGGCGGCTCCGGAACTTCTTCCGGCGGGGCCAGCACCTTGACCGGCGCTGCCGGTTCTTCCTGCTCGCGCAGCTCTTCCTCGAAGCTCACTTCCGGCTCGCGGCGTTCCTGCACGCGTTCGCGACGCGCACGCTGTTCCCGGCGAACCGAAATCGCCGTAATCGCCTCACGAGCCTGCGTGATCGAGCGTCTAAGTGCCGCGACTGTCGCTTGAATACCGCGCACGAGTGCATTGAGCGCCGTCCCTAGCCCAGCATAAAACCACTCACCGAAGGCCATCACATAACCCAAGGTCCAGGTAGCGCCCTGGCCAATCGCGGTCAGGGTTGTCCCCGTCGAAATCCCAGTCAGCGACAACACGCCGACGATCAGAAAAAGGCTGGTCAGTACTAGGGCACCAGCGTTCCCGAAAAGGAGCGTCAGAGTCGAAGCGCCCTTCCCTCCTAGCCAGCCTGGCTCGATCCAAGGCATCGCTTCCGGCGCGAGATCAAAGAGCAGCGGCGGAAGCAGCGCGACCGTTGGGATCAGCACTGCAGCGCCAATCCAGAAGCGCGAGAAGAGTCCCGGAAAACCGAGGCTCATCACGAGGCGACCCCCAAGAAAGGCGCAGGAAGCTACGAGGACGATCGATCCCGAGCCAAAGGCGCCCAGGAGCCAGCCCGCAAGGGTCGCACCAACGGGGCCTGCGCTGTTTCGAACTTCGACGAGCTTCGCGATCGGGTCCTCAGGCGCATACGTCGCTAGCGCGAGCGTTGCGAGCAAGGAAAGCCCGATCAGGATGAGTCCTGCAATCTCAGAACCCGCGGCAACCAGAATCGGGCCATCGGCCTCGTCCTGATCTCGTCCGGCCGACGCTGTGCGTCCGCCTTTCTTTGCCCGCGACTTTGCTGCCGCCCTTGCCATGCTCGCCCCCCCGAACGAACGCCGCTAAATGCCTACATGAGCGCGAATTCGGGACTTCCCGAACACGAGCTCTTCCGGATCTGTGTTCCGGAGACGGCGACGTCGTCCTGGAACAAAGCAAGATTCGGGCCCATCCTGGCGGTAGGTCTTCGACGAAGATGGTTTCGCTCCTCGGCCCCGACGAATCGGTGATGCCGAACGGGCGCGACCACGCGCAGTCGAATTCCCTCACCCCCCGGAGAGGAGAACCGCCGTAGGATACCGTGGCCCTCAGTTCGCGGAAAGGGCGAGTCCAAGTGAACAGCCAGTCTTCCCTTGACGCATTTCGACCACGGCGGGACACTCCAGGTTATCCGAGTCCACGGACTCGCCCCCTATTTCACTCAAAAACGTCCCGCTGGAGCCCCCCACCATGGCAGGTGTCAACAAAGCAATTCTCGTCGGTAACCTCGGTCGCGATCCGGAGCTCCGTACGACTCCGAACGGCCAGTCCGTCGTAAACTTCACCCTGGCGACCAGCGAGACCTGGAACGACAAGAGCGGCGAGCGCCAAGAGCGAACCGAATGGCACCGTATCGTCGTCTGGGGCAAGACCGCCGAGATGTGTAACCAGTACCTCTCGAAGGGCCGCACCGTTTATATCGAAGGCCGCATTCAGACCCGCGAATGGGAAGATAAAGACGGCGCCAAGCGGTACACGACCGAGGTCAACGCCAGCACTGTCAACTTCATCGGCCCGCGCCAAGATGGCGCCGGCGGTGGTGG
>JASDVF010000051.1:0-14181 GCA_041440805.1 Myxococcota bacterium | reverse complement strand
GTGGTGGTGGCGGAATGGATTCTTCCCCGCCGATGGATGACGACATCCCGTTTTAGGGCTTCTCGTCACTCTGACAGGCTATCCGAGCGATCACCCATCTCGAGCTGAATAATGGGCTTGGCCGTACCTATTTGCGCAACTTTCCTGACTCTATGGGTAAGTTGCGTTCGGATTCCGCATTTGAGGTCGCGCGGCGCGAGGCCCATAAGCGAATCCCGTGCTCGGATCTAGCGCAGGATCAACCGCGGACCTAGCGTCGACTCACGGAGCAAGGACGTGTTAGTCGGCTTGGCTATTCGCCGGCAGCGGAGCGGAGCCCGCGCACGATTCGATCGATTTTCAAGCGATCTTCCGACGTCAGTTCGTCGAATTCGACACCCATACCCGAGGATGCTCCGACACTTGCGGAGGGCCCATTCGAGACGCGGACGACTCGACCAATCGTTTGTAGGGCTTCGTCGCTACCAGGGAGCTTGAACTGCATGGAGACTTCGGTTCCGGCCGGGACGAGCTTCTCGGTTTCGATAAAGAGACCACCCGCGTTGATGTCACGGGTGAACTCCGAGAACATTTCGTCGACGGTCGAGTAATCGATTCGGACGGTGACGGAGGATCGCTCCGCTCGACGTCGGTCTGCGCCCTCCAGAGAGTTGTCCTCACTTGCGTTCTTCGCGTCCAGGCTGATTTTTGCCATCGATTCGACTCCAGATCGCGTACTCGACTTCGCTCGGAAAGCACCTAGCTGGGGGCCCACCCCCTCGTACGCACCACCCTCTCTCAACGCACCATTGGATACGTGAGAGACTCCGGCCTTCACTCATCGTCCTAATGCCCTCAATATCTTTAGCCGATACCTCAAGTTCCCCTCGGGACGGCTCCAAGCCACCTGCATGGCGGCTTCAGGAGCGAATCAACGCTGACGCACCGGGGCATCCAGACGGAACTCGCTCGATTGAGAACACCGAGTTCCTACTCAGCCCGCGTGTCGACTGGATCTACAACACCGTCCCACGGCGCTTCCCCGGACTCTCTAAACGAGTAGTGGCCTCGGTGGGAGACGACGACGTGGTCGATCACCTCAATTCCGAGGAGCCGTCCAGCCTCGGCGAGCCGAGTCGTCACGGATCTGTCCTCCGCGCTCGGCGTCGGGTCGCCGCTCGGATGGTTGTGGACCAAAACGAGGGCACCCGCCGCGCTTCGGATCGCTTCTCTAAAAACCTCCCGTGGATGCACAAGGCTCGACGTGAGTGTCCCTCTAGACACTTCTTCTTCTGCGATAAGTCGATGGCGTCCGTCCAACAAGAGGACGAAAAATGATTCCTTCCTCGCACTCCGAACGCGCGGCGCGAAGTGGCGTTCGACGTCACAAGGACTTCGGATCGGCTGAGAGAGTTCTAGGGGCTCACTCTCGAGTCGTCGTGCGACCTCGAAGGTTGCCGCCAGGCTCGCCGCCTTCGCGGGCCCGAGCCCTGGTATCGTTTCAAGCACGCACACCGGCGTCCGTGCAAGAGACGTTAGTCCTCCGGTACGGTCGAGCACTAGCCGGGCGACGCTCATCGCATCCATGCCAGGAACCCCGGTTCGAAGCAGAAGAGCGATCAATTCGGCCTCGGAGAGAATCGAGGGCCCGTGCCTAGCAAGCCGCTCCCTCGGGCCGTCAAAAACGCGAGAGGCTCCCGCGATCCCTAACCCTGTCCTCACGCCACCTGAGCTAGCCAACTGCCCTCGCATTCACCCGAAGCCGGTTGATCAAAATGACCTATCGGATGCGGAGGGGGCTCATCTTAGGCGTAGGCTCGAGCCTAAACCGACTGCGGCCTGACGGGCACGTTAGAGCCGTGAATACGGCGCCACAAAGCAACGGTGCGGCAGCCTAGTGACCAGTGCCGCTCCGCACGCATCCAGAAAAAAGACGCGGGTCAGGCAACTAAAACCAGGACTAACATTAAAAATCTGAGTGATAGATGGCGGACGACCGGTCGTCGCGAGTGCGAATAGCCGAACGGCAGGCTAAATCAGCGAGAGTTTCGAGCTGCGCGAAAATCCCCGGCAAGAACGCCAGCCGCGGCATCACCACTCGAATCGAGTGCACCAACCAATTCCACGAGCAGCCCGCGAGACTCGGCGCGCTCCGCGAGTCGCTCGACCCAAAGTTCTTGTTCGGCCAAGGTCTTGGCATTCAGAAAACGTGCAAACTCGGTGGGGCGCTGAAGACCGATTGCGATCCATCCGTCCCGGGCATCTTCGCCGCCGGCGCTGATCGCTTCCGATGAAACAGACCGCCCACGTTTTGACCGAACCGCTTCGAGTGCTCCCACAGGCACGGGCCCAGCAACGGGCACTGCACCGACGAATCCAGAGCGCGGCACGCGGGTTCCCGGAGAAGGTCGCTCAATGAGGGGAGCGGGACGCTCGGCAAAGAATGCCGGTGGAGCGCCGCCTGCCATCATGGGAGCTCGAAAATTGCTCGGCGCGCCTCCGCCGCCCTGAACGACGAAGCCCTGAGTAAATGGAGAAGCGACAACCACGTCACGACGCGGTTCCGCGGACATCCGCGTCAGAGGTATCTGCACGAACTTCCGAGCACCACCCGTCTCAGCATCTGCTGGCAACAGGAGCCTTCCACCCGCGGAGTCACTCCGCAAAGGCGCAACGACAGCCCCCGCGATCCCTGCGCCGCTCGTCTCGGCGTTCTGAAAAGCGGGAATTCCGAGTCGGCTCGGATCTTGAAGCGTTACCACTGCCAAGGCCGCCACCGCCATCGCCGAAGCGGGCAGCACAAAACTCGGCTCGAAGACCGAGGCAAAGCCTCGTCCAACCCGCGCCCAGAAACCGGGATCAGCCTCACCCGAGCGAATGCGACGCATCACATTCGCCGCGATCATCGGCGGCGTTTCGGGTTCGGGGAGGCCGCGGAGTAGGAGAATCGTCTCTTCCATCTCGTGGACTTCGATGGCGCAGTCGGCACACTGGCCAATATGCTCGTCGACCGAAGCTCGGTCATCCAGCGAAAGATCACCTTCGAGGTAATCGGGCAAGTGATTCTTCACCTGCTTACATCGTAGGTCCACAGGCAGCTGCAGCTGCGGCTGCGAATCTTCATTCATGTTCGAGTCTCTCACGCCAAATTTGCTCACGCTTAAGAACCCTCGGTCGCAGTCTTGGATCCCAGCATTTCTCTGAGCTGCTCCCGCAGCGCTTGGCGCGCGCGATGAATCCTGGATTTGACAGTGCCTTCAGCAATGCCGAGCACCTTGGCGATCTCGCCATAGGCGAGACCTTCGATGTCATAGAGGATGACCGGCATCCGGAGCGAAGGCGAGAGCGTGTCGAGTGCCTCGCGGACGTGGCCCGTGAGTTCGGTCCCGAGTGCAGCGTCTTCTGGGTTGCGCGGCGAGCTTGGCAGATCATCACCGGCCGCCTGACGCGTCTTGAGCTTGTCGACTCGTGCACGACCGCGGCCATAGGAACGGCGGCGATTGAGCGCGGCGTTCGCCGCGACCCGGTAGACGAAGGTCGAAAAGCGCGCCTCGGCGCGGAAGCGATGCCCATATCGATGAAGACTCAAGAAGGTCTCTTGGGTGAGATCCTCCGCGTCCTCCTTGCTCCCCATCATGCGATAGAGCAAACGGTAGACGCGTGATTCATGTTTCCGGATGAGTTCTTCGAAGGCGGCTTCATCCCCCGCCTGCCATCGCACGATCAGGTCCCTATCGGGATCCTCAATCACCACGCGCGGCGCGTTTCGCTCGCGCGCCAGCGGGTTCGTGCCACTCACCATCGGTCCTCTCTCAACGATCTCTGCTGTCATATCCTGCCTCTCCGCTGAAAGACCCCCCTCCTGAAAATCGAGTTCCCCCGATCCGCCTGTTTTTTCGCCTTTCTCGTGCATGGCCCGTACTTCTTCCGGCTCTAGGCTCATTTCATGCTCTCCCGGAGGCCCCTCGGGGTTCTCGGTCTAAAACTCGATCCTCGGTCTTGCCGAGACCGCTACTCGGCCAGATCGACGTCCGATTCACCTTCGCGCCGAAATACGCCGCTCTTGCCGCCCCGCTTAGCCACGAGCCGGCAGCGATCCACGACCATCTCTCGGTCTACCGCCTTGCACATGTCATACACCGTGAGGCCCGCCGCAGAAGCCGCAACCAGCGCCTCCATTTCAACGCCGGTCTTCCAGTGCGCCTCGACGCGCGTCTCGATCAAAAGGGCCTGGCCGTCGGGCGCGGGTTCCAAGATCACCTCGACCGAATCGATCGGCATCGGATGCGCGAGAGGAATCCACTCGCCCGTCCGCTTCGCTGCTTGGATTCCCGCGATCCGTGCCGTCGCGAGCACGTCGCCCTTAGCAACCCGGCCCTCGACGATGCGCGCCAAGGTTTCGGGGGCCATTCGGACCTCACTTCGCGCGATACATACGCGGTGGGTCACCGCCTTTTCGCCCACATTCACCATGCGTGCGCGGCCTTTTTCGTCGAGGTGCGTCAGTTCGTCAGACATCGTCTCGTATTCTCTTCATGTTAGGTCGCCGACAAAAAAGTAGGCGTCCGGATCAAGTGTCGAGCCAAGCCAGCATGTCTTGCCAGACTTGCTCTCGCTCTGGTTCGTTAAAAATTTCGTGCCTCAAATCGGGATAGAGCTTCAGAAGGCTCGCACTTGCTACGGGCGCCGCGAGTCCAGCATGGAACCCTACGCTTCCCTGCGGCTGCGATAGTTGATCCTGCTCACCGTGCATGATCAAGATCGGACGTTCAACTCGCCCGGCCGCGGAAGCCATCCGCGCGACCATCTTATTCATTCCCGCCGCGAAGCGCGCCGTGATCCGATCTTTCACATAGGGATCTTCGCGATAGCGGCGCACCACTTCGGGATCCCGGGAGATCAGCCCGGAGTCGAGCCCTACAGACAAGCCCAACTTCGGCGCGACGAACGACAACAGATTCGCCGCCATCAGCTGCACCTTCTGCGCCGTACTGCCGCCTATCTGTAGCAGCGCCCCAGAGAGCACTATCCGATCAACAGCGGGGTGATGAAGTGCAGCGGTTGCTGCAACGACCAACCCGCCCATGCTATGCCCGACTAACGTTATTGGAAGATTTGGATGATCGTGGCCGACTTGCACCACGAACTCAGCAACTTCCTCGGGCAGACGATCAAATCGGTCGACATGACCGCGAGGCCCATGCGTCCGACCGTGTCCCGCTTGATCAAAGGCATGCACCGCGAAGCCGCGACCTGCAAAATACATCGCCATTTCGTCGTAGCGACCACAATGCTCCCCGTATCCGTGTACCAGAATCATCGCCCGCGTCGGCTGCTCCGGTAGCCAGATCCGGCGATAGCGCTCGCCCCGATCAGACAGCACGCACTGGGTCTCTCGTCGCGTAATCCGCTCCGTCAATCGGTCGCTCCCTTTGTTCGACATTAGGAGGCGCTGGCCTCGCGAACGCGCTGCCGTGCCTTTTGCACCTTTTGGAGATAGGCAACGCCACGAATGCGACGGCCCCAAAAATAGCTAGAGATGCCCTTCGCCTCTCCGAGGCGCCTAATATTGTCGGAGAGAATGAAACACCCGGCCTCGACGTTGCTCTCAATCGTCGAGAGGTTACCCGCAAGAGGCAACTTCTCTGCCATATAAGGCATGACCTGCATCAACCCAATCGCGCCCTTTCCGCTCTCGGCCCAGGGCCGCGCATCGCTCTCGACGATCAAGACGGCGGTCACCAGATAGGGGTCGAGTCCGTAGCGACGGCTACTGCGCAGCACCGCCTCGATCACACGATCCGTCTCTTCTGTCGAAAGCGCCGACCTCCGGTCCTGAAGATGGCCTTGCAAGGCGGCGGCAACCGCATCGCGAGAGGCCTCGGTTTCGTCCTGGGCGGACGCGACGTCCATGGCTTGTTCAAAACGGATCGGCGGTGCATCCAGTACCAACAGTGCTCCCAAGGCGAAAAGCAACCAGGTCCAAACCCGTCGCGCTTGAGGGGAAAGAGAATCCAGATCGGAGTCTACGGGCACCCTGCTCGTGCGAGGCGCGTGCGGTGCCTCATCCAGATCGACCAACCCGAGCTCCTTCGCCCGCTTCGCGCGACCGTTGCGCCCCGGATCAGTATCGAATCACCAGCAACACCGCTGCGAAGTCGACCTGAGGGGAATCGTAGGGTACCGGGGTCGCGGGACTCAAGCTATCGGCCGCATCGAAGCTTCTCATCGAGTTCCAATTCGGGTAGGCTGGCAAAACGCTGGTCGGTAATGGCCAGGGGCTCACGCCGAGTGGGCCACAAGTAGTCAACCCCGTGCCCCCACTCGGGAAATCGACCTTGCCCGCAGCCGCTCCTGTAGCTGAACCCCGCCTCGAAGCGGGCACCCTCCGCCTTCTTTCGAGCCTGGCGGCGGTGCACGATTGTGTGCTCGCGATCGACCCTCATGAGGGTTGTCTGTTCTGGGCGGACCAACTCGGACTCTTCACACCCGCCCTGGTCTGCGATCATCCTCTGCCGGTCGCCCAATTGCTGGCGCATGCGAATGAGGATGCGCGCGAACTACTGCACGAGATTCTTCACCCAAGCGATCCCCTTGGAACAGATCACGACCGCCGCTCGCAGCTGGCCGCAACACTCAGAGGAATGCACGTCGAGTTCCGCGCAATCTCTCTTGAGGGCGCGGGAACGAGGGGCGGCGCAGTCGAATTACTCCTGTTGGATGCGATGCACTCCGCCGGGACCGAACCCGGAGGAAGGGGCGACCCGGTGCAGCCCACGCCTCTCGAACAGCTCACCAAGAAAAACGAAGAACTCGAGACTTGTGTCCGCAGCGTCTCTCATGACCTCCGCTCGCCCCTCGTTTCCGTACTCGGATTCGCGCGCTTGTTGCGCGACGATTTTGGCGAGCCGATCGGGCGCACCGGCCTCCACTTCCTCGACCGAATCGAGCAGGCCGGTCGAAACATGGAGCGGCTGCTCTCGGACATGCTCGAATTATCTCGGATCGAGGACACGCCCAACTGCGAGGTGCACGTCAATCCGATTGCCGTGCTCGATCAACTGGGAGCTGAGCTTAAAATCTCCCTCGACGAGGCGGAAGTGACCCTCGTAGTGCCGAGCGAAGTCCCGATTCTGATCTGTGACCGGACTCGGCTCTATCAGCTCTTTTCGAATCTGATCGGGAATGCGATCCACCACGCCTCCGCGGGTGGGCGGATCGAAGTCTCCGTCGAGACGGTCGACGATGGTTGGGAGATCTCTGTCGCTGACGATGGACCCGGAATCGCTCCTGAGGACCGAGAGCGAATCTTCGAAGCCTTCCAAACGGCGACGCCTCCCCCCTCCACAGGTCGGGCATCACAGAAGAAGGCGAGCGGTTTAGGACTCGCCATCGTGCGCAAAATCGTCGAAGCGCATCACGGTCGAATCTATGTCGAGAGCGAAGTCGGCGAGGGCGCACGCTTCGTTGTCTGGCTCCCGCGCGAAACCGAAATGGCGCTGGCGCCGTAGTCGTCGACGACCTGAACGTCGGCTCGCCCCGCAAGTTCGAGGCGAAGATCTCCGATTGCCACCGCACAAAGATTGCCGGGGGCCGGCCCTTCACGTAATGTGCGCCCGCAAGGGGGACCTATGTATCCGGTGCTGTTCACGATTCCAGGGATCGGTTGGCCGATCAGTAGCTTTGGCGCAATGATGGCGCTGGGGTTTTTGATCGGATATTGGATCTCGATTCTGCGAATGAAAGAAGAAGGCCTCGACCCCGAGGACGCGGCCAATCTTCTAATGGTGATCATGTTGGGCGGCGTCTTTGGCGCGAAGCTCTACTACGCCACCAGTTTCTATCTGATCCACGGCGACCCCTTCTGGCAGTCGATGTTCTCGCGCGGCGGGCTCGTCTTCTACGGCGGCTTTATTGGCGGCGGACTCGCAGGCTATCTGGGTTGTAAGTACTGGAAAGTGCCACCGATCCAGCTGGCGAACGCGGCCGCGATTTCGCTCGCGGTCGGCCAAGCAATTGGTCGCGTGGGCTGCTTTCTGGTAGGCGACGACTACGGCATCGCATCCGACCTGCCTTGGGCCGTGGCCTTCCCGAATGGATTGCCGCCGGTGCACTATCCGGTTCATCCGACGATGCTCTATGAAACGCTCTGGCTCACGCTGGGTGCCGGCTATCTCTGGTTCCGGCGCAAGCAGAGCGTGTCGCTTATGGGCGAGTTTCTAATCTTGAACGGCATCGGTCGAACCGTCATTGAACACTGGCGGCTCAACGAACGCGTGGCGTTAGGCCTCTCGGAAGCCCAGTTCATTGGCATGGGTCTCGTCGTATTCGGGATCATATTGATCGTCCGGGCGCGAGCGGCCAGAGAAGAAGGCGGCGTTCAGACGGAGCCTGCATCTAGCCGCAGCTGAAGCTGTTTCGCACTATCCATGATCGCGTTGCCCTCGGCATCGCTTTCTAGAAGTCGACCCACGCGCCCAATCGCAGCGGCCGCGCGGCGTGCTAGGTCTTGCTCGCCGATCGGCCCGCCAAGGTCAACCCAAGCTTCGAGCGCGACGAGGCTGCTCGCATAGTCGCCTTCGAGGAATGCCTGCATGCCTTCGGCGTAGTGCTCGAGCTGGGTGATCTCCGCGCGTGGAGCATTGGCGGATCGCCCCGCCTCGCGCAGCGTCTTCGACGCTTCCACGAAATACGCGCTATCGAGCAGCGCGTGCGCTGCCTCGACCAAACCGGTCCCCACTTCACCATGCATGGCCGACAACAAGCCTTCGAAGCCTTCTTGAAAGACCGCGTCGACCTGGGCACGACGGCCGAGGAGTGCTCGCGTGACGCCGCGTTCGCCGGCACGCTCGATGAGCACTCGCCGAAATTGATCTCGGGTCTGCGACAAGAGGATTCGGACTTCGGCGATCACCTCGTCGATCCGTGCGCTGCTTCGCCCCAGCAGGCGCTCGAACTCACCGAGACTCGCGTCGGAATCATCTTCGGTCGCTGCCCGGAGTGAGGCGAGTCGCGGGCCGTAAACCTCGCGCTGATAGAGACTCTCTCGAAGCTTCATGGCTTCGTGGAAGAGCGAGCCGATCGTCAGGTCGAAAAGGGCTTCCCTTCGGACCGCGGCGCTGGCCAGGACCTCCGACCGGAACAGTGAATGACTCTGCTGCTTCAACCGGTAGAGGACCGAGCCCTCGTCCTCACCAACGACCGCCGCCACGCTCTCGAATTGAAGCTCGCGCCCCGCCGAATTCTCAAGCAAATCGCGCAGCGCTGAGGATGCCGCGAGGAACTCCTGCAGAAGCTGAACGAAGTCGGAAGTGTGGCGGGCCGCATCTTTGCGGGACGACATGGGGGGGGGTCCCTTCGAAATATTTCTGGGTTCTGCGCGGATGTGCGCAGAGACTTGGCATGGGCATGGAATCGGCCATTCGCTGGCAATCCTAGAGCAGAGGCAGCATAGGAGAGCGAATCGGGCCCGCCAATGGAACCAAATCAACCCGACTGCCCCCTTGGGTCGACGTCCCCGCAAAAAGATAAGAAGAGCAAACCAATGAGAATTCAGCAGGGAAGTTCCCCCGAAACCAGCCTCAAGCGCCTTTGACGCCCGCTGATGACCCGGAATCTGTTGTTCCGAGACGGACCGTCTTCTATTGTCCCATTTGGCCGAAACGCACCGCCCAAGCCAGCCATCGCGCGCGCCCCGCGATCCAGTGGCATGCGTGATTAGAGAGCTTCCCGCCCGTATTTAATGGACTCGCCCTCGAGCAAGTCCAATCCCTAGAAAGGAAATTCATCGATGTCTGAACCCGAACGCGAAAGTATGGAGGTCGATGTCCTCTTCGTCGGAGCCGGTCCGGCCACGCTCGCCTCTGCCTATCATCTGATGAAGCAGGTGGAAGAGCAGAACGCGCAGGCAGCGAAGAAGGGCCAACCACAGATTGAGCCGCCGGTCATTCTCGTGATCGAGAAGGCCGCGGGCGTCGGCGACCATCAGCTTTCTGGTGGCGTGATGAACCCCAAGGCCATCGAAGAGCTCATGCCCGACTATAAGGAGCAGGGCTTTCCGATCGAACAGACTTGCGACAAGGCCTACTTCTGGCAGTTCTTCCGCAACATGACGATCAAGCTCCCGGCGCTCTTCACGCCGCCTTTCTTTCAGAAGAAGGGCTACCACGTCGTCTCCCTCTCGGACGTCGCAAAGTTCCTCGCCGAGAAGTGCGAAGAACTCGGCGTCGAGATCTACCCCGGCTTCGCCGCTTCTGAAGTTCTCTTCGAAGGCGACCGCGTCGTAGGCATCCGTACCGGTGACATGGGCATCGACAAGGACGGCAAGGAGAAGGGCACCTACCAGCCCGGCATGGACATCCTGGCCGGCGTGACCGTCTTCGGTGAAGGCGTCCGCGGCTCGTGCACGAAGCAGATCCTCGATCGCCTCGACATGCACGGCAAGTTCCCGCAGACGTTTGAGACGGGCATCAAAGAGATCTGGAAGGTCAAGCCGGAGAAGCACGTTCCCGGCCGCGTCATCCATGGATCGATGTTCCCCGACTTCCTAGGACAGCTCAACGGTATGTGGCTCTACGACATGGGCGACAACATGGTTTCCTATGGCTTCGTGACACCCCTCGCGTCCGAAGATCCGAATAACGATCCGCATCGCGCCTCGCAGGAATTCAAGCGAGATTCCCCGTTCATGCGGGACCTTCTCGAGGGCGCTGAGTTGATTCGCTATGGCGCCAAGTGCGTCCCGGCGGGTGGCCTCAACGCCATGCCGAAGCTCTACTGCGACGGTGCCATGCTAGTCGGCGACTCGGCAGGCATGCTTAATATCATGAAGCTCGCGGGCATTCACACGGCCATGAAGTCAGGCATGATGGCCGCAGAGACGATCATCGACGGTATCAAGGCCGCCGACTTCTCCGCCAAGACCCTCGGCAACTACACCGAGCGGTTCCGCAACAGCTGGGCGTACCAGGAGCACTACGAAGCGCGCAACTTCTCGGGTAGCAACGAGATCTCGCCGCTCTTCGGCATGCTTAATATACCGCTCATGATCCCGACCAAGGGACGCGGCTTGATCGACAACCTCGCGACCCACGCGCCTCACTCGGTCATGAAGAAGATCTGGGAGATTCCGAGAGAGCGGCGACACCCGGCCCCCTTCGAGCCCGATGGCGTACTGACCTTTTCGAAGGAGCATCTCGTCGGTTTCTCGGGCACTGCCCACGAATCGGACCAGCAGCCCCATCTCAAAGTCGCGGACACGAACGTCTGCGCCACGGATTGTCTTCGCGATTACGGCAACCCCTGCGAGAAGTTCTGCCCGGCAGCGGTCTATGAAATGGTCGACGTGGCGGGTTCGAACGGCGGCAAGGAACTCTTTATTCACCACGAAAACTGCGTGCACTGCAAGACCTGCGACATCGCGGACCCGTACCAGATCATCACCTGGACGACGCCCCAGGGCGGAGAGGGACCCGACTACACCAAGATGTAGTCTCAATCACGGGCTCCCCTCAAACGGGGATCCGGCGGAGGCCTAACAGCTCTTGGCCACACGCCACCTCACGATCCGCGCAGGCAAGCACGCTGCCGAACGACTGCGTGCCGAAGGGTTCCACCCGGAACTCTTCGGCACGCTCGTTGGCGCCTCTGGCGGACCCAAATGGCTGGTCCTACGGCATCTGGATGCCGTCCTCATCGACCGCCTAATCGCACCGCGATCCACGCCCCTCGACACGCTCGGCTCTTCGATCGGTAGCTTCCGACACGCGTGTTTTGCCCAAGGGGATCCCCACGCCGCCCTCGCCCGTTTCGCAACCGGCTATATCGAACAGTCGTACGACCCGTCGGCGCTGAATCGCCGTGGCCTGCCTAGCATGGAAGCGATCACGCTCGAGAGCGACCGCATCCTCGGTCTTTCGCTCGGTGAAAAAGGTGCGGACGAGATCTGCGACCATCCGCTCATCAATACCCACATCGTCGCCGCGCGACTTCAGAACGATCGCGGCTACGACCGCGGCCTCCCCTTCCAACTCCAAGTGGGTTACGCCGCGCTCGCGAACGCGTTCTCGCGACGAGCCCTAGGGCGCAGCTTCGAACGACTTGTCTTTAGATCGGGCGCGAGCCCACTCGCGTACAGCGACCTTCCGACCGAGAACATCGATCTCACCCCGGAACGCGTTCAACACGCACTTCTGGCGAGCGGCTCGATCCCCCTTCTTATGCAAGGCGTGCGTTCTACTCCCGGCGTCCCCGGCACGCTCTTCGACGGCGGAATCATCGACTACCACTTCGACTTTGAATGGAAGCGCCGCGAGGGTCTGGTGCTTTTCCAGCACTTCTTCGACAAGATTACGCCGGGATGGTTCGACAAGCCTTGGAAGTCGCGGCGGCCGTCGGCAGCGGCGATGAACGATGTCGTGATGATCGCGCCGAGCGATGCGTTTGTGGCTGCCCTGCCCGGAGGCAAGATTCCAGATCGTGATGACTTCATGGACTTCAGTACGGAAGAGCGGGTCGAACGCTGGCATGCCGTGGTCGAGGCTTGCCGCGTGCTAGGCCAAGAACTAGAGGAACTGATCGAGAGCGACGGGCTCGCGGACCGCGTCGAGCCCTTTCCCGCCTAACGAGTCTCGAATCGAATTGGCATTCGCTTCACGCCGCCCAGAAAACTCGATTGAACACGATCCATCGGCCCCACGAGCTCCACATGCTCGAGTCGAGGAATGAGCTTTTCCAAGGCGATCCGAATCTCGAGCCGCGCCAAATTCGCGCCTAGACAGAAATGCTCGCCGATCCCGAAGCCAACATGAGGATTAGGCGAACGGTCGATCCGGAAGCTGTCGGGATCTTCGAAGAACTCGGCATCCCTATTTGCTGATGGGTAAAGCAGGCAAAGCGAATCCCCGGCTTTCACCTTCTGCCCGTGCATCTCGAAGTCTTCGACCGGCGTGCGGCAGAATTGAATCACGGGCGAGGTCCAGCGAACGATTTCTTCCGTCGCCTTATTCACAAGGGACGGGTTCTTTTTGAGCTTCGCCATCTCTCCTGGATTTTCGATCAACGCGATCAGGCCGCCACTCGCTGCGTTGCGAGTCGTCTCATTCCCTGCGACAACGAGCAGCGAGAAGTACGAAAGCAGCTCAAGCGCCGGAACCCGCGGATCCGTCTCCCCTTCGAACTGCGCATTCGCGAGCAGGCTTACGACGTCATCCGTTGGCTCGACGCGCCGGTGCTCGACCATCTCGGTGAAGTAGCCAAACATTTCATCCAGCGTAATCCGCATCTGCGCGCCGGAGTCATCGCCCTCGATCTGGTATTCCGGATCACTCGAGCCCGCGATCTGATTTGTCCATTCGAACATCTTGCGCCAGTCGCTGCGCGGAACGCCTAACATATCGGCGAGCACCGAGAGCGTCAGCGGCGCCGTGAATTCCTCGACGAAATCGGCTTCGCCCTTGCTCGCG
The DNA here is from genome assembly GCA_041440805.1 of Myxococcota bacterium. GTDB lineage: Bacteria > Myxococcota_A > UBA9160 > UBA9160 > UBA4427 > UBA4427. Next base: position 739 of record JASDVF010000051.1, on the reverse strand, counting down.
AGCGCGTCGACCAAGTCCTCGGCGATGCGCTCGATTTCCGGTCGGCGACGAGCGATCGCTCTCGGCGTAAACCAAGAGCTCGCGAGATTGCGGTATTTCGGATGGTCCGGCGGATCCATGTTGAGGAGGTGCCGGAGGAGTGCGCGATTCGGGCGCGTCGGATCGGGCGGCGGACTATCTGCGAAGATGGCCATGCGGGGCGCGTTCACGAAGCGGGTCGGTTGCTTGGACAACCAGACGATATCGGCGCGCTTTACGACGGCCCAAAACCCCGGACGCGGCCCAAGATCGAAATAGCGAAGAGGCGCTTCTTCACGAAGCGTCTTCCAAGCTTCGTGTGGGTAACCATTCTCTGCAAAGTTGCGCGGCCCCAGAACATCTTCAGCCTGGAGTTCATCGGCGCGGGCCATAGCGGTCTCTCCTTGGGAAAAACTAGACTCGGCATGCTGCCCCCGGGCTAGGCATCGATCGGCAAGCGCGCTGGACCGGCCACTCGAGCGAGCGCGACGAAATACTAGCGAGACCTGACTTGGCCGTGGAATTTGGCCAACCGACCGCGAGTCACGAGCGCCTGAATCCTGGACAGCATCCCAGGCAGCTTAGTCGGCGGTGTCTCGCATCAGCGCCAGCACTTCGTCCGCCCAAACAAGATGCGCCTGCGTCTCCAACTCGCCGTAGCGAAGCGTCATCAACCAATACGCCATATCCGCCGGCGGATTCTCTGCGGACTCGAGGCCTG
>JASDVF010000050.1:180557-183869 GCA_041440805.1 Myxococcota bacterium | reverse complement strand
CCCGCCTCCATTTCGCAGTTCAGAATTCGTGCCTGCTGCATGTCGCGGAAGCGCGCTTCGAGATGGCTCGGGTAGTAGCCGTCGACAGACATACTGATCAAGGTCCCGTTGGGGCCGGCCACCGCATTGCGCGCATAGAAAGCATCCATCGACCAAGTTACGCCCGTGCGCGCGCGGGCACCCAGGGACTTGGCTTCCGCGACTAACGCACTGACGACTTCCCAGTGGGCGACCGCCGGGTATTCAGGCACGACGTAGGTCGCGCTCGTCCCGTCGTCGCGCACGCAGCCCGTCGTGATGGCGAGGTCGCCGACTTCAAGTTCCGGATGTAAGCCGCCGGAGTTGCCAATTCGGAGAATCGTTTTCGCTCCGAGCTTGATCATCTCTTCGACCAAGACGGCGGTTCCGGGCGCGCCGATGCCATGGGAGGCGGCGGTCAAGGGCACGCCGTCCTTCTCGCCGGTGACGATCGTGTACTCGCGGATATTCGCGACTTCGCTGCGGCTGTCCCATCGGGAGGTGATTCGGTCAACGCGCGCGGGATCGCCGCAGACGAAAGCATGTTCTGCGATGTCGCCGGGTCGACAGCCTGTAATTGGTTGCGCGTCGCTCACTGGATCTCCTCATGGCGCCTTTGGGGGTCGAGTCTTGTGGCGGCGCGGATTTCGCCGAAGAGAAGCGGTTTTGTGCCGTTACTGCCAGCGGGGCCGGTTATGGGCCTGGCGAAGGGCCGGTACTGCGGGTTCGGTCAGAAGTCTGAATTCGCGGCATACTCTCGGGACCGCGTGACCCAAGTCGCCGAGATTCGTAGGAGCAGCATGCCGCGTCGTTCATCAATTGGAGGCCCCCTTGCCATCGGGATTGTTTCGATGGTGCTCGTGCTCGCCCTGGCAGTGGGTTGGCAGATCCTCGTCTGGCGCGACGACGGAAATCCGGCGCCGGGGATGTCGGTCTTCGACACGGTGCTCTTCGTGCTCGGCTCGCTCTTCTTTCTGTTTGTGTTTGCTGGGCTCGTCTGGCTCTGCGTAAAGCTCGTGCTAGAAATGCGGCTCAGCCAATCCCAGCGCGCCTTCCTGGATGCCGTCACCCATGAACTGAAGACGCCCTTGGCCTCGTTTAGGCTCGGCCTTGAGACGCTTGACCGCCACGAATTGCCGAGAGAGAAGCGCAGCGAATTTCTCGGGCGAATGAGCGAAGATCTCGACCGGCTCGAATACACAGTCACTCAGGTGCTCGCGGCGGCGCGGGCGGAAGACGGTCGGATTCGGCGACACGATGGTAGTGTGGTCGACTTGCAGGATGTGATCGCGGCGAACGTTGCCGAGTTGGTCGATCGTCATCAGCTCAATGAAGGTGCCGTGACTGTGGAGAAAACTCGTGCCTTACGTGTGCGTGGGGATCAAGCAGAGCTCGGCGTGGTTTTTCGGAATTTGCTTGAGAATGCGGTGAAGTATTCGGATGATCCCGTGCATATTCGCGTTGGGATCGAAGAGGTGGGTGACGGTCGCGTGCGTGTAGAAATCTCTGACCACGGTGTCGGCATTCCGAAACAGGAACTCGGCCGCATATTTAATCGTTTCTACCGGGCTGGCCGCGACGTTCAGCGCCAGGTTTCGGGGCTTGGCCTGGGGCTCTTCGTAGTGCGGGCGCTTCTTCGCAAACACGGCGCGCGAATCGTGGCACTTTCCGAAGGCGCGGGTCGCGGCAGTCGCTTCGTCGTGACGCTTAGGCCCGCATGATGGAAACGACCCCCGCCCATCGCATCTTGGTCGTCGAGGACGAGGCTAATCTCGCCGACGGCGTGAAATTCAATCTTGAACAAGAGGGATACGAAGTCGAGGTACTGGCGGATGGTCGCAGTGCCGTCGAGCGGATCGCGAGTGGTGAAGATCCCGCATTCGATCTCGTGATCCTCGACCTAATGCTGCCCGAAATGAGTGGCTATGAGGTTGCTCGGCGAACTCGAGCCTCCGGCAATTACGTGGCGATCCTGATGCTGACCGCAAAGGACGATCCGGCGGACATTATTCGAGGGCTCGAAGAGGGCGCGGATGACTACCTTACAAAGCCCTTCCGATTGGACGAGCTACTCGCGCGCGTTCGGGTTTTGTTGCGCAGACGTCGCTGGGACGGTGTAGAGCCGCGTCCGGAAGGGAATGCCGAGATTCATGTCGGCGAAAGCGTGATCCGATTTGACCGTTTTTCGATCGAGACACGGAATGAAACCGTTACGTTGACAACGCGTGAGGTCGGATTGCTACGCGCGCTGGTGGATCGTGAGGGAGAAACGGTGACGCGTGGCCAGTTGCTTGAAGAGGTCTGGGGATTGCGCCCCGACACAAAGACGCGTGTGATCGACAGCTTCATCGTACGCCTACGCAAATACCTCGAACGCGACCCGAGTGCGCCGGAACACATCGTGTCAGTGAGGGGCCGGGGCTATCGCTTCGAACGATGACCGTTGGTCGCGTCAGACCATCTCGGGCCTATGAAGAAGCGCACGGACGAGCACCGAAGCGCCGAGAGAATGAACGAGCGTTCGCACTCTGGTTTTGCAAGAGATTAAGTGTCATTAAGGATTTTTTTTCGCTTGTGAAGAGCGACCCGACCGTGCCAACCTTAGGGCATGAGTTCTCTTCGCATGCATGTGCAGCCCGTTCTTGGCGAGCCGACTTTGATGTTGGCTTTCGAAGGATGGAATGATGCGTGCGAGTCAGCGTCTTCAGCGATTCACTTCGTCGACGCGCGACTGCGCGGAGTACCCCTCGCCGAGATCGACCCCGACGACTACTACGACTTCACGGTTCGCCGTCCGGCCGTGCAGTATCAAGCAGGAGCCTCTGGGCCGATCGTATGGCCGTCGAACGAGTTTCGATATGGCGTCACGGAAGAGGGCGTCGAACTCATTACGGGTCTCTCGGTCGAGCCGCATATGCGCTGGCGAAGCTATTGCGAGTCGATCGTAGAACTCGCGGTCGACATGGGAGTGCAGCGCTGTCTCTTGTTAGGCGCGTATCTCGCGGATGTCGTTTACTCACAACCCGTGACCGTGTCGGGATTTGCGAGCGACGCCTCCTTGCTTGAACGATTCGAGATCGAACCGACGACCTACGAGGGACCGACAGGCATCGTGGGTGTTTTGGCGAATGCACTGCAAGATGAGGGCGTTGAGGTCTTGTCGCTCTGGGCTGGTTTGCCGCATTACATCAGCGCGACGCCGAACCCGCGTGGGACCCTCGCGCTCCTGCGAAAGGTTTCGCAGTACCTCGAAATTCCCTTTGACCTTCAGAAGCTGAAGGAGGACTCGCTCCG
>JASDVF010000050.1:171554-180457 GCA_041440805.1 Myxococcota bacterium | reverse complement strand
CGCAGTACCTCGAAATTCCCTTTGACCTTCAGAAGCTGAAGGAGGACTCGCTCCGTTTCGAAGAAGAAATTTCGCGCGTAGTCGCTTCGGATGACGAGCTGTCCGACTACGTGAAAGAACTGAAGCGACGAGAGTTCGCTCAGTAGAGCGGGCGCGAGCACGGTCGCGCAGATGCTGCGGCTTGATCGATATGCGGGCCTAGGCGAGTACTCTGCGATAGACGCTCGTTAGGCACGCAATCGGCACGACTCAGGAAATCAGCAACGCGCTAGAACTCAGGCGTTCGCGCAGGGCGCGCACCGTATTAGTCGCTTTTACGACAGCTCGATGGATTGGGCGATGAGCATGATCGGAATGCTGTCGTCGACGACGTAGAGGACGCGGCCGTCTTCGCGGAGGAGGCCCTCGGCGATCGGGGACTCGACGGCGTCGCCACCGCGGTTGCGGAGTCGGCCCGCTTCGATTTCGGTGTTCAGCGGCGCGATGATGTCATCGGAAGCACGGGTGACGGGCTGCTGGGTTTCGGGGCAGCAGAGAATTTCGAGGAGTTCGTTGTCGATCGGCATAGGGTCGTCCTGGCGTGTGTGGGCTGCGCCAACTGAAGGAGATGAAGACTCTGGGCCCGAATTCGGGTCACGCAGAGATTGTCGCTGATCGTTAAGCCTAGCGAAGCATCGCCGACGGGTAGTCGAGAATGCGTCGGGCGACGATCAGCTGATTGATCTGCTGGGTGCCTTCGTAGATGTCGTTGATCTTGGCGTCACGCATCCACTTCTCGACGAGCAGCTTCTTCGAGTAGCCGACAGGGCCGAGGATCTGAACCGCCTTCTGCGTGATCTTGGTAACGGCGAGGCCGGCCTTGGCTTTCGCCATGGAGGCCTCGAGGTTATTGGGCTTGCCGGAGTTCATCATCCAGGCCGCGCGCCAGGTCAGAAGCCGTGCCGCACGAAGGTCCGCTTCCATTTCGATCACATCGCGCTCGATCGCGGTGAGGTCTCGCGGCGATGCGTCGTACCGGATCTCGACGCCCTGTTTAGCGAGCTCTTCCTTCAGAAAGTCGAGTGCCGCGCGGCCGATGCCAGTCGCCATGGCAGCGACGATCGGTCGACTGGCATCGAAGGTCGCCATTGCGCCCTTGAAGCCCTTGTCGCCGGACTTCTTGGGATCTTTCTTTCTGATTTCGCTGCTGCCGAGGAGGTTCCCGTTCGGCACGCGGCAATTTTCGAAGCGGAGTGTCGCGGTATCCGACGCGCGGATGCCGTGTTTCTTTTCGCACCCGATCATTTCCATGCCGGGCGTATTCGCCATGACGACGAAGGACTTGATGCCGCCTCGTCCCGCGCTCTTGTCGATCGTTGCCCAGACGACGACGAAGCCGCCGTCGACGGTCGAGGCGCCTTCACCCGCGGTGCAGAAAATCTTGATGCCGTTCAGCACCCACTCTTCCGTCTCTTCATCCCAATCCGCAGTCGTTTCGATTGCCGCGGAGTCCGATCCGGCTTGGGGCTCGGTGATCGCCATCGCGCCCCAGATGGGGTGCCCGCCTTCTTCGCGGAAAGGGGACATGAACTTATGGCGCTGTTCCTTCGTGCCAGCCGAACTCACGGCGGAGCCGCCTAGCGCGGGGGTCGGCATACGCAGGTAGAGGCCAGCGTCGCCCCAGCAGAGCTCTTCGGCCTGAAGGCAGATGGTGACGAAGCCATCGTTGTTGTTGACGGCGGGGTCTTGCGGGCCCTTTCGGCCTTCGTTCCACCAGTAGTCGACCCATTCGGTCGGGAGTGTGTGTTCTTCGATGTCGTACTTACGGGAGTACGGACGCATCTGCTTTTCAGCGATGTCGTGATAGTGCTTCTGGGAGATCAGGGAGCCTTCGGAGAGTTCGAAGTCGATCGGCATAACAATGTGCTCCTATCGGATAGGCGGAAAGGCGGAAAATCGAACTAGACGAGGGCCAGTGTTTCGAAGCTCGCGAGCCCTGCGAGGTTGCGAAGGTGAAGCTCGGGGAGGTAGTCGCGGATGTAGCCGTGACCGCCGAAGACCTGCACGGCGCCGTCGGCAACCTGCAGACCGATGCGTCGCATTTGATCGTGGGCGAGGCGGGTCAGGCGACTCGCCGGAACGCCGCGGTCGATGGCCGAGGCGGCTTCCCAGATCAGTAGCCGCGCGCCGTCGATCTCGATGGCCATGTCGGCGAGCATGAAGGCGATCGCCTGTCGGGTCGCGATCGGTTGCCCGAAGGTCTCGCGCTGTTTGGCGTAGTCCCGGGAGGTCTCGAAGGCTGCGCGGGCGGTGCCTAGGGCGGCCGCCGCGACTGCGAGACGGCCACGATCGATCATGCCCCGGACCGCAGCGTCGTCGGCCAAGAGTCGAGAGGTGGCGGGCACTCGCACCCCGGAGAGCGTGAGCTCCACCGTCGGAAGTCCGTTGAGCCCCAAGTTAAGTTCGGGCTCAGTCGTGAGGCCTGCGGCGTCCGTGGGGACGACGAAGGCGCCCAAAATGTCAGATTCTGATGCAATAACAATGACTTGCGCTGTTCCCGAGAGCCACGGGACTTGGCATTTTACGCCGTCGAGCACGAAATCGTCGCCGTCGGCCTTGGCGATTGTCTGCGGGTGGTAGACGTCGAAGCCGAAGCGGGGCTCGACGATCGCCAGGGAGCCGGGGGCGAATCGCTCGCCCAGCAAACCCGGAAGTACTTGATTTTGCAGGGCTTCATTGCCGAATTCGCCGACTGGCAGGCCCGAGAGTCCAGGAGAAAGGATCGCGATCGCCGTTGCCATATCGCCCCATCCGAGTTCTTCGGCGATCAGAACGCCGGTCAGCGCCGATCTCTCACCGCCGCCGCCATGAGCTTCTGGAAGCGAATTGGCGACTAAGCCCAGTTCGTGGGCTGCATCCAGAACCGCCGCCGCCGGCGCGCCGGACTCATCCGCCTCGCGACACTGGGGCCGGATCTCGTTCTCCGCAAACTGTCGGACTGTTTCGATAATGAGCGCTTGCTCGTCACTCGGTTCGAAGTCGATCATTTTCGGATCTCCAGAGAGAGGGGGCGCGACCTTTGAGGTTGGCCGAGCGATTCGGGGCCGTGAACTTATCAGCTCGCCGCACGGGCTGCTGCGGAGTGGAGCAAACTCGAAGTCGTCGCATGATTTTCCTCACCAAATATTTCATCGAGATTGGCTCGCCTAGATCCGGCGAACGCGTTCGCGCAATGCGGAGGATGTGCGAATAACCGACCTAATATCGCGGGGTTTCGCGCTCGGGGGAGGACTTGCTTTTTGGCTCCGGCCTTCATCATGCAACCATTCGCTGCGCGCTCCTGGCGGGGGCGCTGGGGATACTCCGCCGCGATCGGTTGACGTCGATTTGGTGCCGATGTAACCAACGGCCCGTTCGCGGAGATGCTCCCCTATCGGGGCGGCGGATCCCTGAATCGACGTTTCATTCGAGTGTTGGTGCGAGCTTGCGCTGACCTCACGAGTCACTGAGCACATTATACCGAGTAACAGGGAACCGTTTGTTGCACGCGGATCGCGTCCATTAAGCCGATCCTCCTGGTGCACCCAATCACCCACGGATTTCAGAAGGCCGAATCTCGTCTATGCCTGAAACACTCTCGTCGAATCGACCGAGCGAGCCCAACGGAAGCGACCGACGTCGCTCTCTGCTGATGGTTCTCGCGACTGCAGTTGTTGCAGCGGTTTTCGTATTCTGGTCGGGCTGGCCCGCACCCAGCGATGGCACTGCCAACGCTGCCGGTGGCGGCGATGTCCTGGTAGCCACCAGCGTCTGCGAAGCGCATGAACTGCGCGCGCAGAAAGAAGAAGACCCGGGGCTCGAAATCGAGATCCCCCCGGAATTCGACAAGCAATGGCCCAGCGCCTCCGCTTGTGCGTCCGCTGTCGCTGCATGGGACCCGGAGGCCGAAGGGCCGATCCAGCCGATCCCTTTCAGTCACAAGCATCACGCCGGTGAGTTCAAGATCGACTGTCTGTATTGCCACTCTGGTACGGATAAGTCGCAGGCGGCTGGTGTTCCCTCGGTCGAACTCTGCATGGGCTGCCACTCGCAGTTCCCGTCGGAGTACGACCAGATCGAGGGCATCCAGATACTCAAGGATCACTGGGAAGAGAAGAAGCCGATCGAATGGGTCCAGCTTCATCGCCTCCCGGAGCACGTCCAGTTCCGACATAACCGCCATGTCCAGGCGGGTGTGGAATGCCAGACCTGTCACGGTCAGGTAGAAGCGATCGACAAGCTTCATGTCGTCGACGACACGCATATCGGATATCTGGTGCCGGTCGCCAAGCTCGAAATGGGCTGGTGCATCAACTGTCACCGACAGAATAATCAGCAGGCGTCGCAAGACTGCCTGACTTGCCACTACTGAGTAGGTCTCGAGGAATCCAATGTCCGAGCTCGATCGTCGTGACTTCCTAAAAATAGTCGGCCTATCCGCCGGTGCCGCAGCCACAGTGGCTTGCGACCCGCCGGAGAAGCTCATTCCCTATGTGATCCAGCCCGAAGAGATCACGCCTGGGATCGCCGTCAACTACGCCTCCACCTGCCAGGAATGCCCGGTCGGTTGTGGTCTTCACGTGAAAACGCGTGAAGGACGGCCGATCAAGTTCGAGGGAAACCCCGAACACCCGGTCAATCAGGGCAAGCTCTGCGGTCGTGGTCAGGTCGGCATCAGCCGCGCCTATCATCCCGACCGCATCACTGGCCCTGCCACCCGCGCGGGGGACGGATCGCTCCAGTCAATCAGCTGGGAAGATGCGACGGCGAAGCTTGCTGCCAAACTCGGCAGTGCTGCGTCCCGCACCTATATCCTTGGCGGACCTGTCGGTCCGACGCTGACGGGTGTGATTGATCAGTTCGCCTCCGCCGCAGGCCTCGCCGGACATCTCACCTACTCGAACTTCGGCCAGCGCGCCTTGATCGAAGCCAGCGAGCAGGTCTTCGGAGCCTCTGCGGCCCCGGTCTTCGATCTCTCTGGTGCGGATCTCATTGTCGACTTCGGCAACGACTTCCTCGACGGCAGCATCGAACTCGCCGCGCAGTTCTCGGCGGCGCAGGACATCGCTTCCCACAGCGACGGTGGCGCACGCCTCATCGCAGTGAGCCCGAGGCAGAACCTTACGGCCTCGAACGCAGACCACTGGATCGCCGCTGCGCCCGGTAGCGAAGGCGTTCTAGCCCTCGCTCTGGCCAAGGCAGTGGCTCAGAAGAAGGGCGTCTCGGTCGGCGCCGTAGTCAGCGGTGCAAACGTTTCAGGTGCACTTTCCGCTGCGGGTATTAGTCAGACGATCTTTGACCAGCTGGTCGAGAAGCTTGCGGATGCCAGCCATGGTGTTGCACTTCCGCCCGGTGTCGCTGCTTCGACCTCCTCGAGCGCAGGTTCGGCGGCAGCGGTGCTGCTCCTGAACGACGTGCTAGGCGCGGTAGGCAGCCAGCTGACTTACCCCGCAGAAGACGCAGCCCCGACGGCCAGCTTGGCGGACGTCCTCGGCCTCATCGACAAGATGAATGCCGGCAAGGTCGACTGCCTCCTGATTCACGATCTGAACCCCGTTTTCTCGCTGCCTGCAGCCGCGGGATTCGCCGAAGCACTGAAGAAGGTCGACCTCGTCGTTTCGTTCGCTCAGCTCGCGGACGAGACCAGCGAAGCTTCCGGGCTCTTGCTCCCCGACAACACGTCGGTAGAGAGCTGGGGCGACGTCAGTCCGCGACCGGGCATTCGATCCATTATTCAGCCGACTCTTCGACCGCTGCATGACACTCAGATGCTCGGCGACACGCTGCTTTCTGTTGGGCGTGCGCTTGGTGGCAACGTGGCCGGTCAGCTTCCGGAAGGCTCCTTCAAGAGCGTGCTCGAAGCGAACTGGGCCGGTGAAAACTGGCGACACGTTCTCGCGAGCGGTGGCGTCTTCGGCGAAATGCCGACGCGCACGGTCAGTGTCGCGGCAAGCGCCGGCAACATTAGGCCCAGCGCGCCGAAGCTTGCTGGCTCCGGTGACTTCACGTTGGTCGTCTATCCTCACTCCTACTGGGGTGACGGTTCGAGCGCGGCACTGCCTTGGATGCAGGAGATTCCCGACCCGGTCACGAAGCTTTCGTGGAATTCATGGGCCGAGATCTCGATGGTCAAGGCGGACGAACTTGGTCTTACCTTCGGTGACGTGATCACGGTACAAACAGCTACGGGCTCGGTTGACCTTTCGGTCTTCCCCCGCGGCGGTATTCGTGACGACGTCGTCGCAATCCCGATCGGCCAGGGTCATACAGTTGGCTGGTACGCCTCCATGGAGGGTGACGAAGAGTCCCCGCAGAAGGGCGTCGCTCGCGGCGTCAATGTTGCGGATCTTCTTCCTGCCGCGACAGATGAAGCTGGCGGTCAAGCCTACGTTTCGACGAAGGCCTCGGTTACCAAGACCGGTCGCTTCCGACGCCTCGCACTCTCGCAGTGGACGGACAACCAGCGCGAGCGCGGTTTGGCTCCGGAAGTTTCGCTCTATGACCTCGCCAAGGGCGGCGGCATGGCGCACTTCGCAGCCGCTGCAAATGCATCCGAGTCTGAGCATGGTGAAGGCGAAGAGGCAGAAACGGGTCATCACTTCTCGGGTCCGCCCTTTGAATTCGATGCCGGCAACGACGCCGATCCCGAGCAGCCCTACCGCTGGGGTATGACGATCGATAACGACAAGTGCACGGGCTGCTCCTCATGCATCGCCGCTTGTTATGTCGAGAATAATGTCTCAATCGTTGGCGAGAAGCAGGCCATCCGTCATCGCGAGATGACCTGGCTTCGCATCGAGCGATACAGCGGCGACGGGGAAATCGACTTCAGCGACGGGTCAGAACGACGACCGACGCCGGATGGCGAAGTCCTCGGTGAAGTCAACACGCGGCATCTGCCGATGCTCTGCCAGCACTGTGGTGCAGCGCCCTGCGAGGCGGTCTGCCCGGTCATCGCGACCTACCACACCGACGAAGGCATCAACGGCATGGTGTACAACCGCTGCGTCGGCACTCGCTACTGCGGCAATAACTGCACCTACAAGGTCCGGCGCTTCAACTACTTCGACTACGGTCGCAAGAACTGGCCCGGTCTGCTCGGCATGATGCTCAACCCGGACGTCACAGTCCGTGGCCAGGGTGTCATGGAAAAGTGTTCCTTCTGTGTTCAGCGCATCCAAACGGCGAGGCAGCCGGCGAAGGACGAAGGTCGGGACATTCGAGATGGCGAGGTCTTGACCGCGTGTCAGCAGACCTGCGCCAGCAACGCAATTTCGTTCGGCAACGTTCGAGACCAGCAGAGTCAGCCCGTGAAGCTGGCCGAGGAAGCCGGGGATCGGGCATATCATGCCCTTCAGATTCTCAACACCCGTCCCGCTGTGACCTATCTTGCACAGGTCAAGCGTGACGAGAATGGAGGCCACTGAGCATGGCACCGCCTCCCGCGTCCGCAGTCCCTGATGCAATGAACTCCCCGGTTTCACGACCGCGGGATTCGCAGACGAATATCGACATCATGGCCGTCACCAAGGGCTTTCATTGGCCTTGGTTGATCGCTTTGTTGTTCGCCGTCTCCGGCGTCATTGCAGCAGCTAGCGTTCTTGCCTGGCAGACCTATGAAGGTCTAGGCGTCGCTGGTTACCAGGCCCCCGTCTTCTGGGGCGTCTACATCATCACGTTCGTTTTCTGGATCGGTATTGGTCACGCTGGGACTCTGATCTCGGCCATCCTTTACCTCTTCCGAGCGAAGTGGCGAAACGCGATCAACCGTGGCGCCGAGGCGATGACGGTCTTTGCCGTTCTCACCGCGGCGCTGTTCCCGCTGATCCATATCGGGCGCCTCTGGAAGTTCTACTTCCTGCTGCCCTATCCGAATCAGCGGTATCTCTGGGTGAACTTCAAGAGCCCACTGCTTTGGGACGTCTTCGCGGTTAACACCTATCTGACGATCTCGCTGCTCTTCTTCCTTGTTGGGCTCGTTCCCGACATCGCCGTCGCTCGTGACCGAGCGGTCGGATGGAAGAAGGCGGTCTACACGATTCTCGCCCTTGGTTGGCAGGGAACGGGCAAGCAGTGGAAGGCGCATAACCGAACGGTTCTGCACCTTTCAGGAATCGCGACGCCCCTCGTGCTCTCCGTGCACTCGATCGTTTCCTGGGACTTCGCAATGTCGATCGTTCCGGGCTGGCATGCCACGATCTTCGCTCCCTACTTTGTTGCGGGCGCGATCTTCGGCGGCTTCGCCATGGTGATCGTGGTGATGATTCCGGTCCGCCGAATCTTCCGCCTCGAGAAGTACATCACCGACTATCACTTCGAGAACATGTCGCGCTTCATTCTCTTTACGAGTCTGATCTGCGGTTATGCCTACGCAGCGGAGTACTTCATCGCGTGGTACTCGGGTGTTGAGTTCGAGCAGACCTCGTTCTGGCTTCGAGCCTTCGGACCCTACTGGTTCTCGACTTGGTGCATGATCGTGTTCAACGTGTTCATGCCTCAGCTGCTCTGGATCAAGAGCCTGCGGACGAACCTGCCCTTCCTGTTTGTTCTGTGCTTCTTCATCAACCTGGGCATGTGGTTCGAGCGGTACGTGATCATCATTACGTCCCTGTCTCGCGAATATATCCCGGCCGCTTGGGGGCTCTACATCCCGAGCGCGGTAGAGCTTACGGTTCTGACGGGCAGCTTCTGCTGGTTCAGCATGTTCTTCCTCTTGTTCCTCAAGATGTTCCCGATCATCGCGATCTCGGAAGTCAAGGAACTCGAAATTCACGCCAAGGAGGCCCACTGAAATGGAACTCCTTACCTACGTATCCGCTCATTCGGAGGTGTTGAACTAATGGCACTCCTTACCTGCGCTTCCGCCTATTCGGAGGGGTTGAACT
>JASDVF010000050.1:151466-171454 GCA_041440805.1 Myxococcota bacterium | reverse complement strand
TCCGCCTATTCGGAGGGGTTGAACTAATGGCACTCCTTACCTGCGCTTCCGCCTATTCGGAGGTGTTGAACTAATGGCGACTCTAGTAAGCGTTTACGAACTGGTTTCAGATACGTCGAACGTCGTGCGCAGCCTCAAGGCACGCGGCTTCGATGACCTGACGACCTACGCGCCGGCTCCTTTTCCGGAACTCGAAGAGGCGGAAGATCCGACGCCTTCCAAGGTTCGGGTGTTGACCCTGATCGGCGGCCTCGTCGGCGTGGTCACGGGATTCGGCATTCAAATCTGGATGTCGATGGACTGGCCAATCAAGATCGCAGGCAAGAACTTCGCTGCAATCCCGCCCATGTGGATCATCGGCTTCGAACTCACGATTCTCTTCGGCGGTATCCTGACAGTCATCGGCCTCATAGCCTTCGGCGGTCTCTACCCCCGCAAACTCGACGAGCACTACAGCCCGCGATTCTCCGGTGAGGAGTTTGGCGTCGTTGTGAAGTGCAGTGATCGCGATGTCGCGGAAGTTGAAGCACTCATGCGCGGTAACAACGCGAAAGAGGTAAAGCTCCATGGCTAGGCGCCAACACCAAAAGCACAGCGCCGAACGCCGGACGATGATGGCTGTGATGGCTCTCTTCTTCCTCACCCAGACGGGTTGTTGGGAGCAGGTCTCGCCCGAGTGGTTCCCGCAGATGAAGCGGCAGATCGCGGTTCAGGCATTCGAGTGGAACCAGCATCGTGAAGACGGAATGCTCTTTTCCCCTCCGGCCGGGACGATTCCGGTTGGATGGGGCGACGTAGCGAGCCCCGCCGATCTTCCATTGGCAGAGCAAGAAACGCTCGTTAACCCGAACGAATTCAACTTCGCCTCGCTCGAGCGCGGCAAGAAATACTTCGAGGTCAACTGCAAGGCTTGCCACGGCGCTACTGGTGGCGGTAACGGACCGATCGCGGCGCCTAACGGACCGATCGCTGGTGTCCTTCCGATCGGACCGGGGCCAATGGGCTTCAGCCTTGCAACGGGCCTAACAGACGGTCACATCTACACGACAATCAGCCTCGGCCGCGGCCGGATGCCGAGCTACCGCCGAATTCCGCCGGACGCTCGCTGGGATGTCGTTAACTACATTCGCGACCTGAATGGTCAGGGAGGCCGGTAGTGAGCGCTGTCACAACGGCTGCAGAGCGGGCTAATCCGGGCGTATTGCCCCAGCCACTCTTCAACATCTGTCTCGCCGCGATTGTCGTCGGCATCGTCTCCTTCATTGGCGGCGTGGCTTCCGATCCTCAGACGGCGTGGTTGGCCTTCCACTCGAACTTCATCTTCTTCACGATGATGTCCGCTGGTGGTCTGGTGCTGACCGCGATCTACTCGATCGTCGGCGCGCACTGGCCCGGTCCGTATCGCCGCTTCGCGGAAAGCCTCGCGGCTTTCCTACCCTTCGCTGCCATTCTTGGCATCGTCGGTATGTTTGGTGGCGAATACATCTTCGATTGGCAGGCCAACGGGGCCATGCATGGCAAGGAAGCCTGGCTTAACACCACGCGTTTCTATGCGACCGACATCGGTCTCCTTCTCCTGCTGGCCGGTCTCGCATTCGTCATGCTCAAGGCTTCGGCTCGGCCCACGCTTCGCAACCTCGCTGAGAACGGCGAAGGCTTCGCGAAGAAAATGGCCCAGAGTTGGACGGCTGGCTGGAAGGGCGACGAAGAAGAACGTGAAGCTTCAAAGAAGAAGACCGCGTTCATCGCTCCCTTCATTGGCATGACCTACGGCATTGGCTTTGCCTTCTTCAGCTTTGACCAAGTCATGAGCATGGAGCAGGCCTGGTTCTCGAACCTCTTCGGCAACTTTGTTTGCTGGGGCGGCATCCTCTCAGCGGTCGCCGCGTGTGCCCTTTCGGGTGTACTCAGCCGCAACGAGGATGGATTCCAAGGTGAGATCACCGAAGACCGAATGCACGACATCGGCAAGATGATGTTCGCGTTCTCGATCTTCTGGATGTATCTGTTCTGGAGTCAATACCTGGTCATCTACTACGGCAACCTGCCGGAAGAGACCTACTTCATCCGCGATCGTCTGGGCGACCAGTTCATGGTCGACAAGGGGTACTCCGCTGCGGCCTTCGCGAAGAGCTGGCAGACATGGGACTTCGAATGGGCACGACTGCAGACCGGCTACGGCTGGCTCTCTATGGTCGTTTGGGCCTGCAACTGGCTCATCCCCTTCTGGGTTCTCCTCGGTCAGCGACCGAAGAAGACCCCGTGGATCGCTGGTCCGGTGGCGGCCATCCTGCTTCTCGGATTGTGGCTTGAGCGCAACCTGCTGATCTGGCCTTCCGTGGTAAAGGGCGACATGATGGCGCCTTTCGGCATGATCCAGATCGGGATCGCGTTGGGATTCCTCGGTGGCTTCCTGGGCGTGGTTCTCTACTACAGCCGGGTGTTCCCGACCGTCGCAGTTTCCGTGAAGCAAGACTAAGTCTCTCTCAGAGGGATCCAAGCGGCGGATGTCTTCGGACAAACGCACCGATACAAAATGGATGCGGAGTCAGGTCCTCGGACCTCGGCTCCGCATTGTCGTTCTGGGGAGCGCTAGTCTATACCGATGTCCGAACCCGAGGATCGACTTCCGCCTTCAGGCGCGCCTTCCGACCTGCCTTCAGAGCGGTCGCGCGATACGGCTCCAAACGAAGCCTCGCGCGACCGCGATCTTAGCGAGGCGGACGACATGGAGGACCTAGAGGAACTCCCGCCGCTTAAGCCCGGCGGAGAGGATATACCCCTCGCCGAAGAAGGGGCCCTACGACTCGAAGACGATGGCTTTCGCTTGATCGAGTCCCGGGGACTCAAGCGCTCGCGCCTACATGCATATGACGAGATCACGCACATCTACGCGAGTGGTCGAAATCTACTCGTAGGTGTTACAGACGACCTACTCACAATTCGCGCCGAGGATTTCGACGACCCAGAGCGCGGGCCAGATTATGCGCGAGTCGCTTTGCTAGGCCGTGTCGAGACCGAGCCTGAGGGAGCAAGTCAGCTCGCAGCGATGGCCGAGGTCGATGCTATTGGGGAGCAGGATGGTCCCGCGTGGGCTGTTTGGACGACGATCACGCTCTGTCTGCTCGGCACGGGGGTGCAGATCGTCGATCCGATGTTCGACCAGGTCGGCTCCTTTATTCCGGATCTCTTTTTGAGTGGTGAGTATTGGCGCGCGACCACATCGCATTTCTTGCACGACCTCAGCGTCCCGCGATTCATTAGTAACATCATGCCGGGGATAGATCGGCTTCCGATTCACCTTGTGACCAATGTCGGCGGCCTCATCGTTCTCGGGAATCTCATAGAACGCCCGCTTGGTCCTTGGCGCACAGCGATCGTGTTAGTGCTCAGCGGGGTGGGATCTATTCTGGGCATCCTTGCCTACGGGCATCTCGAAGTGCTCGGTGCATCGGGGCTCGTCGCCGGTCTCGCCGGAGCGATGCTGGCCTTTGAGCTTCACTTCGCCCACGCGCTCCCCGCTTTCTGGCGCCTGCCGCGTAAGCTCTTCCTTTTTGTCCTCGCCGCACAGTTCCTCGTGATCGATCAAATCTTCTCGTCGACCCTCGCGGGCGGAGCGCATTTGGGTGGCTTCATGGGCGGTTATCTCGCGACCTGGTGGATGGGCGCGCCACGCCCGACCGCGGCATCCATGCCGGGTCGCCTGCGATTCGGTGCGATCTGTGGCATCGCCTTCGTTGGCCTCGGAGTCATTGGCGCGATGCCCCTGGCCAAGCACGAAATTGGCGCGCTCGAGCGACATGCGACACGGCTTTACGACACCAAGGATTCGCCCTATCTCGTTAGGCAGGACAATTTGGCGGCATGGCTAATAGCGACCGACGGGGCTGCATCACCCCACGGCCTCGATCTAGCCGTCGCGCTCGCGGAGCGCGCGGTGGTGCAGACGGGTCGCTTCGCCCCGGGCATTCTCGACACCTTGGCGGAAACGCTCTTTCAGCGTGGCGACGCCCTTGGGGCAGTCTTCGTGATCGAGGAGGCGATTAGGCTTTCTCCTTCGGACCCCTATTACTATGAGCAGCGCCGCCGTTTCACCGGAGAGCGGGCGCCCGAAGATCGACCTGAGCCGCCAGGCGAAAGCGAGGCGCCGCCTCCAGAAGAATATGATCCGGGGGAAGCCTCCCCGGGCTCAGCTGCGGACCGCCTCACGATCTAGAGCGGGCCGAGGCGTCTCGCCGAAATCGCCCGATGCGCCGCAGATCGATCTCCGACGACATCATCCCCAACCGCGTCTTCGAGCAGCCACTGCATATGAGACGCGATTTCCTCTGCAGCCTGTCGCACGTCCTCCGCGTTGAACAAGTAGTCACCGGACCACGACAACTTCGCGAGGCGGCGCCCTTCATTGTAGATCTGGATCTCTCCGGCCCGCGTGAGTCGGTAGGCCATGATTAGGTCCTCAGCGGGGTGTTCGCGTACCGGCTTTCCTACGGGACTGCTGACATTTCCCGGGACTCCCCCCCCCGCAATCTGCATGCTCTTTGCTCTATCGTTACCTATGTGTTCGGCAGGGACCGGACTAAATCGATCAGAGGAGAGCGCGATCATGAACCCGCTAGTGTTGCATTCCGGTATTCGACGGACCCCCCAGCCTGAAGCGTTGACGACTAGACGCCTCACCGGCGCCGGCCTTCTCGCGATGGGGAGTCTGTTTTTGTTGTTAGTCGGATGCGCAACGGAACGGATCGTTCCTGTACCCGAACCCCACGTAGACGCCGACTTCGCTGCCTATTCAGATGCAAATGATGATGCGCATCTCGTTCAGGTCAGCCCGCACGTTTATGCGGCCATTGGTTATGACATAGGCAATATTGGTTTCGTCGTGACGGATGAAGGTATCCTTGTCTTTGATACCTGCGGTGATGTCGATCGTGCCGAAAAGGCCCTGGCCGCCCTTCGCGAAATCAGTCAGGCGCCCATCGTCGGCGTCGTCTACTCACATGGCCATGGCGATCACACGGGTGGCGTGGACGCCTTCATTCCTCGAGCGGCCCAAGGGACGATCCCCGTCTACGGAGGGAAGAACTATCGTCGCTACCTGCGCGAAAGTGCGGTGCCCCGCGGCTTGATGCGCGCCTACTACCAGATGGGATACCTGATCCCTAAGGACATCACGGGCAGCGTGGGTTCCGGAATCGGGCCTGCAGTAGGCAACGGAGAGACGACCTATCAGAAGCCTACGGTCGTCGTCGAAGACACACTCGATCTCGAAATCGGTGGTGTGCAGATTCATCTATTCCATTCGCCAAGCGATCTCGACGATGGTGTTTCTCTCTGGCTGCCCGAGGAAAAGGTCATGATGGTCGGGGACGCGGCCTATCCGATGCTGCCCGCGATCGCGACGCCCCGCTTCGAATTCGGACGGCAGTCATGGGAAGCCCTCGAAACCTTGGATCGCTACCGCGCCTTCCCAATCGAACACATGGTGCCTGGGCACTTGCGCGTGATTTCGGGACGCGAAGAGGTGGCGAGCTTCCTTCAGAACTTTCGCGACCTCGTACAGTACATGCAGGACCAATCCATCCGCGCAGTCAATCGACGCCTAGATCATGACGAAGCGGCAATAGAGATGGAGGAGAACCTTCCGCCGCATCTCGCAAACGACCCGAATCTCGCTGAGCGCTATCACGAGTTTCATTGGATCGCGAAGCAGATGTACACGAAGGCGGGCGGGTGGTGGAATGGTGACGTCGTAGATCTCGTTCGAATTCCGCAAAAGGAACGGGCAGTGAAGGTGCTGAAACTAATTGGCAGCCGGAGCAAGGTTCGGACCGCGGCGATCGATGCATTCGAGAATGGCGAACGAGGCTGGGCCGCCGAGCTTTTCCGAATGTTAATCGTGACAGATTCTGAGGACGCAGATGCGCGCAACCAGCTAGCGCGCATTCTCCGCACCATTGCCTATGACTCGAATACCTCGAACCTGCGTCACTACCTCTTGACCGAAGCACTCGTCATGGAAGGCACGCTCGACCTTGATAAGCTGCCTGTCGACGTCGCGAACCCGCGATTTCTCGAGGCAAACCCCGATTCGGTGCTCTTTCGAGCACAGGGGACGAGACTCGATCCCGTCAGTTCCGCCGAAGTCGAACTGGTGGCCGGCTTTACGTTTTCGGATAGCGGCGACGAGCACACGCTGATTATTCGGCGCGGTGTCATTGAATGGCGCGCTGGGCGACCCGAAGGCGCGGACCTGCGGGTGACCTTCGACCGTGATACTTGGCTCCAGATCGCCGGCGGACAGCTTCGGTGGCTTGCAGCAGAAGAGCAGGGTGCACTCGAAGCAGCGCCCAGTCGAGAAGCACTCGAAAGTTTTGTGCGTCATTTCGACGGGCAAGGGTGATCTCAAATGGACGGAATGCTCATAGCCATTGGTCTCGCGAAGCTGTTATTCGGCTTGCTGGCTTTCTAGTGGCCCTGGCTTTAATCGCGCAGTGAGGACTTGAGACCGTGCTTGGGGTTGTTGCCAATCTCGCCGCTCGCCTCAAGCGTCATCTCACCATCGAGCAATGGTCCGAGGCTGATGCCGCTCGCTGGGTCCTCGCGCTCGTGCAGGAGGTTCCATGCGCCCTGCCGGAGGAGCGCCTTTGGGCTTCTGCCGCCTGCGATCGTTGCCTCTAGGGATTGGGAGACATAGTAGGCGTCGACCAAGAGCCGCTTTAACGAACGGATTTTCGTAGATACGTTTGGAGGACTGAATATGGATGCTCGATGGGGACGGTTGGCGGATGAGTGGGCGATTCGAGATACGCTCTCTCGATATTGGCGAGGGGTGGACCGCCGAGACGAAGCGCTCGTGGCCAGCACCTATCATCCCCATGCCTATGATGATCATGGGTATTTTAAAGGCCCCGTCGAAGGATTTATTGAAACCCTCGCGCCTTCGGTCTGGGCCTATTTCTCGAAGACTCAGCATTTTAGTGGACATATCGCGATCGACTTCGATGAAGCGGATTCTGAGA
Source organism: Myxococcota bacterium (assembly GCA_041440805.1). GTDB lineage: Bacteria > Myxococcota_A > UBA9160 > UBA9160 > UBA4427 > UBA4427. The sequence continues at coordinate 164,432 of JASDVF010000050.1, read as the reverse complement.
TCGCGTATGTCGAGTCCTATGCGGAAGCGCATCACCTTCGTGAGGAAGACGATGGCAGCTCGAATGACCTCGTCTACGGCCTGCGATACGTCGATCGATTCACGTGCGTAGATGACGAGTGGCGCATCGCCCACCGCGTATGTACATGGGACTGGAGTCGGAGTGATAAAAGCGGCGCAATACCGCTGCCCGATTCCTATTTCCGTGGGGCGCTGTCGACGAGCGATCCCGTCTACGAGCATCCAAAGGGCCGAGGAACTCGTGACTCTGAAGAGGTGATCATTGCGAAGCAGGGCTGTATGGATACCTTGGCCCTATACACCCGAGGGATCGATCGCTGCGACCTAGCAACCGTACGAGACGCCTATCATCCGGACGCGTACGACGACCATGGCGGATACAAGGGGGACGTCGAGGGATTTTTGGATTGGGTAAAGCCGACGGTCATGGACGCGTTCGCCGTAACCATGCACAAGCTCGGCAATTCGCTGATCGAAGTGGAACTTGCCGGCGAATCCGCAGGAGAGGATAAGGTCGACCGTGCTTGGGCAGAGACCTACGCCGTCGTTCATCACGTGCAAGGGATCTCGGATGCCGCGGGCGCGACCGACCTTGTGATGGGTGTGCGGTATATCGATCGACTAGAGGATCGCGGAACCGGGTGGAAGATCGCCGACCGCCGCATGAGTTTTGAATGGGAGCGGACGGCTTCCCTCGGATCGCAGGCTCCCTATCCCGGATTTTCCAGCGGTCTTCGCGATGGATCCGATCCTGTTCTACTGGAGTTCGCTCCATCACTTGGAGACGAGAAAGACGAGTGGCGGCCGACTGCGGAATTTGATGCGGTTGCAGATCGCGCAGAAATCTACGAGGTGCTCGTGCGCTATTGCAGGGGCGTGGACCGTCGAGACCGTGAGTTGATTAGGAGTACCTATCACGCGGACGCCGAGGACGATCATGGGACCTATCAAGGCGGCCTGGAAGGGTTCCTCGATTTCGTCGAAAACGAGGTCCATTCCCGCTTCCGAACCACCATGCACAAGCTGGGACAGGCGCTGATCGAGGTTCAGGGAGATCGCGCCAGGAGCGAGACCTACGCCGTCTGCCACCACGTGAGCGAAGAAGGCGGACTCGACGTCTCAGACAGCGTGATGGGAATTCGCTATCTCGACCACTTCGAACGCCGCGACGGCGAGTGGAAGATCGCCCAAAGACTGCTGCTCTGGGAGTGGATTAGGCACGATGCCGTGATCGCCCTGGATCCTGATTGGAGTCTCGGAATCGCGGGACCGACGGATCCGATTTTTCTGCGCGACTGAAGCAGACTTCAATCTATCTGGGACAGCGAACACTCGTTTTGAATCGCAGGGCTTCGTCCCACTCGATCTAAAGGTCCGACACATCCGATCCGCCGGACTCACTCCAACAGAAACCAGAGGATATCTTGGCCCAATCTGACCGAACGAAATCGATTCCCCTTCCCGCGCTCGCCCTTGCGGCAGTACCCGGGCGAAAGAAGAAGACCCTTGAACTCGCACAGGAAATCGAACGGCGAGGTTATGCGGGGATCTATTGCGCGAGCTTCGGAGACGGGATGGGGCTCTGCCATTCGCTGGCCCATGTGACCGAACGGATTCCCTTCGGCACTTCGATTGCGAATCTCTACACGCGTCATGCGACGGACTACGCGGCGAGCATTGCTTCGATTCAGGAACTTTCGGATGGGCGATTCCGCTTTGGGATAGGCGTCAGCCATGGTCCGATGAATGCGCGACTCGGCGTCCCGACGGGAAAGCCACTTTCGGATGTGCGCGCATTCGTTAAGACGGTGCGCGGCACGAAGCGCGTCGGAGACCTTCCGCCCATTGTTCTGGCCGGTTTGCGTAAGAAGATGGTCACGCTCTCTTCGGAGATCGGTGACGGCGTTGTCTTCGCCAACTGTTCACGGCGACACACGCCCGAGTCCCTGTCGGTTCTTCCCGAAGAAAAACGGTTAGGCGACGACTTCTTTATTGGGAATATGATCCCGACTTGTATCTCCGATGACATAGAGGCCGCCGCGGCCATCAACCGGCGCACGCTGACCATGTACGTCGGTCTGCCTAACTACCGAAATTACTGGAAGGAAGCGGGCTACGTCGAGGAGATGGAAGCGATCGAAGCGGCTCTCGAAGCCGGCGACCGGGACCGCTTGCCGGAACTCATGACCGACGAATGGCTCTCGGATTGCACGCTCTACGGCCCTGCGAGCCGAGTTCTAGAAGGGCTCGAAGCCTGGTACGACGCGGGCATGAAGACCCCGATCCTGGTGCCGTCCTCCGCAGCCGGAAATCAGATGAAAGCGTTCGAGGAGATGTTCGCGCTCTTTAGTGATTGATCGGCCTCGTAGGGCGGGCGCCTCGGGCGCGGTTAGTCCTTCGCTTCCGCTGTGATGAGGCGAGAGGGCATTCCTGCGAAGAGGCCGTCCGTACGCCCAGCGTAGTAGCGTTCGTTTAAGTCGACTTCGGTGGCGTGCTCGATCACTCGGTACCCGCAGCTGTCGAGGAGCGTCTCGAATTCTTCCGGCTTCCATTTGCTCTTGAAGGGCTCGCCGCCTCCGCCTGTGATCTCGCCGAGCCGAGCTAGGTACTCGGCTTGCTCGGCGGTTAGCGGAACTTCGCCTGAATAGTTGAGCAGGAGACGGCTGCCGGGTGCCATGATTTCTCGAATCTCACGAAGGCTCGATTCGGTGGCTTCATTCGTTAGGTAGGGGATGGTATTCATCCAGGACCAAACTGAGGCTTGGCTTCGGTCAAAGCCCGCGGCGATCATGGCTTCGTTCACGCTCATCGTTTCGAAGTCGACAGGGACGAAAGTCGGGTGCTGCGCCGGAGTCTTGCCGGACGCTTTTACACGATCTCGCTTGAGTGCTTGAACATCCGGGAAGTCGATTTCGAAAACCCGGACGGAGCCCGCCAGGTCGTCGCGGCGAAGTGCGAAGGTGTCGAAGCCTGCGCCTAAGATCGCATACTGCTCGACACCTCGCGCCGCGCATCTTTCCACTTCGTCTTCGGCGTATCTGAGACTTCCGATTCCGACCGCGAGAATCAGTCGGAAGTCGAATCCGGAAGCCTTTCTGGTGCGGGGCTCGTGTTCGGGATCTCGGGCCTGGGCTTGTGAGGCCGGGCCGAGCAGGTCGATGGCCCAAGTGTCGTTGAGGACGGGGGCTTCGGTGTGCAGGGTGTGAGTCGCGCGCCCCATCACCGCGCCTTCCGCTGTGCCGAGACTCTCACCGTCGCCTGTTTTCGCCATGAGCGGGTCCCCCTATTGCAAAGATGGTCTGAGATCGGGCTGCATCAAGATTCGCAGCCGAGGAACTCAGTTTAGTCAGCTCGCTGACGGGGAGGTAGGTCTAGGTTCCCGCGATTCGGTGGCCCATCTCGCAGCGTGCTGGACTATCGTCCGAAGTCTGCGCGAATGCCTCACCCGATTCACTCTGGTTGGAGTGTCTAGCCCGGCTGGGGGAGCGTCGGATACCAGCGGATCAGTCGCAAAATGCTGAAGACCCGTTGCCGAGGATTCAGTGGGCTGCATAATTTCACGCAGCCAGCCTCGAGTTGGGAACCAGCCGGTCGAGAGCGGCATCGAAGAACGAGCCACGGCCGGCGTGTATTTGCTGCGGGTGTGCCGTGTCTGCGCGGCGCGCGCCGAATTTGAGATGGCAGATGCGAGCTCATTTTGAGTGGGCCGCGAGAAGGATTAGGAGAAAAAGATGAGCGATAGGACGGAAGCAACAGGGGACTCCTCTGTTACAGCGTCCGGTCAGGCCGCAGGCCAGGCCCAGGGGCAAGCGCAAGCCGACGAACATCTTCAGGTCTGCCGTGACCTGATCAATGAAGTCGCCAAGGTCGTGGTCGGGCAGGAGGAGATGATCTCACGTCTGATCGTCGGCTTGCTCACAGGCGGGCATGTTCTGCTCGAAGGCGTCCCCGGTCTAGCGAAGACGCTGACCGTGCGGAGCCTTGCGACGGCAGTGGACACCAATTTCGCCCGAATCCAATTTACGCCGGACATGCTTCCTGCGGATGTGATCGGAACGGAGATCTTTAATCCCAAGGAAGGGACCTACTCCGTCAAGCAGGGCCCGCTTTTTTCGAATCTGATTCTCGCCGACGAAATTAACCGGGCGCCCGCGAAAGTACAGGCGGCACTGCTCGAAGCCATGCAAGAGCGGCAGGTCACGATTGGTGGCACGACGTACCACTTCGATGAACCCTTTCTCGTGCTCGCGACGCAGAACCCCATCGAACAGGAGGGCACGTATCCGCTGCCTGAGGCCCAGATCGATCGCTTCATGCTGAAGGTCGTCGTGGGATATCCGACGAAGGAAGAAGAACGAAAAATAGTGGACCGGATGGCGAGCGGTCAGCCCGAGCCGAAGGTTTCAAAGGTGGCGACGCCGGCACAGATCATGGCGGCACGGAATGCCGTGAACCAAGTCTTTATTGATGAGAAGGTAAAGGGCTACGTCGTCGATCTCGTTCATGCGACTCGCGACCCGAAGGCCGCAGGGATCTCAGACCTCGATGGCATGATCGAAACCGGCGCGTCCCCGCGTGCTTCGCTCTTCTTGACGCGGGCCGCAAAGGCAAATGCGTTCCTGCAGGGGCGCAGCTATGCGACGCCGCATGATGTGAAGAACCTAGCGCTAGACGTTATGCGTCATCGCATCGCAATCAGCTACGAAGCTGAGGCCCAGGGCAAGACGAGCGAGGATGTAATCGAACGAATCCTCGCTGGCGTCCTCGTCCCTTAGCGAGCGGCATTCGAACCCCATGCTCACTAGCGAGATCCTCCGACGCGTTCGCGAGATCCAAGTACGCACCGGCCGTCAGGTTGCCGACGTGCTGGCGGGGGAGTACGTCTCGGTCTTCAAGGGCCGGGGGATGGAGTTTGATGAGGTCCGGCCTTATGTGCCCGGGGACGATGTTCGGTCGATCGATTGGAACGTTACGGCACGAACGGGTGAGCCCTATATCAAACGCTATGTCGAGGAACGACAGCTCACCATAATGCTGATGGCGGACGTGTCGGCCTCTCAGAATTTCGGATCGACGATTCGGAGCAAACGCGAAGCCACTGCGGAGCTGTGTGCGCTGCTTGCATTCAGTGCCACACGCAACGATGACAAGGTCGGACTCGCGCTTTTTCATGGAGACATCGAACAATATATTCCTCCGCGTAAGGGCCAGAAGCACGCACTGCGTGTCGTTCGTGAGGTGCTCGCTCATGAAGAGGAACAGGCCGCAGCTTCTCAATCGGAGATCGGCTGGCTAGAGCGTCTTGGCGGTATGTGGAAGCAAGCGACCGCGCGACAACGTCGCCCAAGGTCGCCGCGCGAAGCGACTGATCTTGGCTTTGCGCTCGAGTTTCTGATGCGCGTCACGAAGCGCCGCACAATCTGCTTCGTGGTGAGTGATTTTCTCGACGACAACTATGAGCACGCAATGGTGGCCGCGAATACGAAGCACGACGTAATCGCCGTGCTCGTGACGGATCCGGTAGAGCTCGACGTGCCGGATGTCGGACTCGTTGCGCTACGTGATGCCGAGACGGGGGAAGCCCGCGTTGTGGATACGGGGTCCCGGGCATTCAGGGAAGAAGCTCACACCCGCGCGGCAACCCGAGTCGAGGAGCTGGCTACTCGCTTCGCTTCACTTGGGATCGATTTTATTCACGTGGATGCCGCGGGTGATGTGGTCGATCCATTAGTTCGCTTCTTCCGAATGCGCGGGCGGCGGGGGCGGCGATGAAGCGAAGGTCCGCACCTGTCGTAATGCAGTTTCTCTACCAGTTGGTGTTAGCCATGGTTTTAGTGGCGAGCACAGCCGTGTGGGGCGCCGAAGAAGCAGTAGAAGAGGAGCTTCGTCGCAAGTTTGAGCGTGGCCCTGTGCAGGTCCTTCAGGTCGTTCGACCCGCAAGGCCCGTGATAGGTGACATCATCGAGCTCGAACTCGAAGTCGCGGCCGAGCCCGATATCGAAGTCTTGATGCCTGAGTTTGGAGAAGCACTCGGTCGTTTCGAGATTATCGATTTCGCACCGAGCGACCGACTCGACGACCAGGGTCGGACCGTCTCCCGTCAAAAATATCGGTTGCAACCTTCGCGGTCAGGACCGCAGTCGATTCCGCCCCTGCGTGTCGAATTCGTGGACAGACGTCCGGGACAGGCGTCCGCGCCGGATGGCGAAGACGCCTATGAAATTCTGACCGACCGGCTCTCGCTCGTGGTTGCGCCGCTACTCGCGGATGACGCGCCGCTCGTTCTTGAGCCGGCTCATTCAGATCTTGCACCGCGTAGAGAGGGTGGACCCGAATGGTGGGTTTGGGCCCTCGCGATCGCGGGCGCTTTGGCGATCGCTTCTCCCGTTATCTTTCGCGCCTATCAATCCGCACGTGCTAGGCGCCGCAAACAAAGCGCCTATGAAGTCGCACGCACGGAGATGGATGCGCTCCTTGCGGCAGGTCGACCGGATGCGGCGACGATGGACGCCTTTTATGTTCGACTCTCCTTGATTGTGCGGAGCTATCTGGAAGACCGCTTTGGATTGCGTTCTCCTGAACTCACGACGCAGGAATTTCTCTCCGAAATGGGCCGCTCCCCCGACCTAGCACGCACCCATCAAAAAATGCTGCGGGCGTTTCTGGAACAGGCCGATCTCGTGAAATTTGCGGGACTTCGGCCCGAAGCCTCTGCGGTTGCCGAAGCGATTGGCTCCGCTGAGCGATTCCTCGAAGAGACTCGGGATCAGGTTGGTACAAAGGGGTCCGATCTGTCCCTCACGCGGGAGGAGGGCCAACATGCCTGATCTCGCCGGAAGCGGTTTCGAATTCTCTCACCCCCTCTTTCTGTTACTGGCGCTGTTCGCGCCGATCGTTTTCCTATCCGCTCATAGACTCCCCGCCGCGGTAACCCTTTCGAGCCTCTCGATCGTAACGACGCAGAGCCGTTCGCTCCGTGCGAGATTGCTTTGGCTGCCGGCTGCATTATTGGCGAGTGCCACGGTCCTGCTCGCGATTGCGCTTGCAGGGCCGCGGACCGGCGACTCCGTGAGCGAGGTGAAGCACGAGGGCATCGCGATTGCGATGGTGGTTGACCGGTCGGGTTCGATGGAAGCGCGGGACTTCGTTCGGGGTGACAACGGCACGAGTCGTCTCGACGTCGTAAAACAAATTTTTCGGGACTTCGTTGTTGGAGGGGGCGACTTCGGCGAGGGGCGACCGGATGATTTAATTGGCCTTGTCGCCTTTGCTCGCTATGCGGATGGACTCTGTCCGCTCACCCTAGATCATGGCAATCTCGCCGCGATTATTCAGCAGCTCGAAACGCCGACGAATCAGGACGAGAATGCGACGGCGATCGGCGAGGGCCTAGCACTCGCCGTAGAACGTCTTCGCCGTCAGGAAACTGCTTCGAAGGTTGTGATTCTGCTGACCGACGGCGTTAACAACGCCGGCGACATAGAGCCCCTGGTGGCTGCGGATCTCGCTGCGCAATACGGAATCAAGGTGTACACGGTGGGCGCCGGGACCACGGGCTACGCACCGATGCCGGTACAGACGAGAGACGGGCGCACTCGACTCGGGCGCGCCTATGTAGAGATCGACGAGGTGGTGCTCCAGCAGATCGCCCAGCGAAGCGGTGGTCGTTATTTTCATGCGACCAATGAAGATGCGCTGCGCGAAGTGATCGAGGAGATCGGGCGACTAGAACGGAGCGAGGTGAGCGAGATTCGCTATCTCGAGTACGCCTATCATTTCCTCCCCTTCGTAGTCGCCGCTCTTTGTTGCGTCGGAGCTGCGTCACTGCTTTCTGGAAGCTGGTTGCGGAGGTTGCCGGCATGAACGAATGGCCGATTTCCTTCGCGCGACCGGAATGGGTGGCTGCCGTATGGGTATGGCTGGGCGTGTGGCTCGCTGTCGGCCTACTGGAGCGCCGGGGCAGCGACGTTCTTGATCGGCTGATTTCTCCTTTGATGCAAGGCCAACTCGTGGACCGTCCTTCACAGTGGCGCCGTATGCTGCGTTATGTGCTTCTCGGCGTATCGGGGCTCGCGATGTCGGTCGCCTCTATGCAGCCGCAAATGGGCGAACGCTTCGTCGCGACACCTCGGGTCGGGGCAGAGATCATGGTCGCGATCGATGTGTCGCGTTCGATGCTCGCCGACGACGCGAAACCAAATCGACTCGAACGGGCCAAGGCGGAGATACGGGACCTTCTTGGGTATCTCGGCGACGACCATGTTGGGTTGATCGCCTTCGCGGGGCGCGCGAGCGTCCTCTCGCCGATGACGCCGGACAAGAGCTTTCTTCGCTTGGCACTTGATGAAGCGGGCCCGCATAGCGTACCGCGGGGTGGCACGAAGTTGGCTGAAGCCATTCGTCGAGCAGTCGTAGGCTTTGGCGCTCCGGGCCCTGCTCAGCGAGCGCTGATCTTGATCACGGATGGCGAAGACCACGACTCCTTCGCTGTCGACGCCGCCAAGGCCGCCGCCGAAGCCGGCATCAAAATCATCGCGATTGGATTCGGCGACGAACGCGGCAGCGAGATCTTCGTGCGTGATCCCCGCACTGGCGCGCGCACTCAAGTCCGAGACAGCGAAGGTCGCCCGGTCATTAGTCGATTGAACGGCGACCTCTTGCGCGAACTCGCCCTCGCAACAGACGGCGCCTTTGTGCCGGCGGGCACCGGGGTGTTGGACCTCGCCTCGATCTATGATGCTCATATCTCGCCGCTAACGCGGGGGAAGATGGATGATCGCGGACGTACGATTCGCGATGAGGCCTATCAACTATTCTTGCTGGTGGCTTTCATCTGTTTGCTCACGGGTATATGGGTCGCAGCAGGGAGCACGGGACGTGGCGCCCGAAGCCTCATAGTATTCTTGGCGTCGCTGTCGATCGCTGCGGTCGAGCCGAGCGCAGCATGGGCTCAACCCACGGGTGTGGCTTCAATGCCCACGGCCACAGATAACGCTACAGACAACACCACAAACAACACGAAAGACGACGAGGCAGGCATCCTCAGCCAAGTTCTTGACCTCGCAGCCGGCGCAACAACGCAGGGCGAAGGGGCGGCAAGCGAATCGCCTGTGCGTTCCGAAGAGAGCGTGCGAGAACGCTTCAACCGCGCCAACGCGGCTCTGGCTTCTGGTGAGCTTGTGACGGCGGCGACTTTGCTTCGCGATGCGCGGCGCGAAGCGCCGGATGATCCCGAACTTCGCTTTGCGGCGACCTATAATCTTGGTGTCACGGCGGTCGCGCAGGCCGACGAGCAGCAAGAGGGCGATAAGGAAGCGGCGCTCACTGCGCTCCATGAAGCGGCTGATTGGTTTCGTGAAGCCGTGGGAATGCGGCCCGACGATGACTCGCCCCGGCATAACTTGGAGGTCACGCTGCGCCGCGCGCTCATGCTGGCTGATGAGATCGCGCAGACCGAAGAGGGCAAGATCGAGGACGTTCTCGACGCATTGATCACGTCACAGCGGGAGCGATCGCTTGTGAGTGCTGCGCTCCTTGAGGAGGTCGTTCGTTCCGGGGAACTTGATTCCGCCGAGCGGCTCGAAAGTGCTTTTCACGCGGAGGCGACAGCACAGCGATTACTTCTCTCGGAAAGCGATGAACTCGCCGAGCGGATCGTTCGCGAGCGCGATGCGATCATGAACATGTCCGAAGAGACGCGGGCTCCCGACGAAGCACTTCGCGCTGCACAGCTGGAAGGAACACTTGTCTACCTAGATAGTGCAATTGATCGTATGGGACAGACGCGGCGACAGCTTCGACAGAGTCGTGCGGAGCGAGCCTACCGCCGCGGTGCGGCTGCCTTGGGAGAGCTCAAGCGGGCGCGAGACCAACTTAGAGATCCGGTGGAACAAGTTGGTATTTTGCTCGAAGAGGTTGGCGGACTTATACGCTCGACGGCGGCACTCGTATCTAAGGCGCGACCACTTCCGGAAGATGCATTAGGTGACCGCGAAGCAGATGCGCGTGTGCCCGCCTTCTTGACGACGGAGTCGTTAGGCGAAGAAGGGCGGCGACTTGAAGAACGAGTGTCAGAGCTTGGTGCTCGGCTAGGAAGTGCAGCCGAGCAAGCAGCGGCAGCGGCTTCCGAAGTGCCGCCCGGCCAGCCGCCGGCGCAGGGAGAGCCCAGCCCAGCCGATCGCGCGGCACTCAAGCAGGCGCTGATAGAAGCGGCTCCCTTAGTGGTCGCCGCAGGGGCATCACTGTCTCAGGCAACGAGCGAGATCGAGGCTGGCGTTTTACTTGACGCACTTGCTGCGGAAAGTGACGCAGGAAAGCAGCTTGCCGAGGCGCAAGAAGCTTTCTTTGATTTGGACCAGCTATTGGAAGTCGCTCATCAAGACCAATCTCGGTTGACGAACTTTGTGCTGGAGGAAGACGGGCCCATCGATCGAAGTGAACTCGCGCCAGCGCTTCGTGATCTACAGACGAAAAACACTGCGCGGGCGACGCGCCTCGTGGACCTTCTTGCTCGCAGGCGGGCAACCCGAATCGCGGAAGTCGAAGCGGCGGTCGAGCAATCCGGGGAGGCTCCTTCGCCGGATCCCGAAGCGCCGGATCCTGTGGCGATGGAACAACAGCGCTTCGAAGTGGCAGGGCAACTGCTTGCTCTAGCCGAAGGCGCTATGCGCGAAACGTCGGATGGCCTACTCCCGAGTGTGCCTCTCTGGGAAGAGGCAGGGGGCTCCTCTGCGCGCGCACGTGACCATCTGGATGCCATCCGAACACTCTTCTTTACGCTCGTCGAGCACCTTCGCAGGCTTGCTCGGGATCAAGTTAATCTTGCCGATGACACCCAGGAAGCGCTGGCGTTGTCGGTGGCTGAGAGCGGGACGACGGAAGGCGCGCAGGCCGATGTCGATACCGCGGCTGCTGGTCCGGGGTCCGCAAGCCAAGGGAGCACTGCGCCTTCCGAGCCGCGGGGGCCGGATACGACTGAACGTTTGCGCGCATTGGACGGTGAACAGGGCTCTTTAGAAGAGCGAGCCGGAACGATCGCGGATGTCTTGCTCGAGCAAGCGGCTTCAGCGCCCGCGGAAGCGGAGGCTCAGGGGCAGCCGGACGGGGACACGCTGCGTCGGGCCGCGGAGCACGTCGCGACTGCACAGCTTTCGATGCGCGACACGCGTTCGATCTTCGGGGACCCTGTTGGTGCCTTGCCGCCGGCGACTGAGTTGCAGAAACAGGCGGTCACTGAGTTGGCAGCGGCGTTGGCGCTTCTTGAGCCGCCTCCGCCGCCGGAAGATCAGCAGCAGGATGAAGATCAGGACTCCGAGGATCAGCAAGACTCCGACGAGGACGAGAAAGAAGATCAAGAGTCGGAATCGCAGCAGGACGAAAGCGAAACTTCGGGCGACAATGAGGAGGCGGCCGAACAGGAATCAGAAGCCGATCCGTCGCAGCTGCTTCAAGGCGTGCGGGATCGTGAGGCGCAGCGGCGCCGTGATCAAGAGCGGGAGCGTGCGGAGCGGCGGTCTCAACCGGTGGATCGGGATTGGTGAGTAGGTGACGCGGTTGAAAGTCATTGGGGCGGGGCATGCGAGTGGGGCGAAGACAATCGCCGCTCACGGACCGATGCGCCTACGCATAACGACGCGCGGACTCGTTGCGATGGGGCTCTTTTTGGGCTTCTCGCTGATGGCATCTTGGGTGGCCCAGGCGCAGGATGTGCAGCTTCAGACCGATCGCGGGCCGCATTATATTGGCGAGCCGATCACGGTTCAGATCGTCGCAAGTCAGTTTGACGAGAACTCTACGCCCGAGGTCGATGTCCCCGAGATCGTGGGTGGGCGGCTTCGTTATGCGGGAGTTTCCGACAGCAGCTCCACCTCGATCTCGCTCATAAACGGAAAGCTGACGCGATCGAAAGAAGTACGTTTTATCTATCGCTATGAGCTCGTCGTTGATCGAGATGGGGTCTTCAATATTCCCGCCTTCAGGGTGCGCCAGGGAACGACCTCTAGAACGACTCGGCCAGAGAGAATCCGTGTGAGCAGCGCAGCTAGGACGGGACTCGTCTCTCTGGAACTAAATCTTCCCGAGGGTCCGATCTTCGTGGGGCAGAAGGTGCCTATTGAGGTTGTGCTTCGGGTTGATCGGGAAGCACAGCGCGATCTGATCTCGCTCACCTCATCTGTTCCGCTCTTCGAGAACAAGGACGTTCGCTTCTTGGACGAGCCGGTACCCGGGGCGGATGCGCAGCTTGAACTCGAGACTTCGCTGGGCACGATTGCTCTGCCGGCGATTGCGAAGGAAATTCGGATCGGAGGGCGGGCGGTGCTCGAGGTTCGGGCGAAGAGGACGATGATCGCTTTGAGTACGGGAGAGATCAGGGCTTCTGCTCCTCGTGCCATGATGAGTCGAGGGCGAGGCTTTCGAAAGGGTCTATTTAATCAGCGCCAGGCAACCTCCTCGGAGCGTTTGATGGCCGAGGGTGATCCGGTTCGGCTGGAAGTGATTGAAGTCCCACGAGCAGGCCGGCCGCCTAGCTTCGCGGGAGCAGTCGGGCAGGGATTTACGCTCGAAGTCAGCGCCGACCGCAGCGTTGTTCAGCTGGGGGAGCCAATCACTCTTCAATTTAGATTGCAGGGAGAGGGCGACCTAACGACAGCGGGCCTTCCGCCGTTTGATGCTGCAGGGCTTTTTGATCCAAAGCAATTCAGATTGCCCGAAGAAGCTCCTGCGGGTCTGGTTGATGAAAGCGGAAAGCACTTTGAAGCGAGCCTGCGTGTATTGGATGCGGGCGTTCGAGAAATTCCCGCGGTTGCATATTCCTGGTTCGATGCCGGCACGCGGACCTATCAAACAACCCACTCACGGCCGATCGCGCTTTTGGTTGGGGCCGCACAGATTATCGGCGCGGATGATGTCGCGCGGCGCTCGGGAGACGCTTCTTTAGGCGCTTCTT
>JASDVF010000050.1:11522-151366 GCA_041440805.1 Myxococcota bacterium | reverse complement strand
CGCTTCTTCAGACGCTTCTTCGGGAGCACTTTTCCAAGGATCGTCGGTGGCCGCGCGGGGAGCGCGCGAGGGTGATAGCGAGCCTTCTGTGCGACCCGAACGCAGTACTTCGATGGCCGTGAGCGGCGCAAATTTGGCGATCGAGGACGATGTGGAAATCTTGTTGGGCGAAGAAGGCGCTGCCCCGACATCACAGTATTGGCCCGTGGCGTTCTACGCGCTCGGCTTTGCGTTACTCGCGTTCTCCGTATGGCAACTCCGCGTGCAGGCTCGTGACCCAAAGGACACTGCGCGGTCCGAGGCATTTTCTGCGGCTGCGAAAGGGATTTTGACTGCTAGGTCGGCGAATGCCCGTGAAGGTGCATCGATACTTGGGCGCGTTTTGCGCGAGCTGGTCGCGGCGCTGCCTGAAGAGGCGGATCCGGAGATCGACGGATTGATTGCAGAATGTGATGCGCTTCGGTTCTCTCCTGATGCGAGCGGCTCCGTGGCGCCAGCGTCCCTCATGGATCGTGCGGCGACCGCGCTTGCGGTCCGTGAACGAGCCGGAACGAAAGGGGCTGATCAATGACCCACGAGCACTCGCCTAATATGCGCGCGCACGCTGCCCGATTTTTCCGGAGGACAGGCGTCTTGTTCGCGCTGATGGTTCTCTTGGTGATTCCCACGGCTCCTGCGAGGACGCAAGAGACCGGTGATAGCCTTGATCGTATAGCCCGGCTCGAAAACGCGATTTCTGATTACACCGAAGCGCTCTCGGAGCGCGATAGGGATGCACGCCTCGCGGGCTTCGCTCGGGCGGAGCGCGGATTCGCTTCGGTGACCGAGGATGGTTTGGATTCAGTGTCTCTCTGGACGAATCTCGGAAACGCTGCATTTCAGGCCGGACATGCCGGACATGCTGTTCTGGCCTATCACCGTGCGCTTAGGCTCGATCCCGATGCTCCGACGGCGAGGCAGAATCTCGGAACCGTCCGAAGTAGTTTGCCGAACTGGGTCCCGCGCCCGGGCGCAACGGACGGATTGCTTGGGACTTTTGACCCTTCTCGCGTGCCGCGTGCGACACGGGTACTCGCCTCCTCTGTGGCATTTTTCGCGATGGGACTCTTCGTCGCGGTCTCTGTTCGACATCGTAAAGGCGCCTGGCGGGGTCTTGCCCTACTTGCGGGAGGAGCATGGGCAGTCACTGCATTTACGCTCTTCGCCCCCGAGGATGAAGCGCGTGGCGCGCTTGCAATCATCACAGCCGAGGACGCCTCGGCACGCTCAGCCGATTCGTCGCTCTCCACGCTGGCGCTCCCTGAGCCTCTGCCCGCCGGGGTCGAGGTGACGCTCCTCGACGTGCGTGAGGATTGGACGCGGGTGCGGCTTGCCAATAGGCGGGACGTCTGGATTCGAAGCGCGAGCGTGACGCCAGTCGATCGCTGAAGATCACTTTGTCCGCTAGTGGATAACAGGGCTACGCTGCGCTGTTCACCAGATTCATCGAAGTCGGGGGGACTCGATGTTAAGGAGATACTCGTCCATGGCCAGTATTCGTGTTGGCATCGCAGGGGTAGGGAATTGCGCGAGTGCTCTCGTACAAGGCGTCACTTTCTATAGTCCGGAACATCGCCCGGAGAACAATCCGAAGCAGAGTTTAGAGGACGAGGTCGAGCCTTCGTCTGAGAACACGGGACTTTCCGATGAACTCGGTAAGGCGGTAGGGCTGATGCATCCGAACTTGGGCGGCTTTCGTCCCCACGAGATCGAGTTCGTCGCGGCTTTCGATGTTGACGAACGTAAGGTGGGGCGCCCTCTCGAAGAGGCGGTCTTTGCCGAGCCGAACTGCGCGACGGTTTTTCAAGAGAAGCTGCCCGCGACGGGAGTGGTTGTGAAACGGGGGCCCCTGCTCGATGGGGTTGCGGATCATATGACGGACTATCCCGATGATCAGGCGTTTCGGGTTGGCGATGTGCCGGAAGTGGATGTGGCTGCAGAGCTCCGGGCAAACGGGGCTGAAGTGCTTGTCTGCTTTCTTCCGGTCGGTTCCCAAGCTGCGGTCGAATGTTATGCCGAGGCATGCTTGGAAGCGGGTGTCGCATTCGTGAATTGCATTCCGGTCTTCATCGCCTCGAATCCGAGCTGGGCGGACCGTTTTCGGAAGGCCGGTCTTCCGATCGTCGGAGACGACATCAAGAGCCAGGTCGGCGCAACGATCGTGCACCGGACCCTTGCGAGGCTCTTCGCCGACCGAGGCGTTGAGATTGACAGAACCTATCAGCTGAATACCGGCGGGAATACAGATTTTCTGAACATGCTGGAACGGAAGCGATTGCGATCGAAAAAAGTCTCCAAGACGGAATCGGTCCAGAGCCAACTGGGGACGCGTCTCTCCTCCGACAATATTCACGTCGGCCCGTCCGACTATGTTCCTTGGCAGAAAGACAACAAGGTCGCGTTTATTCGTGCGGAGGGGCGTGCGTTCGGCGATGTCCCGATCGAATTGGAGTTGCGGCTCTCGGTGCAAGACTCGCCGAATAGCGCCGGTGTTGTGATCGACGCGATTCGGTGTGCGCGATTGGGTTTGGATCGTGGCATTGGTGGCCCGCTCGATTCGGCCTGCGCGTACTATATGAAGAGTCCCCCGGTGCAGATGCGCGATGAAGATGCGCGAGTGCTTCTCGATCAATTTATTGAGGCGACGCCTCTTGAAACGAATGCAATATCCACTTGAAGGAATTTGATCTGTGAAGATTCTCGTTTTGTTAGGCAGCTTGCGGGCCGCATCTTTTACCCGGAAGCTTGGGCTCGCCGCCGAATCAGTCGCACCAGATGGAATGACCTTTGAGTACACCGACGGGGGCGATGTCCCGCTTTATAATCAGGATCTCGACGGAGATGAGAAGCCGGCCGCGGTGACGGTTCTGCTCAACCAGGTTTCCAATGCCGACGGACTCCTCTTTGTCACGCCGGAGTTCAACTACGGGATTCCCGCGTCCCTGAAAAATATGATCGACTGGGCATCACGTCCGGCATTTAGATCGCCCTTAAAGGGCAAGCCTTCCCTCGTCATGGCTCAGTCCGTCGCACCTTCGGGAGGGGCCCGGGTTTGGGCGCAGCTCACGTCGGTCCTCGGCGGGACGCTGACCCCTACGCATTTGGCGCCGAGTTTTACAGTCGGAGCAGCGCATGAGAAGTTTGATGAATCAGGCGCCCTGACGGACGAGCTCACTCGAGTTCGGCTCGAGCGGACTTTGGCCGCATTTGAGCTCTGGGCAAAGTCACTGACTTAGCCACGCTCGAATTCGTTCGGGTTTCGGGAGGCGGCGAAGAGCTTCGCTTAAGACGCTCTGATTTTCGGCGATGCGGATACTGTCGGAGAGAAGACTGCAGAGGCGGTCTCAATGAGGCTCGACGGAATTGCAGTCGATCTCTCAGTGAACGGAGAGAACCTCGAAGGGGTCGCGCTTTTGGGAGGAATTGGACGTAAAGTCTCGGGCTGACCATTAGCCTGAGGCCTTTATGACTCCGCTGCATCGACTCCGTAAAATTGCGGTCCTTGGGATCGCCGCCCCGTTGATTTCGATTCTCGTATCGAGTTGGGCTGGCATTGCGGTCGCCGGGAGCGAAGCGCTTCCGGGACGCGTTCTGCCTATGCGATCGCTCACTCCGCCCGGGCCCGTTGGGCTAAGGGTCGAAGAAGTTCCGCGGCACAATTTCGCGACGACGACGCCTCCTGCGGGCGCTCCGAATGTTGTGATCGTGCTTTTAGATGATGTCGGCTATTCGGCTTCCTCGACCTTCGGCGGTGCGATTCCGACGCCCGCACTCGACGAGCTCGCGAAGGGCGGCCTCCGCTACAACCGATTTCACACGACGGCCATCTGCTCGCCGACCCGTGCTTCGCTCCTGACCGGACGCAACTCGCATGCCGCGGGCGTAGGCGCAGTATTGAACAGCGTGCAGCCCTATCGAGGTCGTGCCGGCCTGCTGAGCGCGGAATCCGCGACCGTTGCGGAGGTTCTTCGGCAGCATGGCTACGCGACGGCAGCTTTTGGGAAATGGCACCTCACCCCCGACCACGAGGCGTCGCCTAATGGCCCCTTCGATCGTTGGCCTACGGGGGTGGGCTTCGAACATTTTTACGGGTTCCTGGGCGGAGAGACGCATCAATTTGAGCCCACGTTGTTCGAAGGCACGCGCCCCGTTGATCGGCCGGCGGGCGATGACTATCACGTGACTGAGGATCTCGCGGACCAGGCGATCGAGTGGATGCACTTGCAGCAATCGCTTCGCCCCGACCAACCCTTCCTCATCTACCTCGCTCCAGGCGCAACGCACGCACCACTCCACGCACCCAAAGAATGGATCGACCGCTTTTCAGGGCGCTTCGACCATGGTTGGGACATCGAGCGCGAGCAAGCATTCGAACGTCAGAAAAAGCTAGGCGTGATTCCGAAAGACGCCGTCCTCACCCCTAGATCCGAAGAATTGCGTGCGTGGGACTCACTCGAACCCGAAGCTATGCGCGTCGCATCTCGACTCATGGAGGTGTATGCGGGATTTCTCGCGCATACAGATGAACAAGTCGGCCGAGTTTTTGAAGCGCTGCGTGAAGCAGAGGAGTTCGACAATACCCTCGTGCTCTACGTCGTTGGGGATAACGGTGCGAGCGGCGAGGGCGGTGCCGATTACGGAACCTGGAATGAGATGGGCAGAATTCAGGGCGTAGTGCAGACGCCGGACGAGCTTCTGGAACGCTACGACGAAATCGGCGGAACGACCTCCTATCCCCACTACGCCGCCGGGTGGGGATGGGCCACGAATACACCCTTTCAATGGGTCAAGCAGGTCGCCTCTCATCTAGGCGGGACGCGGAATCCGCTCGTTGTGAGCTGGCCCAAAAAAATTCAGAAGCGCGGGGGGCTGCGGAGTCAATTCGGTCACGTGAATGATGTGGTCCCGACGATCCTCGAAGCGGTCGGCGTCGCGGCACCCGTCGAAGTGAACGGAGTGGCGCAGCGTCCCATGGACGGAACGAGTCTGCTCTACAGCTTTTCGGACGAGGACGCGGCGGAGAGACATAACACTCAGTACTTCGAGATTCTTGGGAATCGCGCGCTCTATCACGAAGGCTGGATGGCCTCGACGCGCAATCGTGCGCGAGTCCCTTGGGCGGGACTGGTATCAACATCAACGCAGACAGGACCTGAAGTTTGGGAACTCTACAATTTGAGCGATGACTACAGTCAGTCGCGCGACCTAGCATCGGAGCATCCCGAGAAGCTACGCCAAATGCAGAATCTGTTTTGGGCGGAAGCGGGACGACATCAAGTTTTGCCGATCAGCGGACGACCCTCGGGCGAAGCGCCGATTCCCGGCCTCGGCGAGGACCTTGATGAAGGGACTTACTACGCCGGAGCGGTGGGGTTGCACGAGTCTGCCGTTCCGGACCTCAAAAACCGCGACCATCGCATCATCGCAGAGATCGTCGTGCCTGAAGGGGGCGGTCAGGGCGTGCTTGCGACCCAGGGCGGGGTCGTAGCGGGATGGGCACTCTATGTGACCGAAGACGGTCGACCTGCCTATGTCTACAATTTATTTGGGAAGACGTGGACGACGATCGTTGGGGATGAGCCTCTCGTGCCAGGATCGAGACGGGTTGAGATTCGCTTCGATTATGATGAAGCGGGTCGCGGGGACCGAATTCCTTACGGCAGAGGCGCGGTGCTTCGATTGCGTGTCGACGGTACGGAAGTCGCGACTGGGAAAATTCTGCGAAGTGTGCCGGGCTTCTTTTCGATCGATGAGACTTTCGATGTAGGGACAGATTCGGGTTCGCCGGCCGGCGACTACGCTCCACTCTTTGAATGGAATGGTCGTATTGAGCGCGTCAGCCTAAAGGCCGCGAGCCGCTAACCAAAGAAAGCCATTGCTGATATGGAAACAGCAAGTCGAGTCGAGCAGGGATGTCTCGACGACACGTTTTGCCAAGAAATTTCCAATCCTAATACCCTGCGGGTGTATGAACTAGGTGTTGAGCGCGCTCTACAGACTGACTGATTTTGTGTGTGCACGAAGCTCCTTAGGCCTTTGTGCTTTAATCTCGGAAGCGCCCGCGAAGAGAGAAACGAAACCATGACCGAGAGCTCCGAAGAGACGAGCGCTTACGGGCACGAGGATGCGACCCATCGCGCGCTTGGCGGCGTCGAGGGAATTAGGCGGCTTGTCGAACTCTTCTATGAAGAGATGGATACCCTGCCCGAGGCGAAACGTATCCGTGATCTCCACCCCTCGGATCTCGAGATGTCGATTGACAAGCTTGCGTGCTTTCTGAGCGGGTGGACGGGTGGACCTAAGCTTTACTCGGAAAAGTACGGCTCGATCAAAATCCCGATCTTTCACCAGCATCTTCCCGTGGAAGAAGCGGAGCGAGATGCTTGGATGCTCTGCATGGAGGGTGCGCTTGCTCGAATGGACTACGCCAGCGAGCTTCAGTCCTACATGATGCGAGAGCTCTATGTGCCCGCTGATCGCATCCGCGTTGTCGTAGCGAATCGCCGCGCGGGTCGCGTCGAAGGCAAGAACGCCGGTGCGATTCAGATCAAGGAGACGTAGCCATGATGAAGTTGCACGTTTTTGCGATTGCTCCGAACGGCGCGAAGGTCCGTCTCTATCTCGCAGAGAAGGCTCATGCGGGCTCAAAGATCGAGCTCGAAGAAATTTCGGTGAACCTAGTAGAGGGACAACAAAAAACGCCAGCGTTTCTCGCGATGAATCCATTCGGAAAGATTCCGGTTTTGGAACTCGATGACGGTCGCGTGATTTATGAATCCCTCGCGATCATCGAGTATCTAGAGGAGCTTTATCCGGAGACATCGCTTTGGGGACCGGATTCAGAGGCGCGGGGCTATGCACGTCAGATTGAGCGAATTGCCGACGCTCAAGGACTAATAGCGATCGCGCGAGAGATCCACTCGACGAACTCCCCGATCGGTTTGCCGGCGAATCCGGAAGTCGCGAAATACCACAGGCAGCTCTGGGAAACCGGCATGGGGCATTTGGAGAAAACGCTTCAGGACGGTCGTCCTTTCTTAGCTGGTGACCAAGTGACCGTTGGGGATTGTACCCTTCAGGGTGCATTGCAGTTTGCGCGCTTTGCGGACCTGGATGTATTGACGAATTTCCCGCGCCTACGATCCTGGTGTGAACGCTTCCGCCAGCGCCCGACAGTCGAAGGCGTGATCTTCAGCTAGAGGGGGCGATAGAATTGAATCGCTTTCCGTTAGGCGAATGATCGATCAGAAGGAGAATTGATGCGCGCTGTGAAATTTGTTGATCGCCAGGTGGTTGTTGAAGATGCGCCAAGTCCTCGAGGCGAAGGGGTGCTGGTGAACGTACGGGCTTGTGGAATCTGTGGTTCGGACACAACCATGCTCGATATGGGGTACTCAATTTTCGGTATCCCAGGCCACGAAATTTCAGGGCAACTTGAAGACGGCACGCCCGTCGCGATCGAGCCGCTTGAACCCTGTGGCGCATGCGAGTACTGCGCGACGGGCGATACCCAAGTCTGCATGAAGGGGAAGTCGACAATCTTCGGAGTGGGACGCGACGGCGGAATGGCCGAGCAGATCCTCGTGCCGGCTTCGAGTCTCGTGGCGCTGCCTCGGAGTCTGGATGCCACGACAGCGTTTCTTGTGGAGCCCCTGGCCGTCGCGGTCCATGGCGTGCGCCGCGCCGCAATCGACGGCTCGATTCGCGTGCTCGTGATGGGCGCGGGGACGATTGGTCTTTGCGCTGTTGCTGCGGCGCGCGCCGCCGGGGCCGAAGTCGATCTCGTCGGGCGGCATCCCGCTCAACTCGCCGCCGCCCGCCAGTTGGGCGCGCAGGTAATCGAGCCTGCGGATGGCGGCGGCTCTGGTGGTAACTCAGGCGGTAACTACGACGTCGTGCTCGATTGTGCCGGCACCGAAAGCGCGATCGAGGCCGCGTGCAATGCGCTGCGACCTAAGGGACAGCTCGTGCTGCTATCCTCTTCATGGGACAAGCTGATACTTCCCGGCCTAATAATTGGTGTGAAAGAACTCGACATTCGCGTTTCCGCTATGTACGGGCGTTCGGGGAGCGTGCGCGATATCGATGCGGCAGCGGCAATCCTGGGAGCCAATGACGCGGTCGCGGATGCGCTCATCAGCGATCGTTTCCCTCTGGACCGCGCGCCCGAGGCGTTCGAGCGTTCGCGGGACCGAAAGGGCGGGGCGATCAAGGTCGTACTGGAGCCTTAGGGTTCCTCGTAGGGGGCCTAAGACGAGGACGGCGAAGCCTAACAGGATCCCCCGTTTCGTTTCAATCAATCGATCGATCGCGGAACTAAGCCGCTTGTTCGACTAGTGAGTGATCGCCGCCGGCCATTCGCTTGCCTGCTTCACCCACTCCTCTGTCTGGCTCAGAGTCGAAGCCTTGCGAACTTGGGGGGTTGCCGAAGGGATACCTGTCGAAAGTTCAGGGGCCGGTTAGACTCGACTTGCCGAGGGCTTTGAGGATGGCCGGACGTGCGTTGCCTCAAGTCAGCGCACTAGGCCTCGACGCCGAACCGGTCGAGTCCGAATGCGCGAATAGCATTGCCGCGCATGAGCGCGTAGACCTCGGATTCCGAGAGCCCGGCATTCACGCAAATTTGTGTTGCGATCTTCTCGGTGTCCGGGAAAGTCGAATCCGCGTGGGGATAGTCGGTCTCGAAGGTGATCAACTCCATCCCGATCCGGTCGCGATTCGCGAGCCCCGTTTCATCATCGAAGATGCAGCCTATGACTCGGTCTTTTAGGTAGGAGGTCGGACGTTCGGGCAGGTTCGAGCCGAATGAATTGTCGACGCGTTCCTCCCAGAGCTTGTCCATCCGCTCCATCACGTAGGGCATCCAGCCAACCTGGCCCTCTGAGTAGGCGATCGTCAATTCGGGGAAGCGCGCGAGGGTCCCCGAGAAGACGTAGTCGATCAGCGAACCCATGGCGTTCTGAAACGTCAATGTGGAACTGACTATGAAGGGGGCGTCAGGTGTGGTGATCGGCATCTTGGATGATGAGCCGATGTGCATACAGACGGCGGTCTTCGTTTCTTCGCAGGCTCGAAAGAGTGGATCCCAGTAGCGCGTATGAATCGAGGGAAGGCCGAGGGGATGCGGATTCTCGGAGAAAGCGATGGCGTAACTGCCTTTAGCGGCACAGCGATGCACTTCCTGCACGGCGAGTTCTACGTCCCAGAGCGGAACGATCGTGAGGGGAATTAGGCGTCCGCGTCCTTCTCCGGCGCACCATTCATCGATCATCCAGTCGTTATAGGCCTGAACGCAGAGAAGCCCGAGATCTTTATCCTCTCGCTCCATGAATGTTTGTCCACAGAAACGAGGCAGGGTGTTCGGGAAACAGATCGACACGTCGACATGATTCGCATCCATGTCGGCGAGGCGTTCCTTTTGCTTCCAACATCCTGGTCTGATTTCGTCGAAGGTCGTCGTAGCGAAGGCGAGGTCCCCCATACCGACGGCTGCCGAGAGTCTAGAAAAGGGAGAGACGAGGTCATCGTAGTACCAGATGTCGGCCCAATTGCCGCTTGAATCGGGGACCCACTGCATACCTAACGGCCCGCCCATCTTGCCACGCTCACGAATGATGCGGGGGCCGCGGTCCTGGTATTTGGCTGGCAGCCGAGCGCTCCAGAGATCTGGAGGCTCGACGACATGATCGTCAACAGAGATGATGCGCGGGATCTTCATGTGGGCGTTCCTACGGGTGAGGGTTCAAATGCAGGGTCGTCGTATCGCGACACGAACTGCGCGCGTCTACATGATGAAAGAGATTAGGCGTTAGTCGTTTTCGTGAAACTCGCGACCTTCGACGGGCTTCATGGGCAAGTCGAAGAGTGCTGCTGTTGCTTGACTCATGGCGTTCACGACAGCGACTCTGGGAACCGGCCAAAGTCCTTTTGCGGCGGCTTGATTGTCATCCCCCGGAACCCAGTTGGGACCTTTGCCCAGGTGGTCGAACGCGCCCTGGGCCACAAGTGTTGGATCCATCGCATCTTCGAATTTAGATGCCTTCTGATCAAGCATCGTTTCCGTTCGCGTCGCACCTGCGAGCACGCTCATCACGTCGACGCCTTGCGGTGCGAGCTCGATCCATAGGCCTTCGGCGAAGGTCGTGTCGAATGCCTTCGTGGCGGCATAGGTGGCCTGGAGTCCGTTACCGGCGAGGCACGCCAGGGAGGACATGAAAATCATGCCGCCACGGCCGCGTGCGCGAAGTCTCGTTCCGAAATGATGCGCGAGCAAAGTCGGGGCCCGGCAGCTGAGGTCAACGAGGAAGTTCGCGTCTTCAACCGATTGATCAAGGAAGCCCGCGGTGTGTAGGCTCGAACCTGCGTTGTAGACGAAGAGGCCGACGTCGAGATCGTCTGTTGCGGCGGCGATCTGCGCAACCATGTCTTGGCTAGTGAGATCTGCTTGAATCGTTCGGGTTTCAACGGCGTACTCTGAAGCAATTTGGCTTGCCAGCTTTTCAAGGGGCTCAGCCCGCCTCGCAATAATGGCGACGTTCAACCCACGTGCTGCCGCGTCTTTTGCGAAAGCCCCACCGATGCCATCGGATCCGCCCGCTATGACCGCCCAGGCTCCGAACTGTTTAGCGAATGACGTTCCCGAGTAGTGGGCAGGCATGGAGTGCTCCTTCGGATTTCGGAATGCGATGAGAAAGTTTTAAGGGCTGGTGATCTAACCGGCCCGGTGGGCGCGTAAGGCCGCGATGCGTTCATCAAGTGGCGGGTGCGTCGAGAAGAGCGCGGCCACGCCGCCGCCCGCGATGCCAAAGGCTGCCATGCCGTCCGGGAGCTCCGCAGTTCCGCCCTTTAGGCGTTCGAGCGCTGCGATCATGTTTTCACTGCCGGCGTATAGTGCTCCGCCGATATCGGCTCGGAACTCGCGGCGCCGCGAAAACCACGCGACGATGATGGAGGCGAGGACGCCTAGCATGATTTGGGCAAGGATAGAGACGATCCAATAGCCCGGTCCATGACCACGTTCGGTCTTGAATATGAGGCGGTCAACGAAATGACCGATGACTCGGGAGAAAAAGACGACGAAGGTGTTCAGGACGCCTTGGATTAGCGTGAGGGTGATCATGTCGCCGTTTGCGATGTGGGCGATCTCATGGCCGATGACCGCATCGACTTCGTTGCGGCTCATGCTTTCGAGAAGGCCGCTCGAGACGGCGACGAGCGCTGCGTTGCGTCGCATTCCTGTCGCAAAGGCATTAGGCCCGCTCGCCGGAAAGATGCAGACCTCAGGCATACTGATGCCGGCGGCTTCGGAGTGCGCCCGCACTCGGCTTACGATCCACTGCGCCTCGGGGTCGCGTGAATCCTCGATGTTTTGACAGCGCGTCGAACGCTTCGCCATGAACTTGGACATGGCGAGGGAAATGAAGGAGCCCGTGAAGCCGATAACGGCGGAGTAGGCCATCAATCCCTGAAGGTCGAGATCGATTCCTTGTTCGTCGAGCACGCCGCCGATTCCGAAGACGGAAAAAACGACCGAGACCACAAGGACGACCGCGAGGTTCGTCAGAAGGAAGAGTACGATCCGCATGGTTCCAAGGTTCCTTTTAAGGAGTGACGGGGCTTTGCATTGTCGAAGAAGCGCATTCGAAATATTTACGAAGTTTAGGAGCCGTTCGGGTTCGCTTCCAGCGGTCGAGTTACGGCGTTTCGCAAGCGAGCTCGATTTCCGTGGTGGTGCAAATAGGGACGATGCGTGAGCTTCTTTTCTCGCTGAGACTCTTGCCCCGTCGCGCAGATTCGTCGAGGGCCGAACGGGTTCATGTGCGGGAGTTCCGTCCGAGACGCTTGAGAGCGGACTGCGCAGCGTGATAGCCGCCTTGTCCGTGTACGCCTCCGCCTGGTGGCGTAGCGGCTGAGCATATGAAGAGCCTTGGGTTTGGCGTGGCGTACGGGTCGATTCGCGTGACCGGGCGATTGAAGAGCTGCAGCGCATCGGCGACGCCGCCGGTGATCGCGCCACCTTTGTAGTTCGGATTGTGAGCTTCGAATTCGACCGTATTCATAGTATGTCTAGCCAAAATGAGGTCTCGGAAGCCCGGCGCGAATCGCTCGACTTGCGCTTCGATCGCTTCGGTTCGGTCGACCGTCGATCCATGGGGAACATGGCAGTAGGCGTACCCTGTATGTTTCCCTTCCGGCGCGCGCGTCGAATCAAACTGACTTTGTTGGCACAAGATGAGATAGGGCCGGTCGCTATGTTGGCCGCGATACATGGCTCGTTCGGAGGCGGCTATTTCATCGAGTGTGCCGCCGACATGAACTGTGGAGGCTTCGAGGCAGTTCGGATCCCGCCAAGGAATCGGACCATCGAGTGCCCAGTCGATCTTGAAGACCCCTGGGCCGTAGCGATAGCGGCCGAGTCGGCGCCGATAGCCTGCGGGAAGTGCGTCACCGGCGATCGTCGAGAGCTGTTCAGGAGACGTGTCGAATATCACGACTGGGGCGTTAGGCAAAGCATCCAGTCGGTCGACGCGGTTCCCTGTTTCGATCGTGCCGCCGAGGCTTTCGAAATATCGGCCGAGTGCGAGCGCGATCGATTGAGAACCGCCGCGAGCGACCGGCCAATTCTCGACGTGGGCCGTGAGTAGGAATAGCGTTCCGAGAGCCGCGGTGAGCGGCTGACTCAGGGGCAGGACTGAATGTCCGCCGCATCCGCCTAATAGGGCGCGCGCTCGTTCTTCTCTGAAGATGATCTTTGCGAGTCGATTGGCCGAGAATGCGGCACGAAGACCGAAGCGCGCCATCTGAATCGGATGTTTGGGAATTCCGAGCGGCGCCAGGGCGTCGGCGAGTAACCCGTGCACGTCATGCATGAGTGGCTTAATGAGCCGGATATAGTTTCGTTCGTCCCTGCCGAGGCCTTCCGCTGTCCGCTCAAGCGATTTGTAGAGCATGATTGCATCCCCATCATCGAGGGGATGAGCGACGGAGGCCGGGGGCACGACCCATTCGAGCCCGAATTCATCGAGCGGAAGTTGTCGATAGAACGGCGAGAGTATGCCCATAGGATGAACTGCGGAGCAGATATCGTGAACGAAGCCCGGAAGCGTGAGCTCCGCACTTCTCGTTCCTCCACCGATTTCATCAGCGGCTTCGATAACCCGAACGGAGACGCCATTTCGCGCAAGCTCGATTGCTGCGGCGAGGCCGTTGGGACCTGAGCCGATGACGATCGCATCGGGTGTGTTGTCAGCCGTCGACATGTTGTTCTTCCTGAATTATTTAGCGACATGTGTCGCGGGTTGATGAAGGCGAGCGAGCCTTCGTGGAGCGTGGACGCGGAGCAATGCCCGGGCGTTGCGGCTCGCGGCAGACGATAGAACGTATCTCCGCGATGGGCGCCAAGTGATCAGGCGCTAGCATCTATCATCCCGTAGACCGAGGTCTTGATTGTCCAGAATTTCAGAATCAGACGAGCGAACCAGAATTCCAGAGGCCGTGCTTGTTCGGCCCGTGTTTGGAGTCGGTTTAAGCCCCGGGACGCTGGCGGACCAAATCGTTTCTGAGCGCACGCTATTCGTATTTCTTCGCCATTTTGGATGCATTTTCTGCCGAGAGGCGATTGCTGATATCCGGGCCGCCGAGGAGGCTGATCCAGATTATCCCGACGTACTCTTCTTCTTTCAGGGGAGCGCCACGGAGGGGCGTGTTTTTTTGCGGCGCTATTGGCCGAGAGCTCGCGCGGTCGCCGACCCAGAGCTCGAATTGTACGACGCCTTCGGTGTCGGGCGTGCCAGTTTGCTCGAAGGGCTCGGCCCCCAAGTGCTTCGCGCGACTCGCCGGGCAAAGTCCAAAGGGCATTCTAACGGACCTCGGTCCGGGGATATTTGGCGCATGCCCGGAATCTTCGCGGTAGAGAGCTTGGATATCGTCTGGTCTCACTC
Source organism: Myxococcota bacterium (assembly GCA_041440805.1). Lineage (GTDB taxonomy): Bacteria > Myxococcota_A > UBA9160 > UBA9160 > UBA4427 > UBA4427. Next base: position 137,387 of record JASDVF010000050.1, on the reverse strand, counting down.
GCCATCTCATGCTGCGGATCACCCCGATTTCGCAGGGCTGCGAGAGGTGTTCAGCCGCGAGACCTGAACGGGTTCGGCGACAGCCGAGCGTGCTAATAAACCGGGCCGCGTGATTAGTTGGCCTTCGGGGGCTCTTGGGGCAGCGCGCAAACCTTCGGGGCACGCCCGGTGAGTCGCAATCGATTATTTGCGAACCAGACGTAGGCTAGGTCGATGAGCGTTCGGAATCCGGGCCAGCCAGCCGGCGCCGCGAGCCAACCGAGTCCGACCGCTCGATATAAATGGATGAACACATCCACTCCTTCGATGATTTCGCCGCTCGGAAGCTGGCCGTGGATTCTCGCTTCGATGGCAGCTTGTTCGAGTCCGAAGATAGAGGCGTCGAAGTCTGGTGCGGATAGATCGATCAGGTCGACACGGCCGTTTTTACGATCCAGGCGCCTAATCAGCTGGATTTCGCGGGCGCAAAGCGGGCATTCGGCGTCATAGAAGACTCGAAAATCCCAATGATTATCGCTGGACGACATTTACATTTCCTTCCTAACAACAGCCGAGCTCGCGGCCGAGGTCTAGTGCAACCTCGGACTGGTGCAGGTCTTCTAGCGCACGGCGCTCGATCTGTCGGATGCGTTCTCGGCTGACGCCAATCCGATCCCCTATTTGGGCAAGTGACGCGGGTTCTTCGCCGTTAAGACCAAAACGGGCTCTTATGACCAGCTTCGCACGGTCATCGAGGATGGGAAGCATTTCCTCCACTCGTCGGCCAATCGCTTCGTTGTCGAATTTTGCGTCGGGATCGGGGTCGGCCTCCGCTGCGAAAGTGTCCTCAATCGTGAGGTTTTCGGTTCCGCCGACAATACTGTGGCTGGAAATTTCGGGACTTAAGCTGCGTCGAAGATCGTCTCCCAGTGCGTCATCAAGCCCCATTGTTTCGATGAGCTCGAATGGGGTGGGTTCCGAGGAGGATGTAGTGCGATGCAACTCTTCAAGCCGTCGGAATGCTCGTTGCTGATCCTGAATCGGACTCGGGATTCGAATCGTTCGAGAGTCGTTTGCGACCGCTCGTACGAGTGCTTGTTCGATCCACCAGATGGCGTAAGTCGAAAATGTGTAACCACGCCGAAAGTCAAACTTTTCCACGGCTCGGATAAGCCCGACATTGCCTTCTTGGATCAGATCGATGAAGGCAACGCCTCGATTTCGGAAATCCTTGGCACAGACAACGACGAGCCGAAGATTGTGCTGGATAAAACGATTCTTGGAATCGGTTAGGCGAGCGAGTGCTTCGTTCGCGGCTCGAAGATGAGGTTGGTCTTCTAGAGGCAGGCGTCCACGTCGTCTCCGGTTGGAAACGTTGAGTTCGTCCTGGATGGCGAGGAAAATCGGAAGCGAAATGTCCGCAGCCAAAAGTTCCTGAGCAAGCGCTTTGCGCTGGCGTTCGGATTTACCTTGTCTGGCTGCCGAAAGTCGGCGGAGGAGGACCTCTATCCGTCCCAGGTCTGCATCGACTCGTTCGTTGATGTTCTTCGTCGTTCCGTCTCGGTGGAACTTTGAAAGGGCTCCTGTGACGAGTCCGCGACCCCGGCGGTCGTTCCAGCGCTCGATGAGGTGTTGCGCGACAGCTGGAATTTGGGCGAGCGCCTCGCGCAGACTGACTTCCGCAACTTCCATATTCACGAAGAGGCGGTTTTGCTCTTCTGTCTCAAGGACCGGGGTGTCGTAAATATCGTCGAGGTAGTTCTGGAGGATCTGCCGGTCCCTGGGCTCGAGGTGGGCGGCTTGGGCTTTCGTGGAGTTCTTCGCGGACATAGTTTCTGTCTCCGTGTGGTCAGCGTTTCAGTATAATGGTCTATAAAAGTAATTATGTAAAGATAAAATCTGTACAAAGTCTATATATTGTCGAGATAATTAATCCCCCCGGGTAATTATTAATTTGTCCAATCTCGATGGCCCAGGAGAACTTCACACTGATGAACGAGACCCTAGAGTCGGCGGCCCGAATATCCGCAGAGGGAGGCGAGCAATGAGCGATGAGCAAGATGAACAAGGACGGTTCCCCATTCGCGTCGCCGCTCGGCTCTCAGGGATCGCGGCAGAGAGGATTCGGTCCTGGGAGACGCGTCACGCTGCCGTCTTGCCCGCTCGCAGCGGCGGAGGAACTAGTCAGTGTTCAGCCGCCGATCTAGAGCGCCTCCGACTGCTCGGGAGAGCAGTTGCGTCTGGTCATCGTATTGGAGACATCGCGACGCTGGATGATGCGGCGTTGACGGATCTGTTAAGGGAAGGATCCGAGCACGACTGGGATGCGGATTCGTCGCTCTTTATGGTGGCTCGAGCAGCGATCGAGGCTCTCGACGCCTCAAAAGTTCGATCCCTATTTGCCGAACTTGTCGAACGCATGGGGACGATGACCTTCGCCCGCAATGATGCGATGGCTCTCGCGCATGAGATTGGCTCCCGCTGGGAGGCTGGGCTGCTGCCGATCTCCTCCGAGTATATGGCCACGGGAATACTTAGGTCTCTACTCCTTGATCGACTCGACTCAATCCGGAGTTCGGATGGCGTTGGACCTCGGATTATTTTCGCGACGCCGAGTGGCGAGCGTCACGATCTGGGGCTTCTCGTCGCGAGCCTGGTCGCGGCAAGCAAAGGAGCCGAAGTGGTTTTCATGGGTGCTGAAGTTCCGTTAGAAGACTTGACTCTCGCAGTGGAAGGAAGCCGAGCAAACGTGCTTGATTTGGGATTCGTGACCGAAGATTCGAACGATGTAGCGGGCTGCTTAAAGAATGTTAGGCAAAGGCGCGACCAGCGAGTTACTCTCTGGGGCGGGAGCCGCGGGATGACGAGGGTTGAATCCATTTCGTGCGGTGACCGCATCGAATATGTTGATCGCCTTCAGGGGCTTGTGCTTGAGCTACGAGGAAACGACTACGCGTCTACCCAGCAGCCATGGGTGAAGGGAGGCACGTCATGAGGGTCGCGGTGATTGGCGCGGGAATAGCCGGCCTAAACGCCGGACGACAACTCGAAGCCGCAGGGATGGAGGTCGTGCTATTCGAAAAGGCGCGTGGGGCCTCCGGACGACTCTCAACGCGCCGTTCTGATTTCGGTGCATTCGACCACGGCGCCCAGTACTTCACGGCACGCGATGAAGAATTCCGCAACCAAGTTGAAGCATGGCTTGCCGACGGGGTTGTGGAGAAATGGGCCGGTCGAATCGTTCGCCTCTCGGGAGGAGGAGAGTCAACTGAAAGATCGCCGGTCGAACGTTATGTTGGGTGTCCCGGTATGAGCGCGGTTGCGCGAGACCTTCGCGGTGATCTCAATATATCGCTCGGAGTGCGTATCGAATCAGTGAAGCGGGTTGGGGAGCGGTGGACTCTGACTGCTCACGATGGATCTGAATTTCCTGATTTCGATTTGCTTGTTATTGCCGTCCCAGCACCACAGGCTGTACCGTTTCTCTCGAGCGTTCCGGAGTTCGATCGCGAGGTGCGGCTCGTGAACATGGCACCTTGTCACGCGGTGATGGTTCGATTCAAGGAATCCTATGATCCAGAATTCGACGCGGCCTTCGTTGATTCTGACACCTTGTCTTGGGTCGCGCGAAATAGCTCGAAGCCGGGGCGAGGGCCGGAGGCTTGCTGGGTACTGCATTCAACCGTCGAATGGAGCGCCTCGAATCTTGACGCCGATGCAAGTGACGTGACGAGATCACTGCTGTTGACGTTCCAAGAGGCCGTCGGAAGCGCGCTCCCTCCGACTGATTTTTCCGCGATGCATCGATGGCTTTTGTCCCGCGCTTTGCACCCCCTGCGATCGGGTCCGCTCTGGGATGCCGAACAAAGCTTGGGAGTGTGTGGCGATTGGACCCTCGGCGATCGCGTAGAAGATGGATATATGAGCGCGTCTCGACTCGTGCGTCGAATCCTCGACGATAAGTGTGCCTCGTGAGTCCTGTCCGCGGTCTGCATTGGTTCCGGAATGATCTCCGGCTTCGTGACAACACCACCCTCTTGGCACTCGCTGATCGAGTAGATGAGTGGCTTCCCGTCTTTATTTTCGATCCCGATTTCCTCGGCGACGACCCTGATCTGCCGAGAGTTCGTTTTCTGAAGGACTGCGTTTCACGACTTAGAGATGATCTGGACAGCAGAGGCGTCTCTCTTTGCATTCGAGAGGGTGATCCGGCTGAGGTTCTTGCGAGGCTCGTCGAAGAAACTCGATCTGAAATCGTGTCGTTCGGGGAAGCGGATACTCCGCTTGCACGGCGCAGGGACGAAGCGGTCGGAGCTGCAATTAAAAAGGTTGGGGCGCGCGCACTCGTGATCCGGGATCACACGGTCTTCGGTCCCGACGAGATTCGCACGAAGCAGGACGGTGTTTATTCCGTCTATACGCCTTACAAAAATGCATGGTGGACCCGATGGTTCGAGGCTCCTCGTCATGCGGCGAAGCGCGTTCGTCTCCCCGCGACCCCTCTCGAACTCAAGTCCGACAATCAGGAGATTGCTCTCTTGTCTTCGACATCTTCGACATCGAAGGTTGGACTCCCGGCAGGAGGTGAGACAGCGGCCGCTCGTCGACTGAAATCATTCCTCACGGATAGCGTTTCGGGCTATGAGGTGAGTCGCGACTTCCCGGACGTTGACGGAACTTCGAGGCTCTCTCCGTATTTGAGATTTGGCGTCATCTCGCCTCGAAGATGCTTCGACGAGGCACTCGCGTTAGGTGAAGCGCAGCCAGCTGCGATGGGGGGGGTTCGGAAATGGCTCGACGAGCTTGTCTGGCGTGAGTTCTACGCGATGGTACTGGCGAATTCGCCACGGGTACTGACGCAAAATTTCCGGCGTGAATACGATCAACTGGAATGGTCCGGGAGCGATGCCGAATTCGAAGCATGGCGTTTGGGGAAGACGGGGTACCCGATCGTTGATGCGGGTATGCGGCAACTCGCGCAGACAGGCTGGATGCACAATCGCGTTCGCATGATCGTTGCGAGCTTTCTTACGAAAGATCTTCTGATCGATTGGCGGAGAGGGGCCCGGCACTTCTTTGATTTGCTGGTCGATGGAGACCCCGCCTCGAATAGCGGTGGCTGGCAGTGGGCAGCATCGACGGGGACGGATAGCCAGCCCTATTTCCGAATTTTCAATCCGACGCTTCAAGGCCAGAAATGGGACCCTGAGGGTATTTACGTTCGCCGGTTTATTCCCGAGCTTCGAGGGGTTGAGACCCGTTTTATCCACGTGCCGTGGAAGGCTAAAGAGCCTCCGATCGACTACCCGAGCCCGATTGTCGATCATTCGATTCAACGCGAACGGGCACTTGATGCATACCGTTCGGCACGTGCGAAGAGTGGATAGTCGCAGGGCCTCGTGTGCGCCCCGATTTAGAGGGCGAGTAGACCATGAACGATCTGCCAATGAGGTTTATGCCAACAACTCGCGAACGCATTCGCTTCGATAGGAAAAGATCCGGTTGAGTTGAGGGCGAACGATCGGATGAACCAGCCTGCCAACTGGGGGAAGCGGCAAGGAGTAGTGGACCGAATCGGTGATTCTCGATGTGCGCTCATCGATCGCTTGGAAACAATGCTCATGATGCCAAACCCGAAAGGGGCCGCTAATTTGACGGTCGACGAATCGCCGCCCTTCCTCCCACACCGAAATCTCGGTAAGCCACGAAAAAGGTATGCCGAATAGGCTCAGTCGATATTCGATGAGCGCCCCGGTTCGCATTTCGATGGGCATAGGGGTGACGATGCGGAATTTAAGCTCTGGGGGTGTGATCGCCTCGAGGTTCGATGCGTCGGCGAAGAACTCGAAAACCTCATCGAGTGGCCTGGGGATTGTTAGGTCTGTGGATATTTTATAGGTCATAGGAAGTCCCGGGGGCAGATTTGATTATTAGGTTCTCTGAACCTTAGGTTTCGAGATCACCGAGGCAATCCAACGCAAAAGAATTCCCCTTCAGCGCAGCTTCTCGAACGAAGTTCTCCAAGAAACGGATCTTGACATGAATGAAGCAAAGCCTGTGTGGCAACGCTGGCATGATCCCGCTGAGCCGATTCGGATAGGCGTTTCCGCATGCCTGCTCGGCGCGGAAGTCCGTTTCGATGGCGGTCACAAACGGGACCGCTACTTGACGGATGTGTTGGCAGGGGACGTCGAATGGCTCCCGGTTTGTCCCGAGTTGGAAATCGGTCTAGGGATTCCTCGCCCCGTGATTCAGCTTCGAGGGGGAACTTCGGGAGACCGTTTCGTGCTACGGGAAGCTGGAACAGACCTCTCGGCGCAAATGGCCGACTACAGCCAGTCCAGGGTGTCTGAGCTCAAAGCGATGGGGCTTGATGGCTTCATTTTCAAGAAGGGCTCTCCTTCTTGCGGTTTGGCTCGGGTTCGCGTGTACCCCGATGAAGGAGAGATGCCCCTTCGATCCGGCATCGGACATTTTTCTCGTCGTGTAGTCAATGAGTTCCCTGGACTTCCAGTCGAAGAGGAGGGGAGGCTGAATGACGCGGGGCTTCGGGAGCAGTTTATTGAAGCGATCTTTTGTCACAATCGTTGGCGGGTCTTTGAGCGGCGCGGGCTCACTCGCTCTGGCCTCGTCGCATTTCATGAAGCCCACAAAATGTTGATTCTGTCGCACGATGAACCCATCTACCGAAAATTGGGTCGCATCGTCGCGAGCTTCGGGCGTGAAGACGATGCGGGAATCTTTTCTCGTTATAAAGAGGGCTTCATCGCTGCCTTTAACCGGCCCACGGCCCGAAACCGACACATCAATGTGCTGGAGCACTTGTTCGGGCACTTGAAGCGAATGATAGGGCCAGCTGAGAAGAAACAGATCGGCCTTGCGATCGACGACTATCGGGCCGGACGAGTTCCTCTCGTCGTTCCTATCTCGATTCTACGCTTTCTCGTTGAATCGAAAGAAGTCGAATATGTTCAGGGGCAACTTTACTTGGAGCCGCATCCACGAGAGATGATGTTGCGAAATCACGCATAACACTGTCCGATTTCTCCGGCGCAATGGGTGGCGCTGGGTGAGGCTCTGATTTGTCTAGTGACTTCCACGATCGACTGGTGGTAGGGACACTCGGACCACTCTTGGGCGATAAAGATCTGGTCGATGAGTGAGTTCTTCGAGCACCATATATCCTTCTTCTGGTGATCGAGCATATAGATTGCAGACGTAAGTGATGATGAGTTCATCCGTCTTCGAGTATTGAGAGTGGGCTTTGGCCGCGTAGCAGAAGGTGTTGGTGGCGGTCGTATCGCGGCGGCTCTGCTGCAGCTCAGGGATTTGGAGCAGAGGGCGTGCCGTTGACCAAGGTCCCTCGAGTTTCTCAGACTCGCGAAAACGGATGAGTCCGCGCTCCCCGGGGTCGCTCGCAGTATGGGACGGGCTCGTTTCTACGGCGATCCATCGATTGCGGCCTGAGTTCCAATGAACGCTCATTTCAGATGCGTCCGATGGGATCACGATCGCCGCCGATTGCGCGTGGAGGCCCCGTTTCCACGACCCGTTCACTTCGAAGGTTTCGATCCGTTCGGACAACACGTTTTCGGAGTCCAATAGCGCTTCGATTGGAAGACGAATCAGTCCGCGCGGTGCATGCCCGTCATCACGGTCGAAGAATGCGAATGCATAGACGTGTTCGCCTTGGACCGCGAAAGCCGTGCCCGGGAAAAATACTGGATCTTCGGACAGCATTGAGATGCGGACACGCCAGTTCTGGGGCGAGTCATTCGGATTTTCAATGCGTGCTAGGTCCGTTCCGATGATGCGGAACGGCAAAGAGAATGGGCCGCGCGGCTCGCTGTGTGCGACACGGAGAAGGCCAATGAATAAGGTGCCATTGACGACGAAGCCGTCCATGGGCCAGTAGTAGGGCGGTCTCCCCGTTTTCGCGCGCGCTTCCGTTGCCCAGCCGGATTCAGGGTTTGGCTCGAAGAACGACCTTGCAGTTGCTCCGTCTTCAGATTTCCAGAACGTTTCCAGTGACCAATCTCCGTTTGCAGCACATCGAGAGATACCCATCGAATTATGAACGTATGGGTATGCCCTCCGCCCCGGCTGATCCACTCGTTCGACGAACGTATCGCCGAACAGCCAGACGCTTCGACTGCGGCTTTCGGGGGCGGATGACTGAGGAAGAGGAACTGAGTACGCCGCATCGCCACCGTACCAGCCGTCTTGATCGGGGAAGTGAACCTGGCACGCGGGGGATCCGAGGGGCGACGAGGGAGGCGAAAAGAGAGGCGAAAAGAGAGGGCCTTTTTCGGTCGTCGTCGAATCGGTCGGCCGCGTGCTGTGCGCAAAGCATCCGGTCAATGTGCCGGCGATCACCAACAGGATCGCGGCCATAACGGGCGAATGTTCGAGGGGTCTTGATTGGAGCATGACGAGATCGTAGTCGCTTGTTGGAGTGGCTCGCGGCTTGCTTGCGACTTTGGGATGAGATCGGAAAGAATCGCGATGGAGTGCACTTCGCATGGAAAGAGATCGATGCCAAGCAATTCGAAGTCAGATCTCGGACCTTAGGTCCCGCTCAGTGCGACGACTGGCTTTGAATCCTGCACGACGCCTTCATAGGCTGCGCTTCGCATTCAATGGGGGGCAATGATTGATCAAACTGCTTTGGTCGGGTCCTGGCGACTCGATGCGTTCGAATTACAAGCGGCTGGATGGACTCTATGAACTTGTTCTTGATCCGGCTGTCCTGGGGATCGGCGTCGTCGCTCATGATCGATGCATTAGAATCGTTAGGAACTTCGCTCGCCGCATTTCTCGAGGATGACTCGAAAGTCTGAGCCAACTAGCGGGCGTGCTGGCATCGGCCGTGGACCATGACTGGGGGCGGTGGGTGAGTAGATGCTAGGCGATGTGACGTTTTCCTACGTAGAGCCCGACGAGCCGCGCGACGAAAATCGTCAAGTAGAGCTGACCTATGAGCGCTTCGGCCACTACAAACATTTGCGCGATGTCAGAGTTCGGCGTGATGTCCCCGTAGCCTAAAGTCGTGAGCGTGACGAAGCTGAAATAGAGCAGGCGTGTCGAGTGGAGGCTTGGATCTGCATCGGAGCGCGCGATGGCTTCTCCGACGTCGATAAATGTGCCCGGCTGGATCTCAGTGAGCAGGACAAAGACCATCGTAAAGCACATTCCGAAGAGGAGATAGACGCAGATCCCTCCGACGATGGTGTCGTTCGAGACCTCCTCCGTCTGGATCAGGCTATTCAGCATAACAAGCGTCGTGAAAGAGAGTAGGCCGAGCGCCAGGACGTCTGAGGCAATCCGCGCAGGCGCGGAATTCGTAAGCTCGGCAACGAAGATCACAGCGATCGCTGCGACGCCCACGACTCCAGCGACGGTAAAAATCCACCGCTGGTGGCTGTTCACAACGATCGCCGAAACCAAGACGAGCGTGAGCAAAATTGTGAACCGCGGGGTCGAGCCCGAGAACATTTGGGCGATTGGAAGCGCCACGAGCAGGAGGATCAACGAGGTGAGGAGGGTGCCATGGCGTCCGAGCGCACCGGTCCCTTCGTCACGGTGCGCGATTGTTCGTAGAAAGCTCATCATACTGTGAAGATAGGGAACGCTCGGGCTTAGGCCCGTTTTCTGTAGGCCGAGACGATTGGTTCGAGTTCTGTGGGCGTGGCGCCGTGCATGATGACGCCGTCACACCCGAGGTCGAGCTGATGTCGGATCGAATCGACGCATCGGTCGGGGGAGCCCGTTGCCGAGTAGGACAGCCATTCGTCGGGAATCAGCGTGGCGATATGTTCGAGTTCGCTGGGGCTCGCAGCGGTATCGATGCCGCCTCGAAAGTTCGATACGAGGTCGTCGGCCCGGAAGCGTTCGAGGACGCTCTTGTCCCAGCCATTGGTGTCGACCAGGAGATCTCCGTAGCCTTGAAGGTATGTGGCAAGACGCCCCACGCTTTTCATGAGTTGCTTCTCTTCGGAGAGGTGGTCGCCGATCGTTGCGAAGCACGACCAGACTTTGACGTCATCGGGGTTTCGGCCGGCTTCGAGAGCCGCCCGCTTGACGGTCTTGACCGCATTCTCGGTCGTTTCGTCGCTGAAATAAGTGTGCAGTACAACTTCGTCGAAAGCACGTCCACCTAATGCGAGCGAGTTTGGGCCAAAGGCAACGAGCATCATGGGGATGTCATCGATCACGTTCGGTCCGAGATGAAGAAAGGGGTACGACCCGATCGGACCCTCGTGTCCCATGACCGCTTCGCCGGCGAGGAGTCTCCGCGTGACGCCTACGAAATCCTCCATCTGGGCCGTCGTGATCGGCGGGATGCCATAAGCCTTTTGCATGGGGACGATGCCGCGCCCGATCCCGAGAACGAACCGACCACCCGTTAGGCCATGCATCGTCAGCGCGTAGCCAGCCGTGACGATAGGGTGCCGCGTATTGTGATTCGTGGCTGCCGTAGCGATACGAATCGAATCGGTAACAGCGCCGGCAGCACCACTCAAAGTGCAGATCTCTTTTGAGTTGTACCGCTCGGAGAGGAAAGCGGTCCCCAGGCCCATAGCCTCGCCCTGCTGAAGCTCTTCTATCAGGTCCCGTGGCGACTTCGGTTGGCCGGCGAGGGCATAGAAGCCCAGTTCGTGATTTACATCGGGCATGGGTGGGGCTCCGGCAGTTTAGTGGTTGGAAAGGACTGCGAAGCGTAACGAATCCACGAGGCTTCGCGCGAGCACGGTTTTGGTTCAGCCGAGAACCTTAGGAAGCACGTGCTCGGTGAAGAGATCGAAGGTCTTCTCGCTCAAGGGCGAGAGCAATAGATAGTCGAGGGGCAGCTCTTCCTCGAGCCGCTTGAGTTCATCGACGACGCGTGCAGGAGAGCCGTGAATGATCACGCCATCCATATAATGGCCGCGGCTTCGGTCGGTTTCTTGTCCGCGCGGCAGCCAGCAACGGTGGCTTTGGGCCGCCGCATAGCGGGATTCGTAGAGCGCTTCTTTGCGTGCGATCTCGCCAACCGAAAAATTGGAGGACATCGACCTTCATGAGAGGCTCCTGATCCGCAGTCATGCGGAGACGGCGTAGGTAAGACAGTTCAAGTGAAGCCCGGATTGGGGCCGCTCTAGCTGGGGCATACCACCGACGAATTGGTGATTGGGTAGCCCGATGGGCCATACTAGACGGCGAGTCATAGGGGAATCAGGAGTCGAGCAATGGGCGAATGGAAGGTGACACGGATCGCGGGTGCGCTTGGCGCGGAGGTTCGCGGTCTTGACCTGGCTGACGTGGATGCAGAAGCGGCGAGTCAGATCGAAGCACTTTTGATCGAGCATCACGTGCTCTTTTTCCCCGACCAGCACCCGAGCGCGGAAACGCACATCAAATTCGGAGAGCATTTCGGGACGCTCGAAAGCCACCCGCATCTCGAAAATCCCACGCCTGGATTGCCCGACAAACTCTTCGAGCTCTCAGCGACGCATGGCGGTGTGGCGGATGAGTGGCACACGGACCTCACCTATCTAGAACGCCCTGCGCTGTACTCGATTTTGCATATGAAGCGGGTGCCTTCGGTGGGTGGCGACACGATGTGGTCGAATCTGGCGATGGCCTATGACGAACTTTCCCCACCAATCCAGGCGTTATGCGAGGGGTTGAGCGCGCTTCATGACGGAGCGGCGAATGATGTGCCCGATGAACAGATGGTTCATCCCGTGGTACGGCTACATCCCGTCACTGGACGCCGCATTCTCTACGTGAATGAACATTTCACTCGCCGAATCGTTGAACTTTCCTATAAGGAGAGCGCACTCCTATTGGCGCATTTGACGAGTTGGGTGTCAGAGCCGCGATTTACGGTTCGCTACCGATGGGCGGAGGGCACGCTGGCGATTTGGGACAACCGCGTGACGCAACATTTCGTGTTGAACGATTTTGATGAGGAGCGCGTGATTCAGAGAGTCACGGTGATGGGGGACCGCGTCGAAGGGGCATCCGAGCCGCGCTGGCCCGCCTTTGCCTCGGGAGGCGGGGAGACGGACATCAGCCGTCATGACGAAGTTTTGCGAGAGTGGGAAAAGGCGCGTCCCTAACATGCTCGCGAAAGGCCAGTCCTTGGCTTGATCACTCTCATCCCCGCCCGAAGAGTGTTGAGGTCCGCGGCTCAGGGGCGGACTAAGGGAGGGACAAGGGAGGCTTAAGCCTGGGCAAGAGACCGGCCAAGAGCGCGGCTTAAAGAGCCGGTTCCTGATTCGCCCGGTCGATTGGGGCTTTCGATTTCGGGTCCTGCGCCGCTGTAATGCGCTTCTTCCAGTTACCCGCGAGCTGAACCCATTGGCCGTCGCTGTTGATTTCGAAGAGTACGATCTGTGCGAATTCCATAGAGACGTTCACTGCATTTTCGAGGGACAACACTCCGCGTACAAAGGCGGCGTGGCGCAGGCAGCCGGCGTGAGCGACGAAGAGCCTTAGGCGACTGGTGGGTTCGTTTAGATCAATCGAGGCTAGGCTTTCGTCGATACGGGCCGCCGTTCGTTCGCCAGCCATTCGGAGAGATTCTGCGCCTGGAACGGGAAGTTGGAAGTCTGGAATCCGCCACCATCCAGAGGGGAGTGGCCCGATCCGGGGATCCCGTGCCAGGAGCGACTCTATTTCGTCGAAGCGTAGATTTGCGCAACTGCCGAGCCCGCGTTCAATGAGTTCGTCCCGATTCGTAATGTCGAACGCCGTATCGGTTCGGCGCTTGAGCGCATCCACGACGACCGTTGCGGTTTCGTACGCGCGCAAGAGCGGAGATGACTCGACGTAGGGATCGATGACTAGGCCGTTTGCGGATGCAAATCCAAGCAGTACATCCGCAGCTGCTTCGGATTGCTCGCGTCCCTCGTCGCTCAGAGACAGGGCGAGGTGTGCACTGGCTGTGTTCTCTGGCCGTGGGAAATGACCGTGCCGCATCAGGGCGGCGACTCGCCGTCCGGCGCGTACTGTTTCGGTCTTGTGATCCACGTCGTGCATTGAGTTCGAATTCGTCATGGAGAGTGACAGGCTCCAACTGCCACGGAGTGTGGGCGTGTCGCAAAGCGCAAAGAGCGTATTCGCGACCGAGGCTAAATGATAACAAGTCGCTACCGGAACCGCGTGGGACGAATGTCGCACACCCTATCGGCCTTGCGCGAAACCGCCTTCAGTGAGGTAAGCCGCACTTTTTTCTAGTGCTTCGAAGATGTCAGTGGCGCATTCGTCTAGTTCTACGAGATGCCATTCCGTGGCCCGGGCGGCTCTAATGCAAGCGGGGAGATCGACCTTTCCTTCGCCGAGTGCAACTTGGGGTTCGCCGCATCCTAGGTCGATCCGCTAGTTGCTGTGGCGATTAACGTGATCGACAGCTGTTGGGGAAGTTTTCAGCACATTAGTAATCGTTATGTGAGTAGAGGGCGCTACGAAATAATCGGTCGCTTCATGCAGACCCCCGCACATCACCGAATCCATCACGCGAAGAACCCGCGATACATGGATCGCAATTACAACTCGATCACGCTCTTCTTGGACGCAGTCTTTGGAACGCTGGAGCCGCTTCGGGCGGATGAGCCCGTCGAGTTTGGCATCACGCGTCCCGTCGACGACGGGAGCTTCTGTGATGTGCATTTCGGAGAATTTGTTGAGCTGCTCCACGACATGCGAAACGCATCTTCGCTCCACGAATCGATCGCCTACGCACTCCGCGCGCCTGGCTGGTAGCCCGGGGACGTGTCGCAGACTGCTGTCGCGATGCGTTCGAATTGGCTTGCGGGTGAGAGGGACCGAGCTGAGGCGAGAGCAGACTCATTCGGTTGCGACGCACCAAGCGTCGATGCTCTCAGGATCGCTCGCGCGCAGTCTGACACTCTATGCAGTAGAGAGACTCGGGGCGGGCGCGGAGTCGCGCGACCCCGATTTCTTCACCGCAGGCCATGCAGTCTCCGTACTCGTCTTCGCCGAATCGGTGGCGTGCAGAGCGTGCCAGCTGAAGTTGTGCTTGTTGGGCTAAGCGATTTGCTTCGAGCATTTTCTGCTGCTGGATTGCATCGATCCGAGAGACGCGTCCCATAGCAGGTTGGTCGAGTTCGACGGGCCGCGCCGCCGCCGCGGTCTCCGCCAAAGACGTTTCAAGGTCTTGTATGAGGTCGCCTAGTGCAGCTGAGAGTTCGCTCCGCTCGAGATGAGATAGGGGCATGGGCAACTCCAACGATTCGGGCATGAATCGCATCCACCGGGCCGTGGCTGGCCCGGTCAGTAAGAGTCCATACTCTAACGCTGAAACTTCCCTGAGCCGCACCACGATCTTCTTCGCTGCTAGCTTCTCGCTTGTGGCTAGAGCGCATTCAAAGAGATGGATTTGGGCAGCGGTCGCGTTCCTTGGGACGTTGCCCGGTATCGCATTCGCCGAGTCCGCCACGGTCGCCGTCTCCACCAACTTCGCGGCGACAGCGAGAGGACTCGTCGAAGTCTTCGAAGCGCAGAATATTCACGAGATTCGAGTGGCGACGGGCTCAAGCGGCAAGCTCTACGCGCAGATTCAAAACGGTGCGCCCTTTGATGTTTTTCTCTCTGCGGATATGGCGCGCCCGGAACGGCTGGTGGCCGAGTCGGTCGCCTTGGGAGAAACGCTTCGGGTCTATGCCCTTGGGAGACTTCTTTTGTGGCGGCCGGAGGTGGGGGCAGCCGGCGGGCGATCAGAGCTGAACTCGTCCCCGGGGCCCGGATGGCTGAGCAAAAACCGGTCTCGCCACGTGGCTCTCGCGAACCCGGAACTAGCACCCTACGGTCAGGCTTCGCGTGAAGTGCTCGAGGGCCTCAACCTAATGGATGAGGTCCGAGCTCGAATGGTGTTCGGCGAAAATATCGGACAGACCTACGCGATGGTCGCCACGGGCAATGCGACGGTTGGATTCATAGCGAGGGCGCAGCTACCTGCTTCGGACCCGCTGGACGGAACGGTTTGGGAGATCCCGTTGGCGCTCCATTCACCGATTGAGCAAGGTGTCGTCCAGCTCTCGCGCGCAAAAGAGAATGCAGCCGCCACGGCATTCGTCGCCTATTTAGCGAGTGACGTTGCGAAGGAATTTATTAGGAAGGCGGGGTACGAAGTCGAATGACGATGGCTGATGCTTCCCCGATCTGGCTGACGATCAAACTCGCGAGCCTGACGACGGTGATTTTGTTCGTCGTCGGAACGCCGCTCGCGTGGTGGCTGACGAGTACGAAGTCAAGGCTCAGGCCTTTTGTGGAAGCCGTGACGGCCTTGCCCCTAGTACTCCCTCCGACCGTCTTGGGTTTCTATCTCTTGTTAGTGATGAGTCCCCGCTCTCCCCTGGGCGCCTTTTGGGTAAAAGTCTCCGGCGAGACGCTGACCTTCTCATTTACGGGTCTGGTTTTTGCGTCGATTCTCTACTCGCTGCCGTTCATGGTGCAGCCGCTCACGAGTGCGTTCGAGGCCGTCGGTAGAGGACCGATCGAAGCGGCAGCAAGTTTGGGGGCCTCGCCGGTCGACGCGTTCTTTCGGGTCGTGGCGCCGCTCTCTGCGCGTGGCTTTATTACGGCCGGCGTTCTGACCTTCGCCCACACCCTCGGCGAATTCGGCGTGGTGCTGATGGTTGGTGGGAATATCCCGGGCGAAACCCGCGTGCTTTCCATCGCGATCTACGACCATGTCGAAACGCTTCAATATGCGGAGGCGCACGCTTTGTCTGCTGGGCTGCTCGCCTTTTCTTTCATCGTTCTACTGCTCGTATACACCTTCGATCGAAAGGCGCGCGTACGTGTCGGATAGCGATCGCATCGAAGAGAGAGAGGATGGCGAGGCGTTTGCGCTGTGTCTACGCGTCGTACTGGCCGAATTTACCCTTGAGCTCGACGAAAGTCTGACGCCGAGCGGTGTCACCGCAGTTTTCGGAAGAAGTGGGAGTGGGAAGACGACTCTCCTGCGCGCGATTGCTGGATTCGAGAAGCCCGTTCGAGGCCGCATCGCCTTAGGCAACCAGGTTTGGTTCGACGCGGAGGCCGGGATCTTTGAGCCCCCGAATCGACGTTCGATTGGAATGCTCTTTCAGGACGTTCGACTCTTTCCGCACCTCGACGTACGCGGAAATCTAGACTTTGCGTGGAAGCGGCGAAATACGCGGGCGGCGAAGGCGGGAATGCAGCAGGGCATCGCGCGTGATGAAGTCATCGAGGCGCTCGACCTAGGCATGATGTTAGGCCGAAACGTTACTTCGCTATCAGGTGGCGAGCAGCAGAGGGTCGCGCTGGCGCGAACGCTGCTTACGAGCCCGGACCTCCTGCTGCTAGACGAGCCTCTTGCGGCGTTGGATCGCGAGAGGAAGGCGGAGATTCTTCCCTATCTAGAAGACGTGACCCGGCGCTTTATGATTCCGACGCTCTTCGTGAGCCACGACCTTGATGAAGTGGCCCGCCTCGCGGATAGAATGATGGTGCTTTCCGAAGGGCAGGTTCAGATGTACGGCGGGACGGCGGAGATTCTCGAACGTCTTGACCTTGAACCGATAGCGGGTCGCTTTGAGGCTGGGGTGCTCGTCGAAGGAAGAGTTTTGCGCCACGACACGCGGCTTCATCTCACGACCGTTGATCTCGACGGCGATGCGCTCACGATTCCATTGGCCGAAGGTTCGTCGATCGGAGATACGTTGCGCCTGCGTGTGCGCGCGCGTGACGTGGCACTGGCGACGGAGCGGCCCTCAGGGCTCAGTATTCGAAATATATTGCCGGGCGAAATCACAGACTTAATCCGCACCCCCGGAAGTGGTGAAGTCGAAGCCCGAGTGCAGCTCAGGTCCGCCCATGTCCGTGCGCGGCTGACGTTGGCTGCGGTGGAAGAACTCGGCCTCGCGCCGGGGCGACGTGTCTTCGTGTTGGTGAAGAGCGTGAGTCTCGAAGGTGGTCGTTAGTCTTGGCGCCCATTTCCTTTTTTGAAGGGAGCGGGGCAGGCGCGGACTACTCGTCTGTGGCCACAGCGTCGAAGGAAACGCTCTCGCCGTTCGCGAACTGAAGGGTGATCGGAACGACGTCGCCTGCGGCGAGTTTCTCCGCGGACATCATTCGAAGGAAGAGACCGCGAGGTGCAAAGGCGACGGCGCCACCAGGCGGGATCGCCATGCCGTCGGGCATGGCCTCTGAACCCCATTGGCCCTCGACGATCGCTGTCCGCCGGATCGCAACGGATTCAGAACGGGGGCTGCTCGCGCCGACGATCGTCCTTGTCTCTTTGCTTTTGCTTTGAATGACGAAAAAGACCGTCGGGTCTTCTCCGCCGATAGGCATGCTGATGCGACCGTTCGCTATGCGAAGATCATCAGCGGTAGCGATGGAGGCGAAGGCTGGGAAAGAAATGGCGATCAGGAGAATGATCATTCGCAGGGACATTCAAGGTACCTCGGGTTTGACTAAGGCAGGGGACAGCGGATCTCATGTTCGTTCGTGATGGAACGGTTCAACGAAATCAACGATTCAGCACAGCATGCTCGGGGATAGATGGGTGAGGGGGATCAAAGCGTAGGCGATTCGTCGCTCGCGGGAATGAGGCGAAGAATCTGACTTCCTGAACGATGCTCGAGGAGCACGATCAGTTCCCCATTCGAACCGACCTCTACGTCACGGAACCGGCCGAGGGCCTTGATCAGAGTCTCACGTTCGAGTTCTCCCGTGGCATCGACGACGTATCGCCACAACTCATTCTTGGCGAGGGTTGCGACGATCATGTGATCGCGCCAAGCGGGGAAGGCGTCGCCGCGATAGAAGACGATACTCGAGACGCCCGGGGAAGGGGTCCAATCGATGGCTGTCGGAGTGAGCTCCTCGGGATCGAACTCGATGCCGTATTTCTTCGCATATGGAACGGGACGACCATCGTAGTCGACACCAAGACTCACGAGTGGCCATCCGTAGTTCCGCCCGGGCAGCAGGAGATTTGCCTCGTCGCCGCCGCGTGGCCCGTGTTCGCTCGCCCAGAGCTGGCCGCTTGAGGGATCGAAGTCGAGGCCCTGAGCGTTGCGATGTCCGAGAGTCCAAATCCCCGGCAGTGCATTTTCGACATCGACGAATGGGTTGTCCGCCGGAACGCGTCCGTCATCGTGCATGCGAATCGTCTTGCCATCGGGCCGACTTAGGTCTTGAACAAAGCGGTACTCGGCAAAGGAGCCGATGGTCATGTAGACGTATCCCGCGTCGTCGAAAGCGATGCGCGCGGAGGCGCCATTTTCGGCTCCGACTAAGTAGGTTTCCTTAGGCGCTTCCCAAATTAATTCCTCGTCGACCCACGTGGTCCCCTCATCGAGTCGGCCCCGCACGAGCTTCAACATGGTGACTGGAGAGCTCGTTGCGCGACTCTCGGAGTTGCAGTCGCTGCATCGGTCGCCGAAGGAGAGATAGATCCAGCCGTTCTCTTCGTAGTTCGGATGTAAGGCGACTTCGTGCGCCCACCCCGATCCCGTATAGGCCGTGCCGCGCAGCACGCTGTCATCCCAGAATCGAGGCGTTCCCGTGATGAGTGTGGCCGCGCTCCCATCTGCTTCGATCAAAGATACGCCGCGCATCTTTTCTGTAACGAGGAATCGCCCGTCGGGAAGGGGTGCGATCGAATAGGGTTCGACGAGGCCTGTGTAGACCGGCTCGATCAAGAACGCGTGATGCTTGGTCTCAATCGGCTCGGTGGGAATCGTCGGGGGATCGCCGACGCCTTGCCCGTCGGCGCCACGGTCGCCTTCGCGTTTTTCGAGGAGATAGATGACGAGGCCCCGGATTTCGTGATCTGGGAGGATGCCTTTCCAGCCTGGCATCCCCTTATCGGGGACTCCTCGTTCAAGGGTGCTGATGAGATCATCGACGCCTTCTCCATGTTCGAGCGGGCGGCCGACGAGCGCCGGACCGAGCGAGGAGCCTTCCTGATTTGCGCCGTGGCAGACCCCGCATTGCGCCTTGTAGATGCCGCCCATTTCATCGGGAAGGACCCATGCGTCTCGACCGGGATCCCCTTCGTCTTCGTTAGTCGCTCCGCCGAACGTGCCCGCATGGCAAGCCAGCGTAACAAGCGCGCAGAGGGCCAGAGCGGCGAGGATGAAGTGTCGCGACGAGGGGCCATGAGACGTTCTTGAATAGGCGGTGAGCATGGAATTGGATTCGTGGCTGGTGGGCTTGCTGGATATCATGCGGTCCATTCTCCGATGTGTTCAAAAAGGAGTGTGATCGGGAGAGGGGAAAGCTCAAGGGTGTCGCTATGGGTCCGCTCGCCAGAGGTCTGGTTGATGCGATCTCGCATGGCTTCGAGGTCATCGCATTCAATTTGATAGATGGCGAGGAATCGGCGTCCATCGATCGAATCGAGTCCGGGAATCAGAGTGTGGGGCGAAGCATGCCAGCGAGAGGCAGACACGATGCCTTCGAGGGAAAGGAGCTCCTGAACGTGCTGCGCGTACCAAGCGTTGAATTCGTCGACGCGTGCTTCATCCGTCGCGTTCGCGACGACTAACATTATGGCTCGAGGCATGGGGACTCCTTGTTTAGTTGGATCCGACGGTCGGGTCGCCGGGAATGGGCCCTTTGATCTTCATACCGGCGGTGATTCCACCATCCAAATTGAAGTCGGCACCGGTGTAGAAGGCGCTGTCGTCCGACGCGAGAAATGAAATTGTCGCGGCGACATCTTCCACCCGGCCACGACGACCGATGGGCGGGGGATCGTGCTTGTCTTGTGCGGCGCGCATCGCGGCGATGTCGATCCCGGGCAAGAGCGGTTCGACCATCTCGTTGCTCCCGGCTGCGGGATTCACACAGTTGACGCGAATGCCGTACCGGCCAAGTTCGAGAGCGGCCACCTTCGTGAGTCCTCGGACCGCGAATTTACTGGCGCAGTAGGCCGAGGTTCCGCCCGCGGCATGATGTGCGTCGATGGAAGCGATATTGATGATGGACCCGCCGCCCGCTTCTCGAAGTGGTGCGATCGCGGACCGAATGCCGAGAAAGGTGCCTAGTTCGTTCACACGCGAGACGCGCAGATAGTCCTCGGCGGAGGTGTGCTCGATTGGGGCGATATGAAGGATGGCTGCGTTGTTTACGAGGGTCGTAAGCGGACCGAAGATGGACCGCGCTATGTCGATCGCGCTTATCCAATCGACTTCGCTCGTGATGTCGCAGCGGACATAACGGGCGCGCTCGCCGAGATCCTTCGCAACGGCCTCGCCGAGTTCATCGAGGATATCCACTAGGATCACAGAGGATCCGTCTTCGACGAGTCGCCGCGCAATCGCTTCGCCGGTGCCGCGGGATGCACCCGTGACGATGGCAACATTTCCCGATAGTCGAGTCATCGATCACTCCTAACGAGTCCCTTTCTAGGGCGCTCTTTGCTTTGATCTATCCGAGCATGACGCAATCGAAAGCTTCCCGCTTGGCCTGGATTTTGCGGATTCTGATGAGGCGCGGCGCGCGAGGTGGGGCGGTCTTGGTGATGGGTTATGGTTGCGATCCAGATTCTGAGGGGATCGTTTTACGCATGCAGTTGCTGAACCCACTCCGCGCGCGGACAGCTCGAAGCGGTTCGCCGTCACGCGGTCTCGCTGCGGCCACGCTCGTTTTCCTGTTGAGCATCACCCTCGGCTGCTGGGGCCGACTAGGACCCTCCACGGTTTCTTTGACGCGCACGCACTACAACGTGGCGGCGCAGGAGACGAGTGCACAGGAGCTCCTGCTGAACTTGGTTCGCCTTCGGTATCGCGATACGCCCTACTTCCTTCAGATCGCTTCGCTCTCGACCAACATGCGGCGGCGCGCCGGCATCGGCGGCGAAGGCAGGTTCCTCACGCGAGGAGCGGATTTTGGAGGCGTGAGTGCGAGCCTCAGTATCGAAGAGTCGCCGACGGTCGCGTATACGCCGCTCGTGGGGGATCGCTTTGTGAGTCAGCTCCTCGAACCCGTCGAGCCTGAAATTCTGGTTCTGCTTTCTCACGCAGGCTGGTCGATGGACCGCTTTCTTCGTCTCTTTGTGCAGGAGATGGGAGGCGTGCCGAACGCGCCGACCGCTTCGGGGCCGACGCCGCGCGAACAACCTGTATTCGAAGATTTTCAACGCGTGGCCGAGCTCTTTCGGACCCTGCAATCGGAGCGTCAGGTTTCGCTTGTGCGCGGCTCTCTACGTGGGCGATCCGCGACGACGGTCGTCCAGTCCGCCGACGGAGTTCTGTTGCGCTTCACACAGGATGCTCTCGAAACCGAGGCATACCGCGAGCTGCGCGAGCGACTGGGACTGGAGCAAGGCCGACTGCTCTTCCAGCTCGTAACAGGAATCGGAGCGCGAGCTCCGGGGCGGATCAATGTCGTTTTGCGCTCGGTGTTGTCCGCCATGTTTTACGCGTCGCACGGGATCTCGGTTCCCGCGGAAGACCTTGCGGCGGGCCGCGTGACCACGACGATCGCCAAGGATGGCGGCGTCTTCGATTGGAGTGCGGTCACAGGGTCGCTTCTCCGCGTGACCTCGGACGAGCTTGAATTTCCGGCCTACGCGAAGGTGGTGTACCGCGGCCACGAGTTTTCGATCGACGATGGCGACCTCGATTCAAAATCGACGTTTTCGATGTTAAACCTGGTGCTGGCTCTCCAAGCCGGGGAGCTTCCGGCCGGTGGGCCGATTTTGACCCTGCCCGTGTCGCAATGACGTGGGCTTGTGGCGGAGGCCTCGCCTCGCTGGCCAATGGCGTAGAGCAGGGGGATCTCCGAGCGTCGGCTGAATTCGGCGGGTAGGAATCCGAACGTTAGTTGGGGACGCGAATGCGTTCGACGAGGTCTCGCACCTCTTGTGAGGGCGGCGGCGTGAGTGCGCTCACGCCGAGGGCCACCGCGAAGTTGAGCCCCGCGCCGACTGTTCCGATTCCTTCGGGCGAAATGCCGAAGAGCCAGTTGTCTGCGACGTTGGCGGCCATGCTTTCGAAGAATATGCCCTTGAACCAGACTATGTAGCCGAGGGTGAAGAGCAGGCCGGTCAGCATGCCGGCGATCGCACCGTATTTGTTGACGCGTAGCGAGAAAATTCCGAGCAGCGTGACAGGGAAGAGGGAAGCCGCGGCCAGTCCGAAGGCCAATGCGACGACTTCCGCGACGAAGCCGGGTGGGTTGTAGCCAAGGTACCCGGCGCAAAGGATGGCGAAGGCTGCACTCATGCGACCCGCCATGAGCTCGTTCTTCTCGCTGATTTCGCGGGCGAAGATGCCTTTGAGAAGGTCGTGAGAGACGGCGGCGGAGATGACCAGGAGAAGTCCCGCTGCGGTCGACAATGCAGCTGCGATGCCGCCGGCAGCCACGAGTGCAATTACCCAATTCGGGAGTCCGGCGATCTCAGGATTAGCGAGCACAATGATGTCGCGGTCGACGGAGAGTTCGTTGCCCGCCCATCCGTATTCGTCGGCAGTTTTTGTGAACGCCGAATTGGCATCGTTGTAGTACTGGATTCGCCCGTCGCCGTTCTTGTCCTCGAACTGCAATAGACCCGTGTCTTCCCAGGTTCGAAACCAGTCCGGTCGTTCGGCGTAGGCGAGATTACCTTCGGCGGATCCGACGGGTCCCGGTTGAATCGTGTTCGTTAGGTTGAGTCTTGCGAGCGCGCCGACCGCGGGGGCAGTTGTGTAGAGCAGCGCAATAAAGAGCAGCGCCCATCCCGCGGACATCCGCGCGTCGCGGACTTTCGGAACGGTGAAGAAGCGGACGATCACATGCGGGAGTCCTGCGGTTCCGATCATCAAGGCCATCGTGATGAAGAAGATGTCGATACGACTCTTTGTGCCGGCGGTGTAGGGAGAGAAGCCGAGTTCAGTCACAACCTGGTCGAGACGCATTAGGAGGGGAATGCCATCCGTTCCTTCGACGGTACTCGCCATGGCGAGTTGAGGAATGGGAACGCCTGTGACCTGGAAAGAGATGAACACCGCAGGGACCGTATAAGCGAAGATAAGAACGCAGTACTGCGCGACTTGGGTGTAAGTGATGCCTTTCATGCCGCCTAATACTGCATAGACGAAGACGACCGCCATGCCGATCATTAGGCCGGTCGTAATGTCGACGTTCAGGAACCTCGAAAAGACGATGCCTACGCCGCGCATCTGTCCTGCGACATAGGTAAAGGAGATGAGAATTAGGCAGACCACCGCCACTATGCGGGCGGCCTGCGACTCATACCGGTCGCCAATAAACTCGGGGACCGTGAATTTCCCAAACTTTCGAAGATAGGGTGCGAGGAGCAGAGCAAGCAGCACGTAGCCGCCGGTCCAGCCCATCAGATAGACGGATCCGTCGTACCCAAGGAACGCAATCAAGCCCGCCATCGAGATAAACGAGGCAGCGGACATCCAATCTGCGGCAGTAGCTAGGCCGTTGGCGATCGGGTGAACGCCTCCGCCGGCGACATAGAACTCGCCCGTACTGCTGGCGCGAGTGGCGATTGCGATTCCGATGTAGAGGGCGAAGGAGGCGCCGACGACGATGTAGGTGAGCGTCTGGAGTTCCACGTATTTACTCCCGCGCCTAGTCTTCGCTCACGCCGTGTTTACGGTCGAGTGCGGCCATACGGCGGGCATAGAAGAAGATCAGCGCGACAAAGACGTAGATCGAGCCCTGTTGTGCGAAGAAAAACCCGAGCTGAAATCCACCGATCTGGATTTGGTTCAGCCAATCGAGGCCGATGATTCCGAAGCCGAAGGAGACGAGAAACCAGATCGCCAAACAAAAAGCGACGAGGCGCAAATTGTCCTGCCAGTAGGTGCGTTTGGACATTGGCGAGCGCGCTCCTTATGAGGATTTAGGAATGGAGTCCAGCGGATTACAGACACGGAAGCAACCCTCGTGGCATCTGCGAATTGGATTCGAAGGACTACACTCGAGGATCCCCTCTCTTCGAGAAATATACGGAGATTCGATCGATGTCTGAGCTGCTCTCGTTTAATCCTTTCGCCTACGAGATGCATGAGGATCCCTATCCGACCTACGCGCGCCTTCGCGAAGAAGCACCCTGCTACCACAATGAAGAGATGGGCTTCTGGACTTTGTCGCGTTTCGACGACGTTCTCGAGGGGTACCGAGATTGGGAGAACTTCACTTCGACTCGCGGAATCGCTTTGGAAGAGGTTGGGCGCGGGAGCGCGCCGTCTATGATCGGAATGGATCCGCCGCGGCAAACGAAACTCCGCAAGCTCATCGTCCGTGCTTTCAATCCGAAGCGTGTGGGGGCGCTTGAGCCGCGAGTGCGAGCCCTCACGACTGGCTTCCTTGACCAACTGGTCGAGGAAGGTGAATGTGATTTGATCGAGCGGTTCGCGGCACTCCTTCCCTCGGATGTGATTTCAACTTTGCTAGGCGTGCCGCAGGAAGATCACAGTTCGCTTCGAATTTGGACCGAGACCATGATGCACCGCGAAGACGGCGTGTCGGCGATTTCGCCTGCCGCGAGCGAAGCCTCGGGGAATCTTCTCCGCTACTTCGCAGGCCTTATCAAGGCGAAGCGAAAGCAACCGGCGGAGGATCTGGTCTCAGCACTCATCGGAGCGGAACTCGACGGGCGACGACTCGAGGACAGCGAGATCTTGGGCTTCTGTTTTCTGTTGATCTCCGGCGGGAACGAGACAACTGAAAAGCTGATTGCGAACACCATTCACCAGCTGTCGAGGCATCCCGATCAGCGCGCCGAGATCATCTTGGACCCAAGCAAGATTCCCGGGGCGATCGAAGAGTCCCTTCGTTTTCGGAGCCCGACGCAATATATGGTTCGCGCAACGACCCGTGACGTCGAGCGGCACGGTGTGACGATTCCAGAAGGGGATCGCGTCTTACTTTCGATTGGCGCTGCGAATCATGATCCCAGGCGCTTCGAGGATCCGGGCCGCTTCGATATCAATCGTGTGATGAGCCAGCACCTAGCCTTCGGTTTTGGCGTTCACTTTTGTCTGGGGGCTCGTCTCGCGCGGTTGGAAGCGCGGGTCGCGATGGAAGAGATTCACAAGCGACTTCCGGACTACGAAGTTGATGAGTTAGGCGTGAGTGTTGTGCACGCGGGGAATGTCGCCGGGCTCGCCACGCTCCCGATCCGGTTCACTCCGAGCGGTCCGATTAGCTAAGGCTGAGAAGTCTCTCGACGAATGCGATCTATCCGGCCATACACATGCTGCTTCCGCTGTGAGGGCATCTCGGTTTATAGACGAGCCCTGCGATAGGGGTGAAGCCTCTCGTGCTTTCATTGGGAAACCTTACGGGAAGGGGCACTCGCTAGTTCTTGCGATTAATTTTATAAACAGAGAAGTGAAGATGCGGGCCAGTGGGAACCCCTGTGTCGCCAGAGAGCCCAATGAGGTCCCCGGACTTAACGGGCTGACCGATATAGGCTCGACCGCCGTGTCGAGGATGTGCGTAGTAGAGAAGTTGCCATCGCGATGCTCAAGCACGACGCGGTTATCGCTTTCAGAATCGCTCGTGCGCGTGCAGACTTGCTCTTGGCAATTCCACTCGGTGACTTACTCGGCCCTTTATTGCGGCGGATTCCGCTGAGGCAATGGAGGGGCCGGCGAAGCAGGCAAGGAGAAGGCCGAGCAGCCAAAAGAATGCAGGCGAATGATTGGACTGCGACATGCCCCTTCTACCGGGGAGCAGCGGGTGAGCCCGGGCGGTCTGCGAGCCGGTCGGAGCTCCAGTTGGCCGCTTTTCCGAAGCGCTCGCCGCCGCCAGGCGGCTAGAGGCTCTGGGCGGCGGAGTCGAGAACACGGGACGTCCGGCGGACTTCGTCGAATCCACTGTGCGGCAGAGTGATGCTGAGCAGGGGGGCACACTGATCGCGCTGTTACCGCTTTTCGCCGTCGATTGCAGGCACGCAGCCCAAGCGGCCATTATTCCCTCCGGCTCCGCTGCAGGCTCGCTCGAATTCTAAATTATGGCGTCCTGACTACGTTTTTGAAGCCTTCTCATCCCGAGCCCTTTGCCCCGGGGGATGGGGGTTCTGTACTTTATACGAAAACAACTGATAATTTCCCCCCACACATTGGGCTGTTCGTAGTAGGGTGAACAAGATCTGGGAAGGTCGCGCGCCGGGGCAGCAGCTTCGAGCGCACGGGAGGATATCGGCAAGGCAGGGCTCGTTCGAGCCAAATCATCCAAATCAAGTTTGAGAATCGCGGAGCGTTGGGAAGCGCTCTAGTCGCTGCAGTATTTCAGATTCGCAGCTGAGTCTGAATCATTGTCAGCAAACACGAATTTCGAACACGGACTGCAACATGCCTTGTGCATAGTTCGTTCTTGGATTGACGCCTTTTCCCTCTACCAGATCAGACAGTTGGCACGAATCGAGTGGACCACAAGTAGTGGTGACTCGGGAGTGCTGCGCCTCGCAATAGCGGTGGCGACGCTCGGCATTTTCGCTGTGGCACTACTGAAGTAGAGGTAGATTAAAATGATTCGATTCACCAAGGCACTCGCGCTGGCCGCGACCCTCTTGGCCATACCGTCAATGGCATCCGCTCTAGGCATTGAAGTCGTCCAGGCAACCGGTGGCGGTGCTGGTGGCACTCTTGCCGTCGGCGACACGGTCACGTTCGACCTTCGCATGACCTTCGACGGAACGGAGCCCCAGATCTTCGGCCTCTCGGCCGACTTGACGGGTATGGACCTGGCGGACGCGACCGGCGTCCGCGATTTTGGCCTTCAACTGGGGGCCAGCAACGTTGTCGCAGAGTCTCTCGGTATTGATCCCCTTAGCGACGGAACTATCATCTCTGGCTCGATCGACAATAACAATGGTACGAATGCGGTTGAACGCTTCTCCATCAACCACCTCAACCCGCAGGCGTACACCGTCAACATGTTCGACGGGATTAGTCCTTCCGGTGCGGATGGCGATGGCCTGACCGACTACGGTATCGGTGGCAGCCTCGTCACGGGTGGCGACATCCACTTCCAGATCACGCTCCAAAACGTGTTCGCGTATGCGGACCAAGGCGCCGTCGCGAACCTGCAGTTCTCGGTTCTCGCTCTGGACTTCCAGGGAAACGAGATCGCCTCAACCGGCGACACCTTCGCGCTGACGGTCGTCCCGGAGCCGGGCACCGCCCTGCTGATGGGCCTCGGTCTCGCTGGCCTGGCCACGGTTCGCCGACGCTAGACCTGACTAGCACGGCAGACGGGCACGGGATCCTTTTCGGCTTCTGTAACTGTAATAGAGCCCGAGCCCGTCAAAAATCGAAGGGCCGCTTTCTCGTAAGAGAGAGCGGCCCTTTCGCGTTTTGGGCTTCGAGCATTCCGGGGCGCTGCCACGGGAGTTTTGGGGCTGCTTAGGGATTTTGGTTTTGGGCGAGGGCGAACTAACGGAGCTGTTCGAGGATCGCGTCCAGTGCCGCGTCTGCCCATGCATCCAGGGTTGCGCCGGGTGTGCCGCCGATCGGGTGCGGGACGATGATTCGGCGCGCATCAGGAAAGAGTAGCTCCCTCGCCATCTGATCTGCGAGATCGCGAAAGGCTTCGCTCGCGACGACGACCGTGGCGACGCCTCGGGCTTCAAGGGATTTCGTGTCGTGGAGACTCCACGACGTGCAGCTCCCTCAATCAGCGGTACCCGTGAGGACGACCTCGACTTCCTTGGCGAGGCGATCGATCAGCTCGGTCTCACAGGGCGTGGCGGCGGTCTGCTTGCGGAAGCAGCCAACGTAAATTCCACCGGTCTTCTTTGCGAGCTCTGCGCCCATCCTGCCTAGCAGGTGATCCGCGCCTGCCTTGCCGTTGTCGAGGACGCCAATGCGAAGACCTGCGAGCTTTTTGATAGAGGTTCGCGGTGTGCGTTCGAGGAGTGCGTCCGTATGTCCCTCGGGAGAGTAGATCAAGGTCGACGACATGCTTTGGTCTCTTTCTTCGCCCACGCGCCGGGTGCCGGTGCCCGGGACGGGGAGGATGTAGCGCCCTTTTAGGGCTCTAGGGGCAGTGTGGCGCTTTCGGTCATGCCCCAGCTCGGCACTACGCAAGAGTGTTTTCCAGCGCCGCCTACGACCATCACTTTGATGAGGTCGCGATCGCGCATGATCGGCTTCATACCGTCATCCGGGAGCGCGTCTTCCCATTCAGCGTATTGAGTGACTTCGAAGGCGCGCCGGAATCGCGACATGGGAAGCCGCGCATTTTCGAAGAGGAAATCCTGCACGTCTTTTCGTGAAAAGCCGTCGGCTGCGATTGCCTCGGCGTGCTCGGGGCCGAGAAAAACGAACCATTCGGCACTCGAGACCGGAGCGTTATTCGAGCCCAGGGTCAGCATCGTGCTCGCGATTTGCTCGAGCGTATGAATTGGCGAGCGAACATCGTGATCCTGGACGTTATGCGGATTCTCACCGCAAGCGACGGTGACAGCGCTCGGGGCTCGAAGGCCGAGGCTTTCCGGATAGCTTTCCCAGGGGCTCTCGGCGCAATTCTCGGCGGCGCAGTAGCTGTATTTCGAGGGCTGTCCTTGAGTTGCGGCATCGCCGGCTCCTGGGCGCGCGCCCGCGATGTTCATGAGGACGAGTCTAAGAGCTCGGCCGACGGAGGCATTCGCGCGACAGCCGGGGCCGAAGGCGCCTAGCCCGGCATTGAAGCCGAGCTCGTCCGTCGCGGCGCCATGAACCAGGATGAGGGGAGCCACCGGATGAGTCGTCGCGTTGATGCCGCGAAGATTGATTTCCGGGAAGGCGAGTCCGCGGACGGCGGTCGTGAGAACTGGGAGCATGTTGGGGCGACAGCCAGCCATTACGGCGTTGACTGCGAGGAGTCGTCGCGTGACGAGTCCGCCGCGGGGCGGCAGGACTGCGACGACTGCATCAGGATCAATCTGACGGGGCAGCTTTTCGAGGAAGGCTTCGACCCGAGCCTCGGTCGGAGGCACGAGCGGAAGGCCGTCCCCCCAGCCGCGTGTGTCGGCGAGATCCATCCACGCCTCGAAATCACCTTCGGGAATTTTAACGTCCGGCGAGACCCGCGCCGATTCGAAGGATTCGAGGGTCGCACCCGGAAGGGCGCAAACATCGTCTTCACATTCGATTTCGCCCGAATCGGCCATGCCATCTCCTTGGTCGACTATGTGCATGCGCGCCGACGTGCATTCACGTCGACGCGACCGCCTAACATTTTACTACTGTGCGTCCTCAGTTGAGGCACCGCCCCTAAAAAAAGAGGCGAGAGACCTCAGTCGAGTGTGCGGAACGCGTTCGTGTGGGTGTCCGTGGGAAACTCTTCGGGCGCGAGCGGCACGCTCAGTTCGTCCCAAGTCGGTCCGCACTTATCCGAGATTGGCTTGAGGGCTTCGAGATCGAAATCGTAGAGCTTGGCGGCATTCAGCCCGAGCATCGCCCGCGTATCGTCCTCGCCGCACGTGTTGAACGTGTGCCGCAACGCCAAGCGGGTATCGGGGTAGGTGCCTTCGTAGTGGGGATAATCGCTGCCCCAGAGAATACGCTCTGTGCCGATCACGTCGCGATCCTTGAGCTCCGGCGGGGAGGCCGAACTCGCACCGTAGTAGCAGTTCTGCTTTGCGTAGAAGCTCGGCGGCTCGGGCGTCGTGACACCCTCCGCGAACTGGAACTCGCCGACCGCGCCTGAAGAGATGCGCTTCCAGGCCATGTCGAGGCGCTGCAGGGTTTCCGGTACCCAGGCGCATCCGGACTCGGTGATGATGTACTTGAGCTTCGGGAAGCGGTGGAAGACGCCGGACAGAAGTAGCTGGCTATAGCTTCGGGTTGAGAAGAAGCCGGTTTCGATCAGTCGAATCGGAAGGGAGACGGGGAGGCGTCCGTAGTCTGGGGAGCCCGTGCCGCCGTGGTGATTCACGACGAGGCCCGTCTCTTCGAGAAGTGCCCACATAGGGTCGTAGTCGGGGTGATAGAGCGGCTTGATGTAGCCCGTGCAGTCGTCGGGAACGTGCGGGAGCAGGACACCGCCGCGCAAGTTGTTCTTGGCGATCCACTCGATGTCTTTAATCGCTTCGTCGATGTCGTTCAGATAGACGAGGCCGATGCCGGCGCGCTGGGCTGGGAATTCGCCGCACCATTCGCTGAGCCATCTGTTATGCGCGCGAATACCTTCGAGGCGCATCAAATAGTCTTCGGGGCGGGGGTTGCCGCAGATGAGCACGCTCGAGCGGAAGAAGGGCGGAACCGTATTCGGGAAGACGATCTCGCCGACGACGCCTTCGGTCTGCATGTCGCCCATGCGCTCGGCATCGTCCCAGTTCTTGTGCTTCTTGGATCCTATGTGCTTCTTCTGCGGGTTCTTGTACGAACCGCGCCATTCGTCGAAGAGCGCCTGATGTTTTGTGTCGAGGTATTCGCGGTAGCCCTCGACGGAGTTGCCGGCGTGGGTGTCGGAGGAAATGACGATGATCGGATCGCTCATGAAATGCCTTTCGTTTCGTAAGTATGCGCTTGCGGTTGAGTTCGAAGAGTTCCTTCGAATGATGGTGGGTGCTCTCGGATGCACCCGACGCGCCGGCATTTGGGATGGGGCTGCCGGGGCTGAACCGCAATCGGCTGAGCCGATTGTGTCAAATTCAGAGCACTTAGTCAGCTCCGATTGTCGTCATTCGCAGGACGGGAAAATGCGCCCTTCGGAGCCCTTCGCGAAGCGATTCTCAAGGCTGGCGCGATCGCTCTGGGCCGGCGAACCTAGGCGCCCAGCTAACCCTCTCATCAATCCCAAAAGGACCCCGACAAAATGGCCACTTTCGCCGAAGTACCTTGGATCGCAAAGCACATCGAGCTCTATCGCACAGACCCGGAAAAGGCGCATATGTGGGATTCGGCGGAGGCCGGGGGCGAGGGAATGCTGCCCACGCTTCTGATCACCACAACCGGACGGAAGAGTGGCGAGCCGCGGTCGATTCCGTTGATCTACAAAGCGATCGACGGCAATTACGTGATCATCGCCTCGAAGGGCGGCATGCCGAACCACCCGATCTGGTTCCTAAACCTCGAAGCGAATCCCGCTTGCGAATTGATGGTTGGGGCGAAGCCCGTCTCTGCTCGTGCGCGAATCGCCGAGGGCGACGAGCGCGAACGACTTTGGGCAGAACTCCAAGAAATCTATCCGCCCTACGCGGCTTACAAGGTGAGCGCGGGGGATCGGGTGATCCCCGTCGTGGTCCTCGAGCCTGTCGAATAGCAGCCTAACAGGTACGCGGTTGCCGAGCACTACGCTCGTACCGCCCCTGTACTGCTAAGAGAACGCGTCGGACGCGGCTGCGAGGCCGAGAAATGCAACCGTATCTTCGATTGCATTTCCGGCATCGCAGCCCGCGACGCGCCTGAAATTTCGTGCGCCTTCGGACGGAGGACATGCGTCGCGCGCGTGCTGGACGCCGAGGTTGTCCCATACAACCAAGTCGCCCACTTCCCATTGGTGGACGTATTCGTTCTCAGGGACATACAAATATTCGTCGAAGATTCTCGTGAGCATCGCCCGACTTTTCGGATCGCCGCGCTCTTCGTCCGAGAGTTCCATGATGCGTTCTGTCTGTTGCAGCGTGCACACAAGGGTCTCGTAGTCGCGGCGCTTCGGGTGTGAGCGGACCATCGGCCAGATGTGGCTTTGCGTTGGCGCCGCCGGATTCGTTCGGCCTTCGAAGGCCGGGCGAGCGTCGGGTTTCATGGCGGCCAGATCATGGGCGCAAAAGATCGTGTAGGCCTCGATCTGAGCCCTGAGTGCCCGCGGCATTACTTTGAGAGGCCGGGCGTTGTCATAGAAACGCGTCGCCGTTCCGTTCTCGGGGACGTCGACGGCGAAGAGCGAAATCACGTCTGCCGGAAAGGGCGTGTAGGTGTAGTCCATATGCGGCGTGAGAGGGCCCTCGCGGTAGCCCTCGGTCATGTTATCGAGACCGTGGCCATCTTGATTCGACACGAAGGAATGCTGGTCCCCGGGGAGGCGCTCTTCGATCACCTTCGCAAAACCCTCGACGAACGCGACCTGGGCTTCCGTGGTGAGTGCATTTTGATCCCCGAAGACGAGGATCGGATGTTGTTGCCACGCAGCCTCGATCTGTGCGCCGGCTTGCTTCTCGAGGCTGCCCGCTAGCTCCGAGGCCAGGTCAATGCCATGTACCCGAGCGGCGATGCCGTTCGTGAGGGGCTCTATCTCGATCATTCCGTTTCCCTCTCACTCGACCATGTTAGGCGGGTCCGCCAGTTATTTCGCTGGGCTCGATTCCTAGGTAGTGCTCGAGATTTCTGTGGGTATTCACGACACGCGCTTCTTCGCATGACAAGTTGATATGTGTGAGGCCCGGCTGATTTACGCCGCGCTGTGCATTTTTAAGGATGTCGACGTCCTGGTTGAGTACGAAGCCAAAGCCAGCTTGATCCGCAGGCATATCGAGATCGAAGGGTCTCGCCCTTGGAACATCTTTGATCTCTCTCTCGAAACTCATCCCGATCAACTCCGAAGTGTCAGCGGTCGCGCCGGGGCGTGCGGATAACACTTGGAGTAGGTCTGCGGAGATGAGCACCGTGAGGTTCGGGAAGATGTTGTATTGATGAAGGAGCAACATCTCATGGTTGCTGAAGCCCGAGAGATCGATTCCCTTCTCATCCTTTTGGTAGGCGCGAATTCGTTCGCCGATCACGTCGACCATGGTCTCGCCTTCGGCGGGCATAGGCGCCGGGCAACTTTCCGTAATCCCCATTCGCTCACCCTGGGTGACTATGAACGAGTCCCAGATCAGTTGATTGTCACTCTTAATGAGACGCGGGCTGGCAACACCGTAGAGCTGTCGGGAGACGCCGGTACGACCCCATATTTCCTGGCCCGAGTTGATGTCATCAATCGATCCGAGCATTTCGCGATGCAAGGTCTGGACGTGGTAGGTCTCAGAGAAACTGTCGGCGACGAGTTTCCAATTGGCCGGCATCTCAGTTCGGATCTTTGCATAACATCGAAAGTCGTCGACTTGCAGAGCCTTCGCATCTTCCGGAACCACTTCTAGAAATTCGGAGAGGGGCATCGCTTCGGGATCGAGGTTCACGAAGACGATCGGTCCCCAGGTGTCGACTTGGACGGGGGTGAGGCCGAGCTCGGATTTGTCGACGTTCTTGCCAAGGCCCTTATGTGAGGGCATCCCCGTGAGCTGGCCCCGTAAATCGTACATCCAGCCGTGATAGGGACATCGGAGATGTTTAAGTCCCTGAGCCGATCCGCTGCAGAGCGCTATTCCGCGGTGTTTACAGGCGTTTTGGAACGCACGCAGCTCTCCGTCGCGCCCGCGCACGACGAGCACTGAATAGCGGCCGATCCGCACTTCATAGAGATCGCCGGGCGCAGCGACATGGTCGATGCTGCACGCGACGACCCACGCTTTCTGCCATACATGCTCGTGTTCGCGTTCGGCGAAGGCTTCGCTGCGATAGCGGTCCGCGGGAATTCGAAAGGGGGTTCCCTGTGAATTTCCGACTGAGCTAATTGCGGTTCCGAGAAGATCTTCCCGGGTACCACCGACATCGGCCAGGCTCATGGCATTTCCTTTGCTGCTAGGGGCTGAGTGTTGTTAGCGGATCGGTGTCCGGCCGAACGAAACGGGGGCTCGCCTGTGGGCGAGCCCAGCCTTAGGTCGTGACGTTGCCGCCATTCAGCTGCAGCGTTTGGCCAGTCATCCACTTGGCTTCATCCGAGGCGAGGTAGACGACAAGGGCCGCGATGTCTTCGGGTTGTCCGAGTGCACCGACGGGAACCGTCTTCGCCATATGGGCCGTGATTTCGGGCTCGGAATGATTGTCGATGAGGCCGATCGCGATCGTATTCGCAGTGACGCCCGTCTTTGCGACTTCCATCGCAAGATGGCGCATGAAGGCGATGCCGCCGCCCTTGCCTGCGCCATAGGCGGAGATGCCAAGAGGAATGCCAACCGTTCCAGCGCCGGAGGAAATCGTTATGATTCGCCCCTTGCCGCGGTTGCACATCCCGTCGACAACGGCATGCACGCAGTTCATCACGCCGTAGGTGTTAAGGTCGATGAAGGGCCGCCAGTCTTCGGGCTTTGTGTCACGAAACTGTGTCACGCCCATGCCCGGCGGCACACCCGCGTTATTGACCAAAATATCGAGTGGGCCGAGGGTCGCTTCGGCGCGGGCGATTCCTGCGACAGTCGCGTCATAATCACAGACATCGAAAGCGGCTGTGACGGCTTTGCCGCCGGCCGCCTCGATTGCGGCGACGGTTTCCGCTGCGCGCTCCTCGCGAAGATCATTGATTGCCACACTCGCACCGAGATCTGCGAGCGCGCGAGCGATTCCTGCTCCAACGCCTTGGCCAGCGCCGGTAATCAGGGCCGATCGGCCTGTGAGATCGAACATGTCATGCCTCCTAGTCTAGAGTCCAAACGCTAACCAATTGCTCGGGCGTCCGCGTCGGCCAAGGCCGAGTCCGTCGGGCGATCGAGAACACTCATTTCGACTCGCGTTTGCGCAATGCGGGTGAGGTAAGGAACGGAAACAATGCGAATCGGAATCTCGCTACCCGTACGAGAGCTTGCGAATGATCTCGGGGCGATCCGAGAATTCGCGGAGGCGGCGGACGACCTGGGTCTCGCGCATCTCCGGGTGCCGGATCTCGTGATGCGGCCGAAGAGTGGCCATTTGCACGAGCCGATGACGTTGCTTTCTTGGGTTGCGGGATTCACGAAACGGATCGAGCTCGTTCCTTCAGTGATTGTCCTGCCTTCGCGTCAGACGCCACTCTTTGCGAAGCAGGCGGCGGAGCTCGATTTGCTCTCCGGTGGGCGTGTTCGAATCGGTGTAGGGGTCGGAGGGAGTCGTGAGGAATATCAGGTCCAGGGCCACGACTATCATCAGCGAGGCGCACGATGCGATGAACAGATCGATCTCTTACGCGCGCTTTGGACGGAAGAGGCGCCGGTATTCGAAGGCCGCTTCGATTCCGTGTCGGGATTCGGTCTCGATCCGCTTCCGATCCAGCGCCCCATTCCGATTTGGATTGGCGGGGGCTCGGGATTCATGAAGGCGCGCTCGAAGGACGCTTTGCTGCGTCGAATAGGGGAGCGCTCCGATGGATGGTTCGCGGTTGTTCCGATTGAAGCGACCTTCGCGATGCGAGAAGAAATTGAAGGTTATGCCCGCGCTATTAATCGCGATCCCGACGTCATTGGGATGGAAGGCGGCTGTGGCATGGCTGGGAAGTCGACGGGAGAGTGGTTGGGGCGGCTGCGCGATTGGGAATCTGCTGGCGCCTCCCATCTTTGTCTGCGCACCCTGGGCGGGGCGCTTTCCGCTCGTGAACAGCTCGATCTGATGCAGGATGCACATAGGACACTGGGGCTCGAAGGGATTCGCTGCACCTGAGGGCGAACTTCTGGAGATGGATCCTGCGGGCGCGCGGGTGTATACCTGAAGAACTCGGCCGCGCGATTTTCTAGTGCGGCCTCTCTAGGAGGACGGATGAATGGGTCGATGTGAAGGCAAGGTGGCTCTAGTAACGGGCGCGAGCCGCGGAATTGGAAAAGCAATCGCACAGCGCTTGGTTTCCGAAGGGGCTTCGGTCATCGTAAACGCTTCGCGCATGGGCGCGCACGGGCCACTGCCCGGAACGCTTGAAGCAGTCGCTGCAGATATTCAGGCGGCAGGGGGGGATGCTGCAGCGATCGCATGTGATCTCGCAGACCCGGCGGCGCGCGAAGGGTTAGTTGAGCGCGCGAGCGAGTTTTTCGGACCGATCGACATCCTCGTGAATAACGCCGCCTCAGGGATCATGAAACTCCCGAGCCAAACGACGAACGCCGACCGCTCCTTCATGTTCGAGCTGAATGTGAATGCCCCGGTCGACCTGGCACAGCAATGCATTCCCGCCATGAAGGAAAACGGCGGGGGGTGGATTCTAAATATCGGCAGCGCGACGTCATCGCAGCCTGAAATCCCGTACCGCGATTCGAAGATGTCTGCCTGGGTCATCGGCGCCTACGGTGCGACCAAAGCTGCGCTCGACCGCTACACGGAAGCCCTGGCGCACGAAGTCCAGGAGTACGAGATCTTCGTGAATTGCATGATGCCCACTGCGATCGTGCTCACGAGCGGCGCCGATTATGTGAGAGATATCGCGCGCAAGAACCCCGATTGGGTCGAGCCGGTCGAAATGATGGCGGAGGGAGCGCTGGAACTCTGCAGCGGTCGCCACGTGGGACGCGTGATCGCGAGTCGCGACATCGTTCATTATGCGGCTCGCAAAGTTCATAGCCTCGACGGAAAGGAAGTGCTGGGAGACGCGTTCTTGGCTGCGGATGTCGAATCGACTGCGTGAGTGCGGAATCGTGAGTACTGAATCGTGGTACCGAGTTGTGAGTACTGAGTCGTGACTACGGGATCAGCGAGCGAGCCGGCCTTCGTGACGGTTGTTTCGGGACTGCCGCGTTCCGGTACGTCGATGATGATGCAGATGATCGCGGCTTCGGGGCTGCCGATTCTCACGGACGACGCGCGCGTGCCGGATCGAAGTAATCCGCGGGGCTACTTCGAGCACGAAGCGGTGAAGCGTCTTGCGCGGGAGAGCGGTTTCGTAAGCAGCGCGAGTGGCATGGCGCTCAAGGTTGTCTCGCCCCTGCTTCCGAGGCTGCCCTCCGGGCCGCATTACCGCATTGTCCTGATGAAACGAGATCTGGATGAGGTGCTGCGTTCGCAGGCGCGGATGATGGGGGGCGCCGCGGCGAACTCCCCTGCCGAGCGCGAAGGAGAGGACGGCATTCTCCGCGCGGCATTCACGAAGTCGATGGCACAGGCACGCGCTTGGATTGAAAACGATCCGAATACGCTCGGTCTCGAAATCGAGCATGGCGAAGCGCTCTGCGAGCCTCTTCAAGTCGCTCGTCGCGTCGCCGAATTTCTCGGAACATCCAGTGAGACCGACGCGCTCGCAGGCATGGCCGCGGCCGTAGATACTTCGCTGTACCGGGCTCGTTAGGCGAAGTCTAGGCTAGGCCGATGCCGCCTTTTGATAGGCGGGACGTGCGGCGAGCCGGTCGAGATAGGCATCGCACCTCGGTGTGTCTGGTCCGACAAAGCCAAGATAGCGTCCGATATTCAAGCCAAAGGCGAGCATGATGTCGGCGGCGCTGAATTTACTGCCGAGGATATACGGTTCGTCTCCGAGTGCGCGCTCTACGACGCTGACCAGGGCCGGAGCGATTTCTTTCCCTCGATCTACGAGGGCCGGGATCCGCATTTCTTCGGGCATAGGTCCGCCGTGTGCTGCGACTTCGCCCATGATGATTGTCAGCGGGTTCTCGCCGTAGGCCATCCACTGGGAGGCTCGTGCTCCCTGCTTCGTCTCACGCGGGGGGATGAGTTCAGGGTCGCCGTGTTTGCCGACGAGATATTC
Organism: Myxococcota bacterium; assembly: GCA_041440805.1. Taxonomy (GTDB): domain Bacteria; phylum Myxococcota_A; class UBA9160; order UBA9160; family UBA4427; genus UBA4427. Next base: position 99,995 of record JASDVF010000050.1, on the reverse strand, counting down.
GAAGATCGCATGGGTCTCCCATAGAATGAAACCGTCGTCGTCGATCGCCGGAACTTTCCCGAGCGGGTGAATTTGTAGGTAGTCCTTCGTCTTCATCTCGGGCGTGAACATCGCGAGATGCGAAAGCGTGTAATCGAGACGGAGCTCTTCGCAGAGCCAAACCACGCGCATGGAGCGCGACTGTTTCGAATGGTAAATCGTGAGCATCGAAACAGTCTAGCGCCGAGCGGTGCGAGGTCGATCGCCGCGCGAAGACGGCCCTTACGGCTGCGCTTCGCAGCCGTAAGGGACGAGAGTCTTCGCAATTGCGCTTTGGCGATCGCCGGCGATCAGTCGAAGACGATGACTGAGCGAGCCACCTCGCCCGCCTTCATCGCATCGAAGGCCGGATTGATTTCCTCGAGCGGAATGCGCTTGGAGATCATTTCGTCGAGCCGCAAGCGACCGTCGAGGTAGTAGTCGACGTATTGGGGCATGTCGCGTCGGAACGCGTTCGAGCCCATGAACGATCCAAGGATGCGCTTTTCTTGCAGCGTGATGTCGGCTGCGCTGAGCTCGACGGTCTCGGTCACTGCTAGGACGCCGACGAGGACCGCAGCCCCCCCTTTGGCGGCCATTCCAACTGCTTGCTGGATCGTCGGCTTAAGCCCAATGCATTCGAACGCGTAGTCGACTCCGCCGCCCGTTAGTTCCTGGACTTGCGCGACGGGATCTCCATTCGATGCATTAATGACGTCGGTGGCACCGAGCTCTCGGGCGAGCTCGAGCTTCCAGTCCATCGTATCAACTGCGATGATCCGACTGGCACCCGCGATTCGGCATCCCTGAAGCGCCGACAGACCAACGCCGCCACAGCCTATGACGGCACAGACCGCACCGGGCTCTACCTTGGCCGTTCGAAGCACCGCGCCGATGCCGGTTGTTACGCCACAGCCGATCAGTGATGCGCGGTCCAGCGGCATATCGTCGCGAATTTTCACGAGCGAGCGCTCATGCGTGAGCATTTGCTCTGCGAAGGAAGACAGTGCGAACTGCATGATAGGATCGCCATCTTTGGTGAGTCGAGAACTTCCGTCGAGGCGTGCCAGCATTTCGGGAGGCATGCAGAGATGTGGCCGTCCTGTTAGGCAGTAGTTGCACTTCCCGCACCATGCATTCAAACAGCCGATCACATGATCACCGGGCTTGAAATCCGTCACCTCGGATCCAACGGCTTCGACGATTCCGGCGGGCTCGTGGCCTAGCACGCAGGGCGTCGGCATCGGAATTCCGCCTTCGATGACGTGAAGGTCGCTGTGACAGATGCCCGAGGCGGCGGTCCGGGTCAGTACTTCGTAGGGCCCAGGTTTGTCGATTTGGATCTCTTCGATTTCGAGCGGGGCGTTGTATTCGCGAAGTACGGCTGCCTTCATGTGTCTGGATCTCCAGGATACGGGCGGGTTGAATAAGTGGTGGGCGGCAAACGCCCAATCGGCGTGAAGTTGAGCCTTTGATTCTAGCCCCGCCGACGCGTGGGGCGAGGCGCAAAAAGTTCTAAAAATATGCCCGTCTCTAAAGAGCAATTCGGTTGCTACGGTCGTCCGGGAAGCATGAATAGGGAGCACGAGCGATGAAAGATGTCCCGATCGAAATTGGAAGCATGTTGCTGACTTTGGTCGACCCCGAGCCCGGGCACGAGGTTGCCTATAACCGTTGGTACGAGCGCGACCACTTCTATGCCGGCTGCATGGTTGGGCCGTGGCTCTTTTCGGGGGGACGTTTCGTCGCGACGCGAGCGCTCAAATCGCTTCGGCGCTCCGATGGTCGCGGGGAAGTCGCGAATCCTGTTGATGCGGGGTCTTATGTTGCAATCTATTGGGTGCATGCGGGCAAGGATCGCGAGCATTGGGCATGGGCTGGGGAGCAGGTTCATTGGCTCTACGAAAAGGGCCGCGGGTTCTCCGAGCGGCGCCACGTGCACACGGTGCTCTTCGATTATCTGACAACCGCGTATCGCGATGCCGACCCGGTGCCGATCCAGCTCGCACTTGATCATGGCTATGTGGGGGTGGCGATGATTGCGACAGATCGAGCGGCCGGCGTCAGCGAAGACGATTTCTCGGACTGGACGGAAACGTGCGACGTCCTGGCGGGAAGTGCGATGGCCAATATCTCGACATGGCGCGCGCAGCCGCGCGACGAAATTACGGCGAATGCCCCGATGGATCTGGGGACTGGAACCGGAGGTCCGGAGCGCACCATGCAGCTCGCGTTTCTCGAAGGGGATGTCGAGGCGGCGTGGTCGGACGTGTCGCGTTATGCGGACGCGATCGACGCTTCGGGTCTCGGTCGGGTCTGCTTCGTCGGTCCCTTTCATAAGACCGTCGTCGGTACGGACAAATACGCGGATCAGCTCTGGTAGAGCTAGGACTTCCGCAGTGGCGCCAGCCAGGCCGCTAGATCCGCGGGAGAGAGATTGCGTGCCGCGCCGCTCGAGACTTCGAGAGTGCGACGTGAAAGGCGGGTCCACCGCGTAATCGGTTCTGTGCAGTTCGTAGGCGCAAAGATAGACCAGTGCGCAATTTTCTCGATTTGGAGTGCGTCGAGCAGAGAGCGATGTTGGTCGAAGCGGCCGACATTAACTGTGAGGTGCGGCAGCGCGTCGAGTGTTTCAGAGAGAGGCGACGTTTGTTTCATGCCGTGGAGCTTTTGGCAGTCGCTGCACCACGAGGCTGAGAACTCCACAAGGGCGAGTCCACGTTCGCTTGCTTCTGCCTTGGTGCAGAGGTTCTGGAGCTCGTTGGCGAGCTCTGCATTCGAACGAAGCGGAACGGCGTACGGCTGCCGGACGGATGTAGATGTGGCTGTGGTGGCTTCGGTATTTTGTTCGACGCATCCAAGCGAGAAAGCGAACGCGCTCGTCAATAAAAAGACTACGAAGCGGCGGGCGCTCGGACGTCGCCCCCCTGGTATCTCGGGCGGGCGTTTCGCGGCGCAGAAGCGATACGGGAGGGTCATCGGGGCTCCGGCTTTTTCGATCGATCCATCGATGCGAGGGATGACGTGAGAGTCTAGGCTTGCTGGCTCGTGAGTGCTGCTCGCGGTATTCAGAGCCCGAGAACAAGAGAGGTTGAATTCGACATGACATCGAGTGCAAAGGCGACGGGTTCATCTCGTCCACTCCGAATCGTACAGTGGGCAACGGGCAGCATCGGTCGTTATGCGATCGGAGCGATCGCCGAGGATCCTGCCCTCGAGCTGGCAGGCGTTTGGGTTCATAGTGCCACGAAGCATGGGATCGATGCCGGGACGCTCGCAGGAATCGAGAAGCTAGGCGTGGCTGCGACAACGGACGTGAATGAAATTCTTGAGTGCGACGCGGATTGCGTGCTCTATGCGCCGCTGCTTTCCGACGTTGATGAGATGTGCCGCATTCTTGAGTCGGGAAAAAATGTAGTGACGCCGACGGGATTCTCTTTCGTGAAGGACCCCTCGCTCGCAGGACGGATTGATGCGGCCTGTAAAAAGGGCGGTAGCTCTTTCCACGGAAGTGGAATCCATCCGGGTTTCGCCGGAGATCGATTGCCGCTCGTGGTGAGCGCCCTGTGTCGGCGAATCGACAAGGTGACCGTGACCGAGGTCTGCGATCTTTCGCAGGGCAGCGAGAGCCCTGAGATGGTGATGGATCAGCTCGGATTTGGGATGTCTGCCGAAGACGCGTCCGCGTCGCCGCCGGCGCTCATGGAAGTGATGAGCACGATTTTCAACGAATCGATGGACATGATCGCGGCGGGTCTCGGTTTCGAACTCGACGGCTACGAGCATCATCACGAATTCGCACTCGCGACGCGTGATGTCGAGATCCACGCGGGCACGATCAAGAAAGATCACGTCGCTGGACAGCATTTCGAGTACATCGGGAAGGTCGGTGATCGCCGCGTCATCGAGTTTCAGACCTACTGGAAGATGACTCGTGACATCGATCAGGACTGGCCTTACGATGCGCCGCTCGAATACACCGTCGACGTTGAAGGTGACCCGTCGGTACGCTGCACTTTGTCCCCGATCGGCTCGGATACGTCAGAGCCGGGGCTTGTGTGGACCGCAATGAATTGCGTAAATGCGCTGCGCCCGGTGTGCATGGCGGAACCCGGAATTCGAACCTCCCTCGATCTCCCGATTGTGCGTGCAGAGGGTCGATTCCCGACCGCGCCTAACTGATCGCTCCCCGTCTCTCTCATCATCTCTACCTGATTGCTCCTTCTAACTGATCGCTCCCTTCAGCTGATCGATCAAGGAAAAACAACATGCTTAAGGTCAACGAATATTTCGACGGCAACGTCAAGTCGATCGGCTTCCAAGGTGCCGCCCTCGCTTCCTCGGTCGGTGTTATGGCGCCGGGGGAATACGAATTCGGAACGAGCCAGAAGGAAGTGATGACCGTTGTCGCAGGCGAGCTCGTAGTTTGCTTGCCCGGCGAATCTGAGTTTCGGGCCTACGGCGCTGGGGCCAGCTTTGAAGTGGAAGCCAATCAGAGCTTTCAGCTTCGAGTCGCGACGGCGACCGCCTATCTCTGCACCTACGAGTAGTCGTTCCGCCTAGCGTCTAACTGGGATGAAGTTCTGCGGGAAGTGCATCGAATCCGTAAAGCGTGTTGTTGTTTGAAATGATGGGCTTGCCAACGTCGATTCGATCGACCCGCTCGAGGATGGCCTCGAGGAGTGCCTCCATCTCGACCTTTGCGAGCCGCGTTCCGGCACAAGCGTGAGGTCCGTGCCCAAAGGCCATATGATCTCGCGCATCACGGGTGATGTCGAAAACGTCGGGGTTTTCAAAGTGACGGTTATCTCGGTTCGCCGCGCCGTAGACGGCCAAAATGCGCTGTCCCTTTGGAATCGGTGTCCCCTCAAATTCGATGTCACGTGCCGCGACTCGCGTAAAGGCGCGAATCACCGAATCGATTCGGAGTGATTCATTTACGGCATTCGGAATCAATCTCGGATCGTCGCGAAGAATCCGCCATTGATCGGGATGGTCGGCGAGGCGGCGAAGCAAATGTCCGGTCGCGAAGATGGTCGTATCGAGGCTCGGGGCTATGTAGTCGATCATCATACCGAGGGCTTCGCTATGTCGGATCTCGCCCTCGTCTCGCAGCTGGAAGAGGCGATGAGCCCAGGTTCCTGGGCGAACGCGGTCGATGTCCAGGCCGCGCTGTGCCTTGAACATGTTCGCGACCGCAGGCAGCGAGCCGACGGATCGTCGATTGATCGGTCCGATCAAGTTGAAGGTCGCCTTCGACCACGAGATCATTTTTTCTCGCTGGGCGTCCGGTAGTCCCACGAGATCCGCCACGATTGAAACGGGGAGATGGCTGGCCAGGGATTCCATCGCCTCGAATTTTCCGCGACCGACGACGTCATCGACGCATTCCTGTGCTTGTTCGCGGATTCTGTCGCGCAGGCTCTCGAGGGCGCGGGGGCGCATGGGGGCCATGAGTATGCGTCGCAAGCGATCATGTTTATCGCCGTCGCTTACGAGCACGGTGTCCGATTTTTTCGCAGCCCAGTTGAAGATCGGATTCATAGTCACGCCCTGTGAACTAACAAAGTCCTTGTCCGCTTTGAGCATCGCGCGGAGGGGGGCAAAGCGGGCGACTGCGAGCACTTTGTGGCGCGGAAGCCAGACGACGGGCCCGGCATCTAAGAGTTCGCGGTACGCGAGATGGGGCGTGTCGACGGCAGGCTGCCCGTAGAAGTCGAGCTCGGACACGGCAGAGCCAACGGGCGCTTTTCGGATGAAGCCGGACATGAATTCATCTTCCTTTCGCGCGCGTGCCGATCGAAGTCGGCCTGGGTAGCGCGGGTTAGGCTCCGGGGTGTCGTTTAGGACCCGCGATCAGGTGCGCTTCGCCCATTCGCGGCGAATGAAATCGTGGCCCTCGCGGGCAAGCGTCTCTTCGTCTTCGAACATCTTACGCCAAATTTTGGTCGCAGCGGCCAGGGAGGGCAGGGTGCCGCCAAATGCTTCGATGGTCAGCCAGCCGTCGTAGCCGCTCTGGGCGAGGGCGTCGAAGGTGCTGTCCCAGGCAACCTGGCCACGCCCGGGGGTACTTCGATCATTCTCTGAAATGTGTACGTGTGTGATCGCGTCCGCATGAGCGCGGATTGCGTGGGGTGAATCTTTTTCTTCGATGTGGGCGTGGAACGTGTCATAGTGGATCCCGACGTTAGGCCGGTCCAACTCCTTCACGTACTTAGCGGTGTCTTCGGTTGAATTGAGCAGATAGATCTCGAATCGATTGAGGAATTCGAAACTCAGCTTAATGTTCGCGCGGGCAGCGTAATCGGCGACGCCGCGTATCACGGAGAGGCTGCGCTCCCATTCAGCTTCCGTTGCGCCGGCGCCACTGAATTGCCCGATCGCGGCGTAAAGTGGCCCGCCAAGGAGCGAGGATCCGACGGCTTCGCAGCTGTCGACGACGCGCTCGAGTCGCTCGCTCGCAGCTTTCCGGATGGAGGCGTCTGGGGAAATTGGATCGTTCTCGGGATTGCAGATGGTGATCGCGGTTCGCTCGAGTCCGAGGTTGTCTAGTTGTGCGCCGAGCTGCGCGAATTTCTCTGGATCCGGATTGAAGATCGGCAACTCGATGCCATCGAAGCCCATATCCTTCAAACGAGCGTAGAGCGGCAGATGGGCCTCATCGACCGGGTCATCGGTCCAGAGGAAAAGATTCATACCGACCTTCATAGGAGCTCCTGTGTGCTGGGGTTCGCTTGCTCTCGGATGAGACTCTACACTTCCTCGATGCGGATCAGCTTCTACGCGACGCTCCGAAAAATCGTCGGACAGAAACATGTCGAGATCGATTTACCCGAAACGTGCACGCTTGAGCAGATTCTCGAGGCTGTGGTCGCAGCCTATCCAGACCTGCGAGAAGAGGTCCTCGACGAGGATGGAAAGCTCGACCGCTACATCCATCTTTTTGTGGATGGGCGTAGTTCGAAGTTTCTTCCGGATGGAATGGCGACCCAAGTCGACGCATCCCGTACGATCGAGTTCTTCCCCGCTGTCGCAGGTGGTTAGGCGATCGCGACGACGTTAGGGAATTTGAAGCTCATCGAGTTTCGCCTGGGGAACGACGCCGTTCTTCCAGCCGCGGACGTCGTAGTACTCGACGAGCATCTGGTCGAGCTCCGAAACATGGCCCTTGGAGCCGGAGAGCGTCGAAGCTTCCTCGGTGAAGCGCTTTGGCAAGGTGTCGCTGCCTTCGCCGAAGCCAGCCAAGTTGTTGTAGTAGCGCTCGAGATTGTAGACGCGCTCCCCCGCCTTCATGACGTCTTCGGCGGTGCACTCAATCCCCATGGCGCCGCTCCACTGAGCGGCATACTCGTCCGCGCCCTGCGCGAATGCGCTGAACTTGCAGAGGTCTAGGCTGTCGGAGAAGGCTGCGAGATCCTGGAAGGTCATGACTAGTTCTCCTTTGCCTCTCCATTCAAGCGGGTCCGCTTCGATGCCGATCACCCCGAGTTCCGCCGCCGCGACATACGCCCGCAGATGGCAGGCGCCGCGATTACTCGTCGCATAACCCAGTCCCATACCCTTGAGTCCCCGCGGATCATAGGCCGCGACCGCTTGGCCCTTGCAGGCCATCGCCGCTTCGGGACGTCCGAAATTCTGAGCCGTGATGACGGCCCCGTCCGCGAGCTTGTCCCCGATGCCTTCTCGGAGCGCGAGTTTTTCAGTCAGCGCCACCATAGCCGCATCGTCGCCCCAAGCGAGAGATTCCCCGTTCGTTAGGCCTTCTTCGGTGCATTCCATGAAGACGGAGTAGACATTGCCGAGTTCGATCGGGTCGAGGCCGTAGTCGTTGCATTGATCGATCAGCTTCGCGACCGAGCGAATATCGTCGACGTCGCAATTCGAGCCCAGCGCCCAGGCCGGCTCGTATTCGACACTTTCCATCTTCAGGCCCTTCCACGGGCCGTCCTTGATTTCGACTTCCTTCTTGCAGGCGACGGGGCAGGCGTGACACGTCGGGTTTCCTACAAGAATATTTTCCTCGACGTACTCGCCGGAGAGGGACTCTGCGCGCTCGCCGAAAGAAGTGAGCTGGCTATTTCGGACGCCTAACGCGCCGATACTATTCGTTACGTTCATGAGCACATTCGTGCCGTAGACCGAAAGCCCGCCTTTTTTGGGGCTCGTGATATTTTTCTCGTCGCGGATTGTGTTGAGTGCCAATTTTCGAGCGGCCTGCCAGGCATCTTTGTCCGGGACATCGCTCTTCTTGTTGGCTGCGCGAACGATGATCGCCTTGAGGTTCTTGCTGCCACCGACGGCACCGGTGCCGCCGCGACCGAAGGCGCGATCATCTTCGTTGACCCAAACGGCGAAGCGGGAGAGATTTTCGCCGGCCTGACCTATGGCGTTGACGGAGAGATTCTTTTTCCCGTAGCGCTCCTGATAGAAGGCAACAGTTTCATGAATGCCCATGCCCCAGGTGTCACTGGCATCACGAATCGAAATTTCGCCGTCTTCGATGAACACATAGACGGGTGCATCGGCTCGACCTTCAAAAATGAGGCCATCGAATCCAGCCCAGCGGACCCGCGCCGCGCTCCAGCCACCCTGATGGCTATCCGTCACTGTATTCGTGAGCGGACTCTTGGTGACCGCGGCCCATCGGCCACTCATGCTCATCTCGCTTCCGGAGAGCGGGCCGTTCATGAAGCAGAGAATATTTTCCGGGGAGAGCGGCTCGACGTTGGGGCCGTTCTCGAGGACATAACGTACACCGAGCCCGCGTGCGCCGATATATTTCTCAACCCACTCAGGCGGGGCGGGCCGATTCTCGACGGTTCCCGCGGAGAGATTGATATGAGCGATGTCGCGTCCGAAGGTCCTGGCGTCCATGATTCGATGATCTCCTAATGGGATTGACTGAAAAGCGAAACAGGATCCCGCCAAAGGGCTCCGGTCTTCTATTCTAGACCGATCGAGTGGCATTCCGGAAGTCAATCCGCAGGGAGTTTGGGTGTGGACAGCAGAGATCTGAGAGATGCGTCTGAGGCAGCGTTCGCAGCCTATCGGAAGCGCCATGCATGCAACGATCTGGAGGGCGTCCTCGAGCTTTTCTCATCATCCGCCGTGGTCGAAGATCCCGTGGGCACGCCGGCCTGGACGGGTCTTGCGGCAATCCGGTCTTTCTATTCGGGGACCTATCTCCGAAACGGGACGATGCGGGTCGATCCTGTAGGCCCAGCGCTCGTAGGCGGCGACGAATTAGTCGCACATGTGCGTGCTTCGTTGGACGCGCCGGGGAGTCCTCCAGCGATGGACGTGATTTATGTCATCCGCTTTGCTGCGGATGGGAAAATCGAAAGTCTCAGGGCCTGGTATTAGGCCACTTCGGCGAAGGCGCTTGCGGGCCAAGGCTGGCTTCTCGCGAGACGGGCGTCAGACTTGACTGCATCCGCCAGTTCCGTGTCTATGGAGCCGGCGAAGGAGAGCAAATGAAGAGACTTGGGATTGCTGTAGCTGTCGTAGTCGGCCTTGCTCTCGGCCTGCCGCTACTGATGTCGGTTCATGCGCGAATGACGAATCCCGACGTGGCGCAGGAAGTGCGTGCGAATCCTACGGGAGAGCGCGCGGCGAAGGTCATGTTGTTAACCCTGCCGAGCGCTCGGATGATCCCTGTCAATTTCTTGCTCGAGGACGGTCGCGTTTACGCGGGGGCCGACGGGCGATGGTGGAAAGAACTCGAAGGCGGGCCACATACGGTCAAAGTTTTCGTCTTGGGAGAGTCGTTCGCGGGGCGCGCTCGCGCCGTGCTCGACGACTCGACTTACACGAAGGATGTCTTCACGAGACTCCGCCCCGATGCGGTTCCTGGATTCGGAACGTTGATCGAAATCCTGCTCGATCCGGAAGATCGTTCGGGCCCCGTTCGATAGGCACCTCATGAGTGGCCTAATAGATAGCTAAAGATCTCTTGCGCGGGCTGTGGCCTGTTTGAGCATGGTGTCGATTCGCTGGCGAACGATGTCGCCCTGGCCTCCGCCGGCAAGTCCTCCGCCCGCACCTGCTCGAAGCCGCGCGGCGACGCCTTCTAGGAGACACGCCATCTTCCACCAGCTGAACGTTTCGTAGTAGGCGAGGGTCGAAAGATCGAAGCCTGACCGCTCCGTGTAGAGTGCGATCGCCTCTTCTCGTCGGGGGAAGGCGGGGTGGCGAGTCGGGGAGGGCGAGCCGAAATCGTGTTCTTCGTCGGGATTCGTCCAGTAGAGGACAGACCATACGAAGTCGGCGACGGGATCTCCTAAGGTGCAAAGTTCCCAGTCGAGCACGGCGATGATTCGCTGGTCGGGTCCGAGGACCGTATTGTCGAAGCGGTAGTCGCCGTGGACCAGGCCGCAGGCTTGTTGCGGGGGTACGGATTTCAAGAGCTGTTCGTGGAGTTCGTAGATTTGCGGTGTTCCCGCTTGGCCTTCAGGAATCGACGCTTCGAATTGCCTGAGCCAGCGCGCGAGTTGCCGCTCTACATAGGCTTCCTTGCGACCGAGGTCGCCGAGTCCCACGGCATCTACGTCGAGCTTTGCCATCGCGACCTGAACATCGATCAAGGATTCGGCGGCGCGTCGACACTGAGACTCGTCGAGTCCCTTTGCTTCCTCGGGGCCGCGTAAGATGAGTCCGTCCGCAAAGCCCATCACGTAGAATTCGGCCCCATTGACCGCGTCGTCGTCGCAGAACGCAACCGCTTCCGGAACGGGAATGCCGCATTCTGGATGCGCGGCGAGCGCCGAGATGATTTTCCATTCGCGACTCATCTCGTGGGCGGTCGCAATTCGCGCTCGTTCAGGCGGTCGCCGCAGGGCCCATCGCGTGCCGTCTTCCCGCGTCACGATATAAGTGAGATTAGAGCCGCCGGCGGCGACTAACTCGAAGGTGAGTGGACCTTGGGCTTGAGGAACATTTGTGTGGAGCCAGTCTGTGACGGAAGGGGCGTCGAGACCTCTGAGTTCGGTCATGTCTTGTCTTTCGTGGTAGCCATTATTTTGTGGATTAAATTGGCGATGGGGCGTTACGGTGTTGTAGGTCGAGGCGCGGTTCTTAGAGCCCGCTTGTGGGTTCGTCGGGATTAAGCGCGGCTCCGAGTGCTGCGTTGTAGATCTGGAAGGAGAGACCCGCTGTGCGTGAATCCAGGGGCGGCGCACCATGATAGGCGCCCGGGCAGTTGTAGAGCTCGACGGGGATGCCCGCGGCAAGCAGCTTCAAACCGTACTCGATCCCTTCGTCTCGAAGCGGATCGAGACCGTTCGTCTGGATGAAGGCCGGGGGGAGATCCGCGAAGTTCTCCGCCCTCGCCGGGGCGGCATAGGGCGAAGTTGAAGACCGATCGTAGTCCTCGCCGAGATAGTGAAGCCACATCCCTACCGCGCCCACGGAATTGAAGCCCGGCGTTTCCGCACCGGCTTGGGCCATAGAAGGCGTCGTCATGCGGTCGTCGGTCACCGGGATAAGAAGCGCTTGGTAGGCAATTTTGGGGCCCCCGCGATCGCGCACCATCATGGCGAGTGCGGCGGTGAGGGCACCTCCGGCACTGCCTCCGGTGACGACCAGGCGGTTGAGGTCGATGCCTAGGTCATCCGCGTTCTTCCCGACCCATTGCAGAGCGGCATAACAATCGTCCGGTGCCGCGGGGAAGGGATGTTCTGGCGCCAATCGATAGTCGACGGAAACGACAACGCAGCCATGGCCCAGAGCCCAGTTGGCTTCCATGCCAGCAAAGGACTCGGGGTGCAGGATGCAGAACGCGCCGCCGTGAATGTGAAGCAGGATCGGTAGTCGCCCTTCGAGGGCGCGAGGTCGATAGACGACGACGCGTACGTCGGGCTCGCCCGCAGGACCCGGGACGAAGCGTTCGCCGATTTCGAGCTCGGAGCGGTGCCTATCCGTGAGCTCGAGGCCAGGCATAGGCTCTTCGGGCAAGCTGCGGTCGGGAATCGGGAGCAGTTCATGGGCGCGGGACATGTTTGTACCTCCGGCTCGATCCTATCACGCTTGCGCGATCTTCTTCCGGGAGAGATCGAGAGAGTTGCCAACACTTACAATCATCTCTTTGAATAACCGACGCTCTTCTACGTGGTTGTCTTGATGATTGCTGTGCTCGGCGAAGCTGATTCGCTCTTCGTTACCTGCGCATGGGCATTCACGCTGTTACGGATCACTCATTCCTGTGTGCAAGCGACCGGCGATATCGTGATGGTGTGCTTTTCACTATTGTTTGCGAGCTGGCTTGCGCTTGAGATCATGATTGTGCGCGCGCGTGCGAGTCTTCTAGCTCGACGCGCCTAACGGCACGAGTACCCGCCGTCGACGGGAAGCGTGTGTCCCGTGATGAAGGATGCGGCATCGCTCGATAGGAATACCGCTGCCGTTGCGATTTCATCCGCTTGGCCGAGACGCCCCATCGGATGGAGCTGCTCGTATTCGTGCTGGACCTGCAGATCCTCGCGCAACAATGAGGTCATAGGCGTTTCGATATAGCCGGGGGCGACGGCGTTTACGCGAACGCCAAGCTTGGCGTACGAAATCGCGAACTGAGCCGTCATGCCGACGACAGCATGCTTTGAGGCGACATAAGCGATGCCCCCGCCTTCGGTCATAGAAGCGGGTCCGCCTCCTGAATGGTCGGAAAGGGGTGAGACGAGGCCCTGTAAGCCGGCGATCGAGGCGGTGTTGACGATCGCACCTCCGCCACGCTCCGCTAAGAGAGCCGCTCCGTGCTTGAGGCCGTAGTAGACGCCGTTCTGATTGACTTCGATGGTCTGTTGATAGTCGCCGCCGCCGACGCCCGCATTATTGAAGAGGATGTCGAACCCACCGAGGGCGTCGATGGTTTGTGTGAGGCTCTTCTCGACCGCGCTTTCGTCGGTCACGTCGAGTCCTAGGGAGGCGGCGTTCCCGCCATCGGCAAGAATCGACTCGCTTGTTTGCTTTGCGCCGTCGGCGTCGATGTCCGCGCACATGACGCGGGCTCCCGCTTCGGCATAACGGCGCGCGGCCGCACGGCCAATACCGGAGGCCGCTCCTGTGACGAGCGCGACGCGGTCGGTGAGATCGATGGTCGGAGATGGGATCGGCATCATGATTCCTTTTCAGTTTCGACTTCGACGCGCAATACGTCGTCGCTCAGTCCTTTGAGCATGTCATGCATCATGGCGCCGAGTGCTTCCGGCTCCATTACGCACTCCGCGCATTCTTCGTTCACGCCAGGTCGATAGCTCACGCGCAGCACGCCGCTGTCGAATTCGCAGAGACGAACCTGTCCGCCATCGGGTTTAACGATCTCGTTGAATTGCTCGACAACTTGTTGCACGGCTTCTGACATGGCTCTTCCTGTATTTTATTTGGAGCTCGGAACAATGGTAGACGGAGTTTCTGGAGGTTCAGCTCGTCAGACGGGCACGCACTTTGGGAGCGACCTCTCGTGCCAGATCGCGAATTTCATCTTGATTCCAGATGGCCGTCGGGATGGCCGGGTAGTCGATCAGGATGAACTCGAAATCGGGCACTCCCGATAGTCGAGCCATCGCTTGGGCAGAGCCCTCGACGGCTTTGTGGATGATGGCGGCGGTCGGAATTCCCGCCCACTCGAGCTCGATCGCGTCGCGCAAACTGCGCGCAGAGCAGCTGCCTCAACCCCCGAAGCCGGCAATCGCCAGCGAGGTCTCCGAGGTGAGCCGAGCCCAATCCGGTCGCTCCGGCGCGACGGAGACACTCGGCTTTAGGACACGCACCGCGGCGAGGGTGTCGTCTGCGCTCGTGAGCTCCCCGTACACGGCGTCCAGGAAGGACTTGGATTCACCGAGTCCATTGGCCACGAGGCCGAGTACATGCCCCGAAAGCGAAGCGACGCGGGCGGGAAGCGCCCGATCGTCTTTGCGCTCAAGGGGGCCGCTCGTAGGATCGAGGGCGATCAGTGTTTTTTCGTCCATGGCTAATTCCTTCATGAAGTTGACGGGAATATTGGCTTTCCGGCGGCGGCTGATGTGCGTATTAGTTCGGTACGTCGATCGCTTCTGTTATGGCGACAGCGAGATGCGGCAACAACACCCAAGTCTGAGCCATGCCGTCGCCGCCGGCTGCAGCAATCAGAATTCCGTCCTTGCGCGGGAGCCCGACGATTCGTCCAGTCGGACCCGGGTCTTCTGCGAACCGGGGGAAGAGGTAGTCGCGCATGTCTTCCTTGGACCAACCGGCGCGGTCGAAATAGCGGCGATGTTCGGGGCCGACGACGAGCATCACGTTGGCGTCGTCGCCGACGAAATCGTCCCCTGCAATTCCGTTTTGTCTAAGAGTGTGGAGCATCGAATCGAGCAGGGCTTCCGGGGTGCGCGAGGTGAAGTCGATCGTGGAAGTCACGGTCATGACGGAGTGAACAGTGACTGTGCTCTGAGCAAGCTGATAGCCACGTTCGACGTGGAGAGGCGTCCAGTTGCTCTCTTCTTCGTTCTCACCAAAACAGAAGCTGAAGCGATGGGGACTCGAGAAACTTGCGCGGTCCAGTACACCGGGGATGGCGCGACACACGTTGCGAATCACGAGGCGGAGTGCGCGTCCGATTGTGGCGTTGGCGCGGAAGCCCGGGCCCATGCATCCAGCACCGCATTCGATGCCAATTCTTGTTCTAATGGGGCCATTGACTAACACGGTCTGTACTGCGCCGGATAGCGTGCCGGTCGTGCTATGGCAGTTGCCCTTCTCGTGGAGGTGCGCGCGAAGGGCGGCCACGACGACGGGGAAATATTCGGGGCGGCAACCCGCCATCACTGCATTGATGGCGGCGTGTTCAGCCGTGACCCGAACTTCGCGGGTTGGGACTTCACCCAGGAGGAGATCTGGGGCCAGGCCCGCTTCCGCGAGGAAGGCTTCGACGCGATCCGGCGTAGGGGCGACGATCGGGAGACCGTCGGTCCAACCCTGTGCGTGGTACTGCTCTTGGAGATCTTCTTCGCTGCGGTAGCTATGGCTGGGTGCAGCGAGTGCGGTCGATGACATAGGCCCTCCATCAATGACCTTTCCACAAAATGGCGAAGCTGACCAGCGGTACCGGATTGGGAGTCGTGGCATGACATAAGAGGATGCTCGTGCGACGATGCGACGCGAAGACCGCATCCCGCGGTGCCGGGGCCCTAGTGATCTCATTAACTTCGTTTACGAGCCGATTTCCGAACTTTATGGCTTCCGGATCGCTTCTGTTTCTTCTCGGAGGCTGCGCGATGCTCGGTCAGCCTGGCGACGAGGCTGAGATGTCGGCGGGGGTCGCGGCCGATGAAGTGGACCCCGCGATCTACACAGCGATCGATGACCCAAATGACCCCTACGGCTACAAGTACGCGGAATTCAGGGAGCGCCGCGAACGCGACATGGCTGATCCTGATTCGCCGCGGCCCCTTCCGCGCTACGGCGCGCGTCATCAAACGACGGGAACGCCATGGGGCGATCTGGAAAATCTGTTCCCAATCGATTGGGACGGGCTTCGAGAGTCGACACCGGACCGTGTCGAGCAGCTTAAAGGCGCGATGCGTTTGCGGCTGGCCTTCGATCATCCCGATCTCAAAATCAGTCAGCTGGTGCTTGGACCAGAGGCCGTCCTACCGGGGCATGCCGATGGTGCGCCGGGTGCGTATATCGTGATCTCGGGACGCGGAGAGATTCGTGTCGGGAACGAAAACGCTCGCGTGACGACGGGATCTACAGTGAAGCTCGAGCCTTATGTCGTGCGAAGTTTGGAAGCCTCGGCGGAGGAACCTCTTCGTTTGTTGTGGATCCGTTGGGCTCCGGGAGGCGACCAGTCGTATATTGATGCCGGCTACTACCTAACAGGCGCGAATCAGCATGTTCAGCCCGAGCAGGCGAAATTCGAAGACGGCTATCTTTTCTGGGGCGGAGTGGACGAGGCCTATGGTCCGGTCGAGGCTGCTGTGAACTCCACGCCTTCGGCAGCGGTTCCGGTATACGCTGATGCGGCCTTCGGTCTTCGCGCAGCGAAAGCGGCCTTCAATGTGGATGAGCCGCTCTATCCCGGCGTTTCCGTATTTGGGCACGACAGCAAAATTTCTTGGCTTTCGGCCGAGACTCTAAAGGAGGGCGGATTCTTTTTCTCGGATGATCTTGGCTCGCTCTTGGAAGTCGCGGAGCAGATGATTCAGATCGCGCGTCACAAGGCGATCTTCCGAGCAAGCCGGCCCGATGGGCGTTGGGATTTTAACTTCTCTGAATCTGCGTGGGGCGCGCGGTCGACCTATGTCGAGCATAGTCACGTGATTCCCGAATTCTACTATGTGTTAAGCGGCCCTGTAATCTACGGAGTCGATGGCGAACAGCATGAGAGCATGCCTGGCGACATTCTTTTCAATAACAGCTACTCGCCGCATCTGGCCCAGGGGATCGTTGAGGGCCTCGTCTTTCGTTCCTTCTCGTCGACCTTCGCGCCTAATGGCGACCGGAGTGTCTTTGAACGCCCCTATTTCATGATCGAGCCTCTGGCCGATCAAGCTACAGGATCGGCGCTTCCCGACAGCATCGAGTTCCACTGATTCGCAGACTCATTCGCGAAAGGGCCAGATCTCTCGATGTACCGCTTACCGACAACAGTAGATGGACTCCTGAAAGCACTCGCGGGCTTCGCAACGCGTGAGGGCATGCTCGCGGGGCTTTCGTTTCAGCCGCGGCCGACGGATGTGTTCATAGCCACCTTCGCGAAAAGCGGAACGACGCTCTTGCAGCAGATCGTGCATGGGCTGCGCACGGGGGGTGATATGGACTTCGAAGACATCTCGGAAGTCGTTCCTTGGATCGAGTTGGCCGTCGATACAGGGATCGATGCGACGGCTGCACAGCGCGCCGAGCCGCGTGCCTTCAAGACCCATCTCGACTGGGGTGCTTTGCCTAAGGGAGGCCGCGCGATTTGGGTTGTCCGAGATCCTGAATCCGTGATCGTCTCGCACTACCACTTCTTTTCGGGCTGGTTCTTTGAACCCGGCAGTATTGGGTTCGAAGAGTTCGCGCTGGACTTCGTTCTGTCCCGCGATGGCCGGCATCACTATTGGGACCATCTCGTCTCGTGGTGGGCGCACAAGGACGATCCCGAGGTGCTTCCACTTTGTTACGAGACGGTGGTTGAGAATCTTACTGTTGCGGTCAGACGAGTGAGCGATTTCTTGGATCTTGCTCGTGATGAAGAGAGAATCGAACTTGCGACGCGCCAAGCCGAGCTCGATTTCATGAAGGGGTACCCGACGCTCTGGGAGGATGTCCTTCTTAAGAGGCACCGCAACTCCGCGATGAACCTGCCCGAAGGTGCAGGCAGCACGAAGGTTCGCGAGGGAAAAACCTTGGGACCCCGGGCCGAGATGACGCCGGCCGTTCGAGAGGCGTGGACGTCGCGATGGAACGAAATCGTGACTCCGGCGACGGGATGCGAGGACTACCCGGCTCTTCGGCGGGCGATGGAAGGCTCTACTGAGAGCTAGTCGAAGCGTCTATGCTCACGCCTCCCCTGCGCCGGAGTGTTCTTGTCCCCGAATTCGAATGATGACCAAAATGTCTCCGAGACGGAGGTGTCCGCAAGTGGGGCCGCGCAAGCAATAGCGACTTTCCGGTTGCCGCATTACGGGATGCTCTGGTCCTCGAACCTAATCCAGTTCATTTGTTTCCACGTGCTCTTCTTGGCGATGCAGTGGTTGGTGACCTCGCTAACCGATCTGCGTATAGCGGTCGGCTTCTTAGCGTTTGTGCAAGGCGGAACGATCGCGCTCGCATCGCCCTTTGCAGGCGTGATCGTCGATCGCCATCCAAAGCGAAACCTAATGATCTTCGGCCGGTTAGGCGTCGCCGTGGTTGCAATATCCATGGGACTGCTGGCCTATGGAGGTGTGATCGAATACTGGCATTTGCTCGTGATGGCGATCGTTGGGGGCACCTTGGCGGCGCTCTTAGGTCCGGCGGCGCAGACCTATGTCGTGGACGTTGTGGGCCGCAACCGAACCGATCACGCAATTTCGCTGAACGCGATCGGAGGCTCCGTTGGGACGATAGGCGGCGCCGCGCTTGCAGGGCTCTTGATCAAGGAGCTCGGCGTCGTATCGACGTATTTCGCGGCCGCGGTCGGCGTCGTTCTGGCGGCACTATTGCTGCTCACGATTCCGATTCCGGGGCATGCGGAACGGAAGGAGCGCACCTCGCTGCGATCGGATCTGGTTGAGGGGCTCGCGTATGTTAGGGCACGCCCGCATCTGCTATTGGCGCTCGCGGCCTGTGCGATGGCGCTCTTCAACGGAGCGATCAGCCCGATGCGAGTGATCTATGCTCGGCACGTCTTTGGGGCGGGTGCGGATGCGTTCGGCATGATGTCCGTGTTTCACGGAGGCGGCACTATGCTCGCGGCTCTTTTCCTGACACTGCGGCCGCCGAGTCGAAATTTCGGCGTGCTGATCACGGGGACGATGCTGCTCTACGCGATCGGCGTCCTGATGTATTCCTTCGCGTTCTCGTTCGAATACATCCTGGCAGTCGAGTTCTGGCTCGGCATTTCCGGACAGGCGTGGCATATCTGCGCCCTGATCGGGTTCCAGCTCGCGGTCCCCGAGGAAATGCGGGGCCGTGTATTGAGCATGGTGTTCACCCTCGCTCAGCTTGGCTTCGTGGGTGGGTTTATAGTAGGTGGCCTGGCAGACCAGCTCGGCGATCAGGTTGCGGTTGGCATCTTTGGAGCGATTCCGACGATCCTGCTCTCCTGCATACTCGTCTTTGGATGGAAGACCTTGCGCAAAATGTGATTGAGTTTGGGCCGGATGGGATCGCGAGTTGTTAGTCCGAATCCTTGATTGCTGAGGCGTCCCCTAAAATCACGCGGGTGCCATCGGTCTTTTCGACCCATACATCACAATGGACACGGGTCTCGGTGCCTTCGCGAGTTTCGTCCCGCACGCGGGCGCGGGCCGTCACGGTTTCATCGACCCAAAGAACGTTGGTGAGCTTGACGGACATCCGCCCGCCTGCGAGCCAGCCCATTCCGAAGTGATCCTGCATGACTTGGGAGACGAAGCAGGTAGACATCATGCCTTGGACGACGATGGTCGGGAAGCCAAGCTTCTTCGCCTCTTCTCGGTCCGTGTGATAGTTCTTGGCCGGTCCTGAGAACATCCAACAGCGTCGATCGTCGATGACTTTCTCGACGGAGCCTAGGTCGGGGCCTTCGGTGGTCGGGAAGGGCGGTCGAGGGGGCTTCTTGGCGGCACTCTTTTCGTCGACAACGAATCCTCCGACCTCCTGATCATCCTTCGGAGGAAGGAAGGACTGAAAGGTGCGGCCGCGCACGAGCAGCTTTCCCTCTTCGCCGGGTTCGGCGCTCATGAGGTCTGTTTCATTGACAACCCAATCGCGACCGCGCCGTGAATAACGGTCGATGATCGTGGATCGTGTCCGGACGCGAGAGCCTATGGGGATCGGTGCGAACATCGACCAGTCCTGCTGGCCGTGGAGGTTTCCGAAGAGATTCGCGAGATACCAGTCGCCGACAAACTCGTAGCATTCAGAATGATGAAGCAGCGGCGGCGCATAACGCTCATGAAGCGGATGTTCGTCACCGAGAGCACTTTGATAAAAGGCGACAGTCTCTTTATCGATGGTGTAGACGCTCGAGCCGCAGTGTTTGCCGACGAGTGCCGGTTCGCCTTTGATATTCATGGGGGTCCCTCGAGTTCTGGAATGATTGGGTTTATGGGCTAGCGAAGATGGCTGAAGAGTTCGCCCCGCACCTTTGGGTTGCTGAGCTTCCAGATTGCACCGTCGATGAAGTAGTGATGAATCGCGACGCAGGAGATGAATCCCTGAAACAGAACGCGTGCCGTATCGTTCGAATACCAGCCTTCACCGAGGGCCATAGCTGCGAGTGGCGGTCCGTGAAGAAATACCCCGCCGGCCAGAGCGATCCCAGCGAAGGTGAGCGCTACATGGCGGCCAATCTGCGAGGGCGTGCGCGCGTTAGCCGCTGACGCTGAATATCGATTCGCTTCGATCCGCAGAGGGAACGTTAGGTATTGCAGCGCATGCGAGATCTGCACCCAGAGAAATCCGCCCGGGACGAAATACCAGAACGGATACCAGATATAGAGTGCGAGCCAGGGGAAGATGATGCGAGGGGACATGCTCTGCCCCCGTCGTGCGGCGGAGACAAAGGCCCAGCCCCCCGCGAAGAGGCTGAGTACGGCCATGCCGACAACCCCTTGGAAAACGACCCCGTAGGCGGCGATATAGCGGGCGGGCTCGATCCACTCTGCAGGTGGAAGCCGACCGGATAGCGAAAAGAGCACGTGCAGCGCGAGCAGGACCCGCAGGCCGCCGCGAATCGCATAACGCTCGATTTGGGTGAACTCGACGCCAAGAATCCGACTGAAGGCGGAGACCATGCCCCAGGCCTGACCCGTGTAGTGCCAGGCCAGATAGACGGAGCTCGCGAAGACGAGATTCTGGATGATTTCGTTGCGGGCGAAACCTACTGCCGCGATAGCGAGGAGGCCTAGCAGCCCGGCCGGGACAAAGATTGCGGACCAGCGATTGGCCAACACCTCTTCACGAGAGACGTAGAGGAGCCGGTAGGACGCCATGAAATGGGTCGCATTGATGAGCACCATCAACACAATCCAGTCGCCATCCACGAAGTCGAGGGACCCGTCCCAAACTGCCGACCAAAGCAGAAGTCCTCCCATCGCGAAGATCGATAGGCCCCCGGTAATGACCAGGTCGAGAGTGGGTGTCGTGATCGAGGGTGAGTGTGCTTGCATAGTGGGCCACCAGTCTAGCGAACTCGGCCCCGCGACCAGGCTGGGCCTACTTCTTCTTCGCTTCGACCTTCTTTCGATACTAAGTGGCTCGTTCGCACCGGAAATGACAGAGCTCACAAACGGTCACAACGTCTATCGGAGGCTGCTATTTTCCGATCTCGCGAATCTTGATGTTCCGAAACCAAACGGGGTCGCCGTGGTCTTGCAACACGATGTGGCCCGACCGGGCGCGTCCGAATCCTTCGGTGCCATCGAATTTGCTCGCGGCTATGGCTTCGTCCCAGGCTGAGCTGCCGCGTACGATGTCGGCGAGGGGGACGTCATTCAGCCAATGCTGCAGGCGTTCGCCTTCGACTCGGATACGCGCGGTATTCCATTCACCTACTGGTCGCGCCGCAGCCTGCGCTAAGGATTGCAGATCGTATAGATCGCCCGCGCGATGCAAATCGATCTGACCATCGGGATGTGCGTCGTCATCCAAGACCTGCATCTCGACTGCATAATCCCAGGAGAGCGAACTCTCCTCGTTGGGGACCAGGTAGAAGATGCCGCTATTGCCGCCAGCAGAGATGCGCCAATCGATCGCGAGTTCGAAGTCGCTGAATTTTTCGCGGGTCATGAGATCGATCGCGCCCGGCGTAAAGGGATTGATGTGGTTCCAGATAAGACCCGCGAACGAAACATCCCGCGTGAAGTGAAACGCTTCGTCGTCGATCTCCCAATACGGGGTCGCATCGTCCTTGGCGCCGTAAATTTTCCACCCTTCGAAGTTATTGCCATTAAATAGCAGGCGCCAACCGGAGTTTCGCTCCTCGTCGCTGAGCTGGTTGGCAGTCGCAGGCAGTTCGTCATTCAGGTCCGAGGAGACATCGTTAGGCGGAATGGCGTTGACGGTGTACCAGGCCTCACGAACCCAGAGCGTCTCTCCCGATTCGGACCGAATGGACTCGGGGAGTCGCAGGTAGACGATGCGATCCATTTTCAGGTCTGGCACAACGAGGCGGAGCTGCTTCCTATCTTCGGAAAGCCGCACATGCGTAATTGGGAGATCTCGGAGATCGTATTTGGGTCCGCCGTAGATCTGGGACGGGATATAGAACCAATCGCGCAAGACGATGTCCGAACCCGCGAGTTCAAAACCCTTTGCGAGAGGCCTTGTGAATTCGATCTCAAAACCGTCCGACCGGATCGACATACGGAGGGGCTCGAAGGCTTTGTCTTCGCCCATGTCGACGACTTCGATCCCGAAATGGCGTTTGTCCGGTTCGCCCCAATTGCCATGGCTGCCGACCTGGCCGACGACGAAGCCGTCGCCCTCGGGCTTCGCGAGCAGGCGATTGACAGGGCCTAAGAGTCCACCAGAAAAGTGGAATGCGGCTCCTTGCATAGTATCGTCGATTCGTTCGAGAGCGGCACGCTTAAGGCCACCATTGTAGATGTCGCCGAAGATGACCTGTCCCTCGTAGGGGCCTCGGGTGAGGAAGAGGGGCTCGGTTGGGGAGTTGCCGATTTCACTTTGAGGCAGCCAGAGTGCTGGGGGCGAGACTTCTTCGTCGGGGATCTCGACGCCGGGTCCGCGCCATCCGTAGTGCCGACCTTTTTCGACATGAATGAGTTTGCTCGAAGGTAACCAGTCGCCCTGATTGTCGGTCACGAAGAGTTCCCCGTCTGGCGAGAAGCCGAGGCCATTGGGCGTGCGAAAGCCCGAGGCGAGATACTCGATCGCGTTAGGTCGATTCTCATCTTCGTCGAGCGCCACGCGAAAAACGCGACCCCGCGACGAGGTCTGTTCACGGCAGCTCTTGCCGCCGTTTAGGACACAGGCCGAAAGGGAGCCGTAGAGTGCTCCGTCCCAGGCTTCTAGACCGAAGCCAAATTCGTGAAAGTTGGACGTGACGGGCCAATCGTTCGCGACGGTTCGGTACTCATCGATCCAATCGTCTCCGTTGTGATCGAGGAGGCGAGTCACCTCGTGCTTTTGCATGACGTAGATGCCGTCGTCGACGACCGCGAGCCCGAGCGGCTCGTGGAGACCTTCTGCTATTCGAACGATGCTCGGGGACGCTTTCAGGTCTGCCCAGCCATCGATGGCGAAGACCGCGCCGTCGGGATCCCAAGTCGACACGCCGAGACGCCCGTCCGGAAGCCAGGCGAGCCCGCCCACCAGAGGGGTGAAGTCGGGGGATTTGATTTCGTGGGACCGGAGGCTCGGGTGTAGTGATTCCGGAGGAGCCAAGGAGTCTCCGCGGAAGCTCCAAGTCGCCTCGGCGCCATCGGTCTTCGTGGGGCTCGTGGGGGCATCTGCCGGAGGGGTATCGAGGATGCGCCTCGCGAGGGTCGCGGCCACAGCGAGCGAAATGTCAGGATGGGCCGGCATCTCTGCCCCGCCCCAGCGACCTTTGCTGCCTTCGCGAATGCGTATGGCGAGCATCTTCGTTGCGATGTCTCGATTGGCCCCGGTTTCGCGGAGGGCGACTTCGCTCCAAGCCGGACCGACTATCCGCTCTCGGGTGCTGTGACAGGTGCTGCAGTCGTAGTCGGCGAAGGGGGAGGCGTCGTAAGTGACCTGATCGGGCGGCGCTAAGTCGATCATCGCGCCGGCGAAGTTCCTACGGATTGACGCGGTCTGAATGTGAGTCGAGAAGATGTAGAGGTCGTCTCGCTTCGTTAGGCCCGTTGTCGTGGCGGGGGTGAGGGTTGCGTCATTCACGATGAGCGCGATAGGAGGCCCATCTGTGATTTCGAATCGCCGGGTTAGCGTGGCGCCGGGGAGTTCGACTGCAATTTCTCGTTCGGGCCATTCTGTGATCGTTCGTTTCGGTCCGTCGGGAGCGAATACGTCGAAGCGAATCCAAAGCGCATTGCCGTCTGGCGAGAAACCGTGTCCTCGCCACTGAATCTCCGCGGGCTTCCATTCTCCTTCTTGCTGGATTCGCCAGGCGGTTTCCAAAGGAGCACGCAGGTAAGCGCTTCCGCGACTTGTCGGCTCCCGACCATGACGGGCATCGTAGACGGGGCCTGTGTAGTCAATGTCACCATTCCAGAATTGATGGATCGACGCCGTCTCGGTGCTGTAGGCGAGCCATAGCTCGGGGGCGAGCGCGACCGCAAGAATTCTAGGACGACCGTCTAGGCTGCTTCGCATCACCCACGGAGAGTGCCCCCGGCCAAGATGCGGACGGCGATCGAAACCGGCTCGATCGATGACCGGAGACGGGAAGGCCGCATTCTTCACAAGGCCCAAAAATTCGACGGTCGAATACTGTTCGATTTGTGCGCGGAAGTCTTCGGGTTGCTGCGCGAGCCAAAGTCGAAATCCAGCGAATGCGAGGACGGGGAATGTGATCAGGAGGATCGCGCAAAGAACGAGCAGGCGCTGAATGAAGGTCTTCAAGCTTGGGTCCTGAGGGAAGGCATGTTGCCTAACTGCTTCTCCGAAGCGCGGGGCGCGGTTTGGCTAGAGGGCTTCGGCACGCGCATAAGATGGATCCTCTATTCGATCGGGGTCGAAGAACGGAACTTCGCCGTCGATCGTGCATCGACGGATGACCCGGCGAAGCGGATAGTGATCCGAGACGCCACGGTGGAGCGTTGTCCGCTCATCCCAAATGGCGAGCTGGCTGAGGCCCCATCGCCAGCGCACCTGAAAACGTGGTTCGGCGACATGGGCATCTAGGAAGTCGAGGAGCGAATCGCTTTCGCTCTTCGGGAGACCCGCGATGCATCGCATAACGCCGCGGTCAGTGACAAAGAGGCTTCGCCTTCCACTTTCGGGATGGGTGCGTACGAGCGGGTGGCTTTGCTCGGGATAGGCTTCTCGAATACGATCGCCTAGCTCGGGGATGCCACTCTTGCGAGTGGCGATCTCGACGAAATCGCCGTGACATGAATGGATGCACTCAAGGCCACTGAGCAAGCCCTGCATAGAGGACGAAAGCGCTTCGTAGGCCAAGCTTGTCGATGACCACATTGTATCGCCGCCGTAGGCCGGTGGTTCGAGGCAGCTCAGGAATGCCGCACTCGGCGGGCGCGGAAGCCAAGAGACGTCGGTATGCCACAGGTCGACTTCTGGTGGGTTGTCCGCGTCATCGACGATGACCTGAAGGCCCGGTTCGGCGGCGCCGAAGAGCGCCTCGATCGGATAGAGCGAGATTTCACCGAAGCCGCGGGCCAGCTTCAGTTGGCCTTCGGCATCGAAGCTCTGCTCTTGAAAGAAGAGCACTTCGTTTGCAGCAAGCGCGTGTCGCAATTCCTCGAGGGCGCCCGGGGCCAGCGGCTTCCCGACGTCGATCCCTGAGATCTCCGCGCCCACGGCACTGATGCGTCGGGCCGAGAAATGGTCGTACGCCGTCGACATAGCTTGTCTCCCATCTGGATTGATAACCTCGGCCTAACGAAAATACGCCGCCTGGCGAGTCTCCTCAGGAGAGTCCGAGCTTCTGGTCCAGCTTCAGGACGCGAATCGCATTCTCGCGCAGGAACTTCGGCCAGACGGTGTCCTTGAAGGGATTGAATTCACGCATCTCCGTGAACTGTCGCTCGAGAGAAATGCCGGCAGGGAAATAGCCGCAGTACAGAATCTTCTCTGCGCCGCGCGTATTCGCATACTTCACAATATCCTCGGGATAGTGCTTCGGCGCGAAGGCGCTTGTGCAGTAGTGCAGTCCAGGCCATTTCAGCATGAGTTTCATGGCGAGCTTTTCCCATGGCTCGCAGCCGTGGCGCGTGACAAGCGTGAGTTCCGGGAAGTCGTAACAAACACGGTCGAGATGCTCGACATGCTGGGGGTAGCTAGGCATGCGCGGGCCTACGATGCCCGCGTTCATGAAGAGTGGAATATCCTCTTCGACGCAGGTTGCATAGACGGGGTACATCTTCGGATCGTTGATCGGGACCTGCGGAAATTGTCCGCACGGGAAGCAGCCGACGGCGACGATGTCATGTTCGGCCTTGGCTTCTTTGATCGAACGCACAGAGCCGATCACGTCGTTCGTGTTCTTAAGCTCCATGGTCAGCATGAAACGATCCGGGTACCGGCGCTTCGCTTCGATGCCGTCTTCGCTCATGCCGCACATACCGACTTGAACGCCCCATTTGTCCATCTCGAGAAGGGTCCACTCGATCGGGTCGATGTCGGGGGAGACCACGTCGGGCACGTTCTTGAACATGTACTCCGCGGGAAATTCCATCTCTTCGAGCGAAGCCTGATCCTTGTAGAGCGGCCGCATGAACTGATAGGCGGCTTTTTTCTTTTCGACGTCCGTGTACGGAAAGCCGATGCCGAGGTCGATGATGCCGATGTCGTCTGGGAAGCCCATGGCCGCCTCCAACTCGCCGACGCGTCGTTGCGCGTCGGGAAAAAGTGGAGGTGTGATTGTGTCGCGTTTTCGTCCGTTTGGGCAGGTGTCTATTTTAGGTTCCTGAGGATTACGCGAATAGTCCTGGCGCCCGGAGAGTGGGGATGCTGGAGAGATGTTGTCGCCCGTGCTGAAGTCGTACTGCGATCGCGGGATGGACGATCGGTTCCGCCGCATGGGAGCGATCGGGAGGGCGATCAGCCCCGTGAGGTTTCGCTAGAAAGCGGGGGGCGCTTGGAAGCCGAGATTTAGGATGCCCATGAGGACGACGATTGCCAGGAGTAGAAGAAACGTCACGAGAGTGGGAATATGATTTGAAATGCCCAGCTTAAGCTGGATTTTCTGTCCCTAGATCGAGATTCGAGTCACCTCGATCCCGGCCATAATTAGCCCGACTCAAAGCCGGCCTTAGGGAAGCCGGGCTGTCAGATCGCCACGAAAAACGGACACGATCGCGGCGAAGCCAAGCAAACCCGCAGAAATTTCAGCGGACGCCAGCAGCGTGGGTGTGACTTCCATGGCATCCACGAGGGATTCGGCGTCGGCCGGAGGCTCGACGTCAGGTACCGACTTCGCGGTCGGTGAGGATCGAGTCGGGGGGCATCTGCAAGGGCTCGCCTAACGTGACACCGGCTTCTTTGAAACTGACGAGCTTTTGCCGGTCTTCGTCCCAGAGTGCGAGGGTTGCTGTCGATATGCTCTCGCGGAGGGACAAGACGTAGGCCGGTTCACGGAGGTCGGGGGTCTCGGCGTGGCACGTAGGCAGCCGATAGTTTGGGACCTTCGGATTGAGGTGATGAATATGGTGGTAGCCGATATTCGCGCAGCACCAATGAAGGAAGGGGCCGATATTGTAGAAGGAACTGCCTTCGAGCGCGGCGTCCTGGTATCGCCATCCCGACTGTCGCTCAAAATACGTGCCCTCGTACTGATGCTGCACATAGAAGAGCCAGACGGCGCCGGCCGCGGATAGCCAGACGACGGGGACATAGACCTGCAGGAATGCGCTCCATCCGAAAGCCGCGATCAAGGCACCGTAGTAGAGCAGAATTCCTAGATCCGTACCAAGCACCGACCGCCAGCCCGAAAGGGCCTTGGATTGATGCCCAAAGGGATATCGCTGGAGAACAACGAAGTGCACTGGGGCGGCGACGAAGAAAAGAAAGAAGGGGTTTCGGTACACGCGGTACCCGATGCGCTGGCCGACGGATGCGGTGCGAAACTCTTCGACCGTCATCATTTGGACATCGCCGTCTCCGCGCTTATCGAGATTACCGTTGCCTTGGTGGTGGAGATGATGCTGCCGCCCCCAATAGGCCACCGGCGTGTTAGTGAGAACGCCCATCAGATTTCCGACGACGACGTTCTCCCATTTCTTAGGCATGAACGAATCATGAGAGGTGTCATGGCCGATCATGAAGAGCCGCATGTAGCCGACGGACGCGACAAGCGAGAGCGCGAGGGTCGCGACATAAGGGATACCCGGGGTCGTCACGGTCCAGAACATCAGTGCGATCGTGCACGCGTAAAGCGCGAGTGTATTGGCGAGCTGCCAGAGGGCAGAGCGATAGACGGCGGTTGCGTAAGGTCGGGTCAGTCGGAAGGCATCGGCGGAGTTGGACATTCCATCCAGCTTAGTAGAAATCGATCCCGAATACGCTGAATGAGACCAATCTTCGACCCGTCCAATCGGGTCAGTTTGAATGCTGGATCGTTCGCCTGAAAAATTACGATGTGGCCGGGATCAGTAGAGGAACGATCGGCGGCGGTGCCTAGCCACGGGCTCAATGCAAGAAGTCCCAGACGCTTGAGGTGAACTTTCTGGGTATGGCTTTTCTTCGCCGAGATCGTTCAGTCGCCGCTGCCTACTCCGTGAACCAGGCGCGGTTGATGTAGTCGATCTTTGGAAAATTCTTTTTGAGGTAGTCATTCCCCGAGATCTGAATTCGTCGCTGGGAGGGGCCGGGGCCGCTCGGCGCCGCTTCTCCGACTTTGTAGATCTGGTCGACGATGTCCATTCCCTGGATGACCTGGGCAAAGGGTGCGAAGCCGTCTTTGTCCAGCCGTGAATTGTCGCCGAGATTGATGAAGAGCTGGGTCGTGCGTGAATTCGGTCGGCTCGTTTTTGCGAAAGACAAATATCCGCGGGAATTCGACTGGATGACCGGGTCGTCGATGACGTTCGCTTGTTTCCAATTTCGCATGACGGAGGGATCACCGTGTATTCCGAACTGAATCATGAATCCGTCAATGACGCGAAAGAACGCAACATCATCCCAGTATCCGAATCGTGTTAGGTTATAGAATCGATCGACCCCGTTCGGTGCCCAGGCGCGGGTGACCTGGATAACGAAGTCGCCTTTGGTCGTTTCGAATCGGACTTTGAAGGTCTCCGGCGCTTGGTAGGTAGCTGCTCGAGGCCGCTTCAAGAATTCCTTCATCGGCTTCGCGGGCATCGCGCTTCCCACCGGCGCGGGTGACGCCTCACCATTCCGGGCGGGGGCAGATCTGCCTGGGGAAGCGGCTCGCTCCCCCTTAGAGCCACCGTTTGTCTCGGTCGCTGCGCTTTTCGCTCCAGATTCACCCGTTTCATGATGTCCTGCATACACTGGGGCGGACATGAAGAGGGACAGAATGACAAGTAGCAAAACGGGGTGGCGCATAAAGTTTCGAATCTCCGGTTCAGGGTACGTCTAAGACTCTGATTAGGATCGTCCTATCCCGCCCAATTCTTGATATGGTCGAGGGCGGCTGGATCAACAATGCAGGGCCAAGGCGATAGGAGAGAAGCGTGTCAGTAGAAAAGAATCAGGCCGACCGGAATCCCGAAGATCTCGCGATCACAATTATCGGTGCAGGCCCGGGTGGCCTGTGTATGGCGATTAAGTTGCGGGAGGCCGGCTTCGAAAACTTCGTGGTCGTCGAAAGCAGTGAACAAGTGGGCGGGACGTGGAATCACAACCGCTACCCGGGCTGTGCTTGCGATATCCCGTCGCATCTTTACTCATTCTCCTTCGACGTGAAGCGCGACTGGTCACGCCCTTATGCACCACAGCCTGAAATTCTCGAGTACCTCGAAGGGATTGCCTCGAAATACGACGTTCTTAGGTTCTGTCGGTTCGGCCACTTCGTCGAGCGCGCTATTTGGGACGATGAGACGTCTAGATGGTCCGTCCATTTAGACAATGGTGAGACGATTGAGTCCGATGTTGTTGTGAGTGCAATCGGGATGTTCAATAACATCGTGTTGCCCGCGATCGAGGGTCTCGATGATTTTGAGGGGACGAAATTCCACTCCTCAAGATGGGATTGGTCTCACTCGCTCGAGGGCGAACGAGTCGGCGTCATTGGCGCCGCTGCGAGTGCGGTTCAGCTCATACCGGAAGTGGCCAAACTCGCAGGCCAAGTTCATCTCTTTCAGCGCACCGCGAACTGGGTTCTCCCTAAAGATGACGATCCGTATACGGAGGAGCAGCTCGAGTTCTTCAGAACCGATCCCCATGCGGCTGCGGGCATCCGACAAGCGATCTTCGATGGAATCGAAACGGGCCAGGCATTCTATGACGCAACAGTTCGCGGCGAGCTGGAGACGGTCGGCCTGGCAGCGATCGATGTCGTCGAGAATCCGGACGTGCGAGAAAAGTTGATGCCTAAACATTTGTGGGGATGCAAGCGTCCGCTCTTTTCGAACGACTACTACGCCGCATTCAACCGACCAAATCTAGAATTGGTCACAGAGGACATCGCACGCATTACGGCAGACGGCGTCGTGTTGTCGAACGGTGAAGAGCGAAAGCTCGACACCCTCGTGCTCGCGACGGGCTTCTCCGCGACGGAGTATCTCTCGGCGATCGAAGTCATGGGGCGCAAGGGTTTAGATCTCGCGGAGGCTTGGAGCGATGGAGCGCAGGCCTATCAAGGCGTGACGACGGCGGGCTTCCCCAATCTGTTCATGCTCTATGGGCCTAATACGAATCAAGGTTCTCTTATTACTATGATCGAATGGGAAGTGGACCATGCGCTCGCGCATATTCGACGTCTCGTTACGGAGAACCTTGCATGGATCGACGTGAAGGCTGATCGCCAAGCGGCCTACAACGAGCAGCTTCAAAAAGATATTGAATCCGTAGAAGCTTGGGCCGACGGCTGTAACAACTACTACAGCGCACCGAGTGGTCGAGTCGTGACGCAGTGGCCTAAAAACATGTCTGCCTATCGAGACATGGTTCTCGAGATAGATCCAGATGCCTACGAAGTCGCTTCGCGCTGAGATTTGGGTAGGAGAATGCGCGGCTTGGGAGTTGGTGGCTCGGGGCAATGAGCGTGGTTTTGAGTGATACGAAGGGAGACCAACAGCAGCGATTCTTGATCGAGCACGAGGGG
Source organism: Myxococcota bacterium (assembly GCA_041440805.1). Lineage (GTDB taxonomy): Bacteria > Myxococcota_A > UBA9160 > UBA9160 > UBA4427 > UBA4427. The sequence continues at coordinate 69,424 of JASDVF010000050.1, read as the reverse complement.
CGACGCGTTGAATAGGTCTGTGGGCGCCGCCCGGGGCTGAGTACTATTCGTGAGCACTGGGCCGATTCGGTCACCCACGGATGCCTCTAACTCGCTAGCTTGAGGATCCGATTTAGAACAAAGGACTCGCGTAGGATGACGACGGCAGAACACGGTCAGAGAAGCGGAAACCAGGTTTGGTTGATCTCGGGTTGCTCGACAGGCATCGGGCGAGAGATCGCGATCGCGGCGCTTAACGCAGGGGACCGAGTTGCGCTGACCGCACGTCGCCCCGAAAGCGTCGCCGATTTAGTTGAGCGTTATGGGGAACGAGCAATTGCGCTGGCGCTCGATGTCACGGACGAGGATGAGATCGCTTCGGCTGTTAGCCAGGCAATCGAGCGATTCGGGCGGATCGACGTTCTCGTGAATAACGCGGGTTATGGCTACGTGAGCTCGGTCGAAGAAGGTGTCGACGAGGACGTTCGGCGCATGTTTGATACCAATCTATTTGGGGCGATCGAGCTGATTAAGGCGGTTTTGCCCGGGATGCGCGCGCGAAGAGATGGCTACATCGTCAATATCTCTTCGATGACCGGGCTCGTCTCGAATCCGGCGAACGTCTATTACAGCGCTTCGAAATTCGCGCTGGAGTCCCTAACCGAAGGTCTCTCAAAGGAACTCGCCCCGCTCGGGATTCGCGTGAGCGCAGTTGAGCCGGGTCTCTTTCGTACCGATTGGTCGAGCCGGTCCATGCAGGAATCTGCCGAGTCGATACCCGACTACGAGGAAACGATCGGCGTGCGCCGCGAGTTGATCCGGAAATCTTCAGGCGGCGAGCCTGGGGATCCACGCAAGGTTGGGGAGGCCCTCGTAATGCTTACAAGGCTCGAATCACCTCCGCTTCGATTGCTGCTCGGCGGCGACGTACTTGGGGCGACGCGAGCCAAACTCGAAGAGTTTCAGCGCTCCCTTGATGAATGGGAAGCTGTGACCTTGGACGTGGGGTTTCCTGACTCCTGAGGCGGCGATCTCGTACCGCGTTAGGCGAACGCTAACGCTAAGGCGTCGGCCAGGGCGTGAGAGCAAGGCCGGCGTGGGGCAATCCCTCGATTGAGCAGACGCGCCCAGGGGCGAGTTCGGTTGTGAATAGCGTGCGCATGTTGGCGCCACCGAAACAACAATTCGTGGGGTAGGCGTCTGGGCCTAGATCGATTTCATCGGTCTGTTGGCCCTTGGGGTCGAAGATGCGAATCCGATGGTCCATGGGGCAAGCGCAGTAGAGATTGCCTTCGACGTCGAAAGCGAATCCATCGCCAGGTGACTCGCCGGGGAGCTGCTCGATCCACCACTCCTTTTCGCCTGATGCGGGGTCGATCCACATGAGTCCGCGCGCCTCGACGATCAGCAGTCGTCCCTCCGGTGAAAACGCGACCCCGTTGTCGAAATCGAAGCCGCTTGCGATTTGTTTGAGTCCGACCTCAAGCGAGTAGGACCAGAAGCGGCCTTCGCCGCCTTCGGTCTGTGTGCCGCCGTGCGGCGGTGGATCCGTGAAGTAGACCGTGCCATCGGGCGCGACGATGAGGTCGTTAGGCGCTTGCAATCCTTCGTGGGCCAGGGTGATCACCTGGCCGTCGGGGAATACGCGCTGAAGCCCGGGTGGTCCCGGCTGGTAGGCGATCTTCGAAGTGTCGAGGCCAAGAGCGTCGGCGAAGCCGGTGAAGTCGATCCCGCCGTTATTCGCGATGATGAATCCGCCGTCGGAGGCGAGCTGCGCGCTGTTGCAGCCGCCGAGCACCGAGATGATCTGCTCCGACTTTCCGGTTTCGGGCTGGATGCGATGCAATCCGCCTGGGGAGAGCTGGGAGATGACGAGCGTGCCATCGGGGCACCAGACCGGCCCCTCTCCGAGGGGCGCTTCAGCCGTAACGACTTCATATTTCATTGCGAGAGAATGCATCAGCCCGACTTCTCGCGCCCGGCTCTACGGCTGGAACCTGATAGCCTTCGAGGTGTGGCGGCGGATGAGTCGCCGGGAGACCAAGGGAATGGCGGAAAGCATGGGTGCCGGAATGAAGGGCCGCGTAGCGATCGTGACGGGCGCCTCGCAGAACCCGAGTATCGGTTTGGCGACAGCGATGCGATTGGCTCGCGATGGGGCATCCGTCGTCATTAATGGGCGCGATGCCTTCGCCCTCGCGGATGCAGAGGCTTTGTTGCGAGGCGCGGGCGCCGCGGTCACCTCGGTCGAAGGTGATGCCGCAGAGGCCTCCGTCTGCGGAGAGCTTGCCCGGCGGGCTCACGATGAATTTGGTCGGATCGATTATCTGGTGAATACGGTGGGGGGCACTCGGTTTGTAGGCTCCGCCCGCGAGATGTCTCGGGAGGCGCTCTCCTCGACGATCGACCTGAACACCTGGCCACCGATCGCTCTCGTACAAGCGGCTCTTGTTGCGGGCATAGGCTATGGCGGCGCGGTCGTGAATATTTCGAGTGGCACGGTTCACAAGACGACGCCGATGATGATCGCTTATGCCGCCGCGAAGGCCGCGCTCAATGCAATGACTCGAAGCCTGGCGACCGATCTGGCGCCCCTGGGTATTCGCGTGAATGCAGTCGCACCTGGGTTTACGCGGACTTCAGGCACGCGGGATCTCTGGGGCCCTGACGACGGAGCGGCTGCGGCGGAGAGTCTTCCGGTCGGGCGACTGACGGAAGCTTCGGATATCGCGAATGCCTGCGCGTTCCTGCTCTCCGACGAAGCGCGCCAAATCACGGGGCAGATCCTGGACGTCGATGGCGGCAACCATCTTTCGTCCGGAGGCTTTACACCCATGAACGACGACCATCGGGGCAGCGACCGATCGCGTTAGGTTTGAGGAGGGGGCGACTCATGTATCAGCCAGCGGAAACGCGGGAGGAGAAAGGCGGCGCGATGTTACAAACGTGGACGCGGCATCTCGTATTCCCTTTGACGCTTGTGGCGGCGCTTCTTGTTGCGCGAGAGATTCTTGCTTCAGGGGCTGCCCCGGAAAGCGTGATCGTGATCTGGTTCGGGCTGATGCCTTGGATCATGACGCTTGAGCGATGGATGCCGCGCTATGCCAGTTGGAATGAAGGCAAGGGCGACACGCTCGCGGATCTCATTCACTTCCCGATGAACCTCATCGTGGCGGGCGGTCTTTCGGCGCTCTGGGGAGGTCTTCACTTATTTTTGGCGATCCGGCTGCAAGAGGCCCTTGGGAGTTCGGCTTGGCCTCTCGATTGGCCGCTCGCGGCTCAGGTCGTATTGGCGTGTCTCGCAGCAGAACTCTTCGCCTATTGGCCCCATCGCCTGATGCACGAGAATGCATTCCTGTGGCGGTTTCATTCGGTTCATCATTCGCCCGCGCGCGTTTACTGGTTGAATGCGGTGAGAGCGCATCCCGGGGAGCATCTCTTTCGCGGGTTCTTTAGTTCGATCCCGCTGGCAGTGGCGGGAGCGCCGCCGGAAGTGCTGGCCTATTGGATGGTCCTGACGCGCGTTGGCGGTTTGTTTCAACACGCGAATATCAATATCGCGCTAGGCCCATGGGCCTGGGTTTTCAGCATGGGCGAGCTGCACAGATGGCACCACTCGGCCGAGAAGGCAGAGGCGGATCACAACTTCGGCGACACTTTCATCGTTTGGGATGCGATCTTTGGGACGCGCTATTTGCCGGCGAAAACCGCCGCACCCGAAAAGGTCGGGATCAGCGGTCTGGAAGCGTACCCACGGAGTTGGTGGGGACAGATGAAAGCGCCGTTCCAGATGGCTTCAATCGAAGCGGAGAGCCAAATCCGTTCTGACCTAACGGACGATTCAGGGCTGTCTCGTTAGTCCTTGATCGGCTCTGCCCCGGTCTCTCCCCCGAGTCGAGGAAGACCATCCTCGTGAGAGACCCACTCGCGGTGTGAATCGAAGAAGAAATGCATCTGGGGCTTCAGGTCAATCTCACTTTCCATGTTGGCGAGCGGGATGTCGATATGGTCGGCATGATTCGTGGACTCGCAGAAAAGCGACGTGCCGCAGCGATTGCAGAAGCTGCGTGTTCCGTGGTCCGAGGAGTCGAAGCGGGTGAGGTGGTTTCCGCCTTCGGTCACCTCAACCTGATTTCGGTCAACGCCGAACCAGGTGACGTATGCCGCGCCATGGTTGCGCTGGCACTGAGTGCAATGGCAGTGGCCGCAGAAGAGCGTTGGCAGTTCGACTCGAAAGCGGACGGCGCCGCAAAGGCAAGCGCCAAATACAGGGGCTTCGCTCATTAATGGGGCTCCTCGGAATTCGGGCGGGCTTGGCGCTCGAGTTTGCGTCGTAAATGCGGTCGTAAGTCGGGTCCGCGTTCGAGGCCCGACGACGATTTTACAGGTCTGGTGCGGTTCGTCTCGTAGCATATCGTTCTGTTTGGGCGTGGGATCCGCGCCGCCTCAATTAATGATGCGCCTTAAGGCACTACTAGGAGATCAAAAGATGGACGCCATCGCTCAGGAAGCGACCGAGACCTACGGGAAATTTATTGCCCGCCGAGACGAAATTGATGCGGGCACGGCGTCGTGGTCTTCGCTTGCAGACTTCTTTACGGAGGACGCCGCCTATTGCGATCCAGCATGGGGCCGCGTCGAAACCCGAGAAGGAATTCGCGAGTTCTTCGAGCAATCGATGGCCGGGCTTACAGGTCATGGCTGGTCGACTCCCGAGAATTGGACGATGGCCGAGGGGGCACGGCTCGTGAGCCAATGGGATCAGGTTCTTGGGCACAAGGAAGACGGTTCGCCTTGGGCCGTTCCCGGTCTGTCGATCCTCTACTACGCCGGAGACGGGCTCTTTTGTTTTAGCCACGACATGCTCAATATGACGCAGATCGGGCAGACGATGCGAGCGATGGAGTGGCGTCCGCCGGCAGAATTTAACATGCCGCCGCGTGAGCCGAATCGCGATGTCTCGCTCCCCGCGAATTGGGCACACCTCGCCGAGAAGCGTTAGGCGGGTTCACCAGCCCGGCGTATTTCCGAAAGGCGGCAGCCCGTGTTCTTTGCCAAGTGTCCATCAGATACTGGACTTCGCACGCTCCTCGAAGCACGTTCGGATTCCGCTTTCACGCACTCCCATGAGGGCGTGACGGTGGATTCTGAAATCGTGGCGCCGCGGGGCTTTCGTCTCGACGTCTATGGCGTAGAGGTAGGGCAGGGCGAGACGGACTTTGCGCGGGCATGTGAGGCCGTCGCGACCTTTGCGCACTACCCGTCTTCATTTACTCGGGTGTACTCACTTACGCCTCGAGCCGAGGTCGGAACCGTCTTTGGAACGATCGCGAGTCATTTCGGATTCGCTTCGGTGCACCCCTGTCGCATTCTGGAGGTGATCGATGAATCTGCGACACGCCGATTCGGGTTCGCGCTCGGAACGCTGCCCGGGCATATAGGGGACGGGGAGGAACGCTTCTTGGTGAGCTTGAACGAGAAGGATGGGCGTGTGAGATACGACGTACGCGCGGTTTCGCGTCCTCACGGGGCACTCGGTCGGCTGGGCAGCCCGTTTTTTCGCCACTTCCAGCTTCGCTTTCAGGCTGAAACTTGTGCGGCTATGCGGAGTTTTGTTGGGAGGCGAAGCGAATCCAGCGCGATATCGTAGAAGTCATGAGCGACTCATCCATCGAACGATCTAAGCAGGGCGATTCGGCTGAAGAACCCACTTGGTATTGGAAGCTCGACTTCGATTTATTGAAGGAAGCGGCCGAGATCAGGAAGAGGGACCCGAAAGAATTCCGTGGTGCCGTGCTCACGTTCTTCGGATTCGGCGGGCGCGACGATGGCCCGATCCTCGACCGGATGCGCGCGAATCCGAAAGGCGCGGAGATTCTTCGGGATCGCCGCCCTCTCGCGGCGGGTATTATGGATCCGACGGGCTTGGCAGATCTGCCCGAAGGGAGTCTCGGTCGGGCCTACTATGAGCATTGCCGCCATAACGGTCTCGATCCGAAATTTCTTTCGACTGAGAGCGAAAAGGTCGCCGACGAATTTCCCGCGACGGAAGAGCATCGATATATCTATGCTCGTCATAGAGACTGCCATGACTTCTGGCATGTGCTGACCGGCTACGGGATCGATATGGCTGGAGAGGCCGGAATTCTTGCCTGGACCTACGCGCAGGTTCGAAACAAAGGCTATCTGTTGATCACCTTATTGAATGCCGTGATGTGCACACGTCGCGGGCGGCCAGATGTGTTTAAGACCGTTTGGCAGGGATACCGATCCGGTCGGCGATCGCCTTTGGTGATGGCGATCGATTGGGAGCCTTATCTTGCACGGCCTCTGGAAGAAGTGCGAAGAGAGCTTGGGATCGAAGCGGCTCCTAGCTATTCGATCTTCCACATGACGGATGTGCCGGGCGCGCCGGACGAATTGCCGAACTGACCGGTCGCCTAATACCACGGAGCACCACGGAACACGACGGAGTACGACCCGGACCGAGCTCCGCAGACGGCACGAACACAAACGCGTGATCGCTCGTGCCGTCAGACGAAGAGCTTGCAGGTCAGCCGGGCATCTTTTCGAAAGTCGGGATGTCGGTCGGGACGCGATGGTAGGGCTGTGCATCGCACGTGAAGATTGCCATCTGAGGACCGTCGAAGACTGATAGATCGTCGAGGGAGCCGACCTTCAGCATCAGCATGCCTGGTGCCGGTCGAGTCGTGACATGCGTGCCGCAGTTCTCGCAGAACTCGCGGGTTACAGGGCTTTCGAGATCCGATCGGCTGAACTGCTTAAGCGCGCCTTTCGTGAGCTGGAAGCCGTCTTCTGTGAGGCCGAGGATAAGGACAGAATCCCCGCCCGTGACGTGTTGGCATTCGCGGCAGAAACACTGGCCTTTGATGCCGAGATCGCCGTTGTATTCGTATCGGACATCGCCGCAGTAGCAGCCGCCTTCGAGCTTCATTGTTTCTCTCCTTAGTCACGCAGTAGATCGGGCTGAAAGACTCCGAAAGGTAACGGCCTTGCGTGTCGCCGCGCCACTTCCTGATCGATAGACTGAGAAGATGGAAATTCTATTGGTACGACACGGCGAGCCGGTGACTGTGGTGAACGAATCGGAGCCAGCGGATCCCCACCTCACGGAACGGGGAAGCTGGCAGGCGGAGCGGCTCGCAGAATGGCTCGCTCATGAGCCGATCGATGCGATCGTCTCATCGAGCAAGCGCCGGGCGATCGACACCGCACGCCCTCTCTGCACGCGACTGGCGATTGAGCCAGAGCTCGTCCCCGACTTGGTCGAGATCGATCGTCTCTCGCGAATCTATGCTCCGCCTCCGCTCCTCGCGGAACGTTTCCCCGAATACGTAGAGGCGATGCAAAAGGGTGACTTCGAAAGCATCGGCTGGGATTCCTACGAAGACTTTCAAGCTCGCGTCACGCGAGGTTGGCAGGACTTGGTAGATCGGCCACGTGGAGATCGAGTCGTCGTAGCCTGTCATGGCGGCACGATCGGTGTGATCCTGAGCCATCTGCTCGGCGTGAGCAGCCATAGTTTATTTGATTCGACGCCTTATGCGTCGGTGACGCGAGTCTTAGTCGTCGGCGAAGACGCTCGAGTGCGTAGCTTGCACGAGACCGCGCACTTCGATGGCGTGCGTGCGTCGACGGCCGGCTGGGAAGGCGAGGGCTTTCCGCCGGCCTAACGCCTAGTTGCTGCGCATCCCGCCTGCGATTCCGTAGTCCTCGCCCGTCACATACGAAGATGCGTCACTCGCCAGAAAGAGGGTGAGGCCGACGATTTCGTCCGGGTCGGCGACGCGCTTCATGAGCGTGGCTTGGGCGGAGCGGTCGATGAACGCGTCGTCGAATTTTGCCGTGCCCTTCATCATCTCGGTCAGGAACGGACCGGGGGACAGGACGTTCACGCGCACGCCGAGAGAGACCCACTCGGCGGCCATTGTCTTCGAGAAGTTGAGGAGCGCCGCCTTTAGGCCCGTATAGGTGCCGACACCTGGACCCGCCGCATACGCACCGAGCGTCGCGACATTGATGATGCTGCCGCCGCCGTGCTCGCCCATTCGCGGGGCGACGAGTGCGGCCAAGCGCAGTGGTCCCTTTAGATTGACCGAACAGAGCTTGTCGAAATACGCCTCAGAGATTTCCGTGATAGGCGTCATGGCGGGATTGATGCCCGCGTTATTCACGAGAACGTCGATGCGTCCAAACTCTTTGTAAACCCGGTCCACGAGTTCAGGGATCGCGTCCCATTCGCCCATATGGCAGGCGAGGGGGAGAGCCCTTCGTCCCGTCGACTCGGCGACCTCGGCTGCAACCTGCTCGCAAAGGTCGAGCTTGCGGCTGACGACGACCACGTCGCTGCCCGCTTCCGCGAGCCCCTGGACCATGGCGCGTCCGAGGCCTTTGGTGGCACCCGTGACGAGGGAAACGCGCCCTGTGAGATCAAAACGGTCAGTATGAGGCGGAGCCATGGGGTCGTAGTCCTTAGGTGTTTTGGGTGTCTAGTGTGTCTTTTGGGTATTAGACGCTTACTCGTTTACGTACGCAGGGCTTCGATGTCGGATTCGCTGATCTTGCGGTCGGCAATGCCTTCGAATCCGTCTTTGCCGGTATAGCTCTCTTCGCCGATCAGCTTGCGGGCTTCTCGATCGACGGGCCATACCACGCCCATGCGAGTTTCGTAGAGGTAGTAGGCGTCGGGATCATCAACTTCGATCCCCATCGCCGCAATCGTCTTACCAGGATACGCCATACGCATGACGCCTTCGGTCATGACGGCATCGCGGTCGACTATGACTCGGTCACAGGCGAGCTCGAGGCGATGCGCACCGGTTTGGATGATGGTGAGATCGTAGAACGCACGGACCGCGTCTTTGCTCCCATTGGGATTCATCATCGGTACGTCGGGATCGTCGTGCATGACGTATCGGGGACTGTCCGTGAGAGTGGCGACGACACCTTCGATGTCGCCTTCCGCCTCGCGCTTCATGTGTTCGAGCACGAGTTCGAGGTTTTCGCGAAGGACGGGATCCGTCTCGCTCTTAAGGCGTTTTTCGACCATGGTCCATGTGTTATTCGGATTGAGTTTCACGAGAGATCTCCCGGGTTAGCGACTCTTGGGCAAGCCGAGTTCGACTTCGGCGATGAGGCTGCGGAGAATTTCCACAGTGCCGCCATAGATCGTGTTAACCGGCGTCTGCCGGAAAGCCTCGTCGAAGTTACCTTCGGCGAGGGCTCCGTCTTCATCTTCCTTGAGAAGACCGGCGGGACCCACCAGGTCCATCCAGCTCTGCGCATCGTCCAAGTAGGAAGTGCCAGAGAAGGACTTCGTCATGGCACCCTTGGCACCGAGATCCTTGCCCTCGGCGGCGAGCCACGTCGAACGATGTCGAAGCAGCCGCGAAACTTCTGCGTGAATCGCTGTTTGTCCGAGCTGTTCCTTGATACGCGAGTCATCGAAGGGACGGCGCCCATCGGCCCCGGTCTCAAGGGCCCACGCTCCCGCGTTCTGAATGAAGCGTTCTTGCAGATCCGCATAACCCATGGCCTGCTCAAGCCCGAGTGCGAAGCGCACAACGGACCAGCCCTTGTCGACGTCACCGACGCGGTAGCTGTCGGGAATTCGAACGTTCGAGAGCGACACGCCATTGCTGCGCTCGCCGCCCATGGTGTGAATCGCCGTGATCTCGACGCCCTCGGCATCCGTTGGTACGAGGAATAGAGTGAGGCCACGATGCGGTCGGTCCTGGGTGCTCGTGCGGGTCAGCATGAAGATGTATTGCGCGGTATGCGCCGTCGTCGTCCACATCTTCTCACCGTTAATGAGCCAATCGTCTCCGTCTGGCGTCGCGGCTACGCGCGCGCTCGCGACATCTGATCCCGAGCCCGGTTCGGAATAGCCGAGCGCGAAGGCGATCTCGCCCGCGGCGATCTTCGGCACGAATTCTTCGCGATGGAAGTCCGTGCCCATGACCATCAGGGTATGCCCAATGAAGCCGTTATTAAGGAGGCCGATCCAAGGGAAGCCCGCTTTACAGAGCTCCCAGTAGAGCGTCAGGGTTTCATAAGGGCTGCGATCCTGACCGCCGAATTCTTTCGGCCAACCCGCGGAGACCCAGCCGCCGGCTGCGAGCTTCCGGTAGAGGTCCCAGTCGTGTCCGCCGCCGTCTTCAGCGGCTTCCTTGCGGTCTGCTTCGCTGAAGTTCTCTTTGAGAAATGCGCGAATCTCTCGTTTGACATCTTCTGCTTTTTCGCCGAGTCGAAAATCCATTAGTTCGCTCCTCCGAGCAGCGAGGCTGCTTTGCCAGATCCGTCGGAGTCGAAGCATCGCTCGGCCACGGTCTGCAGTTCTTCTTGTGACCCGCCTCCGACGGAAGACAGGGCGCGAGCGCGCCGATAGAACATCTGAATGTCGTATTCCGTCGAGAAGCCGTAGCCGCCGTGGGTATGGAGGCTGATATCCGACGTGCGTATCGCCGTCTGGGACGCCCACACAAAGGCCATCGACGCGAGCATCTCGAAACGTTCCGGATCCTCGGTGTCAGCCCAGGCCGCTTCCCAGCAGAGAAGCTCGGCGCCGTCGATACGAATGGCACTTTCCGCCAGAGGATGAGCGATCGCTTGGAAGCCACCGATCGGAACGCCAAACTGAATTCGCTCCCGCGCGTAGTCGGAGCCAATGGCGAGTGCGCGCCGTGCGATGCCCGTGAGCCAGAAGCCCGCGAGGAGTTTCCACTCAGCATCGGCGCGGCGCATAGCGTCCGTCGCGTCGGGGCCGGAGGCGAGCACGCGCGCATCCGCATCACGGTCGAGACGCCAATGAGCGAGGGCGCTCGAACCAATATCCTGAACATGTCCGGAGCGCCGAGCGTCGCCGTTCTCGGCCACGAATAATGTGTCCCCGTCGAGGGCGATCGCTGCGTCGGCGAGGGTGCCGAAGGGAATGAGTGCGCGTCCGCCACTCGTGCCGAAAATTGCGTTCGGTCGTGGAATAGCGAGAGAGACCGCGGGCTTCCCCTCCGTGAGTGCACTTAACAGTGCATCATTCGGCGAAAGTTTAGCGAGCAATCGGCCGGCGACTGCAACTTCCATGAAGGGGACAGGCGCGAGGGCCTTACCCGATTCGTTGGCCACAAGGCCAAGGTCGAGCAGACTCATTTCGAGTCCCTCGTTCGCTTCCGGCAGGCCCATGATGTTGGCGCCGAGTTCGCAGTACTGGTTCCAGAGCACAGAGGAGAATCCTGTCTCCTCGCAATCGCGGACATGGGTCGTCGGACATTCCTTCTCGAGCATTTCAGAGAAGGTGTCGACGAGAATCTGTTGGGATTCGTCGAGAGAAAGATCCATATAGTTGTCACCTCAGAGCGGGGTCGATCCGTCACGGCGTTTCACCGATTCGGGGCGCCGACTATAACGGATCAGACGGGGAAGGATGGTGGACTGAGGCGAGGCTTCGGTCGTCGTGCTACGACCGCCGGGCGGCATTAGAGTCGCTGGAGGATTCATGAAAGTCGGAATTTTCGTTTCTGAGGCCTGGGGGGCCGGATCACCAATCGAGGAGGTCCGTGAACGCTCGATTCGCGCGGAAGCATTTGGGTTTGCGAGTGCTTGGGTGCCCTATTTGCCCTGGGCGGCGGATGCGATGGCCTCGATGCAGGCCGCAGGAGAGGTGACAGAGCGGATCGAGATCGGGTCGGCGGTGATTCCTACGCCGTTTTTCCATCCTTTGGCCCTGGCAAGGCAGGCTGCGACGGTCCAGGCGGCGATCGGGCGCCCTATCCATCTCGGCGTAGGTTGCTCGAATCCGGCGATTGTGGCGATGCACGGGCTCCCCTTCGAGCGCCCGGCGCGCCACGTGCGTGAGTACGTCGAGGTTTTGAATGCGGCGGTCTCGCTTGGAGCCAGGCCGGGCGGGCCCCGGGAGCAAGCGGGCTTCGTGGAGTATGAGGGAGAGACGATTGCGCTGAATTCGATCTACGGGATGCCTGGGGGACAGGCGCTTGGTTCGGTCTTGGTTGGGGCGATCGGGCCGATGATGCTCGAGGCGACCGGGTCGGTTTCGGATGGTGTGATCGCGACCTGGTCCGATGAGGGGGCGATTGCGCGTATGGTGGCGCCGGTGGTTCGGGACGCGGCGGCTCGGGCAGGGCGCGCCGATCCAACGATCGCCGGGGTGATCGCAACCGCCATCGTTCCAAAGGCGCGCGCCGCGGCCGCTCGCGATGCAGCCCAAGCGGAGTTCGGTTTTTACGAACAGAACCTGCCCTACAAGCGTGTCGTCGATGCGTCAGACGCGGAAAGAATCGGAGATATCGCGGTGATCGGGGACGAAGAGGAAGTGGCACGACGGCTCGCGGGTTTCCGCGAGGCGGGAATGACGGATTTTCTGGCCGCGCCCTATTCGGTTGAGGGAGCCGACTGGGCATCGACCGCAGAGCGATTGTCGAAGATTGATCTCTGAAATCAGCGCGAACGCCGCACCTGCGGGGGGAGCGAAGTGGGCTCGTGTCCCACACTGCCGGGTGATAATCTTGGGAGCCCCGAATCTCTTGCGGGTACGACCGGCGTGATGAGTGAAGAGCGCGTCAAGCTTTTGGATTAAAGGAGCATCGATGGAAGGCTTGGGTACGACTGGCTTTTGGAAGATCGCCGAAGAAAATCGCGACCGACTCGCGATCGCGGATCCCGACTACAACGAGATCAGCTTTGGGGAACTCTACGATCTCGTCAATCAGATCACGCATGGCCTTCGCGGAATGGGCCTGTCGCCCGGGGATCATATCTCGACGACGCTGCCAAATTGTATCGAGCAAGTCGCGCTCTGTTTGGCCGCCTATCAGAGTGGCTACTACGTCACGACGATCAACTTTCATTTGGTCGGCCCCGAAATTGCGTACATCCTCGGGAACGCTGAATCAAAGGCGTACGTGACGCATGAGCGCTTTGCGCACGAGAGCCAGCGCGCTTTGGAAGAGGCAGGCCTCGATGCATCACGCGCGTTTGCAATCGGTGATGTCGAAGGCTTTCGTCGCTTTGCTGAACTGATCGAGGGCCAGCCGAAGGAACGACCGGAAGACGTCTCCTCCGGCTCGATTATGTTCTACACGTCGGGCACGACCGGGCGGCCTAAGGGCGTGCGTCGCGCACTCGACTCAAGACATCCCGACGAAGTGGCATCGGGTTCCGGCATGCTCTTCCTGCTCTTCGGGATCATGCCTCACGACAATCATGTCGAAATTACCCAGGCACCGACCTATCACACGGCGGTGAATAACTGGACGACGACGGCCTTGCATTGGGGCCATCCCGTTGTGTTGATGGATCGCTGGACGCCCGAAGGTGCACTCGAGCGGATTGAGAAGTACAAGGTCACCTATAGCCACATGGTGCCGACCATGTTCAACCGGATGCTGAAGGTGCCCGAAGAGGTCCGGAATCAGTACGACGTCTCCTCACTTCGCGCGATGATTCATGCGGCAGCGCCCTGTCCCGTCGATACCAAGTGGAAGATGTTTGATTGGTGGGGCGACGTGATCTGGGAGTACTACGCCGCAACAGAGGGCGGAGGCACGATCGCTCCCCCGGACGAATGGAAGAAGAACCCGGGCACGGTAGGTCGGCCCTGGCCTAACTCCGAAGTGATCGTCGTGGACGAAGACGGCAAAGAATTGCCGGCGGGCGAGAGCGGCACGATCTATATGAAGATGGCCGGGAGTTCCTTCGAGTACTACAAGGCAGAAGAGAAGACCAAGGAATCGCGCCTGCGCGACTTCTTCACGGTCGGCGACATCGGCTACTTCAATACCGACGGCTACCTCTTCCTGAACGACCGAGCGAACGACATGATCATAGCCGGCGGCGTAAACATCTATCCCCAGGAGATCGAAGGCGTCTTGCAACAGCACGACAACGTGCAGGACGTTGCGGTCTTCGGCATTCCGAATGTTGATATGGGCGAAGAGATCAAAGCGGTGATCGAACTAATCCCAGGCGTTCAACCCTCCGACGAGGTCCGCCTCGAGATCGTCGCCTACTACCAGGACAAGATGGCCAAGCAGAAGTGGCCACACTCCATCGACTTTACCGAGGATATGCCCCGGGACCCGAACGGGAAGCTCTACAAGCGAAAGCTGCGAGATCCTTATTGGGAAGGGCACTCTGGTCGGATTGTCTAAGAGGGGTCGGATTGTCTAAGAGGAGACGGATCCGCCTAAGGGGTCCGAGCTATCTCGTGCGTCGAGCCTCTTCGGCGGTTGAGCCCCGCTCGAGTGCTTAACTACGCCTCGGAGGTTCCGGGGCCGTCCGCAGGCATTTCCAAGAATTCAACAAGCAGTGGATCACCTTCGCGTTCGAGATACGCGAAGACCGTGTCGGCGGCGAACTGCTTGTACCAGATCGGCTTGTAGCCGTGGGGTGCAAGCTTGGCGATCCATTCGTCGGCGTTGTCTACGCGGTACCGGATATGATGCATGCCTTCGCGGCCTAGCTCGATGAACTCGCGATGGGGGCTCTTGCCGCCCCGCCATTCGATGAATTCCATTTCGAGTTCACCGGACTTGCCGAAAAGGATGCCGAGCTGGGCGTCCGCAATTTCCCCGCGATATTCGGCGGCCTCAACGGATCCGTCCATCTCCGTAAAGGGTCCGAAGAGCGCCCCGTAGCGAGCCTTCGCATCTTCCAAAGATTTCACCACGAAGCCGACCTGATCGATTGGCGGAAGGCCAAGGTGTTCGAGGGATTCGGGCGTATTGGCTTCGGTCATGGGAGTCCTTGCTGAGCCTGATTAAAGGAAAGGGGGCGTTCGTTAGGTCATGGATGAACTATGAACGAAACCGCACGGGCATCGCCGAATAGCCCTTCACGAATTCCGTCGCGTAGGTTTCGAGATTGGCTTCGTCGATTTCGTATTTAGGGAAGCGCTTCAGGATTTCGTTCATCGCGATCTGGCCTTCTTTACGTGCGACATGCAGGCCGATGCACGCATGATGGCCGTGGCTGAAGCCGAGAGAGCGGGGTGCGGCTCTATGGATGTCGAAGCGCGTAGGTTCCGGGAACTCCCGATCATCGCGATTCGCGGCGGTGTACAAAAGAACGATCACCTGACCAGGCTCGATTGTCGTGCCGTGGCGCTCGACCGTCTTCGTCACCTCACGGCACATGTTCTGCGTCGGCATGTCGATTCGCACGGCCTCATTGAAGGCGGGGACGGTAAGCGAGGGGTCTTGTACCAGGGCTGCGCGTTGATCCGGGCTCTGGTGCAGGCGCAGCATGAGGTTGGCGAGCACCTTGGGAAGGGTATCCGTCCCGCCGATCAAGAGCAGTGATAGGTGGGAGCCGATGTCGTCGTCGCTAAGCCCGTTGCCATCCGCGTCGCGGTAGTCCCGAAGAACCGTGATCGCGTTCGATTCTGCCGGCGGGGTGGCGCGCTGTTCCGCGGAGATGCGTCGTAGGTACTCGTTCATCTCGCCCATCGCGGCGAGGCCGTCTTCAGTCATGCCCGCCTGGCCCGGGGCCCGAGCGAAGAAGCGGCCGATCACGTCGCGTAAATAGTCGCCGTCGGACTCGGGGAGCCCGATGACTTTGCAGCCAACGTTCATGGCGAGGGGCTGCGCAAAATCCTCAACGAATTCATACGTGCCACCATCCGCGAAGGGCTCGACGAGCCCTTCGACGAGATCCTGAATCCAGGGCTCGAGCGCGCGCATGCGGGAAGGCATGAAGTGCTTGCGGAGACCGCCGCGAAGCTTGGTGTGCTCCGGCGGATCCATATTATTGATCAAAGGGAGCACCGGCTGCACCCGCGTCAGCAAATGCGCCGAGGTAGCGCCGTTCGCGTTCGAAACGAAGTCTCCCTCGCAGGCCCACCAAACATCGTCGAAGCGCGAGAGCGCAAAGGCGTTGTAGTCCGGCAGGAAATGAATCGGGGATTCATCTCGCAGACGCTTGTAGATGCCGTGGTTGTCGCCATTGATGACTTCGTCTGAAAAGGGATCGTATTGAATGGTCATGGGGCTCCTCGATAGGGGAATCCTATGCAGTATCGGGGGGAGCGTCGAGGCCTCGATTGCCCGCGAGCGGCGCTAACGTGTGTAGATCTAACCGAAAGGACCACCCCTTGAGTAACCCTATCTCTGAAGACCCCCGACTCGACCCCCGCCTGCGCGGCATGCTGGCAGCGATACCCGGCAGCTCCGCTGAAGACTCTAAGGACCGCAATGAGCTCCTCGCCCGCATGAATGGCGAAGGCTCGCAAAAGGCGACCGATGCAATCCGCAACATGATGGAACTTTGTGACACAGAGGAGATCGCGCCCTCGGCGGGTCTCGTTGTCGAAACCAAAGAGTTCCAGTCGGAGCCCGACGGCAACACCATTAAGATTCAGTTGATCCGCCACGAAGAGGGCGGTGCGCGACCGACGGTTTATTACATCCACGGTGGCGGCATGATGATCATGTCCTGTTACGACGGAAACTACCGAGCCTGGGGCAAGATGATCGCTGCGCGCGGTGTGAACGTCGCCATGGTCGACTTCCGCAATTGTGTGTCTCCGTCGTCGGCGCCGGAAGTCGCGCCTTACCCGGCCGGCCTGAATGACTGTGTGTCTGGTCTGAAGTGGGTGCACGCGAACGCGGCCGAGCTTGGCGTCGATCCCGATCAGATTATCATTGCCGGTGAGAGCGGCGGCGGCAATTTGTCGATTGCGACGACGCTTCGCCTCAAGCAAGAAGGCAAGCTCGATCTTATCAAAGGTCTCTACGCGCTTTGCCCGTACATCGCGGGGGAGTGGCCTCAGGAACGTTTCCCATCGTCGACGGAAAACAACGGAATCCTGCTAGACCTGCATAACAACAACGGTGCTATGGCCTATGGCATTGAAGAGCTTGAGAAGCAGAACCCGCTTGCGTGGCCGAGCTTTGCGACGGCTGAAGGTCTCACGGGACTGCCGCCGACGATGATCAGCGTAAACGAGTGCGACCCTTTGCGTGACGAAGGCATCGCTTTCTACCGCACTTTGATTGAGGCGGGTGTCGAAGCGCGCTGCCGCCAGGTGATGGGGACCATGCACGGGACTGAGATTTTTCCGATGGTTTGTCCTGAGATCAGTCGCGATACGGCCGGCAGCCTCGCAGACTTCTGTCGCAATCCCGGGCGTTAGTTCAGGGGGCATCGACGAGTACGCTCGGCGCCTGCAGTTAAGAAAGAGCGTGGCCCTACGGAAGGCCCAATACCTGGACGAGTGTCGGGGTGATGGGCAGGTCGGAGTAGGGGCCGCGCTCTGTCTGCTGCATTACGACGACGACGCTCTGGGATTCTGGACGGATCCAGAACTGCGTGCCGAAGCGTCCGCTCCACCAATAGTCGCCGTTTTGGGACGGCATCAGGGTTTTCGTGTCATCGGCGACAACGCAAACGCCGAGCCCCCAGCCGAGTCCCTCTATGTCCATGTCGGCGAGCACGCCGTCCGGCACATGGAGTCGCGTCATCTCTTCGACGCTTCGTGCCGAAAGGATTCGTGTGCCTTCGAGTTCGCCGCGGCCCGCGAGCATCATGGCGAATCGCAGGAAATCGACCCCGGTTGAAACGAGGCCGCCTCCGCCGGGCGTCCATCCGCGCCCGTAGTAGTCGTCGAATTGCGGATCTCGTACGAGGTCCCCATTTTTATCATGGGTGTACATGCGGGCCACCGGTTCATCTGCGGGCACGGCGTCTGGATAGCCCGTCCGCGTCATACCTAAGGGGGTGAAGATCCGCGTTTTCAGAAAAGAGTCGAAGGGTTGCTGCGCCGCCACCTCAACGACTCGGGCGAGCACATCCGCCGACCATCCGTAGCGCCATGTCATCCCGGGTTCTTCGTAGAGCGGCAGTCGCGCCACTAAGTCCACGCGGTCGGCGAGGGAGCCCAGTCCTAGGAGTTCGATGTCAGGGGAGCGCCAGGCTTGATCAAGAGGGTCGTTAGTTTCCGCGTATCCGCCGATTCCCGAAGTGAAGGTGAGCAGGTGGCGGATGTGAATCGGGCTCGTAGCCGGCCCGTCAACCCATCCGCCATCCTCCGCACGCGAGCGAACGACGCGCATGCTCAAGAACGCGGGCAGATAGTCCGAGAGCTTCGCGTCGAGGTCGAGCCGTCCCTCCTCGACGAGGATCATGGCGGCCACCGCCACGATCGGTTTGGTCATGGAGGCCAAGTGGAAACGCGTGTCTACTTCCATAGGCGTGCCTGTTTCCAGGTCGGCATTGCCGGAAGTGCGTGCGTAGACGACGCGACCCTGTGTTGCGATGAACGCGACGAAGCCTGAACGCGCGCCGCTCCAGACGCGGTAGTCGAGTACGCGATCGATGGCTTTGCGACGTAGCCAAGAGAGCCGCCCTTCGCTTGATGAGGGGCCTGTGGCCTGAGGTGTGGTCCCGATTCGCGGGAGCGGAGGCTCAGAGCCTCCACATGCTGCGATGAGGAGCGTGATCGCTAGCAGCGCGCAGGCGGTGCGACCGGCGCGGGGCCGAGTGGCCATGACCTCCCGATTCGATTCATAAACGGTCATCACATTTTCCTTTAGCGACCGAGCGCACGATTCATACGGCCCTTCACGCGACTCTTTATACGACTCTTCACGCGACGGAGCTTCTGCCGGAGTCGCGTCTTTAAGTCGTAGCCTTCCATACGGTCAAGTGTTAGGGCTGCGAAGCGGCGGTCGATCTGATCGAACTCTTCTGGCGACAGCGTGATCGCGGCGGCATGCGCGTTGGCTCGAACTTGGTCGAGCGTGGTCGCACCGACTATGACCCCATCGATTGGTTCATAATGGAGAAGCCACGCCAAGCTGATCTGGCTCACGCTGGCACTCTTCTGAGCGGCGATGGGCGAAATTACGTCCGTAACGGCGGTGCGGAGTTGACGAGCGTTATTCGGACGGAAGGCGACGGAGCGCTCGACCAGATCAATCGCATGAGGGCCGGGTTCGAGGATGCGGTCGCTTAAGCCGCCGATCTCCAGGGGGGAGTAGGCGAGTAGCCCGAGTCCAATTCGCTTTGCCTCGGGTAATATGTCTTCGTCCGCGACTCTTTCGAGCAGGCTGTAGTGGAGTTGATTGCTGATGGGTCGAAATTGTTCGGGCTTCGCAGCGGAGACCTCCTCCGCATCTCTGAGGAGCGCTGCATCGAAATTCGAAAATCCGAAATAAAGAATTTTGCCCTCGCGAACGAGGTCGCCCAGAGCCCCGAGGCTTTCCGCAATCGGCACATGGGGGTCGGGGTGATGAATTTGGACGAGGTCGAGATGATCGGTTCGGAGGCGCATAAGGCTCTCCTCAACGTCACGGCGAATCGCGGTTGGGCGGCTGTCGCGCCGGACGACACGGCGGGGCTGACTGCCTTCGCCTGTATCGAAGAGCACGTCGCCATGATTGTCGTCCCACCTGAGTCCTACCTTCGAGAGAAGCTCGACTTCGTTCCGGCGACTTGAAAGCGAGCGGCCTAACTCGCTCTCGTTCTGACCGAATTCGTAGAGGGGGGCGGTGTCGATCGTGGTGATGCCTTCATCGATTGCGCAGGCGACGACATCTGCGCGGTCGGCTTCGGAGGACACACTTCGACCCATCGCGCCGAACACGATGCGCGAAATTTCGAGGCTGTTGCTGCCGAGGTGACGTCTTTGGACCACGGCTTATAGTCTATCCGCAGGTGACAGCGACGAAAGTCAGCAAGGGGTCTCTTCTTGCTCCCGGCTGGCTTGTCGCGCTCGGCTGTGGCTTCTGTGACCCCGCCGTTTTTGCTCGCTGCCGATCCTGAGGATCTCCCCCTCGAGGCATTTTTAGCATTAGGCGTTTTGTTTTCGCTCGAAAACCGCGATCGCCCCGAAGACCACGATCAGAATCGCGACATAACCCGCGAGGGTATGGAAGGCCGCCTCGTTCGCTGCTTGTAGAAGGGGACCCTGCGCAGCCAATGGAAGGGCCTCGAAGGCGGCGCTTCCGCCGGCGAGCTCATGCTTCGTGTCGTCCGTGATGCTGCCGAGGGCAGGCAGAACGAATTGGATCGATAGCGCACCGGCGACACCCATGAGGCCGATGAAGAGTTCGCCCCCCTTCGGATAGCGTTCAGCGACGCTGGCCAGCATGGTGGGCCACAGGAAGCAGACGCCTAGCCCCCAAATCGTTGCTGCTGCGAGACCCGTCGCAGGGGAGTTGGCGTAAGGCAGCATCCACAGTCCGATGACGGCGAGGACCGAGGATCCCCAGAGTAAACGGATGTTCGATACGCGATGGGCCAGGGGCCCTGCGAAATGCCGGAAGACAAACATCATGGCCGAGACGTAGATCACGATCCATGCGCCGCGAATACCGAGGGAGCGTGTGAGCGCGAAGTCGAACCATTGATTCGGCGCGAGCTCGGCCGCGGCGGTGAGTAGCATGCAGATCCACCACAGAATAAATAGGGGCTGCTTCGGAATCTCCGCAAACATCTCCGACATCGAAACCCCCATGCTCGCGCGTTCAGTACGGGGAAACGTGGTGCCTACGAAGAGTGCGATACAACCGGCTGCGGGAAGCAGGACCGATGCGAACTGCAAGCGCCAATCCAAGTCGAGGGATGCTCCGGCGAGGGCGACGAGGGTGCCGCCAATCGCACCAGCCGGCCACCATGCGTGAACCGTATTGAGCCGGTTGGTCTTGTCTTCGGGGTAGAGCGCAGTGGTGAGCGGGTTGACCGCAGCTTCCATGAAGCCCCAGCCGAGTCCCGATAAAAAGAAGCCGACACGTAGTGCGGGAATCGCTTCTTCGCCGGAGGCTGAAATGGAAATCAGCGTCCCGGAAGTAAAGGCGAGGGCGGAGACGAGGAGTGCGCGGCCCATCCCCAGATGGTCGAGGAAGATACTCACGAAGAGCAGTGATAGGCCAAAGCCGAGAAACGCGTTGCCTAGTAGACCCCCTGCGAGACTGGCGGAACCGGGGCTGACCTCTCCAACGATGGACGCAATGATCGCACCGCGAAGCGCGAAGCTCAGGCCCGCAGTGAAAAGTGCGAGGCAGCTGAGAAAGTAGATTTTGCTTCGGGGATAAGTCGTGGCCGGCGATTCAGTCATGCTGCCGAGCATACGGCAATTAATTACGGAGGGGCGAGTCTCGGGATTCGCGGCGCTAGAGCCCCATGGACCCCCACACGTACCAGATTAAGAACGCGGAAAGGAAACCCGTCACGCCAAACATGGTGGCGAGCCAGAGCCCCCCGCTGAAGCCGCCCGGGCGATCTTCTCCGAGATAGGCTGAACGTCTCTGTAGTAGGCAGAAGCCGAGATAGGTCGCCGGTAGAAAGAGTCCGCAGATGATGTTGGTTGGGACTGCGACCCAGACGGCGATGTCGCTCCAATAGACCGAACCTATGACGCCTGGGACCGGAATCCAGGTCGCTAGGCGATGCGCCCGACTGCCGACGGTCAAGCCGAGGAGTTCAACCGCGACGAACCCGCAGGTCAGCATCTGGAGCGTGATCGAGGATAAGGCCATGCCGAGAACGCCCAAGCCGAATACGAGTCGACCTCCAGTCTCACCGATCGATCCGGCGAGAACCTGGGCCGCTTCGACGGGAGACAGCTTCATCCCTTCGTAGGCGGGGTCTAGGTGAATGGAGTGGGCGGTGGCGATCACGATCAGACTCACGGCGATCGTGTACGGCAGGAACATGCCGACGACCAAGTCGACGATCGAAAGCTCCCTATGCTCTCGGCCCCAGCCTTTAGCGAGAAGCGTATAGGGGTAGAGGAAGACCATATTGACGCCGACCGCGGCGGACAGGCCGGACAGGACGAGCGTTGAAGCAGCGACACCGTTGCGTGTCGAAGGGATTTCGAAGGTGAAGAACCCACGCCAGAGTGCGTCCCAGTCCGGCAGGCCGGTTTGGAATACGACCCAAGCGAAGCAAAGGACGACCCCCCACACCATCGTCTGGAGGATGCGCTCGTAGATTCGAATCGCGCCGGGAGAGCGTCCGTAGACACTGCTTATGACGATTGCCCAAGAAAGCACACCGAGGCCCATCAAGAAGGGCGGGGCATCAGACCAGCCGGCGAGATCCGCGAGGTCGACGAGCACGGCGGAAGCCAAGGCATATTGTGCGAATTGCCAGATCAAGGACGAGAGAAGCGCGCCGATCGCCCACGACCAGGCGAAAAAGGGCCCAGCATGTTCTCGCATAGCGGGCCACGGCCGCGCGCCCGTAGAGAGCGTCTGCCAAGAAATCGCGGCCAGCATAACAACCCCGAGTGCCATCGCGAGAGGAGCGACCCACAGGAGTTGATATCCGAAGACCGCTCCGGCAAAGAGAGCGGAGGAGACGGTGCCTCCTCCGAGCGTCATAGCACTCTGCATATATCCCGGACCGAGCATGCGAAGGTAGCCGCGCATCCGAGCGGGAAAGGGCTTAGCGGCCAGACTGCGAAGGGCCGCGCGCTCCGATTGCTGCGCGCCGGGATCCGGCGCGCTTGTCATGCGCAAGCCCTGCCAAGCCTCTTCTTGCGAAGTGCTCTCTCGTTCCGGCGCGTCGTGTTTGTTCACCCCGAACGTTCTTCCCATCCCTCTGCCTCGATCACTGCGAGATCCTGCCGTGCGGCCCAGTCGACGGGCGCGTCGTAGCCGAAGCCGATTGAATGTTGGCAGGCCAGGGAGACGCGGCCCTCTTCGATTCGAAGAACGATTCGGTCGCCCCGGCGTTCGTAGAGGTCCGGATGTGCGGCGAGGGCCACTTCCGCTTCCTGCGGCGGGACGACATCAAGGCCGGGGAAAAAATGGTGGCCATTTCGTTCGCTATGCGTGAGGCCTAGCGCGGCGAGGGTCGTCAGGTCCTGTTGTAAGGGCAACATGGGAAGGTTCGTGAGGTCCTCGCTCGTCTGAAACGTTCCGTCGCCTCGGACGATGCATAGTGCACGATTGGTAAGGGCGCGGAAGACGCCTTTGCAGTTTTTTACCGAGACGCCGCGGTAGCCGATGTTCAGCGCGCGGTCGAAGGCGTCAACGCAATCGTCCGCCTCATCAATGAGTAAATCGACGCGGCCCGAGAGCGCGCGTATATCGGCTTCGGTAGAGGGGTCGAGAGTTTCGGTGCGGGGCAGAGGTTGTTCGAGATAGGTCAACCCTTCAAGAATTCGGCGACCTTCTTCTCTCGCTTCGAGACGGTCGAGTAGATCATGTATGTCGGCCGTATTTTTGAAACTCTCATTTGCGTCGAGCGTGTAGACGGGAGCTACGACACCACATTCGTCGACGACCTGTGCGATTTCACAGAGGCGGTCGGCATCAGCCTCTGGTTCGCCGCTCGCTTTCAGCTTGAATGCGCGAAGCCCGAAGCGGCGAATGTCCTCTTCGAGGGCGACGGGATGTCCGTCCTCTCGTATATCCTCGCCCTTTACGTCTGCGAGTCGGAGTGGGTCGAGTCCGCCGACGGTGTGTCGTAAGAGGACGGTCTCAGGTGCCGGAGTCGCCAGGATGTCGGGGCTCCGGAGTCCCTCGGTTTGCGAGAGCAGTCGACCCGGTTCAAAGCCGAACACATCCTCTGAGAGGGCATCGCGAAAGGATCGGTCGATGCCTCGGCAGGTCGCGTCGATCATCGCGCGCTCGACGAGCGCCACACCGAAGCCATCCACGAGTCGAATCCCACTCGCCAGATCCCCCTCGACACACCGGCGATTGGCGACGTGCCAAATCGAAAAGGGCGTGCCGACAGATCCTTGAATTGCGGTCGCCGCGCGCCGCGCGCTTCGAAAGAGGCTTGCGACATCATCTCGGACAGATTTGCGGAGATCCTTTTCGAACCATTTAGGGACGCAGAGATCGCCACTCCATCCTTCGACGTCGCGTCCTTCGACGCGGGCTCGAACCCGAGCGAGTAGCACGGGGGCTTCGGTCAGCGTGACGATTCCGAAGCGGAAGGGCAGGCGTGTTTGGCAGACGCTTGCGGCAAAGTCGACCGCGTGAATCTCGATCTCCAAAAAAGGCTCCGAATAAGAGGGGCGTTCCTGAGTCTAGCTTGATCTTTATCTAACCATTTAGTTAACTATTTGCAAGCCGCCGGCGCTCTTCGCTGTCGAGCCAACCCGAGGCTCCGCGCCCTTGTCACCTTCTGTCACCCGTTCGCGATCGTCTTCTCGCCCGGCAGCCAAGACTGCCAGTGTGAAGCGTGGGTCGGTCTCCACGTCGCCGGCTGTTCCCAAGACACGCGACGCGGACCGAAGTCGCGCGGCGATTTTGGATGCCGCGACTGACGCCTTTGCTGAACTAGGTCTTGGAGGCGCGCGGGTCGACGAGATCGCGCGGCGTGCTGGCGTGAACAAGGCCTTGCTCTACCACTATTTCGGAAACAAAGAAGCGCTCTTCGTGGCGGTGCTGGAAGCGACCTATGCACGAATTCGCGGGGCCGAAGCGGCGCTCGATCTGGAACGGTTCGAGCCTGCCGAGGCGATGACTAGATTGGTTGATTTCACTTGGCGTTATTTCCAAGAACATCCCGAGTTCATCCATCTCGTGAACAGTGAGAACCTTCATCGCGCCCGACATCTGGTCCAAAGCGAGCGGCTGCATGAGATGCATCATCCGCTGGTTGAGCGGATTCGAGAGATTCTCGTTCGCGGCGTTGCGAGCGGGGTGTTTCGGATGGGGGTGGACCCGGTTCAGCTTTACATCACGATTGCTTCTCTCGGCTATTTCTACCTGAGCAACGCGCACACTCTTGGTGTCGTCTTCTCTCGGAATCTATTATCTCCGCGATCGCGAGGCGCCAGACGCAGACATATCCAGGAGGTCGTTGCAGGTTATCTACGACCGGAGATCGATCATGCTTGAAAAGCATCCCACAGAGCTCATTAGGAGGCGGCGAAAAATTTCCGGCATGTCCGCGGTCTTGCTGCCCATGAACGAGGTAGGCGAGATCGACTGGTCCTCCTTTCGCGGCCTACTTGAGCGGACCGTAGGGGCGGGGCTCGTGCCCGCCGTGAATATGGATACGGGCTATGTCCAATTACTTTCGGAGTCCGCACGCGAGCAAGTGCTCGATACGACGAAGTCGGTCGTGGGTGAAGAATTCGTGGCGGGGGCTCATGTCGGGGATCACGAAGGGGACTCGTGGGACCGGGATGCGACGGTGCGGGAGATGGAGCGAATCGAGTCGCGAGGCGGGACGCCGGTCGTCTTTCCCTCATATGGCCTAACGGCCTTCGACGGCCCGGACTGGGCGGGCGCTCATGAGCGTCTCGGCGAAACGAGTGATCGCTTCATCGGATTTGAACTTGGGCCTATGTTCGTTCCCTATGGGCGAATTTATGACCTCGAGGCCTATCGCGCTCTGCTGGCGGTCCCGCAGTGCATTGGCGCGAAGCACTCGTCTTTGTCTCGGAGTCAGGAATGGGAACGCTTGGCGTTACGCGATTCTGTGCGGCCCGATTTTAAAGTGCTCACCGGGAATGATCTTGCGATCGACATGGTGATGTACGGATCGGACTACCTATTGGGTCTCTCGGCGTTCGCACCGGAAGCGTTCGCGAAACGCGATGGGTTTTGGGAAACGGACGATCCAATGTTCTATGAGCTGAATGATCTGCTTCAGTACCTAGGCTTCTTTGCGTTTCGCGATCCTGTTCCCGCCTACAAACACGATGCAGCGATTTTCTTGAATCTGCGGGAGCGAATTTCGTCCTCTGAGACCCACCCCCAGGCGCCGCGGCGACCGGCTTCCGATAGGGAGGTCTTGGCAGAAATTTCTAAGCGACTCGAGGTGTGGGCATGAGTCTCGCCATGAAGATGACGCGTCTCGGCACGCGAGAGAAGCTGGAAGCGCGCTTGGCTGAGCTCGGCCTGAGTCTTCCGATCGACGATGAAATCGAAGAGGGCGGTCCGCTAAGCCACGCGCTTGACGTGGGGGGAAGATCCGTTGGGAATCGCTTCGCGGTACTCCCTATGGAAGGTTGGGATGCGTCCCCCGACGGTCGGCCGACTGATCTCGTGAAGCGTCGCTGGTCCCGGTTCGGAGAGAGCGGCGCAAAACTTGTTTGGGGCGGAGAGGCCTATGCAGTTCAGCCGGAGGCCCGCGCAAATCCTCAGCAGCTCTGTGCGAATCCTGGGAGTGCGGAAGATCTTGTTTCTCTTCGCAAGTCACTAGTGGTGGCTCACGAAGCAAAAGGCGATCGGACTGACGACCTGATGCTAGGTCTTCAGCTCACGCATTCGGGGCGATTTTCTCGCCCGCACGGTGATCTTCTTCCGCGGACAGCCTTTAGGCATTCCGTCCTCGATCGCCGCGTCGGAGTCGAGAACGATCGCGCGATGCTTACGGATAATGAGTTGGATGGCCTGATTGGCGACTACGTTCATATCGCGAAACTTGCAGAGGCCGCGGGCTTTGACTTCGTCGACGTGAAGGCTTGCCACGGCTATTTGGGGCATGAGCTGCTTTCCGCGCGGACACGGCCCGGGCGTTATGGGGGCGATCTCGAAGGTCGTTCTCGGTTCCTCTTGCGCACCATCGAAGCGGTACGAAACGAAGCGCCGGCGCTTCAAGTAGGCGTGCGACTCTCTGTCTTTGATTGGCATCCCTTTATGCCTGGAGAGGACCGGGTAGGGGTTCCGGAGACGAGCTCTCATCAACCTTTCGCGGCGTCAGAGGACGGGCTTGGACTCGATCTGACTGAGAGCCATCAGTTAGTCGAGTGGCTGGCTGCGACTGGGGTCACTCTGGTGTGCACGACTGCCGGGAGCCCGTACTACAATCCTCATATCCAGCGCCCCGCCTTCTATCCGCCATCTGACGGCTATCAACCGCCGGAGGATCCACTTGTCGGCGTCGTCCGTCAGATCGACGCGACTGCGGAGTTGGTCAAACGTCATCAAGGAATCAAGTTCGTCGGTTCCGCCTACACCTACCTGCAAGAGTGGCTCCCTAACGTCGCGCAGGCGATTGTTCGCGCAGGACGGGCCGATTCAATTGGTCTGGGGCGGATGATGCTCTCGTACCCCGAGCTGCCGAGAGATGTATTGGCTGGTCGGGGGCTCGAGCGCCCGCTGGTCTGTCGAACCTTTAGTGATTGCACGACCGCTCCACGCAATGGCTTGGTGTCGGGCTGCTACCCCATTGATCCATTCTATAAGCGGCGCCCCGAAGCCGAACGACTTGCCGAGATCAAGAAGGGCCTTGTATGAAGCGCATCTTTGTCATCCTGGGCGGTCTTCTTGGCCTTTTAATGTTAGTCGGAACGGTCTTATTTTGGTGGCTTAGTCCGCCGGATCCAGAGAAGGTCTTAGCGGCTCTCAAACGTCCATCGTCTCCGGTTCTGTCGCCGGGTGAGGCGCTGGCTGGGTTCCGTATTGCCGATGGCTTCCGCGTCGAACTGGTTGCTTCGGAGCCCCTGGTCGTTGATCCCGTGGCAATGGACTTTGATGACGAAGGGCGTCTGTACGTAGTCGAGATGCGGGGGTTTATGCTCGATATCGAAGGGAACGGGGAAAAACGGCCGGTCGGACGCGTCGTGGTGCTCGAGGACGAAGACGGCG
Source organism: Myxococcota bacterium (assembly GCA_041440805.1). Taxonomy (GTDB): domain Bacteria; phylum Myxococcota_A; class UBA9160; order UBA9160; family UBA4427; genus UBA4427. The sequence continues at coordinate 41,909 of JASDVF010000050.1, read as the reverse complement.
ATGGGCAGATGGATTCGAGTCGGACCTTCGTGGATGGCCTGATTTCGCCTCGCGCGATCGCGGTTCTTCCGGATGGCGTATTGATCGGGGAACCGCCGAATCTTATTCGTTGTCGCGATACAAGCGGGGACGGCGTTTGTGATGAGAGGACTCGTCTCGGCGAATACGCGGCCGAGGGCACGAACGTTGAGCATCGAGAAAATGGACTTCTGCCCGGACTCGACGGCTGGCTCTATAACGCAAAATCTTCTCGTCGATTACGCTTCGCCAATGCTAGGCAGGAGCTCGATTCGTCCCCCACGCCCTTCAGGGGGCAATGGGGTATCGCCCAGGACGATGAGGGACTGCTTTACTACAACCACAACTCAGGATTTCTCTACGGCGAACTTTTTCCAGGCGAATACGTCACTCGGCAAGCGGGGACGGCGTCGCGGCCAAGTCCTGTGGGGCTCAATATTTCACTGGGAGACGGCGAGAAGGTCTGGGGAATTCGTGTCGCTCCGGGACTGAATCGCGCATATGCGTCTGGGACGCTCCGCGCGGACGGTCGCCAGAACGGGCCGACGGCGGTCAGTGGAATCGCGATTCAGAGGGGCGATCAATATGGCACGGAGTATCTAGGGGATGCCTTCGTTCCGGAGTCCGGCGGAAGTGCAGTGGCCCACTTCTCGGTCGCACGGTTGGGGACAACGCTCCGCGCCGAACATCAGCTTCAAACCGACCCCGACTGGGAACAGCGTGAGTTCTTGGCGTCCCCCGACGAGCGCTTTCGTCCCGTCGACGCGAAGGTCGGACCCGATGGGGCCATCTGGGTCATCGACATGTACCGCGGTGTCGTTCAGCACGCCCACTATGTCTCCGACTATTTGCGGGACTACGTCGAGAAGAATGATCTCGTGGCTCCGGGTGCCCATGGTCGGATTTGGCGAATTGTTCGCGAAGATCGAGACATCTCCCGCCGAGTGCCTTCGCTCCGCACGCACGCGGAGCGAATCGCCGCTCTCGATCATCCGAACGGTTGGATCCGTGATCATGCACAGCGTGCTTTGATCCATGACGCGGATCCGAGGACGGCCGTTTCGCTTCGTGATCTCGATTCGACGACGGCGCTCGGGCGTGTGCACTCGCTCTGGACGCTCTCGGGGCTCAGCGCACTCGAGCTCGCGACCGCGGCCGAGGCTTTGGCGGATGTTGACCCGCGTGTGCGGCGTGCTGGCCTTCGAACGGGGGAGCTGAGTTTGGCCGCGGGGGATTCAGCCGCTCGCTGGCTCTCGCTCGTTGAGGGGATGTGGGTTGACGAAGATCCTGCTGTTAGGCTTCAGGCCGTTCATAGCCTCGGCGCATTCGTAAAAGAGAAGCGGCCTTTGGATACACTTCTTCAGCTTGCCTTTGGTGGGGATGAGTTGATCCGGCAGGCCGTGCTTTCAGGATTGCCAGGCCTTGAGGCGGAGGCACTTGAAAAATCTGTAGTGACCGCTTTAAGGGATGGGCCCAGTGATGCAGGCGCTGCGTGGCTCGGGGAACTTGCGGCAGGCGTGCATAGAGCGGCGCAACAGCATGCGGACGTAGCGGAACGTGTCGGCGCACTCTTTGATCAGATTGCACTTGCGTCGCCCGACGCACAAGCCGCAATGCTTCAGGCCATCGCTCAGGGGCAGCGAATTCCGGGTGCTGCTCGGGTGGAGTTGATGCGCGCTCACGCGCTCTTCGACGAAGACGCGGAGCGAGATGCAGCGGTCACTGCAGCGCTCGCTGCTGTGCGGCCGCATATCACCTGGCCGGGTGACCTTCGTCCTGGAGGCGCGCGGGCGCTAAGCGAAGAAGAAGAGGCCTCGCGCATGAGGGGAGAAGCGCTCTATGCGGCCTCCTGTGCAGGTTGTCACGGAGCCAGTGGGATGGGGCAATCGAGCTTGGCGCCGTCGCTCGTGGGTTCGCCTTGGGTGCGGGATGCCGATGATTGGATTGTGCGGATTTCGTTGCATGGCCTAACAGGACCTCTGTTGATTGACGGAGAAGACTGGAATTCGACCATGCCGGGGCATGTGGGCGATCCTCGCTTCGACGACGCGGGTTTGGCTTCGGTCGTTACCTATCTTCGGCGCGCTTGGGGGCACGGCGAAGAGCCTGTCCGGGAAGAGACGGTCGCGGAGATCCGTTCGGCAGAAGCGGGGCGCCGCGCGCCTTGGACGATTTCGGAGCTACTTGCGCTCCCCGTTGCTCATAGACTCGATCGCTACGTCGGTCAGTACAAGGTCCCCCTTGTTCCGGTGTCACTCGTCGTTGAGCGGCGGGGCTCTTTACTCGTCGCCGGTCGAGGGGATGGACAGATGGCAGAGCTCGGCGAGCTTGGTGCCCACGCATTCTCAGGGTCTGGGCTCTTAATGATCTTCGAGGCGTCTTCAGACGGACGAATCGAGGGGGCATCTGTCGAGTTTGAAGGCACGTCCTTCCCGGTTTCTCGGGTCGAATAGCTGGCGGCTACCCCCGCGTCGATCGGCTATGAATGGGATCCACTCGAACGCCCAGGAGACATACGGCATGCCCGGCACCGTGCACTACGACCTTACGGATCACATTGCGACGATCACCCTCGATAATCCCAAAGCGCGAAACGCCTTCGACTACGAGATGACCCAGGAGCTCAGGCGCCTGTGGAATGAGATCGAAGCGAACCCCGAAGTGCGATGCGTGATCGTGACGGGGGAGGGCGAGAAGGCCTTCTGCACCGGGTGGGATATCTCTTCCACCGCGACCGGCGACAGCCAGAAATTCGCGAAGGTCGAGCGCAAGGATGCGCCGTATAATCAGATCACCGCGGTACAGAACCGCTGCTGGAAGCCTGTGATCACGGCGGTCAATGGGATCTGCAATGGTGGTGGCCTGCACTTCGTTGCCGATACCGACATCACGATCGCCGCGGACACCGCGACATTCTTCGACACGCATTGCCAGAACGGACTCGCAGCAGTGATCGAGATGGTTGGGCTCGCGAAGCGACTCCCGCTCGACGCTGTCTTTCGATTGACCTATCTCGGCTCGGTTGAGCGGATGTCGGCGGAAGATGCGCTTCGGGTTGGTTTAATCGGGGAGATCGCACCTGCAGCGAACCTGATGGATCGGGCACGGGAGGTTGCTGAGATTATTAGTCGGTGGTCGCCGACGGCCTTGGCACGTTCCAAGCGGGCGATTTGGGAAAGCCTCGATCACGGTCTCGAGGCCGGGCTCGATGTCGCCTATAAACAACTCGAGCTTCACGCGGATCATCCGGATCAGATCGAAGGCCCAACCGCCTTCTTTGAAAAGCGGGCCGCAAAATGGGCGTCCTTCCCGGGGAATGAAAAGTAGTCGGATCAGACTGCCCTTAGGGGTCAGTACGAGATACGAATCAGGGCGGGCCCTCGCGAGAGCCCGCCCTTTCTATTCGCAGTGTTAGGAGTCTACCTAACGGCTAGCGGCCCTTCGATTCCGGTTGTCGCTTATGGGCGAACGCGACGGCGCCTTCGCGCGCGTCTTCGCTCGTAAAGATGTTCCCGATGAATTTGCCTTGAGCTTTCCAGTTGTCGGATTCTTCGCGGCCTTTGGATGATTACGAAGGATGACGGAGTCCCCCCCCCCCGGAGGCGGTTGGTAACCGCCGGTTAGCTCATGTTAGGTTTCGGGTCTAGGAAAATCGGCGAGGACCAAGCGCGCTGCTCTGAGGGCGCCTGACATTCGTCGCTATCAGGTCGATCAAAACATGGATCAATCGACGCACAGCCTCCACTTCCGTCGCTTCGGCAGCCTAACGGGTCCGCATTCAGCGCGGGGGTTGGCGCTTCGATGGCACGGACGTAATAGCTCGTAGTGCGTCCATCGCGACCGAATTCGGGGTCGCTGAACGTGATTTCACACCCCTCGCCCTGCGCGGGGCAAGAGAATGTCTTCCATGAATCCTCGATCAAAGGGGTCACGTCCTCGTTCGCATCAATCTGCGGCCGAATTCGGATCACTTCAATTCGGGTGATGGGGCGGCGTATGTCGCTCGGGAAATAACACTCCCCAAGGCAGAGCTCTTCGACGCGTTCTGCCGTGAGTGCGCTCGACGTTGTGTTCGGGCAACCAGGCTTTTGCTCGAAGGACCCGGCCGCTCTCACGCGGAAGGTGGGTGCGCCGGCGATTTCGACTTCGCTGCCCATAGGCCACTTTCCATTGGGCGCATTCGGGTCCAGCAGGTCGAACCACAAGAGGATTCGCGGACCACTTGTTCCGTAGGTTTCGCGTCGCATCAGCGCGTCGAATATTTCGACTCGGCCTCGACTTTGGGCGTGGACGGCGGCGAGGCCGCCACTTAGAAAGAACGAGCCACTCCGCTCGGCTTCGAGGAATGCAACACTCGGAATATTCTCGCCAATGGGGAAGGCTTCTGCGCGTGATTGACTGTCGCGAGCGAAGCGCGTCACCAGATCGCTACGTCCGACCTCTGCCATGCGCGCATCGGTGAATTCTCTGCGCCCAATTTCCTTGTAACCCGTTCCGGCACGTGCGGTGTGGTTATCGCTCGAACCGATCAAGCCGAACCGGAAGCGCTGCGCTCCTTCAGGTGCTCTCGGTCGGCCTAACGCGAGTATGTACTGCGCGCTACCGAGGGGGCGGAAGTTGAATGCCGGTTGGAAGCAGTCGACACATTGACCCGCTTCGCCCAGGTCGTGCGGCCTAAGGCCAGGAACTGTCCAGGGGCCTGCATTTCGGTCAGCGTCCACAAAGTACTGGCGAGATTCCGTGGCGCGTTGGTCACAGTCCGATGTGGGGAGATCCTCGGCGAGACATCGCTCCCGGATGATTTCACCGGCCTTCCAACACGAGGGGGTGTAGCCATAGGAGGGGTCGGGGCAGCTTCGAGAGCCGTCTTCTGCGATCGCGACCGCGCGCCAAGGGCGATACTCCTCTGCGTTGCCATGGCCTGAATAGACTTCGAGGATTCGCTGTCGATTCGGATCGTGGTCCCTCGGTGTGAGCTGTTTGGCCCAGTCCGATCCGGCGGGGGTGTACATGCCCCAGACGGTTCCGTGAGGAATGACGGTCGAGGCAACATCCCAATCGTCGAGCTTCGCGAAGAGCTCGCCGGGCGTCGCGACGGCTTCGGCGCAATCGATTGGGAGTTCGCGAACCGGCACGCCTTCTGGGCATCGACCCACCGCCTGAATCTCATTCAGCTGGGCCATCATGTCGTGGCCACCCGGAAGCGCAAAGGCAGCCAAACCGAGTAGAAGAGGTTCGTTGGCGCCGGTATCGAAAGTAGAAGGCACGCCCTTAGGCGGGGCGGCGGCGATCGGGCGCGTTGGGATCGCGCCGTCCTCGAGATCCCGAAGGACGACGTTCTTGTGTCCGTAGTGATTGTCGGGCGTGGAACCCATTTGGGTCCATTCCCATCCTAGAAACGAGACTAAGTCGGGATTGTCGCCCCCGAGCGCGTCGCACCGGCGCACGGTGTCGATGGTTTCTTGCCAGCGCCGAGGCGTGAGCGAGGCGGCGTGATCATTGATCGACCAGAAGTCGAGATTCGCGCAGTAGCGCGCGAAGTCGCATGCATCGGCCACGGGATGGATGCCTTCGCCGCCGGCACTCGGCAGTGTGAGTTGAAACGCGTCAACCGAGAATGAACTGTGAACGTGGAGGTCACCGAAGAGAATTTGCTTTGGCTCGAACACATCGAGGCTGTGTGCAGTCGCCAGTTGGCTCGAGTCGAGCGTCTCAATCGCCGCGGCGGGAACCCGTTCGAGCGTCGGCGTGCCCGCGACGACAAGATCCCCGTAGGCGCCCTGACTAGCCTGAAAGAGCACATAGCTCGCGATCGACCCGAGAATAAGAAGGATCACGAGGAGGATGCCAATGGATCGCACTGTCTACTCCTGACGGCGCGCTAGTGAAGGAGGCGCTCGCGGTGAGCGACATCGTAGCTTTGTTCGCCGTGGTTATAGGGTTCGCTTAGCCGACTGTTTTTGCGAGGCCAATAAATAGGCGCTCTTCGAGATCTGCGGCCCTTGCTACATGGTGTCCCGCCGCATCCCAATGGGATTGGAGTTCAGGCTCGTCTGATGCGCGGAAGAGGGCGGCGCTTGCTGCAGTCCACTGATCTGCGGCGCTAGTCGCGAGTGCGGGGGCTTCTGCGGGGACGAGCTTCGGGTCGAGGTCCCGTGCCCATTCAAGAAAGCCTGCGTAGAGGCGGCGGAAATTCCCGCCCCCGTTTCCAAATTTCTCGATGCACGCCGCATTGAAGCTGGCGGTCGCCTTCGATTTCGCGTCTCCGCATTGTTTCGGGAGGGCCTCTGCGTAATCGCGTGCGCCTTCCACGCCGAGCGAGATATTTCCGAACTCCTGCGGCGCAGTTTTCGGGTTCAGCATGTCCTCCGCGCATTGGCGAATCGCCGACTCGGCCGCATCGGCGAGCGAATTGCCGACTGCCGTGTCGTGGAAACATCCCCATCGATTCTGATCTGATCGGCCGGTGGCCGGATTTCGACTCTCACGAACCGCGCCTAGCGAACAGACCTCGGGGGTGTCGTTGATGCGGTCTCCTATGTAGACGCGCTCTTCCTCGTCATCGAATCCAACAAGCACAAACCTGTGCGACGGGAAGTTGACCTTATAGTCCCGATAGTCGAGATAGAAAATGTCGCCAACGAGCATCGTCGGACGACCGTTGATGACTTCCTCCCGAACGAGGCGCCAAGCCTCATCATTGTCGTCGACAGTCGTTTCGCGGTAATCGATGCCGAGGTGCTTCGCGAGATCGACCTCCATCTCCATAGTGCGACCGAAGAGAACGACAGAAGGATCCGCACCTGGGTTGTTGATGAAGCCACTTGCGAGGCCGGCACCGAGTCCGAAGACGGCGGCTTCCGGGAGTGCTAGGTCGCAGTAGTGGCTGAGGAGCCCACGCATAGCAACGCTCCCGCAATGATCGCCTGGGAAAATTTCAAAATCGTCAATCATCGCTTTCAAGGCTCGACTCCATGATTTATCCAGTGTCTAAGGTCACGAAATGTACAAGGCAGCATATTCTCGGGGGCTTTCGGTGGCTCCCAGAGGATTGCCCCGTTGATAATAGAATGTATCCGAGCAGGAGAAGCCTGGCTTACGCCCGCGCTGTATCGTTTGTGGGCAGCAAAGAGCCGCTCTGTTTCGCAGCCGACTTCGGGCTGCTCTAGGTAGTCCACAAACACTCTCCATAAGGAGCCATCAATGAGCGAAACAGGAGCACAAGGCGACGGCGAGGTCGCGCTGATCGTTGGCGGCGGTCCGGGCGTGAGCGCGAGCTGCGCGCGGCATTTCAGCGAAGCAGGAATGCGCGTGGCGATTGCGGCGCGTACGCCGGATAAGCCTGTTCTAGTCGCACTCGAGAAAGAGTTTGGGGTCGCGCGCTTCGCGTGCGATGCCAGTGATCCGGACTCGGTGGTTCGTCTGTTTGCCGACGTAGAGTCGCAGCTTGGCGCGCCCCGCTTGGTCGTGCATAACATCGACGGCCGCATGGAAGGAATTTTTCGCAAGGAACTCATAGCGGCGGACTCAAGCCTCGTCCTGCAAACAATTCAGAACTCGGCATACAGTGCATTTCTGGTGGGTCAGCAAGCCGCTCGAGCCATGCTGTCCCGGGACGCTACTCCCGAAGAGCAACGTGGCACGATCCTGTTCACGAATGCGAGCGCCGCCATCAAGGGTTATCCACTGAGTGCTGCCTTCGCGATAGCCTCTCACGGCAAGGCGGGGCTCGCGCAAAGTATGGCTCGAGAACTCGGGCCGCAGGGGATTCACGTCGTTCATTGTCCGATCGACGGGGCGATTGCGTGGACGCAGGAAGATGGCTCGCGGAAGCATTGGCTCGCGGGAACCGACGAAGGCGACAATATGTTGGATCCCGATCGGATCGCGGAAACGTACTTACATCTCCACAAGCAGCATAGATCGACCTGGACATTTGAGGCTGTTATGCGGCCGTGGAAAGAGCGCTGGTAAGGCGTTCGCGCGAAGGGCGTGTCTCTACTGGGTATTGGCCATAGGGCGATGGTGGGGACATCGTTCGAAAAGGGTGCCGGGGTGATGCTCTTTCGGGGGGAAGGCGATCTCACGCTCCAGGAAATCGTGCGTGCGGTGGCATCCTATTTCGAGCCCTTGATGGGCCGCATTTGGGATTTTCGTGAAGCGAGCGCGCTTCTCATCTTTCGATGAAAGGAGCAAACACTCTAGGCCCCTCAGCATTCCCGGTGTCTATCCCCGCCATGAATCCCGAGTTGGAATCCTTGTGGCGGAGTCGCTAGCTAGAAGAGCGAAATTAGCCTTTCGCGGACGCCATTCGTGTTTGTGATTTGCTGCAAGGAGTTCGGGATTTCTTCGTCCCAGAAGAGCATGTCGAATTCAACATCAGAACCATTCAGCGAGATCAGCGAGCCCAGTCGCGCCGGGCCGAAGCCCGACAAGCTGGAGACCGACTGCGCGCCGCTTGGAAGATTGCCAAGTGCGATTTCTCCAGATGCCGGATCCGTCGCGCTCACGCTCGCAAGAGAGAGGCTGTCGTTCGACGGGTCCGCCAGATTCGTCACGCCATCAAGCCGAAGGATGCGGGCGAGCGCACCGAGCTGGTTGTTGCTGAACTCATCTGACAGAGTCGTTCCGATCCATACGCCGCCGGGGTATTCGCGGCGCTGGCTGCCGTCCAGGCGAACCGCAACGGCTTGGGGATCCTCGAGCGGATTAGGGGAGAGGAAGGTTTGGTAGAAAAGCCAGTCTCCCGCAAAGGGTTGAACGATTCCGTTAATCAAGTCGCTGGCGGCGAGGGGCGTCGGGAAGGTTTCGAGTTCGATGGGATTCGAGCCGTCTTTTTCGACCGACCTAATGATGGTGGATTGGTCGTCGGGAGTCAGTAAGCTGCCATCCGCATCGGAGACATAGCTCCACGCCACTCGATCAGTACCAATCTTGACGAAGCTGAATCCCTCAAAGAGAAGCGAGATGGCATCCTCTGGCGCGTCAATCCTGGCTACGGTTCCTGCGACGGGGTCGGCACGGAAGAGCTCGCGAGCATCTGCAAAGAAGGCGAAATTAATGCCCGTCGCGAAGACGGGAAAGCACGGGCATTGCCCGGCAAAGTCGAATTCGAAATCGATCAGCTCGTCCGTCGCCGGGTTGAAAGCGTAGAGCGATTGCCCGACCTCGAGGAAGATGAAGGGATTGCCCGTACTGCCGAGTACGTTGATCGTCTGGATTCCGGTGAGGAGGTTTGCGGACTGCACCGAAAGATCGGGGGCGAGGCGATGCAAGCTTCCGTCGTCGACGGTGAGCCATCCGGCGTGGGTGCCGGTGGTCGGATCGAAGAGCGCCTCGAGCGGTGTGCCTGGAAAGTCGCGAGGATCCGTCGTTGCGTCGTCGGAGAGCGTCACGAGCTGCCAGGTTAGTTCACCGAGACAGTCGAGGGCGGTGGCTTTTCCATAAGCGACGCGCGCATTCGTCGAGTCTGTTAGGTCGAGTCCGAAAGCAGTTTCACAAACTGGGAACGGCATGTCTTCGCTTGATACGCGAACGGGTGTCGGGGTGCCGTTGCCAATTTCGGTAGAGACGCGTTGAAACGTGCCGTCGTCTCGCGCGTAGAAGACCCACTCAACTTGAAGGTCGCTGATCGTGTTGGCGGCGATCGTTCCAGCAAATGAGGGGAGCGCATCGGGGAAGTTGTCGAAATCAGCAACATTCGGGTCAATGGAAATAACCGTGCTGGGATCGGCCGGGTCGATCGCGTCGAGGCTTGCTTGGAAGAACTCAAGCCGCGCCGAGGTGCCCGCGGTACCGCCTGAAGGATCTCCGCCGTCGCCGGAGCTACCGCAAGCCGCGGTGGAGATCGCCAGAAGAAGCAGGCCAATCTGGGTAATGATACGCGAAGGGCCCGCGAATCCATTTTTCAGGGCGTGGGGAGTGGGCATGGGGGCTCCGTGTTTTAGTGCTGGCGAGAGTCGAACATGCAACCTAGCACCATCCCGTGTGAGGATGCGAATGGGTGGAGTAGGATTCTCACTGCCGGTCCGCCGAGGGATCGTGGGTTATCGTCGTGGATATTCGGACGAAGCTTGCGCTCGCTCTCGTTTCCGTCTCGCTATTGAGTATGTTGTTTGTTGGTTCGTTCGCCTATCAAACGGCGGCTGAGCGGCTGCGGCAGGTTTCCGAGCGGCAGCTCGATGCCCTCGCTGAAAGCAAGCGGAGCGACCTCAATAAGGTCCTCGAAGGATGGCGGGATCGCGTCGAATTGGTCCGCAGGCTGATGGTGCTCATTGTTTGTTGGGTAACGATCGGCAAACGTATTGGGCTCGCGATGCTAGCCGGGTACGTGATCCATATAGGGGGACTGTACCGTGGTGCTGTGTGAGCAGTGACAGATTGCTAGTCGGGGAGGATCGCGCCATAGATAATCGACTTCAGCTGGCCGCGGAAGTCAAAAGTGCGCGAGGGCATGAGCTGGGTCATGAAGATGACGCAAAGCTCTTCGGCGGGGTCGACCCAGAAGATCGTGCTCGCCGCGCCGCCCCAGGCATACTCACCCGGAGAGCCGACGTTTTGCCCCGTCACGGGATCGAGGATGACGGAGAAGCCGAGGCCGAAGCCGGTGCCTTCGTAGGGTGTCTCGCCGAAGAGACCGACACTTGCTCGGGCTAGGTCCACGCCGCCCTCTAGATGATTCTGCGTCATGAGGTCCAGGGTCTTGGGGCCGAGCAGGCGCGTCCCGTTGACGGTCCCATCTCCCAACAACATTTGGCAGAAGCGCAGATAGTCGGAGGTCGTAGAGAGCAGGCCTCCTCCGCCCGAGAAGAGCGTGACATCGCCGGCCCACGCGCTCTTCATGGGGTCATCGATCAGTCGGAGTGACTTGTTGCCGGCTCGCTCATAGTTGGCGGCAAATCGTGAGAATTTGTCTTCTGGGATCGAGAAGCTTGTGTCGTTCATTCCCAGCGGCGCAAAGATGCGTTCCTGGAAGAACACGTCGAGGCTTTGGCCTGAAAGAACTTCGACGAGGCGCCCGCATACATCGGTTGAAACCGAGTAGTTCCAGGCCGTGCCCGGCGAGAATTCGAGAGGGATCTTCGCGAGCCCGTTTATCATGTCGGCGAGCGTTGGGCCATGGATATCGACCCCAAGCTTGGCCTTTCGATATCCCGCATCGACATTAGTTCGAGCCTGAAAACCGTAGGTCAGCCCCGATTGGTGAGTGAGGACATCCCGGATAGTCATGGCTCGCTCGCACGGGCGCGTGACGTAGTTTGGGTAGACACCTTGTTCATAGACTCCGAGGTCTCGGAACTCAGGGAGGTAGCGATGAACAGGGTCGCTGAGGGAGAAGCGCGCTTCTTCGTGCAGCATCATCAGGGCAACTGAAGTTACGGGCTTCGTCATCGAGTAGATGCGATAGATCGTGTCTTCTTCGGTCGGCGCTTCCCGTTCGAGGTCGCGATGGCCCAATACGCTGTGGTGCGCCAGTTCGCCGCGCCGGAATACGGCAGTCTGACATCCCGAGATCTTCCCCGGTCGCACATAACGTTCTTCTAGGTGGCGATCTATGTGCGTGAGCTGCGCACTGGAGAGACCGACGGATTCAGGACGAACAAGAGCCATGTGTGAGGATTCCTCTCTCAGTTAATCCCGAGAACCTTCTTGAGTTGATCCGGAACTACGTCGGCGCGGGAATGGTCTGCGACGCGCACGCAGCGATTCTCCATCTGCCCGAGTCCCGAAATCGAAGTCGTGATCACGTCACCATCCTTGAGCAGCTTGCCTTGGAAGGCACCGACGCCGCCGGGAGTGCCGGTGAAGATCACGTCGCCGGGCACGAGCGTGAGGATATTCGAGAGGTACGACACGAGCGTCGGAACATCAAAGATCAAGTCGCTGGTGCTGTCCTTCTGTCGGATCTCGCCGTTCACTTCGCAAACGAGGTCGAGGCTATTCGGATCTTCAAGCAGATCGGGCGAGACCAGGACCGGTCCCATTGGCCCGAAGGTGTCAAATGATTTGGCCAAGGAAAACTGCGGAGGCGCAGAAGTGAATTGAGCGGGCCGGTCGGAGATGTCTTGTCCGACACAAAGGCCGGCGACATAGCTCCAAGCATCCTCGACAGAGACATTGGATGCCTTACGCCCGATCACGACGACGAGTTCGCCTTCGTAGTCGACATAGTCACTGCGGAGTTTGACATCGTCGGTCGGGCCGCAGATGCACGATCCGAATTTGGCGAAGGTGAGAGGCGCCTCCGGAATCGGCATTCCACCCTCTTCGGCATGATTGCGATAGTTGAGGCCAATTCCGAACGAGTTGAGTGGGCGCGGGGAGGGCGACCCGAGCGTTATATCCGCCAGCTTGCCCGTAGGCGTCTGACTTCCGAGTCCTGCGGAAAGCTCGGAGAGTGTGTCGACTTCGCCTAGCGCTGCCATCGGGTCGGCACTGAGCTTGCCGCCAGATATCGTTTCGAGGTCGTAATAGTCATCGCCGGCGACGAGGGCTGCGCGCCCTGCGGCGTTTGCAAATCGGAATCCCATTCGAATGATCTCCTAGTTGAGCCTTGGCAAGTCGAATAAATTCTATGACTAACGCCGACCCATTGAATTGCGAGTGTGGAAGGGCTGGCTGGCTTTGGTGAGTCTCCCCGAATGTGCTGTGTGTTCGTCCTAGGCCATAGCGGCTTCTGTTGCCGGTTGGCTCGCCGTTTCGAGGGAAGCCGCGGAGAGCGACCACCAAGCGATCGGCGGTGACACGACCATGGCGAGAAGCCCGGCCCATACGCCTTTCCAAATAACGAATCCGGCGAAGGATACGGGCTCGGCGTTCGCAAGGGTAAGAATTGCGACGACCGGTGCCGCGCCACATCCGAAGCCGAAGAGCGTTACGACGAGAGCGCGAATCGTGATCGATCGATGGTGGAGACCGCGCGCCCCGATTTGTGAGGCGGGCAAGGGCGGGAGCTTTCCGTCGCGCACTTGTTTAGCGATGACCCGTGAGACGATCTGACACATGATGAAGGGGAGGAGGAGCCCTGTCGCGAGCAGGTCGATGCCAATGCTAGGTTCGCCCCAGAGCGGAACCATTTCGTTTCCGCGGAGTACGAGCCACGCGATAGCGCCGTTAATGACGATGTTGATGCCGAGGGCATGAACGCCTTGTTCGATCCAGATAAAGTGGCGGTGGCGATCCGAGAGATCCATGCGTGTCCTCCGAGTCGGTCGCAATCGCCGACGTTTAGACGCATAAGCCTAGTCGTTTCCGGCGGCTAAGGCAGAGCGGAAGCCCGTATTTCCCACTCGAAACCGGGCGCGCCTAGCTCCGGGGCGTGAGCTCGAATATCCAGAGATATCCCGAACTAAGGACATCGTCAGGCGTTTCGGCCCCCTCCATGTACTTTCGGCTGAGTTCCGCAATGATGCCGTCCGCGTCGGGACCGTCGTTGATTCGGACGAGCGTGCGCTCGTAGACCTTGCCATCTACGCGCAAGAGCGCGCGGGGATCGGCCTCAGCCTGGAACGGCCAATGCTTCCAGATCTTACCGTACCAGGTGGTCATGTAGCCCGACGGAATAAAGAGTCGGCCGTCGTGGACGATGATAAAGGTCGTTCGCGAACTGGCGGGGTCGATGAGTTGGAACTGGACCGTCGGGCGATCGACGAGGAAGCTCCAATCGGGCTCCGCGCCTTCGTAGAGTTCGCCGGTCGAGAACGGACCGCCAGCAATGATTTCGAGCGGACCGTCGGAGAAGCGTGCGCCGACGAGTACGAGGACTACGGCGAGCACGACGAAAAGAATTAGGCCGCCGACTATTTTGAGTGCAAGTTGCATGGGGTCTCCGCATGGGAATGGCGCCCGGAAACGGCGCGACCCGCGTACGGTAGGTCAGCTAGCAGAGGCGCGCGGCGGATCGCAGGTTAAGGGAGCGAGACGCTGGGTCCGCGTAGATCGTGTAGCGTTAAGGGCGGAGTTCTTCCTGGAGGTTGCTCGTGTCTGACTACCCACTCTTAATTAATGGCCGGCTCGAGGAAGGTGCGCATCGCCTGAATGTGCTGAATCCCGCAACAGAAGAAGTCGGTGCAACCTGCGCGCGGGCCTCCGAAGCGCAGCTCGACGCGGCAGTCGATGCCGCCGCCGTTGCCTTTCCCCCCTGGGCTGCGACGAGTCTCGCGGATCGTCGTGCGGCGCTCGAAGCCGTGGCGGATATCGCGCAGGCGAATGCGGAGGAGATCGGGAAGATCCTCACACTCGAACAGGGTAAGCCACTTCGCGAGGCGATCGCAGAAGTCCACGGCTTCGCATTCTTTACGCGGCATTTCGCTCAGGCGGAACTCGCGGTTGATGTTCTCGAAGAGACGGACACCCGACGAGTCGAGGCCCATCGGATTCCTCTTGGAGTAGTGGGTGCGATCATCCCCTGGAATTTTCCGCTGATTCTTCTCGGATTCAAATTCGGACCTGCTTTGATTACGGGGAACACGCTCGTTGTTAAGCCGGCGCCGACCACGCCCCTGGCAACGCTTAAGCTCGCCGCACTCGTGAAGGATGTGCTTCCGCCCGGCGTCTTGAACGTGATCGTCGACGACAACGACCTAGGTCCGGCGCTCTCGTCCCATCCGAAGATCCGGAAGATTTCATTCACGGGAAGTACCGCAACCGGCGCACGGGTCATGGCGAGTGCAGCGAGCACGTTGAAGCGAATTACCCTTGAGATGGGCGGTAACGACGCTGGGATCGTCTTGCCGGATGTCGACCCGAAGGAAGTCGCTCCGAAGCTCTTCGCCAGCGCGTTCGGCAATTGTGGTCAAATCTGCATCGCGATGAAGCGGCTCTACGTGCACGATGACATTCACGATGCGGTTTGTGACGAACTTGCGAAGATCGCCCGTTCGAAGACGATCGGGGATGGATTCGATGAATCGACGGATCTTGGCCCTCTTCAAAACCGGAAACAATTCGAGCGAGTGAAGGAGCTGATCGAGGATGCTGCGAAGCACGGAACGGTCATTGCGGGGGGGACTGCTCCTGATCGACCGGGCTTCTTTATTGAACCGACGATCGTACGGGACGTGGCCGAAGGCGTTCGGCTCGTGGATGAAGAACAGTTTGGTCCGGCCCTTCCGGTGATTCGGTTTTCGGATGCGGATGAGGCCATGGATCGAATCAACCAGGCGGGTGAAGGGTTAGGCGGGAGCATCTGGACTTCGGACCTCGCACGCGCGGGAGCCCTCGCTGCGCGATTTGAGACCGGAACCGTCTGGGTCAATAAGCACGGCGAACTCGATCCGAGCATTCCGTTTAGTGGCGCGAAGACTTCGGGAATCGGAACGGAACTCGGCCGCGAAGGCGTCGAAGAATTTACTCAGCAGAAGATCGTGAACATGGCACTCTGAGGCGAGGAATCGAGTGAATCAGGTAATGCCCGAATCGGAAGCGCCTGCGCCTGCGATTGCAGGCTTCTCTGGCTGGTGGATGATCGCACTTGCGTTCCTGCTATATGGGTTCGGTATGGCGCCCGCCTACTATGGTTGGGGGTTTCTGGCGCCCGAAATCATGGCTGAGATCGATCTCTCCCGTGAGCAAGTCGGGAATACCTTCGGCTTATTCACCCTGACCTTTGCTTTGACGAGCCCACTGGCCGCGGCGGCTATCCTTCGGGTTGGCTTGCGCCCCGTGATTGCGATCGGCGCAGTCATCGCATCCATCGGTTTCGAATGGACGGCCCGGGCATCGACAGTCGGAGAGTTTCTTTTCGCCTACTCTGTATTGGGCGGAATTGGAATCGGCCTAACGACGCTCCTGCCGGCTCAGCTTTTGCCAGTGAACTGGTTTCGGCAGTATCGCGCTCGTGCGACGGCTGTGATTCTTTCCGGTGCAGCGGTCGTAGGGGCCGGTGTGCCGACGGTCGCGAATTGGCTGGTTGATGCCTACGACTGGCGCATGGTTTGGCATGTGATCGCAGCGGTCATGTTGCTGGTCGGCACGACGGCTGCTGTGTTCCTGCGAACCCACCCGCGGGATCTCGGTCAATTCCGGGATGGCATCCTTCCGTATTCTGAATCGTTCACGGATGAAGCGGGAGACGACGACGGCCGCGATGCGGAGTCGGGGGGCTTCGAGGATGAAGGGCCTTCGATCAGGAAAATCCTGCTGGACCCGCGATTCCTTTTCGTGACGCTGGCGTGTTTGTCGAATGCGGTTCCTTGGCGCGTCGTCACAGCTCACGGTCGTCTGCATCTAGAGGACCTGGGCTTTGGGGCGGCGCTGGCTGCGGGAATTCTTGGGGTGCGGGTTGGGGTGAGTGGTGCGGGTCGGCTCGTTGGCGGAGTCGGTGATTTTCTGGATCCACGCGGCGTGCTGGGACTTTCACTGATTGCGAACGCCTTGGGTTTGATGGGGCTCGCGTTCGCTACGACTTCAACTGCCGGATATTTTGCCATCGCACTGTTAGGTGCGGGCTATGGCGTCGCATTTACGAACGAGCCCGTAGTCGTCGCCCATGTATTCGGCGCTCGCGCCTTCGTTTCTTTGAACGGGATTCGCTTGGCGCTGACAGGCGTCTTTGGCTGGCTTGGGCCGCGGTGGACTGGCGCTGTGGCGGACGCGACGGGCTCCTATTCCACGAGTTTTATTGCGCTTTCCGGGCTCTGCTTGGTGGGGGCGATCAGCTTGGTGTTCTGCCGCCCAATGGTGGAATCAAAGGGGGCCTGATCGCGGCGATAGGCTGCGTGTTTTAACGGAGCCCCATAATGACAAACGCCGCGCAGCCCAGAAAAAGGCGTACGCGGCGTTCTTGTTTTCGAGATTGAAAACTAGATGCGTTCGATGATGATCGCTGGGGCCATGCCGCCGCCCGCACACATCGTGATGAGCCCCGTCGTCTTATTGCGGCGCTCGAGCTCGTCGAGGACCGTGCCGATCAGGATCGATCCCGTGGCGCCGATCGGATGCCCGAGGGCCATCGCACCGCCATTTACGTTGACCCTGTCGCGATCGAGGTTCAGGTCGCGCTGGAACTTTTCGGAAACGACTGCAAAAGCCTCATTGACCTCGAAAAGGTCGATGTCCGAGAGTTCCATTCCTGCGCGCTTCAGAATCTTCTGCGCGGCAGCGACCGGAGCGTTGAGCATCAGCGTCGGGCAATCACCCATATTCGCCGTGGCGATCACGCGCGCTCTGGGCTTCAGGTCGTGGGACTTGGCGTAGGCCTCGCTCGCGAAGAGGATCGCGGCGGAGCCATCTACGACACCCGAAGAGTTGCCGGCATGATGGACGTGCTCGATCTTAAGGTTCGGGTATTTCTTGGCGACCAGCTCACGGAAGGTGAGGGCATCCTCGGTGTGTCGATAGTCGGCTAGTTGCTCGAAGCTCGGTCGGAGCTGCGAGAGAGACTCGGCCGTCGTGTTAGGGCGAGGGAATTCCTCACGATCTAGAGCTAGAGAACCGTCTAGGTTGTGGACCGGAATCAAGCTCTTGTCGAAGTGACCGCCCTTGATCGCAATCTCGGCGCGTCGCTGACTCTCGGCCCCGAGTGCGTCGAGTGCGGATCGCGGGATGCCTTCGAGGGTCGCGATCGCATCTGCGCAAACGCCCTGATGGGGCTGCGGGTGGAGTTCCTGAAGGTGCATGTTATTCGCACCCATCGGGAGGAGGCCCTTCTTCGGAAGCGACATCATTTCCGTGCCGCCGGCGATGACAAGATCTTCCATGCCGGACATGACGGCGTTGGCAGCGATATTCGCGCTCGTGATGCCCGATCCGCAGAAGCGATCGAGGGTCATGCCACTGGCCTTGATGTCGTATCCCGCATCGAGCGCCGTCATGCGACCCAAGTCACCGGACTGCTCCTGCACTTGGGAGCTGGTGCCCCATACGATGTCGTCGACGTCTGCGGTCTCGAGGCCGTTGCGGTCGCGCAAGGCGCCGAGGACGGTCGATCCGAGGTGCTGGGGATGAAGGTGGGCGAGGGCGCCTTTGCCTGCCTTGCCAATTCCGCGGGGCGTGCGACAAGCGTCGATAATGAATGCGTCGGCCATGGTGTTCTCCTGGTTTTTGGGACAGCGAGGGTACTGATTTTTCGGGGGGTTGGCTCTGTACGTGGAGTCGCGGCTTCAGCGCGGCGTAGCGGGGCTCGCGAGGCACCGAGGGCCACCAAGCACGGCGTTTTTGCTGGGCTAGGCTCGACGACCCACCTATTTTTGCCGCAGCACAGGAGCCTTGATCATGCTCCGGCGTCAGGCTTCTACATAAGGAATACGACCGCAATGGAATACCGAAATCTCGGAGACTCGGGTCTCAAAGTCTCGCTCGCTGGCCTGGGTTGTAACAACTTCGGCATGACGATTGACTACGCCGCGAGCGAGAAAGTTATTCGCGCTGCGCTCGACTCAGGCATCACGCTCTTCGACACAGCAGATTGTTACGGTGAAGGTGGCTCGGAGAGCTTCTTGGGCAAGGCGCTCGGACCGGACCGCGACAAGGCGCTGATTGCAACGAAGTTCGGCGTGCCTATGGGTAAGGGACCGCTGATGGGAGGCGCCTCGCGCCGCTATGTCATCCAGGCCTGCGAAGCGAGCCTTGCGCGGCTTGGGACCGACTATATCGACGTCTACTTCCTGCATACGCCTGACGAGGATACGCCTATGGCGGAGACCCTCGATGCGATGAATACCTTGATCGATCAGGGAAAAATTCGTTATGCGGGTTGCTCGAATCTCTCAGGCTGGGAGATCGCGAACGCCTCTTGGGAAGCCGACAGCATTGGTGCTCGCGGATTCGTGACCGCGCAGAATGAGTGGAGTCTTCTCGAACGCAAAATCGAGGCCGAAGTCGTGCCGGCTTGTGAAAATTTTGGGCTTGGCCTTATGCCCTATTTTCCGCTGGCGTCTGGGGCGCTGACGGGGAAGTACAAGCGCGGCGAGGCTTTCGATGCTGCAACTCGATACGGCGGCGGTGAAGGGCGAGAGATGTTCACTTCCATGTATGGGCATTTCGTTTCGGATTCGAACCTTGCGAAGGTCGAGCGGCTCGGGAAAGTCGCGGAAGAGGCTGGGCTCACTATGGTTGAGCTTGCCCTGTCGTGGCTGGCGAGTCATGAAGTTGTCTCCAGCGTGATTGCGGGTGCGACCCGACCGGATCAGGTCGAGGCGAATGCCAAGCTGACACGCGGCGATCTGGACGAAGACCTATTCGAGGCGGTGGACCAGGCACTTTCGGAAGACGAATAACACCGCCCCGTCTTCACGATTTGATGAACACATTCCGCGAGGGAGTTTAGGCGATGGCCGAGACCGAACGAGATTGGAACCCTTCCCGCCCCTGTCCCGAGGCTCTAGTGCCGCGATGGGACCGGGAATTCGACGTGTGTATTGTCGGCTTCGGTTCTGCGGGTGGATCGGCAGCAATCGAGGCAGCCGAGGCGGGCGCTCGCGTCTGTGTCTTCGAGGTGGCTTCGGGTGCCGGCGGCACAAGCGCGATGGCCGGAGGGGATATCTATCTTGGTGGTGGCGGCGGCACGCCGGCCCAGAATGAGAATGGGTTTCAGGACGATACGGAAGACTTCTTTAGGTACATGATGATGGCAGGGGGGGCTGATGCGGATGAAGCGCGGGTTCGCGCTTATGCCGACGGCGCCCTCGGGCACTACGAATGGCTCTGCGGGATCGGTGTGCCGTATCGCACGACTTATATCCCTGGGAAAACGATGATGCCCGGAACCGGCGATTGTTTGATTCTTTCGGGCAACGAATTCGCATGGCCGTATCGTGAGCATGCGAAGCCATGTCCTCGTGGACATCTTCCGGAGGCAACCGGAGAGACGGGTGGCTTCGTGCTCATGGATGCGATTGCCCGCCGCGCGAAAGAGGTTGGGGTTGAGTCGTCTTTCGATACGAAAGTTCGCGCTCTCATTCAATCCGAGGATGGCCGGATTTGTGGGCTCATCGCCGTCCAGAACGGTGAGACGATCTACGTGCGTGCAAACGGCGGCGTGCTGTTATGCGCCGGCGGATTCGTTCTGAATCGTGAGATGCTTGAGCAGTACGCGCCGCAGGTGAATCACCTATCTGATGATGCGCTCAGCGGCGGCTACGATGATGGCTCTGGGATTCAGATGGGGATGGGCGCGGGCGGACAAGCGATCCATATGGACGAGCTCTTCACGACCTTCACTTTTTACCCGCCAGAGTCGAACGTAAAGGGCATTCTTGTGAACGAGCAGGGGCAGCGTTTCATTAACGAAGATGCCTATCCGGGGCGAGTCGCACATCATTGCGTTAGGCAGCTCGGATCCAAGATCCACTTGCTCGTCGATGAAGCGATCTATACACCGCCGACGGAACTCTCCCGATGGGAACTGGCGGCGGTCGGTGAGACATGGGAAGAGGTTGAAGAGGAGCTCGGCTTCGTGTCGGGGACGCTGGTCGAGACGGTCGAACGCTTCAATGCCTACGCGTCAAAGGGAGAGGATCCGCTCTTTCACAAGTCAGCCGATTGGCTAAAGCCGTTGATCGAGCCGCCCTTCGCCGCCATCGCGATCACGGTTGGGGAATCTTTTCTACCCTATTTCACGCTGGGCGGGCTGCGAGTGACGATTGACGGCGAAGTGCTGGACGGGACGGGCGAGGCGATTTCGGGCCTCTATGCCGCCGGGCGAACCGCTTGTGGCTTGCCGCGTTCGGCGGAGGACTACAGCTCCGGTATGTCGTTAGGCGACTGCACGTTCTTTGGCCGGAGGGCCGGGCTTCATGCTGCGACCAAGGGCGCCGCGTGATTCGAAGCGTTCCTATATGTGAGATCATGTGAGATCGTGTGGTATCGCGCGAGGCGTGGGGGGGGGCTCTGGCTTAGCCGAGTCCATGAAGATCGACTTGTTGCTCGGTGGATCGTACGCCCTATAACTGCGCCTTGAGTTGGTTGATTTGATACTCGAGCCAACCTTCAAGCCAGAAATTGTCCTGGCTCGCGAGCAGCGACTCATGCACAGCCAGTGAGAGGGTGATCGCCGGGGTATGAGCGGGGTCCGCTTTGCGGACGATGTCGAGAAGGTGAAGGGCCGCTTCGGGCTCTTTTGCATCAAACTTTGCGCGGGCTCGGTCCACGAGGGCGTCGACGCCTGCCAACTCGACGAGGTCCGAGAAAACGTCGCTCGACGGGACGCTATAGAGTTCCGTTGTCGATTCGTGGTGGAACCAGCCTGAGTAGTTTTCCCAAATGGCTTGGATGCTCCACGAGACTTTCCCGTAGCCTTGGCCGACTTCGAGCTCGGGCGGTAGTTCCACTTCCTGCATCAGGGTGTGAAGGGACTTGCCTTCGTTCATGCCCTTTACGACTTCGTCATGCACGTAGTGGATCGCATCTCGGTAGACCGTGAGTTCCTCATGGATCAGCCCTTTGCCAATCACCGGCGCATGATGTCCGTAGAGGATTGTTTCTGGTTCTAGGTCGAGAACGGTCTGTGCAGCGTCCGCGCAGACAAGAGCATCCCGATATCGATCCCCTCGGATCGTGACGAGGTTTGGGAAATGCCCAAAGGGGCATCCGAAGATATTCCCTGTTAGGCAGATTCCGTGCTGCGGGAGCCAGACGACGAGAGAGTCATTGGTTTCAGCGCCCTTCGCGGCAATGAGTACGATTTTTAGATCGCCAAGCTTGAACTCATGGCGTTCTTCGAAGGTGATCTCGGGTGTGGCCGGAACATGCGCCGCTCCGATATTGAAACCGTGCTCTTTGTAATAACCGGCGTCGGCTCGGAATCGCTCTATGAAGCGAAAACCCGATCGCTTAGCTCGGTAGGTTTGGAGTCGGCCATCATAGGTTTGGTGTTCAGGGTTTCCCGCCTGAGCGATGTATTGGAGCCCCGGGTTCTTTTCGCGGAAGAACTCGATTCCACCGACATGGTCGACGTGTCCCTGGGTGGTGATGACATAACGGATGTCGTTCGCCTGCGTCGACGCATCGCAGAAGTTCTGATAGTGGACTGGCCCCTCAAAGGCCATGCCCGCGTTGATGAGTACGCTTCCCTCGCTCGTTTCGAGCAAGTACGTGTTCGAACATCCCTCGGACATTACGATGAAGTCATTGATGCGTTCGGCGCCTAGGCGGGCGGCGCTCGGTGCGACGGGGCGAGATTTGTAGATCGGTGTGCGCATGAAATCCTCGATGTTGAAGCGGATATGTGATTGCGAGCTGGGGTGTTTTGGTGTCGTAGGGAAGGTTACGTGATGGCGTGCGCCGCAGTTTAACGGGTGCAGGGGTCGAGGCGAACTGAGATTACTGCGGGCGGGGGCACCTCTGAGAAAACCCCGATCGCGACCGCGAATTGTTTGACAGTGTACTTTTCAAGGCCAAGCTGACTATTGCGTGCCACGATCGTACGGTCCTCGACGACGGTCGAGCGACGGCAATCCGATTGCCCGTGCCGATAGAATGTGACCTCGGAATTAATGAGCCCGGCTGCCTGGGCCTTTGTGCGGCTCATATTGACCCACTCGGAGCCCGCATCATCCATCACCCAGAGTCGCAAAGGGGTTTGGGCTTCAGCCTCTGGGCTTGGCACGATGACGACGACTTCTTCCATCTCGGACAGAATCGCGTAGGACGCGAAGAAAAGCACGATAGGGGTCACTAGGAGCGCAGTGATTTGGAGTGGCCTGCGGGAGGGGTGTTCGGGGAGCCACTCGGCGACAAGCCAGGCCCCGATTGCCAAGGAGGCTAGGGCTGCGCGTAGGTTGCCTTGTTCCGGGAACCAGTAGGCCCCGGGATGATGGAGGCGGATAAGGAAGACTAGGAGGCCGAGGCCTAATAGGACGAAGCCTATGATTCTCGAGAGTCGCATGCCATTTTCTATTTCCTGAGCCGATCGATGCTTGTGACCGTGGCTGCGATGCGGTCTTCGACGTTGCTGAGCTCAGCTCTCGCTTCGCGACTGTAGTGTGGCTGATCGGGCTTCTCGTCTCCAGGTAGCAATGGAAGTTCGAATCCCGAATAGACGACCTTGCGTGGACGCTCCGTCGGGGGGTGGGCTCGGTGCAAGGTGTCGCTGCAATGAACGGTTATGTCACCGGTCTGCGTTTCGAGCATCCTGGATTTGAGATCCATCATGGGATCGCGGCCGGGGACCCTAACGTTCGCGCGGTGAGACCCTGGGACCACGCCTAACGCACCGCTAACGCGATCGGCTCCGGTAATCGAAATCCCACAAGTGAGCGCATTGCAGTGATAGGAATGGCGGCCCTGCCCACAGTCTTTGTGCCAGGGGAGATCGGATAAGCCCTTCACGATTCCGAGGGGCTTCACTAGGCCTTCGGCGCTCAGGCGATGTTGATGGCCATCTCCGGTAAGGCCGCCCAACCATTGGTAGCGATCGCTACCGACGAGGGAACGAAGTCGTTCTGACTTCTCGAAAAAGTTGAGCACGCGAACAGCCTGGGCGTTGCCGTCGGCGTCTTCGGCCCACCACGAATCGCCGTCGTCGGGTTTCGCTCGCGCAATATGATGATCGATATCGTCTCCGACTCCTTCCATCTCGTCGGGGTCAAAGATCCCACGCAAGTGAAGGAAGCCCGCTTCGCGCAAGAAGTGTGCGATTTCAGGGAGCTCGTCTTCCGGCGTGAACACGCGGTCGAGATCGAGAGGGCCGCCGTCTAGATCCAAGAATTGGACATCGCCAGGCTCGAAAGTTTTCCGCCCATCAAGGAGTGCACGAAAGGCGGGCTCCCATCCAATCCAATCGTCCATGGTTCCGCGCTCGACGCGAACCCGTGACGTCATAGCGAGCCCCATCGTCGACTGATAGTCCTGCACGAAATCTGAAAGCGCGCCCTCACTCATCGAGATGATCAGCTCCGCCCTGCCAATTCCGGGAGCCACCTCTATTCGATTGCCGGATGAGCAGAGCGTCCATTCTGCATCTCCGACGGAAAAACCGATCGCGGGCAATGCTCGCTGAGCAATACCTCGTGCGGCCAAGTCACCGTGGCTGGCGATCGCCTCCGGGAGGATTGTGTCGAGTACCTCAGTCACGCTGAGGGGACGAATGTCTATCAGACGCCGGGTGCGATGATCGATTGACAAGTCGGTCTCCTTCTTACTCCTAGTGTACGAAAGGGTCGGTCAATTTTGGGCTGACTTCCAGGGGGGCTCGAAGAGTCAGGAGTGGCAGAGTTGGAGCGTCGATTCGCTACGCTGCGCCCATGACGGCAATAATCTTCGGACCCGAAGGGAATCTGGAAAGCGACTATGCATCGCTTTCCGAAGATTTCTTCGCACGTGTCGCACCAACACCGGTCGCAGCGCCGCGGCTTCTTCGATGGAACGAAGCGCTTGGGGATGAGCTTGGGTTCTCCGCCGCCTGGGCCGAGGGAGCTACAGGACTTGGGACGCTTGCTGGCAATCGCCGCCTAGCGGACGTCGAGCCGATCGCGATGGCCTATGCGGGTCATCAATTCGGCAACTGGAATCCGAGTCTTGGAGACGGCCGCGCGATTCAGATCGGTGAAGTCTCAGACCCGACTGGTGCGCGTCGTGGGATCCAGTTGAAGGGTGCAGGCCCTACGCCTTTTTCGCGGCGAGGAGATGGGCGCGCGGCGCTCGGACCTGTTCTGCGAGAATACGTGTTAAGCGAAGCTATGCATGCGATGGGGATTCCGACGACCCGTGCACTCGCGATGGTGACCACCGGCGAATCGGTCTATCGAGAGCGTGCGGAGCCCGGTGCTATTTTAACGAGAGTTGCCCGGGGCTTCGTTCGCGTGGGCACTTTTGAATATTTTGCTGCGCACCGGGACACGGACGCAGTGCGGTCCCTCGCGGACTACGTGATCGCGCATCGCTACCCCGAGGCCGCATCCGAAGAAAATCCCTATCTCGCTTTGCTGAACGAAGTGGTGTCCTCTCAGGCGGACTTAATAGGGCGATGGATGTTGATCGGGTTCATTCATGGCGTCATGAACACGGACAATATGTCGATCTTCGGAGAGACGATCGACTATGGCCCCTGCGCATTTCTCGATGAATACGATCCGGCGAAGGTTTTCTCTTCAATCGATCAGAACGGTCGCTACGCCTACAATCAGCAACCCGGAATTGGCTTGTGGAATCTAACGCGGTTTGCGGAGACTCTCGTGCCGCTTCTTAGCGACGAACAAGAAGCCGGAGTTGAAATCGCGAATGATTCGCTGGGCGCGTACGCGGAGAAGTTTCAGACGGCCTACTACCTGGGGCTCTGCCGAAAACTTGGCTTCGCGGAATCGAATGAACGAAATCGTGAGCTCGCCGGGGAGCTTCTCGAAATCATGGCCGACCAGAAGGCGGATTTCACGCTTACCTTTCGCGGGCTTTCGGAACTAGGCAAGGGCGAACCGATCGGGGAGCAAGGCGCACGTTCGTTTTTTGCGGATCCGGCTGCTTTCGACGCTTGGGCCAACGGCTACGGGGATCGACTTCACGAAGAGGGTCTCGACGAGGGTATGCGATTAACTAGGATGCGCGGCGTGAACCCGCGGTTCATCCCGCGTAATCATCGTGTCCAGGAAGCGATCACCGCGCTCGTTGACCGCGATGACGAAGGGCCTCTTGAAGCGCTGCTGGCTGTGACCGCTACGCCCTTCGAGGACCACACCGGCCACACCGGCCACACCAACTACGCAAACCACGCCGAGTATGCGAAGCCGCCGCAACCCAACGAAGTCGTCCACCAGACGTTTTGCGGCACCTGATTCGCGTCGCCACACAATAGAAGAAAGACGCGATTCCCCATGCCTATTAACGATATACGCATCGTACTTGTAGAGCCCAACCATCCTGGGAACATCGGCGCCGTTGCGCGCGCGATGAAGACCATGGCACTTTCAGATCTCGCGTTAGTTCGTCCTGTTGATTTTCCGTCGCACCTTGCTGATCGAAGGTCGATGGGAGCGAAAGACCTTCTCGACAAGGCGCGGGTTTTTGAATCCCTTGAAGAGGCGATTGGTGATTGCCGCCTTGTTATTGGGAGTTCTGCGCGCGAGCGGTCATTCCCTCACTCGATTTTGGAGCCGAGGGAATGCGCTGCGCGGCTCGTGGGCGAAGCGGCGGACGGGGAGCCTACGGCACTCGTATTCGGGCCGGAACGAACGGGTCTAGCAAATAGGGAGCTCGACCAATGTACGTTCCAGGTGCGTATTCCCGCGAATGAGGCCTTCTCGTCCTTGAATCTCGGGGCCGCGGTGCAGCTTCTTTGTTACGAAATCTTCATGGCGAGCAGGACGCCGGAGGAAGCGCTCGCCTCTACACCGAAGGAAAAGCCGAGCCTTCAAATCGAGATGGAGCATTTCTACGCTCATCTTGAGCGCGCGCTCGACGCCCGCGGATATCTCGAAGGAGAGATGCGCGAGGTCACCCTTTCGAAGCTTAGGCGACTATTTAATCGAGGGCGGCCGCACTCGGGTGAGTTGAAGCTGCTGCATACGATGCTTAAGATGATTCACAATGAGAGCGAGTAGAGCTGTGCTCTCGGCGTGGGCGGGACGGAGCAGGTCGCGCCTACGGTAGTTCCGCGCAGAAAAAGTACTGGCCAATCGAGAGGTGGAATTCGTTGCTTTTACGTAGGGCGAGTTGTTCTTCGTGCCAAGCGAGTGCTTCGTCCTCGGTTACGCCCCGGCGCCCCGGTGCGAATGCGCCGATCGCGCCTAGCATCATTGCGGAATAGCCCGTCTGATCTTTCGACTCTTCGAGAATTGAATAGCGAGCGACCTGTTTAGTCACCAGGCCGACATTCGCGAGGCGCTTACCGAGAGTGCGGGGCAGGGTTGGGTGCGCAAGGTGTTCCTCCCAGGCGGAGAGCATGCGGGCCATTCGTGTTTCGTCGGCGGAATACCACGCGACGGAACGCCAGTCTGTTGCCAGGATGACGGCGCGGCCGCCGGGGCGAAGGACTCGTGCAATTTCAGAAATCGCTTGATCGATGTCCGCGACGTATTCCAGGACTTGGGTTGAGACTACGAGGTCGAAGCGGTCCGGGTCCCCGCCGAGGTCTGCAGCATCGCCTATTTCGATTTGCGCTTGCGGCCAATCGGCGCATCGATTCCGCGCCAGCTGGATCATGGCATCGCTCTGATCGATCCCTAAGACGGATCCGCGCTCTCCGACGCCCGCTGCCAGATCGGCGGTCAAGAAGCCGGGGCCGCTTCCAATATCCAGAGCATCTTCCCCTGGTTTCGGGTCACAGAGTTCAAGCGCGCGTGCACGCCGGAGCACCATGGCGGGTCGCATGTACTGGAGTTCGAGACCGCGAGACATGTCGGGATCAAAGGCGAGGCCGGTGCTCATGAGGATTTTCCTGTTATGCGGAATGAATAATTTTGCCGCGCCGAATATTCCGCGCCGCTGAAGATTAGGTTGTGCCGAGTACGCGCACGACGTGATAGATCCATAGTGGGATCAGGCTTGCCCAGTAGGCCGTCATCCAGGTGAGCCCAATCGCACCTCCCCAGTCGCCTGATAACGTGCTTGGCCTTCTCGTATGAAGGGCGTGCACCGCGTTGCGCTTGATCAGTGCGAGTGTCATGGGCTCCGGGGCTTCGTCCTCACTTTCGTTCGCTCCGGCGTTCAGCCAAAGCGAGCGCAAATGAAGGAATTGCCACGGAAGATAGACCAAGCCGAAGCCTAGGCTGAGAACTAGGAGTCCAGCACGAGCCGGCGAAAGCGATGTTGTCGCGTAGAGATACCCACTAGCGATCGTGTTTGCAGCAAAAATAATCGCCCATCCGAGCTCTTCGTATACGTAGAGCCGCAGGCGATTGGTCAGGATCGCGCTCCAAACAAAGAGCTGGGAGACGCCTACCGCAACGACCATGAGCCAGGACAGAGCATCGATCCAGCCGATTTCATTCACGTTCAGCACGCGGATGACGTGAGAGAACTGATAGATGTAAGCCACTTCAGAGAAGGTCGAGAGGATTCGTGTTGGGAGCGAGGCAGAGAGCTTTGTGTCGTGAAAGACGACGTTGCCCTCGTATCGGTTGGGGAATAGACAGCGATAGGCGGACACGCCAAAGAAGATCAGAGCGGGGAGGATGATCTTTGGGTCGCCGCCATCGGCGCAAATTCCAGCACCTTTCGCGAAGAAGTAGACGTTCAAGGGAACGCCCAGCAATAGTAGCCAGAGGAAGGGGCGGAAGTCCGTGGGCATGGGCACGCAGAGTACCCTATGCGTGGGTTTGCGCGCCTCGCACCCGGTCGAGCATGGCAGATGGATTCTTGGGCAGTGCGTTGCCCCGCCATGCGACGTGCTGATCTGGCCGAACCAAGACGAGATCGCGCTCATGGATCCCCCGCGGATGGGCGTCGCGAAGATCGATCACGTCCAGAGGCAGGCGACATTGGCTCGCTGCTAGAAAATCGCGTAGCCGCCGTCGATGCGGATCGAGTCCCCTGTGTGATACCTGGACTGTGAAGAGGCCAGGTAGGTGCTGATGCCTTCTAGATCCGAGGGCTGCCCCCATCTTCGAGCGGGTGTTCGTCGCATGACAACGTCGCTCATCTGCTGATTATTCACGGCGGCTTCCGT
Source organism: Myxococcota bacterium (assembly GCA_041440805.1). Classification (GTDB taxonomy): domain Bacteria; phylum Myxococcota_A; class UBA9160; order UBA9160; family UBA4427; genus UBA4427. The sequence goes on along the minus strand of JASDVF010000050.1, from coordinate 13,354 downwards.
CGCCGGGGTCTCGATCCAGCCTGGTTCGAGGGAGTTGACCTGAATGTCGTAGCGGGCGAGGCGAACTGCGAGGGAGCGTACGAGCGCGCCGACGCCGCCTTTGCTCGCCGCATAATGCGGCTGCATGGGTGCGCCGAAATGCTCGACCATGGATGAGATCGCGATCAATCGACCGCCGCTTTCTTGTTCGACCATTCGCTTCGCGAGGTCCCGCAAGGTGACGAATACGCCGTCTAGGTTGACCGACGTCACCTTGCGCCACTGCGCGAGGCTCATCTTTAGCGGGTCGCGCATGTCACCAAAGCCGGCATTCGCGAAGCCCGCATGAATATCGCCGAACCGATCGACAGTTGCGGCGAGAGCGTCCGCAACACTGGCTTCCTCGGACACGTCGCAAAGAAAGCCCGCGGCGGAGGCTCCCATGTCCTCGAGTTCCGAGATCGCGGCGGCGGTCTTCGTTTCATTGCGGGCCCAAATCGCGACCTTGGCTCCGGCGCGTGCCACGCCCTTGGCGATTCCGAGACCAATGCCGCCGTTGCCGCCGGTGATGACGACAGTAGTTCCGGTCAGATCGATCATGTCTTATACACTCACGTTAGGGGTTAGTCGGGCATTGAGGCAGGGATGAGGCAGAGAGAAAGCAGAGTTAGAAGGTAGTCAATCGCCAGCGAATATGCGGTTGGCAGAATCTCCGGTGGCTTCTACAGCCAAGGCTATCGCAGGCGAACGCGAAGCATGTCAGGGCTGCGCAGCACGGTCCGTCTCGGTTGTGCCGATTCGTAGTCGAGCAGTCGCATGTTCGGAAAACGCTCAGCCAAAATTTCAAGAGAAACGACCATGTTCCGCCGAGCGAGATGCATCCCCGGACAGCTCTTCGCGCCGCGTCCGAAGGTGAGCAGTTCCGAGGGACGGCGGTCGAGGTCGAAGCGGTCTGGATCGGCATGAATGGCCGGGTCCCTGTTAGCCGCCGCCGGGGCAAAGAGTGTCCAAGAGCTGGGAGCGATCGTCGCGCCATGAAACTCAATCTCGTGAGCGGCGCTCATTCGTGGAAGGACTGCGATGGATGTTTCCCACCTGAGCGCCTCGGAGACCGCGTCCTCCGCGCGTGTACGATCCGCGACAACCGTTTGCCATGCCTCCGGATGAGTGAGCAGGGCGGAGAGTAAATTCCCGAGCGTGCCGTGGGTCGTCTCCCCGCCCGTAGGAAAGAGCAGTCGGATATGGGCGTGGACTTCCTCGTCCGTGAGCGATCGTCCATCGAGCTCCGCGTGGACAAGTGCCGAAATCACATCTTCTTTCGGCTCAGCTCGGCGAGCTGTCACGATTGGGACCAGGAATCGTGTGAGTTCATCCCTGGCGATTTTTCCGGCAGCGGGATCGTCTCGACCACGGAGAAGACCCAACGCCCAACCGTGAAACTCCTCTTCGCGATCTCGGGGAAGCCCTAACATCCGAGAAATGACCAGGTAAGGAAAACGAGCGCAGTATCGACTCACTAGATCGACTTCATCGACCCCTTCGGCCTCAATCGAATCGATCAGCTCATGTGCGAGGTCGGCGAGTCCAGTCTCTTCATAATTGGAGATGGCGCGGGAGCGAAACGCGGGCGTCGCGAGCTTTCGATAGGCGCGGTGCTCTGCACCTTCCATGGAGATGAAGCTACGACCTACAGCCGGCTCGAAGCCGGCCTGGTACATGAGATGGCCGGGAAATCGCTCGTTGTCGGGGAATGCTTTGGCGAGCGCCTCGTGGCTCGTAATGACCCACGCGTCTAAGCCGAGAAAATGGGTCCGAGCGACGGGTGCTTGGCTTCGGTAGGCGGCGAGCGCTTC
>JASDVF010000050.1:9499-11422 GCA_041440805.1 Myxococcota bacterium | reverse complement strand
CTATTCCGCCTGCGTTGGATCAACGCAAGCGTGCATCAGAACTCGCCGGTGTGATCGAAGCGGAAATCATGCAAGCCGGCTGGCCGGTTGGCAAGGTGATCGGCACGTTCGCCCAGCTGATCGAGCGATATGGCGTTAGTCGAGCTGTCGTCCGCGAAGCGGTCGGCCTACTCGAACACAAAATGTTAGTTCGAGTACGCGTTGGGCCCTCCGGTGGGATCGAAGTTCGAGCGCCGGTCCAAGAATCGGTCGTTCACGCCATGGGCGCCTTTTTCGATTTTTCTGGCGTTTCAGATGGCGAACTGGCGGAGTTGAGACACGTCCTTTTTGGGTTGGCCACTCGCTTGGCGGCCGAACGGATCGATGAGGCGGGTGTCGCGAAACTTAGGGCCGTTATTGATCGCGAGACGAAGGCGAAGACATCGCGTCGCGCTCTTCTGTCGAACTACCTCAGGTTCTTCTCGACGCTCACTGAATTGTCGCGAAATCCGGTGCTTTCGCTTTTTTGGGCGGCGCTTTCACAACGTGTGACCGACGGAATTGGGCGAGGCTTCAACTCGACCGAGTCTCGTCGTGAGGCGCTTCACGCAATTCACCGGAAGCTGGCAGATCTAGTGATTGCCGGTAAAGGTGGTCAGGCTGAAGCAATGAGCAGGGAGTACCTCGATAGAAGATACGAGGCCGCGGTGCTGGAAGTCGCGGATCAGAGTGGTGCGGGGCTATCGGATCGAGAAACGATCGCCGACGTGATGACGCAGTTCGGAATGTCGGTGCCGCCAATGGAGCGTGGGCACAAAGAGAAGGTGCCTGCTCGATTGGCCCGAACGCTGCTGCAAGAGGTTCGGACCGAAGGCTATCCAGTCGGCCACGTTATAGGAATGGAGCGGGAGCTGATCGTGCGACACGGCGTGAGTCGGAGCGCATTCCGCGAGGCGGTACGGATTCTCGAGTACTACGGCTTTGCGGAGATGCGACGAGGGCCGAAAGGTGGCCTGACTGTGCGCGGGTCGAATTCGGCGAGGATGGAAGAGACGATTATGTCCTATCTCGCGTATATGGATATCGAATACTGTCATCTCCTCGACGTGCGCGTCGCTGTAGAGGGGATGAATGTGGAGTGGGCGATTGTGCGGGCGGGAGGCCGTCTCGAAGAACTGGAAGAATTCGCTTATCCACGACGGGCCGGCAGCCAGCCGAAAACGCGCTTCAGCTTGCATCAAAAGCTTGCTGAGCTCTCTGGGAATCGAGCAACTGTCCTGCTGACTAACGTGTTAACACGAATGTTGGACAACCGAAAAGAGCCTCGGACGTTGGCATATATTGCGGATCGCACGCCTTCGGAAATCGAGGCGATCTTCGGAAGAGCGCGAGACGATCACAACAAGATCGTCGAAGCCACTACCTCAGGAGATGTAGGGCTGGCTCGCCATCGGATACGCCGACATCTCGAGTATTTCGCGACCGAGGTCGGAATCATCTACAAGATGGAGCGCGCCGCGGAATAACCTCGGCGCGGTCTCGCCTAGCGCCGGCGTACTAGGCCGAGAAGGCCCAAGCCCATCAGCAGTGCAGTCGACGGCTCAGGGACAGTCGGCGGGTGCACGCAGAAATAGTGTTCGGGAATAGTTTTACTGTGGTGCTTGGTCGACAAATGCACCCGTTCTTGGTGCATGTGAGTATTTGACTACGTATGGGGCGAGCCCGGCGGGGAGATCATTCGTCCCGCCCAAGATCAATTCTACGGAGAACGCTCTGGCACACTCCGGGGCCCCTTCGGGCACGGGTGGATGATCGGACACGAAATCGAAGCGGTTTCGACTGAGGATCTGCAGAAGCTTTACGACATGATGTTTCAGGAGTAGGGCCGCGTCTGCACGGTTCGGCTATTCGTGAGGCGGCGCCGGTTGATCGTTCTCCGGCTTC
>JASDVF010000050.1:3230-9399 GCA_041440805.1 Myxococcota bacterium | reverse complement strand
TCGCCTTCGCCTTCGCCTTTGACCTGAAAAAGGCGGGAGAGGGCCGGGAACGCGGCGATGATCCAAATCAAGAAAGGGAGCGTGTCTGAAACGAGGGAGGGTACGAGGGGGAGCTGCGGTTCGCCGCGGACCTGCGTCGCATTGAGGCCCAGGTGGGTGGCGAAGAGGACGACTAACCCTATGACGAGACCGATAAATCGTCTTTTGAGGGTTAGGCCCGGCGTGACTAGCATCAGTCCAACAAAGGGAATCCAGTTGATGTAGCGGATTCGCCCGCCTGCGACGCGCACGCCTTCGATCCCAAGGACATCGAGTAGCCCCGCGCCCTTCGTTTTGAGGAAGACGGCGTAGGCCTGCCGTCCGCCCGCTTCCTCCCAATAGAAGCTGAGCGCGAGGGTTATCACTAAAAACCCGAGGATAGGCAGAATGAGTCGCTTCATCGCGGTACGAAGATCCTGATCCAGCCGTAAAGCACGCTGACTATGATCGCGATCAGGGTCGCCTGCCAGAAGTAGATGTGAAAGAAGTCAAAGGATTCGTTCCAGAAACGACCTACGAGAAGCAGCATGATGATGCGCAGGAGGTTGAAGGCGAGGATCACTAGGCAGCCAAGCAGAACGCCTAGCGCTCTTGACCGTACAGGTGCCGGAAAGGCGACGACGCAAGCTGAGTAGATCACCATCTCGAACAGACCGAGGCATTCTATGATGATTGCGACTGCGAACCCGTCGTAGGTCACAACGTTTCCGCGCAGCGTAGTTAGTTCCGTAAAGGGGAGCAGGGCATAGTGGACGAGTCCAGCTGTGCCGCGAACGGCGGAGGCGAGGGGGCCACGGAAGGTCTCAAGCGACGCATTGAAGGCCCACCCCATAAGAGCGAGATACAGGACAACCAGCAGCGGGTAGCGAACCTGAGGATTACGCCAGAGCGCTAAGGCTCGGCCGAATCGAGATCCATTATCATCGTCCGCCGGCATTAGGTCCTTGTCTCGCGTTCATCAGTCTTTTCCCTGTTGAGCTTGGGTGGATGGGTGGATGGGTGGATGGATCGTATCCAGTTGGGCTACGGGCCCGATAGCTAACTGGACATCCGTGACGCGACCGATGCCTCGCGGTAAATTGTCCCGATAGATACGATCTTATCAGATCCTCGAATTGGAGCATCCCTACGATCGTGGAGCCGCCGCCAGGATCCTGCCAATGACCGTGCGGCTTCATTGCATCTTCATTGCACCTTCATTGCGCCTTCTCCCTTGGAGCGGTGGATCCGCGTTATGCTCGGTACCGCGAGGCCATTTTCAGCCTTTGCCGAGCTGGAGCGCACTGCCATGAGCGACCACGATCTATCCGAAGCTGTCGAAGAGCGCTTTCAGGTTCTTGAAAGTAAGGCCGTCCATACGTCGTATACCGTCGACGAACTCAATTCGGTCGTGATCCGACAGCAGGACCAGATTGATGCGCTGATCGTCGAAGTGACGAATCTTCGAGAGGCCGTCATGACCGGTGGTGACCGGACGATCGATGCGGGGGAAGAACCGCCGCCCCCGCACTACTAAGCGACTCATCGGAGACCGGGGTAGCCGATCCTGACCGGCACTCGGACCGGCACTCGGACCGAGTTCACGCTTCGTCTGCTTCAATGACCCTGATGGGAAGGTGCTGGAGCCCGTACAGGACTGTTAGGTTCAGCCGGGATTTTTGTCGATCTTTGCGACGCCTTCGGGCATCTGTACCCAGGGCTGCGCCGTGTCGCACCAAAATGCGGATCCGGGAGACATCCACGAGGCGTCGTCGAGCGAGCCTGACTTCACGAACTTGACGCCGGGCATCACACCAACTTCGCTGTAGAGCTGCGAGCCGCATTCGGCGCAGAAATAGCGAGTGACGCCTTGGCCGCTTGATCCGCCGACCTTGTAGCCCTTGGCCTCGCCTGAATCGGCGCGGAAACCCGGCTCAGGGACGAAGCAGAACGAAGCGAAGGCACTGCCGGTCGCGCGCTGGCAGTCGCGGCAATGGCAATGGGCTTGACCGAGGATCGTTTCCTTGTCTATGGCGAATTTAACAGCACCGCAGAGGCAGCCTGCGTTTTCCCAGTTTGCTTCGATAGACATGTTCACTCCATTAGGGCCGAGCGTTAATAGACCCGGCGTATTGGTGCCCGAGGAGGAGTTGCTACCCCATCGGATACCGGATGTCGCGGCTGACGCCCTTGATCGCCTTCATGGTGGCTTTGTCCAACTCAAGATCGCTCGCGGCAAAGATCTCGGGCAATTGATTTTCGTGCGTCGCGCCGACGATCGTTGAGGCCACGAAGTCATGTTGCTTCGACCACGCGATCGCGAGCGTCACAGGCGACATCTCGGCCTCTGCGGCGATCGCCATGAAGCGTTCGGTCGAGGCGAGCGCTTTCTCTCCAGCGAACCGCTTTGTCATGGCCGCCTGTCGCCCGCCAATTTCTAGGTAGCGAGAGAAACGTGCGCCTTCGGGCCGCGCGCCGTCATTGTACTTTCCTGAAAGAACGCCGCCGGCCAGGGGCGAATACGGAATCAGGCTGACGCCTTCTTCGCGACAGACCTGCGCGAGTTCATCCTCGAAGCGTCGATTATTCATGCTGAAGTTGTTTTGGATCGTCTGGTATTCGGCGACGCCGCGGCGGCGAGAGGTTTCGAGGCTTTTCATGAGGCCCCAGCTGGTCTCGTTGCTGCAGCCGATGATGCGTACTTTGCCAGCGCAGATGAGATCGTCGAGGGCTTCCATCGTTTCGTCGAAGGCCGTGCCATGATCCGGCCAATGTGTTTGGTAGAGATCGACGTAGTCTGTCCCCAGGCGCTTTAGGCTGGCTTCGACCGCTCGCGTAATATTATGTCGATCAAGTGCCGTCATGCCTGCGCGCTGCGAGGCTGTCAGCCAGCCGTGGCTAGGCCCGCAGACCTTGGTTGCGAGGATGATCGCGTCGCGATCTTTGGTCGCAAGCCACTTTCCGACGATCTCTTCGGTGCGGCCTGCCCATTTGGGATCGGGAGGGACGGGGTAATTTTCGGCGGTGTCGTAGAAGTTGATCCCTGCGTCAAAGGACTGATCAAGAATCCGCAGACTCATCTTTTCGTCGGCTTGGGCACCGAATGTCATTGTACCCATGCAAATATCGGTGACGGCTATGGCGCTCGTTCCGAGGCGTCGAGTCTTCATAAGAGATCCTTCCGGCGCAGGGTGCGCGTTGTGTACATCGTAGGTGTCGTTGGAAACGCAACCCGTCGCCTAGCGCGCGAGCGTATCTCCTAGACTTATGGGTCTATACGTTGATGCTAGTTAGCAGGCGTGTAGATGCATACGTTCCGAGTGGTGGTGTTCAGTCACCGTGTGTCGAAAGGAGATAAATTGCGAGTGCGTGCCGGTCCGCTTCGGGCAGATCGAAGATCGGCATGGGGGGCTGCGGTGCGAGGAAGAACGCCTCGAGGTCGTGGATGCTGTACCGGGCTGCGAGGTGTTCGAGTTTCTTGAGTGTTACACCCGGGAGCGCTTCAGATGCGACGTGACATGTGGCGCATGCGTGCTCGCTGAAAAGCGCACGGCCGCGGTTCTCGAGGGTGGGTCGATTTTCTGGACTAACGGAACTCAGCCGCGCCTCGGCGGTCATGGCGGCTCCCGCAGATTTCTCGGTCTGGCGGGCCGCGGTCCTTTCCGCACTTCTTGTTTTGCGTGAGCTTTGTGAGTTCTTCTTGGCGACGCGATAGATCGCGTTGCCGTAGTCGTCGCTGATATAGAAGGCTCCGTCGGGGCCTTCTGCGATATCGACGGGACGCCCAATGACGTCTCCATCCTTTTCGAAGCCCGTTAGGAAGGGGCGTTCCGTGATCTGGCCATCGGAACCCCAATGGAGTGAAACGACCTGATAGCCGTCGAGTATGGAGCGGTTCCATGATCCATGGAGTGCAACGAGCGCAGCGCCACGATAGGAAGAGTCCGCATCGTCGCGCCGAATGAACGTGATGCCGAGCGGAGCGTTATGTGCGCGGAATGAATGAACGGGTGGAAGTGCGCTCGCAACTCGGTCTTCGTTTCCGTCGCCGAATTCTGGATCCGGTTCCGACTCGGTTTTCTTGTTTGCAACCGCGTAGGGCCAGCCATAGAAGCCGCCCTCCTCAATGTGGTTGAGTTCGCAGGCCGGGTAGTCATTACCAAGCAGATCGCGGCCGTTGTCCGTCCCGTAGAGGTTATTCGTCCCGGGCTGCCAATCGAAGCCAACCGTGTTGCGCAGTCCCGTGGCGAAAGTTGTTTCGCCAGATCCGTCAGCCTCAAAGCGGAGCATTGTCGCTCGGCGCGGGTCTTCCTCTTCGCAGGCATTGCAACTCGATCCGACCGTTAGGTAGAGGGCACCGTCGGGGCCGAAGCGCAGGGTTCGCCGCCAGTGATTTCCGCCTTCTGGAATTCCAATAACGATTCGTTCGACTTCGCCCGCGACTGTGATCGTATCCAAGCCGGATTCCGCAATCGCGACGCGCGCGATTGCGCCGGCTTCACCGATATAGAGCGCGCCTTCGTGAAAGTCGATGCCGTGGGGGCGATCGAGACCCTCAACGATCACGCGAGTGCCATCCGAGAAACCGTCGCCGTCCTGGTCTGCGAGAACGTGTGAGATCCGGCCGAGCCTAGTCTGTGATACGAGAAGCGATCCGTCAGGACTTACGCGTAGGAGTCTGGCGTCGGCAAGGCCTTGGGCCCAAAGAGTTACTTCGTAGCCGTTCGGAGCTCGAAGTCGTCTTTCCGAAATTTCCAGAGTCGGGGGGGGTGCGATGCGGCCTATCAGCTTGTCGAGCAGTGGCCCGCGAAGGGCATAGCCGTCAGGGAAAAAGATCCAGACGAACACGGCGGTGATGAGCAGGAATCCGAAGATCCGAAGCATCCACTTTTTCATTGAGCCTCTCGCATGGGGGTCGCCCCCGTGTAGTTCGTGGCGCGGTGTTGAGTCGTGCCGGTCTCAGCCTAGTCGTTGTTTCTAATTTTGACACATTGGTTAAAAAGTGTCAGGTCCATCTCCGGCAGTGCCTGCTGAGGTGATGGCGCGAGATGGCTAGATCCTGCCGAGTTCAACCCCAGCTGACGATGGTGAGGCTTCGGCGCTGCGCTCTTCAAGCGACACGAAGGGCAATGCGATGGCATGCGTTATTGAGATAGCCCTTGGGGTTCCAGCCAGGAACGAGCATGGGTTGCATTCGGCCGCGCTCATCCGTCGCACGGGCCCAGACTTCGTAGTAGCCGGGCCTAGGGAAGCGGATCGAGCGCTCGAAGCGTTGCCAAGCCAGGCGGTTCGCGGGTGGTGAAAGTTTCGATCGCGTCCAGGTTTGTCCGAAGTCGATCGACAGATCCACGCTCGCAACGGGCTCGTCTCCAGCCCATGCGAACCCACCAATACTAACGACGGTGTCCCGCGGATGGATCGCACCCGACGGCGTTGAGGTGATGAGAGACTTCACGGGCATCGACTCGATGATGCACATGTCCTCGTCCGCGACATTCTGCCCTGGCGCCACGGGGTTGCAGGGCACGCGATAGGCCTTGCCCGTCATCTTGACGCCGTCGTGCACGCGGTTGCGTACATCGATGCGCCGTAGCCATTTCCCAGACGCTGATCCGGGCCAGCCTCCGCAAACTAAGCGGAGGGGGGCGCCGTGCAGATCCGGAATCGCTTCCCCGTTCATAGCGAAGGCGATCAGCGTTTCGTCTTCAAGGGCCTTGGCGAGCGGAACGCCTCGAGAGATGACAACCTTCGCAGGTTGGCCACTCGGGTGCAGGTCAGTCCCGGTATACCCGATGTAGACCGCGTCCTCGCGCAGGCCGACGGCCTCGAGCACGTCACGCAACCGAACTCCCGTCCATTCAGGGCATCCAATGGCACCCGTCGTCCATTGGTTGCCGCGGGCACGGGGGCGAAATTCCGCGCGACCATTACCGCCGCATTCGAGTTGGAGCTGATAGGTGTAGGTCGAAAACTCGCGCTTCAGATCAGTGATCGTAAAACTACGGGCGTTTTCGACAGACTCGCCGCCGATCTCGAGTTTCCAATCGTCCGCGCTCGTCGTCAGTGGTGGGATTCCGTTGTTGCGAACGAAGAGCCGGGAGGCGGGCGTTACGAGATCGTTGAGTAAATGGGGCGGTGTTTCCGCACTGAG
>JASDVF010000050.1:0-3130 GCA_041440805.1 Myxococcota bacterium | reverse complement strand
AGCCCGCGCGTGTTGCACGATTCTGCTGGACCAAACGCCCCGAATGGCAGCCGGTACAGTTCGCGATGACGACGCTTCGGCCATGCGCCTCTGCAAAGCCTGTAGCATCAAAGCGAGTCGGTTGTGACGGATCGGTCGCGGACGTCGCGAGGGGCTTGATGTCGCCTTCGAAGCGCGGAGCCTCGGGGCCGTCAGCCGTGCACGAGAGTAGCGACGTCAGCGACGTCAGCGACAGCATTAGCACCGCGGGTAGCGTAGCGAGGGTTCCAATCAGGCTGAAGCGCGTCCCTCGGAAACCGTGCTTTGAAGGCATGATGAGATACTAGCCGTTTCATGGGTACACTCCCAAAGCCCGAGCGGGAGACTATGTTCTAAAGGCCGCTAGGGAAGCGACAGGAGCGCGATGGCGCAGTGCAGGTCCAGACTGAGACTCAGACCAGCGTCGATGCGAACAGAGAACAGAGAACAGCGAATAGAGAGAGGGACGAATGACTGACCAACGGACCGACGCAAGCACACAAGACCTCGATTGGGTGATCGACTGCGACACGCATATCTCTGAACCCCCAGACCTCTTTACGAGTCGACTCCCGAGGAAGTGGCAAGATGCCGCGCCGAAGATCGTATTCAATGAGCAGACCGGTTTTGAGAATTGGGTCATCGGAACTGAGCAGCACGCGAGTATTCCTGTCGGTCATACCGCGGTTGCGGGTTGGCCCGAACCTTTCCCTGCCGCCCCGGCCGGCTTCGCCGAGATTCCCAAGGCCGCGCACGATCCGCATGCGCGCCTAGAGTACATGGACTCGTTGAAAATTTGGGCGATGGCGCTCTATCCGAACGTGAGCGGCTTCGGCTCCCAAGCTTTTTTAGATTTGGGCAGCCCGGAACTCATGCTCGCATGCGTGCGCGCGTACAACGACTTCTTGACCGACTGGTGTGAGCCTGGGCCGGATCGATTCATTCCGATTTCATCGATGCCTTTTTGGGATGTGCCCGCTTGTGTAAAGGAGATCGAATACTGCGCCAAGGCGGGTCACAAAGGGATTCTATTTACCGGGGCACCGCAAGATCATGGGCAACCAGCCCTAGCAAGTCCGCATTGGGATCCGCTTTGGGCTTGTGCTCAGGACCACGACCTACCTGTTAGTTTTCATATCGGTTCAGGCGAATTTACTGGCTCTGAGTGGACGCCGGAACGCCTTGCTCTCTACGGCCCCGGCGGGATTAATGCGCAGACTTCGATCGGGCTCTTCCTGGAGAACGGTCGGCAGATCGTGGACCTGCTCTTCTCGGGTGTGTTACCGCGATTCCCGGATTTAAAGTTCGTTTCCGTCGAGAGCGGGATCGGCTTTATCCCATTCCTGCTCGAAGCCGCCGATCACACGTTTAGCTACGGACAAATTCAAAGAGATCGTCCGGAGTTCAAGATGAAGCCCAGCGAATATTTCGCGCGACAGGTCTACGGCTGTTATTGGTTCGAGGAATACGCGCCGGCCGAGATGCTCGACAAGTTGCCCGTCGATAACATTCTCTTCGAGACCGACTACCCACATCCGGTCTGTCTCTTCGGCGACGTGCGCGAGAAGATCGAGGCAGGGTTGGGCAAGGCGGATCCCGTTAACCGCAGGAAGCTCTTGTTCGATAATGCGGCGAAGCTTTACAAAATCGACGGCCCTAAGGACTGATTGAGTATTCGGGGTTTGAGGCGAGACCACAGGAGGGCGTCGCTGGTGGCGCGCTTGGCTAGCAAGCCCGGTGCGGCGCTCGCGACCAAGCCCAAGACCCCTGAACTACTTGCAAAGTTCGCCGTCTGGCATTGCGTAGGGCTCGCAGTCGTAGATGATGCGACCCTGTTCGCCGTGCTGCCTATCAAGGACGGCGCGGAGGGCAGGGGGTGCCATGCCTGGGGCCGGTTCATCAAGAAGATCCTCGATCGGAACGGGATAGGAAACCCAATCCTTAGGTGCACGCCATCCAGGCGGCGGTGCTATTCCGCGCGGGGTACCGCCGACGGGATGAAGCGCTCGCCATCGCACGATTTCTTCACCTAGATCTGCGACAAGCTTCGGATGCACGGCGGCCAAGTTGTTTCGCTCGTAGGGGTCGTCAGCGATTCGGAAGAGGCTGTTCGTGACGTCGGTATTGAGCTGAGTTTGCACGATACGCTGGACGAGTTTCCATTCGTCGTCGAAGACCGTTGCCATGAGGGTCCCTGGAACAGTCATCTCTGCGGCGAAGAAGAGTTTGCGGTCGAGTGCGAAACGTTCCCCCGAGCCGAGGGCGGGCCATAGATTGCGCCCATCAAGTTTTCGCTCGACTCCGGTCTCGATTCCAGCGGCACCGGCGAGGGTTGGGAAGACGTCCATCACGGAAATAATGTCCTTCACCTTTCCGCCTGGCTCGATGCGGGCGGGCCACCGCATCATGGCAACGACGCGGATGCCGCCTTCGTAGGTTTCACCCTTTCCGCCCCTGAAGGGTGCGTTATTCGCGCCGCCGCTCGCGTAGGCTGCGCCGCCGTTATCGCTCATGAAAAGCACGATCGTGTTTTCGTCGATGCCTTCTTTAGTGAGGGTGTCGAGGACCTGACCGATTGCCTGATCCATCCCGTCCACGACGGCCGCGTACATGGGGCGCGCGCTGGGCTGCATAAGCATTCGGCTCATGCGTCTCGAGTCATCCGTAAATTTGCTGCGTGCCGGGGGGCGATCATCTTCAAGATCGGCATATTTGGCCTGAAGGTCGCCGGGTGCATCAAGAGGGGTATGGGGCGCAATAAAGGGCATGTACAGAAAGAAGGGCTTGGCACGATCGCGCGCCTCGATCCATCGCTTCGCTTCCTTCGCAAGAATAAATGATTCGTAGCCTTCCGCCTCGATCGATTTCCCATTCTCCTGGAAGTCCTTGCCGCCTTGGGCCGCGAAAGGCGGGAAATATCCGACCTCGGTATGGAGATGTCCGTAGAAATGCTGGTAACCGCGCTCATTCGGATGGTAGGTCTGTTGAGCATGACCGAGATGCCACTTGCCGATCATCGCGGTTTGGTAGCCGGCATCGCTGAATGCCTCAGGCATAAACCGCTCGTCAGGATGAACTCCATTGTTATGCCATGCCATGATGGTGTTGTAGG
>JASDVF010000049.1:58350-79875 GCA_041440805.1 Myxococcota bacterium | reverse complement strand
TCCTCAGTCAGACTAACAGACGGCAATGCAACGGTCTGAGCAGGGTCGCTTGATCACCTGTCGAAGTACAGGCAGGACGGATTGGACCTCGACGTTAAAGGCGGGTGCCGAAGGCCCGGTTCGTCGCCCGCTTTGATATTGCGGCCTACTACACGTCGATGCGTCACGATGTGATCAAAGCGCAGGTGAAAGAGGCTGGGCTCGACGCCCATCAACGCAAGCTGATCGCCGACTATCTCACCTTGCCGGACACGCGAGGCAGCGGGCGGGGCATGGTGGCCAGTGGCGGTCTCTCGCCTCTGCTCGGTGCACTCTACTTAACACCGCTCGACCGCCGGATAGACCGGCTTTGCAAACGCAAAGGGCTGGTGGGCTACGTCCGTTACATGGACGACATCGTGCTGCTGGCCCGTATCCGCTGGGAGTTGCGGCGGGCGATTGCGGCGCTTCACGAAGAGATCGCGGCGCTCGGTTTACACCTTCGCCGCATCAAGCATTTTATTGGGCGCAGCACACAAGGTTTTGATTTTCTCGGGGACCAGATCCGTGCGGGGGCGAGGCTTCGGCCTTCCGCCGAGGGGCTGCGTCGCCTGCGTGAACGTGCTCGCCAGCTTTATGAGCGAGAGGGCGACTGGCAACGCCTTCGGCAATACGTGTTGCGTTGGTGGCGTTGGCACCTTGGCGGCCTCGACGGGATGGTCCGCCGAAAAGGAGGCGTCAAACGCACCTGGCACCACGTCCTGACTCATCTCGGACTGAAACATCCGCCCGGATGAACGCACGGCACCCGAGTCCCTCTACGAGCGAGCCCGGGTGCCATGTACTCAGACTGAAGAGTTATGAGCCCGGAAGGGGCCGAGTAGCCCCGTCGGGGCTTAGTTTTCAGAACGCCTAATATCGGTGGTGCTGAAAACGGGGCTTGTTTTGCCTATCCCCCGTCTGCGAATGTTGAAGTCTTCACTTTTGATGCAACCGGCCGAATCACTTCCTGGCGGGTCTTTAGAGATGATACAAGGAGCTGAAATGCTGTCCCGGGGGAAATCGAGGTTTCTATGATACTTCCACCCGGAACCCTTTGGTGCACGTCACGAGCAAAGAGAGGAGCCCCGTGTCAATGCCCTCTGCCGACGTGAACGTGTCGAGCCTCCATGCACGGTATGCGCTCGGCTTGATGTCTTGTGTGACGGTATTGAACGTCGCTGACCGCCAGCTCCTATCGGTCTTAATTGACCCGATCAAGACCGAGCTTGGTGTTTCCGACGCGGCGATGGGCCTCCTGACCGGTACTTCCTTTGCAGTTCTTCATGTCGCAGCGACGATTCCGATTGCAGTCTGGGCTGACCGCGGAGTACGGAGATCGATTATCGCATTAGGCCTCGCCGTCTGGAGCGGACTCACGTTGACGACAGCGTTCGCCCGTAGCTATGCCGAAATCTTCGCAATTAGGGTAGGCGTCGGGATCGGCGAAGCCACTGGAGGCGCGCCAGCTCAGTCATTCCTATCTGACCTCTTCCCGCCGCAGAAACGAGCGAGCGCGCTTTCGATCCTCGTCATGGGCGGTCCAATTGGATCCATGATTGCATTTGCGGCAGGTGGTTGGCTCGCGGATCTCTATGGTTGGCGTACAGCGTTCATCTGCTTCGGGGCGCCAGGATTTCTCCTCGCGCTACTAATCCGGACAACGTTGAGGGAGCCGACTCGAGGCGCCTCGGACGCGCAAGCGCCGCCGGAGGAGGAGGAGGAGGAGAATCCGGCTGCCGATTCCGTCGGCCTGTGCGTCGCGGCCGATGCCCTGCCTGTCCGCTCATCGCTTCGTTTCCTTCTCCGGGTCCGGTCCCTTCGCTACCTGGCCCTTGCATCAGGCGTCAACTCAATTGGCCTTTATGCAGTTCTCATCTGGTCCATGCCCTACATGACCCGGGTACACGAGCTCGGGACGGGTCAAGCCGGGACCCGGCTGGCGATCGCCTCCGGCCTCTTTACCGCGCTCGGTACCTACGCGGGAGGGCGCCTTGCAGACAGGCTCGCTCTTCGTGATATGCGATGGCTAGCCTGGCTTCCCTCCCTGACCTCTGCTCTCGCTTTGCCCGCCGCACTGGGTTTCGCCTTTGCACCCAATGGCAATTGGGCGACCGTGTTACTCGCCCTGGCCTCATTTCTAGTGGGGATGCATTTCGGGCCTGTCTTGAGCGCGATACAGAGCCTAGCAGCTCCTTCAATGCGGGCGCTCGCAGCCGCGCTGACGACTACACTCAACAACCTTCTGGGTCTCGGATTGGCCCCGCCTCTGGTCGGGTGGCTAAATGACATTGGCACGGCTTCCTTCGGTGTCGATGCTATTCGCTACTCGCTTGGCGGAATCTTCTTCGTCTATCTGATCGCAGCGGTGCTCTTGCTACTCGCGTCAACTACGCTGGTCCCCGACCTTGCTGCGAAAGATCAAATGGGATCGGTTACCCTTAACTAATAACGTCGGGCGATACATGCGGAAGCGTAGTCAGGCACCCTCTCGGTTTTTCCAGCGCTCGATCGCTGTGCCTGAGAGTGGAGGCCGGCAACCCGATCATGTGAGACACTTGTCGAGTACGCGACATACCAGGCTGTGACCAACGTCTTGGAAGTGCGAGTATCATTTGCCATTGGCAAATCTCAGGAGTGTCTGATGAAATATCCCTACGCGGTCGTGGATGCGGACAATCACTACTACGAGCCGGACGATTGTTTCACTCGATATCTCGAGCCCGAATTTTCAGACAGGGCCTGCCATATCCGCCGTGATAGCAACGGTGTAGGCGTGCCCTTCGTCGGGCAGGAGCCCGCCTACTACCTGAAGGCCAATCCCGCTGATTTGATCGGGCGACCCGGGTCCGTCGTTGCAGCGAAGGACCATCGATACGAGCCACTTCCTGACGACGAACTCCTGCGACCTGCCGACGTTCCTCGCTTCTATGACCGTGAAAAGCGAGTGCTGTATATGGACGAGCAGGAGATTGAGGCGGTCGTCATGTGGCCGAGTCTAGGGCTCGGGGTAGAGTGGCAGTTACGTGACGACCCTGAAGCCTGCATTGCCAACCTCCGGTCGTTCAATCGCTGGATAGATGAGGCCTGGGGTTTCGACTATAAACGTCGCATCTTTGCCGTCCCCACACTCACACTCATCGACGTCGATGCAGCGGTAAAAGAGCTCGACCGAGTTCTCTCGTGTGGCGCCCGAGTCGTGCACGTTCTGTTTACGACGGTTCAGGGTCGGACGATCGGCCATCCCGACTTCGATCCCTTCTGGGCAAGATTGGCCGAGGCGGGTGTCCCCGTCGCGTTTCATGGTGCGGAGTCAGGCTACTGCGATCTGTTTTCGGAAGCGTACGGTGAAAATCCACGCCCGCCTGCTCATCAACAATCCGCCTTTCAACGCGCGGTGCTCTGGGAGCGGCCAATCATGGATACGCTCGCCGCTCTGATCCTGCATAACGTCTTCGGCCGCTTCCCCGCACTTCGCGCAATGAGCGTCGAGAATGGCTCAGCCTGGGTGCCCTATCTTCTGCGAGTGATGGATAAGGCGGAACATACGGGGGGCTATGGCCCATGGCTGGGGGGGCGAATCGCCGATCGGCCGAGCGCAATCTTCAAGCACCACATTTCGGTGGCTCCCTTCGATGATGACGACATCCGCGGACTCGTCGACTCGATTGGCGCTACGCAGGTGCTCTTCGGATCCGACTATCCCCACCCGGAAGGCGTCGCCGAGCCCCGGCACTTTCTCAAGGGTCACGTGCTCGATGAACGGGAGAGCCGGCTAATTTCGCGTGAAAACAGCGCGGCTCTGCTGGGCCTATGAGGACAAAGAATATGCCGGGGCGCGTCGAAGGAAAAGTATCAATCATAACGGGTGCGGCCTCAGGGATAGGACGAATCACTGCCCTCACCCTTGCTCGTGAGGGTGCTCGAGTCGTGATCGCTGACATCGACCTGGCAGGCGGTCGCCGGGTGGCGAAGGAGATCGTGGCCGCCGGCGGCGAGGCCCTGGCAGTCAAGGTGGACGTCGGTTCAGAGGCGAGTGTCATCGCGTTGGTGGAAGTGGTCATGGACGCCTTTGGCGCGCTTCACGTGCTCCACAATAACGCCGCCATCACGAGCCCCGCGCACCAGCGCCGCGACGGCAACCTACTCGATCTCGATGTCGAGGTCTGGGACGAAACCATGCGCATAGACCTCCGCGGTCCCATGCTCGGTTGCAAACACGCAATCCCGCGCATGATCGAAAGTGGCGGCGGATCGATCGTGAATACCACTTCGAATTCAGCATTGGCTGGAGACCTGACGCTCAACGCCTATGCAGCCGCAAAGGGCGGACTCAATACGCTCACGCTCTCAGTAGCAACGGCCTTTGGAAAGCAGGGCATCCGATGTAACGCCGTCTCGCCGGCGCACATCGAGTCTCCTTCTCTCACCGCCGTCGTCCCGGCGGAGGTGATCGAGATGCTGCGTTCGCAATGCCTCACACGGCGCTTGGGCTCACCCCAAGATGTCGCAAATATGGTCCTCTTCCTTGCCTCAGAAGAGGCGGCCTTTATAACGGGACAAATCCTCCGAGTCGATGGTGGAGCTCTCAGCCACCTGGCCCATGTAGCCCAGCTTCGCGATTCGGGTCAGACGACCAATCGAAACGAAGACAGTTAAGCGCGTCGCTCCGAAGTACGAGAACGCTCAGATCAACGAGGCCATCGGTATCTAATCACGCATTCATCTAAAGGTTGATCGGGCGAGAGAGCGACCTAATAAGTTCCCTCATCCACGCACGGCACGTCTTGCTAATTAAAGTCTGCGGCAACGCGAGTAGACAAGCCTCCGTTCGCGTCGCGGACGTTAATAGTGAAGGACAAATAGACTTCAC
Organism: Myxococcota bacterium; assembly: GCA_041440805.1. Taxonomy (GTDB): domain Bacteria; phylum Myxococcota_A; class UBA9160; order UBA9160; family UBA4427; genus UBA4427. The sequence goes on along the minus strand of JASDVF010000049.1, from coordinate 74,984 downwards.
TTCCGCGCTAGCCACGGATCAGGAAACTAGCCTTGATTTCCGTCACACCGACACCTCCCCCGGAAGGGGCCGAGTAGCCCGGTCGGAGCCTATTTGCCAGAACGCCTAATATCGGCTGTGCAGAAAGCGGGCCTTGTTTTCCCTATCCCCGTTCTACCCGGGCTTCAACCATGACGAGTTCCTGATCTTCCGTACCCGACTTGCTCTGCCATTCGCTGTCCCAGAACCGAACCTCCTCGCCTCGCTAATCGTGGGGGGGCATCGCTTCCTCGAGCCTTGGTCGGCGACGGAGGAATCTCAATAGTCTTCGACCCTCAGAATGCGACTTGCTCGGTCGGTTCCGCCGGCGCACTGTTTGAGCCCGGTCTGCTCGGGCACCTCACCTCGCAAAAATCTGATAAGAGGTTTGGTTGAGTGCCCAGTCGTCCGGAAGAAGCTCGATGAGAGGAACCAGAAAGTCCGAGAGGAGCATCCCTGCATCGTCGGCCTCAGCGTGTACTTCCATCAAGTCCTTGGCCTCTGGGTGCTCTTGCTCCCCTCGCATAGCGAGAACTAGCAAGGTCTCCGTAGAGTCCGAGAGGCCAGGAGGCAACGTGGCAATCAGACGCATGCCTCTTGTCTTTTCGGAAGGGCTTGGAAAGACAAGGGAGCTATGCGCCTCGACGAAAGTGTTCGGGCGGCTCTTGTTCGGAAGGAGGAGATCTGCTCCGCCAGGGTAGAGGGCCAATACGTAGATATGGGCGTCGCGCGTGCAGCTAAGCGTAATCGTGACTCCTTCTCCTTCGAACCTCCGTGCAGAGTCGATTTCGACTTCCACTTCGAAACCGGGGTCGGTTACTGACGTACGGTCCAGTAGGCGGGCCTGTAGGTGAAGCGACTGGCGGTAGGCCCCGCCTTCCAAGAATTCCCGATGTGAGCGAAGGATCTTCTCTTCCACCACCCACGCGGTCGCGCTGGTGGTGATGAGTTCCTGGATCAATGTGTTCGAATTGGAGTTTCTGACCTGGTCGAACGAAAGGAAATTCGAGCGTACGTGTACGCCGGAAACGAATTCGACAGCTGCACGGCGCGCCTCGTCTTTTACTCGCTCCAATGCTGCGACTGGTAACTCTTCAGCGGAGGCGATGATGGATGTCCTAACCTCGACCCACCCCGGGTCGGGGAGGTGCCTAACTGCCGGCAGGCCGCTGTCCGATAAGGGGGGTGGCCGCCCAGGAAGGGGCCGAGTACCTCCATCGGAGCCGAGTTGTCAGAACGCCTAGTATCGGCGGTGCGGAAAACGCTGCTTGAAATTCCTATTCCCCGGCATACTAAGATCAGGCCTACGCGAGATCGCCAAGTAACCGGCCGCCTCCCAATGACACTTCACAACCCGGCTGACTTTCACCCCATTGCCCACCCAGCAAACTACCTCTGGAGACCCCATGAAGATCGGCGTCCTGCTCAGCAACTTCGGCGGATTTCCCGAGACGGGCCGCGGCGCGAACGCGTGCATCGATCTCGCCCGTCACGCCGAACGCCTCGGCTTCGACTCGGTCTGGGTCACCGACCACATCGTCCTGCCCCTTGAGCGCGAGACCCCTTATCCACATAACGAATCCGGCGTCTTCCCCTACACCTGGGAACAGGAGATCTTCGAACCCATTACCTTGATGGCCGCGCTCGCGGTCGCGACCGAGCGCGTCGAAATCGGTGTGTCCGTACTCGTCATCCCCTACCGCCACCCCCTGCTGACGGCCAAGATGCTCGCCACCGCCGACCAGCTCTCGGGCGGCCGGATCGTATTAGGTGCAGGCGTCGGATGGCTCCGAGACGAGTTCGACGCACTCGGGCTAGACGGCGAACATTTCGAAAAGCGCGGCAGCGTGACCGTCGACTACTTGCGCGCGATCAAAGAGGCCTGGACCGCGGAGGCCGGTGCGAGCTACGCGGGACGCTTCACGACCTTCCGCGACATCGGCGCTCGTCCCCGACCGACCCGCCAGCCACATCCTCCGATCTGGATCGGCGGCCAGGGAGAGCGGGCGCTCCGCCGTAGCGTAGAGCTCGGCCAGGGTTACCTCGCGATCTCCTCGTCTCCCAGCCTGCTCGAGTCTGATACCCAACGACTGCGAGTGTTATGCGAAGAGCGAGGTCGCAACTTTGCCGACCTCGCGATCGGTCATATCGACGGACTGATTCTCGCCCCGGACGACACCCAAGTGGAGGGAGCGATGCTCGTCGGCGGGCAACAAAAGATCCTCGATGGCCTCGGCGCCTACGCCCAGGCGGGGCTCACCCATCTCGTCACCGGCATAAGCCGCGCTGGCGATCATAGTTTCGAGGGGGTCGTCGATGCACTTGAAGAGGTCGCCGCCGAAATCATGCCAGCAGTTCGGGCGCTCTGACGCGTGAATGCGGCTCGCGCGAGGCGGTCGGACGCTGGTTCTGGGGCGAGACGCGACGCCTAGAGAGGCCGATTCGCCTCCAGAGCCAACTCGGAGATCAACAGAGCGAATTCGCCGAGCCGCGCCTACGTCTGGTGACGTTGAGCGAAGAGCAGCGTGAGCTCGCCGACCTGCCCGCCGCCGCGAAGGCGCTCCGCGAAGCGAGCCAGGACTGCGCCGACGACGAGGGCAAGACGGTCGCCGATTTGCTGGAAAGCGATCTGCCGGCTTGAATACACAGCATGACCGCGAGGGCCTTCGCGAGCATCAGAGGCTGAAACCCCGGCGAGGCTGTAAGCTCGAGGCTCGGAGATTCATCCGGGGGGCGAGGTAGAAGGTTTGATGCGCGACGAGGCTGAGGCCAGGATCGAATAATTGATCGACGCCGGGGCTAGCGATGGTTCGCCGGATGCTTCAGCGGATGACCCGGATGGTGGGGCGCTCTTTCGCAGCTTCACCCATGCCTTCCTCGCGGGCGCCGGCGACCGGGCTTTTCGAACCCACGCCGATCACGGGCTGTGGACACTCTCCCGAACGGCTTTCGAATTCGGCCGCACGCGCCGCCCCGGCGAACAATCGATCCGCCTGAGTTCACCGTCGGAACTCCCCGGTCGCAGTGTCCTCGAGATCCCAGGAAGGGGCCGAGTACCTCCATCGGAGCCTAGTTGTCAGAACGCCTAATATCGGTGGTGCGGAAAGCGGGGCTTGTTTTTCCTATTCCCCCGTTTTGCGCGGTACTCGGAGGCGAAGGGAGCAGCCATGCTCCGCCCCGAGACTCGTTTTAGGCCGGCGCGGGGAGCGCGCTCCGTAGCGACCAGGTGATCGAAGTCAGTCCCGGAGAGAGGGTCGAAGAATCGATGCTGACGTCATTGTTGGCCGTGAGCGAGTGTGTGGTGGCCTCTCGTAAATGTCGGCGAGCAAGCTCCTGCACGAGATCGCTCTCGCCTCGGTCGACCGCATCAATGATCTCAGTGTGCGCATCCACGTGGGCACACCGAATTTTGTGCGTCACGGCAGAAGTCGACGCGCGCGCCTGAGACATCCAGAGGTCCTCGAGTGCGCATGCGAGCAATTCCATAGTCTGGGAGCCGCTGGATGAAATGAATCCGCGGTGAAGCTGGTGTGCCAGGGCGCGGTATTCGTCCGGGTCGTCGATGGCCGCCGCTGATCGCTCATTTAGGGATCGAAGGACGGAGACGACTGCCTGCTTTCGATCGGGCCGCCGCGCGGCCATCGCGAGGCACGCGGGCTCGATCTCCTGCAGAGCGACGGCGACATCGGGCAGCCCCACTCGGTTGGCTTCAAGAACGGTCGCGATTGCATACGCGGCGGTAGCAGGGGAGGGAGCCGTGATGATGGAGCCGCCCAACTTGCCACGCAATACTCGGATCAGCCCCTCGGCTTCGAGAATCCGGAGCGCTTCCCGAAGCGTCGGGCGACTCACGCCAAATTGGGCGAGCAGGTCCTTCTGGGTCGGCAGGAACGAACCATCTTGGAACTCTCCACTGAGGATTCGCCCCCGGAGATGGCTCGCGACAAGGTCGGCCAAGCTCGGGCCGGAGCTTCTCGGTCGATGCGGAGCGGATTCGGGCATTTGTATTGCGACCTCATTCTAATGTGTTAAAAGATTTAGCACATTATTGAATATTTCTGTCTCCCGAAAGGAATCTTGGTTTTGTCGAACTCAGCTGGCTTGTCTTCTCAAGCGATTCGCGCCCAGCTCTCCCATCCGGTAGTCGATGCGGATGGGCATTTCCTGGAAGTCGAGCCCGCGTTCGAGGAGTGGTTCTACGAGTTCGCCAAAGAATTAGGGGGCCGAGAAGCCGCGACCGAGTTGGCCCGGCGCGACGGCCTGCTCTACGACCAACGCGTCCAGGGCCGATTCGAAAACATGGATTCGAGGCAGCGCCAACAAGGGGGAGTGAATCGTCCGCCCTTCTGGTCGCTTCCGGCGGATACACGCGACCGTGCAACTGGGTACCTGCCGCGACTCATGTACGAACGACTCGACGAGTTCGGCCTCGACTTTTGTGTGCTCTTCCCTTCTCGGGCGCTGCCCATGGTTTCGATCCCTGAAGCCGAACTTCGCCAGCTCGCAATTCGAGCGCTCAATGCATACAACGCGGAGCTCTACGCGGAGTTCAGCGATCGCCTAAGGCCTGTTGCCGTGCTGCCCACGCACACGCCGGAGGAGGCGATCTCTGAGCTCGAGTATGTATCGGGCGAGCTCAACATGAAGACCGTGCTGATCAATGGAATCGTTCACCGCCCTCTTGAGTCGGGCGGCACTCGGATCGATACGCTCGGCCTCGATAGCGAATACGATTACGACCCACTCTGGGCGAAGTTGGTGGAGCTCCGTGTCTCGCCGACTTTTCACGCGAGTGGCCAGGGCTGGGGGAGTCGTCGTTCGCCGAGTAGCTATGTCTACAATCACATCGGCTCTTTCGGGGCCTCCGCCGAAGCGATCTGCAAGTCTCTCTTTCTCGATGGGGTCACGAAGCGGCATCCGGAAATTTGTTTTGCGTTTCTCGAGGGCGGAGTCGGATACGCCTGCAACCTCTTCGCAGACATCGTCTCCCACTGGGAAAAGCGAAACGGCGAAGCCATCCGTACCCTCGACCCCGACCTGATCGACGTGGCAGAAATGCGCCGCTATTTCAATGAGTACGGTGATGATCGGTTACGGCGCGCCACCGAAAAAATGTCGAAGCGCCTAGAGCAGGGCGAGGTCCGTCCGCAGCAACTCGATGAGTTTGCGGCACTCGGTGCCAAGTCGGTCGAAGATCTGCGTGATCTGTTCGTTCCGCGTTTCTACTTTGGATGCGAGGCTGACGATCCGATGGTCGCCTGGGCGTTCGCTTCGAATCTCAATCCGGGTGGTGCTGAACTCCGGCCCATGTTCAGCTCGGATATTGGGCATTGGGATGTGACGCACATGAACGGTGTACTCGCCGAGGCATTTGAGTTGATCGAAGATGGACATCTGGATGCTGAACAGTTCCGCGCTTTCACCTTCGAGAATGCGGTTCGGTTCTATGCCTGCCTCGATCCCTCGTTCTTCGAGGGGACGGCCGTAGAAGCCGAAGCGGCCGCGGTTCTTGCGAATCCGGCCCCGGGCGACATTGCCCCCTCTCGCGTCAATGGAGAACAATAATGATGAAGACTCTGTTGCGAGGCGGAACTCTTGTCGATGGAAGTGGTCGTCCGGGAAGCATCGGCGATTTACTCATCGAGGGCGGAGTGATCTCGCAGCTGGGTGAGGTCTATGAGACTGAGCATGCAGACCTAACGGTGGTGGATTGTACGGGCCTCGTCGTCGCTCCAGGCTTTATCGACGTACATACGCATTATGACGCACAGGTGTTCTGGGATCCCGATTTCACGCCCTCGTCATGGCACGGTGTCACGACGGTCGTGTTAGGGAACTGCGGTTTCGGAATAGCGCCGACGCGTCCAGGCGATCGCGTCACCATTGCGCGAACCCTCGAGAACGTCGAAGGCATGTCCTTCGAGGCACTTGAAGCAGGTATCCGTTGGGACTTCGAGACGTTTCCGGAATATCTGGACGCGATCGAGAAGCTCCCCCTTCGCATCAATGCCGCCGTGTATATCGGGCACACGCCCGTCCGGCAGTTCGTGATGGGCGACGCGGCCACAGAGCGGGCGGCCACGGAGAAAGAAGTTGCGGCGATGCAGGAGATCGTCGGCGAGGCGATCGACGCCGGCGCGATCGGCTTCTCCACGTCGCACGCCGCCTCCCACGTGGGCGCTTTCGGGCGACCAGTTCCGAGCCGATTGGCCGAACTCTCGGAAATCTGGGCTTTGGCGGGCGAACTCGGTCGAAGAGGGGTTGGCGTCGTCGAGGCCACCTGGGGACCCGATCTCTTCGTGGAAGAATTTGCACAGCTCTCGAAGGACATCGATCGGCCGGTCTCATGGGCAGCGATCATGACCTCTCGTCGCAATCCGGAATACGCTCCGCGCGTAGTGCGGTCGACCGAGGCCGCGGGGGGGCTCGTTCGGCCCCAGATTGCCGTGCGAGCAATCGTGGTTCAGATCATGCTCACGGAGCCAGGCCCATTTGGAAACGTACCGAGCTTCGTCGAAGTTTTGTCGCTTCCCTCTGGCGAGCGTGCGGAGCGCTACCGCGATCGCGAATGGCGCGCGAGAGCGGAAGCGGAGATCTCCGGGGCTTGGGGCGATATCGTCGACTACGCCCGGGTTTCGGAGAGCAAGCTACACAGCGCGCTCGTAGGTGGGCCTGTGCTCGGCGAAATGGCACGGACGCGCGGCTGCAGTGCATTCGAGCTGATGCTCGACCTTTCACTTGAGGAGGATCTCGGCACCCGGTTTCATGTTCCCATGACGAACGACAACGAGTCTCAGATCGCCGAGATGTTGAACAATGACCATTTGCTGCTTGGGCTCTCCGACGCGGGGGCTCACACGAGCCAGCTGTGTGATGCCGATTTCGCAACATACCTGTTGCAGTATTGGTGGCGCGAGAAGCGCACGATTTCCCTCGAGAAGGCCATCTGGCGCCTAACAAGGCAGCCGGCGGATTTCCTGGGATTGGCCAATCGCGGCCGATTGGAGACCGGTGCTGTCGCAGACGTCGTTGTCTTCGATCCTGCGACGGTGGGGACAACTGCTCTTGAGCGGTGGCATGACCTTCCCGCCGGCGCCGATCGCTTGGTCGCGAAGAGCACGGGGGTTTTGCACGTCTGGGTGAGCGGCGAATCGACACGGCGGGACGGGCAGGATCTTCCGTCTGCGGGTGCAGGCAAAGTGATTCGTTCCGAACCGGCCGCGACTCGTCGTGTTATTTAGGATCACGAAGGAGAGAGCAGAGTGACTGAGAAGGCGGCTGGAGACCTATCCGGGGAAGTGGTTTTGATCAGCGGTGGGGCCGGCGGCATGGGTAGGGCTCACGCCGAAGTTCTGCTCTCCGAAGGGGCGCGGGTGGCACTGGGCGATATCCGCCACGAAGATGCCGAGAAGATCGCCAAGAAGCTGGGCGCGGATTGCATGAGTGTCGAACTCGATGTGACGAACGAGGCAAGTTGGAGAGATGCCGTCTCTCAGGTTTGCAGGCAATTTGGCGGGCTTGATGCACTCGTAAACAACGCCGGAATCGTCAAGGTAGGAAGCGTCGAGGAGATGTCGCTAGGCGATTTTGAGGACGTCGTGAGGGTGAATCTCACGGGCAGCTTCCTCGGCATAAAATGTGTCGTGCCGGCACTCCGAGAGCGCGGCGGTGGTTCGATCGTCAATATCTCATCGATCGCGGGACTTCAGGGCGTGGCAGGGGTGGCCGCGTATAGCTCAACAAAATTCGCGATCAGAGGGCTGACTAAATCTTCGGCGCTCGAACTCGGTCAATACGGAATTCGGGTCAACTCTGTGCACCCCGGTGGGATCGATACGGCAATGACCAGCAGCGACAATTTCGAGCGCGTCGACAAGGATGCGATCTACGGTGCGAATCCGATCCCGCGAATCGGCCGACCGGAAGAAGTCTCACGCCTGGTTGTCTTTCTGTTGAGTGAGAAGAGTTCCTTCTCTACGGGCTCCGAGTTTGTTCTAGATGGCGGATCGACGGCGGGCGCGTCGCATAAGGGGATCGGGACCTGACTCGGGGGCTGGCGGGTCATGTGGCTGCAAGCGATTAAACGCTGATTTCTCTAGCGTTTCGATGTCCACTCACTCCGAAAAAGGGATACGTATGGATGATCTTCCTTTCATCGACACGCTTAGTGTCGAATACGACGCCGATATTCACGGTGCTCATCGCGAAGCGCGCGAACAGTCATGGTGCGCGCAGACGCCCGCAGGATTGATTTTTCTCGATCACGAAGACGTGCTCTGGCTTCTCAGAGACCCGCGCTGGCGAGAGCTGGGCGCGGATGCGCTGCCCTTGATCGGCATCACGGACGGCCCGCTCTGGGATTGGTTTCACGAGATTGTGTCGGCGAAGGAAGGTGAGGGTCACGCCCGGCTGCGACGGCTCGTCTCGCGGGCTTTCACGCCTAAACGTGTCGAAGCCCTCAGGCCGCTCATGCGGTCGACTGCGCATGATCTGATCGATCGATTCGAAAATGACGGAGCCTGTGAGTTTGTGGCTGCCTTTGCGGCGCCCTATCCGGTTCGGGTGATCAGTGCTTTGCTCGGGGTCCCAGCGGAAGACTTCGAACGGTTTCATGCATGGAGCAGAGACCTTTCGCTTGCCTTTGGATCACGGATCGGGGAAGAACGATCTCGCATCGAAGCCGCATTGCTGAATTTGAATGACTACGTCGACGGGCTGTTAGCTGCCCGAGCCAACGAGCCGGCGGACGATCTGATTTCTGCACTGTTGGTGGCCGAGGAGCGGGGGGACCGACTCTCCCGAGAAGAGCTCCGCGCCATGGTGACGGTTCTGATCTTTGGAGCCCAGGACACGACGCAGTGCCAGTTGGCGTGCGCGGCCGCCACGTTCATCGACCACCCTGATCAATGGAATCGACTCGGGGAAGATCCGGATGCGGCCGTCGCTGCGGCCGAGGAGGTACTTCGTTTCGAGCCCGCCGGGTCGGGCTCGCCCCGCATTGCCACGGTCGATCTCGAATACAAGGGACGATTCATTCCGGCGGGAACGATCGCGATTCCTTGCGGGCCTGCCGCAAATCGAGATCCGAAGATCTATCCCGACCCTGACCGCTTCGACATGAATCGAAAGCACGATGAGCCCATGTTGACGTTCGGGGGAGGTACCCATTATTGCCTGGGGGCATCGCTTGCGCGAATCGAGATACAGGAGGCGCTCGTGATTCTTTCGAAGCGGCTCCCGCATCTTGCGGCGGATGGACAAGCGCAGTGGCGTCGAGGCTCGCAAATTCGCGGGCCAGAATCATTGGGTATTCGATTTGGTAGCTGATACGACTCATTCGTCCGGTCAATCGGACAAGAGGAAGATACGTTGAGCAAAGAAACCTTCGATCAAATTTTCAAGAAGTACACCGCGGCGATTACCGCGACTGATGTCGACGTGATCGTTGGCATGTACGCGCCGGAGGCGAGTATTCAGATTCCGGTCGGGGGACCGGTTCTTCAGGGAATCGACGAGATCCGGTCGTTCTACTTTGAGAACGAGTTGGCGGAGAGCATCGAAGTCGCGGGGCCGTCTTGCGTGGCAGGGCGTGAGGGAGCGGTGCCCTTACTCGCACGTGTGAGGCAGGACGGAAAGCTGCTCGAACTCGATGTGATTGATCTCGCAGAAATAGATGAACAGGGGCGTGTCGTGAGTATGCGCGCCTTTTTCGATCTCGAAGGTGCTCGTGTTCTCGAAGAGGGGTAGGGCAATCGATGCGTGACCTCTTGCTCCGCCATGCGAAGTCATGCCTAGAGCGTGCTGAAGCCCTCGATGAAACGACCGGCAGTCGCACCGCCATCGACGGGGAGATCAATTCCTGTCACGTGTTCGCTGGCATCCGAGGCGAGGTAGAGCACTGCCTTGGCGATGGATTCCGCGGGGACCGCGCCGGGAATGCCTCGGTTGTTTGTATAGGCCTCGGTCTGATCCAGGAAGGAGACCATCTTCTCGATCCACGGGCCATACATCTCATGATTGCCTCCGGCCGGACAAACCGAGTTGATGCGAATTCCGTCGCGACCGAGTTCGATCGCCGCGGATTTGGTGAATCCTCGCAGTCCCCATTTCGAAGCGGAATAGGCCGTGATTCCGTTCATTCCGAGCAATCCGTCGATCGAGGCGACCTGCACGATCGATCCGCTCTGCTGGGCTTTCATGGTTTCGAGTACGGCCCGAGTTCCGAGGTAGGGGCCGACCGAGTTGACCTCCATGACGCGACGAAAAATTTCGGGGGGCGTGTTTTCGATCGTTCCCATATGGAGGATCGCAGCGTTATTCACCAGGATGTCGATGCGACCAAATTCGCGCTTCGTTCTTTCGACGACGCGCGACCAATCGCTTTCGCGCGTGACATCGAGCGGGAGGAAGATGGCGCTGTCGCCGATTTCTGCTGCGGTGGCTTCGCCGCTTTCGATGAGTATGTCGCTCAGGACGACGCGCGCGCCTGCCTTGGCAAGTGTTTGGGCGATGGTCGCTCCGACGCCCCGCGATGCGCCCGTGATAATGGCGACTCTGTTCTCGAGATCCTGCATGTCTAATCCGCCTTTGGTCGATTTATAAAAGGCCTAGCACCCAAGTACGACGTAGATGCTAACAGCATAATGCTGAGACGCTTTTCGCTCATAGATGGCCGGCTTTTTGCGACCTGATGCGTAGGCGCGAGCCGTCCTTTGTTTCGTGAGCGAGGAGTCATGGCGGACAAGGCTTCCGTCGGACTCGAGCCGCGCCGATTTGGCGCCTAGGGAGAGAAGAAGATGCTGGACCCGGCGAAGGACGCGCTTGCGCACTGTGAGATTACGAATCTGCTCTCGCTCTACTACCAGGCCCTCGACCGTGGGCAGCTCGATGTACTCGAGCGGGAGGTGATGGCCGAGGATGCCACGTGGGAACTCATCCAACTGGCTTCGAGCGGCCGAGTCGAGGACAAGGTATCCGGCAGAGCGAACGTGTTGGCCTGGTTCAGGAAGATGCTGTCTGGTGGCGTGACGATGAGCGAGGGGACAGTTCGTCATTTCATTGGGACCCATGTGATTCGGATCGACGGAGATTCTGCGAGCTCGACGAGTCATCTTCATGCGATTGATACCCGCACGATGGTTACGCTGGCCAATGGTTTTGTCGAAGCTGAACACCAGCGCGGTGACCAGGGCTGGCGAATCCGATCCTACCGGGTCGAGGAATCCATCACCGAATCAGATATGCAGGCACTTCGCGAGACCTTCGGATCGTAGGCGAGACCGAGGGACGAGGGGGGGCCGGGACTTCACTTGCGGCGAGGGGATCGAGCATCGACGCCCGAGTCTCCGCCGGGGGAAATCAGGTCCGGATTCTGAGAATGACAGGAGATAGTCTTTGCCCGATAACGACTCGTTCTCGGTAGGGAGATCCATCATAAACTCGGAAATGACACGGCGGCGATTCTTAGAAATGACGGCAGGGGGCGCGCTCGCGCTCGCTGCACCGGTTGCCTCCGCCAGGCCGGGGCTCGGTTTCGAATAATATCGGGGCCATGACGCAGTGGGCCTGGCGGCGCTCGTGCGCAAGGGCGACGCCAGCCCGTCGGAATTGCTCGAACTAGCGATCGCGCGAGCGGAGGCAGTCAATCCAAAGCTGAACGCCATCGTGGTCGAACATTTTGAGTTGGCTCGTGAGGCGGCTCGGCAGGGACTTCCACAAGGGCCACTGCGGGGCCTGCCTTATCTGCTGAAGGATCTCGGTACTTCCATGCGAGGGACGATCACCACCGAAGGTTCGCGGTTCTTCCGAGACCAACGGCATGACGAGGACGACACCCTTGTCGAGCGCTACCGAGCGGCGGGGCTCTCGCTCTTCGGCAAAACCCATAGTCCCGAATTCGGCAGCACGTCGAGCAGCGAATCCGTCCTCCACGGACAGACCCATAACCCCTGGGACCTTTCGCGAAGTGCGGGAGGCTCCTCGGGTGGATCCGCCGCGGCGGTTGCGGCCGGAATTGTTCCGGCTGCGCATGCGACGGATGGCGGCGGCTCGATCCGGATTCCGGCTTCCGCCTGCGGACTTTTTCGATTGAAGCCTTCTCGTGGTCGAGTGCCGATGGGGCCCAAGGTCTACGAAGGTTGGGGTGGGCTCTCCGCCGGCCACTGTGTCAGCCGAAGCGTGCGCGACAGCGCGGCTCTGCTCGACGGCGACCCAGGGCGCAGCCGTCGGCGACGCCTACGCCGCTCCCCCGCGCGAGCGGCCTGATTCTGCTTCACGGATTTCCCGAGAGTTCAATCACGTGGACGCCCTTGCTCGAGCGTGCTGCAGAGACCGGTTTTCGAATCGCATCGCCAAATCCTCAGTGGGCTCTCTCGAAGCCGGCATGATAACGTCAGTAGGACACAATAAAGCGTTCGGAATGGGTCGAAGAAGGAAAGTCTTATTGCTTGAGGAGCTCGTAGAAGTCTGGTCCGATTCGAAAGGGCTCGAGAGGGACCCTGCTGAGCGTCAGCGGAATGTCATGCGGGCAGTCATGCTCGCAATGGTGCTTTTTTTCTGGATGGGCGGGGTACAGCTCCTTTCAGCGAGCTCGATGGTCGGATGGGCCGCTCTCACCGCCGCGCTGGCGTGTTTCGGCCTAGCGCTGTTTCTGAAGGCGACGGAGCGCAGTTTGCTGGCCGCGCATGTCCTGACCTCGATCTGTTTCAGTTTCGTAGCCCTCATTACACTCGCGAGCGGCGGTACCGCGATTGCTGCTCTCTTTTTTTTGGGCCTCATTCCGGTCGTGGCTATCCAGGCCATCGGTCTCCGAGCAGCGACGGGCTGGACTTTCGTCTGTGTGGCTCTCCTGCTCGCCGTCGCCTGGCAACGGACCGCCGGAATCGCGCCTCTCGTCGAATTCGTGCCCAGCGAATTGGGCGCATCCTCGAACCGCGCCGCGATCATCTTTATTCTCGTTCTGTTCCTAGTTATCTCGGCGAGCGATATCGCGCGCAAGCTTGCCCATGGCCGTGCGCAGACTTCCGAACGCGAGAGACAACGACTCGATCGCGCGCTCATCGAAGAGAGTCGCCGCTATCGCGCGCTCACCGAGAACAGTCGCGACCTCATTGTCGAACTCGAAGAGTCAGGCAAAATCCAGTACGCGAGTAAAAACGGGGCTGAGGTGTTGGGCGTGAAGGATCTCGTGGGGACCACGCTGGTCGAGCGGATCTGGCCCTCGGACCGAAGCGCGCAGTCCGATCTCTTCGCGCGACTGTTAATTGACGACGAGTTATTGGTCAGTCCTCCCGTGCGGTATCGCGGGGAAGACGACGAGTGGCGTTGGATCGAAGCGGTCGGCCGTCGCTTCCGGTCTGCGAATCAAGAGCTTCGGGTCGTGATCCGCCTGAGAGACGTCACCGCCGATCTCAAGTTCGAGCAACGCCTCCAGCAGATGCAGAAGCTCCAGGCGGTCGGTCAGCTTGCCGGCGGGATTGCGCACGACTTCAATAACCTTCTGATGGTGGTCGTGGCCTGCGCGGATCAGATCAAGGAAGACCCGGAATTCGCCGCAAAGGGGGCCGCCGAGATCCTTCGTACCGCGGAGCGAGGCGCGAGACTCACTCGTCAGCTCCTGGCATTTACGCGCGAGTCGGTTTACGACCCGCGTGTCATCGATCTTTCCGCCCTCGTCGGCAACCTCGAGGACATGCTCAAGCGATTGATCGGAGAGCGAGCACAGCTGTCCTTCGAGCTGGCCGACGATTTACCGAACGTCGAGGTCGATCCACTTCTGGTCGAGCAGGCTGTCGTCAACCTCGTCGTTAACGCCCGGGACGCGAGTCCGAGCGGAGCGCTGATCGAAATCCGTGTCGGACTGTTTGCCAGTGAGAACGAAAGTGGTCCAGGGGTGGTTTTTATCGACGTATCAGACACCGGAACGGGGATGAGCGCCGAGGTCTCCGACCGCGCCTTCGATCCCTTCTTCACGACGAAGGCGGTCGGAAGCGGAACGGGACTCGGGTTGGCGGTCGTACATGGTGCCACCGAGCAGATGGGCGGCACGACTCATATAGAGACGGCAGAGGGAAAGGGCACAACCGTGTCGATCCGGTTTCCGTCCGCCCGAGTGGCCGGTCTGCGACCTGCGTCAGTGCGGGATGAGCGAGACGGGGAGACCGAAAGCTCCGCCGGTGGGGGAAGAATTCTCGTGGTGGAAGACGAGCGGGGGATCCGTAATCTCATTCGCGGCCATCTTGTCTCCGCTGGATTCGACGTATCCGTCGCAGAAGATGGTGAGGCCGCGCTCGCGCTCGCGCTCGCCCAGAAGACCGAGCCTCCGTTCGACCTTATTGTCTCGGATGTGGTGATGCCGAATCTCAGCGGTCCGGCCATGATGCTTCGTCTACGCGTCGCACATCCCCGGGCGAAGGTACTTTTCATCTCCGGGTACCCGCTCAACCATCTCGGCGAGAAGCCCGAACCGGACGATCCGTTGCTCCAGAAGCCTTTCCGACGCCACGAGCTGGTGAGTCAAGTGCGGGCATTAATCGACGGTACGGACGGTTCTTCGACGGCGTGAGGTGCGAGGCCCTGGCAATGACTAACGGCACTAAGATTCGGCGCATCAAAAGTGTCTCTTAATCATTTTCCTCGCAATAACATGATCCTGAAACCCTGTGGGAACATTTGAGGCCTCGTCATATAAATGAGGAGGCGAATTTTCCGATTGGATTTCGGGCATGCACGCCGCGCTCTTGCCTGCGACTGTACGGCGCCCCAGGAAGGGGCGGGGTGGCCCCGTCAGGGCTTAGTTGTCAGAACGCCTAATATCGGTGGTGCTGAAAACGGGGCTTGAAATTCCTATCCCCGCCCAATTTCTCGCGAGGTACTTGGTTCGGTACGAGGAGCTAGTCGCCGAGCACTGTTCCGATTGCGTGCCGGCTGAGTTTCCTACCGCTAGCGGATAGCCAATGAGAAGGCCCACGCGAAAACCTTTCGGGGCCGCGATTACACAACCCGATTCGCCCATCGGCTTAGCGGCGTCTTTCGAGAGGCGCTCATACTTGAAATGCCCTGTTTGATCGATTCCCCAATTGATTAGTCTCCCCAAATGAAGCTAACGCAAAATATCCATCAGAATTCTATTCCCTAAGGTGATTTAGACATGCCTCCGACTCGTCCCCAAAACCATCAGCCTCTTTTAGTGGGTCTCCCAGGCAGCCTGCAAAAGATGCTAGAGGAACATTGTCAGCGCAGCGGCGAGAGTGCCGAGCATGTGATCCATTCAGCGCTGGCTGCCTATCTAGGCCATGAGCGACACACCATCTTTCAGGTCTCGACCTCGGGGGCTCTGGTCAAAGGCGTGTACGACGGGTGTGTGAAAGTGGGTGAACTTCGCCGACACGGGGACTTCGGTCTGGGGACTTTCGACTCGCTGGACGGCGAGGGTATCATGCTGGACGGCGAGATCTGGCAGGCGCGTTCCGATGGCACAGTCACAAACCCGCCCGACGACGCCCTCGTACCATTCTGGGTTGCGACGCATTTCGTTGCCGACGCCACCTCGAAAGGCAGCAAGGTCACTGGCTGGGCTGGCCTGGTCCGAGAAATCGATGCCTTACGTTCCGGCGAGAATATCTCTTTTGCGATTCGTGTCCGCGGCAATTTCCGGCGGGTGAAGTACCGCACGGCGTGCAAGGCAAAACCCGGCGAGTCGTTGGTCGAAGCAACTTCTCATCAGGCCGAATTCACCGCCGAGGACGTGTTGGGCACCCTCGTCGGTTTCTGGACGCCAACCTATGCCAGTACGATTAACGTTCCGGGTTATCACCTTCATCTGCTCAGCGATGATCGCAAGCGTGCTGGACATGTCCTCGATATTGAAGCGGATCATGTCGAGATCGCTTTGGCCTCGGAAAATCACCTATCCCTGGCTTTGCCCGAGACGGCATCATTCCTGAAAGCAGATCTTACCGGCGATCCGGTCGCCGATCTCGCACGCGCCGAAGGCGACCACGACTGAGGCCATGTCGCGTCGTTGTATTCGATCCAACTCTGCAACGCGTTTTCGCCTGCATCCTTTCACGAGATGGCGACGATCGAGCGCGTCGACATAACCATGCCGCGGCCGCCCATCGACCCGGCTTCACTGATCCGCGGGTTCATCGCGACAACGATGTTTATCGACGGCAGCCTAACGTGGTGGAACAAATTTAAAGAGATTCAGACGACGCCGAACGCGATTTTCGAAATGGCGGACGACGGGACTATCCAGACCCCGAGCCAGATTCGCTATCTGAACGGTCTCGTTGAGATCAATCCAGACCAAACGCTCATCCTCTAATTCGACACGAAGGACGAACCCACTTACTGGAGTTGGGTGCTGCAGAACGTCTGGGGGGAGACACCCGATTGGCGTGATCGCCCGATCGTCCTCAATAATCGGAATGTCGAAAGGGACTCATCCGGTCGCGTCCGAATCATCGTCGTACACAGTGACCCGGGGCAGGCGAACTGGATGGATATGAGCGGACATTCGAGACTGCTCCTCAGCCTAAGGTGGCGAGGTAAATCACCTCTCCCCATCGTCACGACGCGCGTCGCTCCGCTCTAGCGCTCTCATCCTGTCTCTG
>JASDVF010000049.1:0-58250 GCA_041440805.1 Myxococcota bacterium | reverse complement strand
CTCCCCATCGTCACGACGCGCGTCGCTCCGCTCTAGCGCTCTCATCCTGTCTCTGCGGGTCGCCTAGCGCCATCGGACTTCGCTCAGACCACCCGTAATCGCAGTGGTGAAGTCATAGAATTCGGGGAGGTGCTCGACCATCTTCTTCGTCACAGCGGGGTCCCCGCAATATTTAGACTCGTCGGCGAAGACATCGAGTCGAAATCGTCCTCAACGCGATCGCATTCAGGGCAAGCCATGCTTTTCGGCGTACTCGCGCGCCTGATGCCAGCGACGCTGGGAGGCACGCAGGGAAGGCTCGGGAGAGACGATTGGAGCAGGGCCTCCATAGAGCCAGGGTGCATGACGCTGCTCCCCGTGATAGTTCGAGAGTTCTTCGGGAAGCCAGTGTGCGACGTAGGTACCTTCGGGATCGTACTGACGCGCCTGACGCGCGATGTCGAATCCACGAAAGCCACGAGGGTCGGCGCCGACGCCCGCAGCGTACGTCCAGTTCCCCCAGTTGGCAGCCGGGCAGTAGTCGATCAGGGAGTGCTCAAACCAACGAGCCCCCCGACGCCAGTCGACGTCGAGGTTCTTTGAAAGGAAACTCGCCACAATCTGGCGACCACGGTTGGACATGAACCCGGTGGCCGCGAGCTCGCGCATGTTGGCATCCACCAGCGGGACCCCAGTCCTGCCCGTCCTCCAGGCCTCGAAGTGATCCGAGCGATCCGACCAATCCAGCCGGATCCCTAACGGTCCTTGCGCAGCAAACAGGCGCGTCTCATGTTTCAGTAGGTAGAACCGGAAGAACTCACGCCAAAGCAGTTCAAATCGAAGCCAGTACGTGGAGTCGTTTGCCACCCGTTCTTCTTCGTAGCGCAGGGTTTCTGACGCAACGAATCTGGGCGAAAGACACCCGAGTGCCAGCCAGGGGGAGAACTTTGATGAGTAGTCACTCCCCAGCATTCCATTGCGGGTTTCCTTGTACCGACGGAGGTGATCTTCTTTGAAGATCCAGTCATGGAGGCGAGCGAGGGCCGCGGACTCACCCCCCTGGAATTCGAGCACCCCACGCGGATCGGAAGCGACTGGTGTCATTCCGAGTTCTGCAAGAGTGGGAATTGATCCCAACGGAACCGAATCGGGGCGTTGGCCTCCGCTCAAGGAGGACACTCCGGGGCGTACATTGCCCAGCGCCATCTTTTTTTCAGCGGTCCGGCGAAACGTGCTGAAGACTTCCCCAAGCCCGCGCGCAAATTCCCGGGGATCATCGAGTTCAAGGAGAGTTTCGACTGGAAGCGAACGAGCCCGATCACCCAGGCGGGCGAGGACCGCTTGCTCCACCGCTCGCTCCTCGGGTCCTGGTTCTTCGACAAAATGAAGTCGATTCGCACCCAGTTGTTCGACAAGTTCAGGAAGCACGGATTCCGGCTCCCCCACGCGGACCAGAAGCTCCACTCCCAGTTCGGCGAGCCCGGTTCTCAGCGCTTCCACCGAGTCGAGTAGAAACTGCATCCGGTTCGAGCCGGATCGAACCTGACCATCGAATTCGGCCAGGTGTTCTCGGGGGTCAAGCACATAGACCCCACAGGCCGGCTGGTCCGGGTTGAGAACCTCCAGCAGGGGCTGGTCGTGCACGCGAAGCTGACGGCGAAACCAGAGTAGAGTCGGCGGTAAAGAGGAGTGATCCATGTAGAATTATTGTCCGTTCGATGATCAGAAACAGATTTTATTTAGGAACCCACGTTCATTGAACCAGCCGCTGCGGCAGATCTCGACCCATTGGATGACAAACGAGAAAAGAAATGCCTGGATGCTTATTCTGCGGCAATCATTTTTCCCACTTCAGGCGACCATCGATGCAGAACAACCAGGCACTTCTGATCTTTCCTCACCAACTCTTCGAGGCGCACCCCGGACTGGAGCTATCTCCTGAACGCGCGGTTCTAATCGAAGACTCGCTTTTCTTCGGTGATCGAGTGCACCCGGCACGATTCCATCTGCAGAAACTCTGGCTTCATCGCGCCAGTATGAAGCGCTATGCCGCTTGGCTGGACGATCGGGTGAAGCGCGTGGACTACCGGGAGCACACTCCCGAAATGGACGTGCTCAGCGTGACCCTGGACACTCTTGCCGAGGACGGCGTCGAGTCCGTGGTGCTGAGTGATCCCCATGACCACCTGCTGGAACGTCGGCTGCGAAGGCACTGCGAACGCACTCGGCTGGAAGTGAAGCTGCTTGGCACTCCCATGTTCCTCAACACCTCCGAGGACAACCAGGCCTACCGAAAAACCAAGAAGCGATGGTTCATGGCCGACTTCTACAAGTACCAGCGACGGCGGCTCGACGTGCTGATGGATGGCGATGAACCGGTGGGCGAGCGTTGGAGTTTCGACGAGGAAAACCGGAAGAAAGTCCCCAAGGCCCTGCTGAAATCGATCCCGGAGATTACCCATCCGACTCCGGACGCGATCGACGAAGCCGCTCGGACGCATGTCCTGAATCGCTACCCGAAGAACCCCGGACGACTCGAAGAACTGGTGTATCCCACCTCGCATGAGGAAGCCCGGCGCTGGCTCGGGGAATTCGTCGAACAACGGCTCACACTCTTCGGCACCTACGAGGACGCGATCGTCAGAGGCGAATCGCACCTCTGGCACGGGGTCCTCACGCCGATGCTCAACATCGGCCTGCTCACTCCCCGCCAAGTGCTTGAAACCTGTCTCGATTACGCGAATAGGCATGAGGTACCGATCAATTCACTCGAGGGGTTCGTGCGGCAGGTGATCGGTTGGCGTGAATTCATGCGTGCGACCTACGAGGACCTTGGAGTGCGGATGCGCACCACCAACCACTGGAAGCACACCCGATCGATTCCCGACAGCTTCTACGACGGAACCACGGGGATCGCCCCCGTCGACGATGCGATTCATCGCGTCCTAGAGACAGGGTACTGCCACCACATCGAACGACTAATGGTGCTGGGGGGCTTCATGTTCCTGTGTGAATTCGATCCCGACGAGATCTACCGGTGGTTCATGGAGCTCTTCATTGACAGCTACGACTGGGTGATGGTCCCAAACGTCTATGCGATGAGCCAGCATGCCGACGGTGGCTTGATCACCACCAAACCCTACTTCTCAGGCTCCTCCTACATCAAGAAGATGAGCAACCATCCCAAGGGAGACTGGACCGCCACCTGGGACGGACTTTACTGGCGCTGGATCTGGAACCACGTCGAAGAACTCGGAAAGAATCCACGCTGGGCGATGATGTGCGCAATGGCGAAAAAGATGGATCCTGACAAGCGATCCACGCACCTCAAGCACGCCGAAGAATTCCTGAATCAGCTGTAGGACTTGAGTCAACCCCGAGCGACTCAGGCTTCGCAGCCACCCCGGTTGGCGAGGATCAGCGTGAGGTCCGCCCCGTCCGCTCGCATTGCCACAGAACATGGAGGCACGCAGAAGCGGTCCCCCGGATAGGGCCCACAGCCCCGCCGGTGCCCTCTGCCGAGAGCGTGTACTCGGCGGGGCCAGCAATGTTTTCATTTGCGCGACCCCGACGGTCACGAACTGAGCTTCGCTCGACCGCTTGCGTAGAGCGGGACCTAACGAAGTCGTGGCGGTCGTGTTAGTTCTCCTGGCGGTATTCCGGGACGCATGCCGCATGGCTGTGATTATTGCGTGGAAGCGGGGGGAGGCGCGCGCGAGTACGAGTCTCATCTCGCGCCATTGCTGACGATTTGGGTGACATCCGCCGCCGGCTAAAACCGGTATTGGACGTTCTGTGTTCCACGTCCGAAATTCGCAGTGCCGTGTGCGTCCACTTGGGTCCCTCAAAAAAGCTGAATCGAAAAGTAGATCAGCACGAAAAGCATGCACTTCGTTCCACTCTCGGACAGTGTGACGGAGCCATCTCCTTCCGGATTCACTTTGTAGCGATGCCCCTTTTCTCTCATAGTCGGTGGGTTTCGCGGTGATTGCTTTTCGAAACGGTCGCCTAGCGCATGCGTGTCTGTTCGCGGTGACCGGGCTGACACGTGCCCGGATTTAGTTCGGTGCGAAACAAGGGGATCGGGGATGGCGTAGACTTCCTTTCATGAAGCGCATGATGAATAGACCGATCGCCGAGTCGCGGCGAATCATTGAATCGCCGTCGCCATCGCCAATTCAATCGCCGAGCCGCTTGGAACTCCGGTCCGCCACGGCTGCGAGGCGAATCTCGACACCGATTTCGTTGATGGTTCTGTTATTGATCGCGAGCCTGGCAGGTTGCACCACCCTCGACCGCGACCCCTCTCGAGAAGCATCCGCCGCCGCCGAGCCTCCAGTGCATCACTACGGGCTCGGGACTTCGCCTACTGCTACCGAGCTTGCTGCTTGGGATCGTGACGTTCGCCCTGATGGAGTAGGGCTCCCATCCGGAAGCGGAACGGTTCCTCGCGGCGAGTCGCTGTACGAGAAGCAATGCCAACATTGCCATGGCGCCGAAGGGCAGGGCGGGCCTTTTGATCGCCTAGCAGGCCGGATTCCAGCGGATGCATTTACGTTTGCGGAAGATCCGAGTGCGCCGCGCACAATCGGGAGCTACTGGCCTTATGCGACGACGGTCTTCGACTATGTACGGCGCGCCATGCCTATGGAGCGGCCCGGGTCGTTAACGAACGAAGAGGTCTATTCGCTGACGGCGTATTTGCTCTTCCTGAACGAGTTAGTTGACCGCGACGTGCTGCTCGACGCTACATCGTTAGCCGCGATTCGGATGCCCGCTCGAGATCGCTTCACGCGTGACGACCGGGTTGGGGGAGGCGATATTCGATGAAAAGCGAATGGACACGTCGGAAGATGTTGGCTGCTTTGGCGGGAGCACCGTTTGTTGGTGGAGTCTTGGGGCGCGGCGCAGCTCAGGCGGATGAAGCAGACCCTGCGGATCCTACAAAGGTGCAGGGGGGGGCCACGTCGGCATTCGGTGAGCGGTCCGCGCACGAATCAATCGCGCGTCTGCCCTCTTACGGGGTGATCTCTGGAACGCCTTTGCAATCGCTGCATGGGACGATTACACCGGCCGATCTCCATTTCGAGCGACATCATGCGGGCATTCCGGCGATCGATCCGAATCAACACTCGTTGATGGTTCATGGGCTCGTGGAGCGTCCGTTGAAGTTCTCTATGGACGATTTGATGCGCTTTCCCGCGGTGACGCGGACATGCTTCTTGGAGTGTTCGGGGAATCTGCAGTTCAAGGCGGGGGAAGAGACCTCGCCACAGATGCTATGCGGGCTGACCAGTCAGAGTGAATGGACGGGCGTTGCGCTGTCCACGATCCTGCGAGAAGTGGGCGCAAAGCCGACTGCTAAGTGGATCTTGGCGGAGGGGTCGGATGCGGCCAAGATGACGCGTTCGATTCCGATTGAGAAGGCGCTCGACGATGCGATCCTGGCCTACGCGCAAAATGGTGAGGCTATTCGCCCTGCGCAGGGGTATCCGCTCCGCTTGCTGTTGCCTGGTTGGGAAGGCAACACGAACGTGAAGTGGCTGCGTCGCTTGGAATTAGGCGATCAGCCCTTTATGACGCGGGAGGAGACGTCGAAGTATACGGAGCCGGTCGCGGGAGAGCAGGCACGGCAGTTCAGCTTCACTATGGATGCGCGGAGTGTGATTACGACGCCGACCTACCCGACGCAGGTGAGCCGTGGATGGAATGAGATCCGTGGCCTCGCGTGGAGCGGTCGTGGACGCATAGCGCGGGTCGAAGTGAGTGTGGACGGCGGGCAGAAGTGGGAAGATGCTCGGCTCGTCGGGCCGGTTCTGGCGAAAGCCCATACGCGTTTTACGCTGCCTTGGAATTGGGCCGGCGGGGGGGCGGAGCTGGCGAGTCGGGCGACAGACGAGACTGGCTACGTTCAGCCGACGCGTCGACAGTTGATCGATGCACGCGGGCGAGGATCGCTTCCGTATCACCTGAACTCGATCGTTTCATGGCTCGTGGAAGCGGATGGACGGGTGATTTACAAAGCGGAGCCTTGGGCCTAAAACTGTGCTTCGGAGTGCCAGTCGTCCGGCATAGATAGATAGATAGATAGATCAGTCGGCCGTTGCGCGGATCCGCGAATACGCCGTTTCATCAACCGCGTCCGCTCCCATGAAGCCGCCCGGCGAAGCGCCGTCGATATGGCCCATGATCCCGCGGTAGAGGGTGTAGCCGCAGAGTTGAGCGAGGCGGGGCGGCATCTCACGCATATCCTCGGGCTTGATCGCGTAGTACTGGTTCTGTTGCTGCCGCATCCAACCCTGGCAGTACTGAACGCTTAGGCCGAGCCGCCAATCGTCTTCGCTGTTATTCGCGCCACCGGAATGCCAGGTGCCGCCATTGATGATCATGACTGAGCCGGCCGGCATCTCTGCGGCGATGTGATCGTATTGCTTGCTGTAGTCGGGCTCGTGATCGAATTTATGGGATCCGGGTACGACTCGGGTGGCGCCGTTTTCGTCGGTGAAGTCGGTGAACGCCCAGATGGTCGTGACCATGAAGGGCATGCGTGGGCGCGGGACGGTCACGAGGCCGTCGTCGCTATGCAGTCCCTGCATGACTTCGCCTGGCCCGATGTTCATGCATGTCGTTCCGGAAAGCAGGCATTCCGCGTCCAGGAGTCGTTCCGCGAAGGGCAGGACATCCTCGTGGACTGGCATCTGCCAGAACGCACGATCCTTATCGAGCAAGTTGTACATCCGCTTGGTCGCGAATCCCTCGGCGTAGTTTCCGCGGGGCGCAATTTCGAGTTCGTCTTCGAGTCGGTTGACGACGTCTTTGATCTCGGTGAGGAGGGCGGGGGAGATCACATCCTCAATGATGCAGTACCCCTGCTCTTCGATCGTGGCGAGGTGCGCTTCGAGGCTGGTTTCGTCCATGGGGATAATATGGCGAGATCGAATCGCGAGTGCACCTATGGATTGAACTTGGTTTCCCACGCGGCGGAGACGTGGACTAGGGTCTCGAAATGCCTGAAACCGCCTCTCCCTCTATTCCCTCTCCTCCCGCGACGCCCCGACCTTCTGCAACCGTCATTCTCGTTCGGGACGGCCGGGAAGGCGTAGAAGTGTTCCTGATGGAGCGCAGTAACGTGGGGATGTTCGGAGGGCTGCACGTTTTTCCAGGCGGTAAGGTGGACGGCGCGGATCATGCGGAGCGCTGGGAAGAGTTCGCGAACGGGCTGGATGACACTCGCGCGAGTGAAGCGCTCGGGATGGATCGCGGCGGTCTCGCGTATTGGGTCGCGTGCATTCGTGAGTGCTTTGAAGAAGCGGGCGTCCTGTTGGCTTCGCGTGACGACGGTGAGCTGTTACCTCTGACCGACCCCGACCGTCGTGTGCGTTTTACCGATTGGCGCACGCGTTTGAACGCTCGTGAAGTAGGCGTCTTTGAGGCGATGTGTGAAAGCGAGCGCCTTGGGCTTGCCACAGATCGAATCGCCTACGTGGGGCATTGGATTACCCCAGTCATCGAGCCGAAGCGCTTCAGTACGAGGTTCTTTGTTGCGCAGGCGCCCGATCGACAAGAGGCTCTGCACGACGGCTTCGAGACCGTAGAGAGTGCCTGGATGCGACCGGAATTGGCGCTTGAACGGTTCGCAAAGGGCGAGCTCAATCTGATTTCGCCGACGTTCAAGCACCTTGAGTCGATCGTTGGCTACGACTCGGCGGAAGCACTCTTGGCCGCTAAGCACGCTATTGACCCGGCGACGATTCCGACGATCCAGCCTCGTCTTATCACAAACGACACGTCCAAGATGGATGAAATTTTAGACGTGGTCGGGCGCGGTGGGCAGATCTTCGGAGAGGCATAGAAGTGGCTATCTCGTAGCTCGTATGAAGTCTCTGCTAGGCGAGTCCCGGAGCGGTCAACTACAACCCGGTTAAACGATTGCTGAATCGACCGGCCTCGGGCGAGAAGATCCAGCCGCCACCGGCACGCGTTCCGCCATCGACCGGCAGGTTGTGGCCGGTGACATAACTCGAGAGGTCCGAGGCAAGGAATAGGGCAGCGCGCGCTTGTTCTTCAGGCCATCCGAGTCGTCCGACGGGCGCCCAGGAAGGCCACAGGTGCTCATGCTCTTCCCAGCCCGATCGGTAGTCGACTTGGGGCGTCTGGCACAGATCTGTGCCGACGCCGTTGACGCGAATACCGTTACGTCCTTGGTCGACTGCTAGGCACGTTGTGAAATGCGCGACGGCCGCTTTCATGGCGGCATAGATCGGTTCGCCGGGATACCCGCGCATTCCTTCTACCGAATGGAAGTTGACGATCGACCCGCCACCGGATTCGATCATCGGGTCCAGAAACGCGTGGGTCACGCGCACGACATGAAGGAAATTGATTTGGTACATCGCATCCCATGTCTCGGGACTCGATTTTCGAAAGGGCGCAAGGGGACGGTAGTCACCAACGTTATTGACCAGGACATCGACACGGCCGTGCTCGTCGAGCACAGCCTGCTTGAATCCTTCAACATCCGCTTCCTCTCGCACATCGACCGTATGCGTTCGTGCTTTTCCACCCGCAGCTACGATTTCAGAAACTGCCTCATCCCCGCGTGCCGGGTCGATCTCGGCAATTTCCACCGATGCGCCATGTTTCGCAAACAGTCTGGAGATTGCGCCGCCGATTCCGGCACCGCCGCCGGTGACTATGGCCACCTTGCCCTCGAGAAGGCGATTCCAGTCATCAATCGCCGGGACGTCGCTTTCGTGTTGAGTAGATTCAGTCGTCATAGTGTCCTTATTTCGCCTTGCTTGGACTGGGGAGCTAGGGGCGTGGCTAACGCCTCGCCTTCATTATTTCGAGAGCCTCGTCGGCATGTCCCGTCATGTCCAGTTCGCTCTGGACGACGCCAATAATTTTTCGATCTCGGCCGATCACGAAACTTGCGCGCTTGCTAGGCAGGGGGCCGATTCGCTTTACGCCAAAAAGGCGAGCGATTTTCCTGTCCGGATCTGAAAGCAAGGGGAAGCCTAGATTGTTCTTGTCATCAAAAGCCTTTTGCCGATCCACCGGATCGGCGCTGATCCCTACGCGCTGGGCACTGAGTTCTTCGAACTCACTGGCCAGATCACGAAAGTGACCGCTCTCGACCGTTCAACCAGCAGTCATCGCTTTGGGATAGAAGAACAGGACCATAGGCCCGTGTTCGACCAATTGGCTGAGGCGGACTGACTGTCCATTCTGATCGAGGGCTTCAAAATCCTTGACGAGGTCGCCGGTCTTCAACATGGATAAATCCTTTCAGCCTTGAGGCCGTAGGCGACTTACTTGCCGCCTTTGAGCGAGGGCTTTGGATGAGCAGATCCTCGTCCCCGCCGGGTACACGGAACAGGGTAACCGAATGGGATCCAGACCGCGTATGGAACGAGGAGCTATCCTATTGGGGTCCGAGAGGTGTAGTCGTCACACCTTGACGCTGTTTGTTGGAGTAGAATCATCCCATGTTGAGTGGACGAATCGCGGGGGCCAAGGCGGCCGTACTAGGTGTCTTGAACGCCGCAGGGACGACCGCGCGACTCGACGTTGGGCACGTTGGGGTGGTGGCCTCGTTTTGCATGATTGTCGCCATGCTGGTTCTGATGACGCCGAACTCTGCTGAGGCATTCCGAGTGATCGGATCGCCGGGTGCTTGGGTGCGATGGGATGCTGCTGCTCGATTCGTCGAGGGCGAGGAACGGTCTCTCGATGGCGGACTCCGTTATTCGATTGAGACGGGATCCTACGCAGGCCTTCGTGATCAATTTAATTGGGTCGGCGCGCCGCCGTCGGATGCCGCTTTCGAAGCCGCAGTTCATCGCGCCTTCGAACATTGGGAAGTGATCGACGTCGCCTCGGGTCTTCCAGCTGCATTTCATTTTGTTGAAGATCTGGAGACACCGGCGATCGATGAGCCTGGAATTCCTGGCGTGCCTTCGTCTTATCTCGGACTGAATGCCGGGGCCGAGATTGACGTCTTCGCGGCGACACCCCACGCGGGGCCTAGCTTTGGCGGGAGTGTCGTGTTCTTCGTCGACACGGTTGCGAACGACCTTAGTTTGACTTCAGGTACGTCGAACTACCCGGGCTTCGCCATCACCGGCGCCGACATTAGAATCAATCCCGCCTTCTCCTACACACTTTGGTTTTTTGAATTGCTGCTGACTCATGAAGTTGGCCACACTCTAGGCCTTGCGGATCTCGAAGCGAATCCGTCCTCGGGAGCGGTCTCTGGCTTTCTGGACGACGACGCGAGCCTCTCGTCGGATGCGACGGCGGGGGCGACCTTCTCGAATCAGTTTGTTGGACTGATCGATGTCATCGATCCGGATGCCTCGAACCTGCAATCGCTTCTTGGGGACATCGATACCGTTCCCGGTCTCGACTCACCGGATGTCCGGCTCTTGATGGAGAGCGGCGCTTACGAAGCGCTTCGTTTCGATGCGCAGAAGCTGCAGAACGACGAGGTCGCCGGGCGACAATTCCTGTACCCGGTTCCTGTACCCGAGCCTGGAATGGGGTTGATGCTGACTGCTGGGGCGGTCACCCTTATGGGGTTCCGCCGCTTGAGTCGCTGATCAAGCAGCTCGCGACGGTGCCTCAGAGGAGAGCCAATATGTCCGCTGCCGCAACGATCACGGGTTATTCGCATATCAACATTCTGGTCGACGATCTCGAAGCCGCGCACCGTTTTTACATAGATACGCTTGGCTTCGAAGTCCTACCGCGGCCGGATTTCGCGGGTTTCGCCGGGGCTTGGTACCGCGTCGGTTCGATGCAGCTGCATCTGAGCGTGGTCGAAGAGATGCCCGACTTAAAGGGCGGTTTCCCGCATCTTGCCTTTCATATTCCCGAGGACCAGTTTGACGCGACGGTGGATGCGCTCAAAAGCAGCGGCGTTAAATTTTTGAGTGACGCATTCAGCCGAGAGGACTTCGGCGTCCCGGTGAAGGCGATTTTTTGCAAAGATCCGTCGGGGAATCCGATTGAGTTCACAGACGTGGGTCCCTTCGATTCCTAGAGGGTCGCTCCGCTCAATCGTTCCCCTAATAAGTACTCGAAGGAAGGTCGCGCTTTGAAAATTCAGCTCCTTCTCTATCCGGACATGACTTTGCTCGACCTCGTTGGGCCGCTTCAGGTTTGGTCGCTTTGGCCGGGGGCTGAGGTCGAGTTAGTTTGGAAGACGACCGATCCGATTCCCACGGACACGGGCCTGTCTGTCGTGCCAACTCATTCTTTCGCCGATGCTAGTTCCAAGCCATCCATCCTGTTTGCGGGGGGAGGGCTCGAGGGTACGACGCGCGCGATGGCTGATCCCGACGTGATTGAATTCATGCAGTCGCGGGGCGAAAGGGCTGAATGGGTGACCAGCGTCTGTACTGGCGCGCTCATTCTGGGTGCTGCGGGGCTCCTTGATGGCTACCGCGCGACGACGCATTGGATGGCGCTCGACGCACTTCCCAGTTTCGGGGCAGAGCCGGTCAAGGAACGCTGGGTCATCGATCGCAATCGTGCGACAGGAGGCGGCGTGACAGCGGGCATCGACTTCGGCCTCGCTCTGATGGGAGAGATCGCGGGTCAGGATCTCGCCGAAGCCGTTCAGCTCGCTCTCGAGTACGCCCCGAGCCCGCCTTTTGATTCGGGAACGCCCGACAAGGCGAGGCCCGAGATCATGGAACAGGTCAAGAAGCTTTTTGCGGGGGCCTAGCACGGAGGTAGAGGGCGTAGGAAGGAGTGGCAAGGCAGAAGCGAGGGGAGCGCTGCCTTATCGATCCAGCCTCGGTCCGCCGCCTCGGCCCTGCATCATGACGACCTCAACGCGTCCCCGGTCGCCTATGTAGGCGTTTGCGATCCAACCAGTCACGCTAAGGATTATGGCTCCGAGAAGCGCGGATCCGAATCCCGCAACGTGGAATCCGTCCAAAAGCCACGAAACGATTCCGAGCATCGCCCCGTTGATGACCCAAAGGAAGAGGCCGAGCGAGAGTACGGTGATCGGGATGGTCAGGAGGATCGCGATCGGTCGTACGACGGCGTTCACGATCCCGAGAAGAATCGCCGCAAGAATCAGCGTCGGAGTATCGAGCACTTCGATACCGGAAATGAGGCGTGAGGCGATCCATAGGCCTACGGAGCTGATGGAAAGGCGAACGAGCAGTCCATTCATCTGGCTTCTCCTGTGAGCGCGACCCTTAGAGTCACCGCGTCTATTGTGAAAGACTCGGTCCCAACGGCTGCGCGACAACCCAATCCTTCAAAAAAATCGGACGATCACGTTCGTTCCGCCGTTCGCATCACGAGGTGTTCGCGCCAATTTCCAGAAGGGATACGGCAGTCGGGGGCGGGAATGTGGTTGTAGATGTAAATCCATGCCTCGGACTCTGTTGGCTCTAGAAGTCGTGCGTGCTCTCGAAGATAGAGGGACTCGCGTGGGCGTTCTGCGTCAAAGCCTTCGAACTCGTCGAGCCGCTCAAAAACTTCGACGTCGAGAACCTCGTATATCTCACCTGCTACGCGTCCCGAACCGCTCCGGAGTCCCGGGTAGTCGCCAAGGTCGTAGAGGTCCCCTGCGCAAATGCAGGGCCCGTCATGACGAAGCATCGCTTCGAGGCCAAGTGACCGCATCGCCTCGAATCCGCTCATGAGCGATCCATAGAATGCAACCCGGTCGTTCACCTTCGGCACGCATAGCCTCTGTGCACGCATAGCTCCCATACACACATAACCCCTATAGATGTCGAGGCGCAGGACTAAACCTCCGTCTAACGTGAGAGAACTTCCCGCATGTTTGTTAGGGCCTCGAATGGAGAGTCTACGACGCGCGCATTCGTCAGCCATTCGGGAATCCCACCGCCTGGCTCAAGATGCATTTGGAACGTGACCCGGGTCTTCAGTTCGCTCAGCGGCTCAAGTATCCAGCTTCCCTTCGCCTTCTTTACGCGCACGCGATCCGGCTGTTCCGGATACGCGTCGGGCGCCGCTGCGACTTGAATTTGAATCTGTCCGGTTTCGTCGTCATGGCTCGTGACGGAGCGAAGCACATTATCTCTGTCCGAGACGGGCCACGGCGCATCCATGACGGAGTACTGAACCGATACGTCCCCGTCGCGCTCGACGAGCTTTGATTCGGGTGTGTTTGGAAACCACGTTTTGAAGCGATCACTATCGCGTAATAGGGCGAGGATCATTTTTGCGTTGTGGTCGACTTCCGCGATGCCCTTGAACTCGCGGATGCCTGAATTCGGGACGGGGCGCGTGTAGATCGTGATCCCGTTTTCTTCCCTTTGAAGGTCCCATTCTGCCGCGATCGCGGATTGCGTGAAGAGGAGCAAGACGACGAGCGAGAAGAAAAGTGCGAGTCCATTTAGAAACGGGAGTCTGGCCTGATGACGCGAGGAGTTGGAACAGGAGCGAGGGACGAGCGAGTGCATCCGGATGGTCCTCCTAAGCAAGCCTCTCGGCCGCTCTCGTGATCGAGCGCGTGCGTGCGTGCGTGCGGTAAGTCTAGCGGGAACGGTTGAAAGTCGATTCGTTTCGGTAGTCGCATGACTCGCTTCGAGGCTCTACCGTCCCGGCCCGATCCCAAGTCGTCCCATTTTTTAGGAGTCCGCCATGTCCCGTCTCGAAGGAAAAATTGCGATTATCACCGGAGGTGCCCGTGGCACGGGCGAACAGACCGCTCGTCTCTTCGCTGACGAGGGAGCCAAGGTCGTGATCGGAGACGTCCTCGAAGAAGAGGGCGCAGCGACCGCAGTCGATATCGGAGATGCGGCGAGCTTCGTGCGTTTGGACGTGACCGATCCTGAGAGTTGGAAGGGCTGCATCGAGCACACAGTCGCGACCTTTGGTGCACCGACGGTCCTCGTGAATAATGCCGGCCTTCTTCACATGGAAGCCTTCGTGGACATTGATCCCGCGAAGTACGAACAGCTCTGGCGTGTGAATCTGTTTGGTCCCTTTCTCGGCATGCAGGCAGTGACGGATGCCATGCAAAGCGCCGGCGGCGGATCGATCATCAACGTCTCCTCCGTAGACGGACTCTCTGCGAAGAATGGGCTCGGGGCCTACGTTCCGACGAAGTGGGGCCTTCGCGGCCTAACGCGAGTTGCAGCGCTCGAGCTAGGTCAGCGCGGCATCCGCGTGAATACGGTGTGCCCGGAAGCCGGTGGTCCTGGGATGCGCAAGGAATTCATTCCGGATTCGATCGATCCGATGGATACGCTTTCGTTCACGCATGGCGTGATTCCGCATAACCAGAAGCGACCGGGAATTGAGATCATCCGCGACATCGCCCGCATGATTCTTTTCCTGGCTTCGGACGAAAGCCTCTCGTGCACGGGCGCGGACTATCCTGTCGATGCCGGCTGGACCGCAGGGCATCGCCTCAAGTTCAACCCTGGCTACAAGGCCGACTGAGCTTCGGCTACGTCGCGGTATCGACAGAGTCTTCGGATTCCGTAGGCGCCGTAGCAGCGACCCATTTCGCGAGATAGCCGGTACCTGCCTTGAGGCCTTCGAAGCCCGCTTGGCTGAGGAGTCCGCTCATCGGGTTCGCGGCGTAGTTCGCGTAGTAGGGCTCGTGAAACTCTCGAGGAAAGAACTCGAGGGCCCAATCGAGTTCGTCGTCGTCGCCTCTTTGCAATGAGTCGACGAGCCCGAAGAACCCACCCGGTCGTAGTACCCGCAAGGTTTCGGCGAGAACGGCTTCGCGAACGGGAAGCGGCAGCTCGTGGAAGAGGAAGACGGAGTAGACGGCGTCGAAACGCTGATCCGCGAAGTCGAGCTCTGCTGCGTCGCCCTGGATGCAATTGACGCGCGGGAATTCGTCGAGTTGTTGGCGCGCGTGACGCGTGTAGGGAGGGCTGAGATCCACGCAGGTGATCTTCGCCTTAGGGAAACATCGCGCGACGGACCGCGTCGCAGAGCCCGTGCCCGAGCCGAGTTCGAGGAAATGAAGCCCGGCGCCGTCGTTAGAAGCCCCGGCCCTTTGTAAATGGGCGCGCAGGGGCGGAATGATCATGCGCCGCATAGGGTCGGCCCCGCCTCTGAATAACAACTCGACCTGGTGCTCATAGAGCGCTGCAGAATGCGCGCTTAGATATCCGTCGGTCTGGTAGTGGAAGTTCCGGCGATAGTAGGCGGGAAGTTCATCTAGCCATCGGCGCGCGTCCTTCGTGAACTCCCGTGCCGAGTGCGTACGTCTTCGCTTCCCGACCGCCGTTCCATCAGCCAGGATGCGCAGGAGCCGCATGCCGTGGCCCAACGGATCCTGTGGCGTTAGGACCGAGAGCGGCGCATCGCCTTGCCCGATCAGAGCGGCATCGCGTTTGAGGAGTTCGAATAGCCGTGAGAACGTGACCTCGAGCGCTTCCTGCGGAGGCCCCCCGCGTTCCGCCCGCCCGCTACCGAAGCGGCTTTTCGGCTCGGCCTCATCTGGGGCACGCTCGTTCCTGCGCTTTGCGTCAAAAGAAGCGCCAGAAGAAGCGCCAGAAGAAGCGTCAGAGAATGGCGCGGCAATGAGAAAGAGCGGCAGGCTCTCCGCGAAGAAAAGCCCGCTTCGAACGGATAGGGCGCTGAGGGCGAGAGCCTCGGTTGCGTTGGCCGGACGTTGAGCGTGGCGCATGACTTCGCCGATCCGGCGAGCAATCGGCGGCAAAGCAAAAATATCTGCGAGCGAAGGCATGCACAAACTCCAGCCGGTTTAGCTTGGGCCTGAGAGACGAGGGAGTCAGTAGTCTAGCAGGCGCGTCTCGGAGCCCCGTTTCTGAACTCGGGCGCTAGGGCAAGCCGAGGATTTCGGTGGCTTGGGCTGTTGTGGCGACCGGGCGGCCGACTTTGGCGCAGAGTTCGACGGCTTCGCGCATCAGTTCTTCATTCGAGGGACTGCGATCCGGTGAATAGAATTCTTCGACACCGAGATGCAGATGGCCGCCGAGTTCCAGCGCCAGCCGCGCGATGGGGGTCTGCATGAGGTCGCCGCCCCAGACGGAGACGGACCAGGGAAGGTCCGTTCCTTCTAGCATGTCGAGATAGGCGAGTAAGCCCGACTCGGTGGGCATGAGGCCGAAGCTCACGCCGGGCTCAGTCGACATTAGGCCGTAGTCGCCACCGAAATAGAATTTCACCATGCTGCCCTTGGGCAGTTTTCCGGCCCGGTGGTAGGCGAGTGTGGTGCGCAAGGAGTTGGGTTCATAGATCCCGAGCGCCGGCCCCATCTTAAGCCGCTCACAGAACTCGAATGCGTAGCGGCAATCTTCATAAGAAACGGCGTAGACGCCGCCGACTGGAAGTCCGTCGGGGCCCGGGGCCCCGATGTTAGTTGATCCGGGGTCGAAGGCGCACATGCGGAGCGGAATTTCAGAAGCGATGCGTTCGATATGTTCGAGCTTGTCTGGCATGCCGGGGGACGAGGTGAGTGTCGGGTACCAGAGCGCGTCGGGGCGCTTGTCGAGAATGGATCGCCAGACCGCCAAATAATCCTCGGCGGCGGCTTCGCCCGTCAGGCCGATGTCACTATTATGGGCATGCACGATCGTTGCGCCAAGCTCGTAGCAAAGCAGCGCATCGCGCTCGATCTCGGCATGGCTCGTAGGCGCCTTCGGGTTCTTGTCTTTTGTGGTCATCCCGTTGATGGCAGCCTCAAGGATCACTGGCGTGTCGAGATCGGATTGATTTGCGGAATTAGGCACGTTTGAATCCTCCGGGTTCGCGTGAGGTGCGGCTGGTGACAAGCGTATCAACGCCTCATCAGCAGGGAAGCCCCCTCGGGTGAAATCTCAAGTCCGGCTCTTTCTCGGCCGATCACCGGAGGGCACTGCCGCGTTTCTAACCCGCGGCGAGGGAGAATTGCGTGAAGTCGATTCGCATTTGGTCGCCGAACCTGGTTGATCCCATCCGCTTGCTGCGGGTGTTGCTCGTACTCGCGTTGCTCTCCGCAACCGGCTGCGTTGGCGGCGCATGGACGTCCGCGCTTGAAGAGGACAGCCCCGCCGCGTACTACCGATTCATGCGAGACCACGGCGATTCGGAATTCGCGGGCGAGGCTCGAGAGCGACTCGATTTCCACAAGCTCTATCGCGACCCCTCCTTAGCTGGCTACGCGAAATTCAGACGCGCCTATCCCGACAGCACGCTGCTCGAGCGCTTGCATCCAATGCTCGAGGAGCCGGCTTTTAAGGCGGCACGGGCGTGGGGCACGGCAGCGGCCTATCGCGGATTCCTGAACGACTTTGCGACGGGTGGCTATGCGGCTCGTGCAAAAGGGAACGCCGTCTTCGTCGAGTCGAAGGGCTTTGGCGGTGTTTCCAGTCGCTTGGCTGAATTCGCAGTAGCCCATCCCGAAAGCGATTTTGCCGCAGAAGCTGCGCGTTCCGAATTGGCCGTGATGGCACGCCAAACCGGAAGCTTCAATCGAATTGGTCTCGTGCTCGACATCAGCGCGGCAACCCCTGAGCGCGATCGTGTTCGTAGTGCGCTCATCGATCGCCTAACGAAACTCACTGAACGAATGGGGTTCGACCTCGCAATTCCGCCCAAGGGCGTTTCGCCGGGTCAGATTAAGAATTTCCCGAGGGCACGACTGGAAGTGACTCATACGGAGAAGAGCGTCGGGCACAAAGTTGCGATCGGTGAGCTCGCGCGGCCTGCGGCACTCGGCGTGACTCGCGTCGTCGTTAGGGAAGCAGACAAGGGCGAAGTGATCGCGTCTCGTGAATTCGAAGTTCGCGTTCCCGACAAGGCCCATGTCCGTGACTCATCGGTACTTTTCTCGGCGAAGGCAAAGAAGTACTGGGACGAGTTTTTCGTACCCATGGTTCGCTGGCGAAACGATCATACGATTCGTCCCGCCATGGATCTCGCTCGTCCGGTAGTCGATGTGGATGGCGTGGGAGATCGCGCGGTCGTGCTTTACGAAGACGGCGATTTCGACTTGATCGGTCTCGCGGATCCGTTGAAGCCGGTGACCCTGGCTTCCTATCAGCGATCAGAGGACTACAAGAAGTGGACCGGCATACAGGTGTTGGGAGATCGTGTTGCGATCTTCGGGGAAGAGGGGCTTGAGTTCGTTCGCTTTACGGCGACGGGACCGGTCGCTGAAAAGACTTGGACGCGGGGTGAGATCGGTCGCGTGCTGTCACTTGCACCTATGGGTGATCAGGTGGTGATCGTTGGCGCCAAAGGCATGCAGCTTCTCGATCCTGTCGGGGGGACCGTCCGACGCGTCATGCGGCGCGTGCTTACGAGTGTTGCAAGCGCCGGAGATACGCTGGTTTTCGCCGACGGTGAGTCGGTCTACCTATCGAGTCTCGCACTCCTCGCTGAAAATCGAGTCATCGCGCAGCTGAAGCTCGGACGAACATTTGGGCCGAAGAGCGTGCGCGTGCTGGACGATGCCGCGATCGTGACGGGGCCGGGCGGCGTACTTGTGATCGATGTAAGTGATCCTTCGAATCCGAAGGCAATTGCCAAGCTCACGACCCGAGAGATCGGGCAGGTCGTCGATGCCTCTAAGGTTCGCGGCCGGACCTTCTTGGTCGGTGAGCGCGGCCTTCAACTGCTCACTCGCGGACTGGATCGTGTCGAAGAAACGATCGACGTTGGGCCGCGGACTCGCGTGACGGTGATGGGCCGACATCTCGTGACGGCGAACGGCCGAGGCATTCAGGTGGTGGACTCGACGCCATGGGCCAATGGGTCAGCGCCAGCGTCGGCACGCTAGCCGGTCGCTGCGTTAGTCGCGGTGGCTGTCGGGCCGAGTCGCCCGATAGAGTGATTTAGGCGAGGGCTATTCGATGCCGAGCTGAACGGGTGTGAGTCCCTGCCTAACGAGGGTGATCTCGGGGCCCTTGCGGTGCAGGGGCATGCGATGGCCGAGGTAGCTGCCGTCTTGCGCGTCGAACCAGAACGAAAAGCTTGGGAGCAGGCGACTGGCGAGCCAGGCAACGGTCTCACCAAAGTCGGGGCCGTATTCGATTTCGACGATTCGGCGCCCATTACGAAGGGTCGTGCCCGCGCGGACCGCGATCATCTCGTGGAGCACCGGTCCATCCGCACAGGTAGCAATCTTGAAGCGCACCGAATCAACTTCGCCCTCCACGAGCGGCTGGAAGAGGAGCTGCATGGGGACGTTCACTACGCGATCCCCGTCGGGAATCGATACGTGCTGGACGTGCATCCCGGGGTCGCTCTCGCCGTCGGGGTAGCAGCTGACACGCTTTTGCTCATGGTCGATGACGAGCAGGGGGAAGGTGCGGCCCTCGGCGCTCCGTGATTGGGAGCGTTCTTCAGTCACCCGGAAAACTTGGGCAGTGGAACGGGTCGCGCTCGCATCAGAATTGGGCCGCGCCGCGTTGGCAACCCGGGGCCCGTCCCCGACGAGTGCACCCGCTGTCCCGCCTTGTGATTCTGCGGGAACAGGGGAGAGGGTGGCCTCCGAAATGTTTGAGCCGCCGCCCGCAATGTGCATCGAGATTCGGATTTTTTTGGAGCCATCCTCTCTTCGCTCGATCTCTAGACTTGATTTGCCGACCGCCTGTCCTTCGGTGTCGAAGGTTGTTGCACCGATGTTCTCCATGATGGACGGGATCTTGAGCATCACGCCGGACTCCGCTGAAGCGATCGACGCCGGGAAGCTGCAGACGCCTAACGTCAGCAAGGCCAAGGATATGTCGCGGAAGGCGCGCTGCGGCGACAGGCGATGTTCGGAATGCGAGCGAAGCGGGGACTGCTGGCGGCGAGGTGCCGCGACCGGCGCGACCGGCGTAGCCGGAATACGATGCGCCGATGGAATGGGCGATGGTGAATAGCGGGCGGCCATTAAGGAAGAATACCGGTTTTTGGGAAGTGGCAACCTCGGGATAGGCATCTGCTCGTGGAAGTTCATTTCGTTCTCGCAATTGTTCTCGCTCTGAATGACTGGTTCGCGGCTCGTGAAGAGAGGGTGCCGTCGCGCTACGATGACGGCATGTCGCAGGTCTGGACTCGCTCACGAGCCGGAACCGCCGCTTCAGGACCTTTGGTCCGTCAACCGGTTTCCGATCGACCCCAACTTCACTTGATTGAGCTCCCGCTCGAATGGGCGCAGGGCCAGGTGCAGGTCTATCTGATCGAGGGTCAGCCCCTCACCTTGATCGATACCGGTGTGCGAACAGAGGCGAGTCTTGCCGCGCTTTCGGCCGCCCTCGATTCCCTTGGCTATGCGCTCCGCGATATCGAGCGGATCATCGTGACCCACGCCCATAGAGATCATTTTGGAGCGATCGCAGCGATCCGTGCAGCGGGCGCTTCACTTGAAGTTTGCGTTCACGAAGCCGACGCGGATCGGCTCGAGAATTTTGAAGCCTTCGTGCGTGCTCGGCGCGAACGACTGCTCCCACTCGTCTCTTCGTATGGCGTGCCCGAGGATCATCTGCGTGTCTTCGAACAGGATAATGACGAGCTGCTCGCCCTTGAGCTGTCCGAAGGGGCGTCGACGCCGGTCGACCGTCGCTTGCGAGATGGGGACCGTATCGAGTGGAAAGACTGGGGACTTCGAGTCCTTCACGCGCCGGGGCACACCCCAGGTCACATCATGCTCGAGGACGCAGAGGCCGGATTTCTCTTTACCGGAGATCAGGTTATGGGGCAGGCGATTCCGTACGCCGAGAATTTCTATGACCGGGGATTACCCGACCCACGAGATACTTTGCGTCGTCCCTCACGGTTTCGTGGGTTGATTGAGATGCGCCGCACGCTTAGGCAACTGCGTGGGAGACGCGACAAGATCCTGCTGCCGGGATACGGCGGCGTGATCACTCGCGCGGATCGGGCGATCCGCGACACGCTGCTGCACTACGACGTGCGGCTTCAGCGAATCGATCGCGGCCTTCGGCATCTTGCGGCGATGGGGCAGGCCGTGACGGCTTTCGAACTATGGAAGGCGCTCTACCCGTCCGACGAATCGCTCTCGGACGCGCGATCACATCTGCTGCTCTTGATAGGCGCACTCGATTGTCTTGAGGAAGATGGGCATCTCGTGACGGAACGGCGCGCGGACGGAACTCTCACCCATCACCATAGTTAGCGATGCGGATGATTGTGGGTTTGCATTTTAGCGTTCTACTGATCGAGACTATGTTATTCGAATCGAGAAAACAGGTGTACTGCGAGTGCTCGGCGTTCGTCTTCGGTTAAGTCAAACGCGGGCATAGGCGGCGTGGGTGCGACGAAAAACTGTGTAAGCGTTTTCAGGTTGTAGCGCGCGCCGAGTCCTTCGAGGGACTTGGTGATTACGCCGGGCGCCGCATCTTCGGCGAGATGGCAGGTGCCGCAGGCGTTGGCCCCGAAGAGTGCCAAGCCCTGTTGGTCGAGCTCTTTTAGGGTCTCCGCATTGAGGGACGCGAGCGGCTCGAGGTCCGGCCCAGCCCCTTCTTGAGGATCCTCGGCACGCTCGGCGAGGGTGCTCTTAAGATCATCATCGCCCGCACGCGTCGCAGCGCCTCTATGGATCCGGAAGATCGTTCCTGAATAGTCGTCGCTGACGTAGATCGATCCGTCGGGGCCTTCGAGCACGTCCGCCGGACGTCCGATCACGTCCTCTTCCCGTTCGAACCCGGTGAGAAAGTCGCGCTCTGTGATGTTTCCGTCGGAATCCCAATGAAGTGAGACGACCTTGTAGCCGTCGAGTTTAGTTCGGTTCCAGGAGCCGTGCAGGGCGACGAGGGCCGCGCCGCGGAGCGAAGCGGGGGCATTCGGATGTCGCAGGAAGGTCATGCCGAGGGGCGCGTTATGCGCGCGAAATGAGTGGGCAGGGGGAAGTGCGGTCTCGATACGATCCTGCATGCCCTCCCCGTAATCGGGATCGGGATTGTTGTCACCGTTGGCATAGGGCCAGCCGTAGAAGCCGCCGCGCTCGATGCGATTGAATTCGCACGGCGGATAATCGTCGCCGAGGAGGTCGCGACCGTTATCCGTTGCAAAGAGATCATTCGTGCCGGGCTGCCAGTCGAAACCTACGGAATTGCGGAGACCGGCCGCGTAAATTTCAGCACCGCTGCCATCGGGCTCGAAGCGGAGCAGGGCGGCACGCCGCGGGTCGTTCTCTTCGCAGGCATTGCAGCTCGATCCGACGTGAAGATAGAGGCCGCCGTCGGGGCCGAAGCGCAGAGTCCTCGCCCAGTGATTGCCGCCGGCGGGCAGTCCTTCGACGATGCGCTCGAGGTCGCCTTGGACGCGGAGCGTATCTGGGCCGGATTCGCGAATGGCGATGCGTGCAATCGCGCCGGTCTCACCGATGTAGAGGTAGCCGCCGTGAAAATCGAGGCCGTGTGGCTGGTCGAGGCCCTCGACAAGCGGCCGCTGGCCGTCCGAGCGCCCGTCTCCATCTCGGTCCCGCAGTACGAGGAGAATCTGGCCGAGGCGGGGCTGACTGACCAGAAGGTCTCCGCTGGGACTGAACCGCAGCACGCGGGCGTTCGGGATGCCCTTCGCGAAGATTTCGACGCGGTAGCCCTCAGGGACGACGAAGCGCTCTTGGAGGACGCTGGCTGTTGGGGGATCGATTCCGCGGCCAGTCAGTGAGTTCAGAATCGGGCCGCGAATCGCAAACCGTTCCGGAAGCAGCACGGAGCAGGCGCCGAGGCCCAGAATCATCAATACACCGAGCCCGATCAGAATCTTGCGCATGTTGCCCTCCCATTTTGGCGGCGGGACGATACCCTAGGAGACCTCGCGCGCTCGCTCTGATCGGTTGGTGGATCGCAGGTTCTCAGTCTGTGGATTTGCCCGTTTTTTGCCCCTAGGGTCCTTGACGAAAGCCCTTCAATGGCGGATACATACGCGCTCTCTACCCGGCCGTCCTGGCCGGAGGCAGGTAATCCAGCATGCAGAAAATTCGAAGTGGCGACCTGGTCCAGGTTGTGAGCGGCGCCGGTGCGGCGAGCGATACACAAGGCCGAGTTATTGCCGTCGATCCGGCTAAGGGTCGTGTTCGCATTGAAGGCGTTCGTCTTCAAAAACGACATCTCAAGCCGGGCCGAAGTGGCGCGCGCGAAGGCGGAATCGTCGAGACCGAAGGTTTCATCGATGCATCCAACGTGATGCTCGTTCATCCGGGTGACAACAAGCCCTGTCGCGTTCGTATCGAAGAGCGAGACGGCAAGCGAGTCCGCGTGTTCGCACGTGGCGGCGAGATCGTCCCGGAACCTTAAGACCCTAGACCTAGGCCCGATCCCAGAAATGGGAGATGGGCCCGGTCATTCGCTGATCCACGCTGGCTATGAACCAGAGCAGTGCGTGCGTGCGTGGAAGACGCGAACAGATAAACCGAGGCGTTCAGGCTTCGGGAGCAAGGAATCGAAGAGATGGCCAAGGGAAAGCGCGAGCAGATCAAGCTCGAGTCGACGGCGGGAACGGGTCATTTTTACACGACCTCGAAGAACCGCACGAACACGCCCAACAAGCTTGAGTTCAAGAAGTACGATCCCGTCGTACGAAAGCACGTCATCTACAAAGAGACGAAGCTCAAGTAGCCTATTTTCTCTGCCCTCTGCCGAACCTTTGCGGGATCGCTGGCCGATTTATTTCGGAGCCGACGGACGCATCTGGTCAGCGCCGATGGGCTCGCTAACGTAGCGTTGCTGCGCCGGCGAGGGGTCGGAGTAGAAGTCTTACTGGCCGCCCCAACACGCGGTCTTACGGACTTACTAACTAAGCGAACACTGCGCGTACTCGCCGACTGAGCAAGGCACGCGAATAGAACCAATTAGAGAGGAATTTCGAATGGCGTGGGTGATCACCCGGATGTGTCGAGACTGTGTAGATATGGCATGCGTAGAAGTATGTCCCGTCGACTGCATCGTTCAGCACAAAGAAAAGAAAGACGCCGCCGGCTACGAAAACCAGCTCTACATCGATCCTGAAGAATGCATCAACTGTGGCGTCTGCGAGCCGGAATGCCCTTGGGAAGCGATCTTCGAGGACGAGCAGGTCCCGACCGTCTTTGAAGCAGATGTTGCCGAGAACGCCAAGATCGTCGACGAGCGCGATGACTTCGAAGTTCCGGAGCGCGCAGATGTTGACGTTCCGACCCCCGATAAAATCTCCGAGAACAAGGAGAAATGGAACTACGCAGGCTGATTCAGCCTCGTGAGTGTCGGATCGAATAGGATTTTAAAGGGCCAGCTCTTATGAGCTGGCCCTTTTTATTTGTCAGTCGGCGACGATCGGCTGGGAGAGCAAGGCCGTCCACTTAGACGTCCGGAATAAAAGGCCCTCGCCTTAACCGCCGTGGTGACTAGGCCGATTTCCCCGCTTCGTCGAATGCGAGTGCCATGGTTGCAGCGATTTCGGCCAGGGCCGCTTCGCTAGGCGGGTTCGCTAGGAGCGACGTCCATCGCCGAAGCTGCTCCACGGCTTGGTGAACTAACATCCATTTCCCGCCCACTGTCTTCGCCCCGCACGCCTGTGCATCCCTCAGCAGTCGGGTCTGTTCCGGGGCATAGACGGCGTCGAGCACAACCATGTTCTCGCGCAGATGGTCGGCGGAGACCGGGGAACGGTCTTCGTTGAGGCCTACGCTCGTGGTGTTTACGAGGATGTCTGGAGCGAGGTCGTGGAGCCGGTCGAGTCCGCCAGTGCCGGTCGCATCCAGGTCTCGGGCTAGGGCCTCGGCCCGTTCAAGGGTGCGGTTTAATACGAAAACTTCGCAGTCTCGCTCGCGGAGCGCGAAGGTGAGGGCGCGGGCTGTGCCGCCGGCGCCTAATACGACTGCGCGCTGGCCCGAGACCGGCTGGATTCGTTCAAGCGCGCGGAGAGCGCCAATCCAATCCGTATTCGTGCCGATCCATCGGTCGCCATCGAGCGTGACGGTGTTAATTGCGCCGATCGCGCGGCCGACGGGCTCAAGTTCATCCACGAAAGCCATCATCGATTCTTTGTGCGGAATCGATACCGCGAGCTGACGAATGCCTTCGGCCCTGAATTGCTTCGCCGCTTCGGCTAAACGCTCAGGCGGGACGTCATAAGCTTCGTAGGAAGCATTGAGCCCAAGGGATTGATAGGCGGCGCGGTGCATGGCTGGGGAGCGCGTATGGCCGGCCGGGTGCAGCACGATCCCGCATTTAAAGGGGCCGGACGAACCGTTCGCGAGGATGCTCATGCCTGGCTGCGCTCAAAGGCCGCCTTGAGGTCCTGCCAGACCGCACGTCGATTCTCGGCGGTGTATTGGCGCAGTACGTAGTCGGGATGCAAAGTCGGCATGAGCGGGATGCCTTGATAGTCGTGCCAGGTGCCGCGCATCCGCGTGATCGCAATCTCGCGGTCGAGCAGGAGGCTCGCGGCGGGCTTGCCTAAGGTGACGATGACCTTGGGTGCGATGGCTTGGATCTGGCCGTCCAGGAAGGGGCGGCAGGCCGCGACTTCCGGGGGCAAGGGGGTGCGGTTCTGGGGCGGGCGACACTTCACGATGTTGCAGATGTAGACATCGGAGCGGGAGATGCCGATGCCTTTTTCGATCATCTGTGTGAGCAGTTCGCCTGCGCGTCCCACGAAGGGCAGACCACGCTTGTCTTCTTCCGCGCCAGGCCCTTCGCCTATGAAGAGGATATCGGCATTCGGGTTGCCGTCGCCGAACACGATCTGGGAGCGGTTCTCGCAGAGACCACATCGATTGCAGTCACCGAGATGCCCCACTACTTCGTCAAGGCTGGGACGGCGCCCGGCCCACGGTACCGGCGCGCCGATTTCGACGGGGGCTGCGATCTTCGCTGGAGGGACGGATTCTGTTCTGGAGTCTGGTGCCGCTCGTGGTCCGGCCTGTGAAGCGGGGGGTGTTAGGCCTGGGCGTCGTCTGGCCTGTGTTGCCTCGGCAGCGGCGGGTGGGCTTGCTGCGATGGCCGCGGGCATCTCGGGCAGGGCGACGCGATCGAAATCGCAGACGTCCTCCTCGACGAGTTCGCGCACGAGTGCGGCCGCAGCCGCGGAGATCGCGCGCGCTTCGGCGATCGGGTCGAGCATGGCCCCGTGACCGGCGTCGCTGACAGTTTCGGGGCCGGGCTCGAGATCGCTGTCCGAAGACGACACGGTTCTAGCCTCGGCCGCCGGGCGCGTCACTCGTCTTGGAGTGGCCACCCTCTGCTCCATGCACGGGAGTGTGGTCTAAGGCATGACGGAGGAGCGCCCGGTCATGGGCGCGGCCGGCCGCACGTGCGAGTGAGCGACTGGCGTCGGTGTCTTCCGGATCGTGCATATGGAAAGCGGATTCACCGGCTCGGGTGGCAGCGGACTCGATCGTGCCGTGGCGCTGGTCGTCGATGCGCTGTTCCACTTCGAACTGGAAGCCCGGATCATTCGCATCATCGTGGCAGGATCCGCAGACCTTGAGGATCGCGCAGGAATCGCATTTGTCGCCGAGCGAGAGAATCGTTCCAACGCGCTTCGCATTTTCGCCGATATGGTCGCCGCCCGGGCCATGGCAGGATTCACAGCCGACGCTCGCAAGGTCGCCATGGTCGGCAACCTTCGCGCCTTCTGGGAAGCCGCCCGGCTTGCCGTAGGCCGTTGTGTGGCACTGGAGGCATTCGGTGTTCGTGGCTTCACCCTTGGCTTCGAGGGTGGCGACCGCGTGAGCGTGGGGGCTCGCCTTCCACGTCTCGAATTCCTTCGTGTGGCAGCTCTGGCAGGCCAGGGAGCCTACGTGATCGGCGGAGGTCGGCAGGAGGTCGCGACTCGGTCCACCTTCAAGAAGTCCGGCACGCTCTTCGTTGGACATACCCGCGATCGTCGCATGGGAAACCAGCGGATGGAAGGTGTCGAATTCGAAGCCGAGGGAGTGGGTCGGGTTGTGGCAGGTCGAACAAACCTGCGCGTAATCCTTCTTCCCCTTGTCTTCGCCAGACTCTACGACGGGAACGAAAGTAGGAGAGAGGTGCGGTCCGCCGCGGCCATGACAGGATTCGCATCCGACGTCTTCTAGATGCGCGGGTCGCGTGGCGAAATCATATCCACCTTTTTCTTCGTACCCGACGACGTGGCAGCCCACGCAATCTTTGCGCCGATCGGCTCCGTGGGTGACGAGCGTGTCGAAGGCGGTCGCGTGCTTGGTGTACTGCCAGGTCGCGTATTCCTGTTCGTGGCAGACGCCGCAGGCATCGTTGCCCGTGAAGCCCTTTGCATTCAGCAGCATGGGCACATTCGCCCCCGTCGCCGCAGCGACGCGCATGCGCAGCATCCCGCCGTCTCGCCTTTCACTCCAGCCCTGGCTGCGATGTCGGATACGTCCTTCGGCATCGATCACAGTCACGACCGGCACGCCACCCGTTACGCCCCATCGCTCGGCAGCCTTGCCGCCAGGATCGAGGTAGGGAGTAAAGAAGTCGAGATTGAGGTCGGCGAGCGCCTTACGAATGGCCGCGGGTGAGTTCTGAACCGAGATCGCCACGAGCTCGGGCTTCTGCTCATCCGGCAAGCCCTTCATGATCTTCTCAATCGCTTCAAGAGCGTGATGGCAATGGGGGCAGGTGTGGAGGAAGAAGATCACGATGGCCGCTTTTCCGCGTAGCGACTCGATCGAGACAGTGTCACCGGAAGCCAGTGAGACGACATTCAGCTGCGGAGCTTCGGGGAAGGAGAGGAGTTCGCCGTCGCTGGTCTCGGCGGGGTCTCCGATTCGTAGGGCAGGGCGTAGCTGGTCCCGGGCGGAGGCTGTCGCCTCATCGCCGGGAGCGAAACTCGCGAGACCGAAGCTGACATATCCGTCCGCGTCGACGCCGAGGATCGCGACCGGGATCTGCAAACGGAGCTTCTTTGTAATTAGACCACTGCTGTCGTCGAGCACCGGGAACGTGTAGCCCTGCTCTTCAGCGAATCTGGAGAGCGTGGACGCCGAGGAGCCTGTGCCGACGCCGATGACCCGGAAATTGTGATCGGAGGCGACGTCTGCCGCTTCTTGCACAGCGATGCCGACAGTTTTCGCGTTGTCGACTTCCGGATTGAAGAAGAAGAGAACGAGTCGCGTTCCCAGCATGTCGCGCATTGCGAGACGAGTGCCGGAGAGGGTCGTCCCTTCGAAGGCCGGAACCGGTCGCTCGTTGGGATTGCGGGCGGCTTTCTCTCCCTTTTTGGCGGCCTTGCCAGCGCCGCTGGCCGCGACTTCAGGATGGCCGGCCTCATGCGCAGCCGCATGGGGATCGGCGTCGTTCGAGCTCGTGGCGCTGGGTGCGCCTCCGGAGTCATCCGCGCAGGCGCTTAGCAAGAGCCCGCAAAGGAAGAAAGAAACGAAGAAGAGGTTCGGC
Organism: Myxococcota bacterium; assembly: GCA_041440805.1. GTDB lineage: Bacteria > Myxococcota_A > UBA9160 > UBA9160 > UBA4427 > UBA4427. The sequence goes on along the minus strand of JASDVF010000049.1, from coordinate 29,979 downwards.
GTGCGCCATCGGGTCGGTGTCGACAACATGGTCGCAGGTTAGCAGCCAAGAAGCGCCCGGGGGCACCTGAAGGTCAGGGTAGCGTCAGGAAGAGGCCTTCTTGCGCTCCCGTAATTCGGCGACCAGCGCCTTGAATCCGAGATTGCCGGCTTCGAAGGTCAGAGCCATTTGCAGGTTTTGGATCGCACCGGCGAGATTGCCTGCCTTCAGGTCCGACTCGGCCTTCGCATGGAACTGACGTCCTTGCGGCGTGGCGCCGCGCGCCTCGGCTTTGCGTTGTTCGACGTGAGCGGTCTTGGCCTCGGCGATCTGAATCCGAAGCGAATCGCCCTGGGCTCGCTTCGAGTCATAAGCGGATCGCCGGCGGGAGTCTCGGAGGACGCAGTAGGCCTCGGTGATCCGCTTAGAGATGTTGCCGCAATGACCTCTGAGGTCTTCGTTCAAAGTGCGATTCGCGTCGGGATGAAAGCTCCGCGAGGACGCGTGATACGCCTTACGGATATCGGTCGTGGACGCCTTTGGGCCGACGTTCAACAACTGATAGTAGTCGAGCTCGTCCATGATTCGAACGAGCGCGGAGATCTCAAGGGGGTCGATCGCGGCGTTCATGGAAATCTATTTTTCCTCGTTGGTCAGTTGGATCTCAGGACCTGCTAGGTCCCCACCAGAAGTGTCGAATAATTCGTCGTCATCATCGTCGGGTGCTTGGTCGGCGGGCATGTCCAGCGTGATCCCGTCGGCGCCGATATCCATATCCGCTTCCTGGGTCAGCTGGATCAACTCGTCGTCATCGATCAGATCAAGTTCGGCCTCAGAGACGTCCCCCAATTCGGTTTCGTCATCGCATCCCCCGGACAGATCGGTCTTGCCATCGCCGAAGGGCGAGTCCTCGACGACAGTGACTTTCGCCGCTGTCGCGCCGGGCATGTCACCACTGATCGTGATGGGCGCGATCTGCTTCTGCGCCGCGGCTTCCGCCTTGGCCGCTGTCGCGACACGACCGGCGACGTCCTGCTCGATGATGCGTTCCATCTGTTCCTCGGCGAGGCCGGAGGAGAGCGTTATCTGCGTCGAGGCTTGCTGCCCTGTCGCTTGGTCGGAGGCCGTTACGTTGACGATGCCGTCCGCATCGATCTCGAAGGTCACATCGATCTTGACGTTCGAGCGAAGGCCCTTATTGAAGCCCGAGAACTCGAACTGCCCGAGCATCGCGTTTTCATCAGCTTGACGATGATCGCCCTGATAGACGCGAATCTGGACTGATTCCTGGTGATCCTGAAAGGTCGTGAAGGTACGTGTCTGCTCGATCGGGACCGGCGTATTGCGTTCGATCACCGGCTCCGCGAGGCCACCCGCGACTCCGATTCGAAGATCGAGCGGCGTGACATCCAATAACATCGAGTCCGGCGCTTCGCCGACTAAGGAAGCCGCATGAATTGCGGCGCCCATGGAAACGACTTCGTCGGGATCTACGTCGACGCGCGGCTCCTGTTGAAAATAATGCGTCACGGCCTCGCGAATCATCGGGAGCCGTGTCGGTCCGCCGACCAAAATTACGCCATCCAGATCACGCACTGTTAGGTCTGATTGCTGTAGGGCTTCGTCGCAGACCTTGAAGGTCCGCATGACAAGATCGTGAGTCAGCTGCGAAAACTCACTGCGGGTAATGGTGCGTTCGAGCCCGAGCGTCTCGCCTTCTTCGGTCTTCATGACTTCGTCGATTACGACGAACGTCTCTTCGTCTATCGAGAGCGCCTTCTTGGCGTTCTCTGCGGCGAGCTTCAGCTTTTCGTAAGCGTAGGGATCGTTGCGCGGGTTGATTTTGTATTTGCCCACGAAGTCGTCTGCGAGCAGATCGATGATGCGGTCATCGAAGTCATCGCCGCCGAGGAACGTGTCGCCACAGGTCGCGAGGACTTCGAAAATGTCCTTTCCGATCTCGAGGACAGAGATATCGAAGGTGCCGCCGCCGAGGTCGTAGACCGCAACGCGCTGGTTCAGGCCCATGCCGAAGCCGTAGGCGAGGGCGGCTGCGGTCGGCTCATTGAGGATGCGCAGGACATCGAGGCCGGCGATGCGGCCGGCGTCCTTGGTGGCCTGACGCTGATTATCGTTGAAGTAGGCGGGGACGGTGATCACCGCCTTGGTCACCTTGTCACCGATATGTCGCTCGGCGATCTGTTTCATCTCGCGCAGCACCATCGCGGAGATTTCCGGCAGCGAAAATTCTTCCTCACGGATCTCGATGCGCACACCATGATTGGGGGCTTCGACGATCTCGTAGGCGTAGACGGCCTGGGCCTTCTTCACTTCTTCGGAGAAGTGGTACCGGCCGATCAAGCGCTTCGCCGATCTCACGGTCTGCGCCGGCGCGTGGATCACCTTGGCCTTAGCGGAGTTCCCCACCTCGACGCTGCCATCCTCGTGGAAATGCACGACAGAAGCGGAGGTTCGCTCGCCGAACGCATTGTCGAGCACCTTCACTTCGCCATCCTGCATGATCGAAACGCAGGTGTTGCTCGTTCCCAGATCGATTCCAACGGCGATTTCCGCCATGTCGGATACTCCTCATCGGTCGCTTCGGGCTCGCTTGCCGGTGGCTCCGGCTTCTTTGCGAGATTCCTTGGACGCGGATTACTGCGGCCGCTGTGCCCTTCGGGGGCACAGGCACACTCGGCTCTACCCCCAGGCGTATCGGTCGGGTGGGGGCCTGACTGAATGGGCGCAAGAAGGATGGATCGGTCTCGGTGGGTGGTTCTCGGGGCCCTGTGTGCTATTTCGGGCTGAGTTCACTCGAATCCCCCGTCGCCCAAGCGGTATGGTCGGTTTCGCGGTGGAATCCTTCCGACTCGCCAGGAGTAAGCGTCGATGTCCGGTCATTCAAAATGGTCCACGATCAAGCGCAAGAAGGGTGCCCTCGACGCCAAGCGAGGGAAGATCTTCACGAAGTTGATTCGCGAGCTGCAGACTGCGGCCCGGATGGGCGGCGGCGATCCCGACGCGAACCCACGACTACGGCTGATCATCGATAAGGCCAAGCAGGCCAATATGCCCAAGGACAATATCGAGCGCGCCGTTGCGAAGGGCGCTGGTGGGACTGAGGGCGAGAACTTCGAAGAGGCCGTCTACGAAGGCTACGGTCCCGGCGGCACTGCGATCCTGATCGAGACCCTGTCCGACAATAAGAACCGGACCGTGGGCGACGTGCGGCATGCTTTGGCGAAGAACGGCGGAAACCTCGGGGCCTCTGGATGCGTGGCCTATCTCTTCGACAAGAAGGGCATTCTGCTCTTCGAGGCAGGAGATTCGCTCGATACCGACGCGGTCCTCGAAGCAGCACTTGAAGCGGGCGCGGATGACGTCATTGAAAGCGAGCAGGGTTGTGAAGTCGTGACCTCGCCGAATGAGTTTCACGCAGTCAAGGAAGCGCTCGGCGGAGCTGGCTTCGAGCCTTCTTCCGCGGAGGTGACCATGGAGCCGTCGACGATGGTGAAGCTAATGGGCAAGGAAGCGGAGCAGATGCTGCGACTGGCCGACGTGCTTGAAGATCTCGACGATGTGCAAAATTTCTATGCGAACTTCGATATCTCGGAAGAGGACCTCGAGAGCTTCGCGAGCTAGACCGAATCTGATCGACACAAGTTAAAAAACACGTCCTAATCATACAAACGAGGACGACGAGGTGAACGCATGCGGATCCTGGGGGTGGATCCTGGTTCGAGTGCGACGGGTTTCGGGCTGATAGAGCGCGAAGGCCGTCGGGTTCGGCACGTGACGCACGGCATTCTGCGTCCGCCGGTCGGGGCCGACTTGTCGGTTCGGCTGAACTTTCTGCATGGCCGTCTATCTGCGCTTCTCAAGGAATTCGAGCCGGAAGTAGCTGTCGTGGAGCAGGTCTTCATCGCTTCAAATCCGCGCTCAGCGCTGGTGCTTGGACAGGCACGCGGCGCCTTGTTGGCGGCCTTAGGGCAGGCGGACGTGCGCGTGGTGGAGCTTGCTGCGCGTCAGGCGAAGAAGGCGATTACGGGCAGCGGTGCGGCAGACAAGGCTCAGATGCAGTTGATGGTGACGAAGCTTCTTTCACTCGACAAGCAGCCCCCAACCGATGCAGCCGACGCGCTCGCCCTCGCGCTCAGCTATGCACAGGCCGGCGCGTTAGCGGATCTACCGATACGCGGGCGCCAACGAAACCATCGTCGCGCCATGACCAAAGCCCTCGCCGCGCGCGCTGTCGGCTTGGGCACTCACGGCGCAGGCAAGACGGAGACACCTTCATGATCGCTTGGCTAGAAGGCAACCTTCGCGAGAAGGCCCCCACGCGAATAGTGCTCGACGTTCGTGGCGTCGGCTACGAACTGCTCGTGCCACTCTGCACCTTCGAGTCGTTGCCGGATGTGGGGAAGACCGTTTCATTGTTAGTTCATACGGCTGTGCGCGAGGACGCGATCACGCTCTATGGCTTTTCGACGCCGCTCGAGAAGGAACTCTTCCACCTGCTGCTGAAGGCCAATCGCGTCGGGCCGAAGCTCGCGCAATCGATTCTTTCTGGCATGGAGCCACATCGCCTGCTCCGTTTATTGCGCGACGCAGATGCGAAGGGCTTGAAGAAGGCGCCGGGTGTGGGGCCGAAGTTGGCAGAACGGATTGGGGTCGAGCTTCGCGAAGGTGCGGAGAAGCTCGCAGGTCGAATGGGCGCCGATGACGCGACGGGGCAGCCGACGGACTTCGGTCAGACGGCGCCGGACGAAGAACTATTGTCGGCGCTCGTGAATCTAGGCTACCCCCGGCCACAGGCGGAGCGGGTTGTCGAGTCCGCCCTGTCGGAAGCCGAAGCCGGAGCACCTCTTGAAGAATTGATTCGATTGGCGCTTCGCAGGCTCGCTCAATAGTCGACGCCGAGAGGCATCTGGCAGACTGCGCGCGAGCGTGATGTGAATTCGTAGAGAGCCTCGGGCCGCCCGAGTGAATGAAAGGGAAACGCGTGGAGCGAGGAGAGCTCAATCTGGGGCAGGAGCCCGAGGAGCGTGGCGCCGAGGAGTCGCTGCGGCCGCAGAATCTCGAAGAGATGATAGGCCAGCCGCGGCTGCGCGAGAACCTGAGCGTGTTTGTGCAGGCCGCAAAGGAGCGCGATGAGCCTTTGGACCATGTCCTCTTTCATGGGCCACCAGGCTTAGGCAAGACGTCTCTGGCGCGCATTGTGGCCACCGAACTCGACGCTCAGTTTCGCGCGACGAGCGGACCTGCGATCGAACGTCCCGGTGACCTCGCGGCCTTACTTTCGAATCTCGAGGCCGGCGATGTCTTGTTCATCGACGAAATTCATCGTCTCTCGCCGACCGTGGAAGAGATCCTGTATCCCGCGATGGAAGATTTTCAGCTGGACTTGTTGATAGGGGAGGGGCCGACGGCGCGCTCTATTAGGCTCGACTTGCCGCGCTTTACGTTGGTCGGTGCGACAACGCGCGCCGGCTTGCTGACATCGCCGCTCCGTGATCGCTTCGGCTGGTCCGCGCGGCTCGAGTACTACCCGGTGGCAGATCTCGAAAAGATCGTGGCGCGCTCAGGCGGCTTGCTCGGTGCTGAAATTGAAGGCAAGGCGGCCCACGAAATTGCACGCCGCGCTCGGGGAACCCCGCGCATCGCGAACCGTCTGTTGCGCCGTGTGCGTGACTTTGCGGCGGTGCGAGATGGCGATTCGAGCAACGTCCGGCTTGATACGACGCGCTTCGCGCTCGAGCGACTGGACGTGGACGAAGCCGGCTTTGACGGTCTCGACCGGATCTTTCTTTCGACCCTTGTCGAGAAGTTCGGGGGTGGGCCCGTCGGTCTCGAAACCCTCGCGGCAGCCGTTGGAGAGGACAAGGGGACGCTCGAAGATGTCGTCGAACCCTACTTGATTCATTGTGGTTTTCTGACTCGGACTCCACGCGGGCGCGTTGCAACCGAGCGAGCCTTCACGCATCTCGATGTCCCGTTTACGCGAGCCTGATCGGGGCCGATCGCGGCGACTTAGCGAGGCCTATTCTTTCGGGCCAGGTGGGCCAGCCTCGTCCGTCTCGTTGAGCGTCGGTCGAGTCCCCGGGAAGCGGCCGAGGTTTTCGAAGACGATGAGCGGTGCGTCGGGGAGTCGGGTGTTGAAGGCGATGATCTCGTCGAGGCCGTCCCCATCGAGATCGGCGACGCGACTCTGGCCTCCACTGAGGGGAATCTTGAGCTGACCGAAGGTGCGGCCAAAAATCGGTTTGCCCGGACGTTTCGAGCCCATCCTAAAAGTGACAGCGTCATCGCCATCGGCCAGGTAGAAGTCCAGCACGCCGTCGCCGTTCCAGTCTCCGAGACTAGGGACGAGGCCGGTCGCTCCCCCGTTATCGAAGTCGAGGGTGAAGGCGAAATCGTCGTCGAAGATCTCTCGAGTGCCCCCCTCGGCGGATGCGTCGAGGCGAAGGATCCGGACCCTTGTCTCCGCGGTGCGCGTCAGAAGAAAACGAACGACCTGAAGCACGCCGAACTCGAGACTCGTTTCCAGGATCTCATCGCGGCCGTCCCCATCGACGTCGACGAAGCTCAGGCCAGAGAATCCGCCTTCGATCACTCGCGCGGCATCCGGCGTGCGCGTCGGATCTAGACCCCCACCCCCCGAGCCTTCGGTGCTCGCCGGCGGTTCCGGGTTGAGGTAGACGCGGCTGCTGGTGCGGCCCTCGGTGAGGCCGCCGCCGACGGTGCTAAGCACCAAGTCCACCCGCGAATCCCCGTCGAGATCCCGCGCGAAATAATTCGTCGCGGTCGTTTCCCATTCACGCTCTTGCTCCTCATCGAAGGGCGCAAGCGGGATCTTTCGACTCGGCGTAGCCGGCAGGCCGTCCGGGCCCGCGTGGTAAACCCAGATCGCCCAGCGACTCATCGCGATCAGGTCGAGACGGCCGTCCCCGTTTTCGTCCCCCCGCGAAAGCGTTGGCCAGCGCGTTTGTTCGACGAGCCACCTCCACTCGGTCTCCGGAAGGCTAGGCATCCAAGTCTTGTAGGCAGCGAAGACCGGGAGCGGGAGCGACCGGGCGGCACCGCTTTCGAGGTCTATGAGCCAGGCGCCCTGCGCTGAAGGGACCAGCGCACTCGGCGGCCCGAGATCTTCCCAGTCGTCGATCATCGGAATGCGGGAGAGCTCCCACGGCCGGGCCGGAAGCGCGAGCCCACCAGGAACTTTGATGAACCGATCGGCCTCATCGTTTTCGAGCGCCTCGATCCGGATGCCCTCCGCCGAAGCAAGCACGAGCTGCACGCCATCGCGGCCCGGGATACGCGCGACATCCACGACCGCGGTTTCGGCGGGGATACGGCGTTCGATGATTCGGGGATCGTCGGGTACGAGTGCGGAGCCACAGGGCATCCACGTGATCCGCTTCTCGGGCGTCGGCGGACCGCCGCGTGTGCTCAGCACAAGCAGGTCGGAAGCAGCTTCGGCGCAATCGGAAATCGTGAGCGTCCACACCTGGTGGATCTGACCAATGATCTCGTGCTTGTGAGTTTCAAAAGGAGGGGAATCTGCCGCCCCAATGGGAAGCGCCCACAGATTCAGAAACGCGAGCGCGGGCAGAGCGATTCGCCGCCTGAATGCGGCTACGAAAGCCGAAGCACGACAACTACGACGCTCAAGGGCTCTTCTGCGTTTAACGCAATGAAGATAGGGCGGGGCTGCATGGGTGAGTACGGGGTTCGACCTAGGCACGGCAGAAGCATACGGGAGTCTGCCGAGCCCGCCGCAGATGAGAGATTCCCGACTCATCCGCAGGGTCGGGGCGGCCGATACGCGGGGCTGGACTCCTGCGGGCGCGCACCGGGTGGTGGGTATTTCGTCGGGAATCCGAACGGGTCCCCATCGGGGGGCTACATGGGTACCTGCGTGCGAATCGTCGCCCAAATCTTGTCGTTTGCCTTCGCCTGTCTGTTCACGGCACTCGGCGGTTTTGCATTGCTCGCGAGCTACGGCACCAAAACTGAGCTCGCCGATCAGGCGCGACGACAATTGCAAGCACTCAATCGTGCGGCTTTGGATGCCGGCGTCGGTGTGTCCCGCGACTTCGCTGTCACGCTGGAAGAAGGTGTCGCCGAGACTTTCCTGCGGTTCGTCTTGCTCCCAGCGGGCCTGGTCTTATTAGGCTTCTCGGTGGGTCTCTTGGGACGCAGCGGCGGTGTCGACGTCACGCCCAAAGAAAAGACATCAGAGGCGGCCGGCGGAGAAGCTGAGGCCGAGACGCGAGCGGATAAGCGCGCCGCCAAGAAAATTATTAAGCAAGCGAAGGGTTTGCGGAAGCAGGGCGAGCTTCTCGAAGCCGCCGATTTGCTTTGGAACCATGAACTGCTCGACGAAGCAGCGGGAATCTACATAGAAGCGGGCGAGTACATACGTGCCGCTGAGATTAGGCACGATCAGAATCGTTTCGTCGACTCAGCGGAACTCCACCTCGAAGGCGAGAACTACGAAGCCGCGGGCTCAATCTTCGGGCAGGAAGAAGACTGGGGCCGTGCAGCAGATTGCTATTTGAAGTGTGAGCATAAGAGCGTGGCGGCGGAGATGTTCGAGAAGGCCGGGCTATTTCGTGAGGCCGCTCAGTGTTACGCCGAGACGGATTTCTCGCGGCATGCCGCGGCTATGTATGTGAAATGCAAGGATTGGAGACTCGCCGCCGAGAATTTGGAGAGGGTCTTCAGGGATGAGCGGGGCAGTGCCGATCTCGATCCGAAGAAGTCCGCGGACATGGCGAAGCTCGTTCGTCAGGCCGGCAAGCTCTACTTGAAAGCTGAGGATACCGCCAAGGCTCTGGCTATTTTCGAGCGCGGCGGCTGCTCTCTTGAAGCCGCCGAAGTCAGTGCGATGTTAGGCGATTATGATGCCGCCGCGAGCCACTACCGGCAAGCGGGCGAAGTCGAGAAGGCCGCCGAAGCGCTTCGGCAGGCCGGGCAGGGCGCGGATGCTTTACGACTTCTGGGTCAGCACCTGCGAGACTCTGGGAATAGCGCGCGGGCGGCGGTGCTGCTTGCAGAAGCGGGCGATCATATGGAAGCGGGCGATCTCTATCGCACGCTTGAACAATACGAAAAGGCAGCGGAGTGTTACGAAGCGCAAAACGGATTCGCAGCCGCGGCTGAGATGTTCCAACTCGCAGGCGACCGAGACCGCGCCGGCAACGCTTTCGAAAAGGCCGGTCGGTTTACCGAAGCCGCCGAGTGCTTCGCCTTGTGTGGGAACGCCCTGCGCGAAGCGGAACTACTCGACAAGGCCGGCGATTTTGTGCGGGCAGGCGAGATCTATCATGCCGAAGGCCGCGATGAAGATGTGATTTCGGTCCTCCAGAAGGTCGCGCAGGAAGATGGAGACTTCGCGCGCGCTGCGGCGATCCTCGGAGACGTCTTTGCTGCGCGAGGTCAGTTGGCCATCGCAATCACCACGTTGCAGCAGGCGATTGGTGACAGCGAGCTCACCCACGAAACCATAGAGGGCTACTACAAGCTCGCCACGATCTACCAGGATAATGGGAACGCTCGCGAAGCCGTCGAGATTTTCGAGAAGATCATGGCCTTCGACTATCATTTTCGCGACGTCGAAGAGCGGCTTATTGAAGTACGCGTGATTGCCGGCGAGAATGAACCGCTTGCGGGCACGACAGGCGCTGGCGATCGGGGGGGCTCCGAACGCGCACCGAATCAGCGTGCGGAAGACGACCGCTATCAGATCGTTGGTGAACTTGGCCGCGGTGGCATGGGCATCGTATACAAGGTTCAGGACACCTTGCTTGACCGAATCGTCGCCTTCAAAGTCCTTCCTCAGGCGCTGACCGAGAACACGCAGGCGATCAATAACTTCATGCGTGAAGCGCAGGCCGCCGCGAAGCTCAATCACCCGAATATCGTGACGGTCTACGATACGGGCGAACAGGCCGGTCGCTTCTACATCGCGATGGAATACGTTGAAGGCACTACGCTGAAAGAAATTCTTCGTCGTCGCGGGCCGATTTCGCCTTCGGGCATTCTGAATGTCCTTATGCAGATGAGCGAAGCCCTCGCATACGCCCATGAAAAGAAGGTCGTTCATCGCGACATTAAGCCCGCGAATACGATGTGGACTCGAGACAAGAAGGCCAAGCTGATGGACTTCGGTCTGGCCAAGGTCATCGAAGAGGCACGCAACCATACGACCGTCGTTGCAGGCACGCCTTACTATATGAGCCCCGAGCAAACGCTGGGCAAGAACGTTGATCACCGAACAGATATCTATTCCCTCGGTGTTGCGATCTTTGAGATGGCGACGGGAACCGTGCCTTTCAAGGAAGGCAATATTCCCTATCACCATGTGCACACGCAGCCGCCGAGCATGCAGGATCTGAAGCCCGATCTGCCGGACAATCTTTCGCGCATCGTCGATCGATGTCTCCAGAAGGATCCAGCGAATCGATATCAGTCCGCGAGAGAAATTCTGGCCGAGGTTCGGAGTTCGCTCTCGGACGTCGTCGAAACGGACCGGACCAACGGTTAAGGCCCGCAGGACCCGCGCGCGCCCCTGCCTATGTGAAGTGTGAAGTGGTTGGCGACGCAATTCCTCTGATTGCTAAGCTGCCCACGTGCGATTTGCACGAAGCCGGGAGCGGGTCTTGTACGAAGCGACGATCAAACGCGCCATCAGGTTTGAAGGCATCGGTCTTCATTCAGGGCGCCCCGTCTGTCTGTTCCTTGATCCCGCCGAGGGAGGGGGGCGCGTCTTCGTGACCGAAAAAGGCACGGAGATTCCCGCGAGCATTGATGCGGTCGACTCGGCAGCCCGCGCAACAATCTTAGGCGTCGAAGGAGATCGCGTGGCAACCGTGGAGCATCTGCTCGCGGCGCTCTCTATGGCCGGAATCGATCACGCGCGCATTCGTATCGACGGACCGGAGGTGCCTGCCTTTGATGGGAGTGCGGCGCCGATCCTTGAGTGGCTCTTAGGAGCAGGGCTCGTTTCGTTAGGCGAGAAGCGAAATCCGATCGTCCTGTCGCGGCCGATCGAGATTCAAGACGACGATTGTTCGATTCGTGCGGTGCCCGCAGCGACGTTTGGGATTGACTACGAAATTGATTTTCCACAACCGGCGATCGGGTACGAACGCTTCAAAGAGGACGTCGTAGACGCATCGGTCTTCGCGGCGGAAATTGCCCCCGCGCGTACGTTTGGCTTGATGGCCGAAGTCGAAGCGCTTCGGAAGGCGGGGCTTGGTCTCGGCGGTAGCCTGGAGAATACGATCGTCGTGGACGAGGCCGGCGTCATGAACGAGGGCGGCTTGCGTATGCAGGGCGAATTCGTGCGGCACAAGGTCCTCGACCTGATCGGGGACCTCAGTCTGCTAGGTGCGCCGCTTCATGCGAAGGTATCGGTGTCGAAAGGCGGGCACCGACTCCACCATGAACTTGTTCGTGCGATCGTGGCGCAGGAATATGGGGGCGGGCGCGCGGGCGGCTAGCCACCCACCCTCAGTTGGAGAAGTCTTCCAGTTCTCGAGCGAGCGGAGCGGTTAGGGTCTGATCCGCGAATTGGAGACCCGCGCCGGGTGTGCGGATGCTTCCGTCGGCCTCGTGTCCTGCGCCTAACGGTCTCGTTCGAGTCGTTCGCAGAGCTGGGTGGAGATTCTCGTGAGGAGTCTTCGCCCCAGGCATTGTGGTCGATGGCCTGGAAGCGGTCATCGGGATTGTTTGAGAAGATCTGTTGCTGTGTGTCGAGACCAGTGGCCAAGGTTGCCTCGTGTCGATTCTAAATCGGGGGTTTTGCGGACTCTCTATCGACATTCGAGGCGTGCTGCTTGATGATCGATTTCGTGTGGTGATTCAACGGGATGCGGGCCCGAGGCGCGGGCGGGAGAGGGATTTGACAGTGCGAGGTGCTGAGCCTGGTTGGGGTGAAAGCAATACGCTCGTGGTCCGGGTTGCGGATCTCGTGGCCGGCGCGATGGATCACCCTTGGAATTTTTCTCAAATCTCGGATGCGCTCTCCGCTGACAACGCAATTCTAGTGACACGGGAGTCTGGGCAGGACGAGGGCCGGGGGCAGGACTCGGGCGAGAACGAGCCTCTCGAGGGGCTCGTTTTGGGACGCCGGTTGGATTTCGATCTGACGGAGATCGACTTGGTGGCTGTGGATCCGGAACGACGGCGTCTCGGGATCGGTGGCGAGATCCTTGCGCAGTTCCTGTCTAGAGAAGCTGCCGAGGGGGTCGTCGAGGTACGGCTTGAGATGTCGAGCGAGAACGTTCCAGCTCGTGCGCTCTATGAGTCGAAAGGCTTCGTGGTCGTCGGGCGGCGAGCACGCTATTACCCCGACGGCGCGGATGCTTTGCTGTTTACTTGGCGCGCCCAAACGGAGAATTGATTGAGCGCCGCAGCTCCCATGATCTCGTCGATTCGATCCGAGTCCCTTCCTATCAGGGGGCAGGGTCGAGTGCTTTCAAACATGGCCGATCGGAACGGACGGAAGCTCCGACTCGCCGTTCCCGATTGGCCTGGATCCATTCCGGGCCAGTTCGTGATGGTCGGTGCCGGAGCGACCGCGAGTGTGCCCAGGCACGATCCGCTGCTTCCGCGACCGATGGCGGTCTATCGCGATCTCGGCGCTACACCCGAATGTCGAGATTCTGAGCGGGCCTTCGAGCTTCTGTACCGAGTCGTTGGACGCGGGACAACTTTATTGTCTGAAGCGCAGCCTGGAGAGTCGGTTTCGATCGTCGGGCCCTTGGGAGAGGGATTTCCCGTCGAAGAAGCAGATGCACCGGCGCTGCTCGTCGGCGGCGGGACCGGAATTGCTTCGCTCTATGAATTGGCGAGGGCGCTTGCAGCGACCGGCCGCTCGACCCGGGTTTTGTTAGGTGCGCGCGCCGAAGCAGATCTGATTGGCTACGACGATTTTGCCGCACTGTCGGCTGAGGGCGTCGAACTTATTTGTGCGACCGAGGACGGTAGCGTTGGCGTCGAAGGTCGGATCACGCTGCCCCTTGAAGCGGCCCTGATTGAATCAGGGGAGGGCGCTTTGGTCGTCGCCGTCGGGCCGACGCCGATGATGCGAGCGTGCGCAGACATGGCGGGGGCGAAGGGCGTCGATTGTCTCGTCTCCCTCGAGAATCCTATGGCCTGCGGGTTCGGCGTTTGTTTGGGCTGTGCCGCGCCTCGTGCTGAAGGCGGCTTTTCACTTGTCTGTAAGGCGGGGCCGGTGTTCGATGCACGCGAAATCGCGTGGGAGGGATTGCCGTGAGCGCGGAGCAGGACGGGGCGGTTCTAACCAGCGGCGCTCCCAAGGGGACAACCGCGAGCACGACTACGGGCACTGCCACGGTCGACGAGCGAGTCGAATTCGCGGGTATTCCGCTTAGGAACGCGGTTCTCACAGCCTCCGGCACGTTCGGCTATGGCACGGAGTTCGCGCCTTTTCTTGATCTCGAAAAGATCGGCGGCTTCGTAGCCAAGAGCCTGACGTTAGAGCCCCGCTTCGGGAATCCGCCGCCGCGAATCGGTGAGACGCCGTCCGGCATGCTCAATGCGATCAGCATCGAAAACGTCGGCGTACGCGCGTTTCTGGAAGAGAAGCTCCCTGCGCTGCCTGAGGGCGTGGTCGTGATTGCGAGCGCTTTCGGCACTGCGCCCGAGATCTACGCAGAACTCGCCTCGCAAGTCTCAGGACATCCACGAATCTCAGGAATCGAGATCAACGCTTCGTGCCCCCACGTAAAATCAGGGGGCATCGAATTCGGTCAGGACCCGAAGCTGCTTGCGGAACTCGTTGCTACGGTTAGGAAGGCCACAACCGGTCCCTTGTTAGTCAAGCTTTCGCCTAACGTGACGCGCATTGCCGATATGGCGAAGGTCTGCGAAGCAGAAGGAGCAGACGGCATTTCAATGATCAACGCGGTCCAGGCGATGGAAGTCGATGTCGAAACACGCCGACCGATTCTCTCGAATATTCTAGGCGGGCTTTCAGGGCCGGCGATTCGGCCGATCGCTTTGCGGATGGTTTGGCAAGCGGCGCAGGCGGTGAAGATTCCCATCTGCGGTGTCGGAGGCATTTCGAGTGCTGAAGATGCGGTGAAGTTCATGCTCTGTGGTGCCACTGCAATTCAGGTGGGGACCGCGAACTACCTCGATCCGGGGATCGCTGGACGGATTGTGGAAGGGCTCGCCGACTACGCCGCGCGGCATGGGTTTGCCCGCGTTGCGGACCTGACCGGGGCCCTCGAAACGGGCTGAAAAGCTATTCCCCCGAGGGAAGTTAAGTGTGCGAATGCAGCTTCCTTGCCTTTCCGCCTACATTCACTTAATTTGCGCGGGCTCTCGGCGCGCATTGCGACTTGAGATTCATACTTTTCGGGTCACCAGTGGACTGCGAAGGGGTGAGGATATGATCCTCTCCCAAGCAGAATGCTGGTTGGAACCACCAGGGAAGTGGGCGTTTCGTCCGCTTTTTTTCGTTTTTGTGCACGAGATTAGAACTCGGGTGCCAGAGCGGGGTTGGTGGGGCGGCACGAGGGGCTTGAGATAGTCAGATGGGTCGTCAGGTGGCGGCACTCGGCCTCATCAAACCAGATGAGACTGAGTCTAAGCAGAGAGACAGAAAGAAACAGAGAGGAGCCGAACCAATCTATCGAGACATTCCGGAGGAGTTGCGCGAATTGATCGAGCCCGTTGTGTTGGAACACGAATGTGAGCTCGTCGATGTCGATGTGGCCCGAAATCGGGGGCAGGGATTGCTCCGGGTCACCGTTGACTCGCCTACGAGTGACGGTCGGGTACCCATCGAAAATTGCGTCGCCATCTCAAGGGAGGTCGAGACTTTGCTTGACGCCGCGGACACCATGCCGGGCGCCTATCAGCTTGAAGTTTCGTCACCTGGACTGGATCGACTCCTCGGCAGAGAAAAGGATTTCCTCGCAGCGGTCGGTCTGACCGTGAAGCTGCGGACGAGACGCCCCATAGAAGGACGCAAAAGATTTAGAGGCCGATTGCTCTCGGCGGAAGTAGAGCCGGGAGCTTCGGAGATAGAAGTAAAAATGGAAGTGGATGGGATCGACGTGTCGATTCCCTTCGATGAAATCGAGAAGGCCAACAGCATTTACGAGTTTTCGAGTACGGATTTCGGCAAGGGATCCGAAGAAACAACCTCGGAAGGCAAGGCAGCCAAAAAGAAGTGGGCTCCTAAAACGAAACAGCAGCCTAAACATCAGCCGAAGAAGAACGCAAAACCCATTAGCTAGCCGCCGTGGGATTTCAGATTCGGAACGATGCAAGCGATCAATCGAGGTTGGCCCCTCGGACATACTACGAGCAAGGCACGGCAAGCGGACGCGAGTGAGCGCGCAAAACCGGTGAGGTGAGAACGTCATGTTTGGACAGAATCTCAAACGCGAAATCGACCAGATCGCGAAAGACAAGGGCATCGATGGAGCCGAGATCACGGGCGCCCTCGAAGAGGCCATGCTTCAGGCTGCGCGCAAGCGTTTCGGCCAGGAGAAGGAGATCGAGGCTCGTTACAACGATGAAATCGGCGAGGTCGAGCTCTTCGAGTTTCGCGAAGTCGTCGAAAATATCTCGGACCGCGACAGCCAGATCCTGATCGGTGAGGCGCAGCGCGATTACGATCCCGACGTCGAACTTGGCGATGAGATCGGCGTAAAGCTCGATACGACGGATTTTGGTCGCATTCTCGCGCAGGCGGCGAAGCAGGTGATCATCCAGCGCATCCGCGACGCGGAACGGGACAACACCTTTGATGAATATCGCGATCGTAAGGGCGAAGTCGTCAACGGTATCGTTCGCCGCTTTGAAAAGGGCTCGATCATCGTCGACCTCGGCCGAGCGGAAGGGATCATTCCCGCGAAGGAGCAGGTCCCGCGAGAAAGCTACCGCCCCGGCGACCGCGTCCGCGCGTACGTCATGGACGTGAGCAAGGTCGCGAAGGGCCCGCAGATTATCCTGACACGTACATCGATCGAATTCTTGGTCAAGCTCTTCGAACAGGAAGTGCCCGAGATGTACGAGAAGATCGTTTCGATCGAGTCCGCGGCGCGCGAGCCCGGTGGCCGGTCGAAGATCGCTGTCGTCTCTCGCGACAGCGACGTGGATCCCGTCGGCGCATGCGTCGGCATGAAGGGCAGCCGAGTACAGGCCGTCGTTCAGGAACTTCGTGGCGAGCGAATCGACATCGTGCCATGGAACGCGGATGCCGCACGTTATGTGTGCAGTGCGCTTGCTCCTGCCGCGGTTTCCAAGGTGATCATCGACGAGACGCAAAACGCGATGGACGTGATTGTCCCGGACGACCAGCTTTCGCTGGCGATCGGGCGCCGTGGCCAGAACGTTCGACTCGCCGTTCAGCTCACGGGCTGGAAGATCGACATCAAGAGCGAATCAAAGATGCGCGAGATCGCGGAATGGCTTTCGAAGGCGGTCTCCGTCGTCGAAGGCTGTGGCGATCCGGAAGCCGATCTGCTCTTGCAGCAGGGCATCATGTCTCTTGAAGATCTTGCTGATTGCGCGCCTGAAGTGCTGACGCAGCTACCTGGAATTGATGAGGCTGGTGCTCAGTCGATCAAGGCGAAGGCTGCTGAGTTGGTGAGCGTGAAGAAGACCGCCGACGAAGAGAAGGCGCAGCAGGATGTGGAGGACGAAGAACGGCAGCGTGCAGAGGCTAAGGCCAATGCAGCGGCTGCGGCTGCGGCGAGAGCGTCGGCTGCCGAAGCTGCTTTGGACAAACCTGCTTCGGACGAACCGGGGGATCCGCCCGCGGACCCCGCTGCCGATAGTCAGGAATGATCGGCGCGAATCGACAAAGTGCAGCCGACCTGGTTCGGCTGCGAAGTATGACTAACGAAATGACGAGGTCGGTCCAATGACCGACTAGACATCGAGACGGAGCCGAGTTCTCGCGAATACACGCGAGACCGGCGGGGCGACCCAGGGCTAGCAGGAATAGATGGCAAAGATCAGGGCATACAAGCTCGCCGAAGAACTCGGCATAGAGCGCAACGAGTTCGTCGAGCAGGCCGGGACACACGGCATCGAACTCAAGAACGCTATGGCGTCGCTTACCGACGACCAGGTCGAGCTTCTTCGAGACAAGATGGGCAGTGGCGGCAAATCGGCTCGCAAAGTCGATGAACGCCGACTCGAAGGCAAGGCAGGCACGACAGTTGTTCGCCGCCGCCGCAAGAAGGAGCCCGAGCCCGTTCCGGAGCCCGTCGTAGAAGCCGCCCCTGAAGAGAAAGCAGCGCCCGTCGAGGTAGTACCGGAAACGATCGCTGCTGCTGCGGATTCCGTTCCAGCCGTCGAAGTTGCAACGCCCGCGACCGAAGGTGGCGAAGAAGCTGCTGCGCCGGCGGAGGGTGCCCCCGTTCCCGCGCCTGTGGCGGCCGCCGCAAATAAACCGGCTGCACCGAAGGCGCCCGCTGCGCCTCGCACGGCCCCGACCGCTCCCGCTGCGGATCGCGATGGACGCACTGGGCCTGCAGCAACGCCCGCCGACACTCCTGCCGCGGCTGCGGACAAGAAGGGCAAGCAGCGCAAGCGTGTCCGTGAGGTCGTGAACCTCCAGGAACAAGAGCAGTTCGCTCGCCAGATCACGGGTCGTGGCCCGGAGCAGCGTCGAAACGTTGCCGCGCCGTCACCGCCGAAGATGGTCAATCCGCGTGCACGCCGACGGGACAAGCTCTCGCCGAAGGCAGCACCGCTAGCCCCAGGAGCACTGATAAGAGTTGTGAAGGTCCAAGGCGATATCAGCGTCGGTGAACTCGCGAAGCAGGCCGGCCTCAAGGCTCCTGCAATCCAGGGCAAGCTTATGGCCCTGGGCATCATGGTCTCGGTCAATCAGCGGATCGACTTCGCGACCGTCGAGAGGATCGCAGCCGAGATGGGCTTCAATGCGACGGACGTCGGTTTCAAGGAAGCAGCCTTCCTTGATGTGGCCGCGCCTGAAGAAGTCGAAGTCAGCGAAAACGAACAAACGCGTCCGCCGATCGTTACGGTCATGGGCCATGTCGATCATGGCAAGACGTCTCTGCTCGATGCGATTCGGCAGACCAAGGTGACGGATGGCGAAGCGGGCGGCATTACGCAGCACGTCGGCGCCTATCAGGTGGAGGCTAGTGGCCACCGCCTAACATTTATCGATACGCCTGGCCATGCGGCCTTTACGCAGATGCGTGCGCGTGGCGCCGCGGTGACCGACCTCGTTGTCTTGGTGATCGCCGCGACGGAAGGGCCTATGCCCCAGACCGTCGAAGCCATCGAGCACGCGCAGGCGGCGGGTTGTCCGATCGTAGTCGCGGTCAATAAATGCGATCTGCCGGATGCGGATCCGGAGAAGGCAAAACAGCGACTCACTGAACATAATCTCGTTCCGGAAGACTTCGGTGGAGACGTGGCGTGCGTGAACGTTTCGGCCAAGACGGGCGACGGCATCGAGCAGCTCCTTGAGATGCTCGTGCTTCAGGCCGAAATTCTCGAGCTGAAGGCAGATCCTGCACGTCGCGCGAGTGGCTCGGTCCTTGAAGCGCGTCTCGACAAGGGACGCGGCGCAGTGGCGACACTGCTCGTTCAGGACGGCACGCTCAAGAAGGGTGACACGGTCGTGGTTGGCACCGATTGGGGCCGCGTTCGACAGGTGCAGAACGATCTAGGCAAGAACGTGAAGGAAGCAGACCCGTCGACGCCCGTCTCGATTACGGGCCTCTCTGGCGTACCAAAGGCAGGCGCGTCCTTCCATGTTGTCGAGAACGACCGCGTGGCGAAGCAGATCGTGGATCACCGTGAAGATCAGGAACGCGGCAAGGCCGCGGGTCCGAAGCTGAAGCTCACTTTGGACGAGTTCTACGCGCAGGCTGGAGAAGAAGGACCGAAGGAACTCACGGTCGTTCTCAAGTCGGACGTGCAGGGCACATGCGAAGCGGCTCGCGACTCTCTAGAGAAGCTGACGACGGACGAGGTCACGCTTCGCGTGCTCTCGTCGGGTGTTGGTGCGATCACGCCTAACGACGTAAATCTCGCTTCTGCGAGTGGCACGATCGTGCTCGGCTACAACGTTCGTCCGGATCCGGATGCGCGGCGCCAGGCCGACACGGACGGCGTCGAGATCCGCACCTACTCGATCATCATGGAGATGCTCGATGACGTGAAGGCGGCCATGGCAGGACTCTTGCCGCCGGTCGTCACGGAGAACATGCTCGGTCGTGCGGAAATCCTCGAAACCTTCACGATTCCGAAGATCGGCACGATCGCCGGTTCGCGGGTTCTCGAAGGCAAGGTCATTCGGCATTCTAATTGTCGATTGGTGCGCGATGGCAAGATTATGTACACGGGAACGGTCGGCTCGTTGCGACGCTTCAAGGATAATGTCAAGGAAGTCATCAATGGCATGGAGTGCGGCATCGGGGTGGCCACCTATAACGACGTCAAGGTCGGGGACATCATCGAGGCCTACGAGCTGAACGAGAGGCCGGCGACGCTCTGAGAAGTCTGACGTTAGGTTTCGTCGTTCGGAGTTGAGCTAGTCCTCGCTGCAATGCCATAAGAGGTAAGACTAAGCGCGAGCTGCGCTTGCGCTGTCTCGCAAATTGGATGTAAGTCGAACTGGCGCGATGTCGGACGTCTCGATCGGAGCGGGTTCGCATGATCGTAGGCGTTGCGGTGATCGAGATTCATGTCGAGGCCTCGCAGTCGCTCAAAGCGAAGCGAGGCGTCGTAAGGTCACTGGCGGGACGTCTCCGTAATAAATTCAACATATCAGTCGGTGAAGTCGGAGGGCAGGGGACGTGGCAGCGCGCCACCCTCGGACTTTCGATGACCGGCAGCGACGAAGTCGCGATTCGGCGAGCGCTTGCTCGTGCGATCGACTTCGTGGAAGAAACACATCTCGCACGGGTCATCGGTTCGGATCTAGACACGATCCGGATGCCCCTCGAGGTGGAAGCGCCGCTCGCTTCGGGCGGCGAAGACGAAGATTGGCCCTGGAACGAAGGGCTCGGGGAATCGCGGGATCGCGTCGATCCCAAGAACCCCTCCAATTCATCCGAGGAGTAACAGCGTTGGCGGATTCAGTACGCATCCGGCGCGTAGCCGAACAGATTCGTGGGGAGATCTCTGAGATCCTGCGCGACGAAGTGCAAGATCCACGGATCGGGCTCGTCACGATTACGCGCGTGAAACTCGCGTCGGACATGGGCGCGGCCACGATTTTCTATAGCCCCCTCGGTGAGGACCCCGATGAAGCGCGGCGCGTTGAGCTGAAGAGAGTAATGGGGTCGGTCCAGGGATTCATTCGCCGCTCGCTTTCGAAGCGCGTGAAGCTGCGCCACACCCCTGCGCTGCGCTTTGTCCTCGACGATTCGATCGCCGAAGGCAGTCATACCCTCGACCTCCTACGTGAGCTCGATACAGAAACAGGATCGGCCAAGACCAAGGGCAATACCACGGGCGACGCCCCAGGCACTGGCCACGACGGAGAAGAAGACCAGAACGATGGCGAGACGTAATCAGCGTAAGCGTAGGCCGGAGCCGCCGGGACCCTCGGGTTTCCTGATCGTAGACAAGCCGTCCGGGATGACCTCCCATGACGTCGTGGACGCCGCCCGAAGATGGCTAGGCACGCGGCGCGTTGGGCATCTGGGCACTCTTGACCCTCAAGCAACGGGGGTTCTGCCACTTGCGATCCGGGCTGCGACCAAACTCATCCCGTTTATAGAAGGTGGAGCCAAGGGCTACGACGGAACCGTCGTGCTCGGCTCCGAGACGGACACCCTCGATCTCGAAGGGGCTGTGCTCAGCACCTTCGACGGCGAGCTGCCGAGTCAGAGCGAAGTCGAAGCTGAGCTCAAAACTTTCCTCGGAGACATCCAGCAGGTGCCGCCCATGTACAGCGCGGTGAAGATGAACGGCGTGCCGCTTCACAAGCTGGCCCGAGCCGGGGAGGTCGTTACGCGCGAGCCCAAGTGGATCACGTTTAACGAGATCGAGATGACTCGCTTCGACTCGCCGGAGTTGGACGTTCGTGTGCTCTGCAGTGCTGGGACCTATATTCGAGTCTTGGCAGCCGATCTGGGCACCAAGCTCGGCTGCGGCGCGCATCTTGGCGGCCTTCGACGGACCCGCAGCGGGCCCTTTGTGCTCGAGCAAGCGCGGACTTTCGAGACGATTGAAGCGGCGATCGAAGACGGCACCGTCAACGACTGCTTGATCCAGCCCGAGATCGCTCTCGGATTCCCTGTGCTTGCTCTCAATGGGGAGCAGAAGGCGCGGCTTGGGAACGGTGGCGACCTGCCGGCGGGCGAGTTGCATACGCAGAAGCCCGGGACGCGAGTCTCTGTTGTGGACGACGAGGGGACCTTCTTAGCGGTCGGCGAGATCCGTGCGGATCATCGACTTTGGCCGCTCAGAGTGCTCCCGCCGGAACCTCAGTAGGGGGCAAGCCCCAGGCTAGGGCTCTCGGCCAAAGAAAAGCGGTTTCGGCCGTTGCCAGCCCCGCGAGGATCCGTCAAAATCTCGCGGTCCGAAAAAAGACGCAAAAACAATGGTTTCCCGGTCGGCGCAGGTGCGTCGTCTAGCTCTTCAAAAAGAGCGAAATAGACGGGAATCGCGAAAACCGGCGGATCGAAACCTCGATTCCCCGACGAGTGACTGTTAGGCCGGCCCTAGTAGGTCGGCCACGAGTCACACAGGAGTCATTCGACTTGATCTCTGCAGAAAAAAAGGCGGAAGTCATCGCAACGCATAAGCGCAGCGATGCGGACACGGGTTCTCCCGAAGTCCAAATCTCTCTCCTCACCGAGCGCATCGCAGGCCTCCAGGACCACTTTAAGACCAACGTGAAGGATCATCATTCACGTCGCGGCCTCCTGAAGATCGTGAGCCAGCGCCGACGTCTCCTTGATTACCTTCGGGGCAAGGATGTCGACCGCTATCGTTCGCTGATTCAGGAACTCGGCCTGCGCCGATAGTTTCTTCGCCGATTGGCCTGGTCCCGATGAATACGGGAGTCGGCCATACGCGAACCCCTCCCAGTCATTCGCGCATGGGTGATCCCGTAGTCCGGGGCCGTTCCAATCATTTGGAACAGGTCCACGGTCTCGTATTGCATCCAGGGAGGATGCGCGCGCAAAGTGCGCTCGAGACCATCCACACGTCGATTTTCGAATCCCAGCTCGAGTAGGAAGAGGGGGAGCGAGATCGATGTACCAACGAAAGTGAACACATATGCCTTATTGGTTTGAACCTACGTCCACGTCCGTCGAAATCGGCGGCCGGACGATGACTCTCGAAACCGGAAAGATCGCCAAACAGGCGGCCGGATCCGTGACGGTCACCTTCGGCGACACCGTCGTCCTCGTGACCGCCGTACATTCAAAGCCCCGAGCGGGCATCGACTTCTTTCCGCTCACTGTCGACTTCGTTGAGAAGTTCGCGGCAGCCGGCAAGATTCCCGGTGGCTTCTTCAAGCGTGAAGGGCGCCTCGCTGATCGCGAAGTGCTTGTTTCCCGCTTCATCGATCGCTCGATCCGGCCGCTCTTCGCGGACGGCTACAACGATGAGACCCAGGTCACGGCGACGGTACTTTCGCACGATCCCGAGTTCTCGGCTGATATGTGCGCCTTCGTCGGCGCGTCGGCTGCACTCTCGATCTCCGATATGCCGTTCCTTGGTCCGATCGCAGCGGTGCGCATCGCGCGCGTCGAAGGCGACTACATCATCAACCCCGTTCCGGAAGATCTTGAAGAGAGCGATCTCGAATTGATCGTTGCCGGTAACGCGGGCTCGATCGTCATGGTCGAGGGTGGCGCGAAGCAGCTTCCCGAGGACGAAATCCTCGCGGCGCTCAAGCACGCACACGGTGAACTCCAGCCGATCATCGAGACGATCGAAAAGTTTGCCAAGAAGGTCGGCAAGGCGAAGCTTGTTATGCCTGCCGCGGCTGACAACTCGGAGCTCGAAGGTCGCATCGCAAAGATGGCTGGCGATCGCTTGTCCGAAGCCTTCCAGATCAAAGAGAAGAAGGCTCGCGCGACCGCTGTTAAGGCAGTCGAGACGGAGATCCGCCAGGAAATCTGGGACGAGTACCGCAACGAAAAAATCGAGGTGAAGACCCTCGCTGATTTCGAAGCACGCGCGAACGGTCTCAAGGCACTTCAGACCAACGTGAAGAATATCCTTCATGATCTCGGTGGTGAGCTGATGCGCGAACGCGTGATGGCGACCGGCGAGCGTATCGATGGACGAAAGAGCAACGAGATCCGGCAGATCGCATGTGAGGTTCGTCCTTACCCGCGGCCGCACGGTGTTGCGCTCTTTACGCGCGGCGAGACGCAGGCCGTTGTGACGGCGACGTTAGGTTCTGGCTTCGATGAGCAGACGATCGACGGAATGGGTGGACGCTGGAAGAAGAACTTCATGCTCCACTACAACTTCCCTCCCTTCTCGGTTGGCGAGGCTCGTCCTCTCCGTGGTCCGGGGCGGCGTGAAGTTGGACATGGCACGTTGGCTGAACGAGCGATTACGCCCGTTCTTCCTGACCACGACGATTTCCCTTACACGCTTCGCGTTGTTTCGGAGACCCTCGAGTCGAACGGTTCTTCGTCGATGGCTGCAGTTTGTGGCTCGACCCTCTCGCTGCTCGATGCTGGTGTGCCGCTGAAGGCACCGGTTGCGGGTATCGCGATGGGCCTCATCACGGACGGCAAGCGAACGGTCATTCTGTCGGACATCCTTGGTGATGAAGATCATCTCGGCGACATGGACTTCAAGGTTGCGGGTTCGACGGCGGGCATCACTGCTCTCCAGATGGACATCAAGGTCACGGAAGTCGACTGGGACATCATGGAGAAGGCCCTCGCTCAGGCGAAGGAAGGTCGACTCCACATCCTGGACTGCATGGAGAAGGACACGCAGGACTCCCTTGGAGGCTTGTCTGCCCGACAGGAACTCCACGAGTTCGCTCCGCGAATGGAGACGCTGGCGATCAAGCCCGATCGCATCCGCGACATCATTGGCCCGGGCGGCAAGGTGATCCGTGCCATTCAGGAAACCACAGGCGCCAAGATCGACGTCGACGATTCGGGACGCGTCTCGGTCTTCGGTCCCGATGGGGCATCGGTCGAGCAGGCCATGGCCATGGTGACGGAACTGACCCAGGAGGCCGAGATCGGCCGCATCTACCTGGCGAAGGTCAAGCGGATTGCCGACTTCGGCGTGTTCGCGGAAATCTTCCCGGGAACGGATGGCCTGATTCACATCAGCCACCTCGCAGAAGGCCGTGTCGACAAGGTGACCGACGTACTGGAAGAGGGCGACGAAGTCCTCGCCAAGTGCATCGACATCGATCCGTCGGGCCGCATCCGTCTCTCCCGCAAGGAAGCTCTTGCGGATGAAGCGGCACGAGGCAACGACGATGCATCTGATGCATCGGACGACGAATAGCGAGGCGAAGCTCTTTTGAGCTACGTCGCTGCAAACGCGGGTGGAACCCTTAGGGTTCAAATCACCCGCGAACCGCACGCACGAGACCTACCGCTTCCTCGGGCAGAATCCGAGGGAGCGGCGGGTCTCGATCTGCGGGCCGCTGTGAAAGACGGCGAACCCATTCTCCTCGCCAAAGGAGAACGACGGTTGATTCCGACGGGCTTTCGCATCGCCTTGCCCAACGGATTTGAAGCGCAGGTACGACCGCGCAGCGGATTAGCCCTCCGCCATGGCATACTCATCCCGAACGCACCCGGCACGATCGACGCTGACTACCGCGGAGAGATCCAAGTGATCCTCATGAACGCGGGGGAGGCCGACTTCGAAGTCGCGCGCGGAGACCGGATCGCCCAGCTCGTCATTGCTTCCGTCATCCGTCCAGAATGGGAGGAAGTCGAAGTGCTTGATGTGACAGAGCGGGGCACCGGCGGCTTTGGTCATACAGGCCAAAGCTAGGATTAGTTAGGTCTGAACTGAGCAATGAGTTGAGCCAGGCATGAGCGAAGGCGTCGCGCGCGAAAGTGCGACACCCGCTTGGACGGGGGCAGTGCAAGAGTCGTGACTGAAGGCATTCCGCAGAGCGGGCAGGGCGAAACCGAAGCGACTACTGACGCAAGTGTCGATTTGTTAGGCGGCAGCAGTCCCACGGGCGACGCGGCGTGGCCCGAAGACAACGCCGAGGCGGCAGCTCTAAAAGCCGCCGAAGCCAAGCGTGCCTCGCGCCGTAAGGATCTCCTCACCCGGCTCGCGACAGCCGCCGTCCTGATTCCGTTCGTCCTCTGGGCCATCGCTCAAGGCGGCCTCGTCTATCTAGGCATCGTTCTCGTGATCGGCCTACTTGCCCAGCACGAGTTCTACGGCCTCATCGTCGACAAGGGCGCCAAACCTCTCGAGACCGTCGGCCTTGGCTTCGGCGCAGCGGTGATGTTGCTCGCGTATTTCGGGACGCCGTATCAGGCCATGCTCGCCATGACGGCAACCTTGCTGGCTTTGATGGTTGCGCAGCTTCGGAAGAACGAGATCCACGAGGCGATGGCCAGCATCTCGGGGACGTTCTTTGGCGTCTTCTATGTGAGTTGGCTGCTGTCTCATGCGGTGTTGTTGCGGCGCTTCGATACGGCCGCGGCGTCGCATCAGGATCCGGCTCTGCTCGTCACGCTCGGCGTCACGCCCGATACCGGCATCTTTCTGATGATCTTCGCGCTCGTCGCTGTCGTATTATGCGACGCCGGGGCGTACTTTGCTGGACGCGCTTGGGGCAACCGGAAGCTCGCTCCCGAGATTTCGCCTAATAAAAGCGTCGAAGGCGCTCTGGGCGGAATCATTGCAGGGATTTTGGCCTGCCTCGCGACCAAGCTCCTCTTCGACTACCTCCGGCCGGATTGGTCCGCCGTTATGCCCTGGAGCCTCTCGATTTTCTTCGGCTTCATCCTCTGTGTTGTGGGCATCGTCGGCGACCTCGTTGAGTCGCTTCTTAAGCGCGACGCTGAGGTGAAGGATACCGGCGCGCTTTTGCCTGGGATGGGCGGGGTGCTCGATCGCATCGATGCGCACCTGCTCGGGCTTCCGACCATGTACTACATGATGCTTGGGTACATCTACTTTCAGGCGAACTAGGATTCGGCGCGGTGGTGCGATGGCCGGACCGCACGACGCCCGCCTAATAGAACTGCCCGTACCACTCCCTAAATCGCGCAATCGGCCCGTCGACTTCCGATAACCGCGGCTGCGCGTGAAACGTCTTGTTCTCCCAGATAGGGAGGTCTTCAAGAACCGTCGCGCACTGGTAGCGATGGCTGTGCTCAAGAGCCCTGTCGATCTGCTCCGGCGTACCGGGTCGCCTCAGAGCCGTCGAGATACGGTAGTCGAGCAATCCGTCGCCGCGGGGCGTCGGCGCATAAGTGCTGAACGTCTCCGTGCCATCGGGATTCGTGAGATGGACGACGCCTAATGCAGGGCCATAATTCTCGGTCCACATGTGCATGTCGACGCTCGCGTCTTGGCTGTCGGGGCGCGGTGCGATCTTCAGACCAATCCCTACGCGAAGAAGCGTGCCTAGCGTTTCGACTTCGATGTCGTCGCGGTCGCCGACCGTCATGCCATGGACGGCGGCGAGGTGGGCTATGTCGGCGGTGTTTTCGCAGATCTCTTGGGGATGGCTGCGGATTTCGAGGGTGGTGGTTCGCATGGGCGTCCAACCGGGCTCGTCGAAGGTGCCGAGGCTGGGGAGTTCCCAGGAGGGCAGGGCGCCTTCGGAGTGGTGATGGACGAAGATGAGGCCACAGCGTTCGGCGAGGGGCCAAGAGCCGGCGGCGCTCGGGGCCGCCGCTGCGCCGCTACCCGCACTCGCAACCGAGTTTGTCCCCGCGCGGTCGCGCTCGGCCCTGAGGGAGAGCTCACCGCCCTCTGCCATCGAAAGCGTGAGACGATGACCGAAATAGCTTTGCTCTATGGACTTGCCAGGCGACAGCTCCGACCGGTTCGCAATCTGGAACCAGCCGTTGGGGAACTCGGGAAAGGGGAAGCGGGGCATTTTGCGACCTAGAGCCCGAGGCTTCGCTCGATCCGTGCGACCGGTGCCTCGTAGTTCGGTTCGAAGGGCTGGCCGCTTACCTGCTCGAATGCTGCGATGTACCGCTCCGCCGCCGTGACCCGAACCTCAATCGGGAGCTCGGGCGGGATGCCTTCGCCTTTGTAGCCCTGCTCGCCGAGCCAGAGCCGGACGTATTCCTTGTCGATGGCGGATGGGGACTCTCCGCGGGAGAGCGCTGTCTCGTAGCCGTCCAGGCGCCAGTAGCGTGAGGAGTCCGGGGTGTGGATCTCGTCGATCACGATCACGTTGCCTTCGTCGTCGAGGCCCATCTCGTATTTGGTGTCGACCAGAATCAGGCCCTGCTTCTCGGCGAAGCGCTGGCCCTCGGCGAAGAGTCGGCTCGCGATCGTGCGGGCTTCGTCGTAGAGCGCCTCCGAGATGGCGCCGCTTTCGATTAACGCCTCGCGGGAACTGAGTTCGTCGTGGTCGCCGAAGCCGGCCTTGGTGGTGGGCGTTAGGAGGGGCTCGGCGAGTTTTTCGTGGCGCTGTAAGCCGTCGGGGAGCGCGTGCCCGCAATAGGCGCGGTCGCCGCGCTCGTAGGCGGTCCAGATCGAAGTCGAGGTGGAGCCGGTCAGGTAGCCGCGCATGACGAACTCGACGGGCAGCGTCTTGCACTCGCGCACGATGGAAACGTTCGGGTCTGGAACGTCAAGCAGGTGATGGTCGATCAGGTTGGCCGTCTGGCGGAACCAGAAGGCGGCCATTTGATTCAGGACCTGTCCCTTGAGGGGGATCGTGCCGACAACGCGGTCGAAGCAGCTCACGCGGTCGCTCACGATGATCGTGCGCTTTCCGGGGCGCTTCTCGGGGTCGAGGTAGCTGTCGCGGACCTTGCCTGGAATCTTTTTTCCGAGGCCAGAGAAGTTGGTCTGGTCGAGGGTGGTTTCGCAGAGCGCTGCGAGCTCTTTTCGGTCGATCGCCACGTGATCCAGTCCTTTCAGGGGCAATGGGCGTACTTCGCGGATTCAACCCCAGCCGCAATCCCGGAGCAACCTTTGTGCGCGATGTGTTAGAGAGGGCAGAGGGAGTTTGACCGCGTATGCCTCGCTGTCTACTATGCGCGCGTCGCGGGGGTCGGATCAGAATTCCCGTGCGGTCGAGCCCACCGGGAGTCCCCTTTGTCCACGTCGCCCCGCCCGCCCTCTGTACCTGCCGCTCCGCGCGCACTTTTCGGTGCGCTCGCAGCTCGCGGACAGGGCGGCAGTTTGCCACCGGCAAGTCGCGCCTTTGATCGTCTAACCGACGACGAGCTCGAAGCGCTTGAGAAAGAGCATCGCGCGGATCGCTTCCACGACGAGTGCGGCGTCTTCGGCGTCCACGGAAGCGAAGAAGCCTCGCATCTGACCTACCTGGGCCTCTACGCCCTTCAGCATCGCGGCCAAGAGTCCTGCGGCATCGTCGCCTCGAACGGTCGCGAACACGTCGCACATCGCGCCATGGGCCTCGTCGCTGACACCTTTGGCGCCCCGATCCTCGAACGCCTGAAGGGTCGCTTCGCCGTAGGCCACGTTCGCTACTCGACCTCCGGCGAGAGCATGCTGCGCAACGCGCAACCTATTTGCGCGAACACCGACGGTGGCCCCGTCTCGATCGCTCATAACGGCAACCTCGTGAACGCCCGGGTGATCCGGCGTGAACTCGAAGGCCGGGGCGCGATCTTCGGTTCGACCTCTGACTCCGAAGTCCTACTCCACCTTCTCGCCCGCTCCCGCGAAAAGCACATGGAAGACCGCTTCATAGATGCGATCTCCCGCGTAAAGGGCGCCTTCAGCATTATTCTGCTGACCGACGACGCCATGATCGGCGCGCGCGACCCTCACGGCTTCCGGCCGCTTTCGATCGGTCGCAAGGACGGCGCCTGGGTGCTCTCGAGTGAGACCTGTGCGCTCGACCTGATCGGCGCGACTCATGAGCGCGATGTTGAGCCCGGCGAAGTTGTTGTTATTCGGCGCGGTCGGTTGCGGAGCATTCGGCCGATGGCGCGAGAAGCGAAGGAACATTTCTGCATCTTTGAGCAGATCTACTTTGCGCGGCCCGACTCGAACCTGGTCGGATACAACGTCTACGCCTATCGCAAGGAGCTCGGCCGCGTGCTCGCGCGAGAACACGAGGTGCAAGCGGATATGGTCGCGCCTGTACTCGACTCCGGTAGTGCCGCCGCGATTGGTTACGCGGAGGCGGCGGGGATTCCTTACGAGACCGCCCTGATTCGCAATCATTACGTGAGTCGCAGCTTTATTGAGCCGACGCAGACGATTCGTGACTTCAAGGTTCGCGTGAAGCACAACCCGGTTCGCGGCTTCTTGGAAGGCAAACGAATCGTGTTAGTCGATGATTCGATTGTGCGCGGGACGACCCTTGTGAAGATCGTTGGCATGCTCCGCGCCGCGGGCGCGCGAGAAGTTCATGTTCGTATCTCTTCGCCGCCGACCGTCGGCCCGTGTCACTACGGGATTGATACGCCGAACCGCGAAGAACTGATCGCTTACATGCATTCCGTTGAAGAGATCCGTGAGAAGATCGGCGCGGATTCGCTCGGCTACCTTTCGATCGAGGGTTTGCGCGCGACGGCGACGAACGAACTCAAGCGCGGCATCTGCGATGCCTGCTTCTCCGACGAGTATCCGGTCGAGATCGACACCGCGGCCACGATCCCGCAGCTCGCGCTCTTCCGCGCCGTCAAGGAAGCAGACACCGAGTTCTAAGCGGCGGCCGGCGTTCGATGAACGCATTGCGGGAGACGTGGCGCGCATTTGCACACACTTGCGCGTCTTTGCACGGCGCTGTGTCCGAAGATGTCTGCTTTGCGCTCGGGTGTTGCTTTGCGGAGATGTTCGAGCTTGATGCAGGACGTCAACGCTAAGAAGATGTTCGAGCTTGAT
>JASDVF010000048.1:0-80490 GCA_041440805.1 Myxococcota bacterium | reverse complement strand
GTTCGGCATAGCATCTCAACAAGCCCAGAAGCTGAGCAGCATCTTGCCCTGCTTGTTCACGACAACGCTCGTCGCCGTATGAAAGAGCGACATCCCCGGGACCAGCGGCCCAATTCCAAGCCCTTCAATACTCTGCGCTCCGGCGAAGTAGAGATCGGAATTCGAACCTGGGACATTCGTCAACATTGTGATGAACCGGCGCGCCAGGGTAAATATCTCCGCCGGCTTTCGCAGCGCGTGGTATTCGAGATCGAACTCTTCGTCGTCGACGAGATAGGGACGCTCGAGATCCATCGGCGCATAGTCAAGCTTCGTGCGAAACAGTGGCGAGAGATGAAGCCGAGATTCCAGATGCCCGAGAATTAGCTTGAAACGAACGAGTCCACCCCCTGCGGTAGTTTAGTCATAGATGGCGAAGCTCGCGATGTGCTGTGGCAGACCCAGCTTCTCGACCTCGAGCAATGAGTTGTCCTGTCCACTTAGCCTATAGGTGGCGCTCAGATCCTCCGTGAAATCGACCCTTCCCGCAGCATGTCAGTCCGTTACGGTTAGGGGCCGCGCATCGGACTGTGATCGATGCGTGTCCAATTCGACTCAAAAGGAATGGCGCCATGGCATGGGACTTTTCGACCGAACCCGAATTTCAAACTCAGCTCGATTGGATCCGGGATTTCGTAGACAACACAATCATCCCGCTGGATCTCCTCTGCGAGGGGCTCGATCAGGCGCAGCTCGACACGTTATGGGCACCGCTGAAAGAGGAGGTGAAGAAGCGCGGCCTCTGGGCCCCGCACCTCGGCCCCGAAGATGGCGGCCAGGGAATGGGGCAACTGAAGCTCGCGCAGATTCATGAAATCCTCGGGCGCCATTCGATGGCCCCGGAGATGTTTGGCTGCCAGGGACCGGACTCCGGCAACGCCGAACTGCTTGCGGTCGGCGCCACCGAAGAGCAACGCAAGCGGTGGCTCGAGCCGCTGATGCGCGGAGATGTTCGCAGCTCGTTCTCAATGACCGAACCCTTCACCGCGAGTTCGGATCCCACAGAGATGACGACTCGTGCCATTCGCGACGGCGATGAGTGGGTAATTGACGGGCATAAGTGGTTCGCGTCGAATGCATCGGTCGCCGACTTCACCCTGCTCTTCTGCATAACAGACCCGGATGCTGCGCCCCATCAGCGGGCGTCTATGATCGTCGTTCCTAAGGACACGCCGGGAATGACTGTGGTCCGTGATGTTGGGTCGATGTCGCATCCGCACATCTCCGAGCCTGGCACTCTCTACGACCGTGTCGGTGGGCACTCGGAGGTTGTCTACGAAAACTGCCGCGTGCCACTGGACCATATGATCGGCGAACCCGGCGAAGGTTTTCTGTTGTCCCAGAAGCGTCTGGGCGGCGGGCGGATTCATCATGCAATGCGATGTATCGGTCAGGGGCAATACGCCTTCGAGATGATGTGCGAGCGGGCCGCGTCAAGGCAGACGAAGGGGCGTGCCCTCGGCAAGATGCAGATGGTTCAGGACATGATCGCGGAGTCGTACACGCAGCTCGAGACAGCGCGGTTAGTCGTAATGCGCGCGGCCTGGGCGATGGATCAAGGGGGCGACCACGGCTCTTCAGCTCGGACCGAAATTTCTATGATCAAATACTATGTTCCGAAGCTGACTCTTGAGATCATCGACCGCGCGATTCAGATTCACGGCGCCCTCGGCTACACGACCGACATGCCGCTTGAGCAGATGTACCGGCAGGGGCGTGCTCTGCGAATCGCCGACGGAGCGGACGAGGTCCACAAACAGGCCATGGCGCGTCAGCTCCTCAAGAATGTGGAGCCTGTCGAGGGCTGGCCCTCCGAGCACCTCCCCACACGTCGTGCAGAGGCGAAAGAGCGCTTCGGAGCACAGATCGAGGCCGTTCGTGGGGCGAAGGCTGCGGCAGAGTGACGCTCAGTCGAACTAGCCGACGCGACGCCCGATCTCGCCTACCTTACGCTGCCACGCATTCCGGGCCCGATGAGCCCGCAAACGAGGACCCACCGTGAACCCGACGCGCTCCACGCCTATCCGTCTCACGAGCCTATTCGTCTCCGCCGCGCTTCTCTTCTGTTTTTCGGCAGCGCCGGCCTTCGCCGACAAAGATGGAGATGGACCGAACTACAAGAACTACATCGAGTTCTCCGCGGGGGTCAGCTTCATCCCGAACCAGACGGTCAAAGCAGGCAGCCTGATGGGTCGCATCGAACCACACACAGATGCCAAGCGACGCGGCTTCAATATCGGCGGCGCCTTTGGCCGACAGATCACGGATCTCTTCCGCGCCGAGTTTGCTGTTAGTTACCGCGAGTCGGGCATCGACGCCGTCAGCCTCGGCGGCGCCGGGGTAAACGCAGACGGCAACATCGCACTCCTCGCGGTCATGCTGAACGGCTACGTCGATCTCAGTCCGGAAGTGATAGGCGTCGACCTCGGCGTCATTCCGTACGTAGGCTTTGGTATCGGCTACGGTGAACTCCAAGTCGATATTCGCGAGACGGCCACGAACGCCTTCGATCTCGACGGTCTAGAAAGTGTCTTCGTCTACAACGCGATGGTGGGCGGACGCATCCCGATCACCGACGTGGTGGAGCTTTCCGTCGGCTACCGATACATTGCCACAACCCAAACGGACGAAGCTCGCGTTACGATCCTCGGCATCACCCAAAATCTCGAAGCCGAATTCGATGCCCACGAAGTGTCGGCGGGCGTGCGCTTCCTCTTCTAACGGTCGCATCAGGAATCGCGCCGACGCCTACTCTGAGGTACTCGGAGATATCAGGCGCCAAGCGTCTGAGCGAGGCGATAGCCTCGCTTCGCAAGAGGTGCTGCGATCTCGCCGAGTTCCTGGGCCTGTGCGCTTGCAGCCGTCCCGCGTTTCGCGCGGGCCGCGATTCCGAACATGATTCCTGCGGATCGGAAAAGCTGGAAAGCCAGGTAGTAGTCGAGAGACTCGACGCCGTCGCGCCCCGTAAGCTCGCAGTAGCGTGAGACATACTCGCTGCGGGTTGGGATCCCCAAAGCCGGCAACTCCTCGTCCGCAAGCTGCCCGAAGCTTCCGCCCGGCATCATTCGCCCGGCCAAGTGATAGCTGAGATCCGCAACCGGGTGCCCGAGAGTAGAAAGCTCCCAATCGAGAACCGCCACGATTCGTGGCTCCGTCGGGTGCACGACGACATTATTCAAGCCGTAGTCTCCGTGCACGATCGTCGTTCGATCGTCGTCGGGGATGTTTTCCGGCAGCCAGGCCATCAGACGTTCCATCGCATCGCAGCGGTCGATGTCCCCTTCGGCCGCCAAATACTGCTTGCTCCAGACGTGTATCTGACGGGCGAAGTAGTTGCCTGGCTTACCGTAGTCGCCAAGACCAATCGCATCGTGGTCGATTTTGTGCAGCGAAGCCAAGACAGAGACCTGCGACTCGTAGAGTGCGCTCCGCTCATAGGGGGTAAAATTGGGCAAAGTCTGATCGACCAGAATACGTCCTTCGACGCGGTCCATCAAATAGAACTCCGTGCCAATTACGCTCTCGTCTGTGCAATAGCCCCGTACCCGCGGCACCGGAAACTCCGTCTCGCCTAACGCCGAGAGAATTCGAAACTCTCGATCCGTCGCATGGGCCGAAGAGAGCAGCTTCCCTGGCGGCTTTCGCCGCAGTACCCATTCTGCCTGCCCATCCGTCAGCAGGTAGGTCGGATTCGACTGCCCGCCCATGAATTGACGTACCACGAGCTTCCCGTCGAACTCCGCGATCTGGCGACGAACGTAGGCCTCCAGCTTCGGAACATCGAGTTCGTGTCGCGGGTCGACGTCCTGTATTCCTGTCCGAATCTGCGCAGCCATAGTCGTATCCCCGAAAACCTAAACGAGCCAGTCCGGCTGGCGGTCTTCGACCATCCGCCTAAGGCCATCTTTCCATTCGACTTCCGCAGGTCCCACTAATTCGCGCATTCGACTGTTGTCCGTCATGACGGTTTCGAGGGTTTGGTCAGTGAAGTCGAATTTCGGCTCGACCCCAATCAACTCTCCGAGATAGGCGCACCACTCTTCGATCGCGACGTGCTGCTGCCCGCTCCAGTTCACAATCCGTGCCGGTACGGATCCAGACTCAACCAGTCCGGATACTGTGCGATTGATATCGTCTTGGTGCAGGAGGGTGTACTGCGATGGTTTATTCGAATGCACAGGGATCGGCGTTCCATTCTTGATCATCATCAAATGGAAGAAGGGCCATCCGCCGTTTGAACCATAGGGTGTGTTCAAACGCGTAATGATCGTCGGCAGATTGAACTCCCGTGCCGCATAGCGCGCGACCACTTCCGCGCCGATCTTGGAAATGCTGTACGTCGGCATCATGACACGATGGTTATCGCCGAGCGGACTCGTCTCCGTGAAGGGATTGTGATCATCCGCTTCGTAGACACCCGTCGTCGAGCAGTGAAGAAATCCTTTCGCCCGCCGGCAATGGCTCATCAAGAGGCCGACGCCCTCCCCGTTCGCGCGCAAATCCGTTTCGAAGTCGGGAGATCGCGAGCACGCGAAGTGCAGTACGTAGTCGAAGTCCTCGGGCAACTCAGAAAAGTTCCCCTCACCCAGATCGCTCTTCACACAAGTGATCCCCTTCGCTTCGAATCCCACCTTCTTGCTCTCATCAGTGAATCGGGCGGTTGCCCAGACCTCGTTATCCTGCGCGAGGTGGGTAGCGATGGGGCCCGCGACCTGCCCGGTCGGGCCAGTGACGAGAATTTTCTGATTCTTCATACGAATTGTCCTATCTGCGTTAGGCGGCTAGTGAGGCACTCAATTTGACACTTAGTTCGGTGCGGGCTGGCTACCGCGGATTACGTTCCCGTTGAGCTTCCCCGTCGGCTCTCCCTCAATGAAGGCGACCTCGCCGGAAACGATCGTGTGTTTATAACCTGTCGCGCGCTGAATGAGGCGGCGACCTCCTGCAGGCAAATCATAAACAACCGTCGGCGGGTGCAAGGTAAGCCCCTCAAAGTCGATCACGTTCACATCTGCCTTATACCCCGGCCGTAGCAAGCCGCGATCGTAGAGCCCGACGAGCTCAGCGGTCTCCTTCGTCTGCATCCGAATGAGGCGCTCAAGCGGCAGCTTCTTGCCGCGCGTGCGATCGCGTCCCCAATGTTGAATCAAGGTCGTCGGGAAACTTGCATCACAAAGCACGCCGCAATGTGCACCACCGTCGGAGAGCCCGAAGACCGTATGCGGATGCTCGAGCATCTTTTCGACATAGTCGAGGTTCCCGGGCATGTAGTTAAAGAGCGGGTGATAGAGCAGCGCCTTCCCGTCTTGTTCGAGAATCAGGTCGTAGGCCACTTCTTCCGGCGTGCGTCCCTCTCTTTCCGCGATTCCGGCAATCGAATCTTCCGGAGCCGGCTCATAGTCAACCGGATCGGACATAGCGAACATCTTATGGAAGCTCGTAACGATCTCGGCGACCAGGTCGTTCGAAGCCTCCGCTTCCCCAACTTCTGCAAGAATTTTCTCTCTGATCTCTGGCTTCCGAAGATTCGCTACGCGTGTTTCGAGAGGGAAGGCCTCGAACGCAACAAGATCGAAAATCGCATCCCGGAAAGTCGGGCAGAAGGTGAAGGGATTGAGCGTCGCCGTGAGGCCTAGCAACACGCCCGTCGCACGGGGCGGAACCTGCCCTCGCATCTCGAGACCATCCGCCTGCGCTTTCGTCACAGCGTCGAGCAGCTGCACCCACCAATCGGGTCGCGCGTCCTGTTGCTCGACCGTGATCGAACAAGGTCGCCCCGAGGCTTCCGCCATACGCCGAAACATTTTGAACTCGTTGTCGAACTCGTAGAAATCCGAGATGCCCTGCAGCACGCCCTTGCCGGCTTCTCCCAAAGCTTCCGCGATCCCAACAAGTTCATCTTCGTGCGCGGTAATCGACGGCGTCGTTTCGCCCCGCACGTCACGATGCTTTTCCGTCCGCGATGTCGTGAAGCCGAGTGCGCCGGCCTCGATGGCCTCACGCACAATCTGCTTCATCTGCGAGATCTCTTCGGCCGTTGCAACTTCGCGCTTCGCTCCGCGGTCGCCCATCACGAAGGCGCGAACCGCGCCGTGGGGCACCTGCGTCCCTACATCAATCGCAAGCGGAGAGTTACCTAACGCGTCGATGTATTCGGGGAAGGTCTCCCAATTCCATTTGATCCCTTCGTGCAGGGCCGTTCCCGGAATATCCTCAACGCCTTCCATGAGACCGATCAGCCAATCGCGCTGTTCCGGCCGGCACGGTGCAAAACCGACGCCGCAATTGCCGGTCACGATCGTCGTCACGCCATGAAACGTGGACGGCGATACATAGGGATCCCAAGTCACCTGGCCGTCGTAGTGCGTATGCGCATCGACGAATCCCGGCGTCACGATCTGGCCGGCCGCATCGATCACTCGGGTCGAAGAACCAATCTGTTCCTCATCGACAGTCCCGACGGCAGCGATCTTGTCAGCCTTAACCGCGAGATCCCCGTCAAAGGGTGCGTCACCGCTTCCATCATAGATGCGGCCATTTCGAATCACGAGATCGTACATACGAGAGTCTCCAGCGAGGCGTGGGGCGATTCCGAACGGACCGAATTCTACCACCGGCAACCCGACCGGACAGGGCTCGATGTAGCCCCGTGGGCGACAGAAACGCCCAGACTCCGCAGGTCAAACCTCTCGCAGGACGACCAAAGGCAACTCTCGAGGAGCGCACATCTGCTGGTACTGCGAGGTCGATCGGCTCATTCCGTCGAGCTTCTCGAAGAGCGCGACACGCTCCTCGCCCGTCGATACGTGTGCATGGACATGCTTCGTTCGACCCTTTACTCGAATCTTTGCCTCGGAATCGCCGCGCACATTATGACACCAATGCGGATCCGTCGGCCCACCACCATTGCTTCCTCGCACGACATAACAACCGTCAACCATGAAGTAGGGAAGCCCGCAGCGTCGCTGCGCCCCAGTCTTCGCGCCCTTGGTGTAGAGCAGAAGCGTCGGCTGGTACCCAGTCCCATTCGCCAAAGCGTATTGCTTCGTCATCAGCGAGTAGCCCGTCAGCCAGAGTACGAACGTATCGATCGCGAGTCCGGTCTTGCCCCGCAATATAATCATGTGACGATTCCCACCCGAGGAGAACTCTTCCTTCTCGGCGGTTGAGGTCGGTCGCTCGTGGTCGGTACTACCGGAACCTGGCAAATTTTTCGATGTCATATCAATCCTCTCCTGGCGACCATTTCGCGGGCTTCGCGGCGCGAGGGATAGCCTCGGCGCTAAGCAGCAGTCGCGCTAGATTTTTTCCTTCACGCGCACACCCTTGATTGCAAGGGTCGCGCTCCAGCCTGATAGCAAAACCAACCCAACTGCTTCTCGGGGCTCCTCATGAGAGGCGGCCTGCATCTTGAACGACGTAAAGGCTTCACTCGGCGCACCCAGCAGACTCGCTGCTATCGACACAAACCACACCCCAAACACGATCGCCGCCACGGCATTAGGCAGGATGACTACGTGGCCAAGCAGCGCCGCTACAGAAAGGCTCGAAGCGACAACATATGCGGCGATCCAAAGATAGGGGTCGGGATCGTTCCACTGGACGATTGCCCCAACTAAAAACAAAAATGCAAAGAGCGACGCGAATATGCGCATCCTGGCCGACAGCTTCTTCTGCATCCTACTCCTCGACTCTCCTGCCTAGCACTAGCTCGTCAGCACGGGTATAACGAACATCCCGGCGCAGAGGACAACGCTACCCAATGCAATCGTCGGCAGGTAGGACCATCGCCCCGTCCCTGAAATCCCTCGGCGCTCAGCACGCATCCCGCGCCAAGCTTCGAGTCCAGCAATTGCTGACCAAAGCCCGGGGACAACCGACCACCAGGGCACGAACGTAAAAAGGTAGGCCGCCAACGCCGCCAGACCGATCGCGGCAGTCGCTGCCTCGATCGACGAGCCTCCAACCGGCAACAGCTGATTCCCCGGACGTCTAAACATCTCGCTGAGCCCTAGTTTCAACACCCAGAAAGCGGGCAATGCGAGGACGCAGGCAAGTGCCGTGGACGCTTCCACGTCGAACAGCCCGAGCCCCTCGGAGCGCAATAGAGCGGCGGCACCAATTGCGGCCGGGCCGAGGCCGATGCCAACGATCCTCGCGTATTCCTGCCCCCGGGCGAGACCATCGTTTTCGAAGCTGAAATGGCCGGTCACGTCCGCCGCCGGAAAGACGCCGCCGTTCGGAAAGAGGCGCGGTACGAAGCTCACATAACGTTCGAATTCAGCGGGAAAGAGCGCGGCAAGCTTGGCCTCTTCTCCTTCGATCGTATCGCGATAGGCGAGCGCCCAGAGCACGAGATAGATGATGCCGACCCAGAGCTGTCCGATCACGAAACACGTTCCGAGATCGATGAATAGATTTGCGAGGTAGAAGGGATTGCGGGAAAATCGATAAGGCCCCGCGGTGATCAGGCGACGGTTCTGTTCGAGGCACCCCTTCGACCATAGGTGCAGAATGCAGCCAAGTGCGATGAGGGCCGCCCCTGCGGCGGCGGGAAAGCCCGGCGTGCCAATAAGGCAGCCCACGACGACGAGAATTTTCCGCAGGCTCCGTCGACTAATTCGCAATGGCACTCCCCTTTTTTGGCACCCGAGTCTATCGGCCGCAGTCCCGGATGCCACGTATTGGGGTTGCCGCTCTCACCAACCGCGATCTAGGCTTGGGCTGAGGTCGTTCATCCCCGCGATTGCAGGAGCATTGATGTCAGAGGCCGAAATTAAAATCACCGTACGAGCGCCGCGCTTCGAGCACGCTTCGACGCCGCATAACTGGCTGCCGAATAATCCCGAATTTGGATACCGGCTCAATGGCGGCTCGCTCACCCTCCCCTATCTCGAACCCTACCTGATCCGCGTGATGCGAATGGCTCGGGAACAACTCGCGGATGGGTCAGCGGAAAGCCTCGAGCTTCCCCGGCAAGCGCTCCTGCGAGACATCGACCTCTTTAACGGCCAGGAAGCCAACCACTTCAAAATTCATCGCGCCTACAACGCTTTCCTGCGCGATCGATACGAAGGACTCGAAGCACTCGAAGCCGAACTCGAAGCGGACTTCGCACGGTTCTTGCGCGAAGAATCCCTCGAATGGAATCTCGGCTACTCGGCCGGATTCGAGACAACGGGGATGATGATGGCGGAGCTTTTCTTTGGCGAAGCCGAGCCTGGCATGAAGGATGCGGATCCTTCAGTCCATGGCCTCTGGGCATGGCACCTCGCAGAAGAATATGAACATCGATGCGTTGCCTTCGAGGTCTTCCGTGCGATGGGCGGCGGATATTTCCGTCGCGTTGAACTCTTCTTCTATCAGGCTCGGCACCTTGCCTCATTTGGAGAAAGAGCCGCTGCGCTCATGATGGAGCAGGACCGTGCAGCTGGGCTCTTACCAGAAGCCGCCGAAATCACGCCGGCGCGAAAGCGACTCGCCTCCTCGATGTCCCGAGCCACGCGCTGGCGCGTATTGCGCGGGGTGCTGCCGGGGCACAACCCCCGACGTCACGGGCCGATCGCCGCAGCCGATGCGTTCCTCGACACCCTCGAGTACGCCTAGCCCCTCCTAGCCCCTCCTAGCCCCTCCTAGCCCCCCTAGCCTCGCTCGAGATTCAAGCGCACCGCAGCGATTCTGAGTCACGCACCCAAAAGGAAACGGGGCCGGCGAAATCGCCAACCCCGTATTCGAGATCATCCTACGCACTACATACGCCTAGCCCGTTAGGCCGCGCGTAGCGATGCGCTATTTCGGGGGCATACGGATGCCACCGTCCACGCGAATCGTCTCGCCGTTCATGTAGTCGTTCTGGAAAAGCTCAATGACCATCGATGCGAGTTCTTCGCCGCTGCCGAGGCGCTTCGGGAAGAGCACGCTCTGCCCGAGGTGCGCTTTGAACTTCTCGGAGCCTTCGCCCTCGCCGTAGATCGGCGTGTCGATGAGGCCGGGAGCGATCGTGTTCACGCGAACGCCGATCGCCGCGAGATCTCGCGCGACGGGCAGCGTGAGTCCAACGACGCCACCCTTCGACGCCGAGTAAGCCGCCTGGCCGATCTGACCGTCAAAGGCCGCGACCGAGGCAAGATTCACGATCGAACCGCGCTGGCCGTCATCATCGACGGGCTCGGACTGCGACATCGCAGACGCCGCGAGTCGAAGCACGTTGAACGTACCGATCAGGTTCACCTTAATGACGAATGAGAAGGTCTTGAGGTCGAAAGGCGTGCCATCACGACCCACCGTACGGGCAGCGCTGCCGAGACCGGCGGCGTTCAGAACAGTGCGAAGTGGGCCGAGCTCGAGTGCTGCGTCGACGGCCTTCTGAGCCTGATCTTCATCAGAGACGTCTGTCTTCACAAACACGCCACCAAGCTCCTTGGCGGCGGCTTCGCCCTTCTCTTCGTTCAGGTCGGCGATGACTACGCGGGCGCCGAGTGCCGTTACGCGCTGTGCAGTCGCGAGGCCAATCCCCGACGCACCGCCGGTGATGATGGACGACGTTGCATTCAAATCCATGTTCTTGCCTTCTCCTGACCGCAATCGCGCCGTTCTCCGGCGGAAATTTGCGGTGATGCTTTGGCCGTAAGTGGTTTGGCCAGGTTCGCTCCGCTGCGCGGAGCCGCTCGTCGGCGACGTCACATCTGAGCAAGGTGACGCCACAGAGCCGCCTGCAAGCCCCCAATCGGGACCCGGGCGGCGCCGATCATAGGCGTTCGCCGGCGGCTTGTGTAGCGCTCTAATCGTGTACCCGGTCCTCGCGCTGAACGCCGCGTTCAGTTCCCACACAGGAGCTTATGCCTTGGATCCGATCCCCCCGCGCTCCGCGATTCTAATGATCTCAAGGGCGGCGCCTTAGCGCCATACCTCGAAATGATCGAAGAGGGCCTCACGCGATAGGCGTCTCCACTCTCGACCCTCCACCATTTTATCGCGGGCCTATCCCGCGCCTGCCGATCGGCGTGAATAGCTACCTAAGGCCCACTAGCAAGAGGGCTCGCGGTCCGGGATGCCCGGCGCAAGCCCGCGGGGGGATCGCAGCACGGCCTGTGATGACCGTGCCGCGACCCGGGTCGCACACTCGCATCAAGTGCGGTGACCCGTCCTCGCGTTCTACCTGATCGCACCACCGAATGCGTCCCCCAGCCTTGCTGAAGCACACCCCTGTATCCGGCGACGCGAGCAATCCTCCCTCGCGCCTCATGCATAACAACAAGTCGCGAACCAAATAGATACAAAAATCGTAAGCGCGGATAAATTCTACGAATGGTTTACTTTCGGCGATCTGTGCGCGCCTGAGACTCTTCCTGACGGAGACCCGGGTGACGATGCGTCATTTTCGAGTCATAAAACCCACTCCTTATCCCCCACGTTCCCACCTAGACTAACAATTGGATTGGAACCCGGTCGGAAACCGGCCCCAAAACGAAAACGCCCCAGCCGAGAAGGCCGAGGCGTCAATCATTTTTCGTGTGGCCTAAGCCACCCAGTATCTTTGCAGATCGCTTACTGGATCGTAGCGATCAGCGGGGCAATGAGCAGCGAAACAACACTCATCACCTTGATCAGGATGGCCACGCCCGGGCCCGACGTATCCTTGAAGGGATCGCCGACCGTGTCGCCGACAACCGCAGCCTTATGCGCGTCGGAACCCTTCGGATGGCCTTCGAGGTGGCCCGCTTCGATGTACTTCTTGGCGTTGTCCCAGGCACCGCCGGCATTCGCCATGAAGAGCGAAAGCGAGGCACCGACAGCGACAGAGCCCGCGAGCATGCCCGCGAGTGCGGCCGGGCCCATCAAGAAGCCAATACCGACGGGAGCGAGAATCGCTACGCAACCGGGAAGCACCATCTGAGAGAGCGCTGCCTTGGTGGCGATGTCGACGATTGCCGCGCCTTCCGGTTCAGCTTTGCCTTCGCGGAGACCAGGGATCTCGTCGAACTGACGAATGATCTCTGTAATGATGGCCTGTGCAGCCTTGCTGACCGCGATCATCGTCGAGGCGCCAACCGCGTAGGGCAGACATGCGCCTAGCAGAAGGCCGATCAGGATCGGTGCGTCATCAAGCTTGAGTACGAGAGCTTCCATGCCCTCGACTGCTCGTACGTGGTTCACTTCAAGGATGAAGGCGCTGAAGAGCGCGAGGACCGTCAGCGTTGCCGAACCGATGGCGAAGCCCTTACCGATGGCCGCCGTCGTGTTGCCGACAGAGTCGAGCTCGTCCGTGATGTCGCGAACTTCCTTGCCAAGGCCACTCATCTCCGAGATACCACCCGCGTTGTCCGAGATCGGACCATACGCATCGACCGTCATCACGATCGCCGTGCCAGCAAGCATGCCGACCGCGCCCATCGCGATACCGAAGAGACCCATACCTTCCGGCATGACCGCGTTGGCGACGAAGCCGACAACAGCGACGATGAAGAGAGAGACGACCGTCGATTCCATCCCGACCGCGAGGCCCTGGATGATGCCGGTGCCGGCACCCGTCTTAGTCGACTCGGCGATTCTCGTCACCGGAGCCCAAGCCGTGTAGTACTCGGTGACCAAGCCGATAATGGCGCCGCCAATGGCGCCGGCTGCAAGGGCGTAGGTCACTGCCTGGCTAACACCTAGCATCGGCATAATGATGTAAGCCACGATGCAGATGATGATCGAAGGAACGATCAGCGCCGCACGAAGGACCATGGCCGGTGCGTTCTGGCGAAGCGCGCGAGCGATAAAGATGCAGACAATCGAAACGAGGAGACCAACGCCTGCCAAGAAGATCGGGAGCGTCACGGCGAGTGCACGTGCGTCGCCCGCGTTCTGTCCGCCGGTGAAGATGCTCATCACGTGGGCCGAGTCGGCGGTGAGTGCGATCGCCATCGTCGCAACGATTGCGGCCACGAGGGACTCATAGATGTCAGCGCCCATTCCGGCCACGTCGCCGACGTTGTCACCCACGTTGTCGGCAATGCCGCCCGGGTTGCGCGGATCGTCTTCCGGGATCCCTTCGACAACCTTGCCGGCGATGTCCGAGCCGACGTCAGCAGCCTTGGTATAGATGCCGCCGCCGATGCGCGAGAAGAGTGCGATCGAGGAAGCGCCCACCGCGAAGCTGTGAAGCACGGTCGCTAGGTGCGCGTCCGCCGCGTAGACGTAGTAGAGACCGCCGAGGCCGAGAATCGCTGTGGCTGCCACGAAGAGGCCCATCACTGCGCCGCCGTCGAGGGCGGTCAGCAATGCGTTGGGCATGCTGCCTTCGCGCGCTGCCTGACACGTTCGCACGTTGGCGAAGGTCGCAGCCTTCATCCCGACGAAGCCGGAGAAGAGCGAGAGGAAGGCGCCAAAAAGGAAGCAGAGCCCAGCCAAGAGACCGGTTCCCTGCCCCTGGAAGGCGAAGTAGAGGAGCACAAAGACGGCGGCCGAGTAGACCGCGAGCACCTTGTATTCACGAACGAGGAAGGCCATCGAGCCCTCTCGGATGTACCGGGCAATCATGTTCATCGTGTCAGTGCCTTCGGGAAGGCTCTTAACACGGAAGTAGAAGAACACGGCCACTATCAGGCCGAGCACGCTGGCTCCAAGGGAGATCTGCGTTAGTTGTGCGATCAAATCACTCATCGTCGATTCCATCCTATTTTGCGTGTGCACAGCGGGCGACGCGTTCGCCTCACCATGTCGTCGCGGCGGGTCGGTGACCCGTCGCGTCGTGTCTTCGCTCAGTCGCCAGCTCGTGCCGGTTCCCTTCGCGGGCTCATTCTGCTCGATTCTTGCTCTGCCCAGCTTGCGCCGAACCCCTAGAAACCGAAGTAGGCCGAGGGTCGGAACCATCCGATTCGGTCACTCGCTCTTTGTGAATCGCAGCGCCAACAGGGTCCGAGGTCGCTCTAGATCGAATACAGGGTCGGCTTCGATCTGCGAGTCCAAACTAGTTGAGGGCAGTTGAGTCGCTCATTCAACTTCGCTGACCCGGAGCCCATGCTTCTCTTCTTCGCCATCCATCCAGCAATTTATGCGGCGAGAAGTCGGTCGAAGCGGGTCAGGTCGGACAGTGATCTCCGAAAAAAACCATCCCAGCGGACAGGGTGGTGCGGTTCCGGCGGGCACAATATGGCGCAGGAGATGAACGATCTCGGGCAGTTGATTAGCGATTCCCGGGGGCGGGGGCAAGAAATTCGCCTTGAAATTTCAAGGTGTTGCGATGCCCCCGCGCGAGCGGCGTGCATCCTGGACGGCCGAAGCCGGCCCCATTTGGCGGCTAGGAAAGCCGACGAGTCCCCAAAGGGACGCTGGCCGGATCACCCTGCCCGAGAGCGGAGAAAAGCGCTGCCTCAAACGCGACTGAGGAGCCCTTCGGACGAAATAGTCCGAGGCGGTGCGTAGCCCCCTATCCCGCGGAGGAGCTTGCCCGAGAAACAACTATCCGCGACGACCATTTCATGCTTCGCCCGCAGCCCCGGAATCTCTCGGGCGTTCGGGGACGGGGAGTCTGAAAAAATCGAGCCAAGCGCAGAGCAGTCACCGCGAGCCGCACCCGAGAACCCAACCCAGGCGGTTCGGCTGGACCTTGGAGCGCAGGCAGTGAGAGAGCTAGCCTGGGGCACCTACCAGGAGCCCCGATGACCGCTGCAGCTGCACCCAACGCCCCCGGCGGATCTAAAGGCTCTGGGCCAGACCTTCACCATCGCGTGACCGACGCCCTCCTCGGTTA
This sequence comes from Myxococcota bacterium, assembly GCA_041440805.1. Classification (GTDB taxonomy): domain Bacteria; phylum Myxococcota_A; class UBA9160; order UBA9160; family UBA4427; genus UBA4427. Next base: position 65,714 of record JASDVF010000048.1, on the reverse strand, counting down.
TGGCGCCCTCTACCTCATCTCCATCCCCTTCGTCCTCTGGCTGGCCGCGCGCTATGAGCTATCGAGCTGGCCGATGTGGTTCGCCACGACGGTCGCGCTCCTTATCTCGGTCCCGCACTACGGGGCAACGTACCTGCGCGTCTACGAAAAGCGTCACGACCGAAGACGTTATGCGGTATTCGCCATCTGGATCACCCTCGCCCTGATCGCCTGCTTCGTGGCCAGCCTGTACAGCGTTAGGCTCGGGTCCGCGTTTCTCACGATCTATGTTTATTGGAGCCCCTGGCATTTCGCCGGTCAGAATTTCGGTGTCGCCATGATGTCGCTGCGGCGAAAGGAAGTGCCTATTGACCCGGTCGGAAGGCGGTTGCTCTACGGGGCCTTCCTGCTTGGATATTTCCTCTCCGTGCTGGCACTCAGCCGTCTCGGTTCGAGTTACCAGGCCGTCGTCGGGACGGGAGACGGACGCGTCTACGAGTTCTATCGGCTAGGCATTCCGGAAGGCGTGGCAACGACGCTTCTCTGGATCCTCGCGCCCGCCTATTTCCTCGTGATCGTGGGCGCAATTGGTCGCCTATCAAGAGGCGGCTACCTACGCGCGACGGTTCCCGCGATCACGCTGCTCATCACACATTCATTCTGGTACGCGCTGCCCGCGGTTCTGACGGAACAAATCCCTCTCCTCTACGCCGGCGTCTGGGTCTCGGCGATCCATTCACTGCAATACCTCTGGATCACCAGCTACTACGCGAAACAAACCGACGGCGCGCGCATCCCGGCATTCATCTTGAAGTGCCTACTCGTGGGCTCGGCGATCAACGTGCTGCCTGCACTGTTATTCGCTCCAGGTCTGCTGGGACCACTCGCGCCGCTCGCTCTTCAAGCGGGCGTTGTCTCGTTCTCGATCCTAAACATTCACCACTTCATCCTCGATGGCGCTGTCTGGAAACTGCGAGATGGGCGCGTGGCGCGAGCGCTGCTCGGCACGAACGGCGATGAATCCACGACGGACGACGCCCCGCAAGGGCGATCATGGGTCCGCCCCGCGCTCTACGTGATCGGAACCCTTGCACTCCTTATGCCGATCTATGTAACGATCGAGGTCGCTCGGGCCGCCTCTTCGCAATCCCGGGAAATCGTCGAATCCGCCAGCGAACGCCTCGCTTTCTTCGGAAACGATCATGCGGACGTCTACTTCGTCCTCGGCCAACACCGGGCCATCGAGGACGATTATGCCGGCGCTGAAACCGCCTACCGGAAGGCACTCGGTATTGAACCGTCACATTATGGCGTCACCTACCGACTCGCAGGTCTCCTTCTCCGTGATCATGACGGACGAGACGAGGCGCTAGAACTCGCACAGCGCGCCGCCCAACAAAGCAAATATTCGGATCCCGCTTCGATGCTCGTTCTCGGACGCGCGAACCTCGCAACCGGCAATGTGGACTCAGCAAAATCCGCCATTCAGATCGCGGTCAAGCTAGCCGTGCAACAGGGTGACAATGAACTTATGCGAATCGGAAACAACCTACTCAGCGTGTTGAAACGATGAAAGCGCCCGTACATTACGTTCGAAACACGGAGGTCGATGCGGCCTCGGCGCAATTTGCCCGGGCCCTCGATGAGGCGGGCGTGCCGCCTCGCGGTCGGGTCGCCTGCCTTACCGCGAATACCCCCGAAACCCTTGCCGCCTACAGAGGAACGACTTGGTCGGGTAGGCGCTTCACGCCGATGTCGAGCCGATGGACGGCGGACGAGGTCGATTATGTGGTCGGCAATTGTGAAGCGGACGTACTTGTCGCCGATGTGCGATTCAAAGACCGGCTGACCGCCGCGGGTGCGCAGATAGCGAACGACCGGCGTTTCTCGGTCGGTGGTCACATGGAAGGCTTCCGGCCCTGGGCTGATATCGAAGCTCAGCCAGGTGAGCCTTATGATCGTCCGCTATGCGGCGACACTATGCTCTACACCTCCGGAACCACCGGACGACCCAAGGGCGTCATAAGAGCTCAGCCCTGCGAGGGTCCCCCGCCGACGCTCGTCGCGAACGCCGGCGCGGCCATGCTGTCGGCCTTCATGCCGGAAGGCGCTAAGGACGGCGTGCACCTCGTCTCCGCACCGCTTTATCACGCTGGCCCTAATACGTATTGTGACGGGGCTATTCTGTTAGGCGCTGATGTCGTCTTGATGGAAAAATTTGATCCCGAAGAACTCCTCGCCACAATCGAGCGCTATCGAGCTACGTCGACCTTTCTCGTGCCAACGCATTTCGTCCGTCTATTGCGACTGCCTAAAGCGGTCCGTGAGCGATACGACCTGTCCTCTCTCTCCCTCGTCTGCCACGGCTCGGCTCCAATTTCCGTTCCGGTCAAGCGCGCGATGATCGAGTGGTGGGGCCCGATTCTCTATGAATTCTACGGCGGCACCGAAGGTGGCGGCGCCATGATTAGTTCCCCGGAGTGGCTCACTAAACCGGGCTCGGTGGGGAAACCACGACCGGATGTCGAGCTCGAAATTCTCGATGATGCGGGGCAACCCGTCGCCCACGACGTCGAAGGGACCGTCGCATTCGCGCTTGGCGAATCGCCTTTCGAGTACAAAGACGACCCCGACAAGACGGCCGAAAGCAGAATTGGCTCGGGCTACTTCACTATGGGTGATATTGGGTACGTCGACGAGGATGGCTACCTCTTTCTCTGTGATCGACGCGCCGACGTGATCATCTCCGGCGGCGTCAACATCTATCCGGCGCAGATTGAAAGCGCTCTGCTCGAAGTCGCTTCCGTCGCCGATTGCTGCGTCGTCGGCATTCCCAATGAAGAATGGGGCGAGGAAGTCCGCGCCGTCATCCAGCTCGAAGACGGATTCGCGGCGAACGACGCGACCGCCGAAGCCCTGCTCGCTCATTGCCGAGCAAGCCTCTCGGGATATCAGGTCCCGCGCGCCGTCGACTATGACGACGCACTCCCCCGTACAGAGACGGGCAAGCTCGCGCGACGTTCGGTTCGCGAGCGGTACTGGGTCGGCCGGGATCGACGACTCTAAGGCCTCGGGCCTCACGAACTTGTCTTCTCAGCCGGGCTTTCACGAAGCACGCGCCGCATCTCTGCAACCCGACGCAAACTAGCGCGGCACCAGGGTCAGTGAGGCCTACGTTCGTTCAACGACCGACGGGCCTACGGGAGCGCGTGTCCCATGCCGCCCCGCCCCACGAGCATGGGGAGATCGAGGGTCGATAGAATCCCCGGCGCGGCTGCGCAGAGGGCCGGAATCGAGTTCACCGCGCGCATCCCCGTCGCGAGACAGCCTCCGGCATTCCCGTCTCCAGTGAATTCGTCAGCGAACACAGTCTCCTGCACAAGGTTTGGGCTCCCCTGAATTTCGATGCGATTCGCGTGCGCGGGGTCCGACGCAGGACGCGGCCAGTCGGGAGCGACATCGGGAACAACGCGATGGATATGATCGATCGCGATTCGCTCTACGCCATCAACCAATCCGACTAACTCGATTCGATGCGCGGCGGCGTGACCCGCCTCAACGCGCCCCATTTCGAAGTCGATCGGCTCAGTCGTTTCCCATCGCGCATAACGTTCTACGGTCTCGCTGATTTCGACACCGAGGGCCTCCGCGATCATATAGAGCGGTCCACCCCAGATCGAAGTCATGAGGCCCTTCGAATCGAGCAGCGCCGGATCCGACATCGATGAACATAACCCCATCATGGCCAAGCTCGCCTGATCCGGGTAGCTCCCCGCATCCAGGAATTCCGTCGTGCGAATATGATCGACTCGACCACAGAGACCTAATAGCGTGAGCGGCAGAAGGTCATTGCCGAACCCCGGGTCGATTCCACCCGTAAAGAACGACGCCTGCCCTTCGTGACAAGCGGCCTCAATCACTTCGCGCAGCGCCGCCGGTGCACGCCCAGGATTTTGAAGCGCGCCCATCGTCGTCTCGACAACGTTCTTCCCGCTGCGAAGTGCCGCCGTGATGTTTGCAATATTCGTTTCAGCGTAGAGCGCGCTCGGTCCGAAATAACAGACCGCATCTGCCGCTAGCGCCAAGACCGCTGCAACGTCACGGCTCGCCGTGAGGCCGACCGCAGGAAGATCGACGAGTTCCCCAATGTCCCGCCCCTCTTTCGAGGGATCGTTCACGAGAACGCCGACGACTTCGTAGGCCGGGTGAGTGATCAGATTGCGAAGAACGGCACGCCCAACAAAGCCTGTCCCCCAGACAATGACGCGATAGCTAGTCACGCGGGCCCCTACTTCGTCAGCGCTAGCAGCACGCCAGCGGCAACCGCCGAGCCGAGCACTCCGGCGACGTTCGGGCCCATGGCGTGCATCAGCAGGAAGTTCTGCGGGTTCGCTTCCATGCCCACCTTATTCACGACACGCGCCGCCATAGGCACAGCTGAAACGCCGGCTGCACCGATCAACGGATTGATCGGATCCTTACTCACGGCGTTCATCAGCTTCGCGAGCAAAACGCCCGATGCTGTACCGATCGCGAAGGCCACCAAGCCGAGCCCGAGAATTCCAAGCGTCTCGGGTGATAAGAACTTGTCCGCGGCGAGCTTCGACCCGACCGCAAGGCCGAGCAGAATCGTCACGATATTGATCAGCTCATTCTTTGCCGCACCGGCGAGGCGATCGACCACACCCGACTCATTCAGCAGATTCCCGAACATCAGCGCGCCAACGAGCGGCGTCGCATCCGGAATCAGAAGCGCACAGGCGATCAGTACGACGATCGGGAAGACGATGCGCTCGACCTTTTTGACGGGCCTAAGCTGCTCCATCTTGATCTGCCGCTCCGCTTCCGTCGTGAGCAACTTCATGATCGGCGGCTGGATGATGGGAACGAGAGCCATATATGAATAGGCGGCCACGGCGATCGCGCCTAAGAGATCCGGCGCGAGGCGGCCGGCCAGGAAGATCGCTGTTGGGCCATCCGCACCGCCAATGATGCCGATCGCGGCGGCGTCTCCGAGATCAAAATTGATGCCGTCGACATGCTCAGAGAGAAAGAGCGCCCCGAGCAGCGTCGTAAAGATGCCGAACTGCGCCGCTGCACCTAGCAAGGCCGTCTTCGGATGGGCAAGTAAGGGACCAAAGTCGGTCATCGACCCAACGCCCATGAAGATCAGCAACGGGAAGAGTCCGTTACTGATACCCGTGTCGTAGATGATGCCCAGGAAGCCATCGACACCGGAGATGTCGGCGACCGGAATATTCGCAAGCAACCCACCGAAGCCGATCGGTACGAGCAGAAGCGGCTCGAAGCCCCGCTTGATCCCCAAATAGAGGAGCAGCAGACAGACCGGGAACATCATCACCTGGCCGACTGACTCGAAATTGGCGAGGCCTGTGGCGCCCCAGAGTTCGACGAACGCGTCCACTAGGTAATCTCCACGAGGGCGTCACCGACAGCGACCTGCTGATCGCCTGAGACGATGACCACCGCGACCGTACCGGCACAGGGGGACTTCACTTCGATTTCCATTTTGAGCGCCTCGAGCACCAAGAGCACGTCGCCCTCTTCCACCAAGTCGCCTTCGGACGCGACGATTCGCAGCACTTGGCCCGCGAGTTCGGCGGAGACGATTTCACCCTCGCCCGTCGCGGCAGAAGACCCGCCGCCGGGTGACCCGGTCGACTCTGCGATCGAGTAGTTCACGCCACGACCATTCACGGTCGCCTTGCCACCCTCGAAAGCCACTTCGTATTTCTTGTTGTTGATCTCGACCGTGTACGCGTTCGCGCCACCGGGGGAAGCGCCTGCTGCGGCGGCCGTGTCGATTTTGCGCACGCCGTCCGGGCGGTCGCCCTTCAAGAAGGCGATGCCCTTTTCCTTGAGCGCCGAGACGATGAAGATCGATTCGTCAGTCGCCTCAAGATCGTTGTCGGCGAGAAGCTGCTTCGCGGCACCGATGCCCTTAGTTGCGTCTTCGTCATTGATGTCGCGGGGATTGCGCGTGGTCGGTTCGAGACCCAGCTGCTCGCTCGCAAGCGCGACGATTTCCGCGTCGGCCGGAACGGGCGTCTTGCCGAAGTACCCGAGCACCATTTTCCCGTAGCCTTCAGCGATTCGCTTCCACGGACCTAGCACGACATTATTGTAGGCCTGCTGGAAGTAGAACTGCGAAACCGGTGTCACCGACGAACCGAAGCCGCCCTTCTTCACCACTTCCGTCATCGCTTGAATCACGTCGGGGAACTGATGCAGCGTCCCTGCGTCCCGCATCATCTGCGTATTTGCCGTAAGCGCGCCACCCGGCATGGGTGCGTAAGGAATCAGCGGCTCGACCATCGTCGCTTCGGGCGGCATGAAGTAATCCTTCATGCAGTTCTTGAAGACAGCCTCTGCTTCACGAACCTTATCGACATCGATTTCGTCGGTATCATTGCCAAGCACGAATTCCGTGCCGCGCAGCGCGTGCCACATAACAATAAAGTCAGGCTGGCTCGTGCCACCGGAGACCGGCGCCATCGCGAGATCGATCCCGTCCGCCCCCGCGTCGAGCGCGGCGATGTACGAGCTGACCGACACACCGGCCGTCTCGTGCGTATGCAAGCGAATATGCATGTCATCGCCGAGTCGCTTTCGTGCGAGCTTGATCGTGTCATAGACCTTCGACGGAACCGCGGTCCCCGAAGCATCCTTGAAGCAGATCGAGCTGAAAGGCACGCCGTCGTCGAGGATATCCTCAAGGGTCTTGATATAGAACTCGGGAGTGTGCGCGCCGGAGCAGCCCGGGGGCAGCTCCATCAGCGTGATCACGACTTCGTGATTGAGCCCCGCTTCGACAATACATCGACCGGAGTACGAGAGGTTTCGCACGTCGTTCAAGGCATCAAAGTTTCGAATCGTCGTCATGCCATGCTTCTTAAACATCTTGGCATGCAGGTCGATGATATCCGACGGCTGCGAATCGAGAGCCACGACATTCACGCCGCGCGCAAGCGTCTGCAGATTCGCATTAGGTCCCGCGGTTTCGCGGAACGCGTCCATCATGTCGAAGGCGTCTTCTTGGCAGTACAGGTAGAGCGACTGGTACCGCGCGCCCCCGCCCGCTTCAAAATGCGTGAAGCCAGCTTCTGCTGAAGCTGCCACCGCAGGTAAGAAGTCGGGTGTCTTGACGCGAGCGCCAAAGACCGACTGGAAGCCGTCCCTGAAGGACGTGTTCATTACATTGACGAGTTTCTTTGCCATCTCTATTTCAACCTTTTAGACCTTATGACTACTGCGCATCGCTTCCGCGAGCGCGACCGCGAGTGCGACGTCTCCATCATCCGAGCGAGTCGCACGCGGCTTCGCAGGCTCCTCTTCCGGAAACCTGTGCGCATTCGCCTCAAAGAACGCTGCCGACGCTTTCATTATTCCGACGAGCAGCGTCAGAAAGGCGAAGACGGTGAACATCCCTACGACCATTAGTCGTACGCCTTCCATCATCATGGGGTCGTTCCTCCGAGTTTTTGTTTCGAGTGGGCGGCCCATTGATGGGGCCGCGTCCGGTGGGTCGGTTCGGCGCGACGCGCAACACATCTCATGGGGTCGCAGCGTGGCCGGTCGCCCAATCGGGCGTGCCGCCCAGATCGAGCGGGCCAGAACATACGGAATTTCCGGCGATTAAGGAGCCCTATCGCGGGTTTTCCTATGACCCTAATCCAGGGGCAGAACACCCCTTAAAACCGCCAACCGCACTGCATTGTCGACAATTTAGTGACTAGAGCTGCCGACGCTGTCGCCCACTACACTTGGGTCCTTTCCAAGAGGAGTCCCTATGAATTCGCCCGATCCCCGCACGACCCGCCGATCCTTCATCCAGGGCATCGCCGCTCTAGGAATTGCCGGGGATGCCTTGCTCCGCACGGGAGACGCAAAGGGCGCGCTCTACGCCGCTCGGCAGGAGATGGGGAAGCCAACGTCATGGCCTGACGCGGGTAGGCGAATTCTGGGCCGAACCGGCTTCAACGGCTCACGCTTGGTATTCGGTTGCGGAGCCGCACTCTCGCGTGGGCGACGGGACGATCTCCTCGAAGCGGCCTTCGATGCCGGCCTCAACGTTTTCGATAGTGGGACGCGCCGTTACTACAGCGACGCGGAGATCAATCTCGCCCCGTTCTTGGCCCGTCATTCAAAAGAGCGCGACAAGATTTTCCTGATCTCCAAAGCGATGACCTACCTGGACATTGGGCCCGAAGACGAGATCACGACCGCCCAAGCCAAAGAAGGCGCAGCGACTTGGAGCGGCTTACTCGACGAAAGCCTACGCGAACTCGGCGTCGATCATGTCGACGCCTACTACGTGATGGCTTCGAATAATCCCCACGTCGTTCGCAATCCTGAAATGCGCCGCGCCTTCGAGCACGCCCGGGATGCCGGCAAGGTTAAGCACTGGGGACTCAGCACTCATCAAAATGCACAGCGGGTCCTCGAAGCTGCCATGGAAACCGGCTGGTATGACTTGGCACAGATCGCGATCACGCCCGCCGGCTGGTACGACTTTGCCGATCGCAACATCCTCCCAGGCACGGATGCGATGAAGGGAATCGAGCCCTTCCTGAATAAGGTCCGGGCCTCGGGCATCGCACTCGTCGGTATGAAAGCCGGACGCTATCTCGCCGGTCGGAAATTCCTCGGATGGGGGAAGCCGGACGCCTTCGATGAGCACTACGAGCCGTCCTTCATGGCCTCTGGGCTCTCGCCCTTCCAGCGGAGCTATGCCTACGTACTCGCACATGGTCTCGACGCCGTAAACGCGGACATGCAGTCCTTCGCACACCTAGAAGAGAACGTCGCAGCGGCCGCAGCGTCACCGACCCACTTTGCGTAACGCGAAGGGGCTTAACACGAAGAGGCGTAATCCGCAGGCGTGACAAGAGGCCTAACGCGAAGAGTTAGCCTAGTACGGGCGAAAGAATGATGACGGGGATCTTCCGATCTCCTGCGCGCTCTTGATAGGCCGCAAAATTCGAATAGGTCGTGCCCATCGATTCGAAAAGCTTGTCGCGCTCTTCGCCGAGCGCCTCGCGAGCGACCCTGTCCTCAATTCCGGCGCGGGTCTGCGTCACAAGACGAGGGTCTGCCATCAAATTGTGATACCAGGCAGGGTGATGTGGCGCGCCGCCTTTTGAGGCGATGACAATAAGGTCATCGCCCTTCCACATGAAGGCAAGGGACGCTTTACGGGACTTCCCACTCTTAGCGCCCTTAGTCGTAATCAAGACCGTTTGGCCGGGTGGCCCCATAGAAAGCCGTCCCTTAGTCAAGGGAATCAGCACTGTATCGATACGGCGGCACACAACGTGATAGAACACCCCGCCCCATTTCGAAGCGCTCGCCGCGACTCCGAGCCGGTTCAAACCCTCAAACAGTCCAGCCATCAATGATGCCCCTCTCCTAAACCAGAATACGTCGCTGTTGAGCCTAAGCAATCCTACGGCGTGCATGACTCACAGGCTCGTATCCTGAGCCCAAGGCGTCTCGAAGAGCATACGCAATCGGCGCTAGAGTGGAGCTCGCGATCGAATCCCTTCGCGCCCTCGAAAGGATCCCTATGGCTGCCAAGCAATACGACTCCCCCATTCCGACCGGAGTTCGCCTCACTCATTTCGACCCCGAGTTCCGCAAGAATCCCTATCCGATTCTCGCAGAACTTCGCGAGCGCGATCCGATTCACCGCGACACAGAGCTCGGCAGATGGGTGTTTACGCGCCACGACGATGTCTGGGAAATTCTCCGCAATCCCGAGTACTGGAGTGATCCGCGTAAGGGCAATCCCGATAGTTTCGCGCGCCGTTTCCTCGGCAGCGGCGACGAAGAACCCTCCATGCTGCTCATGGACAACCCCGGCCACCGCCGACTCCGCGAACTCGCAAGACACCCCTTCACCCCCCGCGCCGTCGAAGTATGGCGGGAACGCGCGCGCACCGTCGCAAAGCGCCATGTAAGTGCGATCGAGGAGGATGAGTTCGACCTCATCTCGGCAGTCGCGAATCCAATCCCGACCGTCGTAATCGCCGAGCTGTTAGGTGTCGACCCTGAGCGACATAGCGACTTCAAGCGATGGTCCGACGCGGTGATCAAAACGGCCTTCAGCCCCATCAGCTCCGAGGAAGACACCAAACGCGCGGATGAAGCCCGGGAAAGCCTCTTTTCGTTCTTTCTCGAGGAGATCGAAAAGCGACGCAGGGCGCCTGCGGATGACCTCATCACAAAGATGGTTCAAGCCGAAGAGAGTGGCGATCATCTCACGGACGAAGAGATTTCGTTGCAGTGCAACCTGCTCTTGCTCGCAGGTAATTTGACCACAAGCGACCTAATTGGCAACGCCGTGATGGCGCTTGTCTCTAACCCCGATCAGCAGGAACGGCTCCGCGCGGACCGAAGCCTCATGAAAAACGCAGTCGAAGAAGTCCTGCGCTTCGATTCCCCCGTTCTTGGCTCCGGCCGGATTGCACATCAGGACATCGAAATCGGAGGCGTCAAGATTTCCGAGGGCGATTCCATGTCGACGATCGTTTCGGCAGCGAATCGCGATCCCGCCGCGTACCCGAACCCCGACCGTTTCGACGTCACGCGCGAAGATGTTCACCACCAGTCCTTTGGGGGTGGGCGCCATTTTTGTCTCGGCGCGCATCTCGCTCGGCTCGAAGCAGCCGAAACGCTTCACGCGCTATTCGATCGTTTCCCAGTGCTCACGCCCGGATCCGGCGGGCACGAATATGCGTCAAATGCCGGCTTCCGTGGCCTCTCGCATCTGTCGATTCGCGGTGTTCATTAGGCCACCAAGGACCGACGGATTTCTACGGGCGCCGGGCTGCGGCATGGCGCCCCGCCGCGCGTCCAAAAAACGAGCTATCGCCAAGCGACATACCACTGCTGTAGCCCTGCTTGGCAATCCCGCTCGTGGTGCGCCCTGCCCCGTAGAGCCCAGGAATCGACTCGAAGCTCGCGCTCTGTACGCGACCTGAAGCATCGACTCGAAGTCCTCCGAGCGTGAACGCCGAGTAAATCAGATTTTCCGTGGAGAGATCGATCGCGCCAAAGGGAGGTTTCGCGATCGGCGTGACATAACCGTTGCCTTTGTGGAAGAGCGGATCCTCCCCGCGCTCAGCATGTTCGTTGTAGAAGCCTACGGTCTGCTGAAGCGCCCCCTTCGGAAATCCCAATTCCGCTTCGAGCTCCGCAATCGTTTCCCCAACAGCGGCAATCTCAACGGGGAAGCTCTCCGGGCGGCCGAAATACTCATCGTCGATCACGAGATACGCGCGGCCCTCTTGGTGAAAGAGCACCGTCTCCCCCGCCCGCCCGAAATACACGTCCTCGTTCAGAAAGCGCTGTGCATATCGATTCACGAAGATGCCGTGGCGAAGGGAGTTCGGGGGAAAGATCGCCATGCTGACGTCTCCAGCATCCATTCGGATCGCTTCGCCACCGACCGCGAGCCCGAGACGAATTCCAAGCCCGTCATCGTTCTCGGTTCCGACCTTGTGCTTGCATTGCGTAAGCAGCGGCGCATAACGTTTCAGCATCTCTTCGTTCCAGATAAAGCCACCGGCGGTCAGTACCACGCCTTTTCGCGCCCGAATACGCTGCTCGCCTTCGAGGGTCGAGGCAACCACGCCGACCACACTCCCGTCCGAGGCTTGGACTAAGGAATCGACGCGACTCTGATAGGCGGCGCGGACGCCAACGCTCGCTGCCTTCGCGATCAGCTTATTCATGAAGAGCGCCCCCTTGTCCCGAACCGACTGCGGCGCGTGCCCTCTCGGGGCCGGTGCTGCGATTTCATTGAAGGGATGAACGTGTTCGCTCCCCGAAAAGACCAGGCCATCGTCTGAATGAAAAGGCTCATGGGCTCCGGGGAAAAAGCTCTCCTTGTAAGGCACACCATGCGAAACGATCCAATCGAAATGCGCCGTGCTGCCCTCGCAATAGGGGGCGATCAAAGCTTCATCCGGGGCTGGCCCACAGGCCGCCATCATGTAACGAAACATATTCTCGGGGGAGTCGTCGTAACCCAGCGCTTTTTGTAGTGCGGTCCCGCCGCCTAAGTAAAGGAAGCCACCTGAGTTAATCGACGTCCCACCAGGCCCACCGGCTCGCTCCAGAATGAGAACTTCGGCGCCCGCTTCCCGTGCCTCGATCGCGGCACACACCCCGGCGCAGCCGTATCCGACGATCAGTACGTCGACCTCGATGTCCCAGGTCGCCACATCTCGCTCATCTCGCCGCAGTCCCGTCCAATCATTCATCTCGAGCCAACTCCTTGCCTTGCATGCCTCTACCACGGCTTAGACGTTCTTCTGCACGGTAACGGAAGAGAAGGCGTGTGGGAGTCCCCGGCGATTCGGGGCCTCGTCTGCGCTTGGCGGGAGGGGGGTCGGCTGGAGTAGAGTCTGGGGCCGTGCGGGAAGGCCATCGCCTCTCGACACGATCTCAGCTCTCGTCCGACTGGGCGGCGACCACACAGGTCGCAGCGGCCCTGCGGCACCCAAACGGAGACCGATGTGTCCGATCAACCTCTCTCGATAGTGCCCTTCCTAAAGGTCCCGGAGTCCGGCGACCCTTACCTGGAAGGTTTTAAGTGCAGCGAATGTGAAGCGATCACGCTCAAGACTCGTATGGCCTGCGCCAAGTGCGGCGGCCGCGACACGTGGAAGCCCTTCAAGCTCTCCAACAAAGGGACCCTGCATACTTTCTCGATCATCTACCGGGCATTCCCCGGGATCGACGTCCCCTTCATCTCGGCGATCGCCGACCTCGAAGGCGGCGGCGTAGTGAAGACGAACATGAACGGCATCGAGCCCGACCCCGAGAAGATCACCCTCGGAATGGACATCGAAATCACCTACGGCGTCGCCCCGCGCAAGGATGCCGAAGGCAACGAATACATGACGTACTACATCACGCCCGCGTGACGTAACACGTCATGGCGGGTCCCACTCTTCGAGTGAGCCTCCGCATGACTGCTCTTTTCCTGCATCAAATCGCTCACGCGATTCATTCCCTCGACCGGGGCGCATCAGCGAACGGTGCAGGTCACGACTCAAGAAGACAAGCGGTTGCTAGGCGACGGCCGAGTTAAACCGAAACAAGGAGATTCAGAATGGGTAGCGAAGACGTCTACATCACTGGCATTGACATGATCAAGTTCGGCAAGTTCCTTGATCGCTCGATCGCGAGCTTGGGTGCCGAAGCAGCTCTGGGTGCGCTCGACGATGCGCGAGTCACAATCAACGACATAGAGGCGCTCTATAGTGGCAACCTCATGATGGCCGCCGGTATGGTCGGACAGCAAATCCAGCAGGAAATCGGCCAGACGGGTATTCCCGTCATCAATGTCGCCAATGCTTGTGCAACCGGTGCCACCGCACTTCGCGAGGGATATATCGCGATCCGCGCTGGCCTCTATGACACCGTCCTCGCGGTCGGCGTCGAGAAGCTCGCAGGAGCGGGCATGCTAGGCGGAGGCGGCGGTGCACCCAAGGGGCTCCACCCGGAAGGACTCCTCGGTTCAGGCTCGATGCCCTGTGTCTTTGCAGAAGCCGGCATGGCTCATTCAAAGGAATACGGCACGACCTTCGAGCAGTTCGCCCAGATCTCGGTCAAGAACCATCATCACTCGACCATGAACCCGAAGGCGCGGTACCAGATCGAAACGCCACTCGAAGAAGTCATGGGCGCGGAGATGATCTCGTACCCGAACACGAAGCTGATGTGTTCGGCGAACGTCGATGGCTCAGCGGCCTGCGTGCTCATGTCCGAGAAGGAGATGAAGCGACGTGGTCTCCAGAATCAGGCCGTCAAGATCCGCGCTTCGGTGCTGACGACGGATCCGTGGACGGATCGCGATGAAGTCATGCCCGACGTGAACACCTGCACGCGCAATGCCGCAAAGCAGGCCTACGAAATGGCTGGCGTTGGCCCCGAAGACCTCGACCTCGTAGAACTCCATGACTGCTTCGCAACGGCTGAAGTTCTCCACTACGAGAATCTCGGTCTTTGTGGCGACGGTGAAGCGGGCAAGCTGATCGACGAGAGGGCGACCTGGATCGGTGGCAGGATTCCAGTGAACCTGTCCGGCGGCCTTCTTTCGAAGGGTCACCCGATCGGCGCCACGGGCATCGCCAACCAGTTCGAGCTGGCCATGCATCTCCGCGGCCAGGCGGGCAAGCGACAGGTTGAAGGCGCAAAGATCGGTCTCGCACATGTGATCGGCCTGGGCACCTGCTGCAGCATCCACATCCTCGAGGGTCCCTCGGCGTAATCCGACTCGCCTCCCCTCCTCTCTCCTCCTCTTTGGGTCGGGAGATCGAGCGATACGACGGGTGACGCCCTCAGGACGTGCAAAATTGAAGGCCGGCGAGAGCGATTCTCGTCGGCCTTTTCCTTTGTGGAACCCGCACTCAGATTTGCACTAGGCTTATTCTTACGCACATCAATCCATCAGGACCTAATGACGACCGAACGTATATTCAGCGACGAAGAACTTCGACTCTCCGGCATGCGCTCCGTCGATGCGATTCGCGAAGCTCTCGAAAAAAAGGACGCCGCGAATGCAATCGGATTCGTTAAGCGATTCCGGCGCGAAGTGCTGTCTATGATCCGCAACTATTCGGGATGGGAAGAGACCCTGCTCGGCTGGATCGAATCGGAGATCCCCGACGGCAAACGAGAAGACGTCTTGACCGTCATAGAAGACTTTGCCATCGCGCCTGAGCGAGCTGGCGATAGCGAAGACCCAGTAGATCGATGGAAGGCCGTCACCCTGGAAATCTCCGCAGCCATCGAGCGCGGCGACAACAACGACGCCCTCACCCGTGCCGACGCCCTCCACAATGAAGCCCTAACCCGCCACGACCGTGGTATGTCGCGCGTCTCCGCGATCCTCTCATGGATAGGCCGTCGCGCAGGCACGGACGCCATCGGCAGCGCCCTTCAGGTCGCTATGTCCAGCGGCATGCTCGGCAACGAGAGCTACCGAGACCGCGCCGAAGCATTGATGCATTTCACGCGCGTGCATCTGCAAAGCTTCGCTCTTGAAGAAGACGACGAAAAGCTGACCTTCATCTGCTCAATCTGCCCCAGTGGTGGCCGAATGATTGCGGCTGGGCACTACGAAGCCCCGCGCAACGACCTGATGGTCAAGGGACCGCATCCCCTCACCTACGGACGCGACGAAATCCCCGTCTATTGCTGCCACGAACCCGTCATGGAGACCGACTCCTTCGAAGGTACGGGCGTTCCCCTCTTTATCGTCGATCCCGCAGAGCGGCTCGGCTACGAGCCCTGCAAGACCTATCTCTACAAACGACCCGCTGATATTCCCGAGCGATTCTACACTCGGCTCGGGCTCGAAAAACCGACGCCCGAAAAAAGTAGCGAGACCAGAGCATGAGCGACCCGCGAGAAATTGAAATCCCCGAGGCACACAAGGCAATCCTTGCGGCAAATGCCAACGGCCTGATCAGCACGCTTCGAAAGAAGGATGGGCTGATCTCTACGAATCCCGTGAGTTACGTCTTCGAAGACGACTGTGTTCGGATATCAACGCTTAAGAACCGCATCAAACATGACAACCTAGTCGCGAATCCGACCGTTACATTCTGCGTCGTCCATCAAGCCGATCCCACGCGTTATGTCGAACTTCGCGGCCACGCCACGATTGAAAACGATCCCGACCGCAGCTTCTTGCGTCATCAATTCCGAGAGACCTCAGGTGGACAAGAAGCGCCGCCCGACCTCGACCCGCCCGACGCCGACCGCATCATCCTACGAATCCACCCGCACCAATCCTCAAGCCCCCTTCTTTACGGCGGTCGATTCACCCGACCGACCGGAGACGAGACACCATGAGTGCCGCCGACGACCGTTTCGCCATCATCGCCACCCTCGACTGTTATGCCGAGTGCCTAGACACCCGGGACTGGCCAAAGCTTGCGGAAGTCTTTACTGCGGACGCCGAAGTCGACTGGGGTGAATGGAAGCAACAAGGTCTTGCCGAGGTAACGACGTCCATCCGCAGCTATCTCGATGGGTGCGGACCAAGCCAGCACCTGCTCGGGAACTACCGAATCGAGCTTGACGGGGACAAGGCAAGCAGCCGGCACTATTGCCGCGTCATGCATATGGGCAAAGGCGAGCACCAGGGCAAAACCTACGAAACCTGGATCGAGTACGCGGACCAGCTTGTGCGGAGCGGCGACGGCTGGCTAAGCCGCCACCGCCATGCCCGCGCCATCATGGACCAAGGAGATCGTTCGCTCCTCGGCCCGGGCTGAGTTAGGCCGGTAAGGGCTCGCTTCTTTTTACGCTTCTTTTTGCGCTCTTTTTTACGCCCCGTTCACGCAAGTATGTTTCGCATCCTCAATTGGAGCCCCAGATGCCCCCTGCTCCCCTCCACTACAGTCCATTCGATGATGCAATCTTCGAAGACCCCTATCCGATCTACAAACGACTCCGCGCGGAAAGTCCGGTCCACTACGTTTCCGAGTTCGACTGCTGGGCGCTCTCTACTTTCGAAGACGTCTGGGACGCCTGCCAGTCCCCTGATCTCTATACGGCAGAGCAGGGAACGACGGCCGGGCACCTCTTGCAAAAAGTCCTCGAGGTGTTCCCTGCCCTCGACATGATGGACCCTCCGCGTCACACCGCACATCGCGCGCTCGTTAGTCAGCGATTCGGGCCCGGCTTCGTTCGTCAGTTCGAAGACGATTTCCGAAAAATTGTTCGTGACCGCCTCGACACCGTGCGAGACGTCGGTCGATTCGACGTCATTCAAGATCTCGGCAGCCATCTCTCTGCCGGCGCCGTATGTCGGATCCTCGACTTCCCCGCATCCGATACCGAGATGCTGCGGGGTTGGGTGGATGCCGTCTTCCATCGCGAGCCTGGAGAACTCGGCATTACCCAAGCGGGCCTCGACGGCTTCGCGAATCTCGACGCCTACTGCCTCGACCTCATCAAGGCACGCCGTGCAAACGGCGACGTGAGAGATGATGTACTGGGCCGATACCTCGCAGCAGAACTGGACGACGCGACTGGAGCGCCTCAGTCTGGCGCATTCATGTCTGACGACAAAGTCGCTTCGCTCATGAAAGAACTGATCGTCGCCGGGACGGAGACACTCCCCAAGATGCTCGGGGCAACGCTTCACCGTCTTTGGGAAAACCCCCTTCCGCGACGCGAAGTCCTTGGCGACTCGGCACGTATGCTCGACGCGTTCATGGAGACGATCCGTTTCGACATGCCCACCCAGTTCATGGCTCGCGTCGCGAGGTGCGACACTGATATTCGTGGACAAAAGATTCGCGCAGGACAGCCGATCCTCCTGCTTTACACGAGCGCGAGCCGCGACGAAGCCGAGTTCCCTGACGCCGACCGATGGAACATCGACCGCAAGGCGCCACGGACCGTAGGGTTCGGTCACGGCACCCATGCCTGTCTCGGACGCCACGTGGCGCGGCTCGAAGCTCGGGTCGCACTTGAGGAGATCCTCGGCGCGATGCCTGAATATGAAGTCGACCTCGGAGCCTCGACGCGTCTCTACACTGAATACGTGCAGGGATTTGCGTCTCTACCCATAGACTTCGAGCCCTACTAGACTTCCTCCCCGGGGAGGCGACCCGCCTCGCTGGATCATTCATGCCTATCTAGGAGCCCGTGTTTCATGTCCGCTGACGCCCCCACTCTGCTCTCCTTCGAAGATGCGACCGCTCGCCTACTTTCCCCAGGCAGTCCCTTTGAGATCACGGAAGAGGCCGTCCTCGGCGAAACGATGTCGGTTTACAAGAATCGCGCCCGGTCCCTACGCCAACTCCTTGAAGAGTCGGCGGTCCATGGCGACAACGACTACATCGTCTTCTCCGATGGCCGTCGATGGAGTTATGCGAAGCATCTCGCCGACGTCGCTTCCGTCGCAGCCGCCTTCCGCGAGCGCTACGACATTCAGAAGGGTGATCACGTCGCAATCCTCGCAGCCAATACGCCTGAGTGGATCCTGAGCTATTGGGCCGCTGTATCCCTCGGCGCAGTTGTGATTTCGATGAACGGCTGGTGGGCCGGCGACGAAATTCGCTACGGGCTCGACCTCTCGAATCCGAAACTCCTGTTAGTCGACCAGCGCCGCGCTGAGCGCCTCGCCGAACTAGACGGCGAAATAGGGGCTAAGATCGTCACCTTCGAAACGGACTTCGACGAACTCATCGCCCACTCCCCCGGCTGCGATCTCCCTGACACACCGATCGACGAGGACGATCCGTGCCTGCTGCTCTTCACGTCCGGCACTACTGGACGTCCCAAGGGCGCACTCGTTAGCCACCGAACCCTGGTCGCCTTCACTATGTCCACGTTCTTCATTGGCGCGCGACGTGCAATGTCTGAACCGGCATCAGGAAAGCAAGGCGCAACGCTCGCACCCTTCCCGCTCTTCCATCTCTCGGGTTCGATGGGCAGCACCACGTCTATGCTCGCAGCCGGTGCAAAGACGGTTTGGCCCATGGGCCGCTTCGATCCCGCGAAGATCATTCAGCTTTCCGTCGACGAAGGCATCACGGCCTGGAGCGGCGCAACGACTCACGTATTCCGACTCCTCGACCATCCGGACATGAAGAAGATCGACACGAGCAGCTTCGCAAATGTCGGCGTCGGCGGTTCCGCTTCTACGCCCGAACTCCTGCGCACGATCGCGGAAAAATTCCCACACCTCGGGGGCTCTGTAGGCTCGGGCTATGGCTCGAGCGAAACTGGCGGCCTCGTCAGTTACGCACCTAACGCCATGCTCCGGGACGCAGAAAACTGCGTAGGGCCGCCGCTGCCTACGGTGCAGATTAAGATTGTGGATGAAGCGGGGAGTGACCTAGGCGAGGGTACGCCCGGCCGAGTGTGTGTTCGCAGCCCTCTCATCATGCTCGAGTACCTGAATAACCCGAAGGCCAACGCCGAAAATTTCCTTCCCGGAAGATGGGTCGATACGGGCGATCTAGGGCAACTCATAGAAGGCCGGCTCCACATCGAATCTCGCATGCGCGACATGATCATCCGCGGCGGCGAAAACATTTATCCCGCAGAAATCGAGAACCGCATCGAACTACATCCCGACGTCGCTGAAGTCGCGGTGCACGGGGTCGACGACCGGGAACTCGGACAGAAGGTCAAGGCGGTCATCGTGCCGAACAAAGGCGCCGAGCCCACAGAGGGGGCGATTCGCGACTTCTGCGCCGAAAGCCTCGCCTATTTCAAAGTCCCCGAGATCATCGAAATCCGAGGCGAGCCTTTGCCTCGCAACGCAACCGGCAAAGTCATGAAGCACGTTCTCGAGGGACTCGGCGAGAACACCTTCGTCGAGGAATAGTCGCACTCGGCCGACTGCTCTTCTGCTAAGCGCTCAAACTCGACGTGTGAAAGCAGATACCGCATTTCGGAGGTCCGAATGAAGGGAGAATGCAATGAGCGAAGGCAGCACACGTAGCGACGACTCTCCCCAACCGGGCTTCGCGAGCATTCAGGACAGCTCCGAGAGAAGCCGACGTATCCAGCGGCGCGTTATGCGGATTGCTTTTGGTGCTCTCCATACTGCCCGGCAGGGGCGCGAAGTCCTTCGACGATTGCGTGGCGCTCCTCACGTCGTCAACTTCTTTCATCAGGTCGACGACGCGTACAGCGAACTCGCCCTGCAAGCCGTCGCCGAACTTCGCGAGCGATACGACATCGATTTTCGTTTCCATCTTGTCGGTCAAGCGGACAAGCTCTTCGCGCCTGAGCCCGAAATGCTCGCTGAGTATGCGCGACGTGATTGTGCCCTCGTCGCACCCCACTACGGACTTTCGTTTCCCAAAGGAGCCAACCGGCCGAACGCCGAGCTCGTCGGTCGCGTTGAAGCGTTATTGACGGACCTCCGCTCCGATTCGCGCTTCATCGAGGTCGGACTCGAAGCCGGCCGAGCCCTCTGGGCGGGGGATGTCGAAGCCCTCGACAAACTCTCCGAACGGGTTCCGAGTGCAGATGCTGCAACCGTCCGCGAAGCGCTTGCGTCAGGCAGTCGGACCCGTGCGAAACGACGGCATTATTCCGGCGCGATGTTCTCCTACGCGGGAGAATGGTTCTGGGGCGTCGATCGGCTTCACCATCTCGAGCGCCGCCTAATCGAGCTTGGCGCATCTTCTGCGGGTAAGAAGAAGACGATTCGATTCGATCGTCCGCCGCTTGATGCGGGTGAGAATCAAAACGACGCGCGCCTTCGGCTCGAAATGTTTCCGTCTCTGCGGTCGCCCTATACCGCCATGATTTTTGATCGGACGGTTGGACTAGCGGAGTCGGTCGACATTCCGCTCGAACTCTCTCCGGTCATGCCCATGGTCATGCGCGGCGTCCCGGCCCCCGGCGCCAAGGGCATCTACATTATGACCGACACACTTCGCGAAGCGAAGCATATTGGCGCCCCCTTTGGAAACATGCACGACCCGATCGGAAGCCCGGTTCTACGGGGGTTCTCGCTATGGCCTTTCGCTCGCGATCAGGGTCGCGGAGCGCAGTACCTCTCCTCATTTTTGTCGGCAGCCTTCGCCGAAGGACGCAGTACGGGAACCGATGAAGGGCTTCGTTTCGTGGTCGAGCGGGCAGGCCTAGACTGGCAGGAGGCCGCGCCCTTCCTGGACCGGGAAGAGTGGCGAGATGAACTCGAAGCGAATCGGCAGACGATGTACGAGGAGCTTGGGGCCTGGGGCGTTCCAAGCTATCGCCTCACCGGTTCCGACGGAGAACCAGACCTCTGCGTCTGGGGCCAGGACCGACTCTGGCTCGTGGCCGCGGAAATCAAAAGGCGACTCGCCTAACGCGCGAGACTCTCGAGCGCCGGTCGCAGCACGGGAATCACCTCGCGACCGATTCGCTCAATCTGCTCCTCGACCTTCTCCTTCTGCACATCCTTTAGATGTACGCGCAAGTTGAAGGCGTTTGCGCCGCCTTCCCGCGCGACTTTCAACAAGCGCTCAGCCACCTCTTCACCCGTCGCGCCCGTGATGAGTTCCTGGCCGTCGCCCCAATGTCGCTGCGCCGAATCGGGCGCATAACTTCGATAGAAGTCCATCTGATCCTCTACCGCGGCATCTGGAGGAGGACCGAGCCAGACTCTGCGAATCGCGATGCGAGCTCCCGACCCACCACTCTCGGCATATACATCCGTGAGCTCGCGCATCCGGGCAAGGGTCTGCATCGAGTCGAATAGAACGCCGATCCCGACGTGGGCCGCGCGCCGGACCGCCCCCGGACTCTGTGCGGCACTCACCATAGGAACCGGATGCGAAGCACATGCCGCTAGTGCTGGATCCAACACGAATGGCTCCTCAGCGTTACCACGCAGCGCTGCAGTAATCTTCGGAAGCGATTCATTAAACCGTGCTAGGCGGTCAGAGAATTCGACACCCGCCATCTCGAAATCTTGTTCGAGCCCCCCAATAGCAAAGCCAGCTCCAACCCGGTCCGGGAACCGTGCGGATAGCCAAGCCAGTTGTTCCGCGACATGACTCCAGTGATAGAGCGGAAGCAGCAAGGGACACGGCGCCGCCCAGATCCGGTTGGTTTCTTCCAAGAGCCAGCCGGCGACCTGGAGCGGATTCGGCAGATAGGCCGGGAAGCCACCGTGATGTTCACTCGTCATAACACCATCCCAGCCCGCGGCTTCAGCCAGTCGTGCTTGCGCGACACATCCGGCAAGCATTTCCGGTGCCGTGCCGGGGTGCGGATACATACGGAGAGATATCTGATGAGGAGCGAGTGGCATCTCACCGACGCTAGCAGCCCGGCTCTCCGTGTCCGACCATGGTCATTTGGGTGTAACACTCAGCACCCCTACGCTTCTGCAACATCATGAAGAAACGAAGCATTCTCGTCCTCGTACTCGCGATCGTCTTGCTCGCGCTCGTCTACCCCCAGCGAAGCGTCCCTTTAGCTGGGACGGGCTGGGTCGCGAAGCGCGTATGCTCCGGAGTCTTCGTGACGGGCCGGCCCCCTGAAGCGCTTTCCGAAGCATCCCTGCCCCTCCCCCTACCGATTCCGATCCCCTTCGAAGTCGATACCGATGACAGAAGCGTCACGGCCTACTTCGCCGGATCCTACGCCCCGAGTACCGCGCGCTTCCGGCCCGGGCTCGGCTGCACCCTTGTTGGCCCGGGCGCATCAAAGTCCCGCCTTGATGGGCGCTCCCTCCCCCGGCGACCCCGCACAGCAGCGCTTCCAACGACCGCTTCATCCGAAGCGCTCATTCAAGCCATGGATCTGGCGTTTCCCGACCCCGCGCTCACGGAAGGCCCGGACCCTCAGACTCGAGCGCTTGTCGTCGTCCACCGGGGCCAGGTCATCGGCGAACGTTATGCGGAAGGTTTTTCAGCGTCGACACCGCTACCTGGCTGGTCAATGACGAAGAGCGTGACGAGTGCGATGGTCGGGCTTCTTCAGACTGCAGGAAAACTGGACATCTCGGCGCAGGTCGCTCTCGACGAATGGCAAATCAATGACGACCCGCGCAATCCACTGACATGGGATCATCTTCTTCGGATGAGCAGCGGTCTCTCTTTTTCAGAAAATTATTCTCTGCCTAACTCCGACGCGATCAAGATGCTTTTCGGAAGCGACCGCTACTCAAAAGGACGTTATGCAGCCGAGCGCCCACTCGAACATGAGATCGATATACACTGGAGCTATTCGAGCGGCACGACGAATCTCATCCAGTACGCCCTCTTGGAGCGCGTCTTCGGGGGCGATCTCGATGCGTACCTTCGATTCCCTGCCGAGGCTTTGTTCGGTCCTTTGGATATGGAGAGCGCTGTCCTCGAGCCTGATGAAAGCGGCGTCTTCGTCGGATCCTCCCACATGTTCGCGACCGCGCGAGATTGGGCCCGCTTCGGATTGCTCTTCCTTAACGACGGAGTCGTAGCGACGGGTGACTCCGCAGGGACGCGACTTCTTTCGCGCGAATGGATCGAATATTCACGACGGCCCACAAAGACGAATACCGAGGGGATCTACGGCGCGCATTGGTGGCTCAACACGACGCCGCAGAACCCGAGTAATGGCGAACCGCGAATGCCCAAATTGCCTACGAACATCATAATCGCGTCGGGCTTCGAGGGGCAGTACATCTTCGTCGTGCCCGACCATGACCTAGTCGTCGTCCGACTCGGCCTCGACCGAGGCAAACGTGTCGATATCGAATCCGTGGTCGCCGAAATCGTCGAGACGCTCGACTAGACCGATCCGTCGACAGACCTGCGCGGATCTCACGGCCGCCTTACATTCGTCGTCTAACGAGCCGCCTCGCCTAATCCAAAAGAAAGGACGCCTAGCGCGTCTTCTCTCGCAATAGAATCTCCTGAGCAATCGTCGCCAGGTGGACTCCCGTTTGCGAGAAGACTTCGCCGATCGCGAGGCCGCGTGCTCCCGTCAGACCATGTCCGCGAAAATCATGCAGCACCCAATCGTCGAAGCGACCGGGACGATGGAACCAGATCGCGTGATCGAGACTCGCGCCGACAAAGGTGCGGTCGTACTCCCCAGGATCGTCGCTCGGGTTGAGCCGCTTCGGATGCGAGTAGCTCGCCGCTTCCGTGGGATAATCATCAGACGAATAAGCGAGCGCACAAGCCTGCAAGACGGGGTCATCGCTCACGGGCGGCGTCACCCGAAGCCAGCTCTTCGCCCGCGCCGGTCGCGTTCCCGGCTGCATCGGGCGCCTCTGCAAAATCGGCCCCCAATCCTCCGCCTTAAGATCCGCAGGCGACGGTAGATCCTCCGTCATCATCCGCTCCTGGACATCGACCGCATCTTCACGCACCTGAAACGATGCAGACAAATTCAGAATCGGGCCGCTTGATTGACGCGCCACCACCCGGCGAGTCACAAACGAGCGCCCATTTCGAATTCGATCCACCTCGAAACGAATTGGCTCATTCGAATCGCCACCGCGAATAAAATAGGCGTGCAGGGAATGAACATGTCGATCGGGCTCGACCGTCTCATACGCCGCGCGCAGCGCCTGTGCGACGATCTGTCCGCCGTAGAGCCCACCCCAAGGATAGGAGGGCCCCACTCCTACGTAGACGTCGGGTCCGTGGGATTCGAGGTTCATCAGCGTGGCAAAGTCGGTGACGTCGTATGGCATCGCGGCGCACTATAGCGAGCGTGCCGCCTGCGCGATGCTTCCATGTTGAACGCGAGTCGAGTCGCTACAAAAGCCTCGGGATCAGCAGTTCCCCGGTCAATCGGATGCTCTTTAGGACCGACTCCTGCGAGACGCCCCCCATCTGCATCAAACACATCAAGCGGTCGCACCCAACGTCGGCATATCCACGAAGTTTCTTCTCGCACGCATCAGGATCGCCAATGATCACCGACTCGATTGCCTCCATCACCTCGAAGACTTCAACGGGGTCGAGCTGCTCACCCGCCAACTGGCGATTCAGCAAGGCGATGACTGGAACTGGATCGTTGAGATCCAAATCATCGTAGACCTCCGGAGCGGAGAGTGCCGTGTCGCTCGAAGGAGCGGAGTCCTTCAGGTCCCCACGAATCGCATCGATCCAAGTGTTTCGCGGAACGTGAAACACAGCCGGCGCGGCGTTGATGAACCAAAGAATCGCCTCGGCGGCGCCAGACGAGATCGCGTCCTCCCGAGTCTCGGCGCAGTGCATGAAGGTGAATACGGATCGCTGGGCGTTCACGAAACTGCCGACCGGGCTGGCCTCCGCGAGCCCGCGATCGTATTCCGAAAGCAAGGTGGCCAGTGTCGAAAGGGGAGAAACTAAGGTCGTGCCTAATACTCCGACTCCCATTGATCCCGCCATGTAAAAGGACTCAGGAGAAGTCGACGTCTGCCAGAGCGGCGGATGGGGGGATTGAATCGGCTTAGGCACAACATTGCGCTTAGGGATCGTGGCGAACTCACTATTCCATTCGAATTCGTCCTGAGTCCACATCGCCGGAATCATCTGCATCGCTTCGCGAAGTTGCTCGCGAGAGGAATCCGGATCGACCTCGAAGGTTTCCCATTCGGTCCCTCCGGAGCGTGCTAGGCCAAGCTCCAAACGCCCTCCGCTCACCTGATCGAGGAAGGCCGCTCGCTCTGCAATACGAATAGGATGATTGATCGCGAAAGGCGCGAGCACGCCGGAATGGCCGAGATGGATTCGCTCAGTGTGCTGAGAGAGAACGGCGAGCATCATTTCGGGCGAAGAGCTGTACGAAAACTCCTTAGCTCCGTGATGCTCAACAGTCCACCAACAGCCGAAGCCCAGCTCATCGGCAAGCTTAGCTTGCTCTATGGCATCGCGGAGAACACGCCCCTCGAAGTCGGCGTCGCCGACCTGGTCTTTTGGAATCGCACGCTGGAGCTCGGAAAATATGTCGAGGATCATGCCCTAGCCTCCTGTACCAACTCTAACGTGCAGAAGCCTCGCATGCGCGTCCCGTTCGCGCGAAGATTCACTCAACCAAAGAGGAAATTTCATGAGCGACGAAACGAAGACCGCAGGTTCCTGGAGCGTCGAATCTCTTTTTCACTTCGTCGTGAACGCGACGAATTTTGAGCGATCCCTCGCGTTTTATACGCGGCTCGGCTTTCGGGTGTTGCGCGACAACCGCGATGTCGTCTGGCCCGCCTATGTCGGTGAGAATTTTGGAATGCGCGTAGCTCAAGGCCGCGGCGCACTCCTCGCCCTCGGTGAAAGCGAACATCACACGCGGCTCGACCTAATCGAATGGCTCGAACCCAAATGGACGAATCCCGATGCCTCGCCGTCCCCCGACCGCGCCCCTCGCATCATGGCCCTTCGCACGAAGAACCTTCGCGCAGCCTATCAGGAGTTGTCCCAAGAAGGTTTCGACTTCATAGCAGCTCCACGCGATCCCGACCCCGCAACGGGGGTCGAGTCCGTCGTGTGCTGCCGCGACCCCGACGGATATGTAGTCGAGTTGATCGAGTACATGGGAGAGCGGCTGGGCAGTCGCATAGACAACCTAGAGACACGCGCCTAGCCATCCGACGGCTCGATCGCCGGACGAGACGCGCCGATCGCGTCGCCCTGTTTTTGTTATGCTGGGGGCCGCGCTCAACCTATACTCAGAAGGATGTGACATGACCTGGGACACTTTGATCATCGGTGCTGGCTCCGCCGGCTGTGTACTCGCCGCGCGGCTTTCCGAAGATCCCAATCAAAGCGTGCTTCTGCTCGAAGCGGGCCCGACGCTCGACCCCGAAGCACTTCCGGAACAGGTTGAGTTTCTCGGACGTGGCTACGCTTGGCCTATCGAGTGGGGAGAGGAAGTTCAGTCCAGCGACGGACGCACCCTCCCCTATTTACGCGGCCGAGGCGTGGGCGGTTCCTCCAGCATCAATGGCGGTGTCGCTATGCGTGCCGAGCCTTCTGATCTCGCCAACTGGCCCAAGGGTTGGGGCTGGGACGAGATGCTTCCCTGGTTCTGCCATGTCGAAAATGACGCTGATTTCGGGGATGCCTCATACCACGGAGACTCGGGACCGATTCCGATTCAACGAGCGCCCGAATCGGAATGGGATCCGACGTATTCATCTTTCGTAGAAGCCTGCACGACAGCCGGCCTTGCCTCCTGCGCAGACCACAACGCGCCGAACACCACGGGCGTCGGCGCGATCCCAATGAACCGCGACGGGAGCCGCCGATTGGCCGCCCCGCTCACGCATCTTTTCCCGGCGCTAGGCCGTCCTAACTTGGAAATTCGCGGCGAATCACAAGTTGCAAAGATCCTATTCGACGGCGAGAGAGCCATCGGAGCGAGCCTCGTGAACGGAGACACGATCGTAGCCAACCGAGTCATCGTCGCGGCGGGCGTGCTGCATACACCCCTTCTCCTTTGGCGATCGGGCATCGGCCCCGCGAGCGCACTTCGCTCCAAGTCCATCGAGCCGCACGTCGACCTTCCCGGCGTAGGCTCTCACTGGACCGACCATATGGTCATCCAACTTTCGACGCCGATCGCGAATCCCGTCGGACGACCTGGAAGTCAGGGGATCCAAGTCCTCGCGCGGGCGACGGCGCCGGACTCCCCCTTCGAGAACGACCTCCAGATCACCCCCTGGTGCGAGCGCCTCGGAACGAGCGGGTACCAACTCAACCTGAGCATTTCATTGCAGCAGCCGTTTGGGGAGTCGACGATCGCCGCGCGCAGCAGCGATCCGAACGAACGCGGACAATTCGATTGGAAGTTTCCAACGGATCCGCGAAACACGGAAAGACTTCGCTCGGGCTACCGCCTAGCGCTGCGGATTCTCGACCACGCGAAAATCTCAGGTGACCCAGCTGCGCTCAAGGCGGCGGGCGCGAGGAGCGACTCGGAAGTCGATACCTGGATTGCCGAAAATCACGGCGCCTTCTATCACGGCGTCGGGACCTGCCGTATGGGGGAGGAAGAAGACGCTCCTCTCGACCTAGAACTCCGCGTGCGCGGTACGGAGGGGCTCTACGTAATCGACGGATCCACGATTCCCCGGGTCACTCGGAGCAATACGCATATCGTCATCGCCGCTCTCGCCGAGCGAGCCGCCGACCGACTAAGGAGCTGAGATCCCCATGGGACGCGCGCCTTTCTACTCTGTCACCCAGGACGAAATCATGTCGCGGGCATGTATCGAGGATCCCTACTCGCTCTACGCTCGACTGCGAAATGAGCACCCGATTGCGCGCATCGGCGAATCCGGTGTCCACGCGGTCGCGAACTGGGAATTGATCGACGAGGCCCTAGGCCGCGAGGCGGACTTCTCAGCCAACCTAACAGGTGTCCTCTTCCGTGGCGAAGATGGTGCTCCATCCGTCTTCGACCTCAGCGCTGTCGGTGGGAGTCACGTGATCGCGACGGCAGACGATCCCGATCATGCGGTCCATAGAAAAATCTCTCAACCCCGGCTCGAAGCGCGGCGAATCGCAAAAATGGAGCCGCTCCTTCGCGCCTGGACACGCGAGGCTTTGTCCCCGTGGATCGCCCAAGGTGGCGGCGATTGCGTTCCGATCGCGGAGCGAGTCCCTGCGCTCGCAATTGCAAACCTATTGGGCCTCCCGGAAACCGACGTCGATCGATTTCGCGTTTGGGCCATGATGGGCGGCGATATCTTGGCCGGTGAGGCGGATGCCGAGCGGCTCGGCTTCCTCGCAAGAGAAACTTCGGCCATGGCGTTGTACCTCGGAGAACACTTCGACCGGGCCTTAGAAGCACCGAGCGATGACCCCGATGCGCCACTTCTTCATGCGCTCGCGCTTGGCGTCAGAGCCTGCAAGATCGAGCGCCAGGAGGCCGTCGGCATAGCAATCGTGATGTTTGGCGCCGGCGGCGAATCCACCGCGGCGCTCCTCGGGTCAGCAATGCGGCGCCTTGCGGAAGACCCTGAACTTGCGGAGCAGCTTCGCTCCGACGCAGCTCTCATCCCTCGCTTCCTCGAAGAAGTCCTCCGGCTCGACTCGCCCTTCAATTTTCACTACCGATCGGTCCGCCAAGAATGCAGCCTAGGCGGCTACGATCTCTTCCCGGGTGACCGCCTCATGTTGCTATGGGCATCAGCCAATCGTGACGCGACACAGCACGAAATCCCGGATGCACTCCTGCTCGACCGGAAGCATCCAAAGAAGCACATGGGATTCGGTCGAGGCATGCACTTCTGTATTGGCGCCCCCCTCGCCCGGCTCGAAGCCCGCGTTCTTATCGAAGAGACCCTCGCCCAAACCAGCCTGCTTCAGCCACGTACAAATGAAGCGGGCGATGCGACGACCCCCTATCTGCAATACGCGAATAGCATCTTTATTCGTCGTTTGGAAAAGCTCGATCTTGAAGTCACTCGCGCGGGAAGCTAACGGCCTAGAAAACGTCCGAGTCCTTCCCTAATCAGCCCTTCGGCGGAATCCCGATCGGAATTCTGCTGAGCCCCATCGTCGGCCTTTCGCTTCCCAAAAATCGCGTCCCCGAGCTCTTTCGCGGCGCGATTCTTGAGTTCCTGCTTTGCCGCGCCGCTCAGCGCACGAAGGTCTGGCGTGATGCTTGGAGAGCCCGCGGTCCCACCGAAATGAAGTGGCAAAGCAATCTGCTTTCCATCCCCTAGCAAAGCTCCAAGACCGTCTGCCTTCGCCAGGATTTTCTTAGAAAGATCCTCCGAGAAAAGGATCTTCCCGTCCGCGTTCAGCGCGCCGTCGAGGCCAACACTTCCGATCGCGTCGATCGCGAAGTCCCCAGCCGTCACGCGCAAGTCTCTCGCGTGCACAGCGCCGTTCAGGATTTCGAGCGCCATATCAATGCCCTCAAAGGGCGTGCGATCCCCCGAAAGCGCGTCGGGAATGACGTCTCGAATCGAGGTCGCCGCCAGCTGTCCCAAGCCGGGATCCTTTGTCAGTCGACCGACGAGCGTCTTGAGAATATTGACCTGCTCAAGGGCACCGTCGCCCACATCAAGCTTCAGACTTCCGGCAAGACTCTTCTTAAGCGTCTCCCATTCAAGACTGTCTCCGACGAGGTCGATATTCCCCCCGAGTGTTCCCGACAATGCGCCGGCAGGGACCCCTAGAAGGATCGAAGCCAACTCGCCGGAATCCAAATCCTTGAGCCGGGTCTTTAAGTTGAAAGGCGAAGCGCCGGGTTTGCCTAACACCATGTCACCGGAAAGATCGATTCGTCCCCCCGCTAAACCCAGCGCCACCTGGTCAAACGTGACCTTCGCACCTCTTGGTGCATCCCTGTATAAGAGATCAATCGCAATCTCGTTGAGATCGAACCCGGATAGCCGAGCATCGCTCGAGCGGATATTGACCGAATAACCCGACTTCCCCGGATTCGGCGGCAAGATCACGTCGATTCGTAAATCATCCAGTCGTTCGACCACATCGCCCTCTTCCAGGCGCACGCCGAAAATTGCCGGATGTATTTTCGGGCTCCGAAGGGCAACCGTGCCAGCCGTTGTCGCAAGACTCTCGATGGCAACATCGCCGGACAAAAAGCTTTCTAGCCCCTTGTCCGCAGCTTTCGCGGAACGAATTCGCGTTTCAAATCCGAGGGCGATCGGCCCATCTAGACTGAGGTCAGTGCCCGAAGTTTCGAAGTCCTCAAGCACAAGCGAGAGTCCATCCTTCGAGGTGCGGTCCTCAAAAAAGATCGTGCCGCCCTGGATCTTGAGTACTGCAATCGCCACTGCAAGAGGCGCCGCCTCTTCCACGTCTCCTTGCGGCGCATCATCTAAGGTCTCTCCGCCACCGCCGCCTAGCGTCGAGAAGTTGAAGCCCCGCTTCGTCTGGATCACCCGAATCGTCGGTCCATCAAAACGGATCCCGCTCACTTCGATCCGCCCAGAGAGCGCAGGGAGAATCTTTACGCCGACATAGGCATCGTCGAGACGCAGGAAATCAGCTTTGCCGAAGGCGGGATCCTCCGCGACCCGAAGGCCCGCGACGCGGACTGCAAGCCCGCTCGAGAAGGCGGCCTCAGCCTTCTCGAAGGACACCTTCCGACCGGCCGCATCACTCGCGAGTCCTGCGAGGGTCTCTCGATTCTCGGCGAGGTAGCCGTTGACGTTCGAAATCGCGACGAACGCGACGATCACCAGCAGGACGAGTAGTCCCCCGAAAATGAGTAAAGCCTTCTTCATGATGCCCCCGTTTGAGCGCGTTGGACGCGCCTCGACTCCGACGTGTTCCAAAACTCGCAGGGTAGGCACGTCGATGATCGAGATTTCTGACGCGGACGCCGGCGCAGACGCAGACGCCCGAATGGAGGCCGTTGCGAGCATCCGCCGCGACGTTGGTCGCTGCAATCATATCGCGAAGAGCATGCTGCACTTCGGCCGCGACCATAGCGCACAGAAGGAACCGCTCTCGCTCAATGAAATCATCACGGCAGCACGAACGAACCTACGCGAAGAGACCGATCGCCACCCAATCAGACGGAAGCTCAGTCTCGAAAGCAAATTGCCTCTCGTAAAAGGCAACGCCACCGCACTCGGGCCGGCCATCGAGACCCGAATTCCGCTGCCGTAGAGGCCATCCTTCGACCGGCCGAGCCCCGCAAGCCCCGCCCGCAAGCTAAGGCCGTTCCCGCGCCACTGAGTTAGCTGAGTATCGCCTCGATCAGTTCCGCTCTCTCGGCACGGCACTCACGCGCCGCTGCAAAAAGCGCGAGCTGCCCACGAGCACGCTGAATGTTATGCGCATAGGCGCTGTCAAAGCGCTCAGAGTCCCATGCGAAATAGGATTCTTCGAGCGCATCTGTCGCATAACGTGTCGCAAGTTCTAGAGAGATCCGTTCGGTCGCATCGACGAGAGATGCTCGTTCATCCGAAGCCACCGAAGACCCGAGCCCCGCTACGAATCCCTGCAGAGATGCGGTGAACACCTCGAGGTCAAAGTGTGCGCCGAGTTCATCCTCTCCTCGACGATTGCACCATGAACGCCACGCGTCCCCCCACTCGCTCCAAAGAGGTGCGCGCATCAACGTGTCGAAGTCAATCAAAGCCGTCGCTACATCGGGCGCGTCCTCGCCCTGCCCCGCAGCATCGAAGAGAATATTCGAAATCTTCAGGTCGCCATGAATCACGCGCTGGCGCCCGTCGTAGGGTGCTCCCAACATTTCGAAACGCTCGTCGATCTGATGCGCCACCGCCCGAACCTCGTTGCCCCTAACTCGGTCTGCACATCTGCTGAGCGCTCGGTTCAGATTCTCTCGATAGAGTGCAGGCTCGCGGAAAGGAATGCCCATCGGCTGCAGTGGCGCGGTGAAATCCTCGAGCGCGCTATGAAAACGACCGACGACCTGCCCTGCCGACTCCGCCTGCGCCACCGTCTGAATCTGGTGAAAACTCACACCAGGAAGACGGGTCATGAGTCGCCAGCGATCCCCCGATCCAGACATCGTATAGAGCGCACCCGCTCGGGTGCGCTCGAGCAGAAAGCTAAACAGCCCACGCTTGATGAGATGACGTGAAACGAGCTCGATATTGTCGTGGATCTCCGGCGCGAAGACCGGGCTTACTTTTTGAAGGACGTATTCACGGCCGTCCGCCGCGCGAAGATGATGCGTCTCATGCAGAAGGCCAACTTCGCCGTCACGTCGCGCGAACCCATCACTGAGTGCGAGATACGCCTCAGTCACATCCAGCGGGAGCCCGCCCACTTCCTCGCTCACAAACCGGCCTTAGACCGCAGGGTCTTGGCACGCCTATCCGGACCGTCGTGACTCCAGCCGGGTGCCTTCAACAGATAGCGGAGCCGCTCTCCAACGCTTGAGCTGCGGCGCATGTCTGCCGCCATCTCGGTATAGCCATGGGTCAGGACGCGCCATGGACTATGGGTTCCAATATCCGTCGTTAGGCCATACACGACAGACTCTTCGTCGAGCTCCGCGCTGAAAGTGCCAAAGAGCTTGTCCCAAATAATCAGCACGCCCCCGTGATTTCGGTCCAAATAGCGCACGTTCGATCCATGGTGAACACGGTGATGCGAGGGCGTATTCAAGACCGCCTCGTACCATTTGGGAAGCCGTCGAACAGCTTCCGTATGGGTCCAAAACTGATAGGTCAGATTGAGCCCCATCATCACAAGAATCATCGCAGGGTCAAACCCGAGCGCCGCGAGCCAAAGCCAAAAGAGAGGCTTGTATACGCGTTCCACCACGCCCTGACGAAGCGCCGTGCCGAAGTTCATATACGTCGACGAGTGATGATTCACGTGGCCCGCCCAGAAGAACCGGACTTCATGATTCATCCGATGGAACCAGTAGTAGGTGAAATCATCGAGAACGAAGAGCAGCACCCAAGCCCAGGGCTGTCGTTCGACGACGTCACGCAGTGGACTCAATTCGTGAATTTGAAACATCGCGGCAATCGCGAGTATCTTCGGAACGATTTCAATGAGCACCGACCCAAGGAGCATGAACATCGATGCCGCGAAGTCTCGCCCGTGATACAGGCCTCGCTCTCCCCAGCGAGACCAAATGGCTTCGATCACCACGGCGGTCAAAAATATCGGTACGACGAACTGAACGAGGTTGTCGGCCTGGAACGCCGCTATGGCCATTTCGAGGTTCGAAGACACACGTTCTCGTTTCAGCCCATGAAGGCCATAAGGGGGTTAAGAGCTAATCCTGAACCGCGATAGCCTTCGTCGCGACGCTGCATCTATCACGCGCTCGTACGGTTCGCCTAACGTGACTTCTGAATGATGGTGTCGGCGAACCAGTTCATCTGACCGATTTTCTCGTCCAGCGTCTGGGTATCAGGCGTGCCGTCGTAGGCATTCCGGAATCCGATAACCGCCTCGCTCACGCCGATGTCCTCGAGCTTCTTCACTCCGTCCAGACTGAAGGCTTCGGCTCCCATCGACTGGTATTCGAAGGGGAGATGATCGCGACCGTATTCTTTTCGGTACCCATCGATTTCGTCGACCAGCGCTTTCAGCTCATCGAAGGTCCCTCCTGCATGAATGAAGCCATCAGCGCGAAGTGCGGCGCGCCTAAGGGCGGGCTTAGAATGCCCACCAATTAACATCGGAACCGGCTTGCTGGGTGCAGGCGTGATCTGCATCGACTCGATCTGAAAAATCTCTCCGTCATAGGAGAAATACTCACCGGTCAGAAGACCGCGAACGATGTCCATCATCTCGTCCATCCGCTTGCCGCGCTTCTCCCAGGGGATTTGGCAGGCTGCGAAGTCATCAGGCCAGGGACTGATCCCGACACCGAAGACGAACCGGTTATTCGACAGAAAGGCGACGGACGAAAGTTGCTTCGCGACAATGACGGGCTGGCGAATCGCGAGCTTCATCACCGATGTCGTGAAGCGAATCTTCGAAGTGACCGCGGCCATAGCAGGGACAACAACGAAGGGCTCAAGGAAGGGAACGCCTTCGAGAAACTCACGGTCTCCCGTGCCGTTGTAGGGGTACTTGCTGTCGGACTTTTCGGGATAACAAATGCTGTCCGGAAGCGTGAAGGTGTCGAAACCCGCTTCTTCCGCGGCGATGGCTAGGGGCAGGTAGAAGGATGGGTCACACATAGTGGCGTGATAGGCGAAGTTCATGATGGGATCCTTGATTCAATTAACGGGCCAGCGCGCAATTGGGCCAGACGGCGATTGGGCGCTTCGGCGAAGGCCGGAACTCTAACTTTACAGAACAGGCTTGGGGAGGGGCTACACGCGATACGAGCGCTGGAGTCCACTTTTCATTGGGTGCCGAGTGTCGCGGCGCCCGACTAGAGCTCCCAGACGGGAATGATTGGAGCTTTGCCTTCAACCTGGTCCGGTGTAAAACCGCCTCGGCGATGACGCGGGCCCGGATAGCCCGCAACGCGCCAACCGGAGAAGTCTCGATTGCCACCGTAGGATGGATCCGCCAAGAACCCCACGATCGTGTGTACGCGTAGAGTCTCGAAGAAGACCGGCGACGGAAGCTGGTCTCCAATCGTCCATTCCGCAGCACGACCCGCTTCGAGATCCGCCAGGATTAAATCCTGCTGCGCCCCATCGAGCGCCGCGAATGGCTTAACAAAACGGCTCGTCGCGATGCCATTCAATACGGCCAGTCCACCCTTGTAGAGCGGAACGGCCGCGGCATCTTCGTTCGCGAGCGCCTTGTCTATGAAGTTCACGCAGTTCGCTTCGAGAGCACCGGGCTCGTGATCCGTTGGGATGATACGCGCTGTCACGGCCTCGAGCGTCTTCCATTCAGTGGCGTTCAGGACCACTGGCGTCGCATCTTTCGCCGCCGCTTCCGCCGCAAGCGGCCGAGGAACATTCAGCCCGACGAGCACTCCTGCTCCGTAAAGCGAGCTTCGCCTAACAAACTCTCTGCGATTCACTTTTTCCGAGTCGCGGCATTCTTCGTGTCGGTGATCGTTACTCATAGCGACTGCTTCTTCGCCTCCCGAATGAAATGATCCGCCACGCGATAGGCGTTGGCCAAAATAGTGAGAGTCGGATTGTAGCCGGCGCTCGTAGGCATAAAGCTGCCGTCTATGACCCAGAGATTTGGCACCTCATGACTTCGGCACCATTTATCGAGGACCGATTTCGACGGATCGACGCCGAACCGCGCGGTCCCGTGGTTATGCGCGTTCCCTTTTTGCGCTTGGGTCGGCGTGATATGAACCTCGGGGTTTCGGGTCGGGCGGATATGTTTTGCACCGCTCGCTTCTGCCAGCTCCGCCAACTTCTTTTCGTACCAGTTGAACATGGCAATATCGTTCGAGTGCTGCCGCTTCGTCACTCGGGGCACCGCCAAACCAAACCGATCTCGCACCTCAGGATCCAGGTCGACCCCATTCTCTTCCATAGGCAACTCTTCCGCGATCACCGCGAGGGATAGCGTCCGAGGGAAAGCGCGAATGCGATCCTTGAGTCCAGCGCCCCAACTCGAACCGAAGGAATGATCGTTCGCCAGGACCGCGGCGTAGGCGATCGGTTGATGAGTAAACGTATTTAGTTCTGCGACCACTCCGCCTCGAATGAAGCCGCGCTTTGAATCACTCGCGTGAAGATCGTCGAGGGCTCCGTGGGACTCGAGGCCTGTGTAGCCACGAAGATCTTCATCGAAGACGCCCATAGCCGAAGGGTGATGATGGAAAGTGAGATTGCGTCCCACGAGGCCCGAGCCGTTCCCCAGACCTTGGGGGAACAAAGCTGATTTCGAGAGGAGCAGGAGCTGCGGTGTGCCAATCGATCCAGCCGACACAATCGTGTGCTTCGCTTTCACCTCGTGCTCATTGCCAGCTTTGTCGAAATAGCGAGCTCCCGTCACGCGACCCGAAGCGTCAATCGGCAGATCGAAGACCATCGCGTTCTCGCGCAGATCCAGATTATTCGAGCGCTCTGCGCGCGGAAGCGAAATGGAAAGCGTCGTCGCCTTCGCATGAATCGGACATCCGTAAGAGCGGCAAGCGCCGCCGTACATACATCGGGGACGTCCGCCGAAGGGCCGAGAGTTAATCGCCTTTGGCACCGCGAAGGGGTGATACCCGAGCTTCTTCGCCCCTGCGTTGAATTTTTGTGCTGAGACGCGGATCGGATGCGGCGGGTTAGGCAGCGCCGTCGTCTGCGGGGCGCCGAAGGGATTCTTCGTATGATCTCCAGCAACACCAAACTCGTGCTCCGCCTTTGTATAGAAAGGCTCGAGTTCGGCGTAGGAGATTGGCCAATCCGCAAGGCTCGCACCTTCGACCGGCCCCTCCTTTGAAAGCACCTCGAAATCATCGGGCTGAAATCGCCAGGACCACGCAGCCCAATGGGTCATCGTACCGCCGACACAATGCGCGAGATGGCTGAAGCGACCCGTTAGGCTTGAAGAGTCCGCGTCGTGCCGGTACGTCTCGAGCTGGTCCGGCGAAAAAACCTCGTCTCGGATCACATTCCGAAGTTCATCGTCATCGAAATCGATGGGCCCGACCCGCCCTCCCCGCTCAAGCGCAACGACCTCAAAGCCCGCCGCCGTCAGCTGATCGATCATGACGCCACCACCAGCGCCGGTCCCGATCACACAGACATCGTATTCCCGCTTCGAAACTGCCATCGCACAGACTCTCCCCCGCGACATTCTTCACACGTCGCCATGTGCCCCCGGAGCATCCCACGTTCGCGATGTACTGGAAAGGAGTGAGATCGCGTACCCTTGGCTCCGACCCAGCATCGCCGCACGCATGGCGAGGAGTATCCAGTGTCCCGACTCAGTCCGTCTCTGACTTCTCTTGTTTCACTCATGAATGTCGCAATTGCGACCAGCTCTGGGACGGCGCTTGCGCTCGCGCTGTTGCTGACACCCCTTTCCCGAGCAGAGGCAGATGGACACGAACCGCATTCGGCGGAGTCTGGCTCCCCGCTCGACGCCGCAGCCGAAGAAGTGGTCGACACGGCTCCCTTGGACGCTCCTTTGGACGCTCCTTTAAACGCTCCTTCGTACTCGCCTGCGACCCGAGAAGACTTCCCGCGAACGCTTCTCTGGGGCGACACCCATCTCCATACCCAGCTCTCTCAAGACGCCTACAGCTTCGGTGTAACCCTCGATGCGGACCAGGCCTACCGCTTCGCCAAGGGCGGAACCGTTGTTGCGACGCATGGTCAGACGGCACGCCTTGACCGCCCACTCGATTTCCTAGTCGTCGCCGATCATGCGAACGGGATGGGTTCGATGACCGCGCTTGTCGGCGAGGACGAAACACTCCTCGCGAATGATCGTCTGAAGGAATGGCGGCGACTCTTGGTTGAGGTCGGCAATCCGGAAGCGGGCCTCCAGATCTCCCTAGAAGGTCGCATGAAGGGTTGGCCCGACGAACTGAACGATCCCAAAATCATAGGGCCTGCTTGGGCACAAAACGTAGAAGCTGCCGAACGGCATAACGCACCCGGAGCCTTTACAGCTTTCATCGGCTACGAATGGACGTCCTGGCCCGGCGGCAGCAACTTACATCGCGTGGTCATATACCGAGACGGCGCAGACAAATTGAAGGACAGACTCCCCTTCTCTTCCTATATGAGCGATGACCCCGAGGACCTTTGGGCATCGTTAGGCCGATACGAAGCCGAAACAGGGGGGCGTGTTCTCGCGATTCCGCATAACGGTAATCTCTCGAACGGCCTCCTCTTCCGCCCGGAGACCCGCGACGGAAATCCGATCGACGCAGACTATGCGAACCGACGCGCGCGCTGGGAACCCCTCGCAGAGGTGACACAGATCAAAGGCGACGGCGAGGCGCACCCCTTCCTCTCTCCCGACGACGAATTCGCTGACTACGAAAGCTGGGACGAAGGTAACTTTGCGGGCGTACCCAAAACGAGTGATATGCTCGAGT
The DNA here is from genome assembly GCA_041440805.1 of Myxococcota bacterium. Classification (GTDB taxonomy): domain Bacteria; phylum Myxococcota_A; class UBA9160; order UBA9160; family UBA4427; genus UBA4427. The sequence goes on along the minus strand of JASDVF010000048.1, from coordinate 27,869 downwards.
TCGAGTACGCGCGCGGCGCGCTCAAGCTCGGCCTCAGCCTTTTCGGAGAGCTTGGCGTAAACCCCTTCCGCTTCGGCATGATCGGATCAACGGACTCGCATACCGCCCTGGCGACCGCCGACGAGAACAACTTCTTTGGCAAGCACAGCGCGGGAATGGAACCCTCTGCCACCCGCGCTACGCGCCCTGTCGGCAAAGCCGGCGACTTTGTCACGATGGGCTGGCAACAAGCTGCCTCGGGTTATGCCGCCGTATGGGCGCGCGAAAATACCCGCGAATCGATCTTCGATGCGATGACCCGCAAGGAAGTTTATGCGACGACCGGCCCGCGAATCACACTTCGATTCTTTGGAGGCTGGGGCTTCAAGGACGAAGATGCGAATAGCGCGGATGTGGCGCGCATCGGTTACGCGAAGGGTGTGTCTATGGGCAGTGACCTCGGCGACCGCCCGCGCGGTCGCGTCCCCTCTTTTTTGATCGCCGCAAGCCGCGATCCCATTGGTGCGAACCTCGATCGTATCCAGGTCGTAAAGGGCTGGTTAGGCGAAGGCGGCGAGACCTTCGAGCGCGTCCATGACGTCATGTGGTCAAACAACGACCCGAAGCGACGGGACCGGCGCCGCATTCGTAGGAGTGGGAAACTCGACCCGGTCGGCACGACCGTCGATCAAGCCGGAGCGACGTACACCAATGAGATCGGTGCAGCGGAGCTTACAACCGTATGGCGCGACCCCGACTTCGACCCGGATGAAGCCGCCTTCTACTACGTCCGTGTTCTAGAGATCCCGACGCCCCGCTGGACAGACTACGACGCCGCAGTCTTCGAAAGCGACGTGCCCGCCGAGGTGAAGGACCGCGTCAATCAGGATCGAGCCTACTCCTCCCCGATTTGGTATTCGCCGACGCAGCGATCAGAGAAGGCGTCGGAGTAGGCCTAGGAGCAAGCGCCGAAGCACGCGCGATCGGGCGCCCAAACGCGCCCGATCGTTTCGGGGACCAGGCTAACCTGAAGCGGACACCGACTTCGGCGCGGCAAACGAGACAACGTCGTCGCCGAAGAAGACCGGGCCATCCTCGCCGAGATTCGTGAGGGTTCGCTCGAGCGGACGCCACAAGCCTTCGCGCCGCACCCATCGATCGCGATAGATTGCCGAGTGCCGGAACATGTTAATCGCCCCGTCCTTCTTCTCTTGAAAATGGACGAGGTGGCCATAAGTCGTCGTGGTCGCTTCGTCGACGCCCTCGAACGCGATTATCGTGTTATGCATATTATGCTGCGTCGCCCGAAAAATTTGTAGTGCCGGCTTGAGCCACTCTCGAATTTCAGGCCAAGTGCCCTTCGTACCACCGGGCGTGTCGTAGTGAACCACGGACTCCGGGAGAAAGAGCTCGTCGAGATCTTCGAAGCGTCGATGATCGATGCACCAGCCGTAAAAGAAAATGCGCTGCTGGATCGACGCGAGGTCCGCCGCCTGGTTCGGGCTCAGCGCGCCAGGGATTTGGGGCTCGGGGATGCTCATGGGTTTCTCCTAGTTGTCAGTTCAATCGGCCTCCGCAGCCTACAACAGCAGCGCGATGCGCCCAGCGCGGGATCGGAGTGAGGAGAGGCAGAACCACGGCTGTGGCGTTATTATTCGAGGCCCGCGTTTGCCGGGACTGACTGCAACAGGAGCTCATAATGAAGACGATTGCGATCACAGGCGCCGCATCCGGCATAGGCCGAGCCACCGCCGCCCAACTCCAGAGCGAAGGCCACCGCACGATTGGCGTCGACGTCAACAAGGCCGACACCAGCGAGAGCCTGATCGCCGACCTCTCGACCCCCGACGGTCGAAAGGCCGCGGTCGCCGGCATTCTTGAGCACTGCGACGGAAAGCTCGACGGCTTCGTCCCCTGCGCCGGGCTCAGCGGTCTTCCCGATCGCCCGGGCAGCCTGCTCGTCAGTCTCAACTACTTCGGAACGGTCGAAATGATCGATGGCCTGCATGATGCCCTCGCCGCAAGCGGTGAAGCCTCAGTCGTCGCACTGTCCTCCAATTCAACGACGACTGCGCCGGGGCTGCCTATGCAGCTCGTCGAAGCCCTTGCGACGGGCGACGAAGAAGCGGCGCGTGCAGTTGGGGACAAGACGGGCTCGATCATGGCCTATCCCGCGACCAAGATGGCGCTTGCTCGCTGGCTCCGCGAGCGATCTGTTAAAGAAGAGTGGATCGGGCGCGGCATCAACATGAACGCAATCGCCCCTGGCAAGACCGAGACCGCAATGGTCGCGGAAGGCATGGCCGACCCGGCGATCGGCCCGCATATGGACAAGTTCCCGATGCCGATCGGTCGCAATGGCAAGCCCGAAGAAATCGCGAGCTTGATCTGCTTCTTGTTAGGTCCGACTGCGCGATTCTTTGTAGGCTCTGTCATCTTTATCGACGGCGGCACCGACGCATTGCTGCGTACGAACGATTTCCCGGCAGCCTTCCCGATCCCGCGCTGATCCGCATGAAGCGTCTAGGACTTAGTATCCTCCTCGCCCTGATCGCCCTCGTAGTCGCGGGCGGGGTTTGGCTCTCTGTCTCCTGGCAGGGCGCAGCAGCGGCGCCAGACTTTTGGGAAGGCGAAATCGTCGCCTTCGAAGAAACCGACGCCATCGCACCGCCTGAAAAAGGACTCGTCCTTTTTACCGGGAGTTCGAGCATCCGCTTCTGGACTTCGCTGACCGAAGACATGGAGCCGCTGCGCGTTCTGAATCGCGGGTTCGGCGGCGCGCACATGTCCCATGTCGTGTATAACGCCGACCGAATCATCAAGCCCTACGCGCCACGTGCTCTCGTCGTCTACGTCGGCGACAACGACATCGGTTCAGGGAAGACTCCGGAGGTCGTCGAAGCCGATTTCCGGGAGCTCCTCGCCAAGGTTCGCGAGACGCTGCCCGAGATTCCCGTCTACTACCTCACGATCAAGGCATCCCGGCTGCGATGGGATTTGTGGCCCGAGATGCAGAAAGCCAACGAGCGCATCAGCGCGATCGCGGCGGCGGATCCCCTGGTTCGGATCCTCGACGTGAGCTCGCCCATGGTCGAGCTGGGCGCCGGTGAAGCGCCGCCGCCCGAGCTCTTCAGGTTCGATGGCCTGCATCTATCAGAAGAGGGCTACGCCCTCTGGACAGAGATCGTTCGGCCGCGGCTGCTGGCGGAACTCGGCGCCGGGTAGAGACCCACCGCCAATTCTGTTAGAACCTCGGCTCGCCGAACAGTCAGATGCGCCGCGCGAAGCCGCGAGCACCCCAATGAACCGCTGTTCTGAACCCCGCAACTCGCCGAATTGTCAGAGAGATTCCCAATATGAGCCAGTCTCCTCCCATCATCTATACGTGGACCGACGAAGCGCCGGCCCTCGCCACACACGCTTTTCTTCCAATCATTCGCGCCTTTGCGGGCGCTACGGGCGTGCCGGTCGAAACTCGCGACATTTCCCTCGCCGGTCGTCTACTGGCCGTCTTCCCCGATCGACTCAAGCCGGAACAGCGCGAGGCGGACGGTCTCGCGGAACTTGGCGGCCTCGTGAAGACACCCGAAGCCAACGTCATCAAGCTGCCGAACGTGTCCGCTTCCGTCCCCCAAATGAAGGACGCGATCGCTGAGCTCCAGGCCAAGGGCTACGCCCTCCCCGACTATCCCGATGAGCCGTCGAACGACGATGAGCGCCAGATCAAGACGACCTATGACTCGGTCAAGGGCTCCGCTGTAAATCCGGTGCTTCGTGAAGGCAATTCCGATCGCCGCGCACCGAACGCAGTCAAGGAATACGCCCGACAGAATCCCCATCGCATGGGCAAGTGGTCCGACGACTCCAAGACCCACGTCTCGACTATGAGCGCCGGCGACTTCCGGCACAATGAGAAGTCGATCACTGTCGCCGACGCGACGAGCGTCAACATCGTTCATACTGCTTCGGACGGAACGAAGACCGTACTGAAAGAAGCCATTCCGCTCCTCGCCGATGAAGTCATCGACGCTACCCGCATGAGCAAGAAAGCTCTCGTCTCCTTCCTCGCGGAACAGATCGAAGACTCCGCAGCGAAGGACGTGCTCTTTTCTCTGCACATGAAGGCTACGATGATGAAGGTCTCCGACCCGATCATCTTCGGCCATGCAGTGAAGGTCTTCTACGCACCCGTCTTTGAGAAGCATGCCGCCACCCTCGACACGCTCGGTGTCGACGTTAAGAACGGCTTCGGCGACCTCGAAGAGAAAATCGCGACACTGCCTGACGCGGAACGCGCAGCGATCGAATCCGACATTAAGGCTTGTTATGCGAATCGGCCGCCTATGGCCATGGTGAACTCCGACAAAGGCGTAACGAATCTCCACGTGCCCTCGGACATCATCATCGACGCTTCCATGCCGCCGATGATTCGCGACTCGGGTGGGATGTGGAATCCCGCCGGCGACCTGCAGGACTGCAAGGCCGTGATTCCTGATTCGAGCTACGCCGGCGTTTACCAGGCGGTCATCGAAGACTGCCAGGAAAACGGCGCCTACGACCCGACCACGATGGGCACTGTCCCCAATGTCGGCCTCATGGCCCAGAAGGCCGAGGAGTACGGTTCCCACGACAAGACCTTCGAAGTCGCGTCGGACGGCAAGATTGAAGTCGTGGATGCTGCGGGCAACACGCTGCTTAGCCACGACGTAGAAGAAGGCGATATCTGGCGCGCTTGCCAGGTGAAGGACGCCCCGATCCGCGATTGGGTCAAGCTCGCCGTGACACGCGCACGAGCAACGGGATGGCCCACGATCTTCTGGCTCGATGCGGATCGCGCGCACGACGCACAGCTGATCAAAAAGGTGAACGCCTATCTCGGAGACCATGACACGAAGGGTCTCGATATTCGTATCATGACGCCGGTCGAAGCGACGAAGCTTTCGGTTGAACGGATTCGGCGTGGCGAGAACACGATCTCGGTCACAGGCAACGTGCTTCGCGATTACCTCACAGACCTTTTCCCGATCCTCGAGATTGGGACGTCCGCAAAAATGCTCTCGATCGTCCCTCTCATGAATGGCGGCGGCCTCTTCGAGACTGGCGCGGGGGGCTCGGCTCCGAAGCACGTGCAGCAATTCGAAGAAGAAGGTCATCTACGATGGGATTCGCTAGGCGAGTTCCTTGCACTCGCGGCTTCTCTCGAGCATCTCGGAGAGAACTTCGACAACGGTGCGGCAAGACTGTTAGGCCAAACGCTTGACTCGGCGACGGCTCAGCTTCTGCTCAACAGCAAGGCGCCTTCGCGCAAGGTCCACGAGATCGACAACCGCGGCAGCCAATTCTACCTGGCCATGTACTGGGCCCAAGCCGTCTCGGACCAGTCGACAGACCCGGCACTCGCCGCAAAGTTCAAGCCGATTGCGGCAGCCCTCTCGGACAACGAAGACAAGATCATGACCGAGCTGAACAGTGTCCAGGGTCCGCCCCAGGATATCGGCGGCTACTACAAGCCCGATGTCGCGCGTGCGACGAAGATCATGCGCCCGAGCGCCACCTTCAACGCGATCATCGACGGGATCTAGAACCGGCCGAAGCCGGCAAGCGCGCTCAGACCAGCAGGTCCGGACTGAACGCGCATAACCCAGCCCTATGCGGGGACGGTCACCTCGACCGTCCCCGTGGCATGGGCGCCTAAGTCATTGATCGCCGCGAGGGTCACCGTCTTCAAACGGCCACCAGGGACTGCCGAGTCCCCCGTCACGCGACCCGTAAACCGCATCACTTGCCCGGGTACCGCCGGACCGCCAAGCCGAATCGCGATCTTGCCCAGCCGCGCCTGCGGCCCCGCCCAATCCGTCACGAAGCGCCCGACGTAACCATTCGTCGTCAAGATATTCATGAAGAGATCCGACGCGCCTTGGGCTCGCGCAAAATCGGCATCATGATGCACGGGCATGAAATCCCGTGAAGCGATCGCACCGGCCACGATCACCGTCGACGTCACCTTCAAGTCGAAGGCCGGTAGCTCCTCGCCCGTAGGCTCTGGCTTGGCCGTGCCCGCCCCACCCGACTTCTTCCCGTTCCCAGCATTCGGATCCGTGGCGCCCGGCGCGAACTTGAAGACGCGAAATCGCTGGCGTCCAACCGAAGCGCCCGTCTGGTCGCAGTATTCCGTGACCCACGTGACAAAATATCCGCGCCCGAGCCCCGTCGTCTTCAACTCGGAAATAGATTCGAGGATGCCGCCTGAGCTCAGCAAGTCGCCGGGCCGCAGATAGCGATCGAATTCGAGCTCTGAGTTCGTGGCGAGCGTTCCCGTGAATCCCTCGGCAGCGAGCACCGTGATCGGGCTCTCTCCTTTAGATTCCTGTGCGGTGCCGCCGCGCTCCGCGATACCCTCGATCTTCGGGCGCTGCATACCCCAGGTCTGCAACATGGCCGGAGGCGCAACGATTCCTTCATGCCCCGCCGCCTGCGCTGCGGAGTCATCGAGATAGATCGGGTTTTGATCATCAAGTGCGTCCACCCAATGCCGAATCATCGGAACATTCACCGGATCGGGTGCAACCGTTTGCCCGCCCTCGCCAAAGGGTTGCCCAACCTCTTCGAGTAGTCCCTCGCGCACTCGATTCCCTGCTTCTTCCAGACTCATCTCTTTCCCCTCTCACTCTTTGTCATTTTCATCCAGTGTTTGCCCCAAGCGATCCCACTTTTTGCAAAGGTTTTCGCGAACCCCTGAACGCTACGTGATTGCGCGTTCGGGTTCATGCTAGAGTTGAAAGCCGTCTAACCGGTCGCGCCCTCCCCCCAAGTGCGTCCCTTTTATTGCGTTCCCGTTGTGTTTCCGCCTTGTTGTTGCAGTTGTATTTACAGCAGCGGCTTTGATCACAGTGGCAGCTCCGAGGTGGCCCGTCGTGGCGGCGCCCATCCGCTTTCGTGCCTGGCAGAAAGAAGCGCTCGCGAAACTCGAGGCGCGCGTCCACTCGAGTTTTCTCGCAGTGGCGACACCCGGCGCCGGGAAGACAACCTTCGCGCTCGGTGCGATTCGTCGCGCCTTGGTTCGGCGGGAGGTGCGGCGATGCGTGATCGTCGTTCCCACGCAACATCTCAAGCTCCAGTGGGCGATCGCCGCCGAAAAGATGGACATCCACCTCGATCCCGAGTGGTCCTCCTCCGACGGTACGCTGCCCTCGGACGTTCATGGCGTTGCGGTCACCTATCAACAAGTCGCTGCAAATCCCGGAGCGCTCCGGCGACTCGTGTCCCAGGCTTTCGTCGTCCTCGACGAGGTCCATCATGCAGCGGATGCAAGGTCCTGGGGCGATGGGATCCGAACCGCCTTCGAGCAGGCACCCGTACGGCTTTGCCTTTCAGGCACGCCCTTTCGATCGGATCAGAGTGCGATCCCCTTCGTCCGCTACGTCGGCGAGGAAGCCCACGCGGACTACGAATACGGCTACGGCGAGGCGCTCCGCGACCGCAAGGTTGTCCGCCCCGTCTATTTCCCACGAATCAACGGGCATATGGAATGGACGTCGCCGGATGGGTCGACCCATGCCGCGAGCTTCGACGACGCTGTCGGACGCACACTCTCGAGCCAGCGCCTTAGAACCGCCTTGGACATCGAGGGCGAATGGCTTCCCGCCGTTCTCATGAAGGCCCATCGCCAGGTCATGCACCTGCGCCAATCTGACCCTCGCGCCGCTGGCCTGGTCATCGCGATCGATCAGGATCATGCGCGCGGGATCGCCAAAGTGCTCAAAGAGCGCGCCGGCGTGCAACCCACGATCGCCACCTCCGACGACCCCGGCGCCTCCCGGAAAATCTCCGAATTCACCGATAGCAGCGACCCCTGGATCGTCGCCGTGCGGATGGTCTCAGAAGGCGTCGACATCCCGCGACTCAAAGTCGGCGTGTACGCAACTAACACGATCACCGATCTCTTCTTTCGGCAGGCGGTCGGCCGCCTCGTGCGAACCACCGAGGGCGTTAAGCAGCAGCGTGCCTATATGTTCATTCCCGACGACGTGCGACTGCGAACCTTCGCCGCCGGGATCGCCGAGCAGAGACGCCATAGTCTTCGAAAGCCTGATCGCGACGATGATGACCTCTTTGATGAACCTAACGAAGAGCGCGCGGCGCCGGAACTAGATCAGCTCTCGCTCTTCTCGGCCATCTCGGCGGTCCCGCTCGATGAGCACGGGAATCCACTGGATGTCGCGCCGTTAGTCGAGGCCGATTCCGGCGACGATGACGAAGACGCGATTCCGGGCTTGGTCGGTGAAGAAGACGACGAGGCGCCGACCCCTGCACCTTTCTCGCTTTCCGCCCAAGAATTCGACGGCCCCTTGCCAACGCCTGAGCCGAGTCCTGTCATCGCTCAGTCGCCGCGTACGAAGAAGCGACAGCTCAGGGAGCAGAACAGCGCGATCGTCCGCGCTCTCGTTCACAAAACAGGCGTCGGCCACGCCCAGGTGAACGCCGAGCTCAATCGCCGCGTAGGATTGAAGCGCGTCACGGAAGCGACCGTCGGCCAGCTCGCCAAGCGCCTCGAAGCGGCCAAGAAATGGCTTGAACGAGGCTAGCTGCCTCTATGCCCTACGAGTTCTCGCGCGCTTCGCGCTCAGGCACAACTCACGCATTCAAGCCGACCGCGCCCCCTATCGTTTGCCCGAAGTTGCCCCAGCTATATAGAAGCGCGGCGATGCGACGAGCGAGCCGTTCATCCCCATCTATTAAAAAAAACGCGCGAGACCGAAGTCCCGCGCGCATCTATTAGAGGGCGCCACGAAGGCGCATTGCCCGACCGCTAAATTTCAGATCGAGGCCGGCTGTAGCAAGCCCATCGCGTTCTCACGCATCACGAGCTGGATCTCCGAATCAGAGAAGCTAGAGCAATCGTTGATGAAGTCCGTCGGTTCGGCCAGACCCTCTGCATGGGGATAGTCGGAGCCGAAGAGCACGTGATCAGCACCGATCGCGTCCTTGAGACCTGAGAGATCGTCCTCGTAGTAGGGCGCGACCCAGACGTTCCGTTTGAACTGCTCGACCGGGTCAGCCTGGAAGAACATGGGCATCTGGCCGTAGACCTTCTTGAGACGCTTGATCAAAGGCCCCACCCAATTACTGCCGCATTCCACCGTTGCGACGCGAAGCTGGGGATGACGAGTGAAGACACCGTGACACGTCATGGCCGCCAGCTTGTCGGCAATCGGCGAAGCGGACATGGCGATTCGAAGCGGATCGAAATCGAAGGCCTTGAACGTGCCGCCGACACCGAACTGATCCGCGAACTGGTTGTAGCTCGCGTCACCCGAGTGAATGCCTAACGTCATATTCGCTTCAGCCATGCGCGCCCAGAAGGGATCGTAAATGCCATCACCCGGCGAACCGTGCTGCGTCCCACGCACGCGACCAGGCGTTTGCGAGACCATCTTCGCGCCGTTCGCGATCGCCCATTCCAACTCTTCGACCGCCCATTCGGGATCGCATAGCGGGATATAGGGTGCTGCGAAGATGCGGTCCTGATAGGAGAAGCCCCAGTCTTCAAGCATCCAGCGATTAAAAGCACGGAACGCCGCGCACATCGCTTCGGGATCATGCTCAAGGGACGCTTCCATTCCGACGGCGAGGGTCGGGAACAGCCAGCAACCATCGAGGCCCTGCGTATCAAGCTGCTTGATGCGCGCATCGCGGTCACGATAGGCGGGGTTGATCGGATCGAGTTCTCCGAAGAGTTCGATGATCCCCTTGTTCTCCGGGTTTCGACCGCGGAAGTACTCGTCGAGGATGCCCGGCTTAGCAACCGGATCGAACGTCGGGTTCGGGATAAAACTGTTCACCTTGCCACCGACGAGTAGGCGCTTCTTGCCGCCCACGATCGCCCAGTCCATGCAGCGCCTCTTCATACGCCGATCGATATGTCGGGTAAATGCGTCTTCGGCTTCGTAGTAGTGATGGTCGGCGTCGAACGCCTTGAAAGTCAGATCGGCCATGGGGGAATCCTCCGTTGTGTCCGGGCCCAAAGGGTCCCGGCGAGACTTATAATGAACGATTTTACTATGATTTTCAATGAAGATCTGATACAAATATTCACTCAATGGCCGATACGCGCGGTGCCCCTCCCTTACGCACACGCAGAAAGATCGCCAAATGACTATCCCTACGCAGGAAATCGTCGATCCCGCGCTCGGGCGCAGGCAGGCCGAGAGCGAGCGAAAGCGCGAGCGAATTCTCGAGGCGGCGCAGGCTTGCCTAGGTGAACTCGGATATGCCCGGGCGACGGTGACCGAGATTGCGCGCCGTGCTGGGGTCTCGAACGGGCTGCTCTACCAGTTCTTCCGCAATAAAGAAGATTTAGTCGAGCGCGTGCTCGAAGAAACTCTGCGGGACTGGGTTCGGGAGATGGTTCCTCGGGAAGACGAAAGCGCGCCGGATGCTCTCGAAGGCATGTTCCGACGGTCGGTCGAGTTCTGCAGAACCCACCCTCTTCTTCCGGCCTTCCTTCGAGACGATCCTGAGCTTCAACTAGCACGGCTGCAATCAACGGGAAGCGACCGTATTCAGCCGCATCGCGATCTAGTCGCAAGCATTCTCGAACGCGGGATCGCCGACGGCGCATTCAGGGAAGGCATTGATGTCCAAGCAACCGCGGACGTCGTATGCCAGCTTCAATCCGACTACTCAGGACGCGCCTATCGAAACGATGCGCGCTTCCCAGATGACCCACGCATCATTGATGCCGTCGTAGACCTAATTCGCGCAGCCGTCGGCACAATCGGACGTTAGGCTCTCGGAATCTTCGCATCGCCGATTCTTTGTTTAAGCGCTTGAATGAGCGACGCAGGCTTTGGGTCTGTACGGCGCTCCGGCGGCATGACGCCGAACCTCAAAAAAATCCTTGTGGGAGTCGACCTGCTCGCCCCGCTCATCGTCGGCCTCGGACCAAAGCTCCCAGCGGTCGGAGACGACCATTTGGAGGATGTCGAGCCGTAGGAAACGGAACGCGTAGGAGCGGGTTCCTCGGAACAGCCTGCAAGCAAAATCGCCGAGCGCAGACCAAGCAGTACAAGAAGATTCGTGGCGGGGCGTTTCATGGCGGGCCCTAGAAAGGAGGATGGAGGAGGATGCAGGAGGACGGCGAACGGTCTCGAATAGACCTGACGCCCTCGCTTCTTTACGGATCGGGCCCCGCTCCTACGGGCCGGAGGCGCACGATGTGCATATCGCTTCCCCTCGCTAACGTCGAAGCATGACTTCCACGACAAACCTACCCCGTGACCCCGCCGAGTTAACCCCAGAATGGCTGACGACTGCCCTCTCGAAGCGTCATCCAAGCGCCCGCGTTTCGTCCGTCGAAATTCTAGAAATTCATCACGGAACGAATTCGAATGCGCGCGTCGGCGTTAGTTATACCGAGCCCTGCGGGCTTCCAGAAACCTTCTTTCTCAAGATGCTTCCCGTCGATCCGGAGCGGCGAAAGACGATTCTTGATACAGGCATGGGCCGGCGAGAAGCGCTCTTCTACCAAACGCTCGCAAGCGATGTCCCCATGCGAGTGCCTCGCCCCTATGTCGCGGAACTCGACGAAGCCGATGGCAGTTTCGTACTTCTCCTCGAAGACCTCGGCCCCACAGACTGTGAACTAGCGAACCCCGCCACCGGAATAAGTGTGGCCCAGGCCTTCGCGGCCATGTCCGACTACGCCGCGCTTCATGTTCACTTCGGTGACGAAGGCACGAGACAGCGAGAGGCCCCATGGATTACGCAAATGGACGAAGCCAGCGACATGGGGATCTGGATGCTTCAGTTCGGTCTCGACAACCATCGTGACAAACTCCGCGATCCCTACGCCGAGATGGCCCAACTTTATATCGATCATCGCGATGCCCTGGATGAAATCTGGCTCCGTGGTCCAACTACGGTGCTGCAAGGGGATAGCCACGTCGGCAACCTCTTCCTCGAAAACGATCGGGTTGGGTTTCTCGACTGGGGTTTGATTCAGCTCGGTACGCCTATGCGCGATGTCGGGTATTTCATCACGATGGCCCTCTCGCCCGAGAACCGACGCGCCCACGAACAGGACCTGATCCGGCGCTATCTCGAAGCACGCGTGGAAGCGGGAGGCGACACTTATGACTTCGACGACGCATGGCTGCTGCATCGCGTACATGCAGCGTATGCGGCACCGGCTTCCTGTCCCTTGGTGCTCTTTCCCGAGAACGAACCCGAAGAGAACAAGTTGCTCTCGCGATCCTTCCTCGAGCGCTCGCAATGCGTGATCGAGGACCTCGACCCGCGTTCCGCGCTTAAGGAATTTGCGGGATTATAAGCGGGGGTATCACGGGGGTATCACGGGGGTATAGACGCCTTCGTCATCTCCACAGACGTCCCCCCCACCCCCCCTCGCGCGCCGTCCTCGTGTCGCTACCGTCCCAGTGCCATCGCGGTTCGCATTCCGCTTCGCTTTGCGATGGCCGACATGAGGATGACAAGATGGAAGACCGCGGCTCCCCCGGAATCCCCAATGGCTGGTACGCCGTAGCCTGGAGTAAGGACCTCGGCGTCGGCGATGTGCAACGCATCCGCTACTTCGAGAACGATATGGTGTTATTCCGCACCCGTTCAGGTGTCGCGCGCGTACTCGACGCCTACTGCCCTCACCTCGGCGCCCATCTTGCCGAAGGCGGACGGGTCCAAGGCGAATCGGTTCGATGCCCCTTCCATGGCTGGGAATACGATGGCGAAAGCGGCGAGTGTGCGAAAATTCCGTACTGCGCACGCATTCCGGCGAAGGCTCGTGTCCGCGCGTGGGATGTCTGCGAACTCAATCATATGATCTTCGTATGGCATCACACTGAAGGAAAGGCGCCTACTTGGGAAGTGCCTGCTGCCACACAGTACGGCGACGCCGACTGGTCCCCGGTCCGCACTTTTGAGATCGAAGTACCCGTTCATATTCAGGACATGGCCGAGAATAATCTCGATCCGGTTCACTTCGAATACGTCCACAAGATGAGCGGCACCCCGGATACCGAAATCTCCTTTGAAGAGGATGGTCGGGTTCTGAATGCTGTTAGTTACAGCACCCAGGAAACTCCCGTCGGCACCTTCGACATGCAGCTCCTTCGTGAGACATGGGGACTCGGCCTCGGCACAGTCGAAAGCTCCGGCATCCCAGGGGTAGGCCTTTTTATGTTCACCTCCACCTCCCCGATCGATCGAAACACCACGGTCTCGCGGTGGGCGCTCACAACGACCAACAACTCCGTCGACATCGCGGGGGAAGAGTGGATGGACAGCATCACCAAGGGTGTCTACGACGACATGAGGATTTGGACCAACAAGATCCATCGTGCCGAACCCGTCTTCTGCGAAGCCGACGCACTGCTTGTCGAATTCCGAAAGTGGGCCAAGCAATTCTATTCCCCGATTGCCTAGCCCTATCGTCTCGCATTGCCGTTTGTCACTCCCCTCGAGAATTAGAGAGTCATAACGTATGAAGATCGCCATCATCGGAGCGGGGCCCGGCGGCCTATGCATGGGCATCCGTCTCAAGGAAGCAGGCTTTAACGACTTCGTGATCCTTGAAAAAGGACAAGGGGTCGGAGGCACCTGGTATCACAATCGCTACCCGGGCTGTGCAGTCGACCTTCCCTCGTATCTATATTCATTCTCGTTCGAGAAGAAATACGATTGGACGCGTCCCTACGCGCCGCAACCGGAGTTGCTTGCCTACATGGAAGGCATCGCGGAGAAGTACGACTTGCTAGGCCATTGCCGCTTCGACTCTGAAGTGACTCGCGCAGCCTGGCAGGAAGACACCGCAAGCTGGCAGCTAGACCTTGCGATCGGGGACACCCTCGACGCGAACGTCGTCGTCTCTGCGGTCGGCATGTTCAACGATCTCACCTACCCCGACCTCAAAGGTCTCGCAGACTTCGAAGGTCCGTGTTTCCACTCGGCACGATGGGATTGGGACGTCCCTCTAGAAGGCCAGCGGATCGGTGTCGTCGGGAGCGCCGCAAGCGCGGTGCAAATCGTTCCCGAACTCGTCGATGTCGCCAAACAAGTTCACCTGTTTCAGCGCACGGCCAACTGGATTATTCCGAAAGAGGACGAGCCTTACACCGAGGAGGAACTCGCTGCCTTTCGATTGGATCCTTCCGAACTCGAGGCCAAGCGAGGCGAGATGTTCCGTACCATCGACGAAGGGATGACCTTCGCGAACACGGACGTCATGAAGGAGATCGAGGGCTACGGCGACATGCTCCGCAGCCAGGTCCAGGATCCCGAGGTTCGTGAGAAGCTTCGGGCTCATCACCCCTACGGCGCGAAACGTCCCCTGGTCTCAAACCGCTTCTATCCGGCTTTCAACGAACCCAACCTCGAACTCGTTACGGACGTAATTCAAAACGTAACCAAAACCGGCCTCGTAACGTCGGATGGTCAGGAACGTGAAGTCGACCTGCTAGTTCTTGCCACGGGATTCTCCGCAACCAAATACTTGTCCGCTCTTGATGTTCGCGGACGCGAGGGGCTGCATATCAACGACGCATGGGCGGATGGCGCGTCGGCCTTTCTCGGTATGACGACGGCAGGATTTCCGAATCTCTTCATGCTCTACGGACCGAATACGAACAACGGATCGATCCTCCAGATGCTCGAATACCAAACGCTACACGTACTGGGTCATGTAAAGAGCCTTGCTAAGGACGGCGTCGACTGGGTCGACGTCAAGCCCGAAAGGCAAACGGCCTACAACGAGCAAATTCAAACGGCGATTGCCGGCATACCCGTCTGGAATCACGAAGTGAACGGTTACTACAAGACGGCGAGTGGCCGGGTCGTAACGCAATGGCCCTTCAGCATGACGGAGTTTCGCGAGATGACTGAACAGGTTGAGCCGGGTGACTACAGCGTGGGTGCACGACCGAGTTAATTCGGGCGTTACCCGACTCCTATTAATTCGGGCGTTACCCGGCTCCTAACAGGAGCATCCCGCCGCCGAGACAGACGAACGAAGTCAGAAAGATCACGAAGCAGTATCCCATAATTGCCCGCGCATCGAGTTCCACGATCGCGAGTAGCGGAAGTGCCCAAAAGGGCTGAATCATATTCGTCCACTGGTCGCCGTAGGCGACGCCCATCACGATGACGGAATTCGACACGCCAAGCTCACTCGCGGCTTCGAGAAAGATCGGCCCTTGGACGGCCCATTGTCCGCCGCCGGAAGGCACGAAGAAGTTCAGCACGCCGCCGGAGACGAAAGCCCAGAACCCAAGGGTGCCTTCCGTCGAGATCGCCACGAATCCGTCTGAAAAGAGCCCGACGAGTTCAGTCTGCGTGATGAGCGCGACAACTGCTGCATAGAGCGGATACTGCAACACAACCGGCCCAAGAGTTCGGCTCGCATTGTTGATGAGCCCGAGATAGTGCTTCGGCGAACGGGCCAGAAGTAGTCCCGCCGCCAGGAAGCTCCAGTTCACGATATTCAAAGTGAGCTGCAATCCGCGCTCCGCGAACCACGTCACAAGAAACACCGCAAAGAGCAGCCCCAGTCCCACCGAAAGAATACGTGCCTGATCGAGCCTGTCCCCGGGCGTTGTCGCCGACGTGCTCAACTTTGCTTCGGCAGACGCCGATTCGTTCACAATCCCACCGTCTTCGCCTAACAGGGCAGCATTCTCCAGAGTGACGATTCGATCCTCACTCGGCCCGAGGCGGCTACATACAAAGGCCACAGCGACGAGAGTGAACGCGGCCAGGCCCAGATTCCAGCCGGTTAGCATTGTCTCGCTCACAGGAAGAATCCCCATCACAGACTCAAGCGCGTGGCCGGGGGTCGCAACCGCAAGCGGCGCCGTGCCAGAATATCCCATATGCCAAATCACGAATCCGCCATAGGCGCTCGCAACAAGCAACGGGAAGTGCAGCGAAATTCCCTTTTCTCTTCCCTCTCGTGCGATCGCCACCGCGCCAAGGGCCCCAACAATCAGCCCGAGCGCGCCGGCAATCATGCTCGCCGTGCCCGCAAGTAAACAGATCAATCCGTAGGCTTCCGGACCGGATCTTGGCAGGCGCGCGATCGCATCGATCCCGCGGCGCACGAGATCCGTATGCGCGAGTGCGTGAGCTCCGACCAATACGATGCAGATTTGCATAGCGAAGCCGAGAAAATTGGTGAGGCCGTTCCCCCAAAGCGAGAGAGCTTCCGCGGCCGTCGTCGGAGTGAGCACGACCGCCATCATAAATGTCAAACCCGTCAACCCAATCGCGAACACGAAGGGATCCGGGTAGTAGCGCTCCGAGAACGAAACAAAGGGACGAGCGATCAGATCCAGGTTGAGGCGCATCGCCCTAGCCTAGCAAGCACCACACCTGGCACACACGACGGATCTCCCTCTCCCTAAGCAGCGCGAGGTGGTAGAGTGCGCTCGATCACTGAGATAAAGACAGGATTGGGCACAGCAATCGGTGGACCGGATGAGCGCCGACATCTAACAGTGCTCTTCTCAGATATGTGCCGATCAACGCGGGTCGGCGATCCGCTTAGCGAGGGGGCCTCGCGGGGCTATTGTCTGCATGCTTACTTCGCTTCGCGCCGAGCCTGGCCGACCACAACAAGGAACTCGCTCATGCACCCGCGCACCCAACAGGCTCTTATTGCTATGCCCGTGATTCTCGCAATCGGCGCGGCCATCGCTTGGGCCGGGAGCCAAGCAAGTATCGGCGTGGCAGGATGGCCCCTATTCGCGCTCTGCGGCGCATTCAGCTTCATCGTGAATTGGCTGATCTTCATTCCGGCGTTCGCATTCCAAACCGAGCGCTATTTCGATCTCAGCGGCAGCCTCACTTACCTCGCCCTTATGGTCGCCGCCGTATTGCTAGGATTGGCAGACGATCGGGCCTGGTTACTCGCTGGATTGATCGGGCTCTGGGCCGCGCGACTCGGCAGCTTCCTATTCGTGCGGGTCATCGCCGACGGCGGCGACGGCCGCATGGACGCGCTCAAACCGAACTTCGTGCGGTTCCTAATGACCTGGACGCTGCAAGGCTTGTGGGTCTTCCTCACAGCCTCCTGCGCCCTCGCAGCGATGACGACAGCCACCGCCGTGCCTCTCGGTGGCTTCGCCTATCTCGGTGCGACGCTTTGGATCATCGGCTTCGCCTGCGAAGTGGTGGCCGATCACCAGAAACGGGTCTTTCGACGCGATCCGGCCAACAAAGGCCAATTCATCACGAGTGGGCTCTGGGCGTGGTCCCAGCACCCGAACTATTTCGGAGAGATCCTGCTCTGGTTCGGCATCGCCCTCATCGCGCTCCCCACGCTTCGCGGAGCGCAGTACGCCACCTTGATCTCGCCAATCTTCGTGTTTGTTCTGCTGACGCGGATTAGCGGTATTCCGCTTCTGCGTGGGCGGGCTCGCAAACGCTGGGGCGAAGACGCCGGCTATCTGGCCTACCGAGCTCGAACGGCCACCCTCTTCCCGCGCCCCCCGAAGGCCCAACCCTAGACGCTAGGCGCTAGGCACCACCGAGTTTGTGCAGGTATGGATCCATAACCGACTGCGCTCCCGGCGGCGACTCGAAGGATTCGATCGCGCGATGTCGCGTCTGAATCGTGTCGCGGTAGTAGGCGTCGGTCTCGATCCAGAACCGCTCTTCGACGATTCCAGCGAGCACGAGCTCTGCCACCTCGTCTGGTTTCTTTGCGATCTTCTCGAAGTTCTCAGCGAACTGAGAGAGATCCGTATCGCTCCCCGCAGAGGGTGAAGGCGAGAACTCTACTGCCTCTTCGCCATCGTTGCGGAGTTCCTTGGGACGATTCCGCGCGGCGTCCCCTATATTAGTCATCACCATGCCGGGGCAAAGACAATGGACGTTCACGGCGGATCCGACGTTCGCGAGCTCTGTGTGAAGCGTCTCGGCAATCGAGACTACGGCGTGCTTCGTCGCGTTATAAGGTGCAAGCCACGGGAAAGACGTGAGTCCTGCGACCGATGCGGTGATGACGAGACTTCCCTCGTTCTGCGCCTTCAGTTCGGGCAGAAAGACTCGGATCCCGTGCACAACACCCCATAGATTCACATCGAAGGTCCACTTCCAATCCGCGGTCGTCAGCTCCTCCATAGGCACGCTCGCGGGGGCGACACCTGCGTTCAAGCAAATCACATGAGGAGAGCCGAAGGCCGCTCGCGTGGCTTCACCGAGATGATCCATCGCCGCTTCATCACCGACGTCAGTGACGACCGGAAGCACCGTCGCTCCGAGAGCCTCAACCTGAGCAGCGGCGACCTTAAGCGCCTTCTCCTCAATGTCCGCCATGACAATGTTCATGCCTTCACGTCCCATGCACTCAGCGAAGGCCAAACCCATGCCGCTCGCGCTGCCAGTGATGACCGCAGTCTTTCCCTCGAAATCTCGCATCTCGCTCCCTCTTCGACCGTGACTCTGCTGATAGATCAAACCACTGGGCACTGAATTTCTAGTGCGCCTCGGAGATCGCAAGGGGCAACCCTCGCTCGATCGAACGGAGCTCGCTACCCCACCCGTCATATTCTACTCAACTCCGCAGTCATATATTGTCAAACATGGTTGAATACTTTTCTTGGCGACCGTATTCTTCACCCCATGCGCTCCACCCCTCGAAATGCCCACGCTTCTGCGCCTTCCAGCGACGTCCGCCTTGTGCGCTCGAATGGACGCGCGACGGGGCCGAGGAACAAAACGACCGAGCGTACCTGGGAGCGCTATCGCGATAACACGGCGCGCCACCTCATCGGCATCGCTCGAGATCAGGATCATCGCGCCCAGCAATACCTCACGGAAGACCGAGGCTACGAAGGCTTGCGACCTAGCCTCGGTCCGCTCATCTCCCTCGTCGCGACCGAGCCTCGACCGCTCGGCGTATTGGCCGCAGAGCTCTCGATCAGCGCCCAGGCCTGTAGTCAACTGGTAGATGTAGGCGATCGCGCGGGTTTCACTTCACGACGTGCGGATCCCTCGGATCGTCGCAGCCGCGTCGTCAGCCTCACACCTCGCGGACGTAAGCTCGTGCGCGACGCCGCCCATATTCTCACAGTGATCGAGGCCGACTACCGCGCGCGAGTTGGAGACACATTCTTTGATTCGATATGTACGGCGCTCCAACAGTTGGCGGAATTCATTCCACTTCCTGTTCGCAGTGCGAAGGTCCCGAGCGCAAAGCTCGCATCCTCTCTTGGACTCCTACCTCTCCTCTCGGTCCATGTGCAGCGCGAACTCATGCTCGCGACCGAGCGCCGCGGTCACCTAGGTCTCAAGATGTCCCATGCCCAAGTCTTGCCTCTGATCGGCCCGGACGGCGCACAGGTGACAACGCTTGCGCGAATCCAGGGCGTTTCCCGACAAGCGATCAGTTCAACCGCCCGAGACCTCGAGACGCTGGGTTTCCTCGCACGAGCCTCCGACGCAAGAGACGGCCGCGCGGTCGTTTTCAAACTCACCTCGAAGGGCGAATCATTAATCGCCGATTCCGTGCGCTCCCTCGATGAACTCGACGACCAGCTTGAGCGCACCCTCGGCGCACGCAGATGGCGCGGACTTCAAACGGGGGCCCGCACGCTCTACGCGTCCCTTGACCTCGAGCGCGAAGTCTTTGCTCGCACCGCGCGCGCCGATCAGGCTCGCGGCGCCGACCAACTCACCCGCCTAGCACAAGAACTCCGTCGGGAACTGGGCGCAGTCGACGCAAGTCGTCTCGCCAACATACTCGCGAACTCCGCGAGCCAATATTTCAACCCATGACGCTCATTCCCTCCTTACATTTAGCCCCTCACACTTCTAGTCACGCCCCGTGACCTCGACACCAAGGACCTGTCCCAATGACATATGACTGGCTCGCCGCCCTCGTCTTCGTAGCCACACTCGTCTCGCTCACAATCGTGATCAAGAAGCTCGTTTTTCGAAACGCAGACTTCGCCGACATGCTCGCCCAGAACAAGGTCGCGGATAAACCGAAGATGGCGAAAGACAGCTTTCGTGAAGCCGTGAAGGTCAACGACAAATCCGGCATGTACACGAACCTCGCCTACTTCGTGATCTTCCTGCCGTGGGTCGTCAGCCTCGAGGCGCGTCCGATCTGGCTATACCTCGTCGAGATTGTGGCCATTCTGGCGATCTTTGACTTCATGTATTACTGGACGCATCGCTCGATCTTCCATGGCAATCTGATGCGCCGTATCCATGCTTTGCATCATCAAGCGCGAAAGCCCAGCCGTATGGATGCCCACTACGTCCATCCCTTCGAGACGTTTATCGGCCTTTGCCTCTTTCTCTTTTCGTTGCCCATCGTCAGCGCGATCGAAGGGGCTCCAGTCAATGCCTTCTCCGCTGCGATCGCGACTCTGGTCTTCACGCAGCTCAATACGCTGAACCATGTCTGGACGAAGCTTCCCGCGACGAACCCGCTCTACCGCACCGTCGACTACATAACCGGCGTGCATCACGCCCATCACGTTGACATGACTCACGGCAACTACGCCACCCTCACCATGTTCTACGACAAGATCTTTGGGACCTTCGAAGATCCCGTAAACCGAGAGACCGCCTGACTTTCGGTACTAGGTAGGCCTATCTGGCTCCGGTACCTTTACGGCTCCTAACAGGAGAGCCTCGTCTATGCCTATGGAAGTCAAGAAGGTCATCTGCGCAAGCTGCGACATCGCTTGCAATGTCGTAGCTGAAGTCGAGGAGGGTCGCGTGCTGCGCGTCCGCCATTCCGACAATCCCGCCTTCAAAGACAATATCTGCATGAAGGGTGTCCACGCGCCTAAGGGCTTCGCGCATAAAGACCGCGTGCTCCATCCGCTGAAACGCAAAGGAGAGCGCGGCAGCAACGAATGGGAACAAGTTTCGTGGGATGCCGCCATGAACGAAATTGGCGAGCGCCTGCGCGGCGTGATTGATCGCTACGGCCCAGAAGCGTGGGCCGTCTCGACGAGCCAATGGAACACGAGCACCGACTACGGCATGGGCCGCCGAGTCATGAACCTCGTGGGATCGCCTAATTGGATCAGCGGCGTCGCACTCTGCGCTGGCAATACCGCAGCGATCAATCGGATGACCTACGGGTGGTTTCCGATGCCCGACTACAGCAATACCGAATGTATCGTGCTCTTCGGTCACAACCCGAAGCGGCACAGCTGGACGCCGATTTACAACAACATCCAAAGAGCCAAGGCGCGCGGCGCCAAGCTGATTGTTCTCGACCCCCGCAAGAGCGAGAACGCAGAGCAAGCCGATTTATGGCTGCCGCTCCGTGCCGGCACCGACGCCGCCATGTGCATGGGATGGCTCAAGGTGATCCTCGACGAAGGCCTTTACGACAAGGCGTTCGCTGAGCAATACACCCACGGCTTCGAGGCGTTCCGCGAGCGCGTGAATGAATTCCCGCTCGAGCGCGTCGCACAGATCACGGGCGTCGATGAGGACTTGATTCGACAAGCCGCACGAATGTACGCAACGAATGGACCGTCGATCATCCCCTGGACCCCGATCACCGATCAGCAGCGAAATAGTACCTCCGCGATTCGCCTGCACTGCGCACTTCGCGCGCTCTGCGGGTACGTCGACGTGCCCGGAGGCGAAGTCCTTATGGGCTTCAATCCCAGCGTTGTTCAGGATTCGCAAATCGAGCTTCACGAGGTGCTGTCCCAAGAGCAAAAGGACAAGCAGCTTGGGTCAGATACGCATCCGGCCTTCACCTATCGTGGGACCGCTGCGTTAGGCGAACCGACCAAACGCGTATGGGGACATGAATACGCCAACATCGTCACGGGCAGCTATATGGCTAATCCCTCGGCAGTCTTCCGCGCAATGGCCCACGGCGATCCCTATCCGGTCAAGGCCTTCATCTTTCTCGGCAACAACCCGCTCATGTCCTACGCCAACATGAAGCTGATCCACGAAGGCCTGATGAATCAGGACTTGATTGTCGGCCATGAACAATTCCTCACGCCGACGGCCCAGCTCGCCGATTTCGTGATGCCCGCGGACAGCTGGCTCGAACGCGCGTCCATCATGGATGCTTACGGATGGTCGTCCATGGTTCGGCCCTCGGAGAAAGCGGTCGAACCGCCCGGCGAATGCCACAGCACTTTTGAGTTCTGGCGTCAGCTAGGCGTCGAGCTGGGTGTCGGGGAGCAGATCCCATGGCAGAACATCGACGAGATGCACAGCTTCCGACTCGCGGCGCTTAACATGGACTTCGACGCGTTCCACGAACAGTTCGAAGTCTTCCCCGCGCCGATTGAATTCAAGAAATACGAAAAAGTCGGCTTCGCGACACCGACAGGCAAAGTCGAACTCGAATCAACGATCCTCGCAGATCTCGGCTTCGACGCCCTGCCCTATTTCCGGGACGATCCGGAGTCCGACCCGCAATACCCGCTCATGATGTTCATGGGCGTGCGCGAAGACGAGTTCTTCCAAACCGGCCATCGGCATATCGACCCACTTCGAAAACGCCGGCCCGAGCCGCAGCTCTTTGTGAATCCGGATACGGCGGTCGATTGGAATATCTCCGAAGGCGAGTGGGTCGAAGTCGCCAACACCCTTGGCTCCGTCCGAATGCAGACCGCAGTGCGGCCCGATATGCCCCCGGATCTGATCCGTATTCCCCATGGATGGTGGAAGCCCGAGACCGAACGCGGCCTTGGCAAGCTCTCGGGCGCCTGGGATATGGCTGATGCGCAGCTTTGTCCCGACGACGAAGACTTCCTCGACCACGAGCAAGGCATCCCCCACCTCAAGGGCATTCCGTGTCGGATTAACAAGCTCGACGCACAGCCGCAATAGGGACGTTCTCAACGCGTACGGGTCTCTTTGGCCGCCAAGAACGCGATCGTCACCCCCTTGCGAAGTCCGCGCAGAAAATCGCACCATAGAGCTTCCTAAGAGGAGGCAATTTGAGATGAGAGAACTGCGCGACAAGGTCGCCGTCGTGACCGGCGGAAGTGGCGGAATCGGCCTCGCCATTGGCGAAGCCATGCTGGCTGAAGGTATGAAGGTCGTCCTGGCGGACATCACCGAGGACACCCTGGCCCAAGCGGTCAAGGAATTCGGAAGCGACGACGTGATCGGTATTCCCGTTGACGTCACCAACTTCGATTCGCTCGAAGCACTCCGAGACAAGACGATCGAACATTTCGGTGGCGTGCACGTCATCGTAAATAATGCGGCAGTCGGTGCCGGCGCCAAAGGCAGCGTCTGGGAGCATCACCTCAATGATTGGAAATGGTCCCTCGACGTCAACGTCATGGGCGTGATCAACGGAATGAACGCATTCATCCCGACCTTGATCGAGCAGAACGAAGGACATGTCGTAAACACGTCCTCGGGCAACGGCGCCTACTATCCGATCGCGAGCAGCGGCATGTATCCCGTCACGAAGGCCGCGGTCACAACCCTGACCGAATGCCTTTGGGGTCAGCTCAAAGAAATTAACAGTGAAGTCGGGGCCAGCGTCCTGCTCCCCTCGAGCCCCACTCCGGGCGTGCTCGCGACGGGTATCTGGAAGGCGGGTGCGAATCGGCCTGATCGCTTCTTGCGAAACGATCCCGATGACAACAATCCTCGAGACGCCCTCGCCGAATATCGCGAGCGCGCAGCCGCGGCCGGACAAGAAGTCCCCGAGGCACCGCTCTCTGATGTCGCCGATCTATGTATCCGCGGAATCCGAGACGATCTCTTCTGGGCGACCTATCCCTTGGAAGGCATGATGGAGAAGCTCGACCATCGTTATGCGTCGATGAAGAATCTTACTCCGCCGGAATACCTCCGTGAGGTCAACCTCATGTCCGCTGCCGCGGATGAGCGTTCGAAGCAGTAGGACGTACGGCGGATAGGGCTTCCGGTCGAAGCCCATAATCCGCGCTCGAGCGTTTTGTTTCTTGAGAGGCGCGCCAGCTACTTGGCTGGCGTGCCTCCGCTCGCGACCGCCCATGGCGGCGCCTTCATCTTGTAGGGAATTTCGCGCCGGTCAAGAATCTGATTGATGACCCGCGAGTAGCCGGTCTTAGAGATTCTCCACGCGCCATCTTCTTTTCGGTACGAGTCGGCGTAGTAGACGAACATCTCGTCGACGAAGCCCTGCTTATGGTTAAAGAAGTAGTGGTACATGGCCCAGATTGCGGTGGCTTCAGTCTCGCTCTCTAGGGTGATCTCGGGCATTCCGGCCATCCAGTAGGCGATGATCTGCGCATCGGGGTCGTGGGAATCGATCAAGAACGTGAGCAGCTTCTCGCGATCCGCAAAGACGTACTCACCGTCGGAATACGAGGTCTCAACATCCTCGGTCAAAGTCTCCTTCAACAGGTCATAGTCGTTATTCGTCATTGCGCGGAAATAGCGGTACTTGAGCGTCTTAATTTCTTCGAGGGCGCGCAACTCTGCCACATGCCGTTCAAGGGTTTCGAGGTCAGCCATCATGGGTCTCCTGAGTTACTGGATAGAAGTTCAAGAATTCTATGCGCATGAGCCGCACTCACTAGAGCATGTAACTATCGCCTGAAGCGCGCACTGTTATGTCGCTAATCGACACACCCCAAGGCTGATCGATTGCGAAGACAATCTGATCCGCAAGCAGCTCGGGCGCGAGAGCAAAATACTCAATCGAATTGGGATCCGTGAGCTCGGCCGGCGGATCTTCGCCGAAGACCTGCCCCATCTTCTCCATGAACTCCGGCATACCCGCGCCAAGGATCCCGCCAAGGGCTGCAGGATTAATGATCCCCTCACCCAGTCCCGTACTCGGAACTCCAGTCGGTCGAATCGTGGTGACTTTGATTTGTCCCTGGGATTCCTGACGGAGTGCTTCCGACAAAAAACGAACCGCGGCTTTAGTCGCGCCATAGACAGCCGATCCGGGAACGGCGCCATTGCCATAGATCGACGACACATTCACAACGTGTCCCCGACCTTGCTCAATCATCTGATCATGAACGGCCATAATCCCGTGCAGAACACCCTTGAGATTGATGTCGATGCAAAGGTCCCAGGCATCCGCCGCGGCCTCGTGATCTGCGAAGAACGCTAGAGGCATCACGCCGGCGTTATTCACTATGACGTCGATCGACCCAAAGCCAGCAACCGCTGCTTCGGCCATCGCCATCATCTGGGCGCGGTTCGTGACATCCGCCACGATCGCGGTCGCTTCGCCGCCCTCGGCTTCGATCAACGAAACCGTTGTATCGAGTTGTGCTGCATTGATGTCGCAAGCGACGATGCGCGCACCGCGGGCTGCGGTCTTCTGTGAAACGAGGCGACCGAAGCCACCTGCGGCACCGGTCACGACGATGACCTTGCCTTCTAAATGATTCGCCATGCGGCCTACGATCTCCCTTGGTCCGGATCGGACGTTCGGGAGAACGATAGGCCGCTAGTGAGCTAAAAGAGGAACGAAAAGGAGAGCGAATTAGGACGCTCGCAAATGGGGCTTACGGGCGGCCCGACGGTCGGCGTCCGCCACTCGATCCACCGGAACCACCGCGGCGATTCCTACTTCGTGCTCCACTCGGGCGACCGGCGTCGTCCTTGGAAGCGGTCTTCGCTCCCGGTCGTCCGCCAGACTTGTTGCCGCCATTCGGTCGAGCGCGGCCACCGCCACCACCACGCCCGTGCGAACCACGGGGCTGACTATCACGGCGATCTGCTTCACTGTCCTTCGCCGAAGCGATTTCAGCCGCATCGATGAGAGGCATCGCATAGCGCGGGATCTTCGATCCAAGCATGCGCTCCGTCTGCCGCAACCAATCGCGATCTTCCGTCGTCACGAAGGTCACGGCCTTGCCGCTTTCCTCCGAACGGCCGGTTCGACCAATTCGATGGGTATACGTTTCTGGCGTACTCGGCGGATCGAAGTTGATCACATAGTCGACGCCTGCGACGTCGATGCCACGTGCTGCGATATCCGTCGCGACCAAAATGTCGTAGCGCCCTGCACGGAAGCCGGACATTGCCTTATCGCGCTGAGGCTGGGACATATTGCCCTGCAGAGCAATTGCGTTTCGGCCACGCTTGGCAAGTTGGAGCGCCATGCGCTTTGCCCTGTGCTTCGTTCGCGTAAAGACGATCGCCGACTTGCAATCCTCACTCGCGAGCACGCGCTCAAGGAGCGCGCCCTTACGACTCTGCGGCGTCTCGTAGAGACCATGCTCAATGCGTCCCGCAGGCGCGGCATGCGCAAGCTCGACGACATGAGCATCGTTCAGAATCTTATCCGCAAGCGACCTAATCGTCTTCGGCATGGTCGCCGAGAAGAGCAGGTTCTGTCGGTCACTGGGAAGCGCCGCAAGGATCTTCTTGATGTCGGGCAGGAAGCCCATATCAAACATGTGATCGGCTTCGTCGAGCACGAGCGTATCGACTCCGGACACGTCGAGCTTTCGCTGACGGATCAGGTCGAGGACACGACCGGGACAACCGACGATGATCTCGGGAGACCGTGATAGGCGCCGCACCTGTTGACTGATCGGCGTGCCACCGAAAATGGCGAGACTCTCGACGTCGACGTAACGAGCGAGTCGCCCGATTTCGTCATGAATCTGCGTCGCTAGTTCTCGCGTCGGGGCGAGGATCAGCACGAGTGGGCCGCGGCCCGGCTCTTCGATCAAGCGCTGCAGAATCGGCAGAGCGAAGGCGGCAGTCTTGCCGGTACCTGTCTGCGCGAGGCCCATGATGTCGCGACCTTCGAGACATGCGGGAATGGTGTCGGCCTGAATCGGCCGAGGTTCGGAAAAGCCCGTTTCCTTGAGGCCGCGAAGCAGCGAAGGATCGAGGTTAAAGCGATCGAAACCACGAGCCGACGACTTCGTCGACTCTTGCGCGTTTGCGCTAGTCAAAATGAATCTCCACCGCGCACGTGCGCCTACTTGGCGTGTCCACGCGGTCTTCGTTCTTCAATCCTAAACAACAGAGTCAGGAGAGAGCGGATATCGGTGTGATTCGGTGGGAGGGAACTGCAAGGCCACTCACTCATTGTGAAGGCGCACAGTCGATCCGAATCCTGTTGTTCACCGTTTTGCCAGGCCAACCGCATCCATTCGATCTAAGAAGATCGAGCATTTTGGGTTGGCCCCGGCCAGGAACGTCTGGGCTCCGTCAGGAGCTTTAAACTGGCTGTTCCCTCAGGCCAATCCCGCGTTTACCCAATCTAGGGTGCGGTCGGATGGAGGTCGAAACCACGACGTTCTTCGAGCGGGCGGAGCCCGCTGTGCCGGTGTGTAGCCCTATTCTCGTCGGACGGCCACTGGACGAACTTGATGAGGTCATTCTCATAAGAGCGCAATTGGGAGCATAACTGGTCTCACCTGCCTAGAATCGGGCCTTTCGACCATCATTTTCATCATTTCTCGAGCTATTCGCACGGAGCTTACCCAATGGCATTTCGCATCATCCCCGGCATTCTCGGAGTCTTCTTCTTAATTCAGGGCCTCGGATGGCTCGCAGATCCCGCAGGCGCCGCCTTAGGACTCGGCATGCCGCTCCTTGATGGCCTGGCCAGAAGCACGCAGATCGGCGACATGGCGGGCTTCTTCATTTGCCTGGGCGGCTTCGCACTCTTCGGAGCCTACCGCGAGAACCCTGCCTTTCTCCGAGCTGCCGGAATCCTGGTCGGCATGTCCTCGATCACGCGCACAATTGCATGGGCGGCCCACGACGCCGACTTGGCCACCCAGTTCATCGCGATCGAAGTGATTTGCGGCGCGGCCCTGCTCTTCTCCGCAAGCCGCGTCGGGCAATCGGACGCTGATTAGTTCGCGCGCATGCACTGACCACTCAAACTGTGGATACACCTAAAACTGCGGACGCGGCCGGCCACGCCGCCGGCCTTATCAAGACGACCGGGG
>JASDVF010000047.1:0-20965 GCA_041440805.1 Myxococcota bacterium | reverse complement strand
AAGGCCGAAGCCTCGCCCCCGCACGGATCTGGTCCCCGAGAAAATCAAAACCTTGGGTTGTGCGACCTACCCGATCATTCCTCTATTGCCGCGCGAAGCCGCTCCTCAAACTCGCGGTACCGCACAAGCCCTTGCGGCCCCTCCCCCCTCGCCCACTTCTTTATGCGCGCGAGTTTGACCGGATGTCGACTCGCCACCTGCACGGCCTGATCCAGACACTGCCGGTCCGCGTTATGAATGAACCATGTCAGTCGATCCATCACACACTCCGTCGGGTGCAGCAGGCGGAGAACACCGGCGGCGCTTCGCCGCTCGGCAAAGTCGTGAATCACCTCTTCCCCGATTGCGACCGGGCCACCCGGAAATTCGACCCAGTATGGATTCCTTGGATGCACC
The DNA here is from genome assembly GCA_041440805.1 of Myxococcota bacterium. Lineage (GTDB taxonomy): Bacteria > Myxococcota_A > UBA9160 > UBA9160 > UBA4427 > UBA4427. Next base: position 20,569 of record JASDVF010000047.1, on the reverse strand, counting down.
CAATGCCGTTGCCGCTTCTCGAAGCCCAGTGACTCCATCACATCATCAACGCGACGGGCGAGACCAGTCGGAACGAAATCGAGATCATATGATTCGTATTCATTGTCCGAATAGATCGAAACCGCGGCACCCCCAGAGAGCACAACCGAGATCCCTGCCCCATCGAGCGCAGCGCAGACGAGCGTCGCAACCTGCTCGATCGTCGATGATTCATCGATCACCGGACGACTCACCTTTCGCGGACTCAATCAGGTTTGCCGGCACGCCTTGGCCGGCGTCGATCAGAGAAGTATCGCTTGCGTTCCGAAGCGGGAAGCGCCGCCAGACCTTTTGCGAGCAGCGCGCGGAGCTCCGCCAGAAAGGGGTACCGCGGATTCCAGGTGTAGAGGCGCGTTCGACCCTTCAGAGTGCTTACCAACAGGCCCGCTCCTTCGAATCTTTCGAGCTGTCGCTGGACCATGTGGAGCGTCGTGCCTTCGAACGCCTTCGCAATCGCCGTCGCATAACCTTCGCCGTATTGCTCGATGTAGAGGAGCACCTTCTCGGCGCTCGCGTTCCCCAAAATACCTTTAAGCATCTCAAATTAATAACCCATATATTGGGTCATACAACCCATAACATTGGTTAAACAGCCAACCCCGACTGGCAAGCAGAGATCCCACCGTGGACGCCCGAACCATTCCGAAAAGCCGGCGGGGCAAACCGAGTCCCGACGCGTCAGCGCCCTCTTTCTGGGCTCGAATAGTTCTCTCGGCTAAGACCATTTCATCCCCCGTATTCCCGCTCATTCCGCCTTATGCCGTCTCGGAATCCCCTAAGTCCCCGTTTTCATTAGACCCCGTAGCAGGCTTCGAACCTGATGCTCTAGACGGCCAGGTCCCACTGTCCTTGTGCGGATTTTGATTTCCATGGAGTCCTGTGTGCATCCCAATGCCGGCGATTGCAGCGCCCTGCAACCCTCCCCCCGTAACCTATTGATTTTCCTCATCCTCGATGCACTCTCGTAATAAGAAGGCCGTCCGTTCAAGTCGGATCGTCGGCTCCATTTACAAACCCGGGATGGTGAGGGAATTCGGAGGGTCGCCAGGTCGACGCGCGTAGTCTGTGTCTCGTTTCACGGTCAACGTTGACCCCCTGTTGCTTTGGACGCAGGACGATTTGAGTGACCAAAATGGCTATTTTTCACGATTCGTTCTCTGGTAGATCATTTTTCACGATTTAATACGACTTTTCACTCCATCACGTCTTGGCCGAGCGCAAGTTCAATCCCCCTGGAATGTTCTTCCCAGTGAGCTCAGTCATCCTACGACTCCTCGACGAGTACAAAAAAGCACTCGAGTCGCATTCCAGCGCCATCCTTCCATTGATCGACTGGGAGGCCACTGATCAGGGCAACGTAGACGTAGAGAACGACACAGCGGACTTCTACCGATACTTTGACGCGACGCCTCACGCCGAGTTTCTCTACCACTGCGTCGAGCAGACGATCGTGAAGGACCTCCCCGAGGAGACTCGATACCTAAAGGCCTATGACCGATTCGCGGACGAAGTCCAAGAGATTGTCGATCTCCCGCAGCCCACAACTAACTTGTTGTTTCGATTCCTCAGGCAGAGCTCCGGAAAGCTATCCGAGCGAGCGAAATCGAGAGAGTTCGCGAAGCTGACGGAGGACGAAATCGTGAGCGTTGAGGCGATCTACGCAAGTGCGTTCGAGAAGACCTAAGGCGCGATTGAACTCGTCGATACTGAATACCGTGAGCGCCTTGCCGACCCGCCTCGGGCATCGAGACTCGTCACACCGCCCTCCGGCAGAGAGATCTGGTAGACCCGCGCGGCGGTCTCGTAGAGCAGCTTTCGCTGAACCCGCGGCGCGATGCCTTCGAGGCTCTCGCGCATGCTCTCCTGCACGCCGGGATAGAGACACGTCGCGTGGGGGAAATCGGTTTCGAACATGATGTTGTCCTCGCCGAGGGCCTCGATCGCTGCACGTGGATCCTTCTCGAACCAGTACGAGCCGTAGATCTGGCGCTGGAAGTATTCCTTCGGCCCTTCAACCTGCTCGAGTTTTGGAAGCAGACCCGTGCCCCGGATCCCGCCGACTACGATTTGATCTGAGACTTCGCCGGAGATCCGGAACCATCATCTAGGCAGGTGACGGTGGGCGGCCTGCTCGATCGGCTTGTTTGCGCGACGGAAATCCTCGCGATCCTGAAAGACCCAGCGGTGCTGGGGCGACGCGCCAGGCTAACGCGGTGAGGGTGTTTTCTCAGCCGTGTATGCATCTTCCCTTCAGGGGCCAGGACGGCTGGTGGCGTCGCGAAATTCTTGGCCCAGACGCTTCATCAGCCGCCGCTCGCGGCTCTCTCAACGCCGCGGGCAGTTGCTCTCTAAGAGTTGGCTCCATCTCGCAATCACGCCGACTAGGAACTCTTCGAAAAGCCCGGGGCATCCAGCTCCTGCCTTCAGTAACAGTGTTCGTTAATAGGATCATTAAGACTACCAATGACCATAATAATGAACGCTAATTTCGGGATTCACAACTATTTCATTGATGATAAAGTTCATATTAATATACGATATGAACGATACTGATTATTTAAATGGACTTTATCATGCCGAGAACCAAGAAATCAGCCGCCGACCATCCTATTCCGGTCCGGCGTGCCCTCAAAACCCTGGGGCAGGATCTTCGCGATGCCCGCCGGCGCCGACGTATTTCAACCCAAATCATGGCCGAACGCGCCTCGATCAGCAGAACCACCCTCTCAAAGATCGAGCAAGGCGAGCCGGGAGTCGCGATCGGCAATTACGCAAACGTCCTCTTCGCCCTCGGCCTTGCACCCGGTCTCGCCAAACTCGCTGATGTCCGGGAAGACGCACTCGGACTCGAACTCGACGGAGAGCAACTGCCCCAGCGCATTCGCCGCAAGACGCCCCCACGCAAAGCGAAGCAGGGTCAAAGCTGATGGAACGCGAAGTCCTTGTCTACATAGACCGACTGACCGGACCGCGGCTCGTCGGTCGGCTCTGGGGACGTTCACGCAAAGGTCGCGAAAGCGCGAGCTTCGAATACGATCGCGCATGGCTCGAAGACCCCGCGCGGTTCTCTCTGGAACCCGCCCTAACACTCGGCCCCGGACCGTTCCACGCGCAGGCGAACAAGCCCCTCTTCGGTGCGATCGGTGACTCCGCCCCCGACCGCTGGGGTCGCGTGCTGATGCGCCGCGCCGAGCGCCGCCGTGCCGAGCGCGCCGGAGAGACGCCGCGCACACTCACCGAGCTCGACTATCTCCTCATGGTCAACGATGAATCCCGCCAAGGCGCTCTGCGCTTTGCGCAAACCGAGGGCGGCCCATACCTCGCGAAACACGACGACAATCCGATCCCCCCCCTCCTCGACCTTCCCAAGTTGCTAGGCGCGGCCGAACGCGTCGGACGCGATGACGACACCGACGAAGACTTGAGATTGCTTCTCGCGCCCGGCTCTTCTCTCGGCGGAGCGCGTCCCAAAGCATCCGTGCGTGACCGCAACGGAAAACTCGCGATCGCAAAATTCCCACACCGAGATGATGAGATCGACACTGTGCGATGGGAAGCCGTCGCCCTCACCCTCGCCGCTAAGGCGGGTATCACCGTTCCAGATTGGCGCCTCGAAACCATTGGCGATCAACATGTTATTCTGTTGGCTCGTTTCGATCGTCAGGACGAAGAACGGATTCCGTTTCTCTCCGCGATGAGCATGCTCGGCGCAACCGACCATGAAGTCCGCAGCTATCTCGAATTCGTTGATGCCCTGCGCCAGCACGGCGCCGCACCCAAAGCGGATATGCACGAACTCTGGCGCCGCATTGTTTTCAGCATTCTGATCTCGAATACGGACGATCACCTGCGCAATCACGGATTTCTTTACGAAGACACTTCAGGCTGGCGCCTCGCTCCTGCTTATGATCTCAACCCCGTTCCCGTCGACATTAAGCCGCGCGTTCTTTCTACTGCGATCGATCTGGATGATCCGACCGCTTCCCTCGACCTCGCGCTAAGCGTTGCGGACTATTTCGAACTCGGCGCTGAGGAAGCGCGGCAGGTCGCCCGCGAAGTGGCTACTGCGACCGCCACGTGGCGGGCTGAGGCGGCGGCGCTAGGGATCAGCCAATCTGATGTCAATCGCATGGCATCCGCCTTCGAGCACGTCGACCTGGATGCCGCCTCGAGCTGAGATCCGAATTTGAGTCTCCGGTCGGGCGGCGGTCAGAAATTTTGATTTATGTGATGGCATACGTGCATCCCATTGCCGCCCATTGCGGCCCCCTGCAACCCCACCGTCGTAACCTATTGATCTTCCTCACTGTCCCCGGGATCTCGTAATGAGCAGGTCGTCCGTTCAAGTCGGATCGTCGGCTCCATTTATGTACGCGGAATGCTTAGGGGATCTAGGTCGCAAGCCAAGCGAGCCTCTGCGCATATTTTCGGAGACTCTGATCCGTCGATTACAAGGCAGAGCGGATCTCCGCATATTCCGAAGGCGACACTCTGGGCGACAGTTGCGAGAAACCGACGGAAATGTGCCACCAGAGAGAGGAAGGTCTCAATACGGACCTGACCCGCTCATTGGAGATGAGTATGCGAAAATCGCGGACACATCATTTCGTCCGCTGGGTCGAGTCTCCTCGAAGCACTAGCGCCCAGGTCCGAGGCAACAGGTAGCTCGGCGACAAATCTCGCCAGGGCCCATCCCGGCCTTTATTAGAGCGTCTTCTGAGCCCGCCCTAAATCGGCTTCTTAGGCCTTAGAGAAGTGCGTAAATCAAAGGCGGAGAATTCTTGCCGTTCGCGCCCTTGAATCACTTACCGCCCTCCCAGGCGCCATCAGCCGAATTCGCCCAAACACACAGGGACGCGCCCGAATTTCCGAGCGCAAATTTCAGAGCTACTTGGCGTTAGGATCGCTCCGCTCGTCTCCGAGCTTCGTAATAGCCATCCCTGTCTCGCGGTGAAGCGGGTCGGACTTCAATCGTAGCGGACGCTTTTGCCGGTTCCTCAGCCTTCGGTTCTCTTTTCGAGGCGTCAAAGAAACGCGGTACTTCTGGAGCCTTTAGGGCGGACACAGATTCAGAACTCCCATCGGCACCGCTCGAGGCCGCTGCGAGATCAGAGGCTGTTTCAGCTTGGCCGCTGTCAGTCTCCTGCGAACATGCCGTTGCAAAAATTGTCAGAGCTACGGCGAGGAAAAGAGGAATAAAAATCGTTACGAGTCGTTGTTTGTGCACGAGGCGAGTCTCCAGTTGTAAGGGTCAATACCGATAAGCTTGGGTCGGCCTTAGGCCGATTGCGGGGCTCGCACCTGAGCGCGATAGCCGAGCAGAGCCAAAAGTCCGAGCAAAATAAATAGGTTGGCGAAGCTTCCAAATGACGGGACCGCCGGAGGTGGCACTCCTGGACCGCTAGGAGATCCCACCGAAACCATCCCGTCCAGAAGCACCAGAGCACCGCCAGGCCCTTGGAAGACACCATGCGCCACTGTTCCGTTCGATGCCGAGATGACTGCCTCGCCAGCTGACACACGATTAAAGGTGGCGGTTCCAAAAACCTGAAGTCCGGTCTTATACGGGGGCTGCACAGTCAACCAACCTCCGCCAATAGCCAGAGGCTGGTTGGTCGCACCTGCTGAAGGTCCGTCAAGGAAATCCGTCGGACCGGTCGGATCAAACTGGAACGACGCGAACTGCAATCGAGCAGAGTCATAACTGACCGCTAGGCCACCGCCTAGCACTTCATCGCTGAAGTCGATTGCGATTTCGACCTCAACCGTCCCCCCGACTTCAGTTGCCTCAAGCAAAATTTGATTCTGTTGAGCAGCGGCTGCCCCTGGAAGAAACATTGCCGCCATCACAGAGACAAGAAGAATGCATAAAGCTCGCTGCGTTGCTCCCGCACAAAATGCGGTCCTTCGTCCAACCGGAGAGCATGTTCGGCTTTTCCACGGAGGTAGGCTTTTTTTTGTCTCGAGGGCGGACCTAATCGTTTCGGCTTGCATTTGAGGGCAGATCTCCTGCTGTTGCTCTTCGTCGCGCGGCCTCGGGAAGCCTGCTCTCAGGCATGGAGCCACGGTATAAAAAGTCGGAGCCTGTGTACTCGTCTCAAAGCCCTCGAATATTGAGCAGTCTTTAGGTCCGATCGGACTCTTTTACCTCTAAGCCCTTAATTGAGACGATCCGTAATGCATGAAAGGCCCTACACGAAGTCCGATTTTTTTCCTGAGGGTCTCAAGCAGCCGTTCTCTCTAGACGATGGTGCCATTGGATCGATCATTTTGTCGATTGAGGAGGCACGAAGCCGATGTATTTCGAGATGACGGGCGATCAGCCCGGGCGCAGAGTTTTCCAACTGACCCTCGCGACATTGCTCGCGTTCACTATGGCCGTCGAATGCCTGGCGAACGAGGTCTACGGGGTCGGCGACACAATCTCCCCAATCGAGCTGACTGATCAACACGGCAAAACCGGAGACGTCGATCGAGCAACGCGGTTCGTGCTGTTGGTTCGAGACAAATTCGCGAGCGAGATCCTGAAGGAAGCCTTCGCGGGGATGCCGCCAAGCACCCTCGGAGAGCGAGGCGTCGCATACGTCACGGACATCAGCGAAATCCCGCTTATGGCGGCCAACCTATTTGTGGTCCCCGGGATGCGCCTCAAGGAATACAGCATTTTGATCGACCGAGATCCGATCAAAACCAGCAGATATCCCAGCAAGGGCGGCCTCGTGACCGTCCTCTTTATCGAGGATCTGCGGATCGCCCGGATCGAGTTTGCCACGACCGGAAGCGAGATAAATGCACTCCTTGACCTTCCCTCGGGAACGCCGGACGTAGAAATTTCCGCAAGCGGGCGTTGATAGCTCGCGAGCTTAGATGCATACCGAATTCAAGGTGTGTCCAAATAGACTCATCTATAGAACTCAAAGTTCTCATGATATGAGTGTTTTTACCTACTTATTATATTGTCACCTCACAATGTAAACCTAATGTTGGCTTTCGACATCGTGTGCATAAGGAACCAAAAAATAAAGAGAGCCGCGACTAAATAGATTAGTCGCACCTCCAGCAAACCCTTCAGCGAGTTGATTTTATCCGCAAGTATATTCGTAAGTATTTATTTTAAATAACTTTTTATTATTTTATGGACATTTACGAGCGGGTCGGCAGTTGACTAGATCTCACGATTCGAGACTAAAAGCAAAAGATTTTCTAACAACAAACGTAGTTATTTAGACCCTTTTTTAAATAACGCTTTCTATTTAAACATTTTCGTGGCTTAATAGCCACGATCATAAGAATAGTGGTATTAATCACACACTCGTGTGACTCGGCTAATTCGGGACCAATAAGCAGCCGAGACAAAGAGCGCCTGCAATAGATTTGGAGATTTCACAAATGACGGCCAACAGATTTACCAGTGCCGACCAACCGATCGCTCGACGAATCGTCGCGGCATTCGCAACGGTTTGCTTTTTCGGCTTCGTGCCGAACGCACTCGCGCAAGATGCGGTGCCCTCCTCAGCAACCGACCTCGCCTACGAGAGGCAGGACCTCGAATATATCCTCGACCAAGTCCAACTTGCTGAAGAGCATGTCCGGCGAGGTGGTGGGTGTGAAACTCTTCGTGAACTCATCCCAAGCGCGCTGCTCCCATGGGGCCTCCGCCACGTCGATGGCAGCTGTAATAACCTGATGCCGCACGGCGAACAGTGGGGCGCTGCTGACGAGCCTTTCACGGATCTTACAAACCGCGAATTCCGAGGCGCTCAGGAAATGACCCTCGATCCCCTGGCCGATAACGACGTGCAGGGTGCTCAGACATCCTATACGCGCGGTGATGGACGAACAGTCGTCGATTCCCAGCCTCGCTTGATCAGCAACCTCATCGCAAATAGCTCGACGCGCAACCCGGCGGCCGTCGCAGCCGCTGCGGCCGCTGAAGAAGTTGGCGCGATGGAGATTGGCGCGGATATCACAGGCGTTCCGCAGCTCTTCATACCCAATACCGCCCCAGATGAGGGGCTTTCTGCTCCTACTAATGCATTTATTACCTTCTTCGGTCAGTTCTTCGATCACGGACTCGACCTCATCGAAAAAGGGAACAACGGCGTCATCATCATTCCGCTCGCAGAGGACGATCCGCTTTACGATCCCGAGAGCGCAACGAACTTCCAGATCGTCACCCGAATCAATCGAGATGCGGGACCGGATGGCATCCTCGGCACTGACGATGACGGACCGGCTCCGATCAACAAGGTCACACCCCATGTAGACCAGAACCAGAACTACTCGAGTCATCCATCCGCTCAGGTCTTAATCCGAGCCTACGAGTTCAGAACCTGCCCAGCTGACAGCAACTATTCAAATCCCCCCACGGACGGCTGTGTTCTTCCCTCTGGCTACATGCTCAGCAGCCATGGCAACGACCGAACGCTCGATACGGACGATGACATGGGGCTTCCGACCTGGAATTCGGTTCGGGAGAGCGCCCGCCGGAAGCTCGGCATCAACCTAGACGATCTCGATGGCGCGAATCAGCCGATGATCCTCGCCAACCAGTATGGCGCGTTCGTACCCGGGTCCCAGAGAGGCCTCCCCCAGCTCGTCACTGGCTATGACGAGAACGGCACGCCCCAAGTCATTGAAGGAAACATCGATTCGCCCGTGGATGCCTCCCTTGCGCTTCGAATTAATCACAGCCTTTTCCTCGACATCGCTCATTCCGCGAACCCCGGCAAATTCGTAGCCGTAGGCATCAGTCCCGACAGGCAGCCCGACAGCGACTCGGAGCTCAATCAGCGGACTGACATGCTCAGCGGTCAATACACCCGTGGCGTCCGCGCCCCCGGAGCACCAGAGGGCGGCCAGGCGACCTACGATGACGAGCTGCTAGGCATGCACTTCATTTGTGGTGATGGTCGTTGCAATGAGAACATCGCTCTCACCTCGATTCATCACATCTGGCACTCGGAGCATGACCGGCTCGCTGACGTAGCTAAGCGCGCCATCCTTGATTCTGGTGACCTCCCCTTCATTAACGAATGGATCAGTCCTGCTAGCCCACTGACCCAAGCCGATCTCAACGCATACGGTGGCTTCGCGTTTGCGATTGGTGATGCGAGTCAAGAAAACCAGCGCGCTACGCACGACGTGATCGAGGCCCTTGGTTTCGAATGGAACGGCGAGCGCCTCTGGCAGACGGCCAAATTCGGCGTTGAGATGCAGTACAACCGAATCGTGTTCGATGAGTTTTCGCCGACGATCTCGGCTCTCAAGAACGGATTCGTCTTCACTAACCAGACGACCGTTGACCCGCGCATTACCCAGGAGTTCGCGCACAGCGTCTACCGCTTCGGTCACTCGATGCTGACGGAAGGCGTCGATCGGTGGGATCCCGAGAATAACCCGATCGTTGACCCCTCAGCGGTTGACCAGAGCAAAGCCTCCGATCAGCTGGGGCTTTTCGAGGCGTTCCTTAACCCGACCGCCTTCCTTAACTACAATGACACGACCGGTGAGAGCACCTTGACTCCGGAGCAGGCAGCCGGCGCGGTCATCCGCGGCGTGACCCGCCAGGTCAGCAGCGAGATCGATGAATTTGTAACGGGTGGCCTCCAGAACAATCTGGTCGGCCTCCCACTCGACCTTCCTGCGATCAACATCGCACGTGGCCGAGACACAGGTTTGCCCTCCTTGAACGGTGCTCGTCGTATGTTCTTTGCTGACACGGGCGATACTGCGCTTGCACCTTACGCAAGCTGGCTCGACTACGCAGATAACCTGCGGCACCCCGAGAGCTTCATCAACTTCATTGCTGCATACGGCACTCACCCCCTCGTTGCGGGCGACGATCAGATTGCTGGCAACAACAGCGCTGGCGAGCCGAGCACTCTTGAGGACCGTCGCGCTGCAGCTTGTACCCTGGTGACCTCGATTTCGATCGATCCCAACTTCTGTGAAGCTTCGGGCTTCTCCGCCGTTGTGGTAGGTGACATCCCGGCGGATGCGGCTGACTTTGTCCGTGGGCACAATGCTTGGGCCACCGGAGAAAACGGCCTCCCGATCACCGGAATTGAAGAGGTTGACTTCTGGATCGGTGGACTCGCGGAAGAGCGACGCCCCTTCCAGGGTTACCTCGGCGCAACTCATAACTACGTCTTTGAAAGCCAGATGGAATCGCTCCAGAACAGCGATCGCTTCTACTATCTGTTCCGAACCGCTTCAATGCCGATGCTCGCTGGTCTGGAGTCGAACAGCTTCTCCTCACTCGCGATGCGTAATACGGATCTTGGTGCGCTCGGTAATGGATCCATGGCGGCAGGGATTTTCTCTGCACCGCATCACTACTTCGAAGTCACAGGTGAAGCGGATCAGATCCTGGCAGACCCGGAAGCTGAAGAGGCCTTCTTCGACCTCGTTATCCGAGATGCCAGCCTCTCTACCTCTGATATTCCTGTAGCGGAAGGTGCCCTCTTCCTGCAGTACACCGGTGGCGACCACGTGGTCATCGGCGGCAGCGCGGGACCGGACACGATGATTGGTGGCATCGGCGACGACTCCATCTGGGGACGCTCGGGCGATGACCGAATCGAGGGTGGAGATGGTGCAGACCACATCGAAGGCGGTGCTGGCAACGACATCATCACCGACCTTTCTGGTCCTGACGTCATCGAAGGTGGTGACGGCCATGATGCCATCAATGCGGGCAACGGCCCTGAGGACTTCGTCTTCGGTGACGGTGGCTCTGACTTCCTCGTCAACCCCTACGACTTTGCCGAACTCTTCGGCGGTCCAGGCGACGACTTCCTTTACGACGGAACCGAGGTCGGTCATCACCGCGGCGGTGCCGGCAACGATTGGCTCGAAAACCGTGGCAGTGGCGAAGAAATCCTTCAGGGTGACTTCGGCGCCGCTGCAGAATTTGGCGAGTCGGCCTACAAGGGCCACGACGTTATTATTAATCACGACGGTAACGCTGACATCGACATGGAAAATGGCGATGACATCGCGGTCGACGGACCCGGTATGGATATCATGGAAGGCATGTCCGGCTTCGACTGGGCGAGCTTTGCGCGAGACCCGTACGGAATCGAAGTGGATCTTGACCTGCGAGTCGATGTCCCGCCGGTCTTTCCCCCTTCTCGATCCAACTACCAAAACCGTTTCAACCGGGTCGAGGGTCTCAGTGGCTCAGCTTACAGCGACCACCTTCGGGGTACCGAAAACCTCATGGGCAATAATCCAGGAAACGAGTTGTCAATCGTCACAGATTCATCAGGCGGTATTGCAGAGAACGGGTTCGAGTTGATCCCCGGTCTGAACTCGACGGATCAAAGCTTCGGACTCGTTCCCGAAGTCGAACGACATGAACTCAACCCCGATATTCATACGGGTGAAGAGCAGTTCGGCTGGGAAGGCGAGATCATCATTGGCGGTGGCGGGAGCGACCTGCTCGTCGGTGAAGGCGGTCACGATATTCTGGACGGAGACTCGGCGCTTGACGTCGGAATCTCGACTCCAGACCCGATGGATCGGACCGGAGAGGGAGCTCTTGAAGTTCGACTCGCTAATCAGGCTCTGTCGGCGGCAAGTGCACTCGTACAATCGCTGACGCTTGATGTTTCTGCGGCAACCTCTCGGCTCGCTGCAGCGCAAAACAACGAGGCTAATGTGCGCGAAAGTCTGAATGAAATTCAGGCAGGAGCCCTCGCAAGCGTAACGGCCGCCGAGACAGCGCGGGATTCGGCCAACGCCGAACTCGAAGCAGCTCAGGCCAATGTAGTCATGGTCGAAACCGAGCAAGCGGCTCTCCAGCTAGCTGTAACGCAGGCAGAAGACGCTGTTGTGAACACCGCGAATGAAGAACAGATGAATATTGCTCTTCTTGATGCGGCAAACAACGCGATCGTCGCGGCTTCCGCCGAGCGAGAACGGCTCGACGCCGAGCTCGACAACTCTAATCTCGACTACGAACTAAGAGAGACGGCTTTCACCGACCAACTCGAAGATGTAGAGGTGGCTACGCAGGCAGCGCTAAATGCACTCCTAGCGCTTAACAGCTGCGAGAGTAGCCTTTCGACGCCTCCTAGCGAATGTCTACAGCTGCGCTTCGACTACGATGTTCAGATTAGTCGCGTCATACGTGAGCAAAGCGAACTTGTTTCGCTTCAAACCGAAATGGGCGTCGTCATGATGGCGATGAACGACTTGATCCAGCAGGTAAGAGATGCCGAAGTGGTCTGGGAGCAAGCAGTCCAAGCCGCTTCAGAGGCACTCATCGCGTTCCGGGCTTCACAGGACGGAATGGAGCCGGCTCAGGCAGCAGTCACGGCGGCAAATGAAGCCCTTGCTGCATTCGCATCAACGCATGCGGCTGCTCATACGGCTCTAGTAGAAGCCCAGATGGCTGCGACAAACGCTCAATCGGCGCTCGCGCTGGCTGAACAGAATGCTGGTGATGCTCTTGTCGCACTTGAGACCGCCTCCGCGGAATTGAATGCGGCGGCTACATCGCTCGCGATTCTCGAGTCTGACCTTGAACTTGCAACGGACAGTCGCGACCAGGCTCTGGCAGCTCAGGCAGCTGCAGTGGCTGCAATGCCGATCGCTGAACGCATTATCGTCGATAGCATGCTCGATGTGCAGGAAGCGGTCTTCATGGGAGCGATTACGCCAGATGAGCTCTCCATTCATCGCGCGATCACGGATCATGACCCCGAGGACGTTTCGATCGACTCGGTCGTCTACACGGGCAATTTTGCTGACTACACCATCGAGGCCGACCCTGGAATGAACGGAATTCCTGGTGACGAGGACGATCCCTTCGATCCAATGAACCCGGGCGCGTCCATAGGCGACTTCTATTCTCGAAATGGAAGTGACTCGACGATTAACGCAGCGCAGGATGGCTTCATCGAAATCATCGACAACAGGGGCGCTATGGCGATGATTGGGACGTACGGGCCGGACGGACGTGATCTTGTCCGAAACGTCGAGCGCCTGGTCTTCGATGACATGGTGATCGTTCTGAACGAAGGCGCGGCAGGTGCCGGCGGAACCGCTAACTCGGTCGCAACGGGAGAAATTCTCGTGACTCCTGACCAGGCGGCTGTCGGCGACATAATCTTTGCAGATTTCAGCGTCGTCGACGCTGATGGCATTGAGCCCAATACCTTGTCCTATCGCTGGACAGTCGAACTCGTGCCTGCATCGGGCATTTTCGAGCCAATCGTTCGGTTCGGAACTCAGAACTTCGGAGACGCGTTCGTTCCCAACGGTCCGTTCCTCGACCTAACCGTTAACGAAGCTGGGTTGCGAGTTCGTGTAGAATCTCTGTTCCAAGACGCCGCTGGCGTATTCGAGTCGGCGAAGTCGACACCGGTCCTCGTCGGATGTCCGCCCGAGGGTTGTCCGATGGCCGCGCTCGTACCTGTACCAGCGCCCTTTACGGGAACAGCAGGTGATCTCGCCTCTGCCATTGCGGCGGAACGGGGCCAGCTTGCGCCGATACCCTTTGTCGAAAACGGCTCAGCTCTTGGTAGCCGCAGGTTTGGATTTGCAGTGACCAATGTGCCGCTTGCTCTTCTGACCCAGACCGGCTTCCCGGAACAGCTGACGGGCACAGAGGCCGTCCAAGTGTCGGGTGTTGCTCTGACGCTTCGGGATTCCAACGGTGTCGAAACGGCAAGCTTCTTGCCGACCGCAGGTCCACGGTTCGATCCCCTGACTGGGCTCGTTGAACAGGACAGCGTCGACTTCTCATGGTCGATTCGAGATGCAGAGGTTCTGCAAGCGCTTCGTGCCCCGTTCACCACAGTTTCACTGACGGTAAACGGTGTTGAGGCCGCCAACGCGACCTTGTTCGGAGATCCCAACGTTGATTGGGGAACGGGAATCGTTGTTGCTCTCGAAGACCAGTCGCCCCCGATCAACCCGCTAGAAGTTCTTGCGGAATTCGTCGGGACCGATCAGCACTTTGTTGAGCCACCGACCTTCATCAACAGCTCACTGGCTGGAGGTTCCTTCTCCGCCCAGTTGATCTTCCCGGCGGTTGACCTGACGGCGTTCACAGTCGACTTCGGAGGCTCCGTCACGCCGAATGAGTCGGCTCTCGTTTCGGAGGGAATCACCCTCCGTATCGTGGAAGTGATGCCATTCGCACCAAGTTCGATAGCCCATACCAACGGGATCTATCTGGGCGAAATCCGTAGCCGAGTTGCAGGCGGCGCGGCTAGCCAGACTAACGTCGACTTGATCTTCGAAATCTCTGATGCCGATGCGTCCGGCCTGGTTAACGGCCTCGCTTACGCGGTGCTCGAAGCTCCTGGGCTTGGTATTGGAGAGGTCGATCGGTGGACATTGTTTGGAGATAGCGTGGCCAACCCAGAAGGAGTGGTTGTACTGAACCAGACTTGGCAGCACTTGGCAGCGATGGCTCTTGTACAGGCGCAGATATCGGGTGATGCTGCGGCGATTCTCGAGGCGACTACTGACATGACGACTGCCAACCAGGCCGCCTCGATCAGTGGTACGCAGAATGTGCCAGGTGGGCCAGCGGCTATTCTTTCGGATAGCGGACTGCCGCACGCCAATTTCATTGGCTCCGCGGGGTCTCTTGCCGGAGATATCCAGTTCTTCAATGAATCCAGGGTTGGTCAGGCACGGTTCGAGTTCAGCATTGCGGATGTTCCGCTTCAGCAGTTCATGAATCATGGCTTCAACTCTCCGATCTTGGCGACGGATATCAGCTTGGTCGATCGAATCGCCCTCTACTTCTTTGGAGAGATGGGGAACGTGAATGGCATCTTCGTGCCGGAAATCATCGCAGAGATCGATCCGATATCCGGCCTCGTTAGCGAAGATTCGGTCAGTGTGAGCTGGTCGATGCGAGGTAACGACGTCGCGCCACTCGTGTCCGGTGTAAGCATTGTGTCAGTCGTTCTTGACGGTGAGGCCATTAAGTCGGCCGTACTGACAGGGAATTCGATGCTCAATGATGCACAGGGTGTGGTCGAGGTTCCGGCACAGCTGGTTAACGTGGATTCCGATCCATCGTCGATCAACGTGGCGGATATCCTGGCGGCAGCGCTCGTCGGGAATTCGGCTGGGGCGGCACAAGCAAGTGCAATCCTCGCCGAAACGATCGCGGCAATGCTCGATGCCGATGGAGACGGAATCTTCGGAAGCGCCGATGCGTGCCCATTTGATCCGCAGAATGATCAAGATGGGGACGGAATCTGCGGTGATGAGGACAACTGCTCCACGACTGCCAATGTGGATCAGCTTGACACGGACGAAGACGGAGTCGGAGATGCGTGCGACAACTGTCGCTTCGTAGCCAACGGCCCGACCTCAACGGACGCAGGTGGCGAAAGCCAGCGAGATTCCGACGATGACGGTCACGGCAATATGTGTGATGCGGACTTCAACAATGACGGAGTGGTGAACTTCGGGGATCTAGCGATTCTCCAGAGCGAATTCTACAGCTTAGAATCCACTAACACCGACATGAATGGAGACGGCACATGTAACTTCGCCGAGTTGTCTAAGTTCCAGGTCTACATGTACAAGGAGGTTGGAGCAGACGTCCGCTAATCCAGTAGGTGAATGAAGTTGGTGGGCAACAATGGGAAAAGCGCGCAAGCGCCGGACCGATTGTTGCCCATCGGCGTTTTACCCCTTCGATTCCCATACCGTTCAACGCCGATCAGATGCGTAAAAACAACGCCTTATCACCTCCGAGGCATCGCTCGTGAATGAGTCGGTGGTACGTCGATCCCGTTCATCGCCCTTTTAGCCCGCCACCACTTGGAAGTCTTGCCATCGAGTTCATACTCGAGCGCAGCGGGCGCCTCTCAGAGCCTCTAATCGGCCGAAGCCTCGTTCCGTTAGTCGAAGGCCGTGCCGACCGAGTCTACGGACCTAACGAGGCTATCGGCTACGAGTTCGGAGAAAACGCAGCGCTCTTCCAGGGCGACTACAAGATCGTGCTCAACCGCGATCCTGTCGGAGACGGCGACTGGCATCTCTACGACATCGAGAAAGATCCTCGCGAGACGACCGATCTCGCGGCCGCCCTTCCCCACCGGCTACATCAGATGCTCTCGAACCACCACGAGTATGCGAGACTCAACGGAGTCCTGCTGGTCCCGAAGAGCTTCGATGCGCAAAGACAGGTCGCGATTAATGGGTTGCGCGCGCGGGGGCCCCACGCTGCTCATTGGTCTTCTATTGATCATGACCTTGCTTCCCTTCTATTTGTTTGGTCGGCGGCGAAGGTTTTGATCTGATGAGGGGACGAGACCAGGTTCGAACTGGCATCCCCTTCGAGGTCTAACGTCCGATCCTCCTAACGTTGGCAAGAGAATCCGAACCCTAGGAAGATCAATGAGTTGCGACTCAGTCATCGGAGAGGAGCGGCAACGAGTGGCGAGCAGATGAGCTGGGGACGGCAGACGGCACCCCGGCAACATCACCGAAGGCCATATCTCGAAAGACAATCGGGCCGGGAGTGGATTCGGGGGAACTTCCTTCTTGTTCCTAGTTTGATCAAAACAGGCCTCGCTTGATCCTCGTCTGAGTCTGCCCGAAGCAATCCGTGCTTCCCGTCTCTCCATGGCGGCCTTGCTGCCATTCGCGGAGTAGGGCAATGTCGCGGCGCATGCCGCGCGAGATGCCGGAGATCCAATGAGTGTCCATGACGAATCTGCATAACATCGGCCCTCGACCAAAGTCCAAACTCCCCGCCGAACTCCTGCCGATCTTCTTCATCTCGGCCGTACTCGACGCGAACTTGGGTTCGATTCTGGCGCTGCTTGCCGAGATCCGCACTCAGTTTGGCATCGATCCATTCGGGATCGGCCTGATCGGTGGGTCGGGTTTTGTCTCCGCAGTCATCGCCCAGATCGGACTTGCACGCCTGGCCGACCGCGGGCATGCACGTGTGATGATGATCTTCGGATTGGTGATGGTCGCCCTGTCACTGGTCGTGCTGGCCCAGGCGGACTCGCTTTGGCAGTTCGTCTCCGGGCGACTCCTGCTGGGTCTGGGACACGGCGCCTTTCTCCCCGCGGCGCGGCGCACCGTGATCGTCATGGCGGGGGCCGATGCCGGTACGCTGCTCGGGCGACTCGGGGCAGCGCAGATGACCGGTTTTCTCGTCGGCCCACTCCTCGGATCCATCCTCTTCGGGTTTGCAGGATTGAGCGCTGTCTTTCTAATCTCTCTCGCAGTCGTCGCTGGCTGCGTCCCGCTGATTGCGCGGATCAAGATCGATACCGACGCCGCCCCGCATCGCAAACGCGTTTTGCGGAGGTTGTTAAAGCGCCCGGGGATGCAATCCATGATCTGCATGGCCATCGGCTATTACGGCTCGTTTGGGTTGTACGAGTCGATCTGGGCGATTTTCCTCTCCGACCTCGGCGCGAGCCAATGGTTCATCGGACTCAATCTCACCCTCTTCGCAGTCCCGATGATCCTTTTCGCGCCCCTCGGCGGCCGCCTCGCCAACAGATACGGCGCAATGAAAATGGCCTTCATTGGCGTCGCCGTCACGATTCCCTTCGTCGCTTCCTACGGAATGATCGAAAGCGCGATCGTGTTGACGATCCTCATGTTATTCCAAGCCGTAGGCGATGCGCTGGTCATGCCCGCCAGCCAGCTTGCGGTCGCGGAGGTGAGCGGGGACGACATCGCCGCAGGGCAAGGTTTGTTCGGCGCGTGTGGACTCGCCGTGGCCGCGGCGGTCGCCTTCGTGGGGGGCGCAGTCTACAGCGCATACGGTCCGGCCGTGCTGTTTGCGAGCCAGGCCTGCATCATGGCCATCACCCTGCTCGGCGCTTACTATCTCGGCCGTAACCCGCTTGGCCCTAAATCATCGGCAAACGCAGCGGTAGAGTCTCCGAGTTCGCCTCCGTTGCCGTAAACGCCCCGGACCGAATCGAAAGGCTCGAACGAGACACGGCTGAAGGTTTCGACTCGGGCAACACGACCGCGCGCCAGCTCGACCCTAGCGTCGCCCATCGAAGGAGGACCGCGATCTTTGAGTCGCGATCCACGCGGCTGCGCCCTGCCCGATTCCCGTCAAGCACCAGATGATCGATTGGTGGGGGCCCATCATCAACGAGTATTACTCGGGGACCGAAGCCCCAGGATCAACCCAACTGGGTGGCGCTCGGCGACGTCGGGTATCTCAACGAGGAGGGCTATCTCTTCCTGACGGACCGCGCGACGTTCATGATCGTCTCAGGCGGCGTCAACATCGACTTCCGCGACACTCTGCCCCGACAGGAAACCGGCAAACTCCACAAGCATCTGCTGTAAAGACGAACACTGGCGCAAGGAAGGCTCGAGGGTCGTCTAACGGGGTTCGATTGCATACTTCGACGTGCTCTCGCCCTCGATGGCACTCGCACGTCGCGCTGGCCTCCACGCAGACCCAGAGATTATGTAAGCCAGTCCAACAGTCGTACGGGGGTCTGGATGGCAAGTTTTAGGAAGTCTCGACGATCCCTGCTTTTCGGCGCTCTGCGAGCGCACCAAGAATCTCGGCGTGGCGTTCGCGGCTCAGTCGGTAGTTCGAAAAACACCACGCAGCCACTAATCCGAAGATTCCAAAAATCGGTCCATAGATGATTCCAAGGTCGAAAAGTGTCTCCGCAGGAATGTCGGCTGCGGTTTGAATGTCCGAGCCCCGGGGCCATGCAATGAAATCGAGCGCGAACCCAGAGAGAATGGCACCGATGCCCATAGTTGCCTTCCCTGCAAAGAACGTCGCAGCAAAGAAGATCCCCTCCTGTCGTTTCTCGGTGGCGAGTTCGTGTTCGTCGACGACGTCCGCAACCATCGACCCGAAGGCGATGTCCGCTTGAATGGTCGAGGCTCCTGAAAGCGCCTTGAGCCCCACGAGTAGTGGCAAAAGAATCGCCTCTCCGTTCTCGGGAAAGAACCCAAGTAGCCGCAAGACGACGGGCAGGGTTTGAAAGATGGCCCAGCCAAGGACACCACATATCAACCCGGCCCGCTTCCCGAACTTCGCGAACAAGACGGGCCCTAATAGGGCGCCTACGATGCCGCCGATCGGATAGCCGAGGAAAACCATCATGGCTCCAGTACTTCCGATGTCCCAGAAGTAGCTGAACATGCAGAGATCAAGCGCCGTATTTGCGCCGGCTACGGCGCAGACGTTCATCATGCCAGCGAAGAGCCAGCTGAAGGATCGGTTCCGCAAAGACGAAATCAGATCCGTCGCCACCCGAACGAGTGTCGGCACAAGGCCGATCCTTGGACTGTCGGAAAGTACAGGCAACCGACTGATCTTCCTCGCACCCCACCCGGGATCTCGTAATGAGCAGACCACCCGTTAGAGTCAGATCGTCGGCTCCCTCTTTCCCCTTCGATTAAGCGATCGCTTGCAACCGGCTCAGTCCTCTCGCGAGGACAAACTTGTAGGGCATGAAGAGCCGGGGCGCTGTGAAAGCAACCCTCGTCCGAACGTCGGACAACGGGGTCACCCGGTGGCCCGTCGCACGGACTCCAGCGACAGACCAGTCCCAATACCGTTGCGATTCATAGCCTTGGATCTCGAAGGGGAGCCACAGACCGAATGGGGTCTGCACGCGGCCCTTCACGCCCGGTCCAACAGCTTCGGCCTCTGAATCGACAGCGCGCACGCTCGGGCCCCACGCCGGCCAGTGCCTGAACTCCGTAAGCAGCGACCAGACCCGGTCGGCCGTCGCTTCGATTTCGATCTCGGAGGCGACGGGCTTCACAACCTCTGATCTCCGCAACCGTTTGATGTTAGGTCCCCTTCCTCGTCCTGCAGGCACTGCCGCATCGGCTCAGTCCTCTCCATCCAGCGGGGGCGGCGAATCGTGGGAGACGCGAATCAACCTCTCCACCGGAAAGTCCAACGCTCTAGCCTCCGCGATCAGCCGCTCGAACAATTCGTCAGGCGGCTCGGGCGACCGCGAGAGAATCCAAAGATAGGATCGGTCAGGCCCGGCGACCATCGACCACGCATAGCTCTCGAAATCGAGTGCGATGACATTATATCCGCCGTAGAACGGGCCAAAGAACGAGACCGCGAGCATGCCGACCGTCTCGTCGTCGAGGAAGTAGGCCTTGCCTTGCACCTCCTTCCACTCTCCAACCTCCGGGTCGTAGCCTCGGTTCACGACGAGCAGACCGCCCTCTTCGCCAAGACTGTAGGTCGCCATCACGTTCGTCAGGCCTCGCTCGAAGCGGTGGTCCAGACGGGCAATCTCGTACCACGTGCCCAAGTAGCGCTCGAGTTCGAAGCCACTGACGGGAGATACGCCCTCGGGCGTCCCTGTACACCCGCCGAGTAAGAGTATGAACAAGCTCAAGCGGGCCGCCCGGCGGACACTCTGCGGAGGCATAAGTCTTTTCACGAGTCGGACCCTATCTCGGGCGAACGCCCCTGGCGACCCGACCCCGCTCTCGAGCTGGATAGCGGACGCGTCCGGCCAAACGCGCAATTCAACTGGGCCCTATGCATGCGAATCGGGCCTCGAGC
>JASDVF010000046.1:18499-21355 GCA_041440805.1 Myxococcota bacterium | reverse complement strand
CTACTTTCCTGAATCGGCTCAGACGCAGCGAGCTGCTTCACATAGCGGTACTCGATTGGGGAACAGACGGGAATCTGCTGGTCTCGCATCGTTTGCAGAATTTCGCGCAGACACGCGGAGCCTACTTCTGCCGAGCGACTCAAGGCGCGAATGTCGTAGCGATGATCCAGTCTTCGTAGGCACGGCGCGACTACGGTAAGGTTCCGCATTCACCAGGAGATCCGAGATGAACGCAGAATTCAAGCAAATGTCACAGAGCACGAAGGAAGATTGGGAAATCATCGGCGGCGAGACGCTGACTGCCCTGGCCGGATTGCCGGATCGTGTGCTCAATCATCTCCGGCTGCTCGACGGGGATCAGGGTGGATTCCCGATCGATCGATTGCAGCACAGTCTGCAGACGGCTGACCTCGCTGCCGAAGCGGGCGAGGACGAGGAGTACATCGTCTGTGCACTGCTGCATGATGTCGGTGACACACTGGGAAGCGCGAATCACGCAGACGTGGGCGCGGCGATTCTCGAGCCCTTCATTACGGAAGCGAACTTTTGGATGGTGAAGCACCACGCGATTTTCCAGGGATATAACTTCTTCCATTACCTGGGAATGGATCGCAACATGCGTGACCAGTTTAAGGGCCACGAGCATTACGATCGGACCGAGGCCTTTATCAATCGCTACGACGATCCGGCCTTCGACGCGTCTCGCCCGAAGCTTTCGCTGGATCCCTTCGTGTCGATGGTGCGGAACGTCTTCGCGGCTCCCAAGAAGAGCATCTATCAGACGATGGTCGAGTAGTTCGGCTTCTGGCGGGCCTCGCGAACTTGTTGTCTGATTTCGCGAGCGCCGTCGACCGTTAGGGCTTGGAACAGTCGGTGCGGCGACTAGCGTTCAGCCGCCTTGTCAGCGATCTCGGTAAATTCCCGAGCGATGATGTCTGTTGCATAGCGCTGCGCTCCAAGTCGCCATTCTCTCCAGGGCAGCCAGTCGTACCAAGCCGCCAGGTGATCGAAATTGAGCGTTGCGACGATGAGCTGTTCTTCCTGTCCCGCTTCTGCGAGGACCTTGCCGAAGCCAGGAAAGTCGGGCCCACCTATCACGCTGTTGCCGGCCCAGCGGGAGCCGCCTTGGCTTCCTACACGGTTAGCGGACACGGCGTAGACGAGGTTTTCCTGGGCCCGGACGAGGGTGGTGTAGGTAATAATTTTCGCCTTGCCGGGGAGATCGCTGCTGCCTGTCGGGTTCACAAGAATGCGTGCCCCCTTAAGGGCGAGGATTCTGGACAGCTCAGGATTGTTGTAGAAGTCGTAACAGATCGAGATGCCGATCGGTCCGAGCTTTGTCTCGAAGACTGGAACCTGATCGCCCGGAGTGAAGCGGTTCGTCTCGAGGGGAATCCCAAGGTGAATCTTGCGGTAAGCGCCGACGACACCCTCAGGCGCGATTAAGACGGCTGAGTTGTAGAGCACTTCGGGTCGGACGAGATCTCGCTCCTCCATCCCGAAGATCACATGGATGTCGAGCTCTCGCGCCACTTTGGTCACAGTCTCCGTCGACGGGCCGGGAATCAATTCAGCTTGGTCGAGGTGCCATTCGCAGGGGCAACCCTTCGAAGCGCATTCTTCACATTCTCCCCAGGTGTTAAGGGCGAGTTCTGGAAAAACGACCAGATCGCAACCCTGATGCGCTGCATCCCGGATCACGCCGACGAGCTTCCCGAGGGTGGCGGCTTTGTCGCCTACTACTGAGTCGAAGTTGGCGCTGCCGACCGTCACGAGCTTTGGGTAGGTGGGATCGTTTACTGAGTGGGGCATGGTCCGCTTCTCATTCTCGCTTTAGGGTGCAGTGGCCCGAGAGCTCTGTTCTTCGAGATCCTGAGGCGACCTCGGAAGCGTAACATGGTCGGCGACTTGCGAGAGAGGGCAGGTTCGATCCCTCCGCGTTTATAAGGCGTCCCTTCGCGACGAAATCCTCTTGCGACTAGCGGTACTTGGGAGCACGCTCTCGCATTGTTCACCCGCCTGTGAGGACTTCATGAAGACGACTCCCCTCGACGCGCCTTTCGGTGCCCGGCTCCACCTCGAGACCGATGCGCCCCTTGACGCAGCGGGTCGCGAAGCCTTTCGTCGAGCCTTTGCGGAGCATGGTCTGCTGGTAATCCAAGCGGGGAAGCTCTTGGACACACGACAAGTCGAGCTTCTTTCGACGATAGGTCGGGTCGAACCGGACGAGGACGGCGGACCTATGCGTATGGAGGTCACAAATCAGCACGACCAGACGACCGCGCCGGAGGGCGAACTGATCTTCCACTATGACTATGCCTACGACCCGACACCCATTTCGGGGATCTCAATGTACGCGGCGCTCGTTGAAGGGGATGTCACACCGACGTGTTTCGCGAGTTCCTCGACGGTGCTTTCGCGACTACCGGAGACGCTGATCGCTGAGCTGCGGCAAAGAAAAGCGGCGCATAGTTGCTTCCTGTACCGACTGGACAAGCCTAACGAGCGGAGCATTGAGCCCGAGCGTTTGATCGCGCGTGGTCAACCGGGCTGGGGCCCCGCCCACTTCTGGGCGCATCATCCTGCGATCTTCGGCAACGCCTTCGGCGTCGAAACGCTCTTTCTCTGCCAGCAACATACCGATCGTCTGATCGGCCTCCCGCGGACCGTGAGTGATGGAATTCTGGCAGAGGTCTACGACGCGCTCTACGACCCGTCTCATGTCTACACTCATACGTGGCAACCCGAAGACCTGGTCGTCTGGGATAACCAGACCGTCCAGCACGCCCGTCCCGAGCCGCGTGACGGGCCGCGAACTCTTCGCCGCTATCACCTGTCCGAGACGGACCTAACGGC
>JASDVF010000046.1:10216-18399 GCA_041440805.1 Myxococcota bacterium | reverse complement strand
GTGACGGGCCGCGAACTCTTCGCCGCTATCACCTGTCCGAGACGGACCTAACGGCTGATTATCTTCGTGTCGGTCGAGAGGCCGGCATTGTATAATTCGCGGAGAGGTAAAGTGAAGGCGAAGCACGGAGGGCAGGGCTGTTTCGATTGCATGATCGAAGAGCTTCGCCGGCCACCGCGACCGCCATCTCGTCATCTGGCCAATCCGTCGAAATTCTAGTTTCAACGATACGGGTTCTCGGGGCATCGACACGGTACCTTGTCGAAAAACCGAGCTTAAACGCCTTTCTCTCCGTCAGCCCCAGGCTCCAGATATTTCTTCAAATGGAGTCCGCAGTTCGACTTTGGCCGCGATGCTAAAGCGAAGTGCTGATGAAGCGATAAACCAACCGCGGGAAATAGCATGCAGGTAAAAGTAAAATTTCTGGACAACCTTCGGCAAGAGGCCAGTTTCGATGATTTCACAGTCATCAGCGACCAGCCCATCCGGTACAAGGGGGATGGATCGGCGCCCGGTCCCTTTGATTATTTCCTAGCTTCGTCGGCACTCTGCGCTGCCTATTTTGCGAAGGCTTATTGCGATGCCAGGGACATTCCCACCGAAGACATGAGCATCGTTCAGGACAACATCGTTGATCCTGAAAACAGGTATCAACAAATTTTCAAGATTCGGGCTGAGCTTCCTGATGGGATTTCGGAGAAGCACCGGGATGGAATCATCAGTGCGATGGATCGCTGCACTGTTAAGCGTGTGATTCAAAACGATCTGGGCTTTAAAGTCGATTCCGTCAGCGTTTCGGGAAAAGACTCCGGCCTTCTTTACGAGAGCGACTCGGAAGACGGTGCCAGCACCATGATCTTGGGGAAGGACTGCTCGCTCGAAGAAACGATCACCAACATGAGCGGGCTCATCGAAGCGCTCGGGATCAAGATTGAAATCGCGGCATGGAGAAATATTGTTCCCCACGTGTGGTCTGTCCATATCCGCGATGCCGAATCGCCCATGTGTTACACGAACGGGAAGGGCGCGAGCAAGGATGCTGCCCTTTGCTCGGCACTCGGGGAGTACCTCGAGCGAATGAGCAACAACTATTTTTACAACGACTACTACCTCGGGGAAGAACGCGCGAACGCCGACTTCATTCATTACCCCAACGAGAAGTGGTTTCAGCCCGGGCCTAACGATTCAATTCCCCCTGATTTGATGGACGAGCGGTTCATGGAGGTGTTCGATTGCGACCATGAACTGAAGGCTTCGCATCTTGCGGATACAAATTCTGGAGCGGTCGGGCGCGGAATCTGTGCGCTTCCTTTTACGCGGCAATCCGATCAAGAGACGGTTCATATTCCTGCCAATCTCATTGGAAACATTTTCGTCAGCAATGGCATGAGCGCGGGTAACACACGCTCCGAAGCGCGCGTGCAGTGTCTGTCCGAGATTTTTGAACGCGCGGTGAAGAAGCGGATCATTCTCGAGGAACTAACGCTTCCCGATGTACCCAAGGTCGTCATCGATCGATTTCCAACAATCGCTACTGGAATCGCGAAGCTTGAGGAACAGGGTTTTCCTGTTTTCGTGAAGGACGCTTCGCTCGGAGGTCAATTCCCTGTGATGTGCGTCGCGATCATGAATCCAAGAACGGGTGGTGCCTTCGCTTCATTTGGTGGGCATCCGAAGTTCGAGGTGGCTCTTGAAAGAAGCCTGACCGAATTGATGCAAGGCAGAAGCTTCGAGGGCTTGAACGAACTTCCGCCGCCTACGTTCAACGAGTTCGCCATCCGCGAGCCTGAGAACATGATTGAGCATTTCATTGATTCGAGTGGAGTGGTTTCCTGGAAGTTCTTCGGCGAAGCCGCGGATCACGAATTCTTTGATTGGGATTTCGCTGGCTCGACGGAGCAAGAGTGTAAGTACCTAATGGGCATTCTGAGAGATCTGGACAAAGAGGTTTACATCGCAGACTACGATGACCTCGGGGCAAATACCTGCAGGATTTTGGTTCCCGGCTATTCGGAAATCTATCCGGCTGAGGATCTTGTTTGGGACAACACCAACAGGGGGCTCGTGTTCAGGTCAGACATACTCAATATTCATGTGCTTGAGAGTGAAGCGCTCTCGGGCCTGCTTGAAAGGCTGGAGGAGAGTGAGCTTGATGAACACATGCCGATCCCTGAATTGATTGGCGTTGCCTTCGACGAGAATTCTCCGTGGGGAAAATGCACGGTTGGCGAGCTTAGCGGCCTGATCTGCTTGGCTCTCGGAAGGCATGAGGAGGCGAAGGGGTGGGTGGAGTCTTTCATGCAATACAACGACAACGTGCCCGCGCGCAGAAGGTTCTACCAAGTCTTGAATACCGTGCTCGATATCGAACTCGGAGAAGACCTTGAGCTTCAGAACTACATGCCTAACCTCACTCGAATGTACGGTGAGGAACTTCTGGGCAATGCGATCTCGAGCGTGTCTGGAGAGGTTCGTTTCTTTGGACTAACGCCGACGAACATGAAGCTCTATGGAATAGAAAAGCACCTAAGGCTCGTTGAGAGCTATGAGAAGCTTCAAGTGGCGAGGCAGCTGCATCACGAAAACGGCGCCTCTTGACCAGAATCTATGGTCCCGTACCCGCCCTGTAGCCTGCTTGCCGCGAAGCACGAGCTCGTGTCTCTCGGTCGTGAAAAGCAGTTGTGCGTCGATTGCTGTCTGTGGCCGCCGTCCGTGACCTTATAGGCCGAGTCCGCCGCCGCCAGCGTCCTCTCGAATCTCCGCCTCTTCTTCACCATCGAGTGCCGCGAGGTGCTCTTCGCTGAAGAAGCGGGTGAGTGAATTTCGAATCGGCACGAGGAGTCCAATCAAGATCGGAAACAAGAGGCCGAGTGCGCTCGACTTGAGAATCCACAGCGCCGCGAGGCACACGACCTGGACCGCCGTGTACGCCTTGATTACGGGAATTGGGACCTTGCCCATGAAGGGGTGAGTCGTTGGGTACAGTTCTGGATCCATCGCCCACATTTTGACGCGCTCGAAGAACTCGTTGCCGGCAAGCGTCGTGATTCCCATGTAAAGGAAGAGCCCGAATAACACCGACATGGGGATGGTCTTTACGAGGGGTAGGAATAGCAGTGACGCGCCTATGAGAATATGAATCGATAAGGCAGAGACCCGATTCTCACGCACTGAAATGATCTTCTCCACACGTTGGCCATCGACTTCAGTGACTTCGTGGTCGGCCAAGCTTCGTACGTGATTGAGGGCGTGCACGGTCGCGGCGACGATCCAGGGCAAACCGAAGACAGAGCCGACGGCAACGATCAATCCGACGACGAAGAGATCGAGGTGATATCCGGAACCCTTCTTGAGCTTGTGGTGCTTCGCGTTGACCAGGCGTGTCGTGATGTTCTGGTCAAGAAAGAGCAACACGACGGCGAGGATCGCTGGGCCAATGGCGGCAATCCAGATCCACTCGGGGACGGAAGTGAGATCGACGAGCCAAGGGCGGCCCGTCGTTGTCCCCATGGTGTCCGGTACCTTCGCGTGTTCGCGAGGCACTTCGTGCATCAGTATGGCGACGACCGTCATGACTGCGATTGAAATCGCGGGGCCGAAATCGGAAAGGAAATCTCTTATCCGCCACCGCAGGTAGATTGAATTCCGCATCATCTGGAATATTCGTGCGAGGATGAATGTGCCCAGCGCAAGAATTAGACCTAACAGTGCCTGGTCATGCGGAGTCTCAGCGTCGAGAAACCCCTTGGAAACGTCTGTGACCGCCTCGACTATGAAGATCACTGCGATCAGAGCGGCGAAGATTTCATCCGTGAAGCGCGTGAAGTAGCGCATTAACGCGCTCGCATCCGTGACCGCGAGGACCATCAGAAGGACACCGGACCACAAGCCGACCCACGCGTAGACGGGAAGGAATTCGAGCTCGAGTGTCTGGCAGGTTGTATAGAGGAGAGCGGTGAAGATCACGATTGGGCCGGTGCCGCCGAGGATCGTGAGCGGCTGGCCAGACAGCAGTGCGAAAGCGATTCCGCCACCTGCAGTGGCGACCATCATCTCCGTAGTCCCGATTTCACCGTTAGTCATGAAGCCAGTTAGGGCGCCGAAGGCAATCGCGTTTGCGAGGCAGGCAAAGTAGAGAAAGAGAGTGGAGCCTAGAACCTTCCCATGCAGGCCTTGTTTGAAATCGTCTGCGTAGTGGGGCAGGCGCCGTCGCAGATCGTCCATGAGTCCGCCGGCGAATCGGCCCGTTCGAGCCAGTCCATCAGACATCGGTTGCGGCGATTCAGTCGATCCGTGTCCGGGGTCCTGCTGTTCGTCCTTCAATGGTTCACCCTTCGGAGAAACGATACCAATCGCCAAAAAGGACGGATTGAGGATCGTTTTCGTCGTTTGAAGATGGATTCTCTGCAGCTTTGCCAGCGTTGGTCTTCTCGAAAACTCAAGCGTTACTCATCCTGTTTACAAGGTGCCCGATCTTCTGTCTCTTCGAATATATTGTAGAGTTACTTCGAATTTTCAGAAGGGATATTCTGTTTGAATGATTTGAATTACCACCACCTCAAATACTTCTGGGCTGTGGCGCGTTCAGAGACCCTCACGAGTGCTGCTGAGCACCTAGGCCTTACCCCCCAGACGCTGAGTACTCAGATCAAAGACCTCGAGCGCAGCCTCGGGCAAGATCTATTCGCGCGCTCGGGGCGAAGACTTGTGCTGACCGATGTCGGTCAGTCTGTTTTCAGGTACGCCGAAGAGATCTTCGCGATCGGGGACGAACTGACGGAGATGGTCGCGGGTAGAGCTGTCGGCCGCGCGCTTCAGGTCGTGGTCGGCGTGGCGGACGTACTGCCAAAACTCGTCGCTCATAGGCTCCTCGAGCCGGCGATTCAGCTGGATGAGCCGGTCCGCATCGTATGTCGTGCGACGGGTCTCCCCAGCTTGCTTGCGGACCTTGCGACGCATCGGATCGATGTCGTTCTGTCGGACGCGCCGATTCCTTCCACGGTTCGGATTCGAGCCTTCAACCACCTGCTTGGCGAATGCGGCGTCACTTTCATGGCGACCGCACCGACCGCTGGCGAGTACCGCAATGGTTTTCCGGGATCGCTTGACGGGGCTCCAGTGCTGCTTCCCGCAGAGGGGACCAGTTTGCGCCGGCAGCTTGATGACTGGTTCACTGAGAACGGGATTCGTCCCCGAATCGTCGGCGAGTTCGAGGATAGTGCGTTGTTGAAGGCTTTTGGCCAGGCTGGCGCGGGTCTGTTTCCAGTTCCATCGATTGTCGAGGCAGAAGTATGCCGTCAGTATCATGCTAGGCCGATCGGCGTTGTGGACGGTGTCGTCGAGCGCTTCTACGCAATTTCTGTTGAGAGGCGAGTCACGCATCCAGCCGTTGCGGCGATTTGCACCGCCGCGCGCACAAAGCTTTTCGAGTAGGGGGCACGGAGATGCGAGAGCCAATAAATGGTACGGCGCGTGCGGTACTCGCTCCTTGGCCCTAAATTCGCGTAGGCTCATGACGATCGAGCTCGGCGGAAATTGAGGAAGAGACGCGATGACAGTTCCTAAGCAATTCGAATACGATCCCTTTAAATCTGATTTCCAGGAGCAGTCGCATCAGATCTACCGGACACTTCGCGACGCGCATCCCGCCTATCACAACGAAGAGCGCGGTTTTTGGGCGATCTCGCGCTTTGCTGATGTCTGGGCGGCAACCCTCGATCTCGATGCGCTGACCACAGAGGGGATGGAAGAAGCGAAGGCTCTCAAGCCCATGCTGAACTTCCTCGACCCGCCGCGGCACGATCAGCTTCGAGCGCTCGTGTCACGGGCGTTCACTTTCCGGCGCGTGCAGGAGATGGAGCCCAAGATCCGTCGCATTGCGCGGGAACTGATCGAGGAGTTCGCCAGCCGAGGCGAATGCGAGTTGCTCGAGGACTATGCGATTCCGCTGCCGGGTCGCATTATCGCGGAAATGATCGGCGTGCCTCCGGACCGGCGCGAGGAGTTTCTAGGCTACACCCGGGCGATTGCGTTAGGCGATCAATCGAAATCCCTTACGGCGTCGATCCGAGATCCGGCCGAGAGGATCTACACGGAATTTGGACTTCTCATAGAAGAGCGCCTAGAGAGGAGACAGGACGACCTTATGAGCGCGCTGATCGATGCGGAGATCGATGGCGACAGACTCACGAAAGATGAGATCGAAGGCTTCTGCTTTCAGCTGATTATTGCCGGCAACGACACGACGACCACGCTGATAGGCAATGGCGCCGTTCTCCTCGAACAACATCCCGATCAGCTCGCGCTACTCGCCCGCGAGCCCGATAGAATTCCCAACGCGGTTGAGGAGATGCTGCGCTTCGAGCCGCCTGCGCAGGCGCTTCCCCGTCGTGCGCGGCGCGACTTTGAACTGCACGGCCAGACGATTCCCGAGGATGCACGGGTCTTGCTCGTTTGGGCAGCAGCCAATCTGGACGAGCGCGAGTTTGAGGATCCAGAACGATTCGATGTCGAGCGGAAAATCAAGCGACATTTGGCGTTAGGCCACGGGACACATTTTTGTCTGGGCGCCTCGCTCGCAAGACTCGAAGCACGGGTCGCGTTCGAAGAGTTGCTGGCTCGGATTCCCGAATATGCGGTCACTCGCCCGCCCGAATGGATCACGTCGCGATGGCTTCGGGGGCATGAAGAGATCCGAATTTCCTTCTAACCTGAGTCGGCTGCTTCTTCGGAAACTTGAACGCATGGCGCTGGGTCTCCGGGAAGTGATAGGTGTGTTCACCTACCTGAAACCTCGAGGGCTCAATCTTGTCAGTTTCAAGTTAGTTTACGCTCGGCAACAGACTTTCAAAGTTACTTCGTGAGTCGTGGGCGAATGCGCTCACGACCGGTTAGAGCGCAATATCAATCGGATCACTAGAGTCAGCCGTGGTCACTCGGGAGATTGGCTGTGTCGCACAGCCGATCGATCTACTGCTTGGCCGCAGGGAATATGAATAGGAGCTCTGAATGACCGATTGGAACGGATTCGATCACAAGACCACTGGCGATGAAGTGGTCGCAGGCGTTGACCTGGCGGGCAAGCTCATGATCGTGACCGGTGCGAATACGGGCATCGGT
Organism: Myxococcota bacterium; assembly: GCA_041440805.1. Lineage (GTDB taxonomy): Bacteria > Myxococcota_A > UBA9160 > UBA9160 > UBA4427 > UBA4427. The sequence continues at coordinate 11,280 of JASDVF010000046.1, read as the reverse complement.
TACGAAGCGGCGAGGGCGCTTAGTGCAGCCGGAGCACGGGTGATATTTGCTTGCCGGAACGAGGAGACTGGACGCGCCGCAGTGAAACGAACGATTGACCAACATCCTGATTCGAATGCTGAGTTCCGGCGCCTCGATCTTGGGTCTCTCGAGAGTGTACGCACGTTTGCAAGCGAGTTCGAAGAAGAGGCCGTCGATGTGTTGATCTGCAACGCCGGGTTGATCAACAAGGCCTACCAAACCGCTGAGAACGGAATCGAGCAAACGGTGAGCGTTTGCCACATCGGACATTTTCTATTGACGCAGCAGCTCCTCCCCTCGCTACTTCGGGCAGGGGGAGACGCTGGCGCGGGCCGCGTCGTCATGGTCGCGAGCGAATCGCATAGGCAGCCCAAAAACCTCGATTTCGACAAATTCCCACTGAGCGCCGAGACGTTTTCGGTCCTCGAGTCCTACGGACAATCCAAGCTCTGCAACGTGCTCTTCGCCAACGAATTGCATCGCCGCTATTTCGACAAGGGGCTGAGCGCCTGTTCCCTGCACCCAGGCAATTTGGTGACGACCGATATCGGCCGCGGCTCACTGCTGATGCGGCTTGGAATGCTACTCGCGAGTCCCTTCACGAAGAACGCGAATCAAGGAGCTGCGACGACCGTGGTATGCGCCGTTCATCCTGATCGCGCCGCGATTTCGGGCGAGTACTACTCGCATTGCCAACCCAAGCGCCCCAGCCAGGAGTCACAAGATGAAGCGGTCGCCGAGCGGCTTTGGAAGATGAGCGAAGACTGGGTCGCCTGATGAATGGGCGTGGGGCGCCGCGTATTCCTTGTGGCGATGGAGCGTGAAACGGGCCGCGAGGCACGCGTCAGCAACCAGGCTTCTTCATCGTTTGCCGGGAGCGCCTCTAGTCCCGCCGCGGCAGCCTCGGGAACTCCCGTCGCGAACGTCCTTGAATAATGCCTTACACGAACGGCAGCACTTCAAGCATGTGGCCTAATGCCGGACTTCGGAAAAGGCATTTGTAAGATGGGTGTTCGCGCGAAGTATTCGGGCGTGAGCTGCCC
>JASDVF010000046.1:0-10116 GCA_041440805.1 Myxococcota bacterium | reverse complement strand
GAAAAGGCATTTGTAAGATGGGTGTTCGCGCGAAGTATTCGGGCGTGAGCTGCCCCTAGGACGGCTGCCTTTTGAGTCTCTCAGGAGGTCGTTCCTCCTCGTGGGCCCTACTTAAATACCCGCGTGAATTCCCGTGGCGCGCGGCGCTTCCGAGTGCATCGCGTGTCGCCACTCAGAAACGAGATGCTGAGGGCACGGCGCGGCTGAGGGGTCTTGTTATGCCCCGATCGATGCCACGTGTGGTTGTGGAGCAGGATTGATTCGCCCGCCTTCGCAGGCAGGAGCATCGTCGCATCCCCGCTGCAACTCGCGAGAGTCAGGTCATCCGGAACGGTGCCGCCGTCGGGTGTCGCGAGTCCTCTTAGGTGGCTGCCAGGCAAGACTTCGAGGCATCCTGCCTCGACGGGCGCATCGTCAAGCGCGGTCCAAATTTGTAAACAGGGAGGTCGGTCGAGTCCCCAGAAAGGGCCGTCGTCCTGATGCCAGGGCAGCTTTGTCCCACCATCGGCCGCCTTGTTCCAAAGAACCGCTCGGTAGACGGTGACTTCTTCGCCGATCGTGGCCCGTGCGACTCGTGCGAATAGATCGTTCTCGATCCATGACCGAAACACCGAATCCCGTTCGAGCTTCTCAATCTTTCGGTAGGCGAGTGAAGGGCCGCGCCATCCCTGTCCGTATTCGAGGTCTTCGTATCGACCTGTGCCAGGGTCGTGCTGGAAGAAGAGATGTAGGTCGTTGGTTTCCGCAAGCATGGTCGCGTCCGCACGCTCGCGCAGCTGTGCGAGCATTTCGGGGTCCATCACGAGGCCGAGGCGAGCGAACCCGTTCTCTGCGAAGGAGGCGAGTGGTGCCTCAAGGTCGGTCTGAGCGGCGCCTGGAAGAAGCATGGCGCTAGCGTAGCGAGCCGCTCATTCGATCGGTGTAAGGAAGCGTGGCCCCGGAAGATTCGCTGTGGCGGAAATCTGCGCTTGGGGCGCCCGGGCTATCGGGTTGCCCGCAGATCACTGCGAGCAACCCGAGTCCCAATTCGCTTCTTAATCTCGCTTGAGTCGCTGCCTAGAAGATCTCGAAGAGGCCGGCTGCGCCTTGGCCGCCGCCGATGCACATCGTCACGACGCCCCACTTGGCGTTGCGGCGCTTGCCTTCGAGCAGGAGATGGCCGACGCAGCGTGCGCCTGTCATGCCGAAGGGGTGGCCGATCGAGATCGAGCCGCCGTTGACGTTGTACTTGGCCGGATCGATTCCGAGGGTATCTCGGCTGTAGAGGCACTGGCTCGCGAAAGCTTCGTTTAGCTCCCAGAGATCAATGTCGTCGACCTTGAGGCCGGCTCGTTCGAGCAGCTTCGGCACGGCGTAGATCGGGCCGATGCCCATCTCGTCCGGCTCACAACCCGCAGCCGCAAAGCCACGGAAGGCGCCGAGGGGCGCGATGCCGCGTGACTTGGCTTCGCCGGCTTCCATCATGACGACCGAGGCCGCACCATCCGAGAGCTGTGAAGCATTGCCCGCGGTGATGTACTGGTCTTCGCCGCGAATCGGCTTCAACTTCTGCAGGCCTTCAAGCGTCGTCCCCGGTCGGTTGCATTCGTCTTTGTCTACGACGTAATCGACTTCAGTGACTTCGCCCGTCTCCTTGTTCTTGACCATCATGGTCGTGGCCATCGGGACGATTTCGTCGTCGAAGAGTCCGGCTTCCTGAGCGGCGGCCGTGCGCATCTGACTCTCGAAGGAGTACTGATCCTGGGACTCACGGCTTACCTTGTATCGCTCGGCGACAATGTCGGCCGTTTCGATCATAGGCATCCAGAGGCCCGGGTACTGCTCGTGGAGAGGCTTGTCGACCTGAAGCGTGAAGCCCGTGCCGGTCATGCTATGCGAGATCGATTCGAGACCCGCTCCGACCACGATTTGTTCGCCGTCGACGACGATGCGCCCTGCGGCCGTCGCGATTGCGTTGAGTCCCGAGGAACAGTGACGGCTGACAGTGACGCCGGTCGTCGTGACAGGGCAGCCTGCCTTCATGGCAGCGATTCTGCCGATGTTATTTCCGGTCGTGCCCTGGGGCGTACCGCAACCGAGGACGACTTCGTCGATCTCAGCCGGATCGACGCCAGCCCGCTTGATTGAGTGCTCGATGGCGTGGCCGGCCATGGCGGCTCCGCCGGTGTTGTTGAATCCGCCGCGGTGACTCTTGGCGAGTCCGGTTCGGGCGGTGGAAACGATGACTGCTTCGCGCATCTGCGTTTGCTCCTGTGAGGGTAAATTGGAGTTCGATCTTGCTCGGTGCGACTGGGCCGCGAGATCACGAGCAAGACGGGTAATGAAGGTGATTCGGTTTCGGGCCGAACGATAGACGATCGACGGTATCCCCCCAATAACAGTCCGCCAGCGATCCCTCGAACTCCCAGTCGCGGGGAAGCGGCTCAGAAGCCAATTGACGCCATGGGCCGGCGAATTTATCGGTCATACGGGATGAAATGAGGCGATGAGCTGTCCTGGCGCGACATAGACTGGATTCTGTGCACGACTTGCGAGGGTCCGGCCAAACGTGGCGAACCAGGGCGCGAGGAGTTCGCGTTCCAAATGGGCTCCGAGTTCCCGATCTCGCGGGTCGTGGGAGATCGCGGCGGAGGACACGAGGTCGAGGATGACCGAGACATGATCTCGCTGAAGTCGACCCCAAGGCGCACGATGGATGGACTCCCGTCCGAGAGCCAGCAAGCTTTGATCGACGAGCTGAGCGATCTCGTCTGCAGTCTGGTGATTCGCGTCGCCTTCGCTCGCCCAACTCGATGCGAATGGCGGGACACCGTTCGGCAGGAGGAAGAGTCTCGAAAACTCTTCACGCAAATTCTCCAAGGGTTCGCCCGTGAGGGGATTCTCGAAGTCCAACTTCAGACGGGGCTCAAGGCGAATAAGAGTTTCGCGTATGCCATCGGCTTGAAGCGCATTCCATGTCTCGCGATCAATTTCGCAGACGAAAAATTGCGCGAGCCAGGCGTAAATTGGCGCGCGTTCCTCGAGAGGAAGGGGAGGAAGGGTATGAGGGTGAGGAACCTCGCTCACGAGGCGTTCTTGCTCACACCGCTTCGTTTTATTGATTCCAGGCCAGGGGAAGTCGTACGCTTCAGCGAGGCTCAACCTAATTCGATCCACGCGCTCTTGGTTTGCTGGTAGCCGCGGAGACTTTCCAGTCCGGAGTCTCGGCCGTATCCCGAATCCTTGAAACCGCCGAAGGGCACGGCCCAATGGATGCGACGATAGGTGTTGACCCAGACGGCTCCGGCCTGGATGTCGCGGATGAAACGATGTGCTCGCTTGAGATCTGAGGTCCAGACGCCGCTTGCGAGGCCAAAGCGAGTCCCGTTTGCGAGGGCCAGCGCTTCGTCGTCATCCTCAAACGGAATGGCGCAGGTGACAGGTCCGAAGATTTCTTCCTGGCAGACACGCATATCGTTATGCGCACCACGGAAGAGCGTAGGCGCCACGAAATAGCCTCGCGCGTTCGTCGAGTTGGCTTCGAAGTTGTCCGCCCCGAAGCGTCCGCCGAAGGCAATTTCGGCACCTTCGCTTTGGCCGAGGTCTATGTACGACTTCACCTTCTCGAATTGTTCCGCGAAAGCGATCGGACCCATCGTCGTTGCCGGGTCGAGTGCATCGCCAAGCCTGACTGCGGAAGAAACATGCTGCTCTATCCGTTCCAATAATTCGTCGTAGATCGAGGCGTGAATGAGCAGGCGCGAGCCCGCTACGCAGGTCTGGCCGGCGCCTCCCGTAAAGACGGCCGCGGTACTCGCACCCACCGTGGCGAGGTCGAGGTCCGCATCCGCAAAGACGATGTTCGGGGATTTTCCGCCGAGTTCGAAGGCGAGCTGTGTGAGGCCGGGAGCCGCGCGTTCGGAGATGCGCCGACCGGTCTCCGTCGATCCTGTAAACGCGATTTTTCGTACTTCGGGATGTCTAACAAGCGCATCCCCGGCCACCTCACCGAGGCCAGAGACGACGTTGACTACACCCGGCGGAAAGCCGGCCGCGTCGAAGAGCTCAGCGATCGTGAGGATTGAGGCGGCCGCTTGCTCGGCTGGTTTCAATACGACGGTATTTCCTGCCGCGAGTGCTGCGCCGACTTTTGCGGCAAGAATTGCGAGTGGAGAGTTCCAAGGGACGATGATCCCGACGACACCAATCGGCTCATGGATTGTGAAGTTGAAGCTCGTGGGACTGACCTGCACGGTTTCGCCGTGGAGTTTATCTGCGGCCCCGGCCCAGTAGTTGAGCATCTCGCTGACAGAGGGCAGATCGCCCACTCGGGCTTCCGCAATCGGTTTCCCATTGTCGCGGCATTCAATCGTGGCCAACTCTTCGGCGTGCCTGGCGACCTCGATTGCCGCGGCTCGGAGGAGCCCCGCTCGGTTCATGGCAGGAAGTGATCGCCATGGCCCCTCAAAGGCATTCTTTGCCGCATTAACGGCCGCAGCGATATCGTCCGCGTCGCCACTGGGAACCTGAATCCAAACTTCTGCGTTCGAGGGGTTAACGCTATCGAGATATCCGCCTGCAGCGGGTGGCACGCGCCGTCCGCCGATCCAGTTCTCGATCCGTTCTTGATTGGGGCTAAGCAGAGTGGCCACTTGATTTGATCCTCGATAGTTCGGTTCTAGGTTCTCAGCTATAGATTATAGGTCATAAAAACTAGCAATGGGACGTAGCGGCGGAGTTCGCCGCAGCACTCCATGCCGGGCCGGAGAGGAATTTTCCATGCGCGCAGCTGTTATGCATGAGTCGCATCAGCCCTTAGTCGTCGAGGACGTTGATCTCGATCAACCGCATGCCGGCGAAGTCCTTGTGCGGATCGCAGCCTCGGGAGTCTGCGCATCCGACCTCCATGTTCTGGACGGAACCAGCACGATCGCCAAGCCGCCCATGGTGCTCGGCCATGAAGGTGCAGGGATTGTCGAGGCCGTGGGGGAGGGCGTCGAGGGATTGCAGCCGGGCGATCATGTTGTGATCGCGCTCTATGGGCCGTGCGGAGGATGCGGCGATTGCCGGGCCGGGGATGTGACGCGCTGCTGGAGCGAGACGCGGACACAGGGGATGTACGGGCGCATGCCCGACGGGTCGACGCGGCTGTCACTTCGCGGGAAGCCCATCACTCCCATGGTTGGTTCTGGATCCTTGGCCGAGTACGCCGTTGTGCGCGAAGCGCAGCTGGTGAAAATTGATCGCGAAATTCCGCTCCATCTCGCCTGTTTAGCAGGCTGCGGCGTGACGACAGGAATCGGCGCGGTGCTGAACGTGGCCCAGGTGGCGGCCGGCTCTACGGTCGCCGTCGTCGGTTGCGGAGGCGTTGGCCTGAACGTGATACAGGGTGCGCGAATCGCAGGGGCTGCTCGGATACTCGCGTGCGATACACAGCGAGGGAAACTAGACCTAGCATCCGATCTAGGCGCAACGGATTGTCTGGAAGTCGAAGTGGGAGCCGACCTATCGGCTGCGATCAAGCGCATCGAACCCAAGGGGGTCGATTATGCGTTCGAGGTGATCGGCTCACCGGAAGTCGTGAGCGCTGCTTTCGAGGCGACGCGAATCGGCGGAACAACCATCATGGTAGGGTCACCGCCGGGCGGCTCACAAATCAAGATCGATGGCCGAGCACTTTTCTCTGATCGGCGGCTGCTTGGGTGCACGGGCGGTCAGAACATTCCCGCCCGCGACATCCCCCGCATTATGGAGTTCTACCGACAGGGCTCGCTCAACCTTGAGAAGCTAGTGAGCCAGCGGCTGCCCCTTGCGCGCGTCAATGAAGCGTTCGAGGCACTGAAGGTTGGTAAGCTTGCGCGTTCTGTGATCGATCTCATCGAGTAGCCTCCCGCTTCAAGTCGGAGCCCTCCCGCTTCAAGTCGGAGCCCTCTGCTTAAAGTCAGAGTCGACGACGGGCGGAAGACACAAAAAGCTCAACTGGAATGCGTTTTCGGCCCCGCTCAAGTCCTGAAAATTCGTCGCGCCGTAACATATTCACATTGTCGTCACTGAACTGACACATGGCACGGGCAATATGGGCTCCGCGTTCCGGCGTGAAGAGCATCTATGCGAGAGCACGGAACGCCTAAAAATCCGCTAACGGAGGTTTCCTAGTGAGTTTCTATTCCCCGCGCGCTGTCGCGGGTCTTGTTTTCTCCCTATCGCTGCTGGCAACTCAAGCCGTTGCCGCAGGCCGAGATCAGGCGCTGCTCGAAGCGCTGAGAGAAAACGGGTCCATTACGCAAGAGCAGTATGAGTCCCTTTCTGTAACCGACATCGCCGCCGAAGAATCCTCGGAAGAGAGCCGGCCCGTCGCACTTCCCACTGCCGCCGCTTCTGGTGATGAAGTCTCGAATGATGACGAGACCGGGGACGCCAACGGCTTTCTCGCTAAGAAGATCGCCGCCGTCATCTCAGAAAAGATGGACAAAGAATTCCCGATCAAGGTCAGCTACGGCAGCAAAGGCTTCCGGCTCGAAACCCGTGACGGGAATTGGCAAACGAACCTACAGTGGCGATTCCAGTTTCGATTCACTTCGCCGTCGACCGGTGATCCGCGAACGGTGAGTGACTTCGCTTCGCGCGAAAAAAGCACGTTTCAGCTCCGTCGCGTCCGCATGAAGATCGGAGGGCATGGCTACCGCCCCTGGCTGAAGTACTACTTCGAGGTTGATCTACAGCCGACCCGAGACTCGGACGACAGCAGCTCGAATGCGAGTGCACGCGTGATTGATTGGCGTGTCGATGTCGCTAAGTACAAGAAGCTTGGGATTCGCGTGGGGCAGTGGAAAATCGACTACAACCGTGAGCGCGTCGACTCCTCGGGCCGCCAGCAATTCGTGGAGCGCTCGATCGTGAACCGCATCTTTACGATCGATCGCCAAATGGGCGTCAGCGTCCGTGGTCATCTCTTCGAGGGCACACCCGCTGACATGAAATACGCCTTTGGTGTCTTCACCGGCGAAGGCCGCGGCGTGGCAAACGACGATGACAATTTGATGTACACAGCGCGGATTCAGTGGAACTTCCTTGGGCGCGACCTTGGATTCCGCCAAACCGACGTCGAGCGAACCGAGAAGCCGACGGCGAGTTTGGCCTTCGGCGCGGCGCAGCACCAGGGCGTCTGCACGCGCTGGTCTTCGAGCGGCTGTGGGAATCTTAATGGGTTCAACAGCGCCAGTGGAGCTCGCCAAGGCCAGTACAAAATTCACCAGGCGGTTCAGGAGCTCGCGTTCAAATGGCAGGGCTTCTCGTTCCAACAAGAATTCCACTGGAAGCGTGTCCTCGATCGGGCACAGAACCGCAATACCGCTCTGTATCGAAGTGACTTCTACGGTGGCTACGTCCAAGCCGGCTACTTTCTTAGCGAAGTCATCGACAGCTTCCCTGAAGAACTCGAACTCGCGTTTCGTTATGCGTACGTCCGTGAGCCCAACGAGGCTCGTCAGGATGACGCCGTGGCAAATCGTTTCAGAGATAACGTTCGCCAGGAATTCACAGCGGGCGCTAACTGGTTCTTCTCGGGGCATAACAACAAAATCTCGGTCGACTACTCGCACCTGACCCTCGACGATGACGTTGTTTCACGAAACGTATCCGATGATCGGGTACGCATTCAGTGGGACGTTTCCTTCTGATTCAAGCAAATAAGCTGGCTCGCGATTCAGCGAGCTGAGCTGACAAGAGCGGATCACCAAGGGAACCCCTCTCGCCTCTGCGAGTGGGGTTCTCGCCGTTTGCAGACCCGATTACTTCCGAGCTGTCCCTGCCAGACTCCGTCAGAGGAGCGTCAGCATCCTATTTTTATCGAGATAGAGATGTTCTGTGTGATTCAGCGGCTCTCGTCGGATGGGTTCATGAGACGATGGCGCGTGGCGCGTGGGGCGGCGCAATCGATTGGGGCCTATCGTGATCGATGTAGAGTTAAAGGAGAGGCTATGAATGAGTTGACTCGGATGAAGGGTCGTGCGGCGACGAATGAAACGATTCTTGAGGTTCTTCATCGAGATCATGCGGTCATTCTCGAGAACGTCCTTGAGCTATCACTGGTCGACTCGATTCTCGAAGAGCTCGAGCCTTTCATTGCCGGCACCGCGCCGATTGATGATGAGTTCGTCGGCCGATCAACTACGCGGACAGGTGGACTCGTTGCGCGTTCCAAGACCGCGCGTGACGCAGTCGCGCATCCTATGGTGCTCGACGTCGCCAAGCGGTTTCTCGCTGACTACTCGAAGAACATCCAACTGAACCTCACCCAGATCATGCGAATTCTCCCTGGCGAAAGGGCGCAAGGACTTCATAGAGATCGCTATCTATGGAGTCGTTCGCTGCCGCGAGAGATCGAGCCCATGTTCAACTGCATCTGGGCGCTCAGCGACTTCACGGAAGAGAACGGGGCGACGCGAGTCGTCCCTGGTAGTCACGACTGGGATTGGGATCGGCCACTGGATGCTGAAGCGTCGATCGCCGCCGAGATGCCTAAGGGATCAGTTCTTCTTTACACAGGCAGCATCGTTCATGGGGGTGGCGCGAACGAGTCTGCCGCGGCGAGAGTCGGCATGAGCGTCACGTATCTTTTGGCGTGGCTCCGGCAAGAAGAGAATCAGTATCTATCCTGTCCGCCGGAGATCGCGCGCGAGCTTGAGCCCGCACTTCAGGAATTGCTCGGCTATTCGGTTGGCAACGGTTCGCTTGGCTATTTCTCTCAGCCGAGCATTCCGTCCAAAGGGCATCCAGACACGCTTCCTCCTGAGATCGCACTTGGGCGGAGGCCGACGAAGGGCTTCGAGGAACAGAAAACGTTCTGAGCCTGCGCGGGATTAAGTTCCCGGACGTGTTTGCATGCGATCTGTCGCTGGTTCCAGCGTTCATCGCGGACTTAGCACAAGGTGTCGCCCATCATAGAAAGCTCTACATCGCTCGTGATTGCCCTGGGGAACCGGGGCGGGGACTGAGTTGTGGGGGGATCTCGTTGCCTTGCTTGCCATTGGGAATAGTTGCTAGGAGCCCCCTGTGTGATGCATTCAGGGCGGCATGTCGATTGAATTAGCGCGCCGAAGATTCGGTATCTACCGTTCCCTAAATCGACGGGTAGCATCGACGCGACCGGCGTTCGATATCCGCAACGAGGAGACTAAGTGTGAAGATTGGGGCAGTTTTTCCGACGACTGAGATCGGGAGCGATCCGGCCGTTATTCGAGATTGGACGCAGACGGCTGAGGGTCTCGGCTATGACTACATCCTCACCTACGATCACGTCTTGGGTGCTGAGCACGCGGGCCGCGATCCAGTCCTAAACGGTCCGTATACCGAAAAAAACGCTTTTCACGAACCCTTCGTGTTATTCGCGTACTTGGCCGGCATCACGTCGACGATTGAATTCTGCACTGGCGTCGTGATCCTGCCTCAGCGCCAAGCGGCGCTCGTCGCCAAGCAAGCAGCGGAGCTTGCCGTGTTGTCCGAGAATCGTTTTCGGCTGGGTGTCGGGACGGGTTGGAACTATGTGGAGTACGAATCGCTCGGGGTTCCGTTTGCGGGCCGCGGACGTCTATTTGACGACCAGATCGCAGTCCTTAAAGCCCTCTGGTCCGACTCGATCGTCGACTATTCGAGTGAGTTCCATAGGGTCGACCGGGCCAGCATACTGCCGCTGCCGACGAAGCCTATTCCGCTCTGGTTTGGTGCGCTGAGCACTATCGCTGTTGAGCGCGCTGTTAGGGAAGGGGAGGGACTCATCTTCGCCACTCGACCAAAATACGTGTCTAATTTGCTCGTCGAGGCGCAGGAGAGGCGGGCTGCGCTGGGAAGCGAGGATTCGCCGTTCGGCTTTGAAGCGAGCATCGACTTCAGTCTGGGCGAGGAGGTTTGGAGCGAGGACGTCGCCACCTGGGAAGCGAAGGGCGGCACGCATGTGGCCCTACGCGCAATGAATACGGGCAATGCCATGATGGGTCTTGAGACAGTCGACTTCGGTGGGCCTCAGGGGTATATCGATGCGCTTGGCACTTTCATGAGAGCGGTTCGTGGCTGACCCGGACGATTCTCGACGAAACGGTCGGGGTAGGAACGGCACCCGTTGATTCAGTCAAGCTGGGG
>JASDVF010000045.1:0-21440 GCA_041440805.1 Myxococcota bacterium | reverse complement strand
CGGTGGGGTATCGGCCTCATGTTTCGCTCGAAGAGGGGATGGGGCGGTTTGTGGATTGGTATCGCGGGTACTACGAGCAGTAGTGGCGACGAGCGGTCTAGGAGTTCGTGTCCCGCAGATAGTGTGTCTCGCGAACTTCGGGAACGCATTTCAGCTCGAGTACTTTGCAGTCGATCTCGATGAAATAGGAGAGTCGGGCCAATGCAAACGCGAGTCCGGCACGTCCATCAAGAAAGCCACCCAAGAGCACATAGCTGTAGAGAAAGTAGAGAAAGCCCGCGCCGGGCGTGCGACGAAGCGCCTTCACTATGCGGCGCAGAGGCGGATAGCTTTCCTCGACTTTCAGTTGGTCGAGACGATGGAGCGCCTCCAGATCTGAATAACGATTGTGGCGCCCGAAATATTGATAGAGAGATTTGTAGTCGTTATGGATCGCTTGACCGCGCAACGTCGCGAATGAGCCATCAATCGTAGGCTGATAATTTCCTTCCACTTCCCACATGGTCGTTGTCAGGATCTCGTTTGCCGGATCGAAATGCGCCTTGTCCCGGAGCAGCAGGATCAGCTTCATCGAATGTGCGCCATACCGTAAACGGCGGCCGAGAAAAAAGTTGTCGTAGCCTACGAAATATCCTGAGTGCTTAGGCTCACCCGCGATCTCTTTCGCGATCGACGCCGCGAGCTCAGGCGTGACTTGCTCATCCGCGTCGAGATAGAGAACCCAGGAAAAAGAGAAGGGGGCGTTCGAGAGCGCCCACTGCTTTTTCTTCGGGAATCCACCATCCCAAGCGAACTGAAGCACCTGCGCGTTGGGATAGGTCAATGCGATCTCGCAAGTCTTATCCTCACTTGCAGAATCGACAACGAACACCTCGTCGAAATCCTTCACGGATTCGAGACATTTCCCGATGTTCGACTCTTCGTTCTTGGTCAATACGACGACGCTGACCGGGATACCCACGACAATTTCCTTCTTGATCGCTAGTCGGACGACAGGAGAGCTTTTCCGCATGAGCCGGACGTGCCGCTCCGCTCACTCTCCAAGTGCGTCAGTACTCGAAACGATCTTTCAATTGGAGAAACCGCTTCTCCATAACGTGCCAAGAGACCAAAGCGCCGATCACAGTGACGCTTAAGCAAGCGAGCGTGAAGCCCAATTGCCAGATGAGTTGAGTTCCGAAAATCACCACTGGATCCCCGAACGCGCGAGAGCCGAGCGCAAAGACCAACACATGGATGACGTAGAGGCCGTAGCTATACTTGCCCAGAAAGCGAAGTGGGCGAGTCGTGAGCAAATTTCGATAGCGCCCCGGCGAGTCGTCGAGCACAGCGATCGCGATTATCGATGTAAAGCAGAAGGCGAAAATGCTGTAGCCAATTGTGAATATCGCCGGGTGATTCGTCGGATGTTGCCCACCAAACCAGAGAATCCCAATGGCAATTGGACTGAGCACCATCAGGACTCGGCGCGCGAGCCTCAGCAACGATTCTGTGTCGACGCCCTGATGAACCCAGATAGCAAGCAGCGCGCCTGAAAGCAGCGTGTCCATTCGCGCCGGCGAGAAAACATAGATCGACACAGGGTCGTAACCCAACATGTACAGCGCGACTCGAATTCCGAATGCGATGCCGATCAGGCCCACGCAGAGCTTGCGGAGTGTCGCCCCAGAGAAGGCGAATACGACCAGCGGCCAAACGAGATAAAACTGTTCCTCGATCGCGAGGGACCAAAAATGGCTCGTCGCCAATCCAGTGTGATCGCCCTGTAAGAATGTGTAGATATTCGAGGCGTAGAGCCAGAACCATGCCTGGATATCAAGAAGGCTTTCGAGCTGCGCGAGCTGCTTCGCGGGGAACACCTGATCCGCAAAGATTGGGAGCAGGACGAAGAAAAGGAATAGATAGGCGTAGTAGAGCGGGAAAATCCGAAGGACGCGACGAACGTAGAAACTCTTGAAATAGCTCTTCGAAGTACCGCGGGCTCGCAGCAGGATTCCAGTGATCAGAAATCCCGAGAGCACGAAAAACAGGTCGACGCCTAGCCAGCCAGTTTTGCTCAGTCCGTAGACCACCTCGTCCAGAATGCTGGTGCCGTACTTTTTGACGGCCGTGAAGTGGTAGAGCATCACTATAAGGACAGCGATCCCACGCAGGCCGTCCAGCTCCGGGACGTGCAGCCCGCCGCCCGGCTTCGTCTCTTGTGATGCTGTTGCGCTTTCCGTCGTCATCTCATTTTTCCCATTCGCTTAGCAGTGCGATGTGAATTCGTCCTTTGCCGGGTTGAAGCAATCGTTCTTCCGACAAGGACCTACTCCTGAGATCGTAAGTCTCGGAACCCGATCGACTGCACCGTGGCGACTTCATGACAGGTGTCAGGAAACGCTAGGGGAGGAAGTCGCTGGTTTGACCGCCTCAACGATCAAGGTATGCGGCGTTTCGTAATCTGATTCTTCCTCGGTGATCAGACAATCGGAGAACATGTCAGGCGCGGTCGACTCTCGCACGGGATCGCACTTCTTAATGTCACCAAAGCCCGCGTTCCCCAGAAGTTCCGTAACGAAGGAAAGCGTCAGAACGGTCAGATGTTCTTGCCTACAGAAAATGAAATTCTCTAGCCGACCGCCAACGCTCTTGCGGTCATCAGGGAAGCCGCCGAACCATTTGGAATCCCCCTCGACGAACTTCGCTATCGCGGAATCGCCATTGGGTCCACCAACCCGGTAGATGCCGCCCGGCTTGAGACAGCGGAGGACCTCGGACAGGTGGAATTCCATATTCGGAAGATGCTCGATCATGTGATGCGAATAGAACGCGTCACATGAATTATCATCGAAGGGAAGCGGGTTGCGGAGATCCGCCCAAAGGTCGGCCTTGCCCGTGAAGATGTTCGCATCAATGTTGATCCAACCGTTGATGTAGTTCTTCTGACCAGGACCGAGATGAACCTTTACATCGCCACTTCGCGGTGACCGAAAGCGGCGATAGATGACACCATTTAGCTTCATGAGCGGGCCGGCAAAGGCAAAGAACATGGCTTTCGCTTCGCGACTCAACATGGGACTTCCTCGATCTCGCGCCACCCTACCCGCAAGTCTGTCTCCGGGGGCAAAGCGCACGCAACGTATTCCACCATCGGCACGTCGGCCTCGAACCTTTCGACACAAGACCAATTTACCCACGACCTTGTATCTGGTCCAGCGCAGTCATGCGCTGCCGACGGTTCCGCGGATTCTAACATCGAACCTCGGCGACTCGGCCATACGAGCGACGCCAAGGAGCTCACTCCGCCGCCAACTCGACCGGTCGTTGCGCATACACCCCAGATTTCTCAGCCATCCCACGCAGCCGATCGAGACCTGATCGGCTCGCCTCGCACGCGCCCACTTCAGTCACAAGCTGAGTCACGTAGCGCGCAGGCGTGACGTCAAAAGCTGGATTGGCCACGGCGCTCTCCTTCGAGAACAGCTCCACTCTTTGCACTGCCCCTCCCGAGCCAACGCCAATACCTACCATTTCGCGCACTTCCGAAGCGTCTCGCTCTTCGATCGGAATTTCACTGAGCCCGTCTTCGATTGCCCCATCAATCGTCGAGAGCGGTAGAGCTACGTAAAACGGAACGCCATTATCGTGGGCAGCGAGCGCCTTGAGATAGGTTCCGATTTTGTTACAGACGTCGCCGCGAGCGGTCGTTCGATCACTTCCGACTAACACGAGGTCAACTTGACCTCGCTGCATCAAGTGCCCCCCCGCATTGTCGACGACTACTGTGTGGTCGATTCCCATTTGGCGCAGCTCGTACGCCGTCAGACTCGCCCCTTGATTTCGCGGACGTGTCTCATCCACCCACACGTGGATTGCTAGGCCTGCCGCGTGCGCCTTGTAGATCGGAGCGAGGGCAGTACCCCAATCAACCGTCGCCAGCCAGCCAGCATTGCAATGCGTCAAAATTTGCAACGGGGCGTTCGCATTCCCATGGCCGCACCCAGCGGCACGGGCTTGCAACAAGGCAAGTCCGTTCTCCCCAATCGCCTCACACGCTCTCACGTCTTCGTCGCAGAGAGCGATTGCGGAGCGGAGCGCTGTCTCTGCGCGATCCTCCTCACGACAGCTCCTGGCCTCCTTTGCAATCCGGTCGAGTGCCCAGCGCAAGTTGATTGCGGTCGGCCGCGTCGCCGCGATCTCCTCAACCGCCGATTCAAGCGCCGGGGTCGAAGGGTCGTCGCGAAGAGCGAGTGCTAAGCCATGAGCAGCGGTCGCTCCGATCAGCGGTGCGCCACGCACTCTCATAGACTTGATTGCTTCCGCGGCCTCAGTGGCACTGCTAAGCGCTCGTGTCACGAAGCGATGGGGAAGCTCTGTCTGGTCGATAATCGTCGGAAGACGAGTGTCTTGGTCGTACCAGATTGATCGGTAGTGACGCCCATCGACTAACAAAATGACCTCAGTCGCCTGCGAATTCGCAGAGCCAGCGAACCGAGCAGCCAAGCGCCTCGAGTCGTTTGACTCCGCCTAGATCGGGAAGAGCGACAACGAAAGCGGCTTCAATCAATTCAGCCTCGCAAGACTGGATTAGCTCGATCCCCGCCTGCGCAGTTCCGCCCGTTGCGATCAGATCATCGATGAGCAGGATACGCTGTCCAGGCAAAAGCGCGTCGACGTGGATCTCGATTCGGTCGCTGCCGTATTCGAGATCGAAGTCACGCCCCACCTTCTCACCAGGAAGCTTCCCTGGCTTGCGGAGCGGAACGAAGCCCACCCCTAGCTGGTACGCGATCGCCGTCCCGAAGAGAAATCCACGGGCTTCGATCCCGACAACCACGTCCGGAGTCGCAAGACGCCCGTCGAGATAAGGCTCGCATAGCTGGTCGACGGCCAGCTTCAGCCCTTTCGGATCGAGCAACAGGGTCGTGATATCGCGAAACTGGATGCCGGCTTTGGGGTGGTCAGGGATTGTGCGGATGAACGATTCGATGGACATGGAATGAGATGCTAGCCGAATCAACGGCTGTACCGCATTATCCGCCTCAGATGAACCCAGACCGCTCGCAAAGAACCACCGCCAATCAATGCATCGAAGTCCGATCCCGCTCGGATCAACCCGATCCGACTCAGCAGGAAAGGTACGCGATAGATGCCCGATAGCAGTCCGAGCACGGGAACCCGAATTACGTCTTCGCGTCGCCTCATGATCAACACGGTCCTGAATCTAATGAATCAGGTCGTTACGGTGATCGTGAACTTCGCGATGGTCGGCTTCTTCCTCGATACTTTGGGAGAAGAGCGATACGGAATATGGATCCTGGTCGGCTCGATTTTCAGCTACCGAAACCTAATGTCGATGGGACTGAATTCCGCAGTCAACCGGAATATCCCGGTTCACCTCGCACGGGGAGATCTGTCGGCTGTTGCTGGAGTCGTCAGCACTGCCTTCGCCTATTTCCTTGCACCGGCCTTGATTCTGTCGACCGCGACCCTAATCGTTGCGTTCAACATTGAATCTTGGTTCGCAATTCCTGCGGGCTTCGGCGAAACCGCGAGTCGCGTGACTCTGATCGTCGGACTCGCGTTCGCGCTCACCTTGCCGCTCCAAGTCTACAACGCCGTGCTAAGCAGCTATCAGCGCTACGACCTGATTAACATGATCAGCGTGACGTCCATCCTTTTGCGCACGCTGCTCGTCGTTTTCCTCTTACACAGCGGGCACGGCCTAGTCACCCTGGCTCTGCTGTACGCCGGCGCAGAAGTCGCCATCCGTGCCCTCTCGATGGTCTTCGGATATCGCCTGATGTCCGGACTTCAAATTTCGCCGAGCCGTGTCGACTCGGCGCTGCTCGTCCAAATGATGACCTACGGGGTCAGCACCATCCTCTATATGTCGGGCGCCTTCCTCGTTCTGAAATCCGCCGACATGGTCATTGGAGCATTTATTTCGACCGCAGCGGTTTCTCAGTTTTTCATCGCGACAACGCCAATACTCCTTTTGACGACCATCGTGCAGGTCTTTTCTCAGGCCATGAAACCCGCGGTGAGTGAACTCGATGAGTTCGACGAGCAGAGCCGCATTCGAGAGATGGCTCTAATCGCACAGAAGTACACGCTCTTCGCGATCCTGCCGGGCCTCGCTTTCATCTTCACTATGGGTGGCGCCTTCCTTAATGTGTGGGTCGGCGAACGATATCCCGACCCCGAACTCCAGGGCCAACTCGAAACCGTGTTGCAAATCCTTGCTATAGGAACCGGCCTTCGATTGTCACAACACACGAACTTCGTTGTCCTGATCGGCAAAGGACAACATCGCGCGTTTGGCGTAGCAACGGCCATCATGCTCGTCGCGTCTGCCTTGCTCCAAATCGCGGCGATAGAGGTATTCGACGCAGGCCTTGTCGGCGTTGCACTCGGCTGCTGTATTCCGATGGCGGTCGTGTCTGGCATCTTCCTGCCGGTCTATTTCAACCGGCGAATGCAGATCGGAACAAAACAGTCATTCAAGCGCAGCTTCCTACCCGCAACGATTGGCGCTGCGCCAGGCGTCATAATCATCGTCGCCTGGGCCCACTACGCGCTCCCAACTTCATGGCCGGAACTGATCGCAGTCGTGCTCGCCGCCGGAGCCGCAACCGCCCTTGGCGTGTGGATCTTTGCGCTCGACGCCGTGGAGCGCGCGCGCATTCGGCGCTTACTCCCACTCTGATTGGCCTAACGACGACCGGACTGAAACCGATCGGCCTAACTAATTCAGCAATGGCTGGCTCAGGCATTTCGCCGATCGCGGATCTTTAACTGCTAGGAGCCGGTTCATCCTGGACTCGACAGGCGGGTGGGATAGGCCCGAGTAGTCCCCGTACCTCCGCATCAACGTCTGTCGCGCGACCTCGGGCATAACTCGTCGCGAGACGAATCCGTTCATTCATGGGCCAAGGCCAGAGTGGCTCCTGTGTCAGGACGCCATCCACGTAGCGATGGCAAAGGCGGGCACCTTCTCCGCTCCACACATTCGGGGCCTGATCGGCGGGACTCCGCCGATCGATCACCGGCCGTGCCCCTCCAATGCCTGACCAATCCGCGTCCACCGAAATTCTACCCGTATCGGTAATCGACGTCAGCCTCGTTGCGATAAGTGGCGCCTCATCGCGTGCTTCGCCCTTCTCCCAGCTACATCCGACGCGCTTCATGCAGCCTGTCAGCGCGAGTGTCTTAAGAGGCGAGTTCGCCTCACCCGCATACGCGACGATGTCCCGAAGCTCCTGGCCCTTGCCGTAGCCTACGGCCACTAAAGTCTTAGGCGGAAGCTCGATACCGGCTGGCAGATAGGCGAGTGAGCCAAAGATTCTAAGCCCAGAGTCATACGGATCTCGCCCTTGGAATTGATCTGTCGCCTTGAACCAATCCATTCCCAAAATCGATTTCAGCTGCCCGCGGATCGAGATGGCCGGATCCTGTTGCTCGCCCGACCACGTCCCAATCACGTTCTCGCAAAGGCTGTCGTAGCTGCGGTAAGCGCATGAGAACGTCTGCGTATGCGTAACGGCATTCCCCTCCCACCGTCCCCACGCTCGTCGAATCGTGACGCGTTCGGAAAGATATACTTGGAAGACTTTTCGCCCCGTCCCAAAGGCCGCGACGTCTTCAAGCAACACATCACGTGCAGCGGCCACGTCGATCACATGGTAGTTGGCGTTCCAGCCAGCCTTCCGCGACAAGCTACACGTCGGATCTAGCCGGCATTCGTGATAATCGTCGAAGCGGGGGTTCGCGTCCCATGCCACGATCCGCCGGAGCGTCACATGTTCGATCGGGTCCCAATCTTTTCGCGAGAGGCCGTTCCGCGCGCCCTCTTTGGCCCAGCGACCCGCGATCGAAATTACAGCTTTGTGGCTATAAGCGACGTTGAATCCCTCGAGGACGAAATGGTCGTTTAGCCGCAAGCGGACCGGCACTTTGCCATTGGCCTTCGCGCCCGCCCGGAGCCCGCCATCGATCAAAGCCCCCCCGTCATTCTCAGCGCGAACCGTAATCGGCGCTCCGGGAAGACCGGATAATCCCTCCGGCGGTGCGATCGCCGACCTAGCCCCCGTATAGACTCCATCTTTTAGACAAAGCGTATCGCCGGGCTTCGCAGTCGCCCAAAAATCAGCGATTTGAATCGGCCGGCCAGATGTTCCCCTGGGCGTAGACCCGAGTAGGTCGAGCGAAATGCTCCAAGCAGGGCTGCCAAGAGGCGACGCCCAGACGGTGCAGTCGCTTTCAGCCCAGGCCCCGCTCGCACAGAGGATTCCACCTAACACGAGGAGGACCGACCTCCTGAAAGTATTCCGCCGATTCCTCATGCCCGAAGCCTCCTGACGATCAGTGCCACATGACCTGGCACCACTCCGGAGCGTAAGGTGCCATCAAATCCACGGATCTCTCGCCGCATGTGGCTGCGCTCGGTCGGACTCTCGTTAGTAGGTCTGCGCACCAGAGGGGGCGTTTCCAAATGAAGAGTCGAAGCCGGGCGCTTGCTCCATCGCCTCTCGCGCCGCGGCGGCACGCCCCATCGCGTCGAGTCGCTCATAAGCGATCAGGTAACACACCGTGTACCAGATGAATCGCTCCCATGTGTATTCGTTAAACATGTTCTGCGTCATAGACGCGACGAAGCCAGCGAAGAAATAGGGGCGCCAAGCATCAAAGGCGGGATCCACGTATTTCGACTTCCGAACGAATCGCAACACGAACATCACCGTGAGCGCGAGATAGGGAATGAAACCGACTAGGCCCGCCTCAGCGAGGATTCCGAGGAACGAGTTGTGCGCAGTAGACCCTACGTAGAGGGGATGGGCGGGCATCGCGGCGTCACCCACACCGATCACGGGCGATGTCATCCAAATTTGAAGCGCACTGAAATACAGCTGAAGTCGGCCAACTGCCGCGTCCTCAGATCCTTCTCCCACGAATCGCGCCTCGAACAGGTCGAGGAACCCTATCTGCCACATAAAGAGGAGACCAATCGCTCCGATCGCACTGACCGCGACGGTCGTACTCACAATCTTCTTCGGCTGAAGCCTTGCACCGAAGAACATAATGACGACGAATCCAACGAGTGTTGCAAGGATCGCAGACCGACCAACCGTCGCGAATATCCCTGTGATGCAGATGATGGCGCATGCGAGCCCAAGCATCTTCGAGCGGCCCTTCTCCACCAGCATGAACCAGCCAAACCCGAGAAACGTGGGAACGATCAGCCAGTTCGCGGTTCGATTGATGGGCAACCCGCCGCCTCGATAACGCAGCGTATGCTCGTTGCTGGTGTCAGCAAGTGTCTCACCAAGCACGCCTGATGCACTCGCGTCGGCACCGGGCAAAGCGCCTACCCCAAAGTAGAAGTCCGTCATCGAAATCAAGGTATAGGCAGCGGTCGACAGGACCAAAACGCGATTCAGCTTGGAAAGCTGATCCGCCGATCGCATGCCCGACGCCCAGATCCCGACAACCATAAAGAGCGTGAGCTTCCGGAGATATTCGGTCACCGCCGCTTCTGGGTAAATTGAGAACGTGACGACGTGCGAAATAGACAGTGCGATGATGAAGAGGAAAACGAACCGCTGGATGCGCGAGCCGAAAAACTGATCGATCCAGGCTGTGGGAGACGTACTCACGAGGATCGCGAGCAGGGGCAAATACGTCACCGCGTTCCCGTAAAATCCAAATAGCCCGTTGAACAGAGCATCAAAGGGCGAAGTCAACGAGAAGAACATCGCTGGACCAATCGCACTCATCACCATGTACACCAAAGCGACGAATCCGGCGGCCGCGGCGATAACTATATTGAAGAGCATGGCGGGTCGAGTCTCCGAATCGGCGATACGGACGCCTATGCGCCCAGCGACTCGCATAAGTGCGAACTGGCTCGCTCCGATACACTACATCTCGGCGTAAGGTCTCAATCCCTAAAGAAATATTCCCGATAGGAACCAGACAGATGGGCGAGCTACTTACGATTAAGCCAGAGTCGAAATATTGACGGTTCACAGTTTCGTACGCTTCTACAAAATGCAATCGCGCTCGGCTACCAAGCCTCCGTCCTTTCCTAATCCGCACGCGTCCTCGGGACCTACATCATGACCTCTCCGCAACCGCATCACGACGACTCGTATCCTACGGGTGATAAACGCAACGCGCGTACGCGTGCGGCGATCGTCTATCAAATCCTTCATCACTTCCGAGACCCGATCTTCAGCCGATTAATCAGCCGCGGCACTGAAACGCCGAGCTACCACTTCGTAGCTTCGCGCCTGAACGATGTAGACAGCAATCGCACCATCGACCCATCGCGCGCCGACCTGCCACCCGAAGAAGGCGGGCTGCCCTGGACTTTCCTCCGAAACCGGCGGCTCGGCGGCCCCTTCCTATGGCAATCCGGGGTGCTCCGGACCGCGTGTAAGCGCGGCTTCGATTCGATCATCTTCCTCGGAAATATGTACTACCTGTCGACCTGGATCGCAGCGATCGCAGCTCGGCTCACGGGCAAACGCGTGCTCTTTTGGGGCCACGGCTATACGCGACGCGAAGCCAATCTGAAGGGCGCTATCCGAAAGCTTTTCTATCAGCTTGCGCACGGCTCACTCGTCTATGGAGATCGCGCGAAAACCTTTCTCGTCGATCGCGGATTCTCCGCCAACGACGTCTACGTTGTCTACAACTCGCTCGACTACGCGCGTCAACGTGCCGTTAGAACATCGACCGACTCGGCCACGATCACATCTCTACGCTCTCGCCTATTCGAAAACCCAGACCTTCCAACGTTAGTTTGTATCGGGCGTCTCGATCCACGCAAACATCTCGACCAACTCATCGAGCTCGTTTCAAAGCTCGAATCAAGAGACCTGTCCGTCAACGTGCTCATCATCGGTGACGGCGAAGACCGAGCGCATCTCGAATCGCTTTCCGCTGCGAAGCAGACTCAGTCCCGCGTGTGCATCTATGGGGCCTGCTATGACGAGGAAGAGATCGGACCGTTGCTGATGAGCAGTACGCTGTGCGTGTGTCCCGGTCACGTTGGCCTCACCGCCATCCACGCTATGGCATACGGCGTCCCCGTCATTTCTCACGGAGACCTCGATGACCAAGCGCCCGAGGTCGAAGCGATCCTCCCGGGTAAAACGGGCGACCTCTTCGAGCGAGGCAGCGAAGAGGACATGACAGACCGGATCGAAAGTTGGCTTCGGACTCATCCGAATCGGGATGACGTTGCACACGCCTGCATCCGAATGATCGAGGACCGCTACAATCCCGACAGTCAATCGATCGTGATCGACGGTGCGGTCAGGGGCATACCCGCTGATCGTATCTAGGATTAGACCACCGCGATTTCGCTCATCTGATTCAAGTCTCAAATTATCAGAAAGGCCGACGTTATGTCATCGAACCGCATAGCCGATCTGTTGCGTCAGTTGCGAACCGCCGCCTTTCGGCTCCTGTACCGCGTCCCGCGTGTCCATCCGACGTTCACCCTGAGTAGTAGGTGCGATCTGCGGCCAGATTTTGAAGCCGGGGAATCTGGCTACATGGGCTACGGCTGTATGATCGCACCGCGGGTTCGAGTCGGGCGTTATGTCATGTTTGGCGCCCGCGTCTCGATCGTGGGCGCTGACCACCGCTTCGACGTTCCCGGCACGCCCATGATCTTTAGTGGTCGACCGAAGCCGCTCGACACGATTATTGAGGACGATGTCTGGATTGGCGGAGGCTCAACGATCCTCGTCGGTCTCACCATCGGCCGAGGATCGGTCATCGCGACCGGCGCTGTCGTGACTCGCGACGTCCCGCCCTACTCCATCGTTGCCGGTGTCCCGGCGAGCGTCCTTCGCAAGCGATTCAAGAACCCCGAGGACGAGCGTCGACACGATGAAATGCTCGCGTCCGGTAACTTCGTCGGTCGCTACGCCGACTCGAAGCAGTAGTCGGCCGCGAAGCGATCATAGGAGGCGCCGTTCAAGCGACCCCCGTTCCCGCAGCTGTAGACGGAACGGGAGGGCACGCCATCGAGGTGACCGTTGGGGCAGTCTGTTTCAGGCATATTTAGTCCGCCGGACACTGTGAATGGAGTGAGTGGCACGGCGGTCCCGATTTCCGCGGATGTGGGTCAATGACGCAGTCATCTGTTCTGGGGGCAATCTCAACGGGCAGACGACGGTTCCGCCTGCGGTCGGCGGGACGCTCGGGAGCGCGATCGCGGTGTCCGCAGAGAGTGGAGAAACGAGAGCTGTGCGATTCAGACCGGTTCAGATGCGGTCGATTGCTGGGGGGCAACTTCGATTCCGTCCTCAGAAGCTCAGCGGGCTGCTTTAGGGCCCCGACATGCCGAAACTTGGGTTCAGCTTGAGTGTCTCCGTCGGCCAGCCGATAACTCAACCAGCACGAACGGGTTTAAGCCAAGCAGTAGCCGAGCCAGCTCACTCGCAACAAGCCCGTTTGA
This sequence comes from Myxococcota bacterium, assembly GCA_041440805.1. Taxonomy (GTDB): domain Bacteria; phylum Myxococcota_A; class UBA9160; order UBA9160; family UBA4427; genus UBA4427. Next base: position 8,983 of record JASDVF010000045.1, on the reverse strand, counting down.
AACGCTGCAAATGGTAACCGACTGAGCCTCGGTGTAAGCTCTTCGTCCCCTTCGACGCTCCGCCAGAGACACCAAACTCTGTAGCCGGTACGCAGATTCCGACTCCCATGAAACTTTTGATCGCGTCCTCTGCGCCGACTGACGGCGGTGCCGGAATTAGCGCCTACGCGCGATCGCTCGCCGTCGCGCTTGCCGATGCCGGTCACGAAATTCATTATGCGTCTCCCGCTCATCGCGATTCGTCCTTCGTCGAACGCCACCGCATCACCCACGTTGAAACTGATCCGGAAAGCGACCCAATAGAAGGCGCACGAGGCCTTCTCGACTACATCAAAAAACAGGGCATCGAAGGTTGCGTCAACAACGACAACCCCGTCTTGCAGAGTATCGCCCCGGGCCTGCCAATCCCGTTAGTCGTCATATGTCACATGGACCGACGAATCATCGCTAGCTTGTGTTCTCTTCATTCGGAATCGATCGACCACCTTGTTTGCATCTCTAACGACATGCAACGAACGATGATCCGGCGATACGGTTTCCCAAACACGAAGTGCGTCCTCGTACACAACGGCACCTTCGACCCCGGCCATTCGGGTGGCTTTGCACAGAAAGATCCAGCGAAGCTTCACGTCGTCGTGACGGGCGGATACAACAGTCACAAAGGCGGCACGCGCGTGATGGATTCAATCCTCGCGCATCCGGATTTCTTTGAGAATGTGCGCATCGACTGGTTTGGTCCAGTCCCTGAGAGCGCTCAACGCAAGGTCGCCGGTCGCACGGAGATCCGTTTTCTCGGCCAGGTGCCCCAGGCCGTATTTCACGAGACGCTTGCCGAGTCCGACGTGTTGGTGTTTGCATCGAACAAAGAGGGTTGCCCGATGACAATGCTCGAGGCGATGGCCCTGGGTGTCTTGCCTATCGCGACCGACGGCGTAGGCGCGATGCGGTGGCTGATCGAAAGTGGACACGAAGGTTTCATCGTGCATCTCCGCGATTTCAACGATCAGCTCGCGCAATGCATCGATTTTCTCGCGCAGCGCCCGACGATCGTCACGTCGATGAAACAAGCGGCTCGCTCACGCTACCTCGCCGACTTTCAAGCTTCACAGAACGCCGACCGGATCGTCGACCTCATCAAGCGACCGACCGTCGAGCGCACAGGCCTGACGCCACCGTTCAAAATTGTAAAGTGGCATCGCCCCATCCCTGCCGGCACACGGCGTCCCACATTCATGCAGCGCGTCCGGTATCGAGCGGGCTTGCTCGAACACGCTGGCTCGATCGAAATGGAGCGCGAGACGTGAGCGAACTGCGACCGAATTTCTTTATCGTAGGCGCCCCAAAATGTGGCACGACGGCTCTCGTAGAGTACCTCCGTGGGCACCCTGAAATTTTCCTCTGCGAACCAAAGGAGCCAAACTTCTTCAATCGGGACTTCGACTACTACCACTCCGGCGATCCCGATTCGATCGATGGCTATCTTTCGCTCTTCGACGATGCCAATGAGAGCCATTCCGCAATCGGCGAGGCCTCCGTCTGGTATCTCCACTCTCAGGTTGCCGCAGAACGCATCGCCGAATTCGATCCGAACGCGCGCATCATCGCGATGGTGCGCAATCCGATCGAGCTGGCCAGTGCGCTCCACCGCCAGCTCCTGTACGTGCTGGACGAGGAGGTCCAGGATTTCGAGCGGGCCTGGGATCTACAAGAAGAGCGGCGCTCCGGAAGGTCTATTCCGGCGAGATGTCGACAGCCAGCTTTTTTGCAATACCAAGCAGTCGCGAGTCTAAGTTGCCAGATCGAGAGATTTCAATCACGATTTCCCGCGGAGCAAATTCGCTTGATTCCATTCGACGACTTCGCAAGGGACACTCAGGCGACGTATCGCTCAACCCTCGACTTTCTCGGACTCGAAGACGATGGGAGATCCAATTTTCTGCCGGTGAATGAGAGCAAAGTCCACCTGTCTCAAACCCTTTCGCGATTCACCCAGCGTCCCCCAGGAGCCCTCGTGCGCGTCACTAATGGCATGAAGCGCGTCCTCGGCATTTCTCAGCTCGGCATTCTCGAACGCATTCGATCAGTCAACAAAGAAACGCGTAAACGCGAGCCTATTCCGCCAGCGTTTCTGGCGAGGCTCCGCAATGCCTTTCGTCCTGAGGTCGAACGGTTGGGCGGGATGCTCGACCGAGACCTAAGCCACTGGCTTGAGGACCCCGTCCGTTAGGCGATCAGCCGAAACGATAAAATCTCGAACGCCAGATCGCTTCGAATTCTAAATAAACCATCGCCACAACTGGCAATTGACCCAAATCCTTGACCTTGGTCAGGCTTAACGTGGGAAGACAGATTTCTGCGGGAGGCAGAAGAAGCCCGTGTAGAATCAAAAGCAAGAAAGATCACCAATCCTGCTGCATTCTACGCGATCATTGTTCGACACCCTTCCGTCACGTTGGCCTCGAACCCCACACAAGGTTCCTCTCTACCATGGCAATGCCCGAATTGACCCGAGGCAACGCTCGCCTCCACGAGCGCTACCGCAGTCTCCTCATGGCGTGGCTACGCGCCCGCTCCGGCCTGCGAAACGTCGATCCTGCTGGGCAAAGACCCCGAGTGCTGACGCCATGAGCCAAGATGCGCTCGTGCTCTACTACCAGATCACCATGGGCGCAGCCCATGTCGCACGCGTCCGTGCACTGAATGACCAGCCCGGGATTCGTGCGCGCGGCATCCAGTTGGCAGAAACCGAACGCACCCGTCGTTTCAGGCCGACGCCGGAAGAAGCTGAGTGGTTCGACACGCTCCATTCTGGTGCGTATGAAGAGGCAGGAAGACTTCAACTCGTCGCGCAAGCGCGGGCGCAGCTCATCGAACTCGCTCCCAGGGCGATCATCCTCGATCAAGCCAACGACGTCATCCAAATAGGAATCGGGATCGTGGCTCGCCGCCTTGGGATTAAGACTTGTTTTCGGTGGGCCACAACCCTCGACGACTATCAACGAAGCGCCTTTCGCGAACGACTCAAAGGATTCGTCTACCGCGGGTGGGATGCTTACCTCGCAGCCGGCGAGCGCGCCGCCGCCTACCTCGAAAGCGTCGGCATCCCAGAGTCGGACATCTTCCTTTGCGGAAACCCTTCCGATCACCGGCGGACGGAACAGGTTCTCGCCGAAACTCCAAGCGTCGAAAGAAACAACCGCTTCCTCTTCGTAGGCCGATTCATTCCACACAAAAATTTGCCTCGGCTACTAGACGCCTATTGTCAATATAGGCATGAGGGAGGCGACTTCGGCCTCGACCTCGCAGGCTACGCAGTGCAGGAAGATGAGCTCATTCGCAGCAGCAAAGACATCCCCGACATCCAGTTCCTCGGGCACCAAGACTACCGAGAACTCATCGACCTCTACCGAAGCTGCGCGGCACTCGTCCTTCCCTCCATTTCTGAAAACTGGGGGCTCGTCGTCAATGAGGCGATGCATACCGGCGCACCCATCTTGCTCTCTGAGCCTTGCGGCTGTATACCAGAGCTCCTTGATGAAGGGCAGAACGGATTTTCGTTTGCTCCCCAAGACGTCGCCGCAATCGCTACGGCATTCCACCGCTTCGAACGACTGGACCCTCGGGAGCGACATGGAATGGAAACCCGCTCACTCGAAATCATCGCCGGTCATTCCGTCGACGCATGGGCCGAACGCGTCGCAGACGTTTGCCTAGCCCCGAGCGCGAACCCATAACACGGCATTGATCGCTCTACTCGGCTAACACGGCTTCGCATACCCGCAGCATCGAAGAACGCTGCTTTCACGATGTCCAAAGTTTCGGTCAAATCGCGCACGATCCCGCGCCAGCTGGTCCCGGAAACACTCGATTCGATCTCGATCGAGCCTGGCCGACTTAGGACTTCCCAAAATTGACAGTGCCGGCGCTGCCTAACATGTTAGTCAGCGGGCTCGCTCGTCGGCTCCCAGGAATCGAGATGGATTGCCTGACCCGTTTCGATCGACTCCAGGATCGCGAAGGTCACACGAGAGGTCATCTCGAGTTCGAAAAAGGTGATCGGCGGAGGTTGGCCATTCTGCAGCGTATCGAGAACTTCCGCGATCGCCGTCGCCTGCCCCTTGTCCTGGTTGTAAGTGCGAAAAGCTTTTCCGCCCTGAACACGCGTCGACCGAAAATTGTCGCAGATCGCAGTCCTGCCATCTCCGGAAACTTCAAAGCGTTCCTTCGGAAGACCGGCATGACTCTTCGCCAAATAGGAAATCGTCGCGACCGAGCGATCCGGATACTCAAGCATGATCACCGTCGAGTCGTCGGAAGGTCGCCCGCCACCAAGCGAATGTGCATAGACCGAACGCGGCGGACTGCCTACTAAGAACGAGCACAGGTCTACGAAGTGACAGACTTCGCCGATGATGCGACCGCCGCCCACTTCCCGATCGACAACCCAAGTCCCCTCCGGCGGCGGGCCGGCGGCAATTTGGTAGTCGATCGAAAGCGCTCCGCTACGACTTACGAACATCGATTGAATCTTCCGCGCGTGGGACGAGAAGCGGCGGTTGTACCCAACGAAAAGATAGGATCCGAGTTCCTGCGCGGTCTCGATGACCCGCTGGACTTCGTCATATCGAATACCGATCGGCTTCTCTAGCCAAACAGCCTTCCCGGCGAGGAGGGCTTTGTGCGCGAGCTCTGCGTGGGAGTCATGTCGCGTTGCCACGACCGCCAGAGAGACCGCCGGATCCGAAAGCGCCTGATCCACGTCCGTTGAACAAGCCTGGAAACCAAAGCGTGATGCGGTGTGCTCACCCGAAGCGCCGGTCGCCGTCACGACAATCCGCTTGTCGACGTCTTCGCGCGCAGCAATCGCGGGAAGCAAGACACCCTTCGCGTAGTTGCCTGCACCGAGAACGGCGACGCCCGTGCGCCCGTCCTGTGACTCGCCCCCCGTCGTAGCTCCGGACACAGCGAAAGTGGTCGATTGCGAAGCAGATTCGTCGTACTCGAAGAGGATCGCGATCGATTTATTCTCACCTTCAGCGAGTTCGTCGTAGACACGAACCGCATCATCGAAATCGACACGCTCGGCACTAATCTTCTTCATCGAGATGGAACCCGTCGACAGCAAACCCAGAACCGCTTGCATGTTGCGATTCTCGGTCCAGCGTACGTAGGGCAGCGGGTAATCTTGCCCGAGCTCTTCGTAGTTCCGATCGTAGCGACCGGGGCCGTACGACATGCTCATCCGCAGATCGAGTTCCTTGTCGTAAACTGCACGGCGTTCGATTTCGATCGGTACATCTCCGACGATCGAGATACGCCCCTTCATTCGGCAAAGGCTCGCCGCAAGCGTCAAGGGCGCCGTGCTCTTCGAGGATGCTGCCACGATCGCGAGATCGACTCCAAATCCATGCGTAAATTCAGCGGCCCAGCCGCCCGGAATCGAGTCGCTCGTATAGGCCCAATCTGCCCCTTGCTCAGCAGCCTGCTTCACGCGCGCGGGATCGATATCCGCGCCTAACACACGACAACCATTGGCCGCGAGCAACTGCACCTCGAGCTGGCCGATAAGCCCCAAGCCAATTACGGCTGCGATTTCGCCAAGAGTCGGCTCCGCAATTCGCACTGCCTGAAGTGCGATCGCGCCGATCGTTGCGTAGGCAGCCTCATCGAGGCCAACGCCATCCGGCACCCGAGCGACGAGATTCATCGGAACCGAAATGAACTCAGCATGGTTCGCATAGCCAGCACCGGCGCAGGCGACTCGGTCCCCAGGTGCGAGACCCGTCACCCCTTCTCCAACTTCCACGACCGTTCCGGCGCTGGAATATCCGAGTGGTGCAGGAGCATCAAGACGACTCATTACCGCGCGATAGGTGGGCAGCGGCCCTTCCTGGCGCAGCTTCTTCGTCACTTGCTCGACAAGGTCCGGACGGCTCGCAGCCTTTTTCGGCAGGGACTTCCGTGCGAAAGCAAGCGAGCTGCGCTCGGTTCCAGGCGAAACGACTGAAAACGCGTTTCGCACTAGGACCTGCCCCGGACCTGCCGCGGGCACGGGGAGCTCAGCGATTTTCAGATCGCCGCTCCGGGAATTTTGTAATACCTGCTTCATGACGAAGCCTCCACGTGCCCGACCCATCCGGCGTGAGGCCTAAACGGAGTCTCGGACCGGATCTGATCGAGCGAGCGCACTACATGCGTAAGGTCGGAATTCAAAGCGTCGGTCACCATCACCTCTACATCGGACGGTTCGCGCACAGAACTGATCGAGAATTGACCACCTCTCATAGCTTCCCGCACCTTCGGAACACGATCGGGGTCGAATCGCATCAACCGCATGGCAGCCAAGTCCACCGCGACCGGGTCCATCGAAGCAATCACGGCCCCAAGCGGCACGTCTCGAGGGGTCAAAGGCCCACTGCAATCCCCAGCCACGATCCCATCAAGAATCGTCAACACTTGGCGCACAGGTCCGTCCGCATCCGGATGAAATCCATCACGGTCGCTGTAATAGAGGCACCTATTTAGGTCGAGACACATTCGCCACGTCGTCCGATTGCCATACCAATTTCCACTTCTAATAAAGTCTTCGCCACGGACCTTATCTTCGAAACGCCGCACGAAGCGAAAGAGTGACAATCCAAGGCCACGACCGAGCAGGGGGCGAGCGATTTCCGTCGCACGACTTCGCCAACGGTCGATCGTCTTCTGTCCGGGATACTCGTCACCGCCTTCCTCGGGATTGCCGAGGGTGTGATGCGGAAGCCAGTTTTTGTCGCCGTTGATCCCCACGAGATTTTTTAGCGCGAGCGTCACACCCGTTTTCTTATGGGTCTTGAGCTTCGGCAAATTGATCACGAGGTCTGAGGAGAGAACGGTCTCGGAAATCAGGTATTCGTTTCGTCCATTGGAGTGATGTTCCGAGGTCGGACCCGGATCGTAGTCCGCGCCACGAAAACGCTTGGCATCAAGGCCGGACTCTGAAAAGAAACTGAGGTCGCCTAGATCGACCACGCGGTAGCCGGCCGGGTCTCCCGGCAAAGTCACACGGCCAACGATGATTCCGTCTACAAGATCGACTTCCTCTCGGCGGATATCGACGACTTCTAGCGTTAGCCCCATTCGAGCGAAATGATCGACCAACCGATCGATGCCCGCGTACTCGGAAACGATCGCCCATTTACAATCTTGTTGAGGCGCTTCCGCTATAACGACCGAGCCAGTCCCACCCACTGCAAGCCAGGCGTAGTCGGCAACGACACGCAGAAAAGCTCCGTGAGTAACGACGCTCTCGACGGACCCCTCGCCCGGATTGAAGTGGCGAATCAAATTCGGCTTCAGGACGACACGACCGCCCTCTGACACTAGATCGCCTAACGGATTCCAATCCGCCTTCCCGACCCGATCTCCGTCAAGGCCCAAGGCCGCGAGTGCAGACCGGACCGCGCGATAGACTGGGTTCGGCGAACCCACGTCTGGCCGATCGCCATAGAGGCCACCTAATTCCGGGACAGCGAAATCAGGATCAAAAGGAGCTTCGATCCCGAGGTACCCGTCCTCGGCTCGCGCGAGGGCGACCCGAACACGTGGCTCAGACATCCGAATGACTCCGAATAGACGATTTCACAGCGCGGAACTTTCCGTTCTTTTCGCGGGGAATCGAATCCGTGAGACGGATATCGATATGCAAATCGTCACCGAGTCGATCCCTGATCTGGCTTAGCAATTTCTTCTGGCTTGCTTCGCGATAGCTAAAGCGCGGCGTAATGAGGATTGTGATGGCATCGGGCGAGTCCTGCACGATCTGCGCCTCGGCAATATCCGTCTGCTCTTTGAAAATATGGTCGAGACGCCCGACCAGTCTCCCGTCGGGAGTCAAAATATAATCTTCGACCCGTCCATCGACCTCGGAGAAGACCTCACCAGGGCGACCGCATTCACACGGCTTCTTAAGCCGCGTTCCAACATCCCCGATCCGGTAGCGAATAAGCATCGTCCCGGGAGTACCGAGTGCTGTGACTAACAGCTGACCCCTCTCCCACTCGTCCGTCTCTTCTTCAACTTCGACTTCGACAATTCCGAATTCCATATCGACGTGGAGACGGCCCTCTTCGCAGGCCGTCATAGACATCGAAAGTTCGGTGCACGCGTAGTGATCTCGAACGGGCGCGTTGAATGCCTTTTCGATCATTTCCCGCTGGGTCGCAAGAAGCGACTCGGAGGACGTAAAGACCGCCGCGATCTTCCCTTTCGGGAGCGGTCGGTTCATGTCGAGCATAGTTGCTGCAATCACATGCAAAGCAGAGGGATAGCCCTGCACATAACGCGCTTGATTCTCATGCAATTCATCGATATACGCGGGGAGGAATTGCTTCGCAAGGTGATAGACGGAGAAGAGTGTTTGGCCGCTGTAGTAGTTCTTCCGCCAGTACGGAGCCTTGGTCTGCTTGAGCGGAACGATGGACTGTCCGCCGACTGTGATCAGTGAATCCTTAATGTCGACGCCGAACGTCCGACGCTGGCGCCAAACGACGGCGAAGTTTTCAGCGATACGCTTCGTGGTATGCCAAACCGGAAGTGCCGATCCCGTCGTGCCACTCGTATAGACTCGAATCAGCGCACGATCCCCGGCCTTACATACGTAGTCGTTGACCGCGTCGTGATAGCTTTCTTTACCAAGCGGGTCGATCGCGTCGAGGGTGCGACGCATCGCTTCGTAGTGATCTGCATGATCCGAAGGCGGCGCGAGATCGCGATAAGCGACCGTGCCACGACGCGCGCGATCAACCACCTGGTCGAGTTGTTGCCTTTGAATTCGATAGAGCTCTTCGATCGGAAGATTCACGCTGCGCTCGTAGCTAGCGAGCGTTTTGTAAAAGTGGTGGCTGTACCGAGTACGCGCTCGGTAAAACCCGGCCAGCGTGCACGCGGCATTCTGGATCGAGATCGGCATGAGGTCGTAAGGTCGGATCATCAGCTCAGTCTA
>JASDVF010000044.1:0-22381 GCA_041440805.1 Myxococcota bacterium | reverse complement strand
ACGTTGCAGACAAGGCCGTCTTCGAAGGCAAAACCATGATCGCCCACGTGATCAAAGCGCCTTAGTCAGGAGTACTCGCCTAGCGGGCCGAAGCGCGGACCGGATACGACTCTATCCTCCGTCGTCAGCCCTCAGTCGTCACAGCGGGAAACCTTGACCGCGCAGAACTTGAATCCAGGAATCTTGCCGTCCGGATCAATCTCGTCGAGGGTCAGCAAATTCGCCGCCGCCTCTCGGAAATGAAAGGGAACAAACACCGCGCCGCGGATTTCACGCGTCGTGAGCTTCGCGGCTAAGCGGATCCGACCACGGCGGCTCTCGATCGCGACGCGATCCCCCTCGCTAACGCCAAGCTCCTTCGCATCCTCAGGATGGATCGCCACAAACGCTTCCGGCGCAATCGCATCAAGCGCCGCCGAGCGCCGAGTCATCGCTCCGGTATGCCAATGCTCAAGCAGCCGTCCCGTATTCAGGACGAAGGGATATTCGTCATCCGGCAGCTCGGGCGCGGCGGTCCACTCCGCAGGCACGAGCTTCGCGCGGCCATTCGCGGTCGGGAATGCGTCATCGAAGAGAACCGTCGGCCCCTCTTCGTGTTCCGGATCCGGGTTAGGCCAAAGCTTTCCGTGGGGGCCGAGATTGTCATGCCTAAGCGTCGCGTAACTCGTCGTTAGTTTCGCCATCTCCTCAAAGATCTCGGAAGACGAGGCGTAGTTCATCTCGTACCCAACTCGGCGAGAAATATCCTGAACGATCTCCCAGTCGAGCCTCGCCTCGCCCGGCGAGTCGAGGGCTGGACGGCCGAGCTGAACCCGACGGTCCGTATTCGTATACGTCCCTTCCTTTTCGAGATAGGCGCTCGCCGGAAGGATCACGTCGGCGAACTCGGCGGTCTCGGTCAGGAAAATATCCTGTACGACCAGGAACTCAAGATTTGAAAGTGCCTTCCGAACCTTGTTGGTGTTGGGGTCCGACAGGAAGGGATTCTCTCCCATGATGTACATGCCGCGGACCTGACCCTCGAGAGCGGCGTGGGTGATCTCGACGACGGTAAGGCCGGGATCCGGCGAAAGTTCACACCCCCAAGCCGCCTCGAACTTGGCGCGTACCTCGGGATCGCCAACCGGTTGATAGTCGGGATAAACCATCGGGATCAGCCCAGCATCGCTCGCGCCCTGCACATTATTCTGCCCGCGAAGAGGATGCAGGCCGGCGCCGGGCTTGCCGACATTTCCGGTGAGCAGCGCCAGCGAGATCAAACAGCGGGCGTTATTCGTCCCATAGACATGCTGCGAGACGCCCATGCCCCAGAACACGATCGCGCTCTTCGCTTTGCCGAAGACGCGGGCGACTTCGCGAATCGTTTCCGCTTCGACGCCACAAATTTTCGAGGCTCGCTCGGGGGAGTACTTCGAGACGACTTCTTTGAGCGCTTCAAAATTTTCGGTGCGGTCTGTCACGAAGGATTCATCTACGAGTCCTTCTTCGATGATGACGTGCATCATCGCGTTATAGAACGCGACGTCCGTGCCAGGCTTAACACGGCAATAATAGTCAGCGTGATCGGCGATCACCTCTCGCCGCGGGTCGATCACGATCAGCTTTGTCCCGTTCTTGCGCGCCTGCTTAAAGAAGGTCGCAGCGACAGGATGGTTGGCCGTCGTATTCGTTCCGGCCAGCAGCGCCGCGCCGGCATTCTCAATATCGCCGTAGGTCGTTGTTACGGCTCCGCTCCCGATCGATTCCATAAGAGCCGCCACGCTCGAGGCATGACATAGGCGCGTGCAGTGATCGACGTTATTCGTGCCGAAGCCTGCGCGTATCAATTTCTGAAAGAGATAGGCCTCTTCGTTCGAGCATTTCGCACTGCCAAAGCCCGCGAGTGCGTCACCGCCGTCCCTGTCACGAATTTCGGCGAGACGCGACGCTACGAGATCGAGCGCCTCTTCCCAACTTGCCTCCCGAAAGGCCGGCAGGACTTCCGCGTCATCGACGAGTCCGCCCGGCTTCCGCCGACCATCATGCTCGCCGCGAACATCTTTCGAGAGCGCGCCCTTTGGATAGGCGGAGTCGATCCGAATCAGAGGCTTCTTCAGTCGCTGGGGATGGACTGTGTAATCCCAGCCATAGCGTCCCTTCACGCACAAGCGACCCTGATTGCCGGGACTCTCGCGCCCCTCAGCAAAGACGATCCCGTTGACCTCGCGATCCACGTGATAGGTGATCGCACATCCGACGCCGCAGTAGGGACAGACGGAATCAACCGGTTCGAGCTCGGCACGCGGCCGAAGCGGCAAGCCAATCGCCTTGTCTACAAGCGCGCCCGTCGGGCAAGCTGCCGCGCATTCGCCGCAGGACACACAGGTGCTCTCGCCCATCGGCTGATCCAGATCGAAAGCGATGCGTGAGGCATGCCCTTTGCCAGAGCGCCCGAGCACTTCGTTATTCTGCACGTCGTTACAGGCGCGAATACATCGATCACAGAGGATGCAGGCCTGATGATCGACATCGATCACCTTCGAGCTGTCATCAATGCCACGGGCTAAAGGCGCCGCGCCAGTCCGGAAGGGCTCGCCGGTCGCGTCATAGCGACGCGATAGCGCGAGTAGTTCATTGTCTCCGAGCGCGCCTTCGCGTCGATCGCCTGCTTCTGGCGTCGGTTGATCGCTCATCAGCAGGTCGGTCAGCATCTTGCGATGGCCTTCGAGCTCTTCCGAATTCGTTGTCACAACCATATTAGGCTGGCACTCACGAACGCAGGCCGCAGCTTTCACGCGCTCGCCCACATCGACGACACACATGCGGCAAACGCCGACCGGTTCGAGCCCGGGCGTATGACATAGGGTCGGAATTTCGATGCCCGAAGCTTCTGCTGCTTCGTAGATTGTCTGACCTTCGAGCGCTTCGATTTCGATGCCGTCTACGGTGATCTTCATTCCGGAATTATTCCTTCAGGGAAGCTTCTCTCTATGGAAGAGCGAAGGCCCTCCAAATCGAGTTCGACCTCTAGACGACGGAGTGCTTCTTTGGGCAACCAACCAGCCTCGGTCCAGCCGCGCCCCAAATTGTAGCTTCGGATCATAAAATCAAGTCGTTCCCGCGGCAGCGACACGCCTTTCGCAGGTCCACTTGGGATCGGCTCGGTCAGGAACCGCCCGGGCAAGGTGTCATCTTCTGGTTGCCATCCTTCGCGGATGTTAAATGCCTTTCGCAGGTCGACGATTCGGCGAGCAATCGTTTCGATTTCTGCGCCGTCGGCGTCGGTTCCCGTCACCGCATTTAGGAGCGTTGCGCTCTCATCATAGAGATCGTCGAATGCGCCACGTACGAATTTGCAGAGTACGAGCGCGTCGAGCACCGCAGCCCGGTCCTCACTCTCAATAGCGAGCGCAACAGATCTCGCGTCGCCGTGAAGCCTATTCGCCTCCTCGGAGAAGTCCGCCTCGTAGGCGCCGCTGCGATTGTGATCCGCGCCGCGTGTGCCCACTGCGAGTCCAAGCGCCATAGTCTGAAGCGTCCGCGGTTCGTAGCCGGGAAGCTCGAGACCCTTCACCTGCGGCGCGCGAGAGAGGGCGTCGCCGCCGATCGATTCGGCCATTCGACGCGACCCCTCGGCCAGGAAATCGCCGAGTCCTTCACGAGTCGCAATCAAAGAGAGCCATTCGCTTGGGTCATCGCCGAAAACAGGCCCGCCCGAAAGCTCCCCGCGTTCACCACACTCCATAGCAAAGGCAAGCGTCGCACCAGCCGAGATCGTGTCCAGACCTAACGCGTCACATTTTGCGGCTGCCGCCAACACCAGATCAGGATCTGCGACACCGCATAACGGTCCGAGCGCGAAGAGGCTCTCGTACTCGATCCGAACATCCTTCGACTCGCCGCCGGGAGCTTTATATCCGTATCGATGTTCACAGCCAATCGTGCAGTCGGCACAGGAGGCGCGGCGATGTTTACGATCCTTTTGCCAGCGCTCCGCCGAGAGTGCCTCCGCCCCTTCGAAATGACTCTCCTGAAAGTTCCGGGTCGGCAGCGCCCCCATCCGATCGAAGGCCAGCAGGTTTCCGATCGTGCCTATTTCGCTGTATTTCGCAGTCGCGTCGCCGCGCGCACGATCGCGCAGTCGGCGCGCCTGCCGCTCAACCTCTTCGGGATGAGCCGCAACCGTGTCATGGTCGCCGGAGACGACGATCGCCTTAAGGCGCTTCGCCCCCATGATCGCGCCAAGTCCTCCGCGACCCGCGTGCCTACCCTCCGCAGAGATCGTCGCATAACGAACACGGTTTTCGCCGGCGATGCCGATCGCGGCGACGCGCCCTTCCTTAGAGAGTGCAGCCGCCGTTTCCTGCGCTGTTCGCCCCCAGCTCTGCGTAGGGCGAAGTGTCCCGTTAACCCATTCCGAGGGTTCATCGCACTCGCCCACGAAGACCAGCGCATCGATGCCGAGCCGTTTTCCTTCGATCGCGAAATGACTACTCGCCAGCGCATCGCAAAGCCCGCCCGTAAGCGGAGACTTCCCTACGACGGCAAATTTCGCGGAGGTCGTCACGCCTGTTCCGACAAGCGGCGAGAACGCGAAGACCAGCGGGGCTTCCGGCGCGAAGGGATCGACCCCGACCGGCGCCTCTCTATGCAACAACCAACTCCCGAGCCCGACGCCCCCGAGCACGCGCTCTAGAATTTTCGCCTCGATAGGAATTCGAGCAGACTCCCCAGTCGTCAGATCTACACGCATGTAGGCCATATGAAAACCGTTCATCCCTAGCCCCCCGCCAAAGCGTCAATCATGCTGATCCGCTCACCCGGTCCGACCGGAATAGCAAGATCCCGTACGAGATCGCGCCCTCCCAGAGAAGCGAGATAGCGCTTAGCGACGCGGCCTTCGTCCACAAGACCAAGCTTTTCTGGCCACGTCCCTAATAAGTCGCCTAGCGTCCCAACGGGTACCTCGCGAGTCGACTCGGCCCCCAACTTCTGAGCCTGCTTGGCAGCCCGGCCGAGGAGTTCGACTACGCACGTCGCCTTCGCGTCGACGGACCGAATCGCGGACAAATAGGCCTCAGGCGTATTAAAGCCTTCCCAAGGCGCTCGCGAAGAAGGCGACACCAACTCTTCCGCAGCAATTGCCTGATACCCCTGCGCCTCGAGCAGGTCGCGGGGCCGGGACTTGCCTGCTGCCAGCAGCGCCTGCGCCTTTTCCGCCGCACCCGGACCATAGACTGCGCATAACACCTGAACATGCCCGTCGGACAGAGGCGCGCACGCCCCGCCTCGAGCGAACATTTCTTCTACGAAAGCCGACCCCAAAAAGGGTGCATCGGTCCCCGTGACAAAAGTCGCATCCGCCGAGGCGGCCTCGAACCCCTCACGCAATCCTGCAAGCGGTCCACGCTCTGCGTCTCGGTCTCGAACAATCCGAACATCCATGCCCAGAGCCGGCAAATCCAAATCCGCCGACGTCACCACAACTACTTCGTCGACGACTGTTTGGAGCACGCCGACGACATGCTCGACCATGGTTTTCCCGAACCAAGGAAGCCACGCCTTCGCACGGCCCATTCGCGATGACCGCCCTCCGCATAACACGATCGCTGCTCGCTTCGTCACGTCGCGCTATCCCAACCCATCTTGTGTCGCCGAGTCGTCGGCAGGATTCGCACCCGCCTCCGGGAATCTCGAGAGAATCGAAAGCAAGGGACCGAGGGCGACTTGCCCGAGGCCACAGATACTCGTCTGCGCCATGGTCTCGTGCAGAGACCGCAGGAGCGTCTCCTCCTCAGCCGATATTCGACCCGCGTTCTCAATCATCGAAACGGCCTTCTCCGAGCCCATCCGACACGGCACGCATTTCCCACAAGATTCGTTCCTAAAGAAGCGCGTGATCGACAATCCGACGTCGAGCAAGTTTCGCCCCTCCGCCAGGAATACCGCCGCACCCGAACCGAGCATGCTTCCGCCGGCCGCCAGGGCGTCGAAATCAAGCGCGAGATCGAGCGCCTCCGGTCCGAGGAAATTGCTGGAAGCACCTCCCGGCGCGATGGCCAAAACTTCCGCGTCGCCCTTCATCCCGCCGTGCGCTTTCAGAATCTCGGAGAGCGGCAAACCCATCGGGTAGAGCCCAACACCGGGGGAGGCGACGTCGCCGCTCACGGATATGAATTTGTGACCAGCGAAGCCTTCGCAACCAAGCGCGTTCCACCAGTCGGCCCCTTGCCCCACGATCGAAACGGCATGCACGAATGTCTCGACGTTGTTGATCAGGGTCGGTTGGCCGAAGAGCCCCACGTTCCCAGGAAAGGGCGGCTTATTGCGAGGTTCTCCGCGACGGCCTTCTATGCATTCAAGCAGCGCTGTTTCTTCGCCCAGGATATATCCACCCGGCGAAACGAAAACCTCGATTTCGAAATTGAAGTCCGACCCGAAGACCCCTTCGCCTAACACCCCTGCGGCGCGTGCATGCGCAATCGCTTCTTCGAGCGACTCGCGCTCGGCGCCGTACTCATGGCGAATAAAGACGATGCCTTTCGATGCGCCTATGCAGTACGCGCCGATCGCCATGCCTTCGATCACAAGATGCGGCAAGTCGTGAAGCAGCTCGCGATCCTTAAAGGTTCCGGGTTCGCTCTCGTCTGCGTTGCAGATGACGTATTTCGGCGAGGCAGGCTCCGCTGCAACGAGCGACCATTTGCGCGCGGTCGGAAAACCGGCACCGCCCATCCCGCGCAAGCCGGCGGCATTAAGTGCCGCTACGGGGGCTTCTCGCGTCCCTGCGAGAACATTGCGCAAGACTTGGTAGTCGTCCCATCCATGAGACAGAGCGGCGGCCACTTTCGAATATGGATCCGCTGCGGGCCAGCTTCGCTTCGGCCGCAGGATCGCATCTCGACGATTCGCGTCGGCGGCCGCGAGGATTTCCTCGGGATTCAAAGCGGACAGGACCCGGTCGCCAAGTGCCACGGCGGGCGCCTGATCGCAGCGCCCCAGGCAGGACACTTCCGTAATTTCCAGTGCTCCCGGAGAGCCCGCACGTTCCGCCGCGATATCACGCAGCGAAGCACACGCGGACTCGGCGCCGGCCATTCGGCAAGACAGATCCCGACAAACCTCGACCTGCGCGCCCGCAGCCGGCTCGCGGCGGAAATGCGTATAGAAGGTCGAGACACTCTCCAGATTGTGCATTGGGACTCGAAGTTCCGATGCCAAGCTTTCGAGACGGTCCGGCGGAAGCCAGCCGACTTCTTCTTGGAGCGCGAGCAACGCGCGAACGATTCCATGCGAATCGGAATTCAATGAGCTCTCCATCTACCCAAGCAAGCACGCAGCCAGATTGAACGGCGATCGACCCGAGGCCATTCAAAGAAAATCCCGAGGCTAAGCATTCGGCCTCCGGCAGAACGCGAGCATTCTACCCCATTCCCTCGTGCCTCCGGGGCGGAACGGCCTACCTTCTGCCCCCCATGGAAAACGCCCTCCCCGACGACTATCTCTTTCGACTGCTGGACAGCGAGGAGCGAGACGGCCTCTTCGTGAGCCACGTCGAACCCACGCCTTTTACCGGCGGCCCTTGGAACAAGGCCCACCAGCATGGCGGCGCTGTGTCTGCGCTCCTGGCCCGCGTGCTCGGCCGGCTCGATTCGCCGACGCCTATGCGATTAACGAGACTGACCCTCGAAATGTTTCGCGGTGTGCCGCTTACCCCGCTTCGTGTCGAAGCCCGCGTGATTCGTGGCGGAAAGCGGATCCAGTCCTCCGAGGCGACCATTTTTGATGGCGAGACCCCCGTCGCCCGTGCGACCGCTCTTCGCGTTCGAGAGACCAATGAGCTCGCAGAACTCGTCGTTGCGGGGTCAATCGATCCGGCCATCACGCCCCCACCTGAGGTCATCCCAGCCTTTGAGGCCCGCCCCGGCTTCGAGATTCCCGGCTATATCCACGCCTGCGAGATTGTCCCCAACCAGGATTTAGTAGCCGGCGAGCATTCGACGTTTTGGGCCAAGCTGCGCTGCCGCGTATTCGCCGGGGAAGAGCCAACGGGAATCGAGCGCCTCGCGGCGGTCGTAGATTTCGCGAGCGGGGCCGGGAATGCGATGGATTACACCCGCTTCAGCTCGATCAATCCCGACCTCACCGTCCATATCCTTACGGAACCGCGCTCGGATTGGATCGCGATCCGTGGGCGTACCCTGCGGGCCATCGATGGAATAGGGATGAGCCACGCCACGATTCACGACCTCAGGGGGCCGATCGCCGAGGCCTCTGCCTCACTACTGCTGGGAGAGCGCTAAAACACGCTTCCAGCGGGGCAGCGATGTGCCACAGAGGCGGTAAGATTGCCGCCGGCCGAGATGCGCCGAGGACTGTCGCGGACCATTGCGCCGGCGCAGCCCGCATTCAGGTCTCGGCCAGACGGCCCGCTCGAAACGGGGCCGGCAGATCACACCCCACCACATCACAGCACACCATAAAGAGACACACCGTTTAGACACGGAGATGGAGACGAGATGGGAAAGCTCGATGGACGCGTAGCAATCGTAACGGGAGCAGGACAGGGAATCGGCGCTGAAGTCGCGCGGACCTTTGCCGCAGAAGGCGCTTCCGTAGTCGTCAATGACCTCGGGGCGAACCTCGACGGCTCGAGCGTCGAAGGGACCCCCGCAGAAGAAGTCGCCAAATCAATCGTCGACGCCGGGGGCAAGGCCGCCGCAAATAACTGCAACGTGACCGACAGCGACGCCGTCAAAGCCCTAACAGAGCAAGCGATCGACGAATTCGGCAAGCTCGACATCGTCGTCAACGTCGCCGGCATCCTTCGCGATTCCATGATCTTTAAAATGGAAGAGAGCCAGTGGGACGCGGTCATCGCCGTCCATCTCAAGGGCACCTACAACACGATCCGCCACGCCTCGGAATATTGGCGCGCCAACCGTGGCGGCGAATACCGCATCATCAACTTCATCTCGGGCTCGGGCCTGTGGGGTGCACCCGCGCAGCCCAACTACGCAGCCGCCAAGATGGGCATCGTCGGCCTCTCCAACAGCTGCGCCACCGCCCTCAACGGCTACGGCGTCACCGCGAACTGCATCGCCCCGGTCGCCTACACGCGCATGACCGCCAGCCTCGAAGGCAAGGCGACCGTCATGGACTACAGCCCGAATAACGAGAAAATCTCGACCAAGAACGTCGTCCCGCCCGTCGTCTGGCTCGCCGCGGAAGAAAGTGCGTGGATGAACGGCCGCATCATTCAATGCGGCAACGGACGCATCGGCCTCATCACGGAGCCTTCGGTCGAGCGCGAAGTTACGACGCCCGGCGTCTGGGACATGGACGTCGCCTTCGAAGAGATGAACACGTCCTTCAAGGAAGCGGTCGTCTACCCGAACCCCTTCCGCAAGCCGAAGGGCTGAGCGAGACCTTCGCGGGCCGTGAAGTTCACTCACGGCCCGCGCTTCTCGGCCTCATCTGCACCGCTCCCGAGCGCCGCTGCCAGTCTCTGCGCCGTACTCGGCGCGGTAGCTTCCGAAGCGTCTCAGAACCGGAAGCGCACGAGCAAACCAAAGTTGTGCTTCCCCGTATCGAGAACCGGGATCACAATCACGTCGTCGTCGAAGGTGTCCGTCATAACGTACGCGACGAGATTGGCGAGCGCTGCGCCGGCCACGACGTCGTACCAGTAGTGACGGTCCGCTTCGATGCGGCTGTAGCCCACGACCGCAGCCGCAGCATAAGTCGGGAGTCCCCATTTCCAGCCGTAGCGGTAATGGAGATAGGACGCGCCGGCGAAAGCCGCAGCCATATGGCCAGAGGGAAAGGATCTCGCCCCTCCATCGGGTCGCTCGAGATCCGTCGCGTACTTAAGCCCCTGTACGACCCCCATAGTGATGCCTGTTCCAACTAACAGCTGAGCGACGCCCTCTTTGTCCTTCTTGGCGAAGGACACTCCGCCGGCGAAGGTCGGAATCGCGATTTGCGCGATGTCTCCGTAGAGTTCGAGCGCATCCTTGGCCCGAGCGGCAGATGGAAAACTTGCGAGTGCGAGAATCAGAGACGCCATTGCTAGGGCATTCGTAAAATAGGTTCGGGTCGCGCTGCGCACTAAAAACCGAGTCTTATACCGACACCCAAGGTGTCTACGGTCTGGCGAAAAAACTGACCATCCGGCGAACGACCGTGATAGAAGCGTGTAAAGAACTCAATGCGCCTATGGCCCTCTTCTTCATTTTCAATCCGTAGAGCCAAGAGCGCTGCGACGTCCGGAACAAAATCGTTCTCCTGCCGAACCTGAACATCGACACCGAATACCGGGCGCAGCCAACCCTCCGCGAACGCGACGGGACTCACCCATTCCCCCCCGAGCTGAAAGATGAGCGGATCGAAGGCGGGCTCCGGCGTAATAAGCACGCCAACGCCGCCGTACACCCGAACGGCTTCGGTCCATTGCTTCGAGACGAGCACATCAATCGTCTCGAAGGACACGGAGTCACGGAGGCGTCCGGTTTCAGCAACGTACTCGTCGCCCAGATGCGAACTTAAATGGGAAAATCGCAGCTGCGTGACGAGACCGCCGGCTTCGATCGTGCCGACGAACGCGGCGAAGTAGTCCTCATTCGAAAGGTCGAGACTACTCGCGGTGAGGTCGAAAACCGCATCGGCCATCGCCTGAAAGCCAAACTCCCATCGCCCCCATGATTCTTCAGCCGAGCGTATGAGCGCGATCGTTTCTCCAAAGCCGACCTGAGCGACTCTGTCGAATTCGTCGGTTCCGAAACGCCACTGATGCTCGGCGGAAAACCTCGGCCAAGAAGGATCCGCCAGAAGCGGCTCGAAGAGTTCTCCTGAGGGCAGCACTTCGACCGACGCCCGCGCAGTATCTTCCGCCCCGGCGACCGAAGGCGCCATGCAAAGAAGAACGACCAGAATCCGCAGCGACAGCACGGAGCGAGTGCAGCGGCACAGCATCACGGGCAGCGCGGCGTCCTTCCTCGGCTGATTCGGCCTAACCGACTTCAGCAAATCGTCTTCGGCTCGATCTATGCCGCTAACCATGGGGCACTGTCAATCGCACAAGCAAAGCCACAAAAGATGGCGGCGAACGTTAGTCCGCGTCCGAATCGGAGAAATAATAGACGCCCCACTGGCCGGAGGTTTCGGAGACCGCCAGTTTGAGCTTCTGAATCTGCGTGCGCCCGAAACGCTCCGCAATACGACGCACGAGCTCCCGACCGATCCATGTCGCCAAATTTTCAGCTGAAGAGTTATTGATCGGCAACACGATCACCTCATCCGTCGGAGCCAAATACTGACAGTCGCGATAGCGAACTTCCGTATGCCCATCGTCCCGTTCGTTGATCTCGAGATCCGGATGCTCCCCGGGCAGCAGCCAGTGCTCATCCAGCCAATCGCAGAGTTCGCGAATCACGGGTTTCACCAAGATGAAATCGATGACAATCCCTTTGTCCGTCAGTTGTCCTTCGATCTCCGCATCCACGTGATAGTTGTGGCCGTGAAGTCGTTCTTTCGACCCATCGGGAAAGATCAGGAAATGCGCACAGGAGAACTTAAAATACTCCTTGTGCATATGAATTGCCCAGCGCTCTGTCGACATCGGGCGAGTATGCCACAAGACGCTCCTTCGAAGGCCAGCTCGGCCGCACGAGACATTCGAGACTTGACCAAATCCCCTCGCAGTCGGAAGCTCTTGGCGATGACGACCTCCACCGTGCCCGCTGACACAAGTGCCCGCTATACGCCCAAGCTGCTCGGCGTGCTCAACCTCTCGCCGGAATCCATGGTGGAGGAATCGATCGCTGTGGGCGAAGAGGCCGTCGCCGAGCGCGCTGCCCTGCTCGCGCGCACTGGCGCGGATTGGATCGACCTAGGGGGGCGATCGATCACGCCGGATGTTCCTATGGTCAGCGATGAAACCGAGCAGTCTCGCCTCAAGCCGGCACTCGAACTGCTCAAAAAAACGAGGTCTGACAGTTTCCAGGAGCGTGTTTGCGTCGATACCTGGAGCGCTGCGACGGGATGCTTCGGGCTCGAACATGGTGCGGACGGCGTGAACTACACCGGCGGAGCGCTGCCAACTTCGCTCTTGGACGCGGTTGCCGGGAAAGGGGCGACGCTCTTTTTGACATTCATGCCCTACGACAACGCCTATCAAATGCGGACCGCTGAACCGGCGGACGTCAGCGTCCAGGCCGTTCTCGATCATCTGGGTAAAAAAGTCGAAGCGGCCCACGCGGCGGGAATCGAGCACCTCATTCTCGATCCGAACCTCGGAATCATCCATCCGACAACCGACGACCACCAGAAGATCCACCAACAGCTTGCGATCCTCTGGAACCTTGACGACTTCCGGTCGCTCGGCTGCCCCCTGCTGCTCTACGCGGCGCGCAAGCCCGAACGCCTAGCGCGAATCATGACCGCCTCTGCCTGTCTTCACGCGCGCGCTGACTATATCCGTACCCATACGCCCGAGATGATCTGGCGACTCCATCAAAGCGAGGCCTAACTTGATATCGACCGCGCGCCCATCCGACAGTCTCGAAGGCCGAATCGCACTCGTAACGGGCGCTGCGCACCGACTCGGCCGCGCCCTCGCCTTGGCGTTCGCCGACGCAGGGGCCCATGTGATCGTGCATTATCACACGAGCGAAACCGCAGCAGAGAGTCTCGTCGCAGCAATCGAAGCCAAAGGCCGGCGTGGACTCAGTGTTTCCGCAAACCTCGCCGACGCCGCCCAAGCCGAAACCGCCCTTCGCGAGGCCATCGAGGCTATGGGCGGACTCGACATCCTTGTGAATAACGTCGGCACAATCGTCTGGAAGTCGCTGCAGGATCATTCACCCGAAGACTGGGCGGCTTGTTTGGGCGGCACCCTCTTCGCGACGCTTCACGCGAGCCAAGCCGCACTCCCCGCACTTAGAGCCTCTGGCCACGGCCGCATCATTAACATCCTCGATGCAGATGCGGACGCGACAGATCCCGTCCCCTACGCCACGGCGTATAAGATCGGCAAGCGCGGCACGTTCACGCTCACTAAAACGATGGCCGTCGACGAAGGGCCCCACGGCGTAACGGTGAACGCCGTATCCCCCGGCACGCTTGAGGATTCCGGCGAGAAGCCAGACCTCGGACAGATCCCAGCAGGCCGCTACGGCACTCACGCCGACGTCGAACATGCCGTCCTCTATCTAGCGAGCGATGCCGCCAGCTACGTGACCGGCACGCACATCAAAGTCTCGGGCGGATATCTCATCTAATCCGCGGACCTGGGATCGATCCCCTTGCGCACCTCATGGTGTCCGCAAAGACGTCGGAATGGTCGGGGTGGAGGGATTCGAACCCCCGACTTTGAACCCCCAAAGCTCACGCTCTGCCAGACTGAGCTACACCCCGACCGATTTCGATTGACGCTGACTGAGCCGTCGATCAGATGCTTTCGCAAGTGGCAATGACCACGCGAGGCACCCGACCAGCTTACAGAATCCCGGGCCGCTGTCGTGCCTCTGCCACACGCCTCAGTGAACAATCCGCCCGAACGGCAGTAATGCGTCAACTAAACCTCGACTCTACGCCGTTCCGCCCGCCCCCGGGAGCGCGAAGGGCTCCTGAGCCAGCCAGCCAAGCAGATCACGCATCGCGTTCTGGTTGATCTCGTGGCCCATTTCGTATTCGCCCCAGGCGGCCTCGATGCCGAGTCCCTTGAGCGCCTCGAAGGCAGCCTTTCCCGAATCGATCGCCACCATCGGGTCGGTCGTGCCGTGGATCAACAGCGTCGTCAAATCCGCACGTGCCTCGTCGGGCTGCAACGAGCCGAGGACCTGCTCCGGAAGCCAAGTCGAAAGCGCGACGAGCGCCGCATAACGGTCGGGCCGGCCGAGAGCCAAGTCATAGGCCATCACACCGCCCTGGCTGAAACCCATGATCACCAAGCGATCCGGATCGATCGGATAATGCTCGAGGGCATCGTCCACGAACCCTTCAAGCACCCCCCGCGCACCGACGAGTGCCGTGGGGTCGATCTCGCCGCCTCCCGAAATCGGGAACCAAGCGTACGCGCGCTGCCCCGGCTGGGGCTCAATCACGACCGGGCCCTGCGGACACAGGAACATCACCTGTTCACCGGGTACGGCTTGATTCACGAGCGGCGCGATCCCCAGGAGGTCGTGCGCGTTTGAACCAAATCCGTGCAGCGCAAGAATCGTCGGGAAGGGTCCCGCTCCGGCTGGGATATGAGCGGCGTGCATGAGTTCCATCGAGTACCGGGCTCCTTCTTAGGGCGTTTTTTGGTGATCTGTCGGTCGTCTTTTGGCCAGCTGGCCAACGCTCGACCCGCTCAGAGGAGCGAGCGAACTCAGTCGTGTGACCTTTCGCGAGAAGGGTACAGGGCTCGCCTGTCCGTGCTATCCATGCGACCCGAATTCCCGGTCTTAGGCGAAAATCTTCGCGAGCAAGCGAGCTTCGTCACCGACCAGATTTTCGAACCGGAAACGGACGCGCATTTCTACGCCCACTCATTCGCGTGTGACGCGAAGAGACGCGTAGCGAGTGCAGGCCTTCGATTCTGCAGCATCCCCGCTGAACAGTCGTCCGAGTGGCTTCGAACCATGCCCGAACCCGCGTGTGGCTCAAAGTCCGAACCCAACAGACCGCATCACCCGCTCAAGGCGGATGCCGATGCCAGGAACAACCGAAATGACCGATCGGAACGCCCGCGCGAAAAGCCTCTTCGAAAAAGTCTGGGACGCACACACAGTGCGCGAACTCCCGTCGGGCCAGACGCAACTGCTCATCGGCACCCACCTCATTCACGAAGTCACGAGCCCCCAAGCCTTCGCCATGCTTCGCGAGCTCAACGTGCCGGTCCGGTTCCCTAACCGCACCTTCGCCACCGTCGACCATATCATCCCGACCGATGATCAGTCCCGCCCCTTCTCGGATGAACTCGCCGAAGCCATGATGAGTGAGCTCGAGCGCAACTGTCGCGATCACGACATCACCTTCTTCTCACCCGAGAGCGGAACCCAAGGCATCGTCCACGTCATCGGCCCGGAGCTCGGCCTGACCCAACCCGGCATGACGATCGCCTGCGGTGATTCGCATACCGCGACCCATGGCGCCTTCGGTGCCATCGCTTTCGGCATCGGCACGAGCCAAGTCCGAGATCTGCTCGTTTCACAATCGATGGCGATCGCGCCCCTCAAGGTCCGGCGCATCGATGTCACAGGCAAACTCCAACCCGGCGTCTACGCCAAGGACGTCATCCTGGCGATCATCCGCAAGCTCGGCGTGAATGGCGGCGTCGGTTATGCATACGAGTACGGAGGCGAAGTCTTCGACCGCATGTCCATGGAAGAGCGCATGACCGTCTGCAATATGTCCATCGAAGGCGGCGCACGATGCGGTTACGTGAATCCCGATCAGACGACGGTCGACTACTTGCGCGGCCGCCGCTTCGTTCCCGATGACGAGAATTTTGCCGGCAAGGCCGAAGGCTGGCTCGAGCTGGCTTCGGATGATGGCTGCCACTACGACGATGTCGTCACGATCGATGCCTCGAAGATCGAGCCCTCGGTCACTTGGGGCATCCATCCCGGACACAACTTGGGCGTCAGCGAAGCGATTCCGACTCCTAACACGGTTCCCGACGATGAGCGTGCTGGCGTCGAAGAAGCGCTTGAGTACATGGACTTCGTAGCGGGCGCTTCGATCGCAGGCACGCCGATCGATGTTGCCTTTATAGGCTCCTGCACGAACGGCCGAATCTCGGATCTACGCGAAGCCGCCAAAGTCGCGAAGACCGGTCATGTTAAGGACGGCGTCCGCGCGCTCGTCGTGCCCGGCTCACGCGCGGTTCAGAAGCAGGCCGAAGACGAAGGCCTGCCGGAGATTTTCCGCGCAGCGGGCTTCGATTGGCGCGAGCCAGGATGCTCGATGTGCCTGGCCATGAACCCTGACAAGTTGAAGGGACGCGAAGTCTGCGCCTCATCCAGCAACCGTAACTTCAAGGGACGCCAGGGTTCGCCATCGGGTCGCACACTCCTCATGTCACCGGCCATGGTGGCAGCAGCAGCGATCGCCGGAGAAGTCGTCGACGTCCGAAACGTCGGATAAGACGCTCTCTTCTCAGCCCCAGCTGCTGACTCGAACTAACATGAGCTAGCAAGATTCGCAAATCCAAGCGAAACCAGAAAGAAAAATCATGAGCAACGACAAGCTGATCAAAATCGACTCCGTCAAAGGCACCGGCTGCGTCGTCCGAGGCGACGACATCGATACGGACCGCATCATCCCGGCTCGCTTCATGAAGGAAATCACCTTCGACACCATGGGCGAGCACGCCTTCGAAGACGCACGTCTTCAGGCGAAGGGGCAGCACCCGCTCGACGACGAGCGATTCGCCGGCGCCGGAATCCTGATCGTCGGCCAGAATTTTGGCTGCGGCTCCTCCCGTGAGCACGCTCCGCAGTCGCTCATGCGATTCGGATTCAACGGCTTCATCGGCGGCAGCTTCGCCGAGATCTTTTTCGGCAACTGCACGGCGTTAGGCCTCCCCTGCGTCACGCTCGCAGATGAAGACCTGATCAAGCTGATGGACTCCGTCGAGCTCGACCCGACCCAGGCGATCACAATCGACATAGCGGGCAGCAAAGTTCGCTGCCGCGCCGGCGACCTCGAAGCCGGTATCCCCAAAGGAACCCGCCAGCAGCTACTTGAAGGCACCTGGGATGCGACGCAGGTTCTTCTCGACGCCGGCGACCAAATTGAAAAGACCGCAGCGGCGCTGCCCTATTAGGGAGGCCCCCGGAGTGGATGCTAGTCCGGCCGGCTTGCCGCGCCTACTTCCCGCTAAAGCTCGGATCCCGCTTCTCAACGAACGCGGTCGTTCCCTCGACGCGGTCGTCTGACGCGAAGCTCAGACCAAATGCCCGCTGTTCCAGAGCGTGAGCCGTTCGCACGTCCGCGTCTTGGCCCTGCTGCATCACTTCCTTTGCGAGCCGCGTCGCAACCGGGCCCCGCGCAGCCACGGCTTCACCGGCAGCAATCGCGGCCGGGAGTAATTCCTCGGGCTCGAAGACCCGATTCACGAGCCGGATATTCGCCGCGTCCGCGGCACCGATCGGATCGGCCACCAATACGAGCTCCTTCGCCCAAGCCAGGCCCACGCGGCGAACCAAACGACTCGTTCCTCCGAAGCCAGGAATAAGTCCCAGCTTCGTCTCGGGTTGACCGATCTTGGCTTTCGTCGAGGCGTAGATCCAATCGCAGCAAAGGGCGAGCTCGCACCCCCCGCCGAGCGCGAAGCCGTTCACTGCGGCGATCGTCACGATCGGCAGTTCCTCGAGGCGCCCAAAGATTCTATGTGCCTTGGCTGAAAATGCCTCGGCTTCAAGCGGCGTCATTCCCTTCATCTCGGAGATATCCGCACCCGCGACAAATGCACGACCTGCGCCTGTCACGACGACGGCTCGAATGCCGGCATCCGCTTCGATCTCGTCGATCGCGAGATTGAACCCGTCGACCACCGCTGCATTGATCGCGTTCAGCGCGTCGGGGCGGTCAATCGTCACGATCGCGACAGCGCCCTTTTTTTCGAGTCGTACCAAGTCTGCCATGGCTGGGGATCTCCGTATCACCTTGGGGCGGCCAGAGGGGCCACCGCGCACGGGAGGGTAACGCGTCAACCGACGGTTTCCGCCGATCAATCCGAACCGCCGGCCAGCGTGATATCGTCGCGATCCGGAACCCATCCCGCGGACACCAGCAAGACGCCCATGCTGGCCCCGCTCGAACCAGGAGCTTCACCATGGCCGCCGCTGCCCCGATCATTGCGCTTATTTCTGCTGGCCTCGCCTTCGTCGGATTGGCGGGCGCGTTCCTTGGAATACTGCCGCCTATGGCCGGCTTTCAGACCTTCATCGCGGGCTGCCTCGCTGGCGGACTCTTCTCAACAATCATCGCGCTCGTCGGCATCTTCCTGACCCGCGGCGGCCTAGACCCCGCCGGCCGAATGCGCGCCTTGATGGCGCTCGCGCTCGGACTCGGCCTGATGATCATCGTTCTCGGAGCAGCCTCCACCGGCGGCGATGCACCCCCGATCAATGACATCACGACGGACCTCACGAACCCGCCCGCCTTCGCCGACGCTGACCTCGTCGCGGACTATCGCGGTCGCGACATGAGCTACCCGCCGGAATTCATAGAGATCGTGAGCGAACACTACCCCGATCTCGCGCCCGTACGGGTTTCTGCAGCACCGGCAGACGCTTTCCTGCGGAGCCTTCGTGCAGCGGAAGCCCTCGGCTGGGAAGTCGTCGCGAAGGACGGCCCCGTCGGCGCATTCTACGCAAAGGACGTGACCTCGATCTTCCGCTTCGTCGATGACATCGTCGTGCGAATCACGCCCGACGGCACCGGTTCTTTGATCGACATCCGCTCAAAGTCACGAAAGGGACGCGGGGACCTTGGCGCTAACGCCATGCGAATCCGAGCCCTTGTGGCCGAACTCGAAGGCTAGACGCCTTAAATCGGAAACCCGTAACTGAAAACCCGCAACTGAAAACCTAAGGCAGCGCGAGTAGTTAGGCCCCTGGATTCGCGTCCAGTACGGCGCAGAGCCGCACGATCGCCATCATGGCATCAAAGGTCTGCGTTGTTCGCGAGGCCGGGCCATCCGCGCAAAGCTCGGCGAAGCCGCCATCCCCGGCCTGTTCTTCAAGCAGCTGCTCGAGCAGCTCGACCACATCAAAGGTCGCCCCAGGCATCGCCTGCGCATCACACGTGAGAAGCACTCGCAGCGTCGCTACGGCGTCGACCGCACGACTCCGAAAGCCCTTCTCGAGCGCCCGCCCGCACCACTGAAGCGCTTCATCCGCTTCTTCATCTGGCACGTTCGTATAGAAGTGGGCATACGCGAGCATCGCTGCATAGCCGTCATGCTCCACGGAATCCGGCGTGAACCGCGTCGCCAGAAAGACCCCAGCCGCCTCGAGGTGACTCGTCTTCGAAAACGGTGTACGACCGAGAATCCCGGCGATCATCCCCGTCCAAAAAACCTCGGCCTGCGCGACCGCTTCAGCGTCCCCAATGGCTGGCACGCGATAGGCACCGTCGGACTCCTGGCACGATTCGACGAAGCGAACTGCGCGCTCAACCCAAGCTGCATGCAGCATGCGAGCATCTGCGACCGTCAGCAGCGCCTCGAGAGTTCCGACGAGCGCGACGGAGCGAAAGTCCAAGCTCGACAGATCCGTCGGGGGAAAACCGAGCCCTCCCCCACTCATCAAAGTCGACGGCGGCAGACTGCCGTCCCCCGCCTGTGTCTCGCCCAGCTTTCGCCCCAGATCTTCTCCGGGTCGTGCCTCGCAAAGCACCTGTGCGCGAAGGAGCGCCCATTGATCTGGCTGGGTTTCGAGAAACCGGTAGGCGCGCTCGAGCTGTTCGGCTGCGCGCGTGCGAAGCGCTTCAATCTGTGCGGAATCGTCCGCGTCATTGCCGCCGCTATTACCTGTATCGAGGGTCACTATGCTCACGCGGCAGACGTTAACAGCTGGACTCCGTCTCGTCGTCGCGGCGACAAGAGGAAGCCCCTTCGCCGGGTAATTCGCGAACACCGCTTCCTATTTAGAGACTCGTGGCTTTCTGACATGCGGCGCGAATTCCTCGGCCCCCTCGCGCTTGCGGAACGCCGATACGTCGAATTTCCTCCGAGAGAGCATGCGACAATACCGCTGCGCCTTCCGGAGTGAGATGGGCTGTATCCGCCCATAGCGCCTCATCGCGAAATGCGGGTACTTCTTCTGTGGCGAGCCGCGCGAAATGGCCGCCCTCCTCAGCCACAATTTCGGCGTAGGCCTGCTGTGCAACGAGTTCTTCCGCTCGCCATCCATCGGGTCGCCAACGCGGCCCCATCATGACGACCGTCTCGATTCCAGCCGCACACGCATCGCGCAAAAAGTCACGCAGCGCTCTCACCGCAACAGGATCGACCGCGCGTTCGGACAGAGCTGCCGCATGGCTCCGTTCTTCGAGCCCCGCCTTCCTGCGCAGAGGAACGAAGCCATTCGACTCGGGGACGGCCCCTCGAAGCAGGCTCACGACAACCGGCAGCAGCAGCGAGTTGTAGCGGTATGTGGAGGAACCAAGCTTGAGCTGGGCCGTAGGCCCAATGCGCTCGAGCATCTGATCCACTACGTCCACGCGACCGTAGTAGGGCATTAGGCGTCCCAGCCTCACTGATTGTGATTCGAATAAATTCGGCTCATCCACTTGAAGCACAAAAATCCTGGCACTGGTTCCCGCATCCACTGCAAATGCTGCGAGTGCGTATGCGTACTGAATCCCCTGCCCCAGCTCGCCACCGTTGTACCCTGTCAATCCGAGTTCAGCCTCGAGGATTTCGGGATCGATGTGATAGACCGCCCGAGAGCTGCCGAATACGAGTAAATCCCGGTCCATATTCTCGAGAAAAAGATTGACCGACCCGGCTTGTGCCCCTGCCCGCGCAGCTCCTTGCATCCGGGCCAGAATGGCACCGCCTAGCGCATCGAGCCCAACGCCAATTAAGACGAATAGAACACAGGTAGCAATCCACGAGTATCGATTCGTCGACTTCACTGGCGCCACTCCTCGGATCGCGCTCTCGTGCGATCGACGCACAGAGCTCCTGTGCGGTCAGAATTGGAAGTAAATGAATTGAGATCCACCGTCGACTCCCAAGGTGATGATCAAGAAGATCAGGAGATAGAGTACTGCCCAGCGAAGCACAGGAGGGCCAGCATTCAGCAGATCACGAATCGGCCCAAACCTTTCTTGGATGACCTGCGCAAAGAGCAGGATCGATATCCCAACCGCCCCATGCGCGAATATGGACGGGTCTAGATAGGGCTTGCCTGCAAAGAGGTCTGGGATTCCCGTGATGATCTGCACCGAATCCGACAGCGTAGCCGCACGAAAGAAGATCCACCCGAGACACACAAGATGGAACGTAATGAGCATTCGAATTGGCGCCACTATGAAACGTGGCACGTGCAGCGCCTCATAGACTCGATCTCGCACCGGAAGCGTCGAGCGGGAGAGTGCGAGGAGAATGCCATGATAGGCGCCCCAAATAACAAAATTCCAACTCGCCCCATGCCAGATTCCACCTAGCAACATGGTAATTCCGAGATTCAGGTAAGTCCTCGCGGCGCCCCCTCGATTGCCACCTAACGGGATGTACAGATAGTCCCGAAGCCAGGTCGACAATGAGATATGCCAGCGGCGCCAGAACTCAGTCATGCTTTGCGAAAAATAGGGCCGGCGAAAATTCTCCATGAGATCAAATCCGAGAACCTTCGCGGACCCGATAGCGATATCTGAATAGGCGGAGAAATCGCAATAGATCTGAATCGCGAACAGATAAGTCGCAATAAGATAAGAACTGCCCGTGTGATCGCCGACGTTGTTGTACACGGCGTCCACATACAGCGAAACGCGGTCCGCGATCACCACCTTCTTAAAGAGGCCCCACAGAATGAGTTCCAGGCCCGAGCGAATTCGGGAGACGTCGAAACTGTGCTCTTGTGACATCTGCGGAAGCAGTCGGCTCGCACGCTCAATGGGGCCGGCCACGAGTTGCGGGAAGAAAGCGACATAAACCGCAAAGCGACCGAGATGCGGTTCGGGCTTCGCATCCCCTCGGTAAATATCGAGCGTGTAGCTAAGGGTCTGAAACGTGTAGAAGGAGATGCCTACAGGCAGCAGCACGTTCAGCGACGGTACGACGAATGGGAGCCCAAAGATTTCAGCGAGCTGATTCGCGCTGGTGCCGAAGAAATTCCAGTACTTAAAGACGAAGAGCAGACCGAGATTCGCAACCAGACTTGCGACAACAAGTGCCCTTCTCTCTCGATCAGATGCCGCGAGTCCAAGCCTGCGGCCCACTGTGAAATCAACCAGCGTCGAGCCGACAATCAGGACTAGGTAAAAGGCATTCCAACTCGCGTAAAAACCGTATGATGCCGCGAGCAGCAACATCCATCTGAAACGATGGGGGAGCGCAAAATGCAGCATGACCGTGACGAAAAAGAACGCCAGATATGTCAGCGAATTAAAGAGCATCTTCAGTCGAATCCTGGTCCGTCATCTAAACGGCGAGTCTAACTACGCGTCGAAACGCAATTTCTCGAAGCGGAGCCGGCAGGGTTGACGAATTTCGACGACCCCGAGAGCATCGCGCGCACATCATAGCGACTCGAAGCGCATCTTCGGCCTCCCTCCGATGAACGAGACGGCTATGCTCGTGGGTTATCAATGAAAGCCACCCCAGACCGTACCGCAGACCGCCCCGGCAACCGCCTCCATCTGGAGACGAGCGCCTATCTCCGCCAGCACCAGCACA
>JASDVF010000043.1:17538-22432 GCA_041440805.1 Myxococcota bacterium | reverse complement strand
CACCCAATGCCCGAGTCCTTCGAGCATCTGGTTCACGTAGTCCGGCCCACATCGCTCGATCATCTCTTTGCGACGTGCCCCGAGCTCTTTGCGGACTGTGTCGTAATGAGTCCGAAGCTGATGGGTCATCTGGTTGAAGGCGACCTCTTTGAAGTTCAGCCCGGCCAGATTCTTTCGGTAGAAGCCAGGCGAAGCGAGCGAATCGAGGTGGATACGATCCAGCACGGGCTGCAGCACGTCAGGTGGGCAGTTGTCGGTTTGCATGGGATCAGTGAACACGAAATGTCCGCCCGGCTTGAGCACACGAGAGACCTCTGACAGCACTCGCTCACGGGCGCCGCTGTGAAGAATCGCGTCTTGCGACCAGACCGCATCGTAGGCGCTATCTGGCCCCGGAACCGATTCGAAGTTCGCATGGACGACATGTACGAGTTCAGAGAGTCCCGCTTCCTGTGTTAGGTCACGATTCCGATCATTCTGGACTTCGCTCAGGTTCAGGCAATCCACCTGACAACCAAAGCGTGTTGCCAACGCTCGCCCCGCTCCGCCATAGCCCGCGCCCAAATCGAGGACTCTAGACTGCGGAGTCAGCATATCGAGCCGCTCGGCAATCGTATCCACAGTACGCACGCTCGCGCGCGCCACCGCCTCGCCGGGATCTTGATAGATCCCAATATGGATATCTTCTCCACCCCAGATCGCGGCGTAGAACGAATCGGCCTCCGAACTGTCGTAGTAGGCTTCGGTCGTAGCAGTCACTGACGCGGCGCCGGCAACTTCACTCATCCGGGTGCTCCATGTGCTTCTCGGCGACGTGCACAAAAAAATCAGGATCGGCTTCCTGATAGGTTTCCTGAAAGTCGCCATACGTTTTGACCGAAGCGAAGCCGGCCTCGCGGATCAGTTGCCGCGTGTAGTTCTTTCGGAGCGGAAACATATTGAGGCGAAAATGTGACCCATCGGGGAACGTGTATTGGAAGCGCGCTAGGCCCTCATCTATATGTTCCGGCTCGGCCACGACGTCATCACCGCAGTAGTAGTATTGATGCTTCGACGAGAATCCGTTGTCGAGAATAGAGTCATAGTTTCGCTGGTCGAGAATCAAGATCCCGTCGTGCTTGAGCGCGGCATAAAACTCAGCCAATGCACGCCGACGATCCTGCTCGTCGAAGAGATGCGTGAACGAGTTGCCCAGGCAGATGATGGCGTCGAATTTTCCGTGAACCTCGCGGTTCAGCCAACGCCAATCCGCGTGGATTGTCTTCAAGATGAGATGTCGACTCGTCGCATTGTCGAAGGCCTTTGCGAGCATCGCGGCATTACCATCGACGCTCGTAACTTCAAAACCTGCGTCTGCGAGCTGAATCGAGTGGAAGCCGGTTCCGGTCGCCACGTCGAGCACCTTCATCTTATTGCGGCCCTTGAGCTGGTCGATGAAGAATTGGCCTTCGCTCTCCGCGCGGGAGTCCCAGTCGATCAGTTCATCCCATTTCTCGACGAAGCTCTGGACATACTCGGCTTGGTAGTGGTCCGTCTCCCGGACTGCCGTGGGGTTCGCACCGAACTCCTGCTTTGTGCCTTGTGCGTGTCCTGCCGCCCGAAGCGACTTCTCGGCCTGTTCACGCAATGCAATTGACGGATTTGATGACATTCGGCCCCCTGATCCGCGCGCGCTCGAAAAGCCCAATATTGGGGTAGGAGCGCCGGAATCTGGGCCGCACTTTAGACTAAACTACATTCGATGCAATGTATTTAGATTTCGCACACGATCGAATCTAGAGGACATTGGCCAGTCAAAATGCATTTAACGGCATAAGTGCATTCGATTCTATGCTTTTATAGATTCTGCACGATGCATAGAGCGCGAAGCACCTTAAAACTATTCCAGCACGGGATCCACATCCTCCGGGAGAAAGGCTTCGTCGGCTGGCTGAGACACAGGGCCCACTTCGAGGATCGCGGCGGCGTCGATCCCCTCTGCGTCCATCATGGACGCGATCCGCTCAAGCGCGGAAAGCATCCCGTGGCGTTCCCACTCCTCGAGTCGCGCGAGCTCTGCCCGAAAGCGATCCTGCAGAAGCGACGGGGCCGCATCAAGGACGCGCAGCCCTTCTTCGGTTACGCCGATCACGACGCTGCGGCGATCGCCCACGGAACGCTTGCGAACGACGAGCCCGCGACGCTCCAAGCGATTCAAGATCCCCGAAACGGTCGGCTGACTCAGATGCACGGCCCGGGCGAGGGTGCTGACCGAGATCTCTCCAAGCTTGTCGGCTTCACGAAGCGTCGCCAGCTGCGGTCCCGTGAGCTTGTGCTGATCCAGCAGGCGACGGGATTGGAGGTCGATCGCGCGGATAATACGGCGAATCGACGCGACAATTTGGTCTTCGACTTCATTGGACGTAGGCATTCAGAGGCCTCCTTAGACCAGCACGGATATTCCAATCCCGAACAGTGTATGCCGTTTTCCCATGACTGAGAATGCAGGGGCGCCGCTCAGGCTCAATCGTCCGTTCGAGAAGCTCCCGAGCTGAAAGCGCCAGTGAACAGCCTTGGGAGCGGGGAGTTCGAGAATCGTCGACGAGTCGGCGGTCGAGCCGTCTTGGCTCGCTACGCCTTCGTTGAGCGATTCGATCGTGGAGTTCGAGATTTGGATGGAACTCTGGCCGAGTGAAAGGATTCCGTAGTCGCTGCGATTCGAAATCGTCGAGCGCTTGATATCGATCGGGCTCGCGGGGGCCGGAATATCGTCGATGCCGAATGGATGGCCATCGATCGTCGTATCCGACATCGTGAAGACGGCGTTTCGGTTATAGCCCCCTGGATAGTCGTTGTTGCGGATCTCGCTCTGGTAGAGGTTGACTGTACTTTCGTTGTTGTAGAGACCGCCTTCTTGTCCTCCGAAGGCCGTGGATCAGAGTTGGTTCAAAAGGAATCTGGATTGCCCGATCGTGACATCTGAGAAGTTTTCGATCGAGACGGCGCCGCCCTGCGGTCGAAGTCACTCGTCGCTGTCACCGAATTACTTTCGAACTGCGTGTTCGAAATCGATCCGTTTGATCCGCGCCCGGTTTGCGTATTTGGCCCGCACCCAGTGGCGTGCGGATGCAGTACCGTTGATCGGCTTCTAGACTGAGGGGAGGGTGCCCCCAGATCATGGGGTAGCGACTATTGGCCCACCTCGCGGAACGTCCATTTGCGTAGTGCGCAGGAGAACAGAATGACGAGCACGAATCAGCCGCAGCCATTGAGCGGATCGATTGAACACTATGACGCGGTGATCATCGGCGCGGGCGTGAGTGGCATGTACGCCCTACATCATCTGCGCGAGATGGGGCTTTCAGTTCGGGTCTATGATGGGGCGAGCGACATCGGCGGAACCTGGTGGTACAACCGCTATCCAGGCGCACGAGTCGACGGTCCGGGCAGCCCCTTCTATTGCTACACGTTCTCCGACGAGATGATGAAGGAATGGGATTGGGAAGAGACCCAGTCGGACCAGACCTCTGTACTCAACTATCTAGAATATGTCGCGGACAAGTTCGACTTCCGAAGCGATATCCAGTTCGATACTTGGGTCCAAGATGCCCGCTACGACGAAGCGGCACAGCGCTGGACTGTCGAGACTAACACTGGAGTAACCGCCTCGGCCCAATACGTTATCTGTGCGGTGGGCGCGCTCTCTAAGACCAATATGCCCGACATTCCCGGGATCAATGACTTCAAAGGCGAGACGTACCACACCGGTCGCTGGCCTCATGAGCCTGTTTCTTTCAAGGGCAAGCGCGTCGCCGTGATCGGTACGGGTTCTTCGGGGATCCAGTGTATTCCCGAGATCGCCAAAGAGGCGGACCATGTAACGGTGCTTCAGCGCACGGCACAGTACTCCGTTCCGGCAGGCAACCGCGACATCACGCCAGAGGAGATGGCTAACGCGAGAGAGAATTGGGACGCGGTTGTCGCGCAGATGAAGGGGCATGCCGGAGGCTTTCCCTTCGACACGCACGAGCGGATGACCTTCGACGACACGCCCGAACAGCGCAATGAGCGATATGAAGCTCTTTGGCAGCGCGGTGGCTTCAAGTTCTTTCTCGACGGCTACAACGACATCGCTATGAGCGAAGAGGCGAACGCGACGCTGGCCGACTTCATTCGCGGCAAGATTCGCGAGATCGTGCATGACCCCGATATCGCAGAGAAGTTGTTGCCCGACTACTTCGTGATGACGAAGCGGCCAATCCTCGACGACGGCTACTTCGAGACCTTTAACCGCGACAACGTCACGTTAGTCGATCTGCGCAAGGAACCGATTGAGCGGTTCACCGAGACAAGCGTCGTCACAGGGGAGGGCGAATACCCGATCGACATGCTCGTGCTGGCGACCGGCTTTGATGCAATTAGTGGCTCTATGTTGCGTCTTAACCCAAAGGGTCGCGGCGGCTTGAGCCTGAAGGACAGATGGAGCGAGCGGTTTCATAACTATCTGGGGCTCACGGTTGCAGGCTTTCCCAACATGTTCATGATCCACGGTCCCGGCTCGCCAGGCGTGTTCTACAACATGCCGCTAGGCGCCGAACGCCAGATGGGTTGGATCGGCGACTTCATGCGCCACCAAAGTGAGAAGGGGCTGGACGCCGGTGAACCCACGAACGAAAGCGAAGACGCTTGGGGTAGTGAAGTCACTGGGATTGCTAATGCCACGCTCTTCCCGCGTACAGACTCCTGGTGGACTGGCGCGAACATCCCTGGCAAGCCGCGGTACTTCTCCGCGTACTTGGGTGGATCGCTCTACTACATGCGCATCGCCGACGTGACAGCCAAGGGCTACGAAGGGTTTGTCTTTGAGGAGGCGCGCAGCGCCGAGTAACGCGCAGCGCTGAGTAACGCGCAGCGC
>JASDVF010000043.1:0-17438 GCA_041440805.1 Myxococcota bacterium | reverse complement strand
CTTTGAGGAGGCGCGCAGCGCCGAGTAACGCGCAGCGCTGAGTAACGCGCAGCGCCGAGTAACGCGCAGCGCTGAGTAACGCGCAGCGCTATTTAAACCGTACATTCCTCGTTCGCCGGGTTAGCGGGGATCCGCCCGGTACAAGCGGTCCCCGGGCTCCTCGCGCTGGGCGCGTCCCGTCAGCAATTCGCCTACTCCGACGACCGCGCTATGCGAAGAAGATTCCGCACCGGCACGGCCGCCTGCATCTCCCGAGTACTTTCGGTCGCGACCTGATTTTACGAGTGCGTATTCCGGGGACTCGTGCGGAACGTGGATGAGCTTGGCATCCACTCGCTTGGCATCGATGCGGATGACAACCCGGTTGTCGCGTTCGATCTGTTTCGGCCAGCGGTTGAGTTGTCCGTCTATACAGTCGAGATCGCAGGCGACGTAGGGCGCGCCATTGTGGACGCTGAACCAGAGTGTTCGCGAACTCGCAGCGCCCACGATTTCCATCTCGAGCTCGTGCAGGGCATCGAGTTCGGCCCACGGCATGTCGGCGAGTTGTACCTGCTCGCCCGTACGTAGCGGCCCCCCGGCGAAGACGAAAACCGGACCGTCGGCGTTGGAGATCAGCAGCATGCCGCCGGCGACTATTGCGAAGAGCATGGCGATCGCGATGGCGAGTTGGCCTAATCGGCGTTTCATTTGCATATCGTTGTCAGCCTCCAAGCTGTTCGTGTAGCGATGATGTGAATTCGGGGTCGGAGCGCTTTATGTTCAAGGCCCAGCAGCGTGCCCGCCCAGTCCTATGCAACAAGTAGTCGATAGCCAAGGTCGAGTTCATGCTTCTCAAGAACTGAAGCGTAGCGCTCTCGTCAGGCGCCGGATTCAAGGTCTGCCCGCAACTGATCCACGTCCGACTCGAGATGTGCCAAGTTGGAAAAAACGAGATGCCATTGCGAACCTCGGCCTGTAGGTAGGCCTCCGGTCGGCGCCAGTAGGCTCCCCAAAATCCGTCAATGCAGTCGTAGGGAATCGGCACATCAATGACGTCGATGCCCCCCATCTGCTGACGCAGTTCCGAAATCGACGGCATTGCCTTAGCGTCAATCTCGATCATCTAGGGGAAGTAGTCGGTTAACCAAAATCCGCCGACGCTGGTATCGAACGTGAAGATGACGGTCCGCTTGCGTATAGGATCCGCTGTTCCCGCACCGACGTTTTCGATCGTACGGCAGTCCTCGAGTGCAGCGTTGATTTGTGACGCTATGCGCGGGTCTGGCTTTCGTACAGCTGCGTAGCTGTGACCAATCGAATCGTAACGAGTCACTTAGCTCCTTCGGGGCAACTCTGGGTCGCCGTGCGACCACGGAGGGACGGTGTCGAGGCTCGTCATTTCGTGCGTGCGCGATAGAGGGGCGCTTCACTATCGAGATGGATTCTAGATCGTAGACGGTTCGACCGGAAATGCGCGCCTGAACGAGGCAGTGAACGGGATAGGCCGCGAGGATGGGTATGCGCGATCGGTGTACGCTGATATCTTGAGAGACCCTGCAGGGCAATGCCAAAGCCACTGCCGAGAGAAGACCACGCATGTGACGCGTGAAGGAGAACTAGCAGGATGACGAAAGTGGATCTGGGAACACCCTACCTGGACGCGCATGTGGATAAACGGGTGATCCACGTGCGGATCAATCGGGTGGAGCGACGAAATGCGATGACCCTTGATATGTACCGAGGCCTTCGCGACGCGACGATCCTGGCCGACGGGGATCCAGAGATTGATGCGGTCTGCGTTCGCGGCACAGGTGACTGGTTCTGCGTTGGTGGCGACATGTCCGGGAACCAGGAGGATTCGGCAGCGATCAAGGAACGCGATCCGACGGTGAACTTTCCGTTCAGGCATTTCGAGAGCTGCAGGAAAATCGTTGTGGCTGCAGTGAATGGAGCCTGTCACGCGGGCGGGCTGAATATCTTAATGCATAGCGACATCTCCGTTGCGGTCGACACTGCAGTATTTCGCGGACCTGAATTGTTACGCGGTATCCCGGATCCATACATGAGCGGTCGGCTCGCGCAGCACGTCGGACTCGCCAAGGCAAAGTACATGATGTTCACGGCCGCGCTGATCAAGGCTCGAGAGGCCGAGGCTATGGGGCTCTTGGGGAACGTTGTTGCTGCGGCCGACTTCGACGCCGAAGTGGAACGCGTGCTTGAGCAAATTTGCGCGACGGCGCCGCAGGCGAGGGCGATGATCAAGGCGGACCTGAATGACCGACTGCCGCGGCACGATCACAATATGTTTAAGCACTCGATGATGAATCCCGAGATGATTGAGGGCATGACGGCCTTCATAGAGAAGCGCACGCCAGAGTGGCCGCGGGAATAACGTCAGTACACGGCTGGGCGACACCTTGGCTGCGTCGATGGCCAAGTGGTGGGGCTCCCAGATGCAGACCGAGGTCGCCGACGAATGTCTGCAGCTCTTCGGCGGCTACGGCTATATGGCGGAGTACCCGATCGCGAGGGCCTTTGCGGACGCTCGTGTACAGAAGATCTACGGCGGTGCGAATGAGGTTATGAAGGAGTTGATCGCGCGGTCGTTGGATCGCTAAAAAATTTTGGAGTTCCTTAGGGAGTGTGAGGCTAAAATTCCGTTCATCGGAGGAGCGACGAGGCCTGTTCCGCTCGACTAATAGACGCCACGTGGCGGGGTCCGTAGCTGCTGATCCTCCAGACTTCTTTTTGCCCGATCAACTTCGTCACCCGAGGCCGATGAGGATCTGCCTCTAGCCTTGCGAGTGAAACTAAAAGTTTCGCGGAGTATCTGTGCGTATTACAGGTAAACGATATTTCGTGAACCTCCATGAGTCGCTCCAAAACTAGGTTGGAACCGAAAAAGGCTAGGGGCCTGAGGACTACCGAAGGGGATTCAGTCCTTCGTGGCGAGTGCGAAGGTCATCCCGCCCGTTGCCGACGTGTCGAGCATACTCATCCCAAGCTCAGGGGCATTCCAAAAGGGCGTGATACCGGCTGTATCGAGCTCAGCGAGGGATTTCTCAACATCCGGAACGTAGAGGCAGAGGTGATGCATCCCTTCGCCTCGACTCGCAAGGTGGCTACTGATCGGAGTTTCTCCCTCGATCATCTGATAGAGACAAAGTTGAGTGTCGCCTAAGTCGCAGAAGCTCGCCCGGAAACTGGTCTTGATCCTCTGGTCCCGGTAGAAGCCGCGGGGCATAGGGTATTCGCCAGTGCGGAATTCGGGCATCCCAAGAGTCTTGGTGTAGAAGTCGATCGTCTTCTGCGTGTCAGCAACGACGAGGCCTAGGTGGTTGTGGCCGAGCTTTCCCGCATGGCCACTCCCGACCATAATTTCGAAAGTCACGCCACCAATCGACTCAGTCTCGACATAACAGAAGGATCCGAAGGGGAGGCCCCAGAAGGGCTCAATACTTCGCCAGTAGAGATTGCTAAGAGTTTCGAGATATCCCTCGGCGGTTCGTTTGTCGAGGTTCAGGTGATTCATTCCCTCGCCATGCTCGTCAAGGAATTCAGCGTGAGGCGGTCTTCCGTAGAGCGTTTCAATGAGTTCCATTTCACAGATGCCGAGGGGAGCCGTGGCGACGCGCATACGCGCTGGGGCGGGGCGGCCTTCCTTGTCTGTGGCGCCTGGAAGGTCGAGCTCTTCTATTTGGAAGGGGCCCAGCCCAAGCCCCTGAGTATAGAGATCGAGGGCTGGCTCTAGATCGCGAACCGCGACGCCGATGGAACATCCAAGGTTGGTATCGAATCGCATGGGCGGCTCCAGTTTTTCATTTCTAGCGATTGGTTCCAGCGGAATAAAATACTCGCGTTAGGCCTCTGGTTCGTACGAAGCTGCGGCGGCTCCAGCACGACGGCCAAAGAAGGTGCAATCGGAAAGAGACATGCCGCTGTTATAGCCTTCGGCCGGGATACCAGAGGTACTGCGCCCCGCCGCATATAACCCAGGAATGACTTCGCTGTCTTGGGTGAGAACGCGACCCGATAAATCTGTACGGAGTCCGCCAAGGGTGAAAAACGGATAGGGGAAGGTCTTCTGCCTTAGGTCGATCGCGCGGAAGGGCGGTTTTGTGAGAGCAGTGATCCACTCTGATGACTTATGGAAGATCGGGTCGTCGCCGTCCGCCGCGCCCGCATTCCAACGGGCGAGCGTTGCAACGAGCGCATCCGCCGGCATGCCGAGCTGCGATTCAAGCTCTTTAATCGAATCCGCCTCAGCGCACGTCGGGTACGGAAGAAGCGGTTCGGAATACGTGTCCGCGTCGTGAATCAAGAAGCTGACGCCGCCTTGTTGATTGAGGGCTATGTCGCCGTGGGTCGCTTGGTAGACGTCTTCATTCACGAAGCGCTCACCGCGGGCATTCACCATGATTCCCCGGACGAGGGAGCGTGGTTTCGAGAAGGGGATCATGACGCTGCCCGCTTGCATGCGGACCGCGTCGGCACCGGCCGCCATGCCCAGCCGGATTCCGAGGCCATCTTCTGCCTCGGTCCCGACGGGTGTACAGCCGAGGAACTTCGGCGCATAACGAGCAAGCATCTCTTTGTTGAACCCGAAGCCTCCGGTACAAATAATCACGCCGCGGCGTGCTTCGATGAAGGTTTCGGATTCGCCTTCCCGGATGCCAACTCCGATCACCCGCCCCGACTCATTGAGCACGAGCCGAGTGGTTTCGGTATCGGTACGAACCTCGATGCCTTCCTTGGCGACGGATTCCATCAGAACTCGCATGAGAACGACGCCTGAATCGCCTTCGTTCGCGACGTTATGTCCTCGGGGAGCTGGGCGTGCGACCGCGGACCAAGGATGGGCGGGCTCGTTCCCCGTGTAGGTGAGGCCGTCGGGACCGGGCGGGTTAGTGGCTTCCGTCGTCGGGACGAAACTTTCCTGGAATGGCACGCCCTCGGAGACGAGCCACTCGAAGTGTTCGACGGCATTAGACACGAAGAGGTCAATCTTGTCCTCCGGCGCACCCGGTCCGCATGCCATCTTCATGTACTTGGCCATCTCCGCAGGCGAGTCATCGAATCCACACGCCTTCTGGAGAGAGGTGCCACCGCCTAAGTAAAGCTGGCCGGCGGCACGAGCAGAGGTGCCCCCTCCTTGGGCCTGCTTCTCTAGCACGAGAACACGAGCATCTTCACGGTGCGCCGTGAGCGCGGCGCACGCACCGGCGGAGCCGAATCCTATAATAATGACGTCCGCTGAATCGCCAAAAGAGGCGATTTCCGTTCCGAGACGAAGTCTGTCTGTGGCGA
This sequence comes from Myxococcota bacterium, assembly GCA_041440805.1. Classification (GTDB taxonomy): domain Bacteria; phylum Myxococcota_A; class UBA9160; order UBA9160; family UBA4427; genus UBA4427. The sequence continues at coordinate 12,149 of JASDVF010000043.1, read as the reverse complement.
ATCGTGCGCTCATGACTGATCGTATCATGCCGATCTGCGCGCGACTCTGCAAGGAGAAGCGGAGCACTTCTTTGGCGCAGAAGAGCGTCTTGATTCCGATAGGAAAGGTTTTAAATGGTGGAGTTCGATCCGTTTGCCGAGTCATATTTCGATGATCCATTCTCGGTCTATCAACAGCTTCGTGATGAGGCTCGGGCCTACTATCACGAAGAACTCGACTGCTATTTCCTGTCGCGATTCGAAGATGTCTGGGAGGCGGTAGGCAGCGCCCACTTCTCTCACAGGAAGGGAACGAATACCCAGGACCTGCTTGCGGGGAAGCCGCCTAACCTCGCGCTTTCGTCGATGACCCCGCCGAACCACACTGCGCTTCGCAAAGTGCTGTGGCCCTTTTTCTCTCCGAGCAAGACCCGTGAGCTTGAGCCTTTCGTACGAAAGCATACGAGTGCCTTTCTTGACGAGGCCCTCGAAGTCGGCCGTATCGATGCCAACGGCGAACTCGCTCGGCGAATCAGCGTACGAGTCGCCTTCAAAGTGATTGGCCTGCCCGAAGAGGATGCGGACCGAGCCGCGGAGCTTGTTGGGCTCGCTTTTGACCGGTCCCCAGAGATAAAGGGACCGAACGAGCGCGCCCTCGACGCGCAGGCTGAATTGCACGGGTATTTGAAGGGGCAAATTGAGGCACGACAGCAGTCGCCAGGGCAAGGGGATTTGCTCGATCAACTAATTGCCTACGAGTTCGAGGGAGAGAAGCTTCCCTTCGCCCAGTTGCTATCGAATATCTACCTAGTCGTGGTTGGTGGCACCGAGACGCTTCCGAAGGTCTTCGCCGGCGGCGTCTATCAATTGTGGAAGCACCCTGATCAGCGAGCCGAACTCGCGAAGGATCTCTCGCTTGCTGAGGATGCTTTCTGGGAGATGCTCCGCTTCGAAATGCCGACTCTGATGTTAGGAGCGTGTGCCGAGCAGGAAACGGAGATTGGGGGCGGGACGAAGATCGCGGTGGGCCAGAAGATCATGCATCTCTGGGTGTCCGCGAATTACGATGAGCGAGAGTTTGATGCCCCGGAGCAGTTCGATATTCATAGACGGGCGCCGCGGATTCTAACCTTCAATCACGCGCGACATCGATGTCTCGGGGCCCACGTGGCGCAGATGGAAGGGCGCGTGCTGCTCGAGGAACTACTGACTCGCGACCCGGAGTTTGAAATCGACGAAGAGGGCGCCGTGCGATTGCGATCCGAGTTCTTTCGTGGTTTTGATCGGCTCCCGATCGTCTTTGGAAATGCGTAGCCCGATCGGCTGATCGCTGGGCACATACGAACGCAGGCTCCGATAAATGGGAATGGGGCATGCTGGCGGAGTTGCTTGGCGCGTTAGAAGCGCACATAGTGAACACTTAATGAATCAAGGAGAATTCCCAGATGAAGTACGGCATCAGCATGTTTCCCACGGACTACTCGGTTTCACCTGGGACCTTCGCGCGAGCGATTGAAGAGCGTGGCTTCGAGAGCTTCTGGGTACCCGAGCACTCCCACTTTCCCGTTTCAGACATGACGCCGGGACGAGACTCGGGTGGCCTCCCTAACATGTACTACGACGTAGTTGATCCCTTTGTCGCGCTGGCGATGGCGGCGGAGGCTACGGATCGCATCCGGCTAGGGACGAGCATCTGCCTCGTGGTGCAGCGTGATCCCATCCAAACCGCGAAGATTGTCGCCAGCCTAGACGCCTTGTCGGGTGGCCGAGTCGATTTCGGCGTAGGCGGCGGCTGGAACCCATTCGAAATTGGTCAGCATGGAACCGACTTTGCCACGCGCTTTAAGCTCATGCGCGAGCGGATCGAAACCATGAAGCAGCTCTGGACCGAAGAGAAGGCCGAGTTTAAGGGGGAGCACGTTACGCTTGCCCCGAGCTTTGCGTGGCCCAAGCCGGCGCAGAGTCCTCATCCGCCGATTCACGTCGCCGCGAATGCGCCCAAGGGCTTCGGGCGTGTCGTGGCATACGGCGATGGTTGGTTCCCTATGCCGGGCGAAGATGCCGAGGCGTCGATTTTCTCTCAGATTCCCGAGCTGCACCGGCGACTAACAGAGGCCGGGCGTGATCCGAAGAGCGTTGAGATCAGCATATATTGGATGCCTCCGGAAGAAGCTCTGATCGCGCGGGCTAAGGAAACGGGTGTCGATCGCGTAATCTTTATGGTCGATCCGGTTGCTGAGCCCGAAGCACTGAAGGCGCTTGACGAGCTGGCCGCGTTCGTTTTGCGGTGTGAGAGCTAGGCCTCGTCATCTTTACAGCCCGTCGCACCCGGGCTCTCCCTTGATCGGCCCGACTATGTTGTTCGTGAGCCAGCCACCGTAGTAGCCGCCTGGCTGCGCGCGGACTCGCTCGTCGTCGATGAAGCATGCTATGCGGCCTGGATAGAATGCGTACCATCCTGCGATAGCTTCGAATTCTGGGAAGACGCAGGGGTAGACCCAGGCTACGGACTGCCGACCATTCACTAACCGAAAGTCGACGGCCATGCCTTTCCATTCGCAAAGAGAGGTTTGGCCAGTCTCGGCAAGTTGATCTACGTGGACGTCCTCTGGCGGGATGTAGTAGGTCGGGGGACTCGCCGTTTCGAGGACGCGAATGGCACGAACGGTTGAGGCAATGACCTGCTTGTCGGTTCGGATCACGACGCGTCGCGGATCGGGAGCGAGACTTGGGGGTCTTGGGTAGTCCCAAACAGATTCTTGGTCGACGCCGGGAACGACGGCGGAGGGCGGTCGAACGCTGCCGCGGTATCTCCATGCGGCGCGGTGTGCGCGGATTTGTTTGTCGGCTTTGAGGAATGGAGTCATGTCTATACCCGTGTCATTTCCAGCCGGGCGACCATCGCGCCGGGTCGTTGAGTTCGTTTTCAGGTACGATTTTCGATCGTTTGGAGATAACTGCGCGCAATTCGATTGCGCTCACGGCGGTACCGTTATTCGACTTTGACTTCGAGGCGATGCGCGTGACTATGAAATGCTTTTCTCTCTCTACTGGGTCGAGATTCGTCCACTTCGAGTCTACGAGATGCTTCGTCTGCGTTTTCTTCATGTGCAATCTCACAGTGAGTTGGAAGGGCAGTGCCTGAACTAAGACGCCATTAGGCAGCGCGCGTTTGCGCCGATCGCGTCAGCCAGAATTGATAGGCCGCCATGACGGCTCGATGTAAGGGGGCTTGCGTCACGGTGTAGAGCCACCACGGAAGACGTGGCTCGAAGTCCTGGAGGGCCGCGAGGACACTCTCCCCGTCGGGGGTTGTCCTGAACTCGAGGCGTGGATGACCCGCTGGGGCGGGCGCAGCAAGAATTCCCCCAGCGACATCAAAGATCACACGATCGGTTTCGGTATCAGCTCCAGCTTGGTGCTGGCGGAGGTCGAGAATGAGGAGCGGCTTGTCCACGCCTCGAAGGCGAAGCATGATCCGACCGTCCGCGGTGTCGACGACGATCAACCAGGGTGCAAATCGCTCAAGCCATTTCGGATACTCGTGGGCGACCCAGGAGGCATCACGCCCGGCGGGCAAGTTGAAGCGTTGAATGGAACGCGCGATGGGGCGTTTCCATACCTTCGAGCGACGAATAGACTTGGCCAGCGCTTCTTTGAAAGGAGCCCCTACGTGGCCCATCTCAGTCTGCAGCCACGGATCCGTAACGACCATCGGATGCCGAAGACTTTCGATCAGAGGTCGCACGAGGCTTCGAGGCGATCTCGTCACTAGCGAGACCCAGAGCTCGGAGAGCGCGGGCGTCACGAGCGGCACGGGCAGCATGGGGCGGCGGCGTTCAAGCACACTGGCCGTTGCTTTCATCATTTGTCGATAAGACATCACATCGGGGCCGCCGATCTCAGCGATCCGGCCCGAGGTCGACGCGTTAAGACAACAGTATTCAAGGATCTCAATTACATCAGAGAGGCCAATTGGCTGAGTTTTAGACAAGGTCCAACTCGGGCACACCATGATCGGAAGCCGCTCTACGAGGCGCACAAGCAGATTAAGGGAGGAACCTTCGGCCCCGACTATGAGCCCCGCGCGTATTGCGGTTACCGGGACTCCGTGTGCAGCCAAAGCGTGTTCCACTTCCAAGCGACTCTGTAGGTGAGCGGAGAGTCCCTGGCTTGGGTCCGAAGGAAGTAGGCCGCCGAGGTATACGATTCGCTTTACGCCCGCTTGCCGAGCGGCTCGAGCGAAATTATCCGCGAGAAGCAGGTCCAGATTTTCGAAGGAGCCTTGGGTGAGTCGTGCATTCGGGCTCATCGAGTGAACGAGGTAGACGGCGACGTCTGCACCCTTGAGTGCCGCTTCGGTTTCCTGAATCGAAAAGAGGTCACAGCGCCGCCGCTCGATGCCAGTTTCGCCGTTTTCGCTTAAGTCGGACGGAGCTCCAGACGGCGCCGGGAATCGGCGCCCTAACGCCACTACACGAGTCTTCGACTCGAGCGCTTCGCAGAGGGCGCTTCCAACAAATCCTGCGGCGCCGGTTATTGCGACGCGGGGCGTATTTGAATCGTTCACGTTTGGTCCAGTTACCGGTCTAAGCGGCGGCGCAATCCTCGTATATGAGGGAGCTGCGAAGCTTGATCGAGATTTGTGCAGCGCGGCGATTCTCTCTGCCGAGCACTTAAAGCGGGAGTCTATCTTTCAGAACGTCAGGTGGGGCCAATCGCGGGTGGCAATTGCTCGATTGAGGATTCGGCGAGACGTATCCGACATCTCGCTCCGCGATCTCAATCGAAGGCAACAAGATCCGCCGTTTCCTTGTGAACCGCGTGATCACGAAGCTCGAGTCCGGCATTCCGAACGAGCTCAATCAGGAGGCTCGAATGGCACGGGATTAATTCTATTTAGGGAGCCCGTCGAAGAGATCGGGGAAGTCCATACCAGCGATCTTGCGAGTGGCGCTTCGAAGTCGCTTGAGCGTCACGGAACGTTGTGATTCCGTGAATGCCCGCACGACATCATCAAGGTCTCGGGCTCCACCAGTCACGGAACGGATCCGCTCTTCCCGGCCTTCGCACGCATTCTCACATTGTGTTTTTTTACTGTCTTGTTTTCCGCGTAGGCTGTGGAGGCCTTTGGCGCTCTTCCGAAAAGAGTCCCAACCTGAAGCAATTCTCGGCTGCGTTCACTGACTTGCTCTGTAGTGGGCTCAAGGCTGCCTGCCGACATATCAGACGAGAACGTGGAGAGCAGTAGAACGAGAAAGCAGATAAGAGGTGGTACAGAATTGAAATCGTGCGAACCGGGTGCACGTTAGGCACGGGGTCAGATTCCTAGCTGGCTCAGGCTGTCGGCGATTCGGCCGACGACGAGGGAAAGCGTTGGCCGGGTTCGTTCGAGCCGTTCTGCCAAGTCCTGCAGGGCGTCGTAAATAGGGGAGGCGATCGAGGGGTCATCCTGTTCCACATCCAAAACCTGCGCGACGTCTGCGAGGGTTTGCTCAAGCAATACCCGATCCTGCGCCGACAGCGTTTGCCCGTCGGCGAGTTCCTGCCGCAGATGAGCGATCGATTCTTCGAGAGTTTGCCGCGGTGCCATGGCGATAAATCCTTCGTGTGGCCCGTTTTTGGGCATTACTGGGTGTTGTCAGGTGTTGTTGGACGCTGTGATCGGAGAACTGCGCGTACTGGCTATTTGCGAGTACCTCCGCCGATCCAGCCCCGCACGCGAAAGAGCGTGACCATACCAATAGCGACGATGGCCATCGCTCCAAGCAGGATTGGGTAGGCAGCCCGAACCTTCAACTCAGGCATGTACTCGAAATTCATTCCGTAGATGCCGGCCATGAATGTGAGCGGAATGAAAATTCCACCCACGAGTGTGAGTACCTTCATGACCTCGTTTTGGCGATGGCCGAGGGTTGCCAGAACAGCGCTCATCATATCGGTCGCGATTTCCCGAGAGGCATCGAGGCGACCCAAAATTTGCCGAGCGTGGTCTTCTGCATCCTTAAGGAAGATGGCTACGTCGCTCGGGATGAGCGGAGTGTCCGCGTGCGACAACTTGTAGAGCGACTCGACCTGAGGACGCGCTACACGCCTAAGGGTGGTGAGCTTTCGCTGGAGCTGCTGAACTTGACTCATGAGAGCAGGCGAGGGGTTATCGAAAATTTCAGCTTCGATTTCATCCAGCGAGTCAGATATCTCTTCGACGATCGGATAGTACTGATCGACTAGAGCGTCAGTCAGAGCATAGGAGAGAAATGCTGACCTCGACCCTCTGAGCATGCTTGCTTCGTCGCGGATGCGATTGCGGACGTCATCGAAGAATGCGAAATCGCGTTCCTGGAAAGTCACCACAAAATTCTCGGCAAGCAGCAGACATACTTGTGGAACGCGATCCATCGCATCGAAGGGGGCGAGAGGGGCCCGAATCACGACGATTAGGTAGTCGCCGTACGCTTGGGTCTTGGCTCGCTGTGGCACGTTGACGGCATCGGCGAGCGCTGTGTCGTGGATGCCGAAGATCCGCGCGACCGTTCGCAGGCACTCTTCATCTCCCAGCCCTTGGATGTCAATCCAAGTGGTTTGCTTCGTGTGAGCATATGGCGCGAGTTCATGAGGGTCGCTGATCTCTCGCTCAATTAGGCTCTCGCGGTCGTATTCCATGAGCCGGATACGCGGACGCGGAGAATTCGCGGGTAGATGGAGTTTGCTCTCGTAAGCAGTGGGGTTGGGCGTAGGCAGCGAATTAGAGCTGGTCATGATGGGTCTCCGGGTGAAGAGGAACGAATCGGCCGACGGCGAGCCTGGGCCGCGGGCGTGTCTGCCCGGTTGATTGGTGCTCGAACTCGACGGGTACATTCTCTTACGCGGTGGACTCACTTGCGCTTACAGAGGGACTGAGGACCGGCTCTTCGAAGGAATCCATCTCCAGATCTTCTTTGAACGCGTCAAGCTCTTCTGCCACGGTCTCGAGTTCATCGAATGTCGCGATGTGGAAGAGCGCGTCCCCCTCGTTAGCGAGAGGGATATTGGTTTTCCCTATGAGGACGCCGTCGACGGGTGACTTGATATTGCAACTCGCTTCTCCGAGCGGATCCGTGATCTGCCCCAGGATTTCCTTCTTGGCAATCTGGTCACCAAGTCGCAAGCCCGTCACGAGCATGCCTGTTTCGGGAGCGCGTACCCAGATGCTGCGTTGTGAGATAACCGCGGCCGAGGCCTTGCTCACGCCTTGTCCCCGTGATCGTGGAAGCATGTCGAGGTGCCGCATCACGCCTATGACGCCACGCAGTCCTGCTTGAATACAGGCTTCGTCGAAGCGCAGCGCTTCGCCTGCTTCGTAGACGATGGTCGGAATGCCAAACTCGCCCGCAGCCATTCGAAGCGAGCCCGGGCGAAGAGGTGCGTTCATGATCACAGGCGCACCAAAGGCGCGAGCCATCTCTTCCGTTTCTTTTGAGCTCAGCCTCGCTCGGATCTGCGGCAGGTTAGACCTATGAATGGCGCCGGTATGGAGGTCGATGCCGTGGGTCGATCCCTTGACGAAATTTGTGAGGAAGGCGTCTGCCAGCCGAGCGGCGAGTGAACCTTTTGCAGAGCCAGGGAACGATCGGTTTAGATCGCGGCGGTCGGGGAGGTACCGCTCTTGTGTGACGAAACCGTAGACATTAACGACGGGAACCGCGACGAGCGTTCCCCGCAGCTTGCGCAATAGGGGCCGGCCTAGCAATCGCCTAACGATTTCCGTTCCGTTGATCTCATCGCCGTGGAGGGCCGCTGATACGAAGAGCCGCGGGCCGGGCTTACGGCCGCGCACCACGACCGCGGGGATTTCGACATTCCCCGCTATGAACCGAGCTGCGACGGGCACGCGGACGATCTTCCGTTCTCCGGGCGCAATGGATACGCCGGCGATCTCGATGGTATCGCTCACTCTTCCTCTTCTCCTGGGGTGATGCCGACCGCCTGAGGTGCTTCGGAAGCCTCCGCGGCCGTTTGGTCCGACGCTTGGTCTGGGGTTTGACTCCGTACTTGCGGCGCCGAAACCAAGATCTCGGTCGGCTCGTCGCCGGCCAGGACAGCGGGTGTTTCGGACGTAGACTCCACCTTGGAATTTGCGACGATCGGCGGCGCAGCCGTCATCCCGGCCGGGCTCTTGTCTTTTCTTTTTTTGCGTCGGGGTCGAGAATGCCGCGCAAGCCCCTTGAGCGTGAGCGTCTTGCCGAAGCAGAGCAGCGTGTCCCCAGATAAGATCTCCCGCGAACCCTTGGGATTCGGAATCGAGATCGAGCCGCGGTGAATGGTCATGATCACGATGTCGCGATCGCGTAGGCCCGTTTCGCGGATCGTCTTGTTTGCGAGTTCAGAGTTTTCATCGACGGGAACCTCGAGCACGCCGTAGCCGCTCTGTAGTGTTAGGCGTTGGCGGATATCGATCTCAGGGAAGAGCACCTCCTCCTCGATCTGCTCAATTATCGCGCCGGCCACGTCGATGCCAGTCGCTGCTTCGATCCCTTCGAGGCCAGGCGACGAATTGACTTCCATAAGCTTGGGCCCGGCGTTGCTCTCGAGCATGTCGACGCCGGCTACTCGAAGCCCCATGATCTGTGCCGCATGAAGCGCTGTTCGTTCGAAGTCGGGCGTGAGCTGAACGGATTCAACACGGCCGCCACGATGGACGTTGCTTCGAAACTCGTCGCCTTGGGCAACGCGTCGCATTGCAGCAACGACACGATTGCCCACGACGAAGGCACGAATGTCCTTCCCCTTACTCTCTTTCACAAATTCCTGGATCAAGACGTTCTGATTGGCAGTGCCTTGCAGGACTTCGATGATGGACTTCGCGACGGAAGTCGAGTCGGCGAGAATTACGCCAATTCCCTGGGTACCCTGCAGGAGTTTGACTACGACGGGCGGCCCGCCCATTGCTTCGATGGTCGGCTCAATCTGATCAAGGTCATGCACGAAGGCCGTCTTGGGAATACCGATTTCGTGGCGGCTCAGGATCTGGATCGAACGGAGCTTGTCTCGGGAGACGCTGATCGACTGGGAGCTGTTCAAGCAGAACACGCCCATCTGCTCAAACTGTCGTACGACTGCAGTGCCGTAGTGGGTAATCGAGGCACCGATTCGTGGGATCACCGCATCGTAGGCCGGAAGGGATTTGCCTCGATACATGAGATCGGGAGCGCCCTCCTGATTGTCGATGCCGAGCTTAAGGGTGTCGATCACCCGAGGCGTGTGGCCGCGTGCGATTGCGGCCTCCTTCAGCCGGCGAGTGCTGTAGAGGCGAGGTCCGCGGGACAGGATGGCAATCTTCATGGTACTCCTCGGAGCCCCGCATAGCGGGGCCTGGGCGTGAGTGGAACAATCTGGATGATGGGGGTGACCCGGCAAGCGTCATGCCAGCGCCGATGATTCGATCAATAAACCCTGCGCGGGCTTTGTTTGAGACTGTGGAGCGAGACTAGTTCTGATCGCCTCGTGCGTCGTCTATGGAGGTCGACTTGTCACGCGAGGACGCACTTATATCGGGGCACCGCTCGAGCTTCGTTTTAATTCCGGCGGCCGAGAGGATCGCCCCCGTTGGTTCGAGGTCGACGTGGGCGCTGCGGCGCACGATGGCCGAGAAAGCAGCGAAGAAGATTTGCCGCTCCGACCGTTTCACTCGCAGCGTTCGAATCAGCTCGCGTTGGTGCGCCGGGGTGAGGTCGCTGGAGACGACATCGACCGAAAGCTCCCACGCCTGGTGGGCGCGCTCCCATTGGGCCGCGTTGCTTGAGCTCATTTCCAATTCTTCTTTTCGCACGATCGTCGACATCCAGTAAATTCTCTTGGCGAGTGTACGCGACTCAGTCACGGCACGGCAGTTGCTCCGTGTTTCTCAGATCATTGATATTCACCCATGAGCCAGGCTCTGGGAGGAGAGGAGAATGAGTATGAAATCTCACGCCATCGTTGTCGGAACGGACTTTTCAGATTCAGCGGGTCGGGCGGTCCTACACGCCTGATTGATCGCTCGAAAGCTCGACGCTCCGCTGAGAGTGCTCCACGTATGGAATCCCAGTGTGCTGCCGAATCGGCTTTTGGTCGGGGGCGACTTTTCTCCTGCGTCGCGTGAACCCTCGTGGCGGCGGTGTCTCTTCGGCTCCGCGAAACGAACCATTCTTGCCCACGCTTACCAGGATGAACGCGCTGATTGGCTTGCGAGCTGGAGTGAGACGAATCGCAAGCTTGATCTCGATCAAAGCGAGTCCACCGTGCGTGATTGGGCATGGCGAATGAGGAACTCATAGACTCGATGCACGACTATTCGCCGAGACTGTTGGCCAGTCGTATCGTGGCCGCGGCGCATCGGCAGGATCCTACGATGGATGCAACGGCCGTGTGTGCGGGACGATCATGAGTTCGCCTGGCCGGTCCGATCGAATCGCGCTGGCAGGACGAAAACGCGCGGGTTGTGCCGCCGGTTCTCAGGGAGCGTCGAACCCAACGTCCATATGTTTTCGACCAACTCATCAGCAAATCGGCCCAAAATGGAGGACCGGCACGTCGGAGCTTGGCGCGGGGAAGCACGCTTGCATAGGCTGACCATTGGACTGTGAATAGTGCACAGGAGCTTTGGCGCAGGATAAGGGACAGGTTCGTTCCGAGTGGTTAAGCTGCGGGGGTCCCCCCCGCCCCTCGATTCACCGGAGCGGATATGCGAAACAAGATCGTCGTGGGTTGGAACGAGTACGTCGAGTTTCCTGAGTGGGGAATTCGGCGTCTCGGAGCCAAGGTTGACACTGGAGCGCAGACCAGCGCCCTGCACGTGGAAGACATCGAAGAGATCGGACGCGGACGAATTAGATTTGACGTCGTCGTTCACCTAACGAAGCGGGATCGACATTTTTCCGTGAAGGCGAAGATCGTACGCCGGTCGAGGGTGAAGTCGAGCAACGGTGAATACGACCTCCGGTACTTCGTAGAGACGCAGCTGCGTCTTGGTGATGTCGAGAAGACGATTGAAATCAGTCTTGTCGACCGTGGGAAAATGGCACACAGGATGCTGCTGGGGCGTTCTGCTTTACACGGTGATTTTGTCGTCGACGTGAGCCGTCGACATCTGCTCGATCGCTGATCGTGCTAGTTGGAGCTGAGTGATGGGGAGCGGCCCTGGGATGAAATCGTTGCGCGGCTCGACGCGGGAGACCGTGAAGCGGTTCGAGAACTGCTCGCCGATTTTGGTGAAGTCGATCGAAACCATGCCGCGGCGCATCTATCGAGCGGGGATCTCGCACGACTCTTAGCGATGCTCGGCGTCTAACAGGCGGCCTAGATTGTCGAGGGGGCGCCGCCCAGCCAGGCAGCCGACGCGATCGAAGAAGTCGAACCCGGAGCGGCAGTCGAGATTCTCGGCGAGCTTTCGAGCGACGATCGCGTGGACGTGCTCGGGGAAGTGGCCGGTGGCTTAATGCATACGGAATTCGTTTCCGTTGCGGCGGCCGATTCGGTGGCGTTTGCAATCGATCTCATTAGGAGCTCCGCGGAGAACCACGCGCGCTATTCCATCCAGTACCTCTACGCCGTCGATATAGAGGGACGGCTTGAGCGTGTGGTCCCCCTGCGCGGTCTCTTGCTCGCGCCGCCAACAGCCCGCCGCGCACAATCATGATTCGCAAGCCGATTGCTCTTGGGGCCCACGACTCCCTCGACTCTCTTTACGATCAATTCTCTGAGGCCGAGTTTCTGGGGCACCCGTCGTCGACGAAGATGGCGTCTTGCTAGGCGTAGTCGAGGGAAGCGCCGTCGATGATGCGACGATCGATCAGGCCGAGTCGGATCACATGAAATCCCTTGGTATCGCGAGCGGCGAGTAGCTGCGGTCGATGCCCTCGTTTGAGCGCTCTCGGCGACGCCTCTGGCAGCCAAACGCGCGAGAGAGGCGAGTCTATCAGTGCCGGCGCGCTGGCCGCGGGTTTGACCCCGTACTGGACCCGAGGCAAAGCTAACCTTGAGGAGCTGAGAAAGATGTTTCGGGTGAATCGCCTCGAACCCGAGGTTGACTCGAACCCGCCGGATTGGCCCTAGCGGACCCGGTTCGAGGAGCTGCTGATCCCGACCAGATCCGATCCGGCCGAATCGGGTACGCTCCCGTATTGCCGCTGTGCTTGCTGAGCCCAGCTCTG
>JASDVF010000042.1:17757-23347 GCA_041440805.1 Myxococcota bacterium | reverse complement strand
AAGCTCGTCGAAGATCTCCTTAAACGGAATGCGCCCTATACGCCCCTGGGCGGATGGTATGCCGCAGGTTCACCGGAGACCGATGCCCCGACGAGTGCGCTCTGGTTTCAGAACGATTGGGTCCACGCGAATCTGAAGGTTGAGGGCTCAGATCTTTTCCTTGCACACGAGGGCGTGATTGAAGCGTCGAAGAAGTTTTACGACGCGGAGGTCATCATTCCTCATAGCCTCTACGTGAACGTGATGGTCGCAATCTCTGAAGCCGGCCCGGCCCATACGGACAATCCACGCTTTCAAGGCCGCAGCCGCGAGAATACTCCCATGTGGCTGCTGCGGGCCATGCTCTGGTCAGGACTCTTCGACGAGTGGTCAATCATCCAGGCTACATCTATTTGGTGGATGAATGATGTCGAGGGCGGAGCCCTCCGATATTGGCCTAACGGGCCCCATGCACCGCCGGAAGAGCATGTCGGACAGATGGCCAATACAGCACTCGTGGGCGACAACCACGGCATGTTCCACCAGGTCGGCCCAATTGGACCCTTCGATCATGGCACGCTCCGCGTGACCTCTCGTGCGGAGTTCAGCCCAGCTGACGACGGAAGCGAGGAATGGGAAGTCACCGATCGCGGCGAGGTACATTTCCGCGCCCCTCTCGATGCCTACCGCGTGAGTGTCCTGTGGAAGGCGGACGTCTACCCGAACGACGAAGAGCGGCGGCGACAGTGCGCGACATCGCTCTCCGTTCGAGAGGTGGAACGTATCTTCAACGAAGATCTCACAAAGAGGAAAGCCAGTTTTCGATTCGATGCCGAACGCCTCGAGGACCCGTCTCTCGCAGCTGTGATTGCAGAAATCTACCCCGAAGCGAAACCCATAGAAGCCCTCAGGACGATCTACGACGCGTAATCGCGAACACCTAGAACCTCCGACATCCGGCTGGGCCCTAACAGGCCAGGGCAAGGCTTAGCAAGAAACCCAAGGCGCCTAAGCGAGAGCAATCGAGAACTAAAGCCCTGAACCACCAGACTCGAGCCCCGCGCATCCCTCATCGGCATGGACGCCGAAGGTGTTCAGCGCCATCGACACCAGCATATATTCCCCGACGGTGGGGGACAGGGAAAAAAAGCCCCGTTTTTCGCACCACCGATATTAGGCGTTCTGAAAACTAAGCCCTGACGGGGCTACTCAGCCCCTTGCGGGCATGGTGGTACCTGGCTGCTGTAAGCGACCATTAGTTCGACTGGTTGGGGACCCCTTCTACGGAGGGACTCTTCGGCGACATATCGTCCGGAAGCGATAAGTTCATTCGCTTTATCTTTTCGATCAGTGTCGTCCTGCTCACGTTCAGCAGGCGTGCAGCTTTGGCCTTGTTTCCGTCTGCGCGCGCGAGCGCCTGCTCGATCAGATTGGCTTCGAAGCTTTCGACGGCATCTCGCAAGTTGATGCCTTCAGCTGGTATCTCGGGCGTCAACGGGCCGGTGATTCGCGTGGATGCCCGACGCAGGCTCTCTGGCAGATCACTGACATTCAACTCTCCGTCGCCCTTGAGAACCACCATCCGCTCGACCGCATTCTCCAGTTCTCGGACATTTCCGGGCCAATCATGTTGCTCGAGACAGTCGAGGACATCCGCATCCATTTTCGAAACGCTGCGTCCAAGTCGCTTGTTATGTCGTTCGATGAAGCCGTCTACCAGACTCGGGATGTCACTTCGATGATCGCGAAGGGCGGGCACCTCGATCGGAATGACGTTGAGCCGGTAGTACAGGTCCTCCCGGAATTTCCCGTCAGCCACGGCCTTCTCAAGGTCGACATTCGTCGCTGCGATGATTCGTGTATCGATTGCGATCGTACTGGATTGGCCCACGGGAACGACCTCCTTTTCCTGCAAGACCCGCAGCAGCTTGGTCTGCATCGCAAGAGGCAGGTCGCCGACTTCGTCGAGAAAAATCGAGCCGGTATGTGCTGCGACGAAATGTCCCCGACGCGCTTCCGTAGCACCCGTGAAGGCTCCCCGGACGTGGCCGAATAATTCGCTTTCGATCAGCGCCTCGGGGATTGCGGCGCAGTTGAGCGTGACGAGCGGGTTCATACGTCTGTCACTCGCCGTGTGGAGCGCTCGAGCGACGAGTTCTTTGCCGGTACCGCTTTCGCCCGTGATCAGGACAGACGCGCTGGTATCCGCAACAGACTGCATCATTTTCAGCATATCCAAGATCTTCGGATGGGTTCCGAGGAAGCGGGGGGCGTTCTCACAGCGCCAGTGCTCGATCGGCTCGATTTTTTGGGCCATGGCTGCCCGGAGGGGGCGACGTGTGCAGGCGCGAACCAAGGCATCATCCAGTTGATCGCCCGTGAACGGCTTTTGCATAAAATCGCTTGCCCCGTGCCGTAGAGCCGTAATCGCATTGTCGATCAGGCCGGCGCCCGTGATCACGATTAGAGCCGGCTGATCCGTTCGCTCACTCGACTGGTCGAGGAGCTGCCAAGCCATCCCGTCGGGTAGATTCAGATCACAAAGGATCACCTCAAAGGTATTTTCGCCCGAGAGAATCGCCTCGGCTTCGCGACAGCAGCCAGCCTCGGTCACATTCCAGTGTCTCCGAGTAAGCTGCGCTTTGATGATCTTCCTTACTTGGGGTTCGTCTTCGACGATCAGAATATTGCGCGACATCGGGGGTTCGCCTTTGTTGTCAGATCTGTTTCACTTGCGGCGTGCATTTAGCATATTGCGCCGATTGGCTTGAAGTTGCTTGGGGGAAAAGGTGGAGATTCCAGAACCACTGTGCCTTAGACGCATCCACCCAAATGCCTAATTTCGTCAACTTCTAGCGCGCCAGCAGGATTCTGAAGTTGCCCGGATAAGTCGACATCGACCCTCTGTCTACGATGACTGCGAGAGAGGTGTCCATGTCAACGAGGAAATTAGCACGCGCCTGACAACTAAGCCCCCACGGGGCTACCCTGCCCCCTCCGGGCGCCATGTTTAAACGACGCAGGGCCACATCGCCCTTGAGTGCCTGTAAGCCCAGTGCGGCTAATTGAGCCGGTGCGCTGGCTACACCCTCCAGCACGTCCGCCGTCAGAGCATTGCTGACCAAGACTGGACAGAAGTAAGGGGATGAACCCCGCCGCGCCTCGGCCCTCTAACTTCGCAGAACAGGCACTTTTTCAGCGCTGCACGAAGAGATCGCGGCGCTCGGCTTACGCCTTCACCCCGTGAAGCACTTCATTGGGCGCACAAGACGAGGTTTTGATTTTCTCGGCTACCAGATCCGTGCAGGGGCTAGGCGTCGGCCTTCCACCTAGGCGCTGCTTCGCCTACGTGAACTTGCTCGCCAGATTTATGAGCAAGAGGGCTACCGGCAACGCCTCACGAAGTCTCTTGCCAGAGGCCTTTGCTTGAAAGGCGATTGCCATCAGCTCGTCTCGTGTTGTTGGCTCGAAGCAATAGCCCTCTCCGGGAATCGGCGCGCTCAGAAGAACCGAAGAGCCCCTCACATCTAGTATCCCCCGCTTCCTAAACCGTGCGTCGTAAATTCAAGCCCGCCGAAACCGTTAGTCGAGCGATGTGCACACGATCCATCGAGGTTCAGCAAGCGACACTGCCGAGGCTCCGCAGAGGCGTTCGGCATCAAGGGCTGGGAGCCGCCAGCCAAAGCCTGGACAGCCACCTCGGATCGGCCGGGTCGTCTACATACTCATCTCTGTCGTGTGCAACCGTAGTGTTGTCACAGAACATCATGTGCCCCCTCTCCATCCTGAACCGAAATACGTGATCCGGATGCTCCAGGAATCGGTCCAGTTGATCGAGTGCCGCTATCTGACGTTCCAGCAACGGAACACCAGCCTTGAGGTGACCCCGTTCAATCCAATAACGCATATACCGAAATCGGGGATTCGGTGGTTCCGAGAAGATCGGGAAACAGTTGCGCAGCAGGTTCGATCGACTTCCCACTGCCCCCGGCGTGACCAGGTCACGAATAAAGGGCTGATACAGTAGATCCAGGCTTTCACTATCTACCTGCGCAAGTCGCTCATGCGTCTCCAATGCGTTCGTGATTCGCGAGCCACCTCCCTTGGGAGCAGGCCGAATACAAAGTAGACCTATCCAGCGCGGGCAAACCTCCTTGCTCGAGCTGTCCGTGTGAACACCTGTGGACTCACGAGTCTGGGACACGGGAATCGCCTCATTGCGGTAGCTCCGGCCAGAATCCCGTACATCATAGAGCCGACCATACGCGCCAATGGGTGTGCCCATGCACAGCCCAAGCGCCAGGTATGCAAGCCGTAGAGTGAGCGGCTCCACTTCGGGCAACTGCTGAACCCATGCCACCCCACTCCCAAAGGTGAGCTCATTCTGGATTGCTGACGCCAGATGGCGCAGCCCTGGAAGGGCCATTTCCCCAATGTCCAGCGCTTCGATGGCGCCCTCACGCCCCCGCGCCCACCGCTCCAGTTCGCGCAGATCACCCGCCACTTCTCCGTCCGCCTCGAATCGCCAGTCCGGCCGCGCCAACAGCTGACCAGACGTCCACCGACGCGGGCCCCTTAAAACGTTATGCCCGGCGGGTCTCCTGTGATCGACCATTAGGGTACTGGGACCTGGAACATGACGTGCAGCGGGATGCCCTCTAAGGGCCCGAAGAAGTCAGGATCCAGCGCGATGTGTGATGGCTCTGCGTATAACTCTCGCACCACAGGCATGGCGTCAAAGCCCGCTTCCCGCAGCAACCGATTGTAGTCCGTAAAGGTCTTGTGAACCGCACGCACGGGCGTTGACTCGCCATCGATACGCCAGATAAGGCCTTCTAGCGTGTGGTCAATCGCGCCCCGATACGTCTGCCCCTCTCCATCGAAGTAGAACGGCTTTGAGTGCGGCTTTAGCCAGGCAAGTGCCGGGTGTGGGACGGTAAAAATGAATTGCCCGCCCGGTCGCACACAGTGCCTCACAAGCTGGAACACGCTCGCCGTCGCCGCGCAACTTAGATAGTTCAACAAGAAGACGGCAATGGCATCGTCATAAATGTGTGGCTCCATCGTCCCAATCACGCCAAGGTCGCGGACCGCATAGCTCAGCCGATCCGCTGCATGGGCCGGCGTGCTCTCCGTCGCCTGGCGAATCATCTCTGATGAGATATCGAATCCATCCACAGAGGCCGCACCCGCCTCACACAGCATGCGAGACACGTACCCCTCGCCACAGCCAAGGTCGACCACTCGGCGTCCCGTCATATCGCCGAGTTCCTTCATAACCACTGGGCGAGCCGTGAAGTCCGAGAGCATAACAGGCTGATCTCTCTGCCAACCCAACGCACTGCGGTCGTAGAGGGCCCGGGTCGTTTCTTCTCTAGGGCTCATGCTGGCCTCCTTAGTGCTTCAAGCTGGTGTGAAGATGTCGTCGTTCGAGATCCAGGCAATGACGCGTGGGCCCTCCGCACGAGATTTACCTGCTCTTGTCTCCATCCCAATCGTACACCAGGTACAAACGCCCGCTGTTCGCTTCCTCTCTTAGGCCGACTCGTCGATCGGCTAAACAAGCCACCTTTTCCGCACCACCGATACTGAACATTCTGACAACTCAGAC
>JASDVF010000042.1:0-17657 GCA_041440805.1 Myxococcota bacterium | reverse complement strand
AGCGTGCGTGCCTTCCCGTCTCCTGGATGACGGACTAGGCGCCCGACCCCAGACTCGTCGCGACGCAACGCCCATTCGACATTTGGCATAACTGGTGTCAATAAACGTCGCCACAGCCGCGACTCGAGTCGTTGAAGAGTCTCATTTGTTGGGGCACGAGACCGGATTCGAACTCGCGACGCTCGCCTGGCCGAACGGCCAGTCGCTCGTACTCGATCCTCGCTCACCGGGCGTCGTATCCAGAACTAACTAACCGAATCGCTGACGGCGGAGAAGATTGCGCGGCCCATGGTCTCGAGGATCTGAGGGCTCGTGGTTTCCGGCAAGTCACCAGGCACGTGGTGGTAGGGCTGCATGGAGACGAGGCCTAGAGAGGTCGCGTAGCCGTGGCCGACGACCTCGCGCATTTCGCCTAACTTGAGGATTTGATGAGGCACGGTCAGTGTTCGGGTTCCCCAGAAATGTCGGATCATCGATAGGGAGTCGGACCAGTCACAACTCAGAACCGTCCGTGCCTTTTCGTCCAAGAGGGTGATGCCCGAGTCGTGCTCCTCCCAGTTCCGCTGCGCGATTCCCGCGCCGAGATGGAGCCAGAGTGCGGTTCGATCGGGGGCGGGAAGCGTGCCCGCCCGGTGGGCCATACGCGCGCCGAGGTCGTGGAGTTCGTGTCCCGAGTTCGACGTAAAGAGCCAGCTCGGTCCCGTCGCGAGCCCTGCCGCGTACTCGGCAAGTCCCCGAAAGTAGGCGATCCCGGGCCCGCGCTCTCCTGCACAGGTCGTCCATCCGGATTGCGGTGTCGAAACGACGATCCAGTCGTCGCCCCGAACCAACCGCCCCTGTACGTTCTGCGCGGTCACGGACCGATGAGACCCCGCAAGCCGAAGCGTCACGTTCGCTCCGACAGCGGCCAGTAGCTGGGCGCGATTGGCGCGTCCCACGAGGACTAATGGGACCGGCCAGCGCGCACGATCCTCGGACACGTTCCCGAACTGAACGCGGCCCGACGGGTGGTTGCAAACCGCGACGATCGCGCGGGCACCGGCGTCCCAGACGCGGGCGAAGGCGGCCAATTGATCCGGTACATCGATCGTATTGTCTGTCTCGAGTTCGACGATCACGATCGCACCGCGAAGTTCGCTGATCTCTTCCGTCGCTCGTGCGAGTCGTGCGGTGATGGCGCGCGGGGCGACGGTCACCGGAACCTGAGGCGCGCCCGGAATTCGCGTACCGTCGTCCAGTGTGAGTGAAACCTCGCCTGCGAAGAACTGCTCGAGCTCGAAATCCTGGCGGCTGACCTGGAATCCCAGTCGCGTCAGATGATCCGCCTGCCAATTCGATGTTAGGCGGTCGGGCTCCTTGCCCGCATGGTGAACGCCGAAATCCGAATAGGTCTTCACATCGGCGAAAAGCCGATCGCCACCAAATGCTTGGGGCATCTCCTCCGCGGCGCGCACCGGGATTCCCCGGCCCCAAACCGCAGCCCCGCTCATCCAGACTGCCATGCTCTTCAAGAATCTGCGGCGGTCGATCGACATCTGGAGCCCTCTCTTGTGGCACCGATTCGCTAGTCAGCGGAAACACTGCGGCGTGCAGTCAGGCTTGCGCGAACTGTGATTAAGTTAGACGGCTCGCATGCTTGGCCCAACTCGATCAACCAGAAGATTCGGTGCGGTTAGGAAAAAAAAGCTGCGTTTTCCGCACCACCGATACTCAGTGTTCTGACAACTAAGCCCTGACGGGGCTTCCCGGGCCCTTCCTTGGCCTACGGGATTTCTGCCCTTGTCCGTGTCATTATCTGGCTCTCTCGCCGTGGAGTGGAAACATTCCGTTCCACGCCTACAGCAATGAGTCGCAAGGAGTTCCATTAGTGATGACCACGCCCGCTGACCTCTCGAACGAGATCAAGAAACACGCCGCCCTGGCGCTCTTCGGAGCGATCGTCTGCCTGCTCGCCTCGGCAGGGCAGGTCTCCGCCCAGGCGATCGACATCCCGGCGATCATGAACCCGGACCTGAATGCGCCGCCAACGATCGCGACGTTCCAATACGGCCACCAGTTCAAGACGGACGTCGACGATGACAGCGAGATGTCTCGGAATAACGCCTTCTTGTCGCTCTCTCAGCGAATCAAGGTGGCCGACAAGACCTCGGTCTTCTTGCTCGGCTCCTACACGCTCCAGGCCTACAATTTCTCGGGCGGACGTAACGACGATCCGAGCGGCGGATCGACGACCCAGAAACACTACCAGTGGGACGACGTACATCGAGGCGTGATCGCAGCGCTCGTCGGGCACGACGTGAACGACCGCTGGCGGCTGATTGGCGGCGCGTTGGTCCGTAGCTGGGGCGAGAGCGGCGCGAACTTCGGCGACACGATCACGGGCGGCGTCATCGCCGGCTTCGACTATCACCCGAACGAGGATTTCTCGATCGGGCTGATCCTGGGCGCGTTTAGCGCGCTCGAGGACCACGTGGGGATCCTGCCCGTCCCGACGCTCAAATGGCAATTTGCCGAGAACTGGAAGTGGACGGTCGGGCTCACGACCGTGCTCGACCCCGGGGTTGGCAGCGAACTCGAGTTCACGATCAACGACGAGTTCTCGATCGGTGCGGGCTTTACCTATCAGACGCGTCGCTTCCGCCTGCGTGACGGCAACCGGGCTGGGGACGGCGCGGGCCGAACAGATAAGGGCGGAGTGGGACAGGAGACCGAGTTGCCGGTCTTCGTGCAGATTCGCTGGCGCCCGATTCCCGCGGCGGCGATCGACCTGCTTGGGGGCGTCGCGCTGGCGGGACACCTGCGGGTCGAGGACAACGACGGCAATCACATCGCCGACGATGACTACGACGCGGCGCCCTTCGTGGGCTTGAAGGGTCAGATCTTCTTCTAGTCCGACCCGCGCGACGGCCTTCGTTCGACGAGGCTAGTCGCGCGGTTCTCGATCACAACCACGCCCGTCTGGCTCGACAGTCTATGGCGCGCGGTGATGAGTCCGGTCTCGGGGCGGTCCTTCGAGGGCCGCTTGGCCACGATCTCTACGTCGAGATCGAAGCGGTCGCCCGGGCGGATCGGCGGCGGATAGCAATTTCAAGCCCCGTTTTCAGCACACCCGATATTAGGAGTTCTGAAAAACAGGCTCCGATGGGGCCACCCTGCCCCTTCCTGGGAAAGCTAGATTTTGCCGACAGCATTTCGAAGCGGCCAGACGACTCCTCCAATGTGCTTTGATTCGTCCAAGCCCTAGTTCCCCAAGTGAGAGCTCCGAAGGCTCCCGATTGCCTCTACGCACGGGCAGACCATCCCTTGCGTGAGATACCCGAAGAACAATGGCCAGACTGTTTTGAAGGCACGGTTGTCTACTTCTTATTTCCCAATTGCGTCCTGGTCCAGGGATCGACGGCTTCTCAGATGATCCGGGTCTACCCGGGCAGCCATCCCGGGCAGGCGCAGGTCCAGTTCAGTTATATGCTCAATGGCCCCGCGACAGAAGAAAAGCGCGAAGGTCATCTTCAGGGCGCTCAGTTCGCGATCGAACTGCTTCGCGGCGAAGACTTCGTCGCCGCCGCCGAATGCCAGCAAGGGTTCGAAGCCGGCCGCGACTCGATTATGCTCGGGAGTAACGAGCCGCTGCTCCAGCATATTCATCGCCTTGGGGATGAAGCGGTCGGGCCTAATAAAACTTGATGTCTTAGAAAGGCGGTTTTCGGAATGCAAAAGGCGAATGAACAGCGCGCGGCAGGAGAAGCGCGATCGATCGAAGAAGGCGCGGAGAATTTTCTCGCGAAAAATCGTGCGCCGCGTGAGATCGAGGCGGACTGGACGGAGTGGATCAACAAGACGGGAACCGCCGTATGGGACCGGCCGGGCCTCGCACGAGCACAGCGAAGCATTGCCACGATCTCGATCCTTTCGGTGACCCATCAAGAGGGCCCCCTGCGCGTGCATATCGAAGCCGGCCTCGCGAATGGGTTGAGTCGCCTTGAGGTATCAGAGGTGATCATGCACAGCGCGGTCTACGCTGGCGTTCCTCAAGCGTTGCGATCGATGCAAATCGCCTATGAGGTTTTTGCCAGACTCGATGAGCAATCCGGCGAGACGGAGCGATGAAGGGTCGCGGCAGCCTACCGGACGACTTCGATTTCGACCCCTTCGACCCGGCGTCCTTCGAAGATCCTTACCCGGCCTATGCGTTACTCCGTGAGCATGCGCCCGCCTATAGACGTCCTAACGCTGAGGCGCGCGTCTGGCCGCACTTTTGGTTGATCACGCGCGCGCGCGATGTGAACGATGCGCTAGCGGACTGGAAGACCTTTTCGTCCGCGACGGGCACTTTGATCGATACCGACATCTCACTGATCCCGCCTAATATCTTCAACATGGATCCTCCGCGGCACGACGAGCTCCGCGCGATTCTCGCGCGCGTACTCACACCTGCCCGCGTCGCCTCCCTCGAACAAGGCGTACGCCAGAGCGCTGCCGCAATTCTCGAACCGCTGCTTACCAATGGGCGATTCGACGTCGCGACCCAGTACTCCCAACTCATCCCGACCCTCACGATGTGCGAATTGATGGATCTGCCGACATCGGATCGCGAGCGCTTCCTCGGGTGGAACATGGATACCCTCGCCGGCAACGACTTCACCAGCGACGCAGCCCTTCGCGCCTACGATGAGATGGGCAACTACTGGACCGGCCTCGTGGCGGAACGACGCGTGCGCCGCGGCGACGATCTGATCTCGCAGATCCTCCATAACCAGGGGAATGTGTCCCCCCTCTCCGACGAGGAGATCGGGGGCTTCTGTTCCTTGCTCCACGACGCCTCGCAGAACACGACAATGAACATGATCGCTGGCGGTCTCATTGCCTTGGCGGAGCATCCCGACGAACGACGGAAATTGGTGGCCGATCCTTCGCGCTGGCCCCACGCTCTAGACGAAATCCTGCGCTATGTCTCGCCAGTTCAGGGACTCGCACGATCGACCACCCGGGACGTCCAGATCGGGGGCGAAACAATCCCCGCCGGCGACCAAGTCCTCCTCTGTTATGGCTCAGCGAATCATGACCCGACCGTTTTCGAGGATCCGGACGTACTTAAGCTAGAACGCGACGCGAAGAACCACTGGAGCTTCGGCCACGGAATCCATTTTTGTCTGGGGAACGCGGTTGCTCGACTCGAAACGCGTATCGCCCTCGACGTCCTCACCGACCGGATCCCCGACTACACGATCGCCCCGGGCAGCATCGTTCGGAATCAACTCGTTCCGACGCGGGGAATCAGCCAGGCTCCGATCGAATTCGATCCCCGCATGAACCGCGAATCGCGAATCTGAGCGACGAGGAGAAAAGACAATGGGCAGCGAAAGCGACGGAAACCACGGCGCGATTGATGAGGCTTTTGCCTTCGACCCGACGGATCCCGAAGCGGCGAAGGATCTGGCTCAGATGGCCCGTATCCGCGCCGAGAAGCCGATCTGCCGGCCGGCTGAGAACCTGGTCCTCACGACTCGCTTTGCAGACACAGCCGAGGGATTCCGCGACTCGAAGCGTTATTCGAGCGTCGGCGACATGCGCGCCCCCGGCGTCGTCGTTCCGGAAGAAGAAAGCTTCCTGGGCGAACTCGACGCCCCGCTCCATCCGAAGATCCGCCGAATCCTGCTCAAGGGCTTCACCCGCAGCCGCGCGACGGAGGCGGAGCCGTGGACCCGGTCGGAAGTGAAGCGGCGCCTCGGCGTGATCGCCACGCGCGGCGCCGGGGATCTCATGGCGGATCTCGCAGTCCCGCTGCCCGGATCCGTCTCGGCCCACGTGCTCGGAATCCCCGATGCGCTCCACGATGATGTTATGCGATGGTGCAACGAACTGCTTCACAGCAGCTGGCCGACGACTGGAAAGACTGAAGCGGGAGAAGGGATCGAAGCCTGCTTTCCAGAACTCGCGACTTGTCTCGATGGCTTGATCCGCGAACGCGCCGAAGCGGGAACGAATGCTCCGGACGATTTGCTCACGCTGATGGTACAGACGGAGGCCCAGGACGGATGGTCGATTGGCGCCCATCACACGCGAACGCTCGTCGTGAATATCCTCGCCGGTTCACTCTCCGCCAGCTTTATGCTCGGCAACCTCCTCTACCGGACGCTGACCGACGAAGGCTTTGCGACGGCGCTCCGCGAGAACGCCGCGCTGATCCCGAAGGCGGTCGAGGAGTCGCTTCGGCTGGAGACACCCGTGGCATTCCTGATGCGAACGGCACGGGACGAAGGCTCACTTGGCGGGTGTCCAGTCCACAAGGGAGAGCACATGATGCTCCATATCGGCGCGGCAAATCGAGATCCGGAGGTGTATCCCGACCCAGAGTCCTTTCGCCTCGACCGAGAGGATCCTCCCGAACATCTGGCCTTCGGGATCGGACCACATATCTGCCTCGGCAATCATCTCACGCGTCTAGTAGGCCGTGTCGTGCTTGAAGAATTCCTCTTGGTCCACGCCGCACACTCAGTTGAACTAGCGCCTGGCTATACGTGGGAGTGCGTGAATCACCTCCAGGAGTACGGTCCTGAGCGACTCGACGTCGTCATTCCTTAGGCATCTGGCGACTGGCATTAGGCGCTAGACCGCCGGACAGCTCCCGCCGTCGACCATCAGCGTGTGCCCTGTGACATAGCTCGCGTCGTCGGAGAGCAGGAAGCGGGCTGCGCGGCCAATATCCTCGGTCGCGTCTCCGAGTCGTCGCAGCGGGTTTCGAGCGAGCACACGATCCGCCATCGCCGGATCGAGTTCGAAGGCGCGCTCCATGGCAGGCGTGGATGCCAGGGGCGCGATCGAATTAACACGTACGCCGTCCCTGCCCCATTCGCGTGCCAGCGCGCGAGCGAAGCCACGCTGGGCCCCCTTCACACCGGCATAAGGCGACAGCTTTGCCTTGCCCTCGAAACCAGCTTCCGAGGTCATCAAAAGGAGCGAACCCTGACTCTCCTTAAGCGCCTCGAAGCTGGCGCGAGCCAGGCTGTGAAGCGCGCCTAACGCTACGTGCACATGATCCTGAAAATCCGCCAGCCCGACCTCTGCCAGCGAGACAGGGACGGGAGACAGACCGCTCGTCGCATTATGCACCACGCCATCCAGCCGCCCCTCCTGAGACAGGATCGTTGCGATCGCCTCTGCCGCGGAACCGGGAACGCCCACATCACACGCTACAAAATGTCCTTCGCCGCCCAGGGCATCGACTTCGGCTGCAACGGCCTGACCCTCTTTCTCTCGACGAGCAGCAATCCAGACGCTCCAACCCGCCTCGGCGCATGCGAGGGCAATGCCTCGGCCGACGCCGCCCGTCGCGCCGGTCACCACGATGACTTTCCGCTCGCTCCCGATTGTCTTCGTCAAAGCGTGCGCCCTCCATCCGCCGAGAGAACCCGGCCGGTTAGGCCCTCCGTATCCGCGGAGAGAAAGGTTCGAACCGCGCCTACCACGTGGGTTTCGATCGTCCCGGGAAAGCCTTCGAGCGGCGGCGGCGGTGCGACGAGGTCGCCTTCGACCAGACCGATCGGCGTCGTCACCAGATTCGCACGGACACCTCGCGACCCCTCTGCCGCAGCGATCGACCTAACAAGGGCGAGCACGCCGTCTGCGATCGCAAGCTCTGGAGTAAGCCCGGGCGCATCGAGCGCCGCCGGCGCCTGACAAACCGCGACGACACGCCCCCCGTCGGCAACGCGTTTCGCCGCCGCGCCCAAGACGAAATTCCACAGCAGATAGGGCTGCTCGAAACGCTTTGCCCAGGCGTTGGCGTCCAGTTCCACAAGATCGCGGGCCTCGCTCGGCGGCGGCCAGACCGAGACGATCACGCGCTCACGGACGTCGCCCTTAAGCGTCTTTGCACGCCAAGCCTCAAAGGTCTCCGGACGAGTCAGGTTGGGAAGCGAGACGAACTCGGCATCCAGACTCGTCGCCAGACGCGAGGTCTCTTCATTTTCGCTCGCAATAAGAAGCGGTCGATCATTGAGCATGAATCGGGTCGGCCTCATCGGGTTGGAGGGTCGCGCGCCAGGCGATTGACGACGCGGCATCCCACGAACGATACTCCGTTCGTTCCCATCCATCCCGTGCGATATTCCCGTGCGAAACCGCCCACCGGAGGCCACATGTCCCCTGTCACAACCACTCCCGTGCTCGAGGGTCGTGTCGCTCTTGTGACCGGCGGCGCCTCAGGAATCGGCCGCGCCACCTGCGAAGCGCTCGGCCGCGCCGGCGCCTCGGTCGTCGTCGCGGACCTGAACGGAGAAGGTGCCGAGGCGGTCGCTCGCGCACTCCACGCGGATGGGATCACTGCGCTCGGCGTCGCTGCAGACGTCGGTGACGAGGCGTCGATCGAGGCGATGATCGAGGCGGCGGTCGCGGAATTTGGGGGGCTCGACATTCTGCATAACAATGCGGCAGATTCGGACCCCGAGCTCATCAGTCGAGATCTTGCCGTCGCCGAGATGGACGCAGCGGTTTGGGACCGGACGATGCGAGTGAATTTGCGGGGGCCCATGCTCGGGTGCAAGTACGCAATTCCGCACATGATCGCTCGAGGCGGCGGCTCGATCGTGAACACCTCATCGGCCTCAGGATTGACGGGAGACTTCGCTCGCTCAGCGTACGCGGCCTCGAAGGCCGGGCTCCGCTCCCTCACGGAGTCGGTCGCCGCACAGTACGGGAAGGAAGGCATTCGCTCGAATGCGATCGCACCCGGAGTGATCTCGACGCCCGCGCTCGAAGCGAATGTGCCGCCGGACCAGGTTGCCATCTACGCCGAGAACACGCTGACCCCGCAGCTCGGACGGGCGGAAGACATCGCGGCGGTTGTCGTCTTCCTGGCCTCCGAAGCAGCAGCCTTCATCACTGGACAAATGATCTCCGTCGATGGCGGCCTCCTGGCCCACCACCCTGCCATGGCGGAGATTAGAAAGAGAGTTGGTCGTTAGGCGGACGAACGGACTCGATCGCGAACGAACACTCATGACCAAACGATTTGATGCAAGCTCTCCTCACGGAGACAAGATGGAGACCTAATGGACGCAGGATCGAAAGCATTGGCACACGCGGAGATCACGAATGTGCTGTCGCTTTACTATCAAGCGCTCGATCAAGGAGATCTCGACACCCTCGAAAGTCGCGTGATCGCCGAAGACGCGACCTGGATCTTGGTTCAGCTCTGTGGTGACGAGCGACTCGTCGACGAATCGACGGGCCGGAGCGAAATTCTCACTTGGTTTCGACGGATGTTCGGGGCGGGCGTGTCTATGACCGAGGGGACCGTGCGGCACTACCTGAATACCCATGTGATTGAAGTCGACGGCGAGCACGCGCGATCGACGAGCCACCTCCAAGCAATCGAAACCACAGGCATGACGAACGTCGCGAGCGGCTTCGTTCGTGCCGAACATATACGAACCGCCGAAGGCTGGCGCATCCGACGCTATGAGGTCGAGGAGACGATCACCCGGGCAGACATGGATGCCCTCAAGGCCACCTTCCACGCGCCCAGCTGATCCCTGGGCCACCTTTCGAAAGCTTGACGTCACCCTCATCGGAGCGGGCGACGGATAGGGAAAAAAAGCCCCGTTTTCAGCACCACCGATATTAGGCGTTCTGACAAATAGGCTCAGACGGGGGGACTCGGCCCCTGCCGGGGAGCTACCCTGTGCCGGTAGCAGGAGTAAGCCGAGGACGAGGCCGCTCGCGCCCATGGTGTCGTAGACCGTAACCGTCACGGGCACCGCGGATCCATAGTAGAAGGAGAAACCCACGTCGAAGCCGGCCGCAACGTCGAGGATGATTTCACCGCCGATGGTAAAGAACACGACCGTATCGGGTGTCGGCTCGTTCGCGAAATTCCCGCTGCCGCCCGAGTCCAAATCGATGAGCGCTTCGGAGACATCGAGCAACTCGACGCCGTAATCGAATCCGGAACTGCCCGAGCTCCCGGTCCCGCCATTGTAGAAATCCTCGACGAGTTCGCCGTTCTGGAGCCCCTCGAAGGTCAACACGAAAGGCGCGGCGTCGGCGCGCTGCGCCGTGGCGAATTAGAAGGAGCGTATGTATTCAGTCGGAGCCGGTGCCACCGTCGCTATGGCCGGCCAGGCGTCCGCCATCGGCGATGAACTCGGACCCGGTCGAAAAGGAGCTCTCCTCGGAAGCGAGGAAGAGCACGAGTCGCGCGATTTCTTCGGGTTGCCCGACGCGCGGGATCGGCTGGGCGGAGAAGACTGCGTCCTGATCGACATCCGGAAAATCACCGGAGTTGATCATGGGCGTGTTCACACCACCCGGATGGACGGAGTTGACGCGAATCCCATCGGCGCCGAGTTCGAGGGCGGCGGTCTTCGTCATGCCGCGAACCGCCCATTTACTGGCGACGTATCCGATCACGCCCTGGACGCCTTCCATTCCGGCGTTGGATGAGATGTTGATGATCGAGCCCCGCCCCGCTTGCCGCATCGCCGCGACGACTGCACGCATACCCAGGAAGACGCCGACCTGATTGACCTGAATGACCGCCATGTAATCGTCGAGGCTCATGCTCTCGAGTGAACCGGTTCGAACGATGCCTGCGTTGTTCACGAGCACGTCGAGCTTGCCGAACGTATCGACGGCCGTTTGCACGGCGCGCGCCCAGCTCGCTTCGTCGGTGACGTCGAGGGGGACCGCGCGCGCCGCCGATCCCAACTCGGATGCGACCCCAGCACACTCCTCTTCGAGCACGTCTCCCAGGACGACGCGCGCTCCTTCCGCCACGAAGAGCCGCGCTTCTGCCGCGCCCTGCCCCCGCGCCCCGCCACTGATCAATGCCACTTTTCCGTCGAGTCTTCCCATGTGACCATGCTGACACAGCTCAGCAGGCATAGTCCATCACGAATAGGGCTTGTGACGGAGGCGCGCCGCGTTCTAATCTTGCTCATGCAGGAAGGGCGTTGCGTGGAACGCTTGGTGGATCGGGGAGAACCAATGAAGAGTGACGAATTTACGGGACGCGTGGCGCTGGTCACCGGGGCTGCTTCGGGTATTGGCGCTGCGGCGGCACGCCTCTTTGCGGAGCGCGGAGCGCGCGTCGCGCTGGTCGATTGCGATCGCAAAGGCGGCGAGGCGGGCGCCGAGGCGATCGAGCGCGCGGGCGGCGAGGCGATCTTTATCGAGGCCGATGTCGCCGAGAGTGCAGCGGTCGAACGCGCGGTGGCACTGACCGTCGAACGCTTCGGTCGACTCGATTGTGCCTACAACAATGCCGGGATCTCGGGACCGCCCAATTTCGTTGCGGAGATGCCCGACGAGCAATGGCGTCGAACGATCGACGTGATGTTGACGGGCGTCTTCCTTTGCATGAAACACGAAATTCCACGCATGCTCGAAGGCGGCGGGGGCGCGATCGTCAATTGTTCCTCGGGTGCGGGGCTGATCGGTTTTCCGGGACAGGCGGCCTACGTCGCGAGCAAGCACGGTGTGATCGGATTGACCAAGACCGCTGCCCTCGAATACGCGTCCCAGGGCCTGCAGATCAACGCGATCTGCCCGGGTACGGCGCGGACCAGCATGGTCACCGATGTGGTCGCGGAATCGCCCGAGCTCGATGCGGAACTCAAACGCCTGCATCCAATCGGTCGAATCGCAGAACCCGAAGAGATTGCGGAAGCGGCATTGTGGCTTTGCTCGAGCCGCGCTTCCTTCGTTTCGGGTACCGCGCTCTCGGTCGATGGAGGCTTCGTGGCGCAATAGCGCAATAGCGCAGATCGATGGCATTGCGATTCTGCAGCTTGGTTGACGAAGGAGACCGATGAGCGAGTCAAACCGCAAACCCGAATACCATCGCATCGGTGTGAAGCCGATCAACCCACAGATCGGTGCGGAAATAACGGGCATCGATTTGCGAGGGCCACTCGACGCAGATCAGTTGCGGGAGTTGCGGACCGCCATCCTCCAACATCTCGTGGTCTTCCTACGGAATCAAGATCTCTCGGACGCTGAACATCAGGATGCGGCAGCTCAGCTCGGTGTCCCCAACGTCTACCCGGTGACGAGAGCACGCGGAATCGAGGAACCGATCGAATTCATCGAGGACTCGGCCGAGAGTCCTCCGAAGACGGATCTCTGGCATACGGATGTCGCGTTTCTGGAAGAGCCGCCCGAGTTCGCCATGATGAATATGCGCCTCGCGCCTCCCTCCGGCGGCGACACGCTCTGGTGTAATCTCTATGCGGCCCACGACAAGCTCTCTCCGGCTCTTCAAGACTTCGTGGCCGGGCTCGAGCAGGAACTCCACCCGGGCGAGTATTTTCGAAAGACGGTCGAACTACAGTTTGGTCCGGGGATCTACGAGAAAGTCGCCGAGGTTTGCAGCGGTTGTCGACATCCCCTGGTCCGGGTCCATCCCGAGACGGGGCGCCGCGCGCTCTTTCTCTGTGGCGCCTACGTCCGCGGGCTGGTGGGTCTCGAGCAGGCGGAAAGCGATCTGCTCTATGGCTACCTGCGAACCCTGCTCGAAGATCCGAATCTACAATGCCGTTGGCAATGGCAGCTCCACGATGTCGCGATCTGGGACGAGCGTTGCACGAATCACCGCGCCCTCTCGGACCATTTCCCCGCGCCGCGGATGATCCGGCGTTGCACCGTCGGAGCTTCCCGACCGATGGGTCCGACTGCGTTAGCTTCTTCGGGAGAAGCGCGCCTTGGAATTTGACCTCATCGTTCGTGGCGGCACTGTCGTCGACGGATCGGGGCTCGGCTCCTATCGCGGCGATGTCGGTGTCGTGGGCGATCGGATCGTTGCGATTGGTCGTTTGTCCGGGCGCGGTCGAACAGAGATCGATGCCGAGGGGATGGTCGTCACGCCGGGCTTCATCGATGGTCATACCCATTTCGACGCCCAGATCTTCTGGGACCCGATGGGCGCGAATTCCTGCTGGCAGGGTGTGACGAGTGTAGTGATGGGCAATTGCGGCTTCACGATTGCCCCCGTGCGATCCCATGAGCGAGCGTTGGTCGTTCGGAATCTCGAGCGCGCCGAAGATATCGATCCCGCCGCCCTTGCGGAGGGAATCGATTGGAGCTGGGAGACCTTTCCGGAATACCTTGAGGCTCTCGAGAAGTTGCCCAAGGCGATCCACTATGCGGCCAATATCGGGCATTCGGCGCTGCGCACCTGGGCGATGGGTGAGCGGGCCTTCGAGCAAGAAGCCAGCGAAGACGATCTGCGCAGGATGGAGGGTCAGCTTCGAGAAGCGCTGGAAGCCGGCGCAATCGGCTTTACGACCTCGCGCAGCGAACATCACGAAACCTCCGACGATCGCCCCGTCGCTTCTCGAATCGCCACATGGGAAGAGGTGCATCGGCTGGCGGGCGTCATGGGCGACCTCGGAGTCGGAATCATGGAGGGCGGCACGGAGGGCATGCTCTCGGAGGATCCGGCCGAGCGCGATGAAGTCTGGCAGCATGTTCGACGCATCGCTGTGGATCAGGGCGTACCGATTACGGCAGGGCTGATCGCGACGGCGACCGGTGGGCGTCGCATGCTCGAGAGAATCGACGCGCTGGCGGCCGAAGGCGGCCGCATGATCGGACAGAGTCATTGTCGCGGTATTTCCGTGCTGCTCTCATTCAAGACACGGCTCCCCTTCGATGTCTTGCCCGAATGGGAGGCGCTGCGAAGTTGTCCCCTCGAAGAGCAGAAGCGTCGCCTCAAGGATCCCGACACCCGCTCTCGACTGGCCCGCGCGGCGATGGAAGGCAATTACGATCGTTGGCGCGGGATCGGTGCCATGCCTCGCAAGCCCGACTACGATGGCATTCGGGTCTACGAGCGTGGCCTTCCACCCCTTCCGAGTGTTCGTGACGTGGCCACAGAACGCGGTGTATCACCGGCCGAAGCCATGATCGACCTCGCGCTCGAGAGCGACTTCGAAACGCTCTTCATCCAACCCAGTCTCTATCCCCAGGATCCGGACGTGCTGCTCGAAGTGCTTCGACATCCCCGCACTGTGATGACCTTCTCGGATTCGGGTGCCCATCTGAGCCAGATCGCCGATGCCTCGATTCAAAGCTACCTGCTCGGGCATTGGGTCCGTGGAATGCGCGCTTTTTCTCTCGAGGAGGCCGTTCGCATGCTGACGCTCGAACCGGCTCAGGCGTGGGGATTCTCCGATCGCGGATTGATTCGCGAGGGGCTGCTCGCGGACCTAAACGTCTTCGACCCGGACACGGTCGGGCCGGCGGTGCCCGAGATCGTCGAAGACCTGCCGGGCGGCGGGCAACGCCTTTCTCAACGGTCGGTAGGCTTCGCGGCCACGATCGTGGCGGGGGAAGTGACGATTCGCGATGGCGAACCGACGGGCAGGCGTCCAGGCCGCTTGATTCGTAACCGATTGGCGAAATGATTGGCGGAGAAAAGCTCAAAGATGGCTAGTACTTCACTCACCGAAGTTGAACTCGATTCGCTATTCGACTCGCTCTCCAATTGGGGACGCTGGGGCGATGAGGACGAACGCGGAACGCTCAATCATCTGCGCCCGGAGCACGCCGCTCGCGCCGCCGCTGAAGTGCGCGAGGGTCGGAGCATCAGTCTGGCCCATGATCTCGAGCTGCAGCCCAGCGCCGAGACACCCATTCCCGCTCAACACCATATGCTCGCCGCGGGTGACGCTCGGGATGAGAGCGGGATTCCCGGCTACGAAGCCGCACGTGACTATGTCGGCGCCCACGTACACGGGCTCGGCGTCACGCATATCGATGCGCTGTGCCATATGTTCGTGCGCGGCCAGATGTACAACGGCGTGCCCGCCTCCGAAGTGCGCAGCGACGGTTCTCTCAAGAATACGACGCTTGCGTTTGCCAACGGGATCGTCGGGCGCGGCGTTCTTCTCGATGTCGCTGCCGCCCGCGGCATCGAGTTCATTGAGGGGCAGGAGGTGATCTCCCTCGCGGAGCTCGAGTCCACGGCAGCCAGACAGAATCTGAAGATCGAGTCGGGAGATATCCTGCTCGTGAGCGCAGGCCGCGACGCGCGCCGCCAGCATTCCGGTGGCCGCTTGAATCCCGCGGAGGGCATGGTGGGCTTGCATCCGGAATGTCTTCCGTGGTTTCGGGAGCGCGAAATTGCCGTGCTCGGGAGCGACGGGATCTCGGACCCGTTACCCGGCCTGGGGATCCCGAATTGGCCCTTTCCGATCCACCAGATCGGAATCACGGCGCTTGGTCTGCCGCTGATCGACAATCTTGCCTTGCATGCGTTAGGCGCGGCCTGCGCGGAGAGCGCTCGCTGGAGCTTTCTCTTTACGCTCGGCGCGATGCGTGTTCCCGGCGCCACGGGCTGCCCGGTCAATCCGATCGCGATCCTTTGAACATGCTTCACAGAAACCTTGGCTTCGACCCGCCGCCCTGCCCCTTCCTGGGCACAGCTCCGAACGCAAAATCGCCCTGGACTCTGAAGAATCCGGGGCGATTTAGATCGAATATTTCGTACTCACTCGCGATCAGTGACAACGAACGTTTTACTTACTCGCGGCGACCTGCACCCGTGAGACTCTCAAGGCCGAAGCCCATAAGGAGTGCCGTGCCGGGCTAATGGCGCCACAATCGGTTGAACACATTGGAAACTACTCGAAGAGGAATTTCTCGTTCTACTCATGCAGCGTTAGGGGTTGATCGTGGGTCCGATCGCAGCCCAGGAGCTTCGGGGTCATCGGATGCGTCCATCCAGAAAAATGACCCGTCATCGAGGAAGAGTTGCAGACTGGGATGAGCGTAGGGCCCAGATCCCTCTGCAATTCGCGGATCGGTCAAGCCTTCTAACATCGCGATGACATTGGCCTTGTCCCCTTTCTTGATCCTCTTCTTAAGTTTCTTGATCTTGAACTTCTGATCAACTCGATTGCCACCCCGAATGTAAAAGTCGAGCATTTCCGAGAGATCGGCCGCAGAGCCGTCGTGGAAGTAGGGTGCCGTCAGGGGCAGGTTGAAAAGATGTGTTGTCTTGGAGTTGCCTTCGAAGGTGTCCTCCCCGACAAATTCGTCGACGATGCCGGGGTCGACACTCTGGTCTGAAACGCCGGTGGAAATGAAAGCTTTTCCGTTCTTGCCCGTGAATACGTGAGCTGCGCTCGTTCCATCTGACATGTGGCAACTGTCGCAGCGCATGCGCTTGAACGATTTATCCTGAGCGCGTGACGGTTTTGTAACGTGATCGTAGGATTTGAGGGTCAGCTCATAAGCCATTATTGAAAGACCCCATGCGCGGCCGGATCCGACCGCAGCACCTCGCACACTGCGTCGCTATCACTTGTCCGAGACCAATCTCACTTCGGACTACGTTCACGTCGCGCGCGAGCAAGGCATCATGTAGCTGTCGGCTCGAACACACATCCGTGATGTCGAAGTCGAAGTCGAGGCGGGCGAAGAGCGGACGGGTAGGGCTATGCGTTCGCTATAGAATGGATCGCAGTTTAATCATTACTGAAGGGAAACAACATGCTCGATCGAGGCGTTCTCCTAGCAGGGGTGGGTATGTCGATTCCCGAGACGGTCGCCGTGGCGCAGCGCGCGGAGGCCGCGGGATTCGACTCGGTCTATTGTGTCGAGGCCTATCGAAACGGCTTGACCATGGCCGCGGCGATTGCCGCTGGAACAGAACGGATTCGTATCGGTCCCTATGTGCTGAATGCTTTCGCCCGCACGCCCTTCGCCACGGGGCTCGCCGCGATCGACCTCGATGACCTTTCGGGTGGACGACTCATGCTGGGAATTGGCAGCGGCAACCGCTATCTCACCGAGCAATGGCTCGGCCTGACCCATGAAAAACCGCTCGCCAAGATGCGGGACTCGGTCGAGATCGTTCGCCGTATGCTGCATGCCTCACTCGGCGATTCCGTCGTATACAAGGGAACGAGTCACTCGATCAATTGGTCGCCGTCAGCGGCCCCCTTCCGTCCGTCGGCGCCCGTCGTGATGGCCGGAATTTTCCCCAAGATGCGCGCGCTCGCGGGGGAGATCGCCGATGGCTTGGCGGTCGGG
Organism: Myxococcota bacterium; assembly: GCA_041440805.1. GTDB lineage: Bacteria > Myxococcota_A > UBA9160 > UBA9160 > UBA4427 > UBA4427. Next base: position 620 of record JASDVF010000042.1, on the reverse strand, counting down.
GCGGTGACCTCTGCCGCTTATGTGCGCGAGGTCATTAGACCGGCTGTGTTCGAGTCGCTCGAACGCGCCGGCCGTGATCCGGAATCGTTTCGCTTCCTGATCACCGGAATGTCCGCTGTCGATACCGATCGGGAGCGAGCCCGCCAAGCCCTTCGCGCAACGATCAGCGGGATCTTCGTCGCCCATCCACATCCCTACTACGAGTTCATGCTCCGCGAGCAGGGCTTTGGTAAGCAGCTCGACCGATGCCTCGCAGAAGTGGCGGCGGGGCGAATCGAAGCCGCAGCAGAAACGATCGACGATGACATGATCGACCAACTCGCGATTGGCGGAACGCCCGCCGAATGTGCGCAGCAGACCGCCGCCTACGATGGCCTTGTCGACGAAATGATTTACACCGACGTGAGTGGGCTGATCGTTGATCCCGATCGAGCGCCCCTCGATGCGTTCGATATTCCGCGGGAATGAATGGCGACGGTATACGGCAACCCACAACCAAAAAGAGGTGAGCCCATGAACGTAAAGTCTCTAAACGGCAAAGTTGGGGTCGTGACGGGTGCCGCGAGTGGCATCGGACGCTCGACCGCGATCGAGATGGCGAGGGGATAGGACAAACAAGC
>JASDVF010000041.1:0-23390 GCA_041440805.1 Myxococcota bacterium | reverse complement strand
TCAGATCAAATCCATCTGAGCCTCGGCCTCGGCCTTCTTTCGCGCGGCTTCTTCTGCAGCGACGGCCTCTTCGGCCTCGATCTTGGCGAGCATCTCCGGCGTCGCGTGAAGTGGGCAGCGGCTCTTGTACTCGCACCAATTGCACAGGGCAATCTTGCGAGCCGGGTACTCGGTCGCGGTTTGGATCTCGTCGATCCGAGCAATGGTGTTCTTTCTCAATTCGACGAGTTCGTCGGCGTTTCGGGTAGAAACGCACATCCGCTTTTTTGCGACGTAGTGCCAAACGAGTCGGTATTCGACATCGCTGCCGTAGGTGCGAGCGAGGCCGATCTGATAAAGCGCGAGCTGGCGGTCCTGGTCGAGGATGCGCTGGGAGGGGACACGGGCGCCGGTTTTGTAGTCGTGGACTTCGATGGCCCCATCACGTGCGCGGGAGATGCGATCGATGATGCCTTGCATTCGGTACTCGTCAGCATCGTCGAGGGAGAAGACGACACGCTTCTCGATCCCGAGAGTCTCCGATTCGTCGAAGGGGTAGTGCTTGAGGTAGTAGCCGCGAATGCAATCTTCGCCGAGGCGTCGGTAATAGGTGAGCGGGGTGTTCTCGCGGACAATGCGCACGCGGGTTTCGTCGTAGGTCTCTTCCCAGAGCTTGTGGTAGCGGTCGACGACTTTCTCGATGCCGGGGAGCTGACCGCGGCCTACGAAAATGTAGAGGCGCTCGAGAATCTCGTGGACTCGCTTGCCGACGAAGGCTTCCACGCCTTCGGACTCGCTCGGGATCTTTTGGATGTACCGATACTCGAACTGCTTCGGGCAATTTTCGAAGCTCGAGAGCCGCGAGTGACTGTAGATGGGGTTCTTGGGCTCGGATGCGGCGGGGCCAGAGCCCGCTTTGTCCAGGGTAGAAGCTGATGTCGAAGGCTGCGTTGCCACTCGGGCTCCCCGCTCGAAGCGAATAGGCGTCGCGAAAGGCTGGGTTGCCAATCGAACTCCTCGTTTCCGCGTGTGGGCGTCAGAATAGGGGGTCGAAGGGCTGGCTGCCGGGGGGCTGCGCGAGAACTGCGTTTACGAGACGACGGGTGTGGGGCCTGCGGATGTGAGGCATCCTATGAGCCGCTGGACCCGGCTTCAGGCCTGGTCCGCAATTCCCCCACGCGCCCCAGCCCAGCGAGTGGCCATTTATCTATGGTCATCGTTCGGCATGAGGAGTCGAGAGATGGCGAGCAACCCGACATCATCATCAACGGAGTCGCGATCGGCGTCCGCGTCGATCCGCACGCTCCGAAAAGAGCCGGCAGAAGCATTCTCCTGCCCGGAAGATGTTCTGGAAGGTGCAATTGAAGGCCTCGCAGGCTGCGAGGAGACTGTGCTCTCAGAGACCGTTTGTGGCGGGATTTTGGATCCCAACCAGGTCGTCGAGTGGGTCGATCGCACGAAGCGCTTGTTGCGTTTTCGCGTGGATCCGGCGGAGCTTCGTTCGGAAGTCCCCGGGGTGGCCGACGGACTCTTTAAGTTGCTTGAGCAGGTGGATCTTCCTGAAGACGGAGAGACCGCTGGAGAACTAACGACACGCTTTATTGCTTCTCTCGTCGAGCTTCGCGAAAAGCTTTCGCGCGACGTTGAAGCAGCCTACGCGGGGGACCCTGCGGCGGCGGGCTATGACGAGATCATTGTGGCCTACCCCTCGATTCGAGCGCTCGCGGTCTATCGCATCGCCCACGAACTCTATCTTTACGGCGTTCCGCTCTTGCCGCGCATCATGAGCGAATACGCCCATGACCGAACGGGGATCGATATCCATCCCGGCGCAACGATCGGGGATTTCTTCTTCATCGATCACGGTACGGGAATTGTGATCGGCGAAACCGCGGTCATAGGCGACCGCGTCCGCCTCTATCAGGGCGTTACGATCGGTGCGGCTTCGCTGCGGAATGCTGCTTCTCTTCGTGGGAAAAAGCGTCACCCGACGATCGAAGACGACGTCACGATCTATGCCGGCGCGACTGTGTTAGGTGGCGAAACTGTGATCGGGAAGGGCAGCGTGATTGGTGGCAGCGTCTTCTTGACCGAGAGCGTTCCGCCTGGGACGCGTGTAATGGCCGAGGCTCCGCGCCAATTGGTGCGAGGTGCTGTTGGTGACGAAGACGACGAAGCTATGCAGCTTCAGTGGGATATCTAGAGATGAAGACGATGCTTCGGGCCTCATTTGTGTGGCGACTCGTGACTACGCAGGCCGCAGTTCTGGTTTTGGCCTTTGGCCTTTTCGCGAGCGTGTCGTTTGCTGAAGGCTATGCCTACGATCTCGCCGGTGAGTTGATGAGCCCGTATTGTCCGGGTCGTACTCTGTCGTCCTGCCCGAGCCCTCAGGCAGCCGAGCTAGTTCAGTGGATTTCGATCCAGGAAGCTGCTGGGGCCTCGCAAGATGAAGTCGTCGAACAATTGATCGAGCGCTTCGGCGAAGAGATTCTTGGGGCACCTCCGGCCGAAGGCATCACGCTTTGGGCCTATATTTTCCCCGTCGCCGGATTCCTCGGAGGTGGCGGGATCGTCGCCGTCGTTCTCCGTCGAATGATTGGGCGCAGCGACGACGATGATTCGCAAGCTCCCGCAGATAATAAAAATTCTTCGGTTGCAGATGCGGCCGCGTCACCGTCCAACGCCTCGCCGCCCGAAGCGAGTGCCGGTTCAGACACAGATGATGAACTCGCTCGACTCGTCGATGCAGAACTTGCGGGGCGACGTTAGGTCTCATGAAAATCTATACGAAACGGGGCGACGCGGGTCAAACGGATCTCTTTGGCGGCGATCGCGTAGGTAAGGATGCAGTGCGGGTCGCTGCCTATGGCGACGTTGACGAGCTGAACGCCTTTGTTGGCGTCGCAGCGGCAGCCGATATCGATCCTGAACTAACGGAAATGCTTCAGACAATTCAGAGCGCGCTCTTCGATCTCGGGTCGTCGCTTGCGACCCCGGATCCTGAACATCGTGAGAAGTACGGTATCGCTGGCGTTGCCGTCACAGATATTGAGGCGATCGAAGCCTTGATCGACCGGCTCGAAGAAGGCCTCGAGCCGCTCAAGACCTTCATCTTGCCTGGCGGAAGTTCGGCGGCTGCGGCGTTTCATGTCGCGCGGACGGTTTGTCGTCGGGCGGAGCGGGCGGTTGTTGGTTTGGCCGCAACCGAAGGAGAATCGGTGGCGGAGTCTTCTTTGCGTTATCTCAACCGTCTTTCCGATTTGCTCTTCGTGATCGCACGCCACGAGAATGCGCGACTAGGTATCGCGGACGTCGCCTGGGTAGGTCGTACAAACGGCTAACGAAGCGTGATGGACTCGCTCCGGCACAACGCGATAGACGTGACAGTCGTGATCACCGCGATCACGCGCGCCTATATACCGAACGGGTTTGTCGACTTCTCCGCGCAGCAGCGTTCCGATTGTGAATCCCACGACGAACGCGACGACGAGCGCGATTAGGATCGTGCGGATCAGCTTCCCGATCTTGGAGAGGAAGCCTCGTCGGGGTGACTGTTTAGACGTCATAGTGATCCCTGGCCGCAGTACTCGGGCTGCAATTGGCGCGGATCACTCACGCGTCATCGGCCGCAAGCCGTGACTCGATCCTACGGCCCAGCTCGGCAATCGCGCGCAGAGCGGAGACGCCTTTGAACTCCTGGAACGCAGTATTTCGCGCGGCTTCGTCACCGAGGCGATCGATGCCGAACTGTCCGTAGCGAGCGCGAAGGGCTTGCTCGATGCGAGCTATGCGGCCTTCGTCGCGTCGGGTTTCGCCTTGGCCTGTCGACTTCAAATAGGCCTCGTGTTCGTCGATCGCTTCGATCAATTCATCGATGCCGACATTGTCTCTCGCGGATCCGCATAATACAGGGGGGAGTCGGTTGGGGTCGCGGCGATGTCCGAGATCGAGCCCGGCGCGGAGTTCCGCGGCGGATCGTGTCGCGAGCTTCCCTAGGTCGGCCTTGTTGACGAAGAACACGTCGGGCCATTCGAGAATGCCCGCCTTCATAAATTGGATGAGGTCGCCTGCCGCCGGTTGCACCACGAAGACCAAACTATCGACGAGGTCGATCACGCCGGCTTCCGATTGGCCGACGCCGACGGTTTCGACAAAGACGAAATCCAAGGCGCGTGAGAGCACGTCGAGGCTTGGCCCCGTGACCTCCGAGAGGCCTCCGAGCTGATCCCGCGCGGCGAGAGAGCGAAGGAAAACGCCAGCGTCTCGAGCGCTCGAACTGAGTCGCATACGATCCCCAAGAAGAGCACCGCCGGTTCTCTGGCTCGAGGGGTCTACCGCCAGTACTCCGACCGAACGGCCGCGAGCCCTCAGTCCCGAAACTAATGCATCGAGGAGTGTCGACTTGCCTGCGCCGGGCGCGCCGGTCACTCCGATTCGCACACCTGAAGGCGCCGCTTCGAGGGCATCAAGCAGAGCGAACCGCCGCTCTTGATAGGCTGCTCGGTTGTCGTCGACTTGATTCAGCGCCTGGGAGATGGCGGCGCGTTCGCCTGCAAGCACGCGCTTCGCAAGGGCTGTCGCCTCAGCCGCCGCTTCGCGGGCTGAGCCGTTCGGGCCTGAATCCGTCACGCCGGTCTCAGGCTGCATTCGACTCCGAGACCACGTCGACGATCTCGTCCATGATGCGCGTCATGTCGAAGTCCTTCGGCGTATACACCCGCCGCACGCCCGCGTCTCGTAGCTTGCGTGCGTCGTCCTCGGGAATAATGCCGCCGACAACGACCGGAATATCAGCCATGCCCGCTTCGCGGAGCAGCTCGACGACGTCGGTTACGAGTACACCATGGGATCCCGAAAGGATCGACAGACCGATTACGTGAACGCCTTCGTCCTGAGCGGACTGAACAATTTCCTGGGGCGTCAAACGGATGCCGTCGTAGACGACTTCCATGCCGACGTCGCGGGCCTTTACTGCGATTTGCTCGGCACCGTTGCTATGTCCGTCGAGTCCGGGCTTACCCACGAGGATCTTGAGTCGTCGTCCGAGTTTTTCGGAAAGACCGTCAACACGCATGCGGACCGCAGAGACTTCGTCGTTTGCATGGCTCATGGGCGCTGCCACGACACCGGTTGGCGCGCGGTACTCGCCGAACACGTCGCGGAGAACCTGTGACCACTCGCCGGTCGTGACGCCCGCCTTCGCGGCAGCGATCGAGGGCGGCATGATGTTGTCGCCGTTCTTGACCGCGTCTTCGAGATTCTGGAGCGCGCTCTTGGCGTCAGCGCTATTGCGTGATTTCCGGAACGCTTCGAGCGACTGAATTTGCTCGCGCTCGGCGTTCTCGTCGACCTTGAGGATCGAGCCCGATCCCTCTTCGACGAGCGGAGAGTCGACGGCCTCCTGATACGCGTTCACGCCGACGACCGTGAGGTCTCCGGACTCGATCGCGCGGATGCGGGTCGTGTGGCTCTCGACGAGCTTCTGCTTCATGTACGCGTTCTCGATCGCCGTGACCGCGCCGCCCATGTCGAGAACCTGCTGGAGCTCGGCCCGAGCCGCTTCGAGGAGCTCCGTGGTCTTCGCCTCGACAACATGAGAACCGTCGAAGAGATCGCCGTACTCGAGGAGGTCGGTCTCGTACGCGAGGATTTGTTGCGTGCGTAGCGAGAGCTGCTGGTCCCAGGGGCGCGGCAGGCCGAGTGCTTCGTTCCAGGCGGGAAGCTGTAAGGAGCGCGTACGCGCCTTCTTGGAGAGCGTCACGCCTAATGCCTCAAGGGCGATGCGGATGATGTTGTTCTCGGGCTGGGCTTCGGTGAGGCCCAGACTGTTGACCTGAACGCCGTAGCGAAGGCGAAGCATCTTGGCCTCGGTGATGCCGTAGCGCTCGCGGCCGATCTCTTCCCAGAGGATATTCATCGCGCGGCATTTGCACATCTCTTCAACGAAGCGGATGCCCGCGTTTAGGAAGAATGAGATACGTCCGAAAACGCGGGTAAGGGTTTCGTCCGAGACTTCGGGCATGGCGCGCACGACGTCGAGGATCGAAATCGCGTTGGCCATGGAGAAGGCGATCTCCTGAACCGGCGTCGCCCCCGCTTCCTGCAGGTGATAGGAGCACACGTTCATCGGGTTCCAGTTCGGAACTTGGTCGACGGTGTACGAAACGATTTCACTGGTGAGGCGCATCGAGGCATCGGGCGGGAATACGAAGGTCCCGCGCGACAGATATTCTTTGATGATGTCGTTCTGGGTCGTGCCGCGAAGGTCGCTCTTGTTTCCGCCTTGGCGTTCGGCAGTCGCGATGTACAGCGAGAGCAACCAGGCCGCCGTCGCGTTGATCGTCATCGACGTGTTCATCTTGTCGAGCGGAATCTTGTCGAAGAGGGTCTGCATGTCTTCGATGTGGCAGATCGGGACGCCGACCTTGCCGACTTCACCGCGGGCGAGGGAATGATCCGAGTCGTATCCGGTCTGCGTCGGGAGATCGAAGGCGACCGAGAGACCCGTCTGACCCTTCGCGAGATTGCTGCGATAGAGCGCATTACTCGCGCTTGCGGAGGAGTGGCCTGAGTAGGTCCGGAACATCCACGGGCGATCGCGCTCGGCGGGCTTCTCGGAGGATTTTTGGGAAGCGTTCGAGGTCTTGGATTCGGGGGGGGCCACAGGGGGGTCTCCGTTCGGGTGGCAGGGGGCAAAGGCAGAGGCGGGAGGCACAGGTGGGATCGGCAGCGAGAGGGGACGGGATTGCACGGGAATAGTGCAGAATCAGGCCGAGCTGCCTTCGGTATCGGTGCGCCGGCCTAAGTAGCTGAAAAAATTACCGAATTAGTCCCGGCGGGGCAAATGCGACACCCGCAGTATGCTCCCGGCCATGTCTGATGCCCCTGGTGATGTCCCAATCGAGACTGTGATTGATGACGAGAGTGAGTTCTTCTTCCGACTCTCTCCCGAGCGTGTCCTGCAAGCGGTTGCGGCTGCGGGCCACGAGCCCTCCGGGCATTGCTTCGCCCTCAATGCTCTCGAGAATAGGGTCTACGATGTGCGGCTCGAGGACGATCGCCATGTCGTCGCCAAATTTTATCGCCCAGGGCGATGGAGCCGCGAAACGATCCTCGATGAACATCGGCTGCTCAAGGCTCTCACTGCGGCCGAGATTCCGGTCTGCGCGCCGCTTCCCTTTCCCGACGGCGACACTTTGCATTCGGTTGAGGATATTCACTACGCCATCTGGCCCCGAACAGGTGGGCGATCGCCTAATGAACTCACGGACGAGGAACTCTCGGTTCTCGGTCGATTGATGGCACGGATCCATACGATTGCGGCAGATCTTGGAGCACCGAATCGCGGGCTCCTCGACGCGGATAGCATCCCCTTTGCGGCCCTCGACCTTCTCGAAGACGGAGATTGGCTGCCTCCCTCGTGTCGGGATCGTTATGTGACGGCGGTCGAAACCCTAGTCGACGTCTACGAAGAGCGTGCGGCTGGGGTCGAGATGCAGCCGATCCACGGCGACTGCCATGTAGGCAATTTGCTGCGCGGCGACGACGGTTGGTTCTTTCTCGATTTCGACGACATGGTCGTAGGACCGGCTGTGCAGGATGTTTGGATGCTGGTTCCTGGCCGGGATGTCGAGGCGGATCGCCAGCGCCGTGTGTTAGTCGACGCCTATCGCGCGTTCAGGCCCTTCGACGAATCCACGTTCTCTTTAATCGAGCCCCTGCGCGGATTCCGCTTCGTGTTCTATGCGGGCTGGATTGCGAAGCGATGGGCAGATCCAGCTTTCCCTGATGCGTTTCCACATTTTGGGACCGAGCAGTATTGGGAAACAGAGACGCGGGACTTAGAAGAGCTCGTTCTACGTCTCGAATCGGGGGACGATATGCGAACGCCGACTGAGCGCGAAGAGGTTCGCGCCACACAGGGCGACGAAGAACTCACGAACGATGATTTTTTCTGGGATCTCTGATCCCTAGCTCCCGGTGCTCCGGCCGTTGATCAGCACGACGCGATCCTTGAGGTAAGCGTGGTTGAGTGGGCGAAATCGAAGCTCTCCTGCTTCGCCGAGGCCCGCGAGGTCTTCGAAGGAGAACTCACGCCCCTCGTTCATGAGCCAGGGCTGTGATTCGGGATTTCCGACGAGATCTATGTTATGCGCGTAGCTCGCGCCATCCGCTTCGCTTCCGCCGAAGAGCCCGACTCCGGGCCGGCCGGCCGGAACGAGTCCAAGTGCGTGCGCGGATTCGTGGGCCATGACCGTCCCTAGGACGTCTCCCATGATGTTGGTGGCACGCAGAAGCGCTTTGCTGCGAGCCGATTCTCCCGACAGAAGGTTTTCGTCGCCGGCGGCGAGACCGACCGGTGTTCCGCCTTGTTCCGGATCGAAAGGTGCGAGGATCTCCTGGTAGAGCGCGCTTTTTCGGTAAACCGTGAGTTCTGCCGGGAAGAGTCCAGCGGCGGGCTCTTCATCCCGTGGTTCGCATTCCGGTTGTCCCTTGATTGCGTTTCGCGGGTCGTAGCGAACATTCCCAACCGAGTCGGGGTAGGCTGTGTTCTTGCCGCCGACACAAATGCGTGTAGTGTAGGGCGTCCATTCTGCTTCCAGCAGGAACCGGACGAAGACGATGTCGCGCGCTAGGCGCGTGGCGTTAGGGTCGTCGCTGGGATCGTAGGCGCGGAGTACTCGGCTAAGGGCGCGGGACGCGAGTTGGTCGGCGACGGCTGCGGCGAGATTCTTTGATTCTGGGGATGCTAGGCCGAAACGTTCAAGATCTGTTTCGAAATCGGGGCGCCCGTCTTCGTCTCGGTCGACTAGGAAGTCAAAGTGAATGGCCTGGCGGGAGCCTATGGGTGGGCCGCCGAGCCAGGTTCGAATACGGATACGGCGATGAGTGACGAGTTCGCGGCCGTCGGCGTCGTGCAGACTGGCACGAACGGAAAAGAGCCCGGGGACCAAACCGAGATTTTCGGGGACGACGATCCATGCGAGGCGGCCATCGCGCTTGAGTCGGTCGACGATTTCGAGTGTGGTGCCGGTGCGCTCTTCACGAAGCGTGACGCTCAGGGTCTCTAAAACAGATTCCGGGAGATCTTCTGGAGCGAAGATCTGCAGGACCCAGCCGGAGATGGGAATCAAAACGTCGCGCCCAGTCTGCTCATCCAGATCATTGATTCGGATCTCGATCGCCAAGTTGCTGCGACCGGCGAAGATCGAGCCCTCCATCGAAATCGCGACGAACACGCCGCCGATCAGGATGCCGACCAAGATGGCGATGAGCGCGCCACGTCCGGCGGCACGGGGAGCCGATTTGGCTTTCGGGGAGAGGTTTGCGTCGGACGGGCTCATCGAGCCTCCTCGGATCGGGTCGGGGTCGGGAAAAGGAGAGGGGAAGGGATATGGGCGGCGGCCAGGCCAGCATAAGGGATGGCCGGAATCGGCGCGGCGCAGCATCGCGCAGCGGGTCCGGAACAGGAAGGGGGCGAGGGGCGGGCGACTCCGGAAAGACGTGCGATGGTCTCCCGATGATAGAGCGACTCCACAGTGCGATCGTCCTTGTGGCGGACCTAGAAACCGCGACGCGAGATTATGCCCGTCTTTTGGGCCAGCCCGCGGCGCGAGTCGAAACGGATCTTGAGAGCGGCCTTCGGAGCTCGTTCTTCGGGCTCGCCAACACGGGGCTCGAATTACGCGAGGCGGCAAACGCGACACGCGACTCCGGGCAGGAATCGAAGGAAGGCAAAAAGGCGGAGCGCCTCGGCCAGGCCGGCCTGCGCTTCGTCTGCGATCTCGACGACCCGACGGCGGCGCTATCGGCCCAGGGGATCGAGATCAGCAAATCTGAGCAGTGTGTCGGCCGGATGGACGGAGGAGCGCTCGACCGCTGCTACGGAATTCACGTCTTGGACCGGGCGGCGAGCCGGGGAAACTCGGTTGAGCTGATCACGGGCGAGACCGTCCAGATCGAGCCGAACCCGGAAGGCGACATCGATCCGGCCGCCCGTGTGCGCTCTCTCGACCACGTAGTCGTGATGAGCCCGGCGCCAGATGCGACCCGCGACTTCTACGGGGAGGGCCTCGGTTTACGTCTTGCTCTGGACAAGTCCTTCGAGAAGAGAGGCGTCCGGCTGATCTTTTTCCGTGTCGGTGGGACGACGGTCGAGATCGGCGCGAAGCTGAAAGTCGATCCGCAGCCCGAAAAATCCGATCGCTTTGGCGGCCTCGCCTGGCAGGTTCCCGACATCGATGCGTTTCAAGCGCGCCTCGCTGCCGATGGCTTCGACGTTTCGGAAGTCCGAACGGGTCACAAAGAAGGAACGCGAGTGTGCACCGTCCGGGATCCCGTCCATGGGGTCCCTACTTTGATTATTGAGCCGGTCCAAGACGCCTCCTAGAACCTCGGCGGCGCTGGGTCGTGAGCCAGGCTGGACTATGCGTGTCGCCGCGTGTCGATGCGCGTAGTAGCTGCGTAGCTGCCTGAGCCCGCCGGACGCTGTACGCTCCGCTTTCTCGAAACGCGCCCCTGCTGGAGACCCCATCATGACCGTCAGCCTCGGTAACCAAGACCGGCCGGCCGATCTAGAAGCTGCAATCCTCGACCTCAAACGAGAGAAGGGCGCCGTGATCCTGGCGCATTTCTATCAGGAGTCGGAGATCCAGGATCTCGCAGACATCGTCGGCGATTCGCTCGCCCTCGCGCGCGCAGCACAAGAGATCGATTGCAAGATGATCGTCTTCTGCGGCGTTCACTTCATGGCCGAGACCGCAGCCATCCTGAATCCGGGAATCCCCGTCGTCGTGCCGGACATGGACGCTGGCTGCTCGCTTGCCGATGGCTGCCCGCCGGAGGAGTTCAAAGCCTTCGTCGCCGATCACCCCGGCGCCAAGGTGCTCACGTACATCAATGCGTCCGCAGGCGTGAAGGCGATGAGTGATCTCATCTGCACCTCGTCGAATGCCGTGAAGATGGTCGAGCATTTCGAAGGGGAGAAGCTGATCTTCGCCCCGGATCGTCACCTCGCGCGATGGGTCGCGAAAGAAACTGGCCGTGACGACCTAATCGTCTGGCAGGGCGCGTGCATCGTGCACGAACTCTTCAGCGCGAAGGGCCTAGCAAAACTTCGCGCCCAACACCCGGACGCTGAAGTCCTCGCGCATCCGGAATGCGATCAAGCAGTACTAGACCAAGCCGACTTCATTTCAAGCACGACCGGGATCATCTCCCGAGCCGTCGCTTCTCCTGATCGCCCGTCGATCATCGCCACGGAAGACGGCGTCTTCCACTCGATCATGAAGCAGGCGCCGGGCAAGGTGTTGTATCAGGCGCCGGGCATGGACGAGAGCTGCGTTTGTAATCGATGTCCCTACATGCGGCTGAATACGCTCGAGAAGCTCTACGACTGTCTCGCGAACGAAGGTCCCTGTGTGACGGTTCCTGAGGAACTAGCAAAGCAGGCATTGCTGCCGATCGAGAAGATGCTGGCACTTTCATAGGCGCCTTTATGCGCGCCGATGAAGGCGATTTAATGGGCGATTCGATAGGCAGATTAGCCGGTTGTTATGCGGGCACTGCTTAGAGTGTCGCGAGCCATTCCTTCACGCCGCGCCCGATATCGTCCGCCGAATCTTCTTGGACGAAATGGATGCCCGCGATCTCGACGACCTTCTGGTTAGGCCATGCCATGCAGAAGTCGCGGGATTCCTTGCGGAGGATTGCACCGGGCTTTGCGTCGAAGAAGAGCTTTGGAACTTGGCTCTCTGCGAGCCAGTCGGCGTAGCTCTGCACGATTTCGACGACCTCGGGCGGTTCGCCCTCGATCGGGATCTGACGCGGCCAAGAGAGAGTCGGTCGTCGATCTTCGCCCGCGTTCATGAAGGGACGACGGTATTCGTTCATCTCTTCGTCGGAGAGCTTGCGCATGATCGAGCTCGGCAGGACGCCCTCTACGAACATGTTGTTGTCGAGGCACATCTCTTCGCCCTTAAGCGAGCGGAATCCCTGGAAGACGGGTTGTACGGCTCGCGGCCATTGATCCCAAGAGGGGACGGGGCGAACGATCGCTTCCATGTAGGCGATGCCCTTAACGGCATCGCGATGTCGGTTGGCCCAATCGAAACCGAGGGCTGAGCCCCAGTCATGGATCACGAGGGTCACGTTTTCGCGCACGCCGAGCGCTTCGAGCAGCGCATCGAGGTAGCCGCGGTGTTCAACAAAGCCGTATCGATCGGGGCCGGACTCAGGCAACTTATCCGAGTCGCCCATGCCGATCAGATCGGGCACGATGCATCGGCCGGAACCTTCGAGGTGCGGGACGACATCGCGCCATAAATAGGAGGAGGTCGGATTGCCGTGGAGCAGAACGATCGGGTCGCCTTCCTCGGCGGACAAGCCACGCTCGTGGTAGGCCATCTGCAAGCCGTTGATCTCGATCTTTTTCTTCGCCAGAGGTGCGCTAGTCGTCATGGGGGCGGATCGTCGGCGACGCGAAGGCTCTTCGCAAGCGCTGATATGCAGACGTCGAGTGCGCTGAAGGACCTTGCCTCAGGCGCGCGTCGAACGGGCCATTTATGTCGAAATCGGTTCGCAGCGGGTTCGCGTTCGAGGAGAAGATGTTTGGGCCCCAGCTGATACTGGCGCTCCCGCCGATCGCCCAGCCCTTGTCCTCGGTATTCACGGAGACGACACCGGCTCCAGCTCCGCCGGTGGTCGAGGATGCCTGCGGCGCCGATCAGGAACTCGGTGAGATTAGAGTCACCCGACGCGCGACTAGCTCCGGTCTTTGCGACCGTAAACATCCTCGAAACGGACGATGTCGTCTTCGCCGAGATAGCCGCCGGATTGGACCTCGATCAGAATGAGATCGAGGGATCCGGGGTTCTCGAGCCGGTGGGTGACACCAATCGGGATGTAGGTCGACTGGTTCTCGGTGAGGATCGTTTCCTCCTCGCCCTTGGTCACTCGGGCGGTGCCTTGGACGACGATCCAGTGCTCGGCGCGGTGGTGGTGCATTTGAAGAGAGAGCTTTTGGCCGGGGGTCACGATGATCTGCTTGACCTGAAAGCGGTCCCCCTCCGCGACACCTTCGTAGGATCCCCAAGGTCGGTAGACCCGTGCGTGGAGGTCTGATTCGGTACGCCCGGCTCGGTCGAGCTCGGCGACGATCTCTTTGACCTCTTGGGCACGATCGATCGGGCTGACGAGAATCGCGTCGTCGGTTTCGACGATGACCATGTCTCGCACGCCGATCGCCGCGATCATGCGTCGCTCGGATCGGACATAGCTGTTCTCTACATCACGCAAGATGACGTCGCCGCTGGCAACATTCGCGTTCTCATCACGCTCGCCGATCTCCCAAAGAGCAGCCCAGGAGCCGATGTCGTTCCAGCCGATATCCGCAGTCACGACCGCCGCGCGATCCGTCTTTTCCATCAAGGCGTGATCGATTGAGATCGAGGGCGAATCGGCAAAGGCGCGTTCATCGAGTCGCGTGAATGTTAGGTCTCGCGTCGACTTCGCCACGGCATCCCGGCAAGCCGCAATGAGCTCTGGCTCGAAGCGGCCGAGTTCGCTTAATAGACCGTCGACGGGAAACACGAACATGCCGCTATTCCACGAATACTCCCCGGAATCGAGGAATTCCTGCGCACGCGTCGAATCGGGCTTCTCGACGAATTCGGCTACTGCAGAGGCGCCGGGCGTATGCGCAAGCGCTTCGCCACGACGGATATAGCCGAAGCCGGTTTCGGGATGTTCGGGGACGATGCCGAAGGTTGTGAGCGCGCCGGCAGCGGCGGCAGCGGCTGCGATCTGAACGGCTTCGAGGAAGGCCGCGGGATTGCGGATCACGTGGTCCGAAGGAAGCACCAAGATAATGCCTTCTGGATCAAATTCGGCGACCATCGCAGCCGCGGCCGCGATCGCGGGTGCGGTGTTTCGGGCGACGGGTTCGAGGGCGATCGCTTGGGGTTCGATGCCTGCGGTTCGCAGCTGCTCGGCAATGATGAAGCGATGGGCGTCGTTGCAGAGGATGAGCGGCGGCGCAAAGAGCGCGGGATCGGAAACGCGGAGCGCCGTGTCCTGGAGCAGAGTCTGCTCGCCGGCGAGAGGAAGAAGCTGCTTCGGGAACGCGCGGCGGGAGAGCGGCCAAAGGCGCGTGCCTGAGCCGCCGGACAGAATGACGGGGTGGATTCGTCGTGTGGAGCGAGTCGAGGGAGTCGCCATGGTAGAAGAGGGCCTTGTTGACCGCGAAGCGGCCTAGGTGGGGAGCTGTGACGCTACCGGAGTTCGAGGAACCAGAAAACCCAACGGTTGCGGGTGTTAGGAGGCTCACGTTGTCTTGCCCGCAGCGCGCAAGCGCAGCAAGAAGGGCAGGGCTACGACCGCGCAGAGGATCTCTGCGCCGCCGGCGACGCCGAAGGCTGCTTGGTATCCCGCTGCGGGGCCGTGGCTCGCTCGGACGGCTTCGCTGACCAACCCGCCTGTTAATGGACCGAAAATGAAGCCGAGGCTTCCAGCCGTATTAAAGGCGCCCAGGGCGGTCGAGCGAATCGCGGGAGGGGTCAGGTCTGTCGTCATAAGCATGGAGGGGACGAACATCACGGCCGCCGTCATGCCGATCACGGCCATTCCCGGACCAATCCACGCAGTCGGCCAAAATCCGAGGCTCGCAGTCAGGACGCCGTAGATGAGGCTCCCGCCGCAGAGGAGAGCTGTCTTCGACATCCGGTCCGCGAGCACGCCGAAGGGGAATGAGAGCAGCGCGAAGGGCAGCATGAAGGCCGAAATCCAGATGCCTACTTGGGGCGGATCCGCGCCATGCAAGCCCGAGGCGAAGAGCGAAAATGTGGTGGTGTAGAAGCCGACTGTGAATCGATCGGCGAAGGCGAAAATGAGCGGGGCGATGATCTCGCGGTTTTCGCGGATAGCCTTCCAAATCTGCGACGTCCGCGGCCGTGACTCGCTCTCCTTCGGTTCGATCAGCACCACCGCGGCAAGGATCGCCGCGGCGACTAACACTATTGCTCCTGTCATGAGGGGACGCAGAGGGTCAACCCGGCCGAGCATGCCGCCGATCGGTGCGCCGATTGCCACGCCTAGCATCATGCCGGCGCCCGTGATGCCCATCGTGATTCCGCGCTTCGTCTCGCCGCCTAAACTCGCGGCGATCGAGAGCACGAGGGAGAGGGCGAAAATGTGGGCGCAGCCCTCTATGAACCGGATGCCCATGAAGACTGAGAAGGGGAGGTCGAGGGTCATTCCGACGAAGCAGAGTGCGTCGAAGGCGAGGGCGCCGATCACTAAGGGGCGGCGCTTGCCGATCCGGTCCGCGAGGGCGCCGGCAAGAGGTGCCGCAAGCGCAGCGCCGACCATGTTGATCGACATGAAGAGCGAAGTGGACAGCTCGGAAACGGCGAAGCGAACCCCTACGAGCTCGCGTAGGATCGGGACCGGCAGTGTGACAGGCATCATGATCGATAGGGCGAGAAGCCCCATCAATCCGATACGCGTTCTGGAAGCGCTGGCCTCCATGCTGTCCGTTCTCTCCATGCTAGAAGCCGTAGGCGGCTCTCAGTTCGTCGTCGTTCTCGCAGAGCATCTTGGCGAGTTCGACCATGACGTGGCACTGCTTGACTGTCGCGTCGTCCTGCATCTTGCCGTCGATCATAACAGCGCCTGTGCCGTCGCCCATCTCCTCGATGACCTTCTTCGCCCACAGCACTTCATCAACTGGCGGCGAGAAGACGTTCTTAGCGATGTCGATCTGAACCGGGTGAAGGCTCCAGGTTCCGACACAGCCCATCAGGAACGCGTTTCGGAACTGGTCTTCGCAAGCGACCGTGTCCTTGATGTCGCCGAAGGGACCGTAGTAGGGGAGGATGCCGTTGGCGTTACACGCGTCGACCATGCGGGCCATCGTGTAATGCCAGAGATCCTGCTGCGCGGTCGCACGCGGCGCATCGGGGTTCAAAGGGTCGGGATCGGTGCGAACGATATAACCGGGATGGCCACCGCCGACTCGGGTCGTCTTCATGCGGCGACTTGCGGCGAGATCCGCCGGGCCGAGTGAGAGGCCCTGCATTCGCGGGCTCGCAGAGCAAATCTCTTCGACATTCGCGACGCCTAGCGCCGTCTCGAGAATCGCGTGGATCATGATCGGCCGCTTGAGGCCGGCCTTCGCTTCGAGCTGGGCAAGCAAGCGATCGACGTAGTGGATATCCCAAGCGCCTTCGACCTTGGGGACCATAATGACGTCGAGCTTGTCGCCGATGCCCGATACGAGGGTCATGACGTCGTCGAGGAACCAAGGCGAGTCGAGGCTGTTCACGCGGGTCCAGAGCTGGCAGTTCCCGAAGTCCGTGTCGTTCGCGATTTTAACGAGACCTTCGCGCGCTGCGATTTTGTTGTCGGCGGAAACTGCATCTTCGAGGTTGCCGAGCAGTACGTCGCAGTTCTGGGCGATGGCCGGGATCTTCTTGGCCATCTTGGCGTTGCTCGGATCGAAGAAGTGAATCATGCGCGAGGGCTTGAAGGGGATCTCTCGAAGCGGTTCGGGAGCACCGAGAGCCATCGGCTGAAAGAAGTCTTTTGCGCTGCGCATATTATCTCTCCTGGGGTTCCGCTCTGGTGGCGGCCGTGGGGCGGGGTGACATCTCTAGGTCGCAGTGCTCGGCCGTGATTCGCCGCTTGGGCGGACCTGCTGATGCTTACCGGGGATGCTTACTGGTCGTAGAGCTTGACGATCTGGATCTTGCCCTTGGGTGCAGCTTGCAGGCATAGGTCACAGAGCACGCACTCGTCGAGATTGCTCTCGTCGATGCTTACACCATCGGCAGAGGCGGCGAAGATCGACACAGGGCAGATCTCCTCGAGCTTCTTGGCCAGTTCGGCATCTTTGGCGATGTCTGCGTCGACAATGACGTCGATGAATTCTCCGGGCATTTTCGTTCTCCTGTCTCGCGTGAATGGCGAGTCGGGTCGATTTTCGTGCGGCGCTCGCGCGCAGGAATTGGCTTGGACTAACGCTTCGCGCTTGCGAGCCGCTGGCGAATGAGGTCAGGGATCTCTTCGATCCGTTCGGCCACCGAAATGCCCGCTTCTTCCATTCGCTTGATTTTCTCGGACGTGGTGTCTTCCTTGCCTTCGACGATCGTGCCGGCATGGCCAAAGCGCATGCCCTTCATCTCGTCCATGAAGCGACCGGCCATGAAGGCAACGATCGGGAGACGGGATTCGTGCTCTAGCACCCATTCGGCGAGTTCCGCTTCCATTCGGCCACCGGGCTCCGAGTAGATCGCGATCGCATGGGTCTCTTTGTCAGCTTCGAAGAAGGGCATCAGCTCCGCGTAGGTCGTGCCTACGATCGCGTCGCCGCCGATCGAAACGCACGTCGACTGGCCGAGGCCGGCTGCGGTGAGCGTCGAAGCGATTTCAGTGGTCATGCCGCCCGAGCGGGACATGACGCCAATGTTGCCCTTCGTGTAGGCCTGGCGAGTGTTCGCCGCCGGGCCGCCAACGCCGCCCATCTTGCACTCTTCCGGCGAAATGATGCCGAGGCAGTTCGGGCCAATGATGCGTGCGCCGCGAAGTTCCGCGAGCTCGACCGCTTCCGCGACCTGTTTGCGGGGAACGTTCTCCGTCACGACGACGATCAGCTTAATACCGTTTTCGAGCGCCTCGATCATGGCGTCTTGAGTGAACTTCGGGGGCACCGAAACGATCGAGCCCTCGATTGACCCGCCATTCGCGGCGACTGCATCTCTAACCGAGTCGTAGACCGGGACGCCGTAGACGTCGCGGCCGGCACGACCGGGCGTTACGCCGCCGACGATCTTCGCGCCGTAGTCGAGGTTCTCTCGGGTGAGGTTGATCGCTTCACGGCCCGTAATGCCCTGGATGATGAAGCGCGTGTCCTTAGTCAGCAAAATTGACATGTCTGGATTATCCCTTCAACTTCGCGACGGCTCGGCCGGCTGCGTCGTACATCGAGACACTGCGATCGCAGTAGTCGACGCCGTATTTCTCGAGGATCTTGAAGCCTTCTTCTTCCCAAGCACCTGGGATTCGGAAGATGGCGATGGTCTCTGCGGGGTCTTTGCCCGCTTCGAGGCAGCCCTTGATCACGCCACGGGCGACGATGTCGACGCGGGTGTTAGAGACGACGTTCATCATGACCGCGATCTTCTCGACGCCGGGCTTTGAAAGAATCAGCTTGGTCAGCTCTTTGGTCTTGCTCATCGACGGGTTGCCGCCGATCTCGCAGTAGTTCGCCGGCTTGCCACCGTGATTGCGAACCGCATCGAAGAGCGTGAGCGAGCCGCCGCCGGCGCCGATCACCAAGCCCAAGTTGCCGTCGAACTCAACGACGTTGCCAGCGACGCCGCGATGGTCGGCTGCGTTGACTTTCGCGCCCGCGAGTTCGAACGGGGTCGGCGGGCGTGCGAGGCGTGTCTCGTCGTCGCCGATGCCGAGCTCGTCGAGGAGCGCCTTATGCTCTCCGCGCGCTTCCGCCTCCATGTCGATATGGCCATCGAGGACGATGAAGCGGCCGTCTTCGAGCTTGGCCAGCGGGTTGATCTCGGCGAGCGTCAGATCGTATTTGAGGAAGATCTTCATCAGATTGAAGACGATCGGCGCGAGCTTGTTGAGGTCGCTGCCCGTGACGCCTGTGGCGCCGACGGCTTCTTTTGCGATCCGCGGCGTGAGCGGCAGGATCGAGGAGAAATGCGTCTTCGAGACGTGCTCGGGATGGGTTTCGGCGACCTCTTCGATGTCGATGCCGCCCATGTCGGAGAAGACGCAGACGGGGCGCTTGGCGCGGCCGTCCCAGGTGATCGCCACGAAATATTCCTGGGCGATCGGAGACTTCTCTTCGACGAGGATCGACTTACAGATCTGGCCGTTGACTTCGACGGGGACGATCGCTTCGGCGGCGTCCGCCGCTTCGTCCGCCGTATCGGCGAATTTGACGGCGCCGGCCTTCATGCGGCCGCCCGAGAGGACCTGGCTCTTCAGCACGACGGGGATTCCGCCGAGCTTCGCGAAGGCTGCGCGCGCGTCCGCGGCGGCGTTGGTCTTCTCAATGACCGTGCCCTTACCGAGCGGCATTCCGTGCCGCTTGAAGAGCTCTTTGGCTTCGTATTCGTAGAATCGCATGGTGATCGGGCTCCGAGGCCTCGGCTGACGGGGGAGTCCACGTCGGCAGTCGGCAATAGGCAATAGGCAAGTGGAGGAAGGAGTCGAACGAGTCCGCACGAACACGAGCCCGAGGCTCGTCGCGGCCGGTTTCCCGGTGCTTCGAGGCGATCGGATTCGGCCCCCTGCGCGTCCATGGGTTTCGAAGGTTGAACAAGCCGGCTCGGGAGGGTCAAGCGGGCTCGTAAGGCCGCGGACTCTATGACTTTTCATTAGGAACGGCAAGAACTGGGGGTCGCACGTGCGGCCCACTGGCAAGGGCTGCGCAACGTATTGCGGTTTCGGTGATTCGAGGGCGCGTCCTTCTCAACCCGCCCCTGCCTCCGCCCGATCTATGAGTCCTCTCCGTCGAATTTTACGGAGAGGCCGTCAATTGCGGAGGGAACGATGTCGCGCAAACTAAACGTCTTGCTGGTGGACGATAGTCGCACGGTGCTTGCTCAACTCGAGCGCATTTTGAATGAGATCGATGATGTTTCGATCGTCGGAATGGCCCGTAATGGAGCCAGTGCGATCCGGATGGCGACGGAGTCTCGTCCCGATCTAGTCCTGATGGACATCGTGATGCCGGGTCTCGATGGTCTCTCCGCGCTTCGCACGATCAAGTCGATGCATCCCGAGATGGAAGTCGCCATGGTGTCCTCGGTCAGCGGGGATGCGCAGAAGGCCGAGGAGGCATTCCGGTTGGGCGCTTGCCAGGTGCTCGGGAAGCCCTTCGATGCTGAAGTTTTTGATGCCCTGATTGCGAATACCTGCGTGGTGCTTGATCAGCGCGCAGCGGACGACGGGGGGCAGCGCTGATGTCGGTCAAGTTCTTCGGACAATTTCTGATTGATCAGGGGGAGGTCGACGCGAGCCATGTGCGCGAAGCCCTCGACCTCATGGAAAATGCAAACCCCACTGTCGGCGAGATCTCCGTGAAGCAGGGGTTCATGACGATACGGGAAACCGTAGAAGCCAGTGCCGCGCAGCGATCACGAGATCTCCCCTTCGGTGACATGGCCGTCGAACTCGGAATGCTCACGGCAGATCAGTTAGTCGAAATCCTTCGGCTGCAGCGCGCACATAAACTTTCGATAGGCGAGGCACTTGTTCATCTCGGGCATATTGAGACCGATCGCCTGGGCACTTTGCTGGATGCCTTCAAGACCGATCAAGCCGAATACGAAGTGGCTGATATCGATCTTCCCGACGCTCTCGCGAATCAATGTGCCACAAAATATATACTCGAACTCTTACCCCGATTCCTGATGCGCATAGCAAGGATGCAGGCGAAGGTTGGCGATGTGATGCCCTTCGAGTTGGCTCCGGACTACGCGGATATTCGCGTGTCCGTCCCGATCAAGGGCACACGTGGTCTGGAGGTCGCACTTATTTCGGATCTCGAGTTCGCCGAGCAGCTCGCCATGGCCGCGAGCGGGATCTCGCCTAAGGATCTTGATCCAGAGATGGTGGCGGACGGAGTCGGTGAGTTCTTGAACGTGCTGGGTGGCAATGCAGTGAGCGCCGTGACGAAGGCTGGGCATAGGGTCGAACTCGGGCCGCCAGACTATGAAGCGACTCTTTCTGACGGTTGGATCGTTGAACTCGCGGTCGGCGATGGCCACGCCGCGTTGGTCTTGAGCGTCTTTTAGTCGCCGAGCTCGCGGAGAACGCGAGCCCTATGTGGGTGACTCGTCTGTTACGCTCGCGCTATGAGTGAAAAGAGCCAGACCGAACACGCCTCGCAACTCGAGAAATGGGCCACCTCCGGCAAGGAGGGCCTGCCGCCCGTACTCGCCGCCACTGTGATCCTTTTGCGCGATACCGCGGACGGGATTGAAACCCTGATGCTGCGCCGAAATTCCAAGATCGTGTTCGGTGGCATGTGGGTCTTTCCGGGAGGACGTCTCGATCCTGAGGATTGGGAAGGGATTCCTGAGGACGACGATCTCGCGGCCTCACGCGTCGCGGCCGAGCGCGAGGCGATGGAAGAGTGTGGACTCACGGTCGAAGCGGGAACGATGGTCCCCTTCTCTCATTGGACGCCGCCGCCTGTTACACCGAAGCGGTTCTTGACTTGGTTCTTCGCGGCGCGGCCACATGATGGCGTTGTCGAGATCGACGACGGCGAGATCAAAGAGTCCGAATGGCTCTCTCCTCGTGCGGCACTCGAGCGTCAAGCGAAGAAGCAAATCGAACTCGCGCCCCCGACCTTCGTCACGCTCTCAGAACTCTCGGTCTGGAACAGCGTCGATGAAGCTCTTGCGGGAATTGGTGCCCGAACCCCGGAACGCTTCATGACGCAGATCGGTGTCACCGAAGGCGTCGGGCCGGTGGCTATGTGGCACGGCGACGCGGGCTACGACGCGGGGGATCCCTCCGTCTTGGGCGCGCGCCATCGACTCACGATGCAAAAGGGCGGCCCCTGGTCCTACGACCGGACGGAGTAGGACTCCCCACAATCAGTCGGTTCGTCGTCGCGATGCAGCAAGCAGGCCCAGGCCCAGCGACATAAGCAATGCGGTCGAGGGCTCGGGTATGGGTGTCAGGTTAGTAGAGTCGACACTGATTTGAGCAATCACGGTCAAGTCCTCCGTCTCACCGAAATCTTGCCCGTTAAGGTTATTCAGCACGAAGCCAGCAAACGAGATAGAACTAGCGCTGATCGCCGCGGTGATGCTCGGAACGGGGAAATTAATCGGTACATTCGCTACTGGACCCAAAATCCCGGGGTTAAGATCCGCGGCCCCGTAGGCCCCATTCACTACAAGGGGCGTACCGATGACCGTGAAGCTCTGGGCTGTTGAAGCCACCAGCGTGGAGCTAAAGGGAGTATCTGACGCGATTGTCGCGTTCTCGATGTTGACCAAGTCAAAGCCGCCATAGGACTGGCTGAGAGCGATTAGAATATTCGGTGAAAGTTGGAGATCCACACCATCGAGAGATTGAGCAGCCTGGTCGATGGTCAGACTGCCGGACACTGTCCCGGACGCAGTTCCGATAACCGTACCCGCGACCAGAACCGAGATGTTCACGACCCCAGTAGCAACAGCGTACTGGACTGAAGCCGCCTGGGCCGCACCAGGAAGGAGTGCCACACAAAAAATCAGTGAGGCAAGCACCCGAGCCAAGGGGCTCTTATTGGTTTTTAGCAGCCCGCGGGGGCCTTTAATCATTTCAGCATTAGCCGGTTTCATTGTGTTTTCCTTCCCAAGGAGACGGTAATCGAGACGGACTTTACATCCACACTTCACTTTTATATCACGGCTGCGACAGTTGGGGGTAGGAAAAAAAGCAGATTTTTCCGCACCACCGATATTAAGGGTTCTGAAAACAGCCTTAGCCTTAGATGGGGCCACCTTGCCCCGAAAAGTTCAAGTTGAACCATCATACCACAGTACTTGCCTGATTGCGTGGGTTTTTAAACGTAGCCAAATGCATTCGTTACTGTCTGTGTCGTCGTCGAGCCGCCGGATGATGGTGCTTCCAGTCCGGAGGCATCCGGTCGCCCCAGTCGTCGCGGAACGCCTTGAGCTGCATCAGGTTCAGGCCGATCCGCTTCGCGTTCTTGTGGAGGTCGCGGTAGTCCAAGCCGCTCTCCGTAGCTGGGGATTAGAAAAAAACTCTGCCTATCCGGTTCGCTCCGCTCGTGACCGTCGTTGTCACGGCCGTGCCTCACGATTATGGCTTCCTAGAAGGAAGTCAGAATGCAGTTTCCGCGCACGCTCGTCGAGTTTTGGGATCAGTTCCCGGATGAGGCCCATTGCTGGGCGTGCTTGCGCCGCGCCCGTTGGCCTCGTGGATTCGAGTGCCCACGCTGCGGCGGTCGGGGGAGTCACTTCCTTGCTAGCCGCCGCCTCGACCAGTGCCGAACGTGCCGATATCAGGGCTCGGTGACTGCAGGGACCGTCTTGCATGGAACCCGTGTCTCGCTTCGCGTGTGGTTTTTGGGCGTTTTCGTCCTGGCCCGTCACAAGAAGGGTCTTTCGGCGCTTCAGTTCCAGAAGGACACAGGGTTGGGGAGCTATCGGACGGTTTGGACGTTGCTTCACAAGCTTCGATCGGGTCCTTCAGACCTTCCCGCGCCGCTTTTGGAGGGCCACAACGAGGCCCACATCCGACCCATCCCGGCCCACCTTGGCGCCAAATGAAAACGGCCACGGCCTAAGTAGCCGTGACCGTTCATGAATTTGGATCGCGAGCCCGGGTTCGAACCGGCGACCCTCAGCTTGGGAAGCCGA
>JASDVF010000040.1:65831-90362 GCA_041440805.1 Myxococcota bacterium | reverse complement strand
CAAAGGGGCGTCAAAGGGGCGTCAAAGGCGCGGTTCGACAGATCCAGAGGCGGGGGCTCATCGCCGACTATCTGGTGCTGCCCGATTCCCGAGGCGCGGGGGTTGGCATGGTCCGCCAGCGGCGGGCTCTCGCCACTGCTCGGCGCGCTCTATCTCGCACCCCTCCGTAATTCGACGCGTGTCAGCCGAAGGCTGGATACCATCCTCGAGCGACTGGGAGCCAACAGCCTAATATCGAAAAAAAGAGCGAGGCAGAGTAAGTAAAACGCCTGGATCAAAGCTGACTAGAGAACGGCTCGCGCGCGGATTGAGAGAGCCGTTAGAGCCCCGAGCCTAGCTTCAGTTAATGTCAGAAGAGTCGAGGGATAACGCCTCACTGAGCCGCTGGGCTTTTGCGAGAAGCTGATCAAGCAGCATGCCAACCGCAGGGCTGAACGCGAAACCCGAAAATGCGCTCATCGTCAGCTGCATGAAGGGATCAGCTAGGTCTTCGCCCTCGGTTGCGTTTTCAAGACCGCCTAGGATCGAAGTAAAGAAGCGGGATTGCCCCATCTCTCCTTCCTGCTCCGCAAGCGAGATCAGCGCTCGAATAAGCGGAACGAGTTCTTCGGTCGAGTAGCTCACCGGATCAAATGCCAATGTTTATTCCTCCAGAATCTTCCGGTGATCTTAGGATTGGCGCATTTTGCGTTGGCTGCGGCCTGGAAGCACCATCTCAGGCGGCTCGACGACGACAAAAATGTGGCCGGGTAGGTTCGCCTGCGCAAAAAAACCACACAAAAACGGCGGGGGTTTACTACACTTCGCCTGTTAGAAAATATTCTAGGCAAATTTCTCGGGAAGAACACACGCTCATGCGCATGCTAAATCTACTTCTGGTTTTGGGTCTTTCACTCGCTTCAAGCTCCGCTTTCGCGTTAACGGTGGATTACTCCGCCGTCGAAGGAGGCGAGTTTACCTCCGTAGCGCAGCAAGGATTCAATCTGTCCCAGACCAATGAGGGCACTTTCGGGTTTGTTCCCGAATTTGGCATGGTGAACACAGGTAACACAGGGGCTCCTGTCTCCGAATTCGTATTCGAGAAGGTTAGCGGTGAGCTTTTCACCCTAGACGGCCTCACGATGACGAGCATCGCTGGTGAGGCAGCAATACTCGTGGGTGTTCAATTCCAGGGTTTCGTTAACGGTGTCCTGCAAGCCGCAGATATAATTAAGAACACTGGTGACTTCGTAACTGAGTTCGTTTCCTCGTTCAATCTCTCTGGCGTGTCTATTGATGAGCTCCGGTTCTCATACAATAATCTGGGTGAAACCACGGCTATTAAAAGTTTCACTGTCGACACCAATATCGCGGTCGTTCCCGAGCCCTCGACCGCTCTCCTCCTAGGTCTCGGACTAGCAGGACTCGCGGGGAACGCGCGTCGCCGCAATCGCTCCTAACTCTTCTGGCTGAGTACATGGCATCCGTTTCAAAGGACCGCTCAAGCATGCTGCTCCGCACCTCACTTCTGCTCCTCGCTCTTTTGTCTTATGCCTCTCCCGCACTCGCCGCCTGGGGCGAGAACTGGGGTGTGATGGTCTGGGGAATGGCTGCGCCCTCTGCTGTGCCTATGATGGACGGAATAGGGCTTGGCCTGCTTCTACTCGTGTTGATGAGGCTGGCGATTAGGAGCCCTAGGTCGAGCGCGACGCTTGGACTGATGGTAATCGCGAGCGTCACGTCTTGCGCTGGTGGCGATGGCACCTTACCGGCCTCGACGGAATGGTCCGCCGAAGAGGAGGCGTTCAACGCACCTAGCATCATCGGCGCGGCTGATTTGGCCGAAGCCCAAGGCATCACGGGTCCTCATACGTTCACGAACAGAGAGGTGGCTGACGCCGCCCAGGTCAACGACAACTTCGACGGGCTTAAGACGCCGGTCGATACCTTTGCGACCGATCTGGCGGCGAGTGCGACCTACGCGGCCTTCCATAACGGCTCCTCCCAAGGCGTAGCCTCTGTGGATATTACGACCGACAACACGGCAGCTGGCAGTGCTGCTTGCACCCAAACGGAAGATACACGGGACGTTAAGACGCGTATTTGCGACGCGGCTTACAACTGCTTAGCTACCGGGATCTGCTCGCAGGGGGTCATGACATTTCCCCCCGCCGTATACGGCTATAGCGACATCCACGACGCCTACAATCTAGACGCATGTGCCAATGCCCCAGTGTCTAGTTGTTTTAAATGCCTGGTTCCGGGCCGACGATTCTTCATGCGTCACTGCGAGTATCACGAAATGGGAAAAAAGTTTTTAGAGGATTTACCCGAAGTGCTGCGCACAGGCCTTACGGACTCAGCGTGCGCTAAATCCTCCGTTTGAGCGGCGCTCGGCCCCGAGCCTTCGCCAGCCCCAAACAGGCTAAGCCACCCACGGGCAGCATCAGCGATGCGGTGGGTTAAGGCACCGGGACTAACGTCCAGCCCGCGAGTAGGGAGTCGAAGCCGGTGCCGGTGCCGGTGAAGTCCGTCGACAATTGTATGTCTATTCCGCGTGCTTGTGTGGGCTTTTCACGCAGCCTAACCTGCCCGGCTTTGTCTATGTCGTCGTCGATCCGTCGCAGATGGTGCTTCCAGGCCGGAGCGATCGCCAGCCCCCAGTAATCTCGCCACGCCTCCACGTGCGCACGGTCCAGGCCGATCCGCTTCCGGTTCTTCTGGAGGTCGCGATAGTCCACGCCGCACTCGCTGCCTGCGGCCCGGTAGCTGGTGCCCTCCAGCGCCTTCCCGTAGTGCGGCCTTCTTTAGCCAGCCCCTGAGCGACTCCGACAGGGCGATACTTCGAGCCCAACGTCCCCCCCCGACGGAAGCTCGGAAGCGATGACGGTATGAACGATCCTGACACGCCTAACTGCATACACTGAACGACGTACAACCGGCTGCTCGATCAGGCAGATGAGCTGGATGATCGCGGGTTAATCAGTGCATTGGATGGGCTTCGGCTGAGTGCTGAATGACCCCGCCCAAGCACGGTTTTCCTTGCGAGAGAAGTCAGATGGAAACGCGCCGCGCTCTTTGCATCTATGCATGAAACAGAAACGGCCCCGCCCTAACTCGGCGAAAATGAACTTCGTTGAAAAGAATGAACAGCAGAGGACTTCCGCAAGACGGATTCCACGCTCAAGGAAATTTTACAGGCGTACAGTATCGCGTTGGATGAGAGGGACTTGACGGTCTTCAGGCGAGAATCGCCAGAACTATTCGACTAGAGGTTTCGCCTTGTCGCCAACATCCTCGATCCCACCACTGCGCTGCGCTGATAGAAAAAAAGCTGCGTTTTCCGCACCACCGATGTTAGGCGTTCTGAAGATTAGACCCAGACGGGGCTATGTGACCCTATCGGGAAATACCCACGTCGGGTATGTTTCGAAATGGTTCTTTATGAGCGAAACGATATACCCAATCCCGCGGAGAGACCGGTTAGTGGCTTGAACGATGTGGAAATTCAAAATGAATGCTTTTGATATTTGGCAGCCACTCCCTCTCCTATATTTCGGGGCTTTGGCAGCGGGTCTTGTAATTGCGGCGGTCTATTTTTTCGTACCCCACGCTCGAAAAATAGGCCTTCTGGATACACCGACTGAAAGAAAACAACATGAGGGCCAAATCCCGCTTTTGGGTGGGCCTGTTATCAGCTTCATATTCTTGCTGGGTCTGTGCATAGCGCGTCCCGGAACCAATTATCTATTGATCTTAACGACGGCTTTTCTTGTCCTTGTCGGAGCGTGGGACGACTTGAGAGGACTAAAGTGGACGACCAGGCTCATAGCTCAAGTCTGTGTCGCAGTCATTTTTGTCCAAGTATTGCAAATCTCGATTAACGATTTGGGCTTCACTCTGTGGAATTTTGAGTCCTTAGATTTTTCTTTGGCCCATAAATTATTGGCCGTTCTCGCGATTGTTCTAACGATTAACGCTTTCAACATGCTCGATGGCATTGACGGGCTTTGTGCGCTGTCAGCACTATTAGTTATTCAACACACGCTCCTAAGCGCACTCATTTTGACCGACATAGTTCCCGAAAATGCGGAGCTCAGCTCTCTGTTATTGACCGACATTCTTCCTGAGCGCCTTATATTCACGTCATTATTTTTGTCGGGTTGCTTGGTCGGGTTTCTCGTATTCAACCTTCAAAGGTCGAGTGCCCGCAAAATCTTTTTGGGTGACAGCGGCTCTATGTTTTTGGGCCTAATCATTTCGGTTCTGCTTATCAGCGTATTTGGCGGAACTATTTCCAGCGACCAGCCCTACACAATAGATGGGTATCCTATTTTGGCTCTTTGGATTTTAGCTATGCCAGTTGCCGATATATCAAACACGGCGATTAGACGGGTAATCGCTGGCAGAAGCCCGTTTGCCGCAGATCGTTCGCACCTTCACCACAAAATAATGGATGCAGGAGCAACCCCGTTGCAAACTCTATCTATTATTACCTTCTGCTCTATTTTTGTTTTCTGGATCGGATTTTACATCACCTTTTCACTGGGAAATAAAAGCTCACTCATTGGTTTTTTCATTTTCCTATTTTTGGTCGGATTTCTTCCAGAAATTGTCAAAAATGTAATTCAGTTTTTTCAGCGAAACCAAGAAGAATAAGCGCCCGCCTTCAACACAAACCCGGCCGGGAATAGGGATTTTAAGCCGCATTTTCCGCACCTCCGACACTAGGCGTTCTGACATGTAGACTCCGACGAGGTTATGTGGTCCTACCCGGAACGAGAAAGATCTAGCTGCAAGGTCGGCCTCGAAGCGCCTAGATTCGCTCCCGCTCGGTCGCGCCTAACTCCAGGCCGTAGTGATAAGAACTCTTTCGAAGCGCGTCACGTACTGACAGTGAAAGCGCTCACGCGGAGGCAGCCACTCCAGCAGCCCTTTCGTGCCCTTCTGGCGCTTCACCCGGGCATCCACCGTAAACAGATTGACCGGATCGTTCGCGAACTTTTCGCGCTGCGAATCTGTCCACGTGTTCCCAACGATTTCATACGCGAAGCCGAAGACCCCGACGTCTCGGTGGAGCGTGTGACGGCTCGACAATCCGGTAGGGACGCGGAAGAATCACGGAGCGACACGGCGGGAGCCCTGAGCACCCCAGCTCATCAAGTGAATGAAATGGCGACACGAGCAGGCGTCGGACGCCGATCGGCTTGCAGGGCACGCTCAGTCGCTCTTCTGGCACCTCGACGCGCACAATGTCGAGAAGACCTGGAACTACACAAGCTACCTGCGCAAGTGGAATGCCGCGTGCACGAAGGCCGGTGAGTCGATCTCGCCGCAAGCAGGCACCCGGCACTCGATTCTCTCAAGGCTGGCGGAGGTGCTCACGCCTTACGAGTTCCAGGACCAAAGCCAGCATCGGAGCCTTCAAAGCCTGCCGCATTACACGACCGAAGTGCGGGCGAACCATGCCGCGATGGTGAAGGCAATTCGCGCGCAACACGGGAAATGAACACCATGTTAGGCGAAGCTTTTGGTGGTTCAGTGGCTGAGAATTACCGCGAAGTTACCGCGGCGAAAACCGCCTCTAAAACCCTCTCAAAAACATATAGTTATGGTGGAGCCGGCGGGAATCGAACCCGCGACCTCTTGAATGCCATTCAAGCACTCTCCCAACTGAGCTACGGCCCCAACGGGAGGCGGATCCTACCGCAAGGAGGATCCCTGTCAAAGAGCAGGGAACAGGCATTATTCTAAAGTGATCCTAGAACAGGCGACGACTTCGCAGGTTTTGGTATGCTGCGCGCGCCCGCTGCCGGAGTGGCGGAATTGGTAGACGCAGGGGACTCAAAATCCCCCGATCGTAAGGTCATGCGGGTTCGATTCCCGCCTCCGGCACCACCACCTGCTCGAACGCCCCCTCCCGCCACGCGACCTCAGCGTCAGCGTCCGCGAGAGCCCCGTGCGGCTTCGATCTACGGCTGCAGGACGAACGTGCGGTAGATGTAGTCGTCGGGCGCGTTATTGGTCCAGGTCACGCCATCAGGGCTCGTCGAGGCCAACCCTATGGGATCGCCATCGTCATCACGACCAAGGAGTCGTGCGATCGGTAGACCATCTGAAAGAGCACCGGCAGGGGCGCGGTTTACGAATTCAACGACGATCGCGAACTGATTCCCGGGATCAACGACTCGCCCCGGGTCATCGCCGACATCAAACTCGACGAAGGTCTCGATCGGAAAGGCTGCGAGCGTCGTGGTATCGACGTCGATCGGCGTGATGATGGATGTCGCGGAACTCGGGTTCGGGCGCCCCCCTCCGTCCAGTGGGCGAATCGTCACTTGGACGGTCCCCTCGTCGGCGGATTCAGCATTCGTCAGAACGATCCAAAACTCTTCGAGCTTGCCCGCCTGGATCACCTCGAAGATCTGCGCGGCGCTCGTCGTCGTCTCCCCGATCGGTGAAGACAGATTCGACACCGCTGCGGGATCGAATTCAGCATCGACAACGAGGACCGCGCCCTCCGCGCCACCGCCCCCACACCCCGACAACAAACTGAGCCCCAGCAACGAAGCCAGACCCACCCATACAAATCGATTCTTTGCGAACACGGCAATCTCCCGGCCAGCGACTGGCCAACACAGCTTTCTTCGGAGAATCAGGCAGATAGCTTGAGTCCGTGCACACGGGCTGCCTTTCGATGGGGTGAACCCTGGTGGCCAAGGCCTAAAACGTATTCATTTCCAAGCGCTTCCTGAGCTTTTCGAATGTGACACTTAGGCCTTGTCGAGACGCGGCCTGCAACGGATGCGTGGCCTATCTTGACGGCCCCCTCCCCACCCACAATCCGTCTACTTCGTCCCGCTCCGTCCGACTCGCCTAGCGATGCCGGCCGCGCCTTCTAGACTCGCCTGCGTGAGCATCCAGACCCCATGAAGAAGGAAGCGTAATGAGCGAGAACGAAGGGCCTATTCATATCGAGGCACGTGACGGAATCACCTGGGCGACAATCGATCACCCCCCTATGAATCTCCTCGGCGGGGACATCTTCGGGGCGCTTTTCGGGTTGATCGAGCGACTCGAACAGGATGAAGAAAGTCGCGTCTTGGTACTCCGTAGCGCCGACCCCGACTTTTTTGTGGCGCATGGTGATGTCGAAACGATCGTGACGATGCCGACGGATCCTACACCCGAGGTCACCGAACTCCCCTTCACCCACCAAATCCTCGAACGCCTTCGAAAGCTCCCACAGGTCTCCATCGCGCAAGTAGAAGGCTACGCGCGAGGCGGAGGCAGCGAACTCGCCCTCGCCTGCGACATGCGTTTCGCAGCGCTAGGCAAGGCCATCTTTTCCCAACCCGAGGTGGCACTCGGCATCCTCCCCGGCGCAGGGGGCACCGCTCGACTGACGCGCATGCTAGGTCCTGCCCGGGCAACTGAAATCATCTTGGGAAGCGATGATTTCAGCGCGGAAGAGGCAGCGGCCTACGGCTGGATCAACCGCGCCCTGCCCGCTGCTGAACTCGGCGCCTTCGTCGACCGGCTAGCGCGGCGCATTGCAAGCTTCCCGCGCGAAACCCTTCGCGAAGCGAAACAGACGATTCACTCAATTGCAGGCCGCGACATCGAGGCTGACCTCCTCGCCGAGCAGCGCGCATTCGATCGACTCATCAGCAATCCGCTGTCCGAATGCATGCCCCGCATGCAACGATTCCTAGACCGCGGGGTTCAGACCCGCGACGGCGAACGAAAGCTCGCCGAAGCCTGTGTAACACTCGGCGAGGAATGATCGCAACCGCGCAGGATGCCAACCGGCTTATGCTGAACGCGTCGTCCTTCGCCCCGTCTAGTGCAACCTTGTAAGAGAGGATCCCAAAATGGCCTTATCCCCCGCCTATGAAAAGCATCCGCAACACACCCTCGTCTTCGCAGACGCGCTCGCCGGCATAAGAGTCGCGCTTGGCGAACTTGTGCTCGCCGAGACTCGTAGCGGCCTAATCCTTCGCGAAGGAAGCTATCCCGAGACAGTTTATATTCCGCGAGAAGATTGCGACATGGATCGTCTCATTCGAAATCAAGCGACAACGCATTGCCCTTTCAAAGGCGACGCCACTTACTACGACTTCGAACCGGCAGCCTCGGCGGCGACAGCGGCAAAGTCTGAAACGAAGGTTGAACAGATTTGTTGGAGCTACGAAGCACCTTTCGATCAGATGTTGCGGCTTCGAGACCACCTTGCATTCTATCCGGATCGCGCGACGCTGACCCTGCTTGACCAATAGAGCGGCCACGCGCAAAGACGCGGCCCGCCCATAAACGCGAAGGTGACCAGGAGATGACGATGGGGACACTCGAAGGAAAAGTTGCACTGATCACGGGGGCTGGACAAGGCGTGGGACAAGGCATTGCCTTCGCGATGGCTGCGGAAGGCGCCTCCATCGCGGTCTCTGGTCGAACGCTCTCCAAGCTCGAGACTACGTGCGAAACAATGATCGACCGAGGCGGTCGCGCACAGCCTTTCGGCTGCAATGTAAAAGACAACGAATCCCTCGAGAGCCTAGTCAAAGGCGTCGTAGAGCATTTCGGAACGATCGACATCCTGGTCAATAACGCCCAGGAAGTACCACTCGGCCCCCTCAACGGCGTCAGCGAACAATCATTCACGGCGGGCTGGGAATCAGGGCCCCTCGCGACATTCCGCCTCATGCGGCTCTGCTATCCCCAGCTCAAGGGTGGCGGCTCAATCGTGAACCTCGGCAGCGCAGCGGCAAAGCGCTGGGACATGGCGAACTACGGATGTTATGCGGCCGTCAAAGAAGCCATTCGGAGCCTGACCCGAGCGGCCGCTTGCGAATGGGCCGTCGACGGAATCCGCACGAACGTCGTACTCCCTCACGCAAAGAGTCCCGCCTTGGTCGGCTGGATCGACGACAATCCCGAAGAAGCCAAGGAATTTTTCTCGACGATCCCCATGCGGCGTGTCGGCGAATGCGAAGAGGACATCGGGCGATTCGTGGCGATGCTCTGCAGCGACGCATCGGCCTATATCAATGGCCAAACCATCGCGATCGACGGCGGACAGGCCTTTCTGGGCTAGGCGAATCTGGGATAAACAGATCTGCGATAGGCGAAGTTCAGTGGGTCCTCAGTAGCTCGTAGCCAAGCCGGGACTAAACCGGCTTCGCGTCTTCTGACTGATCCGTCTTATGCCAATCGATTCCGGGAACGCGGAGGCGGATAAATATCCCCTCCGCTTCCGTCAGGACGACATCCTGCCCCTCGATTCGGCATTCGCCGCGCACGAGCACCTTGCGCTCATCGATCCGCTCAACCCAAGCCTCGTAAACGAGGGGTTCATAAAGCGGCGTCGGCTTACGGTATTTAATAGTGAGTCTTCCAGTCGGCCCGCCCGTCTGCTTTACAGCATTCGCCGACGCCAACACCTCATCCCAAATGCCGGAGATCACGCCGCCATGAGACAGCCCAACAGCGCCCTCTGCCGTCTCATCCAGCACGACTCGCCCGACGGCGCGCTCTCCCTCGCGCCGTACCCGCAAGCCGCTTGAAGCCGGATTCAGTCTCCCCATGATCGGACTAAAGGGGAGGTAATCCATTGCATCGCCGCTCTCGCCCCACATCGCTTCCACAAGGCCGAAACGCTTGCCCTTGGCTTCAGATTCGAGCGCCGTGGCCAGACGTTCAGCCTGCTCGGCAAGATTCGCAATCGTCTCGGGCTCTGCATCGATTTCGACGCAGGCGACGATTTGGCGGCGAATCGCTTCCGCCAGTCGAAGCCAGTCGGGATGATCAGAAAGAGACATGTCCTCGGTCCGACGCGCGGCCCGCGCTTCGCGGCGCGCCGCCCCAGCCCCTTCTTCAGGGGCACCGGGAATTTTCAGACCGGTCCCGACCTGCTCATCTTCTACTCGCGCCATCCCGACTCACTCTCTCAATCAACCCACGACACCACTACAACAAACCCACAGCGGAGGGGCCGAACACAACGAGGGCGCGCGACCAGAGATCGCACGCCCACATTCAAACTCACCACGAACCTAGATCCGCAGTCGCATCACCAGACGCCCGAAGACCCCTGTCTTATTCAGACCCATCTTCCTGTCCTCGAGACCGAATGTCTCGAAGGAGAAAGACTTAGCCTTCGATGCGAATGGCCTGTCTCGGACAGAGCCTCTCGGCATCCTGCAACTTGGCGCGAAGTTCCTCGGGGACGTCGTCCATCAGAACGGTCAGTGTGTCGTCATCTTCGACACGAAAAACCTCGGGACAGGCCTCCATGCACAGCGCGTTCGCTTCGCATAGGTCGTAGTCCACAACAGTCTTCATGGGTCTCTCCTGGCGCGATCCCCCGGCCCCCCTTGCTAGAACTTGCTAGAAGTAGGCACTCGAGTGGATCCCGGTTTCTCAATCAGCTCACGATCCCCGGCGGATCGTCTTAAGCGAACCGAATCTACCCCATTCGCTCTCCGCTGCACCAGTCCCTAAAAGGACGTCTGCGAAGACGGTCGCTCAGCCCGACCTATTCCGGAAAACCGATTCAGGGGGTGGGGATCGGCCTTCAGTCGCACTCGATACGGCACGAGTCACCGACCTTCACAATTCGCCCCGCGGTGGGTCCGGCGAAATGGGTCCCTATCACGAGGACATCGGTGTCACCGTAGCGAGCCACGAAGTCTCGACGGGTTTCGGCGGCACGCTCCGGCTGGGCGTCGGGATGGCTCCCCCAGGTCGGCTCTGCGAGCTGAACTGGGTGATGGACCAAATCCCCAGTGATCACGGCCCTTTTGCCTGCTGACTCGATCCTAACGCTCACGTGACCCGGCGTATGCCCGGGAGTGGGCTCGAGTGAAACCTCATCGGTGATCGAATGGTCGCTCGGCACGAGCTCATGTAGCCCCGCCTCGACGACCGGAGTCACGCCGTATTGCAGGTCAATATTCACGTCGTCCGCGTCCCCGGTCCAATACTCATATTCTTCGCGACCAAAAAGATATTTGGCATTCGGAAACGTCGGAACAAATTCGTCCCCGACCTTCATCGTATTCCAACCAACGTGATCGAAGTGCAAATGAGTGCACAGCACGTAATCGACCTGCTCACGCTTAACGACGGTCTCGAGCTCCGACAGAAAATTCGTCTGCAAGGGCCCAATGTCCATCGGAAGCGGACGATCGTTCCCCATACACGTATCCACGACGATCGTCTTACCGCGCGACTCGACCACGAGCGCGTGAATCGAAAGTACGATCTGGCCCTCATCGTTCATGAAATGCGGCTTGAGCCAACTCGCATGCTCCGCCAAACGGTCCGCGTCGATGTTCGCGATCAGTCCTTCCGGTGGGAGCGGTGCCTCTTGCTCGAGCACCCGAGTCACCTTCACATCACCAATCTGCCAGGACTTCATTTCTGCCATCGCGCATCTCCTTAGGTCCGAATCAGGACCCACCCAGGCTATGTCAGGCAGCGGAATCCGCCACCTCGCGCGGGGCGCCCGAAATCGGTAGTTGCAGTGCGACATGCTGATCCTGAAGCGTGGCCCGAATGCAAATCCACGGATTCGCAGTCTCCGCTTGCAACACAAAAAAGCGCCAGCCTCTCAAAGGAGACCGGCGCTGATTCGAGCATCCGTGTAGCTATGCAACGGTGTAGCTATGCTAGTTGGCTGCAGCACGACGTCTGCATGTCATGCGTGGTCCTAGAACACCGACGGTGGGATGAAGCTGTCCTTGACGGCTTCCTTCCCTTCGAAGAACTTACCGAGCTTGGCGCCAATCGATTCGATGTCCCACTTGGCTCCGTTATCGAGATCGAGGCCGTGCGTCGGCGGTTCCATGACCGTGATCTGCGTGCCCCACACGATGAACACGTTGCCGGATACGTTCGAAGCTCCCGGAGAAGCAAGCCAGCTCACGAGCGGCGATACATTGTCAGGATGGAAGGTGTCGAATCCGTCCTCGGGCTTTTCGAAGAACTGAGCCGTCTGACCGACCATCGTCATGTCCGTGCGCGCACGCGGCATGAACGTGTTGGCCGTGACGCCATACTTCTGAAGCGCGATTGCCGCGGCATTCGTGATGGCGATGATGCCCGCCTTGGCGGCCGAGTAGTTAGGCTGCCCCGGATCACAGAAGAAGGCCGCCTCGGAAGCCGTCGAAAGAATCCGACCGTAGACCTCGCCCTCCGCCTTGCCCTTGTTGCGGAAATACTCCGAAGCATGTCGAATGCCGCAGAAATGACCCTTCAAGTGCACGCGCAGTACTGAATCAAACTGATCCTCTTCCATCGAGAAAATCATTCGATCACGGCAGAACCCTGCGTTTGAAACGAGAATATTAAAGTCACCGTAGGTCTCGACCGCCTTCGTGATCATCGACTTCGACTGATCCCAGTCCGCAACATCACCAAAATGTGCAACCGCCTCGCCACCGGCGGACTTGATCTCGTCGACCACGCTCTGGCCCGCGGACTCATCCCGGCCACTGCCATCGGCAGCGACACCAAGGTCGTTCACCACGACACGAGCACCCTGTCGTGCCAGCTCGAGGGCATGAGAGCGGCCGAGGCCACGTCCCGCACCGGTGACGACTGCCACCTTTCCGTCGAGTTCACCCATGTTATTCGTTCTCCTAGGTCGATTTTGAATCGGTTAGAGACGGCTCTCTTAGAGCCGTTCGATGATGGTTCCCGTGCCGACGTTCGCGCCGCAGCACATCGTGATGAAGGCGTTGCCCTTGCCCGATCGCTCGAGTTCGTGGAGCGCGCTTACGATCAGTCGCGATCCAGTGCTGCCCACCGGATGACCGAGCGCGATCGCGCCGCCGTTCACGTTGACCTTGGACATGTCGATGTCGTAAACGCCCGCCCATGAAAGCACCACCGCAGCAAAGGCTTCGTTGGCCTCGTAGAGATCGATGTCATTACGGATGCTCATGCCGGTCTTCTTTTCCATCACACGGGTCGCGTCGACGGGACCGTCGAGACCGTAGTAGGGATCCGTTCCCGTCAGCACGTCCTGGATGATTCGCGCACGGGGCTTGAGACCATAGGCCTCCGCCTTTTCCTTCGTCATGATCAATACGGCGGCAGCGCCATCGGAGATCTGCGAAGAGTTACCCGCGGTATGAATCGTGTCGGGGATCACCGGCTTGAGCGCCGCCAGCCCTTCAAGGGTGGACTCGCGAATACCCTGATCCTTCTCGATCTTCACAGTGTCGCCTGTCGGCTGTCCGTCTTCACCGAGCACCGGAGCTTCGATCGGCACGATCTCGCGGTCGAAGTATCCCGCGTCCTGTGCGGCCTTGGCCTTCTGCTGAGAAGCGAAGCCGAACGCGTCCACGTCCGCGCGGCTGATGCCGCGGTTGTCCGCGATGCGCTGAGCCATTTCGAATTGTGTCTGCGGGGAATCCCAGGGCCAGCCTTCGGGAATGAAGTAGCCGGGGCCGTTGATCACGTTCGCGCCGAGGCTGACGTGGCTCATCATCTCGATGCCGCAGGCGATGCCAACGTCGATCGAACCACCCTTAACAAGGGCGTTGATCAAGCTGTTGGCCTGCTGGCCAGAACCGCACTGAGTGTCAATCGTCGTTCCGCCGCAGGTCCAGTCGTCGCCCTCGGAGAGCCATGCCTGTCGCGTGATGTTATTCGACTGCTCACCGGCCTGCGTAACGCAGCCGCCGATGATCTGCTCGACGTCCGCGGGGGCAACCCCTGCGCGCTCACAAACTGCCCGTTGCACTCGGGCAAAAAGCCGCGCCGTATGCATGCCGGACAGGTCACCCTTGATCATCTTGCCACGGGCGATCGGAGACCTCACCGCTTCAACAATGACTGCTTCTCTCATGACTTCTCTACCTTGCCTTTCATTGACTCATTATCCGTCGGGTCCGCTCGGACCCGCTCATCGTGCAACCGGCCGCCGGACCGGGAAACTAGTTTGCTGCGGATTCCGCATCGATAATTAACACGACTGCGTCTCGCATATATTCGTTTAGTGAAGATTGGGTCTGGATCCCGCTGGACCATCCGACCATCACTGCGAACCAAATTTTATTGAGAACATCGCCCACGAGTTTCTCGCGAGCGGCAAAGACCGCGGGCATATCCGGCGGGATCGGCTCGCCACGCATGGCGCCAACAATCATCCGCAGCATTAAGTCGTGAAAGATCTCGACCTTATCTGCAAGCGCCGGCTCCCCCGCCGTCGAAGCACGAAACATCGCGCGCGACAGATTAGGGCGACGCAGCATGCCGCGAGTGGACATCGCAAAAAATCCGATCACGCGCTCGCTTGGGGTATCTCCCTTCGGTGGCTTCTCAGCAACCCGAACCGCCATGGCCCGGGTCTCTTGCTCAAGTGCAGCCACCAACAGATCTTCTTTACTGCGAAATCGCCGATATAAAGTGCCCATCGCCACCCCGGCATGAGCGGCCACGTCACGCAAGCGCACGGCCTCGAAACCACCCTCCTCCGCCAATTCGATGGTCGTCTCGATGATGCGCAGCGCGCGATCTTCGCGCATCGGATCGGA
Organism: Myxococcota bacterium; assembly: GCA_041440805.1. Taxonomy (GTDB): domain Bacteria; phylum Myxococcota_A; class UBA9160; order UBA9160; family UBA4427; genus UBA4427. The sequence goes on along the minus strand of JASDVF010000040.1, from coordinate 75,840 downwards.
GGATTCGGCGGCCATGGCGGGCCATTGAAACACGTTTCACTCACGCCCGAAACCGATGCTCGCTGATGGCCGAGGTGTCGCTCTCGAGATGGCCTACGTTCAACCGCGATGTCTCCTCAAAACTCGCCCTACGATGCCCCAACGGACCTAGAAGGCTTCTGCCTCCAGATCCTCATGCAGGGCGATCTCGATGCAAAACTCGCCTCTCCCACCACCCACGATGGCGAGCCGCTGCCGGATACCCCTTCGGGGCCGATCCGACACATCAACCGGCCTGTACGAGATCCCGGGATCGAGATGAGATCCGGCGGCGACGCTCTCCCCGCGCCCGGCGAACTTCGCGAACTCAAAGCTCGCCAACTCTGTCTTTCCCGTTTCGCTCATCATGAGCTGCAAGCGGTCGAGTATTTTGCCTGGGCCCTGCTGCGGTGGCCTGAGGCCCCCGCTGAGCTTCGCCGCGGACTCGTCGCGGCCTTGGTCGACGAACAGCGGCATTGCCGACTCTATCTGGACCGCCTCGCGGAACTCGGCGGCCGTTTCGACTCGAACGACCACTCCGACTATTTCTGGCGACAGGCGCCCGCAATCGGCGAATCCGATTCGGGCATGCGAGCATTCTTATCTGCGATGGGGCTGACGCTCGAGCAGGCGAATCTTGACTTCACCCTCACCTACCGCGACGCCTTCGCGACGGTGGGCGACGACGAGAGTGCTGCGATCTGCCAGCGAGTCCATAACGATGAGATCGCCCACGTCGCCCTCGCCGCACGTTGGCTCGGCCGACTGAGTCGCGATGAAGCGACCGAAAGCAAAACGGGAGGTCCGGGGACTTGTTCCCTCGAAAATTATCTCGAGACCGTGCCCTTCCCACTCGGCCCAGCACGAGCCAAAGGACGCCGCTTTGAAGTCACGCCCAGGCGCCGCGCGGGACTCCCAGAAGATTTAATCGAGCACGTTCGCCACGCACGCGTCCAAGAGCGCATCACCGCGCCGATCGAGCTGCTGCCAAATCTAGGCGCCGAGGAGGAAGACCCCGGTAGCCTCGGACGTGCCTATCGAGATCAAGCTCCGGTCCGCACTGCCGCACATCTGTGGAGCCTGCTCTTTCCACGCCACGCGCGACTGCATCCGCCTGCATCCGCGAAAGGCGAACAAATACCGCCGATCTCCCAGGCATCCCTTTGGCCTAACGATCTCGGGACCCCACCGAGTGAGCCCATTTTCGATTTCCTCGGCGCCTCCGACGTCGCCTACGCCTGGCTGACTAGCAAGGCGGCAGTGAGCCAGGCCACGGAACAATTCCAGCGTCCCCTCGCCGGTGCGCCGCACGAGCTTACCCTCACACTTCATGACAAGGCTTTTGCAATCGAATCCGCAAACCTTCTCGGGATGCAGCCACGCGGCCTCGAAGACCTCCTCACGGTTCTCGGGCCGGAAGACTTTGCTGACGAAGAGGCCCTGATTGCGCACCTCTCCGAGCGGCTCTCCAACTGGCCCGCTTGGACCGGCCAGCGCTTCACCCTCAAACCGCGGCTGGGAAGTAGCGGTCGCGGCCGCGTAGGAGGCACGGGCATCGAGGCACTCGATCGCGTGCGCGGAGCACTCGATCGGCTGGCGCGGCGCGGCGGTGCAGTCCTCGAGCCCTGGCTCGATAGACGCAGCGACTACTCCGTCTCACTCTTCGTGCCGCCCACAGACGAATCAGATGAACCCATCCGAATTCTTGGCTCCCTCGAGTCTTGGTGTTCGGCGAGCGGCGTTTATCGCGGGCATTTCGGAGAGATCGATTCTCGTGGTCGCGTCTTCTCTGGCGACCGAGATGATGAAGCATCGCGAGCCGATGCGGCCGGGATTGCAACACGCGCGCGCGAACTCGGGTATACGGGGCCCTGTGGCGTAGATGGTTTTCGTTATGTCCAGCCGATGCCGGATGGAGACGAAGTCGAACGCTCTAGAAGCGTCGTAGAATTCAACGCTCGACCGACCATGGGCCTCGTTGCGATCGGCCTCGCGAAGCGCGCACTCCCGCGCGTGCGCAAACGTCTCGCGATCCAGCCGGGGGATCGGCACGGCTTCGCGCTGACCTACCGCGCGGCGGACGACCGCGAGTGGCGCAGGCGGATCTACCACGAAGTCGGAAACGATGCCGTGATCGTCGATCTCGCGCGAGCGAGTTCGGAAGGCGATCCGTGCGCGAGTCTTGTCTTCGCCCGTGACCCGGATTCGATTCGGCGGGCGCGTGCGGCAGCGTTCCACTGCTAACCTCGCGGCCATGACAAGAACCGCAGTGCTATTCGATCTCGGGGGCGTCGTCCTCGGCTCCCCGCTTCATGCCATCCGGGAATACGAAGCCGAACTCGGCCTCGAACGAAACGCGATCAACCTCGTTGCCGCGAATACCGCCCCCTCTGGAGCCTGGTCGCGCCTTGAACGCGGTGAACTTCAGATGGAGGAATTCTATCCAGCCTTTGAATCCGATTGCCGCGAAGCAGGAATCGAGATGGACGCGCGAGAGATGATGACGCGTATGTCTCATGCGACCGATCCTCGTCCGATGATGCTCGAAGCGATTCGGCGACTTCGTGCCGCGGGGTATCGCGTCGGCGCTCTCACCAATAACTGGGCGCATACCGAAGACGCAGACGACGCCGGCCGAAACGATGGGACGCGGGCACTCAAAGACCTTTTCGATGTCTTCATCGAATCGAGCGTCGAAAAACTGCGAAAGCCCGACCCAAAAATCTACGAACTCGCCTGCGAAAGACTCGAACGCCCGCCGGAGGAAATCGTCTTCCTCGACGATATCGGCCCGAACTTGAAGCCGCCAAAGGCGATGGGCATGGCCACCATCAAAGTCGACGAGCCGGAAGCGGCACTGCGCGAACTCGAAGGGCACTTGGGGCTTTCGCTAATCGAAGAGTAGGCATGTCTGGACTAGGAATTCGTCGCTCACGTCAATTCCCAGACACGTCGATGTGACCTAGGTCACCGCGTAGGGCCGACGGGATCCGAAAGATCCGTTACCCCCCCCGCGCTTCGAGAGGTCATCTCATGAGCCGCCGACTTTCATTTCCTTTTGCAACCGCGCTCGTTCTACTGCTAGTCGCTTCGCTGCCCGCCTTTGGTGAAGAGTGGGGCTTTCTTGGCGCGCGCTATCAGGGCATGGGCGGAGCCGGCGTTGCCGTCGTCAATGATGAGCACGCGTCGTACTGGAATCCCGGTGCCCTCGCATTCGGCGGACGCCATGGCGTGGCGCTTCCGGTCAGCGTTCAAGCCGCGGCAGAGGGAACCATCCTCCGTGATGTCGATGAGGTCGCGACCTTTCTCGACGGGCTCGCAGCCGGCGAGTTCGATCAACTCATCGACGATCTTCAAATCGGCAACGCGCTGAGCGGCGCGCAACTCGCGACGGCTCTCGAGCTGGCCGCGGTTCGGCTACCGGGACTCGATGAACCCGGCGAAGGTCTCATCACAACAGTAAATGCTTCTCTGCTTATGCGACATGAACGCGTCGCCATCACGGGTATTGGCCAAGGCTATTTCGGAGCGGACCCGGTCTTCGACCGCGTGAACCTCTCTCTCTCAAATCTGAATGGCGCCGCTGCAATCGATCAGCTCATCAATCCCGGGACCGCAATGGATCGCTACGCCCCGGGGCTCGCGCCGGGCGTCGTCGCCGACCTTCAAGTGATCTTCACCGAGGCGATGTCCGGCAATCCGAATCTACAAGCAGAAGAACTCGTCTTTCAGGCGGAGTCCGCGGGCGTCAACGTCAGTGATCCTGGCGTCGTCCAAGCGATCCTCAATCTGGCCACCGCGACCGCCAGCTCTGCGGACAACAGCTTTGCGGACAACAACTCGGGCGCCTTCATTCGTGGCCTCGCTGTGGAAGAAGTCGGCGTGGCCTACGGCCATCCACTCCCGTTCTGGGGAGAGCGAATCGGCCTCGGCGCAAATCTGAAATACATGTACGGCACGACCTTCAACAAGTTCGTCCGCTACAACGACATCGACAGCGGAGGCGACCTTGTCGACGAACTCACCAGCGCGAATAACCAAGAGACGACTCATACCGTCTCCCTAGACCTGGGCCTTCTCGTAAAACCCTACGACTGGCTGCACTTCGGCCTAACAGCACGCAACGTCACCAGCCCGGAATTCAACCTCGCGCGAGACCCTTCAGACCCGGCGGGGAAGAGCAAGCTCACCCTCGACCCACAGGTCCGGGCAGGCGCCGCCATCTGGGTGCTGCCCAACTGGGTGGTCGCCTTTGATGCGGACCTCACCAAAAATGAGTCGGAACTGCTCGACGGGTACGAATCACAGATCGTTTCCCTAGGCACCGAATTCGGCATCCCAATCGGCCCGGTCGGACTCGCGCTCCGTGCCGGAGCATACGTAAACGCAGCGTCCAACACCCCGGAAGCGATCGCACTCACAGGTGGTCTGGGCCTCGAAATTTTCGGCTTCAACCTGGACCTCGCGGTCGGCGCTTCGCCGAAGACAGAGGAAGTCGAAGCCGTCAACGACCAGACGATCCCGTCGCGCCTCAACGCGTCGGTGATGATCTCCTATCGACAGGAATTTTGAGGCGCTAGGCGCGGCGCAAGGGCTAGAACGAGTTAGTCCGGGTACTCGACGCGAAGCTTGCCTGAGGATCCCGCCTTAGGGACACCCTGACAGGTAAGGATCCAGCCTTGGTCGATCTGGCGCTGGTCGATGCCACCATCGTTCATAGCCATATCGGCCTCGCCCTCGGTCACCTTCGCCATGCAACATCCACAGTAGGCTTCTTCGCAGGCAAAAGGCGGTTCAAGGCCTACGCGACGCGCGCCGGCGAGAAAAGTTTCTCCTTCACCGAGTGTGATGTCGGTGTCGGTCCCGTCCAGCGCGATCGTCACGACGATGCCGTCGCCCTCGGCTACCGGCGCCGCATCCGTGGTGCTCGGCGTATCCGGGGACTCAAAGCGTTCGATATTAATCTGGTCCGCCGCAATATTCAGAGAGGAGAGACCCTCTTCGACCACGTCCATGAAGGGACCCGGGCCGCATATGTAGAAGTCTGCGTCCTTGCGATCGCCGATCTCCTGCACGACAAGAGACGCTTCAACGTACCCGTGTACATCGTCGAGGCGATGCACGATATCGAGACGCTCGGCGTATTCCGAACGCAGCGCGTTGAGTTCATCCTTAAAGATGATCGAGCGGTCATCCCGGTTCGCGTACACGAGCTTAATCGGACGGTCCGTATTGCGGAGCGCGGTCTTAAGAATCGAGATGCACGGCGTGATTCCGGATCCACCACTGAAGAGCACGAGCGGCGTCGACACATCTCGCAGCACGAAGACTCCATTAGGAGGCATCACTTCAAGCGTATCGCCCGGCTTGACTGCATCATTCATCCAGTTCGACGCGCGCCCATCAACGACGCGCTTGATCGTCACCTTGTGTGCGGCATCGATACCCGGCGCACTCGCGAGCGAATAGCATCGAACGATACGCTGACCGGCGACTTCGACTCGGAAGCTGAGGAACTGACCGGACGCGTAGCGGAAGCGTTCTTCGAGTTCGGCGGGGACATCCATCACGATCGACCGGCTATCCGCCGTCTCGTCGATGACCTCAGTCACACGCAAATTGAAATAGGGTCCGTTTGCATTGGCGCCTGAATCGGTCGCCCCCTCGGAAGACATCGCTTTTCTACTCCTTGAAATATTCTAAGCCGCAGGCCCGGAGCGCAATCGGGCACGTGAGCGGGATGGTCACCAGAGCCTCGCCTTCTCGGCTGGATCTGGGGCGGCCGGACTCTACCAGATCTGCCAGGCGTTCCCGAGAGCATTCCCCGCAGCAATTTCCATCGCCCTCAGCGGGAAATCATTCCTCAGTCGGGTCCGACCCGGGCAGCGATTCATCCGCCCATTCTCTTGGCCGCAGAAAATCGTTGTAGAGCGCAGCCTCTGGAGTGCCCTCCTGCGGGTTCCAGTCGTAGCGCCAGGAAACTTCCGGCGGCAGCGAAGCCAAGACCGATTCGGTGCGAGCTCCCGCTTCGAGTCCGAAGCGTGTCCCACGATCCTGCAGCAGATTGAACTCGACGTAGCGCCCACGGCGATAGAGCTGGAAATCGCGCTCTCGCTCGCCCCACTCGATATCGCGCCGTCGTTCGACGATCGGACGATACGCAGCAAGGAATGCGTTCGCGGTGCGCTGCCAAAGTCCGAAAGCCGCAGTAAATCCGCCCTCGTCGAAATCGTCGAAGAAGAGTCCGCCAATGCCCCGGGGCTCGTCTCTATGCGGCAGATGGAAATACTCATCGCATTGGCGTTTGAAGCGCGCGTAGAGCCCCTCTGAATGTTCGTCACACGCGGCACGAGCCGTTTGATGCCAATGAATCGCGTCTTCCTCAAAACCATAATACGGCGTGCAGTCGAAGCCGCCGCCAAACCACCAAACGGGCTCCAAGCCCTTCGGATCGTGGGCAAGAAAGAAGCGGTAGTTTGCGTGGCACGTCGGGATATAAGGATTTCGCGGATGAACAATCAGCGAGGTAGAGATCGCTTCATAGGTCCGGCCGATCAGTTCAGGACGCCTAACCGTCGCCGCCGGAGGCATCGCAGCACCATGGGTATGCGTAAAATTGACGGCAGCCTTTTCGATGAGTGGCCCACCCTCGAGCACGCGCGGTCGCGACACGCCGCCGCCGGGTCGCGGAATTTCCTCACGACGAAAACGCGCCTCGCCATCGAGCTCTTCAAGTTCCCCGCAGATCCGATCCTGGAAGTCATCAAGAAAGCTGCGAACCGCTGCCAAATCCGGTGCGTCCGCAGGACTATTTAGATCCTTCGAATCGTGCCGGTTGTTTGCGCCGGGCGGCGGGACCGAGGCGTTGGACATGATGGGGCGTCGCTCCTGCAAAACGCCGCGCGGGAGTGCGGCTGACTCGCAAGGCTACCTCATTCGCCCCCCACACGAAGAGATCGCGCACGAAATCATGGCCCCACCGACGTCGCACCGATAGAATGCGCCGCCTCTCAAATGAAGCGATGTCTTCATGTGACATCGTGCCACCCGCAACCGGCTCGCATTCCCGATCAAACCGACCGAGCACTCAAGCCACAGAACCGAGGATCCCCGTGACGACTCGTCCCGATGCCAGACCTGACCGACCGCAATTCTCTTCCGGCCCCTGCGCAAAGCGCCCGGGCTGGTCGATCGACGGACTCAAGGGGGCCCTCACCGGCCGATCCCATCGCGCCGCTCCCGCCAAAGCGCGAATCCAAGAAGTCTCGGACCGCAGCCGCTCGATTCTCGGAATGCCGGACGACTGGAAAGTCGGCATCGTGCCGGCCTCAGATACCGGCGCGGTTGAGCTGGCGCTTTGGTCCATGCTCGGCGAGCGCGGCGTCGACCTTCTCGCTTGGGAGAGCTTTGGATCGGGCTGGGTTGGCGATGTTGTTAAGCAACTAAAGCTCGAAGACACACGCACGCTTGAGGCGGACTACGGGCACCTCCCCGACCTCGGCGCGGTCGACTTCTCTCGAGACGTCGTGTTTACGTGGAACGGAACGACGTCCGGTGTGCGCGTGCCCAATGGCGATTGGATCGCCGACGACCGCGGCGGCCTCACGATCTGTGACGCGACCTCGGCCGCGTTCGCGATGGATCTGGCATGGGACAAGCTCGACGTCGTCACTTGGTCTTGGCAGAAGGTGCTCGGCGGAGAGGCCGCACACGGCATGCTGGCGCTTTCGCCTCGGGCCGTGGCACGCCTTGAGTCGTATACCCCTCCGTGGCCGATGCCCAAGATTTTTCGCCTAACAAAGGGCGGCAAGCTGAACGCGAGCATCTTTGAAGGCTCGACGATCAATACACCCTCGATGATCTGTGTCGAGGATGCCGTCGACAGCCTCGTCTGGGCGGAGTCGATCGGCGGCCTCGAAGGGTTGATCGGGCGATCCCAAGCCAACCTGGATGCCGTCACGCGATGGGTTGAATCCTCCGATTGGGTTGGATTCCTGTGCGAAGACGAGGCGTCTCGCTCCTCAACGTCGATCTGCCTGAAGATCACGGACCCCTGGGCAGCAGAGCGCGACGATGACGTCGTCGCAAAGACAGTCAAGGCCGCCACGAAGCGCCTCGACCAAGAGGGAGTCGCCTTCGACATCGGCTCCTACCGCGATGCTCCGACAGGATTGCGTCTCTGGGGCGGCGCGACGGTCGATACGGCCGATCTCGAGCGACTCTTCGCTTGGCTCGACTGGGCCTGGTCTGAGGCGAAATCCGAGGCCTAAAGATAGGCGGAAGACAGAGTCAGGTGGCTCTCGCGAGTCAGACCATTCTCACGAGTTAGCCGGCTCTCGCGGACCAGCCGGCTCTCACAAGTGCGCATTAGTCCTCGGACTGCGCCCCATCTGTGACAACAACCTTCATGGCCTGCAGACGTTGGATCTGCTCTTCCTGAGTGCGAAGCCGATCCTTTTTCACATCGAGCTCCGCGCGAACCGAGGCGTAGAGCTGCTCCTGGGTATTCATGCGCTTGCGCATTCGAAGTTCCGTTTCTTTAGCGAGCTTGAGTTCCTCCGTCATCTTCCCAACGCGCTCTGTGGCTTCGCCGAGCTCGGTGCGAAGCGAGTCGTCGGTTGCCGTCAAGGAAGGCGCAATCGGAGCCGGCGTGGCGACCTTCGCGGAAGCACGGCTGGCTATTTCAAGGCGTGTTTCGAGTGTCGACACCTGAGCGGTCAACTGCTCCCGCTCGGCGCGACTGCGGTCACGCTCGCGCTCTACGCGCTCAATCTTTTCTTCGAAATCTGCCAAACGGGCAGCGGTCCCAAGAGGCAGATCCGTGGCTCCCTTCTCATCCCGCGCCGAGCGCTTCTTCGCTTTGTCGGCTCGCTTCCGAAACGTCGCCAATTCCTCGGCTTGCTTCTTCCGCGTCTGCACTTCTTTCGATAGACGCGCGGCGAGGTCTTGCCGCTCGCTCGAAACGCGATCATGCGCCTTATTCGCCACAGCGGCGCGGGCGTCAGCCAGCTGCCAAAGTCGTCCCAACACAATCGCGACACCCGCCGCAATACCTAAAAGAAGCCACTCTGTCGTGGACATCAAAATTCCTCCGCGGGCGACTCGGCGCCCCACTCTCCCCAGTCTACACTTTGACCGCCCCCCGCACGCACCCCCCTTTCGAATCCGAATGGAAACTGACGACTTGGGCCATGCCGACCGCCTTCTTAGCGCCACTCGCCGCCTCTGCGAAACTCTCGTCCCACTTGAGTTCGCCGCGCCGGTGAGCCACGTCTACAACCCGCTTGTCTACGCCGCCCGCGGTCATCGCCGCTATGTCCGGCGCTTCGGTGACAGCCAAAAGCGCATCGTCTTCCTAGGGATGAATCCGGGGCCCTACGGCATGTCCCAGACCGGCGTGCCCTTCGGCGAAGTCGCCATAGTGCGGGATTGGATGGGCATCGAAGAACGCATCGACCGTCCCGAAAATGAGCACCCCAAACGCCCCATAGAAGGCTTTGCCTGCACCCGAAGCGAGGTCAGCGGACGCAGACTATGGGGGGCCGTTGAGGCCCATTGGAAGTCGCCGGAAGCCTTCTTCAAGAACCATTTCATGGTCAATTACTGCCCGCTCGTATTCATGGAAGAAACGGGCCGGAACAGAACCCCCGACAAGCTACCTGCCGCCGAACGCGAACCGCTCTACGAAGCGTGCAACGCTCATTTGCGGCGGCTGATCGACATCCTCCAGCCCGAATGGATCGTCGGGATCGGTGCCTTCGCCGAGGCACGCGCAAAGGAAATCCTGGGCGACCGTGATCTTCAGTTTGGTCGCATCCTTCATCCGAGCCCTGCGAGTCCCAAGGCGAACAAGGATTGGGCCGGCGCGGCGCGCAAGGAATTCAAGGCGATGGGCCTTTGCAAACGCCCCGGCACTAAAGCCTGAAACAACTGAGGACGAATCGTCATCGATTCGAGCGCTTTGCGTTACCTTTCGCGCCGGTTCCTACGT
>JASDVF010000040.1:51757-65731 GCA_041440805.1 Myxococcota bacterium | reverse complement strand
ACGAATCGTCATCGATTCGAGCGCTTTGCGTTACCTTTCGCGCCGGTTCCTACGTTCTAACGACGTTCTAACGACGTCCATCGATTCCAAGGAGAACAACCGCTCATGACTCGCCCGAACGGCCGCCTGTCCACCTTCATGCTCTCTTTGCTCATCGTGCTCATCCTCGGATGCAGCGACGATGGAGCCACCGCCGGAGAAGCAGCACCGACCGATTCGGCGATGAAGGCGCTAGACGAATTCATTCTCAAGACTCCCGTGGATCGTTCGGCGCCCAACTGGAAGAGCCGGCTCAAGAAGCCGCCGCTGGTCAAATTCGACGCGAGCAAGAAGTACATCTGGAAGCTCGTTACAAATCAGGGCGAGTTGCTGATCAACATGCGCGCAGACGTCGCGCCCATGCATGTCGGCAGCACGTTCTACCTCACACGACTTGGTTTCTACGACGGCATCCGCTTTCACCGCATCATCAAGGGCTTTATGGCACAGGGTGGCGATCCCAAGGGCAACGGCACCGGCGGGCCGGGATACAAGTACGCGGGCGAATTCGACGCCTCGGCGATGCATGACACCGGCGGCACGCTCTCGATGGCGAATGCAGGCCCCCGAACTGACGGAAGTCAATTTTTCTTGACCTTCGGCCCCACGCCTAACCTCGACAATCGACACACGGTCTTCGGCAAAATCGAAGATCCGGATAGCTTGGCAGTGCTCAAGAAGATCGAGTCTCTCGGCGCCGCACGCGATCCCGGGCGTCCGACGCAGCCCGTCGTGATCGAGCGTGCGACGATCGTGATTCAGTAGGCAAGCCTGCAGTTCATGCGCGCACTCGAATTCGCGCTCGTCTAGCCGGCATAACGAGTCGCTAGCTGAGCTGCAGCAAGAGGCCGTGACGCGCGACGGAGAATCGATCGCTCGTCGATCCTTCCTCCGTTGCGCTTTCATCCTCCGTACGCGCTGGCGAGGCTGCCCCGCCGTACAGAACCTTCCGAAGACATTGCGTGACATCATGCTCACTGCGGCCGGGGATCGTGTGTGCACGAATCAAAAGCGCAGGGTGGAAGCGCGCCGCATCTTCGAGTTCAGCCGCACCGGGTCGCAGGTCCTGCGTGCCCACATCCCCTAGCTCCGACAGGCACGCCTGGATCGTCTGCGATTTGACCCGCGAAGCATCGCTGGCGAGATCCACCACGTAGAGAAATCGGCAGCCGGGGACAGCCTCCAGTTCAGGCGCACTCGGCCTCTCAAAAGCCGTCGCGGCGTCGGCGAGCCGACCCGCCAGCTCCCGCGCCGCCAGAGGCAGCGGCGGAGAATCCCCAGCGTCCTCGAGCCACGCAAACTCGCCGGTCCACAAAGTCATCAACAGCCGTCCTTGCGTCGTCGTCAGCTGCCGAACCTCGCTGCGATCCAAAGCCGTCTGCTCCAGCACGACCTCGCTCTCCCAGCTTGTCCGCCGACGGTCGCCATCGAAGTCAGCGGGGGTCGCGCGCGCACTCCGCGGCGGATGCAAAATCTGAAGGGCGAGGCCCCCTGGCGCGCTGCTCAGCGCTTCATACGGCCCAGGATTGTCGTAGAGCACGTCCCCTTGCTCGAAGCGAAAGGACGCGAGGGCACTCGCAAAGGCCGTTGGAATCGCCCAGGCAAAGCCTTCGTAGAAATGCATTGGACCGGCGAAACCCAGGTCGTGATCGGCGGTGGCGGACATGTCCGAGAGTATATCCCGGAGGGCATGCGAGTGTGAATGCCCGACCAACCTCCCCGAGGGTCAAATTTAGGTCGATCCGCAACCGGTTGACTTGATTGACGAATCATCATTCACGAATGTTTGTTCACGTCGAAGAGTTGACATCCTTGTCGACATTTGGAGAAATGACTCACGGGTCAAATACCGACCCCGATATCAGGAGGTTTTCCCTTGGCAGTCGAAGTCGCTTCCCCCCTTTCTCGAGCAGCGTCCGACCCAAACGACAGCCCAGATACGGTGATGACCGACATCAGTGATACCCAACTCCCTGAAAGCGGTTCAGAGGCCGAAGCCCTCACCTCAGCACCCGTACCGGCCCTCTCACGCAACGGCGACGTCGATTTCCTGCTTCATCCCGCCGAGCTGGCCAAAGGCCGCCGCGCGGCTGAGAACTACCTCAGCAGCTTCCGCAGCGACGAAACCCGCAAGGTTGCCGAGGAAGCCCTCGAAACCCTCGCCACTGTCATCAGCGGCGGAAAATGCGACTCGGTCGAATTCCCGTGGCAACAGGTTCAGCCCTATCACGGCGCCGCCGCACTCACGATTCTGAAGAAAAAGGGTGCGCCCGCGCGCATAGAATCCCTGCGCTGCCGACGTGACTCGACGCGCAGCTACCGTGTGGTGCCGGAGGCCTATCCGCCGCGGCAGGTCCAAAAGATCCGCAGCACGCTCAGCAAAGTCATCGAGCAATGCGCTGAGCTCGGCTTCGTATTGAGCAACGAACCGTTAGAGACAACCGCCGCACCGTCGAAGGCAAAGAAGACTTCAAAGACCTCGAAGAAGGCAGCTCCAGCTGGTGGTCGACTGCTCGGTGATGGCGAGGTTCGTGCTCTTGTCGCGGCCTGTGCCGCCGACGGCGATGCGGCCGGTCACCGAGATGCAGTGCTCTTCTCCCTGATTTATCGCGGTCTCAAGATCGCAGAAATCACGGCGCTGACCTTTGAGAGCGTTAAGTTCAGCAACAAGACGGGTATCTGCAGCATCGTCGCCAAGCCCAGCCGCGGCGGAAGCCGTGGTCGGCGCGTTGATCTGACGAATGACGAAATGATCATCCTCGAGGATTGGCTCGACCATCGCGGGGACAAGTCAGGAGCGCTGCTCTCCACGGTCGTCAAGAACAAGGTCGAAGGCAAGCGTCTCACGACCGCCCTGCTCAAGACAATCTGCGAGGAACGCGCCGAGAAGGCAAAGGTGCCCGAGTTCGCTCCGAACGACCTGAGTCGAAGCGCGGAAGCCCTCGAGAGCCATCGAAAGTCTGCAAAGCGGAAGGCAGCACGCGCAGCCCAGGAGAACATGAGTTCCGCAGAAAAGGCGCTCTACCTGGCTTCCTCGGAAACGGACGCGGACGCGGACGCGCTCAACGAAACGATCCAGTTCCCCTTTCTGGGCTTGGACATCTAGTTAGTCGTCGTCCCCGCGATCGCCAAGACTCGGCGCTAGGCTTTCAGCCCTCTATCTCGTATTCCGCCATCTTGCGGCGGAGTGTCGACCGATCGATCTCGAGGAGCTTCGCGGCCCGAGTTCGATTGGCGTCGCAGTCTTCGAGTGCCTGGAGGATGGCCCTTCGCTCGAGTTCACGAAGTGAGATGCCCCTTGGAATACCGTCGGCGCCCGCTCCGGTCAGCGCCGAAGCGCCGCCTCGACCGAGCTGATCCGCGGGGAGGTGGAGCATGCCAACAGGCGAATCCCCCGCCGCGGCGCGCGCACCCTGAACGATATTCCGCAGCTGCCGGATATTGCCCGGTAGCGGCGCACGACAGAGCGCTTCCATTGCTTCGGGCGTAAAGCTATCGGCCTCGTCGCGGTCGAAGTGACTGACCAACATGGGGATATCCTCGCGGCGGTCCGCAATCGCAGGCAATCGAATCTCGATCCCGCGCAACCGGTAGTAGAGATCTTCTCGCAGGCTCCCCTCGTCGATCATCACCTGCGCTTCGCGGTTCGTGGCCGCGACGAAGCGAACATTCACCCGCTCCGCCTTCTCAGCCCCGACCGGCCTCACTTCGCCGTCGTCGATCACGCGGAGCAGCTTTGCCTGAAACCCAGGATCGAGGGTCTCGAGTTCATCGAGAAAAAGCACCCCTTCGTGGGCCTCGCGCAACAGACCTCGCCGATCCCGATCAGCGCCGGTGAAGGCACCCCGGCGGTGACCAAAGAATTCGGACTCGAAAAGATCAGAGGGCGACAAAGCGCAGTTATGCGCCACGAAGGGCCCCTTGCTGACCCCCGAATGCGTATGGATCGCCCGGGAAACCAATTCTTTACCAGTGCCCGTGTCCCCTGTGACAAGCACATGGACATCGCTTCTCGCGGCCATCAGGATCCGGTGCCGTACCTCAACCATGGCTTTGCTCTGCCCTACCAACTCCGGAACCGTCGCATCGGCGATCACGCTTCGACGTCGAGTCAACAGGGCGCGTTCGACTGCCAAACCGACACTGCTAGGTGTCGCCGGCTTCACCAGGTAGTTGACTGCGCCTAGCCGAATCGCATCGATCACGTCCGACACATCTTCGTTTGCAGTCAAAACAATCGCCGGTAGACCGGGCCACCGCTGGCCCAGATGCGTTAACAGCTCGAAGCCATCCATAGAGGGCATTCTCAGGTCGGTGATTACGAGGTCAAAGGCGCCGGCTTCCAGGGCAAGCAAAGCCTCAACACCATTGCCCGTAAGACGAACTTCAAAGCCCATCTCTTCGAGCAATAATTTCAGATACTCGCCCGAAGCGCGCTCATCTTCGGCCACAAGAATCGAGTCGGGCATTAGTTCGCTGCTCCAGTCGGAATCTGCCGTGCGCTCAATCCCGCGTCGACCTCGACGCGCGGCAATTCAATGCGCACTCGCGCGCCACCCTCTTCTGCGGCTTCGAGGGATAAGGCGCCCCCGTGATCTTCGACGATGCGGCGCGCCAGGAAAAGGCCGAATCCACTTCCTTTGGATTTCGTCGTATATCCGGGTTGCGAGATTCTTTCGAGGTCTTCCTCTGCGAAGCCCGGCCCCTGGTCGGTGACCACCAACAATCCAAAGTCGCCATTCGCGCCGTACTCGACAATCCCACTCCCGCTTCCCTCCATCGCCTCAACGCCATTGCGCATCAGGATGACGAGAAGTTCGGATAGAGAGGCTTTAGCGATCGCGACGTGCAGCGTTTCGCCGCCCGCAGCCGGGTGAATTCGCCAGGACACGCCCGGACTCGCGCTGAACACTTCGTTATGCGCGGCATAGACAACATCGTGCACAGAAGCGGCCGGGCCGACATCCCGGGTCTGAGCACTTTTTCCGGCCGCGCTCGAAAACGTCGCCGCCGCAGGAGAGGACTCCGACAGCGTGAGCCGTGCGAGCTTTTCGAGGTCATCAATCGCCGTATGAAGGCCCTTGACCGCGGCGCGGGATCCAACCCCCTCATCCAAGTTAGGCTCGATCAATGACACAAAGCCGCGCAGACTATGCACCGCGTTCTTCAGCCCGTGCGCCAATCGCGCAACATTCTCACCGACGCGCGAGATGACCCGCTCATCTTCCAGTTCACGCTGGAGCGCGTCCAACCGCTCGCCCAGTTCCTCACCCTGCGTCTTGAGAGCGACCTCGCCGGCAATTCTTCGCCGCCACATAGCACCGCCCAAGCCACCAATCGCGGCCACGAACACAGACTCGACCAACAACAAGCCTAGCGATGCGAAGCCGTAGATACCTTCGACCGCGATCATGACGACCAGCGCATTCCCCGTGACCCATGCCACGCCGCGAGGCCCCATCGAAAGTATTGCGACGACGATCTCGAAGATTAAAGCCACCACGAAGGGAGACTCGAGTCCACCCGTAAAGACCGCGAAGGCACCCCAACCGATCATCCCAAACGTGGGCGAGACAATCGAAGCCGCCCGAGCCAATCCCGCGACGCGGCTCGCCAGCGTCACGCACAGGGCTGCCCCCACGAAGATCAAAAGCATCCAAGGAAGCAGCGCACCTTCTTGAAGCTTCGGCTGCACGAGCGCCGAAGAGAGGCCACCTATGACTAGAACGAGTGGACGCAAAAGCACCGCGCGCTCGAGAGTACGATTCATTTCGTCGTCGCCCTCGGCCCGGCCTGGATCTCGCGCAAACTGCTCGCGCGATTGCTCTCGCTCGTCACTGTCGTCGCCCCCCACATCATTGGCCGCATTTCACTTCCTGGAGAGTCGCTAAATCCAAACCCAGACGCACGAAAGCCCCGAACTAAAGATCGGGGCCCCCTTTTTTCAGGTATCAGCTATCAGGTATCGGTTGTCAGCTGCAAAGCGTCAGGTAGCGCCCGACGGTTACCAACGGCTGCCGCCGCCGCCGTCACGGCCACCGCCGCCACCTTCATGACTACCGCCGCCACCGCCGCCGCCGCCAGCACCGCCAGCACGACGCTTGTCCAGCGCCTCGTTGACGCGCAGCGCACGACCGCCGTAATCACGGCCCTCCAGCTCGGCGACTGCCTTGTCAGCGTCCGCCCCTTCCATCTCGACGAAACCAAAACCGCGCGATCGGCCGGTCTCGCGGTCGTTTACGACCGCCGAGGACTGAACCGCGCCGTAGGTTGCAAAGAGCTCTCGCAGATCGTCGTCTGTCGTGGCCCAGGGCAGATTGCCAACATAAATCTTCTTCACGAACTCACTCCGTGCCCGCCTCAGGATTCCGGGTCCCGCTCGGGCGCATATTCGACCTAGCTATTACCTGTGTCAGAGACTTCTAGAAACAAGCCTGATCGAAATTATCGACGTGGCCTCCAGGATGGAGAACTACGTACCTCGGAGCGAAGATTCTATCGTCGGTCATCTCAATGGCCCCGCTAGGAGGTCAAACGGCCCCGCTAGGAGGTCAACGGACCCCGCTAGGAGGTCAACGGCCTCGCAGGGGAACCGACCGACGGCATGAGCTGCACTTCTAGGCAGCGCCAAGGTAGGGGATCAAATACGCTGCCGCCAAGTACCGCTCTGCCGGACACGGAAACGTCGCCCTACGGCCTTCGCCGCGGCCACTCAGTACGAATGGTCGAATCGTTCAGAACGCAAGAATGTGTCGACCTGATGCGCCACCGGCTCTGCGTTCACGATGAAGGTGTGCGTGTACGGCAACACTATGTGATCGGTCATTCCGTCCAAGCGCGTGCTCGCAACGCTGACAGTCCCGTCGTGAGGCCCTGGCAGCCATAGCGGTCCTGCGGGGTTGATCCATTCGTCCCCGGCGATTACTCCGAAGGGAATCCGTGGCGCAGGAAGCCGCTGTGGAAGATCGTCCGCTCCGGTTCCGAGCTGGCTCGCGAGTCGTCCCATAATGGGCTCGAGCCAGCCCATCTCACCCAAGCGATCTGCGATCTCACTTCCTCGATTCGGGGGGGCCAGCATGACGGCTCTGCCCGCATCTGGAAACGCGTGGGCGCTTAGGAGTGCGCGCAAGACGAGTCCGCCGAGCGAGTGCGTCACGAAATGAACCTGCCCTCTAGCCTGCCCCTCGCGACAGCGTTCGATCGTTGCTCGCACGGATTCAACTGCGTCCTCAATCCGGTCGACGCGAGTGTCGTACCCGACATTGCAAACCCGGTAGCCCCGCGCCTCGAGCCGCCACTCCAGGATGAGCATGTTATTCCGACTACGCCCGAGACCGTGAAGCAACACAACGGTGTCGTCGGATTGCATCGCCTCGGTCTCACCGCTGACGCCGAAGGCCATCGCGATCGCTGCACCGATCGTGGCTGAACGAAGCCCGACCCGCTTCACGCGATCACGCCGGGCCATTGCGTGTCTCCAGCGAACTCGAAGGACCCGCGAGTGCTGGCTTTGCTAGTTCGGCTAACGCCTTCACCGCCAAGACCTTCGCCATGTAATCAGTTTCCGAGTTCACGCCCCGGGGGCCGTAATAGTCGATCATGAAGGCCGCAATGCCGGCATCCGCAAGCGTCTGCCCGGCCAATCGGGGAATTTGGAAAGTCTCGACTCAGCGATGCCCACCGCTCCGCCGGCCGCAAACCACGCCAGCGTGCCGAGGGCCGAAAGCGCGATCACGCCGAACCCAAGACATTTCAGAACCGAAGAAACACGTATCGCCATCAGGAAAGCCTACTCCACTTAAGATATGGGAAACCGCAGCACGCGTGCTGCATAGAGATCAGCGTACGCGAACCGACAAGTTCGTCTCTTCGGGACCTATACGAGCAAGGAACTCGTCACGTGCAGCTGGCGCCGGAACGTCGCAGTCCGCCAGAAAATCGGCGGACCAAAACCGCTCCCAGCTCGGGAAGAACTCAGCATATCCGCCGTCGTAGGCCTCGCGATCTGGCCAGCGCATCTTCTGTTCTCCGATCGGCGGCGCATTCAAATCCGTCGCGTACCAATAGAGCGGAAGCCGCCTCCGAAAAAGCCAGCTCCCTTCGATCCGCTCATAGGCATCCCAGTAGAGCATCGTCATGATCACCCACGCATCGCCCGTCTCGTGTTCATTACGGCTGTATACGAGGCCGCGCGCGTGGTTGGGATCGTCGAATTCGATGATGTGATTGCCGGTGACGTGCGCCGTTCCCGTGAACTGCTGGCGCAGAGTCTGATCAAACCAGGCCTTCAGCGCGCGACGCCCCGTCGAATCCCGACTGACGCGGACGTCTTCTGGAAATAATCCGCATAACGCGTCGAGGTCGCGCATGTCCAACCCGAGACAATACTTCGCCACGAGCTGACGGATTGCATCGAGCGACTCGAGGCGATCAAGTCGTTCTTCAATCGGGAGAGACTTCAAATCAGACGACGCGGGCATAGCCGAACTCCATCGGTGGATCCGACTATTTAGCCGCCTTCTTCGCAGCCTTTTTCGTCGCGGCCTTCTTCGGAGCCTTCTTGGCGGCTTTCTTGTTGGCAGCCTTTTTAGTAGCGGCGGCCTTCTTCTTCGCCGCGGCCTTGTTCGCAGCCGCCTTCTTCTTTGCAGCGGCCTTCGCCTTCACGGTCAGCTTCGGCGGTGGAATCTCTTCCACCCACTTATTGTCCTGATAGAGCGCTCGCCAGCCCGTCGTCTTGCCATCCTCTTCAGACGTGACGTACTGCTCTTTCGTCTTACGAGCGAAGCGGACCATCGACGGCCGCCCCTCATGATCCTTGACCGGCGCGCTCGCCAAGAACTTGTACTTGGGATCGAGCTTGTCCTCGACGCTCTTGATCTCTTCGACCGTAGGCGCGCGCGTTTCGCGATTCTTCGGGAACTGGCTCGCGGCTAGAAAGATGCCGGCCGCGCCATCTCGCAAGAGATAGAAATCATCACATTTTTCGCACTTCAGGTGCTCCATCGGAATCGGATCGACCTTAGGCGGCGCAGGCTCTCCGCTTCGCAGGAGCTTGCGGGTGTTCTTGCACTCCTCAGCGGTGCACCCGAAATATTTCCCGAAGCGACCGGACTTTAGCTCCATATTTTCGCCGCATTTATCACATTCGAGCATAGGACCGTCGTAGCCCTTGATCTGGAAGGTCCCCGCCTCGACTTCGAAGCCGACGCAGTCTGGATTCTTACCGCAGACGTGAAGCTTCCGGCCTTCGTCAATGAGGTAGCTGTCCATCGCGGTTTCGCATTTCGGACAATGCCGCTTCTTCATCAGCCGGCGCGCTTCGTTCTCGCCCGCCTCGTCGTCGTCTCCGACCGTCTCGACTTCGTCGCCAGAGATCAAATTAATCGTGCTCTTGCAACGTTCCTTAGGCGGAAGGGCGTAGCCAGAGCAGCCGAGGAAAACGCCGGTACCCGCTGTGCGAATCTGCATGGGACGTTCGCATTTGGGACACTTGATATCCGTATCCGTCGGCGAATTTTTGCGCATGCCCTTCGACTGATCTTCGGCCAAGGTCAGCTGCGCGCGAAAGTCTTTGTAGAAGTCGCCTAAGACCTTCTTCCATTGCTTCGAGCCAACAGCAACTTCATCAAGCGCTTCCTCGAGACCGGCGGTAAAGCCGTAGTCCATGAGATCGCCGAAGTTATCGACGAGCCGCTCGGTCACGATCTCGCCCATCTTCTCAGCGTAGAAGCGTCGACTGTCGAGGCGGACATAGCCCCGGTCCTGGATCGTCGAAATAATCGAGGCGTACGTCGAGGGTCGACCGATGCCGCGTTTTTCGAGTTCCTTAACAAGGCTCGCTTCACCAAATCGCGGCGGTGGCTTCGTGAAATGCTGCTTCGGGTCGAGTTGTTCGAGCGTTAGCCGTTCGCCGATTTGAACATCGGGCAGCTGGACATTGCCGTCGCCCTTGCCCGTCGGAGGCTGAACTTTTGTATAGCCGTCGAACACGAGAATTCGGCCGCGAGTCTTCAGTTCATATGCACCCACCGTCACAGTGAGGTTCGTCGAGAGATACTCTGCCGGCGTCATCTGACACGCAACAAATTGTCGCCAGATCAGGTCGTAGAGCCGTTCCTGATCCCGTTCTAGACCCTCCACTGTCCCGGGCTTAACCTCGACACTCGACGGGCGGATCGCCTCATGCGCTTCCTGCGCACCTTCTTTGCTTGAGTACGACTTCGGCTCTTCGGGCAAATAACGTGGCCCGAAGTCAGAACCGATCAGGTCCCGACAGGAACCCACCGCGTCTGCGGAGAGGTTCGTCGAGTCGGTTCGCATGTATGTAATGTGCCCTGCTTCGTAGAGCCGCTGGGCCAGCATCATGGTCTTTTTGACGCTGAATCCGAGACGCGTGCTCGCAGCCTGTTGCAGAGTCGACGTGATGTACGGCGCGCCGGACCGGGTCTTGGTCGGCTTATCCTTGCGGTCCGTAACATCGAAGTCCGCGACCTCGAGAATACGCAGTGCAGCATTGGCCTGCTCTTCGCTCGTCGGGCGGAAGTTCTCGCCATTATGTTTAGCGACTTCGAAACGGATCTGTTCCTTCTTGGCGGTCAGGGTATCCGCGTGGATCTCCCAGAACTCCTCGGGAATGAACGCGCGAATTCCCCCCTCGCGTTCGGCGATCAGACGCACCGCGACGGACTGAACGCGCCCGGCCGACAAGCCTCGGGCGAGCTTTGCCCAAAGCAACGGTGACAGCATGTAGCCGACGACCCGGTCGAGGAAGCGACGCGCCTGCTGCGCGTTCACCCGATGGATGTCGAGCTCGCCGGGATCTTCGAAGGCCGCCTGGATCGCAGTCTCAGTGATCTCGTTGAACACGACTCGCTTGAACCGTTTGTCGTCACCGCCGATCACTTCTCGGAGATGCCAGGCAATGGCCTCTCCTTCGCGATCGAGATCTGTTGCGAGGTAGACGAGGTCCGCATCCTTCGCGAGCTTCTTCAGGTCGCTTACGACCTTCTCTTTGCCGGGCAGAATTTCGTAGTGGGCCTCCCAATCGTTGTCGGGATTGATGCCCATGCGCGCGATGAGGGCCTTCTGAGCCTGCTCTTTCTTGTGCTTCTCGCGCTTGCCCTCGGGCATCTTGCGCGTCTTGGCAGCAGCCGCGGCCCGAGCCTTTGGGTCGACTTTCTTTCCGGATCCGCTCGTGGGCAGATCCCGGATATGTCCGACGGAGGACTTCACGATGAAGTCCTTACCGAGATATTTATTGATCGTCCGTGCCTTGGCCGGCGATTCTACGATGACGAGCGACTTCCCCATGCTCTCGGTCTGACTCCGCGCTGTTGGTCAAATTGCGCTGTTGATTCGTGTGAACGCTTGGGGTGCGTACCCGTCCGCGTCCTTACCGGTCGAATGCCGGGATCGGATGCGAAGCGATTTTTCTTGAGACGCTGATTTCCGCCCCCACCCCCCGGCGGATTATCCGCTTAGCACACTTCCCCCGGTGCTCGGCAAGGCCCGACACTCTCAAGCGGCGCGGCCACTTCCCCTCGATTCAACCAAAAAACTCTCTCGCTCGGCGGAGTTGGAGCATTTCGGCGCGACCTGGACTGGATTTGCCATTCGTCCATTGAATAGGGAGAATCGCCTCTCGCGCCCGCCCTTTTCACGCCTGAGCGCCCTGCGGGAAATCCCAATGTCCAAATCATCAGATGGATCCGCCGGTTCTGGGCGCGCGCGCCGAATTGCGCGAAATCCGGCGCTTCTCTGCCTGCACCAGGCACTGATGATGACGCTGTTCCCTATGGCGATCCTGACGATCTTCCAAAGGGATCATCTCGGGCTCTCATTCGCGGAAGTCATGATCGTCCAGGCAGCTTTTGGGGCATCTCTTGCGCTGCTCGAGTTCCCTTCCGGTTATCTCGCCGACCGCATCGGTTATCGCAGCACCATGATCGGTGCCTCCTGGATCGCGATTGTCTCGTGGTGGGTCTATTCCGTCGCGACTGGTTTTTGGTCCGTAATTGCGGCCGAAATCATGATGGGCGCCAGCCTTTCGCTCGTGTCGGGAACGAACTCAGCCATGCTCTACGAGTCACTGGATGAGCAGGGCCTATCAGAAGATTTTGGACGTTGGTTTGGGCGCACGCGCTTTTGGGCGCAAATGTCCGAGGGAAGCGCTGCACTCGCGGGGGGTCTGCTTTTCACACTGTCGGCCGTCCTGCCCTTCCAAATCATGATCTTCGTTTGGATTCTCAATCTCGGCGTATCGCTCGCGTTAGTCGAGCCGCGTTATGCCAAGCATCGGCCGGAATCGGCCCTCGCACACGTTCGTTCACTCATCAGTTTCGTCGCCCTCGACGCACCACGATTGCGAGCGCTCTTCGCGGTCGGCGTCGCGATCGGCGTCGCCAACTTCATTCCCGTTTGGCTTGTCCAGCTCTACGCCACGGATGCCGGCATCCCCATTTCATGGCTGGGACCTATCTGGGCTGCGGCGAATTACATTGTCGCCCTCGGCTCGGCCGCCAGTGCTCCGGCCGGCGCACGATTCGGGCTCCTCGGCGTACTCCTCGCTTGCTGCGGTCTCATCTCCGTCGGCTATTTCGGAATGGGACTCACCACGGCGTGGTGGGGCTTCGCGTTCTATTTCGCCTTCAACCTGAGCCGCGGCATATCGGGTCCGATTCTCGCCCATGCCGAGCAAGAGGAGATTCCCTCAGGCGACCGCGCGAGCCTGGTTTCGATGCGCAGTCTGCTCTTTCGTCTCGCGTTCATCGGCCTCGGACCTGCCGCCGGCGCAATGATCGACGGGCATGGACAACATCCGGTTCTCATCGGGCTGGGCGGGATGCTCGTGACGACAGCGGTCCTCGGATGCCTCCTGCTCTCGCGCGCGCCTGCGGCACGTAGCGATGTCCCGTCGAGAGCCTGACGCGACACACGGCTGCCCGCGCTTCCCCCAGCTGTCAGCAGGCAATTATTCCCGGGACAGATACGCGATGTATATAGGTATACGTGGGAGCAAATGGCCTCTCGAATCCATATGCTCCGGCCCGATGGAGAGTCCCTCGTCGAATGTAATACCGACCCCCTCGCCCCTCTCGGAGGCGGTCGCGATCGGCATCGGAGGTGCCGTCGGCGCAAGCGCTAGATGGGCCGCGCAATGGCTCTGGCCATGGTCAGCGGACCTCGACGCGAAGCACTTCTCGATCCTCGAACCCGTGCTCGTAATCAACGTCGGCGGCGCGTTTTTCCTGGGCGTCCTCCTCAGCCGGATCGAACGCGTGACACCCCACCCACTCCTGCGGCCCTTCCTGGCCATCGGCGTGCTTGGCACCTTCACAACCTGGTCATCATTGGTCGCCGAAATCACTCTTCTCGACGCAGCCGGCCGCACCGAAGCAGCGTTTTTCAAGCTAGGGCTCTCGCTCGTGCTTGGGCTTCTCGCGTTCGTCGCGGGGCAGAGACTCAGCCAAGACCGGGGGGCTTCCTCGTGATTGCCGCCCTTGCAGCCATCGCCGTCGGCGGCACCCTCGGCGCTCTCCTGCGCGGAACGCTGGTCCGAATGGCCGGCAACCAAGATGATTTCGGCTGGTGGCCGAGGGGGCCTGCCGCCGCCACGTTGATCTCCAATACCCTCGGATGCCTGCTTTTCGGGCTCTGGCTCAGCTTTGGCAGCAGCTGGGCGGCAGAGTTCGCGGATGCCGTAGACCTGGAGGTGGGGGTCACGATCGGTTTCTGCGGTGGACTGACCACCTTCTCGACGCTTTGTAGTGACGCGATTCGCCTCGCAAATCACCTGGGGAGTCGAGCAGCGAGCCTCTACCTGGCGGAGACCATCGCTCTGGGCCTCAGCGCTTTCTGGCTCGGGGCCTTCGGATTGCCCGTCTGAGCAAATGAATTGCCCCGCAGGTTCGTGACATGGCCCCTACGCCTCGCTCA
>JASDVF010000040.1:46407-51657 GCA_041440805.1 Myxococcota bacterium | reverse complement strand
TCTGAGCAAATGAATTGCCCCGCAGGTTCGTGACATGGCCCCTACGCCTCGCTCACGCGGTCCCAAGTCGTTACAATGCGCGCGCTCGCAAATGCGGGCGTGATCGCTCCGCTTGGCGGACCGACGTTTAAATCAATCCAAGTCAAACCAGCGCCCCTCCGCGTCGCAGTCAGCCGTGTGGGTACGCATGCAGAAGGTCCGCCGTCGTCTTTTAGATGGCCGCGAGCACCTCGCCCGAGAATCATGGCCGAACCACAGTATTCGCTCTCAAACCCGCTTCCCGAACCCGCCGAAGTCGCCACGCCTAGCCCGGCGACAGACGACGCCGCACCCGCTGGCAGTTATGACGCTGCCCTCGCCCTCGGCGAAGACTTGATCCAGCGTCCGATCGCTGGCGGCGGCCCCGCCCGCGTCCGCGTCCAGCACTCCAAGGACCGCATGACGGTCTGGGAGCGCATCAAGGTGTTGACCGACCGCGAGCCGATGATCCTCTACCGCAACTGGGGGCCGGAACTCGATGGCGCCTCGATCGTAACGGGCATCCTCGACGTCAACGGCCGCGACGTCGCCGTCTACGGTCACGACTTCACGGTGCGCGCCGGCTCGATAGACGCGACGAACGGCGCCAAGCTCGCCCGCCTCATTTGTATGGCCGGCGAAAAAGGCATTCCTGTCATCGGCATGAACGACTCCGCGGGCGCCTTCGTCCCCGCCGGCGTCGGCGGCCTCGACGGCTACTCCGAAGCCTTCACGGCTCTGCGCAAGATCAGCGGCGTAGTGCCCGCGATCAGCTTGATGTTCGGTTACAACGCTGGCGGCGGCGCGTATTTGCCTCGCCAGGGCTCGTTCATGATTCAGTGTGACGAGACGTTCATCGGCCTAACAGGCCCAGGCGTCGTCAAGAGCGTGCTAGGCGAAGACGTAACGGCAGACGAACTCGGTGGTCCCGGCGTACATGGCCAAAGCGGCGTCGTTGACCTCGTCACTCACGACGAGCTCGGCTCGCTACGAACCGCGCTCCGCCTGCTCAACTATCTGCCCGACAACAACAAGAGCCTCGCGCCCTTCCACGAAACGTCGGATCCAGTCGATCGCTACACCGAAGAAGAGGACCGGCTCTTCCGCCGAACCTTTGACTCTCCGGCTGGCATGAACGCGCCTATGGATATCGGCCTTTACCTGCAGCAGATCTGCGACCACGGCGAGTTCTTTGAAATTCAGCCCCAGCGCGCGCGCAACATGGTGACCGCCTTCGGTCGCCTCGGCGGCTGGGTGACGGGCTTCGTCGCCAATAACTCGGCAGTCTCGAGTGGACAGATCGACATAGACGCGGCCCTCAAGGCCACGCGATTCATTCGCTTCTGCAACCTCTACAACATCCCCCTGCTCTTCGTGGAGGACACGACGGGCTTCCTCCCCGGCACGGAACAGGAATCCCGCGGCATTATCCAAGCGGGTCGAAAGCTACTCGACTCGATCATCGACATCCGCACGCCGCGCATGACCATGATCATTCGAAATGCCTTCGGCGGTGCCTACGCGGCCTACAACTCGCACTACACGGGTGCCGATCTGGTCTTCGCAATGCCCATGGCGCGCGTCGCCGTGATGGGTGCGGCCGGTAAGGACTTCGTCTTCAAGGACGAAATGCGCGCCATCACCGCCGCCCATAAAAAGGCGCTTAAGGGTGGAGCCAGCGAGGCAGATGCGAATCGCGATCGGGATGCTTCGCTCGCGGTACTGACCACCCGTTACGAAGAGCAGCTCATGAATCCGAAGGAAGCGCTTTCCCTCGGTTCGGTGAGCCGTCTTGTGATGC
This sequence comes from Myxococcota bacterium, assembly GCA_041440805.1. Taxonomy (GTDB): domain Bacteria; phylum Myxococcota_A; class UBA9160; order UBA9160; family UBA4427; genus UBA4427. Next base: position 49,838 of record JASDVF010000040.1, on the reverse strand, counting down.
CTGGCGAAAGCCGACGCATTCTCGCTCGAAACCTGGACTTCCTCATGAGGAAGTACACGCCCGGTCCAATGGGCGGCCCCCAACGCGAGCACGAATAGGCAACTCCTCGTTAGGCGCTCCATCTATCACGGGTCCCCCCGAGACTCGAATCCGAACAACCTGAAGAACGAGAAAATAAACTCATGTTGAATCGCAATGGCGAAAATATCCTAGCCCACGAAGTCGACTCGGAGTGGATCCAATCCTTCGATGTCTCCGACATCAAATGCCTAGTGGTCTGTCGTGGCCCCGTCCGTAAAGAGGCCTTCGACATCTTCGATGCGATCGGCATCCGCGAATACGGAATGCTGCTCTCGGAGAAGGACTCCGTCGTCTACCCGCGCTGCTTGGCGCCGGAACTGCGCGACCTGCGCTTCCCCGGAAATGTCCACCGCGTCGCCGACTACATGGGCGTCGGCCAGGAAGAGAAGCTCGAGCGAATCGTCGAGATCGTCGAAATTGCAGAGTCCAACGACTACACGCATATCTTCGCCGGCTACGGATTCATGGCCGAAGATGCGGACTTCGTCGAAGCCATCGAGGCTGCGCCGAACGTTCATTTCATGGGCCCTTCTTCGGGCGTCATCCGTCGCGCGGGTGCCAAGGACGAGGCGAAGAAACTCGCTCGTGGCCTAGGTAATGCCGTCGTTCCCGGAATCGACAATGTCTCCTCCCTCGCGCTGATCGATCGCGAAAGCGACCGCAAGGCGCTCGAAGCCCTCGCGAAGAAGCACTCGCTCGGATTCAAGTGGGACGGCGACCTAGAACTCGTTGAAAACGCAGAAGCCCTGCTTCAGCTCGGCTATTCCCAGTCGATCGAGCTCGTAACGATCGAAGAACTCCAGAAGACCGCCGAGCGTGAGTCCCACACGATCTGGGAGCAATACCCCGGCAAGCGCATCCGCTACAAGTGCATCGGTGGCGGCGGCGGTAAGGGCCAACGCGTCGTCACGCAACCAAGTGAGACTGCAGCGGCCGTGATGGACATCCTCGCTGAGCAGAAAGTCTTAGAAGCCGGCTCGAATCGAAACTTCCTGATCGAACTGAATCTCGAAACGACACGACATAACGAGATCCAAGTGGTGGGCAACGGCGAATGGGCGATCAGCCTTGGCGGCCGCGACTGCTCGATTCAGATGCGCGAGCAGAAACAGCTCGAGTTCTCACTGACGGATGAACTCCTCGAAGTCGCTGCTAAAGCGACGAAGAACAAGAAGCACGCTGCGAACCTGACCAAGGAACGCGACACGCTCAAAGCGATGGAAAGAGACGGCGCGCGCTTCGGACAAGGCGTAGGACTCGACAACGTCTCCACGTTCGAGTGCATTGTCGAAGGCTTCGATCACTTCTTCATGGAAATGAACACTCGAATCCAGGTCGAGCACGGCTGCTCCGAGCTCGCCTACAAGATGCGCTTCACGAATCCCGACGACCCGACCGAGTTCTTCGAAGTCGAGCGACTCATTGAAGCCATGGTCTTGCTCGCAAAGCACGGCTCGAAGATGCCCAAGCCTAAGCGCATCTTGCGGGCCATTTCGGGCGCAGAAGTTCGCGTCAATGCTGTGAACGCTGCCCTCCAGCCCCATGCTGGTGGCGTGATCCGCGGCTGGTCGAAGGCGCTGCCCTTTGAACACCGCGACGATCAAGGCATCGGCACCCGCAACCCGGATACCGGCTCCTTCCCCTACTACAATCTGGCTGGCGCCTACGATTCGAATATCGCCTTGGTGCTATGCGACGGCGAAAGCCGCGCGGATAACCTTGAGCGTCTCGCCGAGATTCTGCGGCGCATGGAACTTCGCGGTGACGACCTAGAAACCAGCGTGCCGCTCCACTATGGCCTCGTGAACTGGACCCTCGGCGTGGAGCCCATGATGAAGCCGAATACGCGCTTCATGGGTCCCTACCTCGCGGCAGTCGGTGCCGCAGAAATTATCGCCCGAGACATCGACCTCGCGATGGCTGCTCAAATCCTGCTAGCCAAGCAGCCTAACAAGTCCGCCAAGCAAGCCCTTGGTGCGCAGGAAACGCTGTTGCTCCGGCCGCTTGGACGGCTGTTCTCCGACGCCCATGCCCTCACCGGCTTCTTGGGCCTCTACGACGGGCGGCTCTGGCAGCGAAGCGGCGACAAGGTCGAATTCTCCGAGAATCCGATTTTCTTCCTACGCGAGCTCTATCACTACCTCAACATGGAGACGACACCGGGCAAGCCTGCGAGCGAGATGATTTGGGAGCACGACGACGCATTGCTCCAAGATGCAATTCGCTTCTACGAACGTGCGGCGACGGCCTTCGGCACCACCGACTGGCGTAAAATCGATGCGCGCTTCGGCGGGAAGCCCGCAGAGGAGTTGGTCGGCAGCGACACAGCTCTTTGGGAAGCCTGCCAAGCAGCGCACAGAGGCTACCAAGTCGGCACACAGCTACTGATGATGGTGCCCCGGATCGGCGTCCAGTCCGAACTGCTCGACATCACAATCGACGACAATCTCGAGCCGATCTTCCCGGCGCGCTTCCTCGACGAGGACAACCAAGAAACCCTGCGGCGCGCCCTAGCGCCGCCGCCGATCGCCTCCGCTAACGAGATCGTGACGCCCATGGGCGGCAGCTTCTTCGCACGCGAAGCGCCGCATATGCCGACCATGATCGACGAAGGAGATCACTTCGAAAAAGGGCAACCGCTCTTCATCATCGAAGTGATGAAGATGTTCAATAAGGTCCTCGCGCCCTTCTCTGGGACGATCACAAAGAACCTGATGCAGGACGTGGACGGCGCTGTAGTCAAGGCCGGCCAGGCGATCTTTGAGATCGAGCCCGACGAGATGTTAGTCGTCGAATCCGACTCGGATATCGCAGCTCGCCGCAAGCAAGTGACGGAAGCCACACTCGGCGCCTAATTCTCGAGCGACATCGACACCGAGCCCAAAAAAATCGGTCAGCATGAGAGAAAAGGGGTCGCAGGAACCCCTACGGCGCTTTCGTTTTTCAAGGAGCCTGCTGCCCGCGCTCGCAAAGTTGGACACTCGATTCCCAATAGAAATCACTGTTTCAATTCGAAAGCCTCCTTTTCGCTTCACCGTTTCAGACTGAAAGCCGAACGAGAAGCCACACTGCATCACGCTGCAGTGGAGGACGACCGCGTTTCTCCGGGGCGCTCTTCAAGCGCTCCACCGAGGTCCGCTATGTCCTTTCGCATCGGCTCTCCATGGGTATTTCCCTCGGCTCGATCCGCTCACTCCGAGGCGCCCAAAGCGCGAGCGCCCAATCGAGTACCCGTCTCGCCTCGAGACTTCGCATCAATTCCGCTGCCGACGATGCCGCGGGGCTGGCAGTCGCCGACGGAATAGGGCTTGCTCAATCCGCACAAGGCGGCCTGAGCGAAATCTCAAACC
>JASDVF010000040.1:27267-46307 GCA_041440805.1 Myxococcota bacterium | reverse complement strand
GACGGAATAGGGCTTGCTCAATCCGCACAAGGCGGCCTGAGCGAAATCTCAAACCTGCTGTCTGAAGCGAGGGCCCTCTCCGTTCAATCCTCCCCTGGCAGCCTCGTTGGACCGACGAGAAGCCCACTCGACAGCCAATTCCAGGCAACCCTCTCAGACATCGACGCCATCGCGGCCACAATCGGCTTCGGCTCCTTCAATCCCCTGAGCGACGACACCCTCCAAATTGCTCTGGCATAGGCCAAGCCAACGCGAATATGTCGATCGTGCTCCGCCTGCTCGGGCAATCACAAAAATCCTCGCCGGGACGCCGCTTTCGAGCGTTTGTTGTCTGGCCGTAAGCGTCGACACGCCGTAGAGTTGGGTCGTTCCCAATCGTCCGCGCAGCTCCGACCCGGTCCTCCGGATCCCCCCATGCCTTCCGGCGCGCGCGGCCCGAACCGATGGCTGTAGCCGGCTGTGGCCTTGCGCCTCAGTTGAGTGCTCTGGCCGCTCGAGGCCCCGATGTTCTCCTTGCGTGGTGCTCCCGCCCACTCGGATGCGCGGCGACGACGCCTGCTCTCCAATTTACGCGCTTCTGATCCCGGCCTTCGCGATCTCGAAACGACTTCGATTTTCTTTATCGAAGTTGAGCGACCGCTTTCCGCCGAAGAACAGATCATTCTCGATGCGCTTCTTCGCGACGGCGTCGACTGCGGAACGCGGGCGGAGTCCAATTCAACTCCGGAAACCGATGTGCTCGAGCTGATCGTCGTCCCCCGCTTCGGGACGATTTCGCCCTGGTCTTCTAAGGCCACAGAGATTGTTCTCAACTGCGGGCTCGATGCCGTTAAGCGCGTCGAGCGCGGCACGATCTACAGACTCACAGGAGCGGACGTGTCGGATGCCGGCCGTGCCCTCTCCTCCCAGATCCATGATCGCATGACGGAAACCGTGATCCTGGCGGAGAAGGAAGCCGAAGCGCTCTTCGCCCGCGCGGAGCCGGCCCCGTTCCAGACCGTCGATGTACTCGAGCGCGGAGCCGACGCGATTCGCGAAGCCGACCAAAAGCTCGGCCTCGCTTTGGCGCCCGATGAGGTCGATTACCTCGTCGACAGCTTCCGCGAGCTACAGCGCGACCCGACCGACGTCGAGCTGATGATGTTCGCCCAGGCCAATTCCGAACATTGCCGGCACAAGATCTTCAATGCGGACTGGACGATCGACGGCGAAGAGAAGGACATTTCGCTCTTCTCGATGATTCGCAACACGACGAAACAATCCCCCGACGGCGTGCTCTCCGCCTACTCGGACAACGCCGCGGTCATGGCGGGCAGCGACGGCGGTCGCTTCCAGCCGGATCCGAAGACGGGCGTCTATGGACAGATCGATGAGCCCGCGCAGATTTTGATGAAGGTGGAGACGCATAATCACCCGACGGCGATCTCTCCCTTCCCCGGCGCGGCCACCGGCTCCGGCGGTGAAATCCGAGACGAAGGCGCGACCGGACGAGGCGGCAAGCCCAAAGCGGGCCTCACAGGCTTCAGCGTATCCAATCTCCTGATCCCCGACGGCGAGCAGCCCTGGGAAATCGACCCCGGAAAGCCTTCGCGGATCGCATCGGCCCTCGACATCATGCTCGAGGCGCCGATCGGTGGCGCGGCCTTCAACAACGAATTCGGCCGCCCCAATCTGGCTGGCTATTTCCGAACCTACTGCCAAGAAATCCAGGGCCCTGAGGGCCCCGAAGTCCGCGGCTATCACAAGCCCATCATGCTCGCGGGCGGACTCGGCAATGTTCGCCCCATGCACGTCGACAAGCTCGACACGCCTGCCGGTTCCAAGGTCGTCGTCTTAGGCGGACCCGCCATGCTGATTGGACTCGGCGGCGGCGCGGCCTCTTCCATGGCCACCGGCACGAGCGCCGAGAACCTCGATTTCGCTTCGGTTCAACGAGGCAATCCCGAAATCGAGCGACGCTGCCAGGAAGTCATCGACCGCTGCGTAGCACTCGGCGACGACAACCCGATCCTCTGTATTCACGACGTCGGCGCCGGCGGCTTATCCAATGCGATTCCAGAGATCCTCGACCACAGTCATCTCGGTGGGCGCATTAATCTTCGTAATATTCCGAATCTCGAGCCCGGCATGTCACCGTTGGAGATCTGGTGCTGCGAAGCGCAAGAGCGCTATGTCGTCACGATCTCGCCTGCGCGTCTCGCGGAATTTGAAGCACTCTGCGAGCGGGAACGATGCCCCTACGCCGTTGTGGGAGAGGCAACTACCGAGCGCGACTTGCTAGTCGAAGATCCTCACTTCGACTCGGTTGAGCGGCAGCCGATCGACGTCCCTCTCGCCGTGATTCTCGACAAGCCTCCGAAGATGCACCGTGATGCAAAGCGCGCGGAAAAGCCGAAGGAATCCTTCGAATCCGACGTAATCGACCCGGAAGAAGCGATTCGCCGCGTTCTCCGCCTACCGACCGTCGGCGACAAGACGTTCCTAATCTCTATCGGTGATCGAACGGTCACGGGCATGGTCGCCCGCGATCAGATGGTTGGCCCTTGGCAGGTTCCGGTCGCGGACGCGGCAGTCACGACCTCCGGATTCTCGACCTTCACCGGCGAGGCCATGGCGATCGGCGAGCGCACCCCTATCGCATTGATCGATGCACGGGCTGCCGCCCGAATGACCGTCGGCGAAGCACTCACCAATCTCGCGAGCGCTCCGGTTCCGTCCACGAATCAGATCAAGCTCTCCGCGAATTGGATGGCGCCGGCCGGCCATGTCGGCGAAGACGCCAAGCTTTATGACGCAGTCGAGACAGTGGGCATGGAACTTTGTCCGGCCCTCGGCATAGCAGTCCCCGTCGGCAAAGACTCCATGTCGATGCGTACGGTCTGGGAGGAGGACGGCGAAGAGAAGTCGGTCACTTCCCCGCTTTCGCTTATCGTGACTGCCTTCGCCCCGGTCGATGACGCTCGCCTCTCCCTAACACCCGAACTCCAGCACGAAGCGGATTCGATTCTCCTCTTAATCGATCTCGGATTCGGCCAAAACCGACTCGGCGCATCCGCCCTCGCCCAGGTCTACGGAGCAATCGGCAACGAAGCGCCGGACCTCGAGGACCCTGCCAAGCTGCGCGGCTTCTTCGATGCGATCCAGCGCCTCCTCCGCGAACAACGCCTTCTCGCCTATCACGATCGATCCGACGGCGGGCTCGCGGCGACGATCGCGGAAATGGCCTTCGCTGGCGGAACCGGCGTGAACCTCGAACTTGAAAGTCTTTCAGGCAGCACTCTCGGCAAGCTCTTCAACGAAGAACTTGGCGCCGTCGTGCAGATTCGAGCGGAGGACCGCGATACCGTGTTTTCGACGTTCATTGAGTTCGGCCTCGAGGACGCCCTTCACGAGATCGGTGGGCTGCGAGACGACGATCGGGTCACGATTGTCGAAGGTGGCCATCTTGTCTTCGATTCCTCTCGCGCAGCCCTGCGACGTGATTGGTCCGAAACGACCTGGCGCATGCAAAAGCTCCGTGATGATCCGGCTTGCGCGGATGAGGAGCAGGCGGCGCGATGTGACCTAGACGATCCGGGGCTTACTGCGCACGTACCCTTCCCCTTGGACACGGGCTTCTCGATCACCGGCGTGGCGCGCCCGCAGATGGCGATCCTGCGAGAGCAAGGCGTCAACGGGCAGATCGAAATGGCTGCAGCCTTCGACCGCGCAGGATTTGATACGGTCGATGTTCACATGAGTGACCTTATGCACGGACGGAGATCCCTTGCCGACTTCCAGGGCCTCGTGGCCTGCGGAGGTTTCTCCTACGGGGACGTATTAGGCGCGGGGGGCGGCTGGGCGAAGTCGGTGCTCTTCCACGAAAGGCTCCGAGAAGAGTTCGCAACATTCTTCGCCGACCCCGAACGATTCGCACTCGGAGTCTGCAACGGCTGCCAAATGCTCTCCGTAATGTCGGATCTGATTCCCGGCGCGGAGGACTGGCCTCGCTTCGTTCAAAACCGTTCGGAGCAGTTCGAAGCGCGGCTCGCCATGGTCCAGATCGAAGAAAATCCGTCGATCCTGCTCCGCGACATGGAAGGCGCCCGATTGCCGATCGCCGTTGCCCATGGTGAAGGAAGGGTTGAGTGGTCCGGCGACGCTTCACGCAGCCGCGCGGAAGAAGGTGGGCTCATTGCCGCACGATTCGTCGATGGTCACGGCCAAGTCGCCGCACGCTATCCCGCGAATCCTAACGGCTCTCCCGACGGCGTCACTGCGCTCACCACGGCCGACGGACGAGTCACGATCATGATGCCACACCCGGAACGCGTCTTTCGAACCATCCAGTATTCCTGGGCGCCTAGCACTTGGGGCGAAGAGGCACCGTGGCTCCGCATGTTCCGCAACGCGCGAGCGTGGCTCGCCTAGTCCCAAACGCGTCCCATTCCTGAGTCCTGACTCTAATAGCCGGAGCACTCCTCGCTCCCACCCCGATTGAGAAACGAGACTATGCCCGCAACGCTTTCCGACGACCACGATTCCCTCCTCGCCATCTCGCCTCTCGATGGCCGATACAAAAACAAGCTCGACGATCTTCGTCCGATCGTCAGCGAGTTCGGCCTAATCAAGTCGCGTGTTCACGTCGAGATTCGTTGGCTCGAAGCGCTCGCGGCGGCGCCGGCGATCGCCGAAGTCGCTCCCTTTTCCGCAAAGGCGAGCGCCCACCTCAATGCGCTTCTTGCAGATTTTTCTCCGAAGGACGCCGCGGCGATTAGGCAGATCGAAGCCACTACGAATCATGATGTCAAAGCCGTCGAGTATTGGATTAAGGATAAGCTGGGCGCCGACGAAGAACTGGCGGCAACGCTCGAGTTCGTCCATTTCGCTTGCACCTCCGAGGACATCAACAACCTCTCGTATGCCATGATGCTTAAGCAGGCACGCGATGCCGTGGTCCTTCCCGAGATGGATCGCCTGATCACTACCCTACGCGGCCTTTCCGGCGAGCACGCCGCATTGCCAATGCTCGCCCGAACCCATGGCCAGCCCGCCACTCCTACGACCCTCGGTAAAGAAATCGCGAATGTCGGCGCAAGACTCGTTCGCCAGCGTGACCAGCTGGCAGCGCTCCAGATATTGGGCAAGGCCAATGGTGCGGTCGGTAGCTACGCAGCCCATGCCGTGACCTACCCCGAAGTCGACTGGGAAGCCCACACTAAGGCCTTCGTCGAGGCCCTCGGCCTGACTTGGAATCCGATGACGACACAGATCGAGCCCCACGACTGGATCGCGGAATACTTCCACGCGCTGATCCGCTTCAACACAATTCTGCTCGACTTCTCTCGCGACCTCTGGAGCTATATCTCGATCGGGTATTTCAAGCAGCACCTCATCGATGGCGAAGTTGGTTCCTCGACAATGCCGCATAAGGTCAATCCGATTGACTTCGAAAATGCCGAGGGCAACCTTGGTCTGGCAAATGCCGTATTAGGCCACCTCGCGGAGAAGCTTCCAGTTTCACGCTGGCAGCGCGACTTGTCGGATTCGACGGCTCTGCGCAACGTCGGGCTCGGGGTTGGACACGGCGTTCTCGCCATTCGGTCCACAATGCGGGGGCTCAGTAAACTTGCAGTCGACCCGGCGAAACTAGCCTCCGATCTCGACTCGAATCAGGCAGTCCTGGCTGAGGCAATTCAGACCGTCATGCGGCGACACGGGATCGAAGAGCCTTATGAGAAACTGAAGGCGCTCACCCGCGGCCAAGAAATCAATGCGGAGACCCTCGCGGCTTTCGTTGCAACGCTCGACATGCCCGAGGATGCCAAGCAGAGCCTCGCCGAACTCACCCCAGGACGTTATGTCGGAATCGCCGCTGAATTGGCCGATCGCTTCGCGAAGGGATAAAACCGATGGTCGCATTGAGCGCGCTGAGCGGTGACTGAAAAGACTTATGTCGTTATGGTGCGGGGGAAGTCGGGCGCCATCTAGCCCGAAGCCTCTCTGCCAATGGACAGAGGGTCGCTTTGATCGATAGCAATCCCGAGAAACAGATTCTCGTCGACGAAGCGCTCGATGTTGCATTCGTGCTTGGCCACGGTTTCGAATATCGGCCCTGGCCTCGCTGGAGTGGGCCCGACCGAGAACTTCGCGTTCTTCGCTGCCTGGCAGAAGCTCCTGATGGTCATTCTGATGTGGCTAGGCCGGCTCGAGTTTTTCGCAGTCGTGGCGCTCACACTTCCGCGATTCTGGCGGGTATGATTCTCACAGGGAGTCTTCGATCTAGTTAAAGGTGACATTGAGTCTGCGTCAGAAAGCATGCTTCAAAAGCGTCCTCGCCCGAATCCAGGTTTCGCCCCCTCTCAACCCACTCACTTCGAGGAGAGCATCGATTCAGGGGTCGAAAGATACGGACCGTCTCGTTATTGTATGGCCGGCCGGGCCAGGCCTCAGCTCGTCCTGAGCGGTGCTCCCGGTCCCGCCCCGAGCGGACTTCAGTCCGCGGGGTTCCACGACAAACCGGTTCTTTTTCGCGAACTCGGATCGCCCACAACTACGCGGGCCCGATCCCGGCTTGGGAATATAAGGACGCATGATTTCGAATGCCCAGCGCCTCTGCGCCCGGGCGATCGCTGCAGCCGCGGCGCCGATGAGGCCCCCGCGTGATGACCAGCGAATCAACAGGAAGTGCCATTCATGGATAAGCGGACTACGGAGAAAGAGGCAGTCGCCGAACTCCGAGACGGAATGACGATCGGTATCGGAGGCTGGGGCTCCCGGCGCAAGCCGATGTCCATCGTGCGCGAGATCCTTCGCTCGAGCGTGAAGGACCTGACGATCGTGACGTATGGCGGCCCCGATGTGGGACTCCTTTGCAACGCGGGCAAGGTCAAGAAGCTCATCTACGGCTTTGTCTCTCTCGACTCGATCGCTCTCGAACCGCATTTCCGAAAGGCGCGACAGGCTGGATCAATTCAGGCTGCCGAGCTCGACGAAGGCATGTTGCAATGGGGACTGCTCGCAGCCTCCCACAAGCTGCCCTTCCTTCCGACGCGCTCGGGTCTCGGCTCGGATGTCCTCGACATCAATCCCGATTTCAAGCTCGTGAAGTCGCCCTACGACGACGGCGAAGAACTCGTTGCTATGCCGGCGATTAATCTCGACGTGGCGTTCATCCATATGAACCGCGGCGACGTTCGGGGCAATGGCCAGTACCTAGGCCCGGATCCCTACTTCGATGACATGTATTGCCGCGCGGCCAAGAAGCGCTTCATGACGGTCGAGAAGATTATGGAAACGAGCGAGATGGCGAATGAAGGCCCGCTGCAATCGCGCATCATCAATCGCACCATGGTCGACGGCGTGATCGAAGCGCCTAACGGGGCGCACTTCACAGAGTGCATGCCCGACTACGGACGCGACGAAGCCTTTCAGAAGGCCTACGCAGCCACGGCCAAGGACGAAGAAGCCTGGCTTGAGTTCAAGAAGACCTACCTCGACGTCGACACCGAAGCCGAGTATCAGGAGGCGGTACGCAACCAATGAGTGATGCAAACCAATCCGCAACACGAGGCGAAGTTTGTGCTGTTGCTTGCGCTGACGCCTTTCGTGGCAACGGCGAGATCCTGGCCAGCTGCTTCGGCACGGCCCCAGCCATCGGCGCGCGCCTAGCGAAGTCGACTTTCGAACCCGACCTGCTCATGACCGATGGCGTCTGCACCGTCGTCGACAATCCCAACCCGGTCTCCGGCCCCGGACATGACCTAGTTGTCGAGGCTTGGCTGCCCTTCCGCGCGATCTTTGACCACCTCTGGAATGGCAACCGACACGTCATCATGGCTGCCAGCCAGATCGATCAGTTTGGCAACCAAAACTTCGCGTGCATCGGCGAACACGCCAAGCCGAAGGCTCAGCTCCTCGGCATGCGAGGCGCGCCGGGCAACACGATCTCGCATATCACGAGCTACTGGGTCGCAAACCAAACGCCCAAGGTCTTCGTGCCCGAAGTCGATGTTGTTTCGGGCGTTGGCAATGACCGTGCAGCCAAGTTGAACCCCGCGTCCACCAAAGCCCACGACATTCGTCTCGTGATCTCGAACCTCGCGGTCTATGACTTCGCGACACCCGAGAAGCGCATGCGACTCAAGTCGGTTCATCCCGGCGTAACCGTTGATCAGGTTGTCGAGAACACGGGCTTCGAACTCGTCATCGATGAAGTGATCCCTGAGACGCGGATCCCAACGGCGGAAGAGCTCACGCTGATCCGTGACACCCTTGATCCCAAGGGTTTCCTCGGACGCGAAGTGAAGAATCCCGAATAACACTGTGCGGTTCGGCTCGGCGGGAATTCATCCCTGCGAGTTGCATCCGCAAGGAGACCCACCGATCGTGGCTAACCCCCTGCAGACGCGCGTTACCGAGTTGCTCGGTTGTGATTATCCGATTCTCCAAACGGGAATGGGATGGGTCGCAACGCCGAAGCTCGTCGCCGCTGCGTGCAATGCCGGCGCCTTTGGTTTCTTGGCCGCTGCCACGATTCCGCCTTCAGAAGTGGAAGCTGCGATCCTTGAGATCAAAGAGCTCACGGACCGTCCCTTCGGCGTGAACTTCCTGATGGACGCACCCGGGGCCGACGTCATCTCGCAGGCCATCATTCGCCAAGGCGTCCGTGCAGCAGGCTACAACCGCGCTCCGAGCGCCGAGCTCATCCAATCCCTGAAAGACGGCGGCGTGGTTTGCGTGCCTACTTGTGGCGCCGTTAAGCACACAACAAAAGCCCAAAAACTTGGCGCCGACATCATCATCGTCCAAGGCGGAGAAGGTGGCGGCCATACAGGCACGACGCCCTCCACCCTGCTCTCCTCAGCAAGCGCCGACCTCGTCGATGTTCCGATCGTTGCCGCGGGCGGATTTCGCGACGGACGCGGCTTGATCGCAGCCCTCGCCTTCGGTGCCGAGGGTGTCGCAATGGGGACGCGCTTCCTGATGACCGCCGAGAGCCCGCTCCCGCCCGCCAGCTTTGAACGCTACGAAAAAGCGGGCCTGAGCGACGTCGTCGTGAGTACCGCGCTCGACGGTATGCCCCAGCGCATGGTGGCCAACGAACTCCTCGCCAATCTCGAAAAAGCTGGTCCGGTCCGCAAATTGATCCTCGCACTGCGGAGTGCGCGGGCACTGCAAGCCGAGACCAGAGCTTCTATTCCAGACCTGCTGAAAAGCGGATTCTCGATGCGCCGCAGTCAGGGGCTCTCCATTTCGCAGACGATCATGGCGGCGAATGCACCTATCCTCGCACGTATCGGCGTCGCCGATGGCGATCCGGTTAACGGCTACCTTGCCAGCGGCACTGTCGCCGGCGTAATAAACGACCGCCCAACGTGTGACGAACTCGTGCGAAGCATCGTCGAAGAAGCCGAGCAAACCCTCAAGCGCCTCGCTCCGTAACTCACTCTCAACGCGCGCATCCCATCTGCCATCACACGACCGAGGACCTAACAACTATTATGGCCATCGATATCCAAATTCAGGACGGCGTCGGCGAATTAATCATCAACGCTCCGCCCGTCAATGCACTCAACAATGCTGGCTGGCGCGAGTTCGCCGACAAGATGACGGCGCTCGGCCAGAACCCCGACGTCAATTGCGTCGTGATCCGCTCGGAAGGGCGTGGTTTTCAGGCCGGCGTCGATGTGAAAGAACTCGCGGAGAACCCCGACCTAATAGTCGAACTCAACCGTGGCTGCTACGACAGTTTCGGCGCGGTCTACGACTGCCCTGTCCCGACAATCTCTGCCGTCCATGGTTTCTGCATCGGCGGCGGCATCGGCATCTCCGGCGCCTCGGATTTCGTCATCGCCTCCGAGGACGCGACCTTCCAGCTGCCCGAGATCGACCGCGGCGCGCTAGGCGCGGCGACGCATCTCATGCGACTCGTCGGTGTCCAGAAGGCCCGGCGCATGCTGTTCACTTGCGAGACGATTGGCGCCGAAGAGCTCTTCCGCCACGGTGGCTGCACGGCCGTCGTTCCGCGTGAGAAGCTCCGCGATGAAGCAATGGAGATCGCACGCTCAATCGCGGGCAAGAGTCCCCAGGCCCTTCGCCTTGGCAAGCAAGCCCTCAACGGCATCGAACTCCTCGACCCGAAGCAGTCCTACCGCTTCGAGCAGGGATTCACGCTCGAGCTCTACACGACCCCCGACTCTCAAGAAGCGCGCGACGCATTCGTCGAAAAGCGCGACGCGAAATTCTAGAAGGACCCGATCAATATGGATTTGAACTACACGCCCGAACAAGATGCCTTCCGCAAGGAAGCGCGTAGTTGGCTCGAGGCGAATGCTCCCAAAGAAAAGCTCCCCTCCTTCGATACGAAGGAAGGCTTCGAGGCTCATCGTGCCTGGGAGAAGAAGCTTCACGCTGGCGGCTTCGCAATGGTGCCCTGGCCCGTCGAGTACGGCGGTCGCGGAGCCAACCTGCTTGAATGGCTGATCTTCGAGGAAGAGTATTTCCGCGCCGGCGCTCCTGGGCGAGTGAACCAGAACGGCATCTTTTTGCTCGGCCCGACGATCATGGAAGTCGGGACGCCTGAGCAGAAGGCACGCTTCCTCCCGAAGATGGCTTCTTCAGAAGAAGTCTGGGCACAGGGTTGGTCGGAGCCGAACGCAGGCTCGGACATGGCCAATATTCAAGCGACCGCAATCAAAGATGGCAACGACTTCGTGATCAATGGTCAAAAGACCTGGGCTAGCCGTGGCGCCTTCGCACATTGGCTCTTCGGCATGTTCAGAAGCGATCCCGACTCGAAGCGGCATAACGGCCTGACGTTCATTCTTGTCCCACTCGACACGCCCGGGATTACGGTGCGACCGATCGAGAAGCTGAACAATAAAAAGGCCTTCGCAGAAGTCTTCTTTGACGACGTGCGTGTGCCGATTGAGAATCAGCTCGGCGACGAAGGCAAGGGCTGGGAAGTCGCTATGGCAACCGCCGGCTTCGAGCGTGGCCTTATGCTGCGAAGCCCCGCCCGCTTCCAGGACACGGCGCGCAAGCTCGTGAACCTCTATAAGAAGACGGTCGCAAGCGGCGCCTTCGTTGCTCCGGAACTCCGACGCACCGTCGCGCAATGCTGGATGGATGCTGAGGCGTATACGCTCAACACCTATCAAACCGTTTCTCGGCTCATGGCCGGCGGCAAGATTGGTGCGGAGGCGAGCCTCAATAAGATCTTCTGGTCGGAGCTCGACACGAAGATGCACGAGACGGCGCTCAAGCTGCTCGGGTACCGAGCTGAACTGCTCCCGGGATCGTCCGAGGCTGGTGATGTTGGCGAATGGCTCGAAGGATACATTTTTGCCCTCGCCGGCCCGATCTATGCCGGCACTAACGAAATTCAGCGCAACATCATCGCCGAGCGAATCCTCGGCATGCCGCGCAAGTAGAAGAAGGAGAGCGACGAGATGGAGTTCGACTTCACCGAAGACCAGAGAGCACTTCAAGAAGCAGTCCGCGACTTCCTCAAGGGTGAATGCCCCGTCGAGTTCGTACGCGCACAATGGGACACCGAGACCGGACGCTCGAAAGAGTTCTGGGCCAAATTCGCCGAAATTGGCGTGCCCGGCCTGCTCGTACCGGAAGAGCACGGGGGCCTCGGGATGAACGAGGTCGACCTCACTCTAGTCATGATCGAGATCGGTCGTGCCGGCCTAGCAGAACCCGTCGTTCCGACGGCAGCAGTCGGTGCGCCACTGATTCGAGATTGTGGAAACGTTGCACTCGCTTCGGAATGGCTGCCTAAGATCGCCGCCGGCGACGCAATCATCGCGGTCGCTCAGCCGACGTCACCTTTGGTGCCTGAAGCGGAATGCGCAGATCTATTGATCCTGCGATCCGGCGACGGCCTCTATGCAGTGCCCGCCGCCGATGCGCGTATCACACCGCAGAAATCCAACGATCCTTCTCAGAAGCTCGCGACGGTTGAGTTCGATCCCAAGGATGACCAGTGCATCGCTCGCGGCGCAGACGCAGATCGGCTCGAAGGCATGGCCCTCGACCGAGGTGCCCTCGCAGCGGCCGCACAGCAGCTAGGCGCGTGTGATCAGTTGATTGCTATGTCGGTCGAGTACACGACGGAGCGCAAGCAGTTCGGCGTTCCAATCGGCAGCTTCCAAGCGGTCAAACATCAGGTCGCCAACATCAAGGTGGCGCTGGAATACGCACGCAGTCACGTCGAGCGCGCCGCCTATTCAGTTGCCAACGACACGACCAGTCGATCGGTCGACGTCTCATCGGCGAAGATCGCCGCAGGCGAAGCCGCGCTTCAGGGCTCGAGCACCTCTCTCCAGGTTCATGGCGCCCTCGGTTACACCTGGGAGCAGGACCTGCACGTTTGGATGCGACGCGCCTGGACCCTGGACCTCGCCTGGGGCGAGACTGCATGGCATCGAGAACGCGTCGCAGGCGCCCTATTCGAGGACACCCTGCCCGCCGAGCATTTTGGATTCAGCCCACCCGCATAGGCTGAAACTGGCACAGACCTCATTAAGAAAATCCTCTCGGACCGGGTATTCTCGGACCGAGCCCAAGGAGTAAAAGACATGAGCAAGACCCGCGTCCCCGCCATCGAAGGATGGCTCACCATGGACGAAAGCAACCCGCAGCTACTCGGTTATCTCGACGAGGGCAGCGGCACCTATTTCTTCCCGAAGGACGTCGCGATCAGCCACGCACCAGGACACGCGGACGCGGAGCTCAAGGAAGTAGCGCTCTCTAATACCGGAAAGCTTTGGTCGTATACGACGAACCACTACAAGCCCCCGGAGCCCTACTTAGCACCCGATCCCTTCGTGCCTTACACGGTTGCGGCGGTCGAGCTCGACAACGAGAAAATGGTCGTCCTTGGCCAGCTCGCAGACGGTGTTGATCCGGCGGACATCGAAGTCGGCATGGACATGAAGCTCGAGCTCGCCACCCTCTACGAAGACGATGAGCATGAATACATGGTCTGGAAATGGCGACCGGTTCCGGCCTAACAGGCCCACTCGTCTTCTTAATCCAACCCATCCGAATCCCCGCGACGCGCGGGCCGGGAGTAAACGATGAGCAAAAATGATGTCGCAATCCTTGGTGCAGGCATGCACCCATGGGGTAAATGGGGCCGCAACTTCGCCGAGTACGGTGTGGTCGCAATTAAGGACGCAATTAAAGACGCCGGCGTCGATTGGAAGGACGTCGATTTCCTGGTTGGTGGGGACACCATGCGCAACGGTTATCCTGGCTATGTCGCCGGCGCGACGTTTGCCAAGGCCATGGGCTGGACAGGCATTCCGATCGCCAGCTGTTATGCGGCCTGCGCCACCGGCGCACACGCAATCGACATTGCCCGCACGCGGATCCTCTCAGGCATGGCGGAAGTCGTAGTTGTGGTCGGCGCCGATACCACGCCCAAGGGCTTCCTCGCACCGAATAAGGGCGAGCGCACCCTTGACCCCGACTGGCTCAGGTTCCGCCTTCTGGGCGCGACGAACCCGACCTACTTCGGTCTCTGGGCCCAGCGCCGCATGGACCTCTACGGAGCCACGGAACAGGACTTCGCCCGCGTGAAGGTGAAGAACTCGAGGCACGGCATCTCGAACCCCAAGGCTCGCTATAAGAAGATCTTCACCGAAGAAGAAGTCCTTGCCTCGCCACTCGTTTCGGCGCCGCTGCGACTCTTTGAAATCTGCGCGACCAGCGACGGCGGTGCAGCCCTCGTGATCACTTCGATGGACTACGCCAAGAAGAAGGGCATCAAGAACCCGGTCAAAATCTCGGGCGTGTCGACGATTTCGCCGACCTTCCCACAGACCGTGATCGATATGCCGGACTTCACGACGGATTCTGCCGCTGGCATCTCCGCGCCGGACCGCAGCTTCCGTGACTCGATCGCCTACGCCGCGTACGAAGAAGCGGGCCTCGGCCCGGAGGACATGGACCTTGCTGAAGTCTATGACCTCTCTTCGGCACTCGAACTCGACTGGTACGAGAACATCGGCCTCTGCAAGCCCGGCGACGCGGAAAAGCTGCTGCGCGACGGCGACACAGAGATAGGCGGCCGCATTCCGGTCAATCCGTCCGGGGGCCTCGGCTGCTTCGGCGAAGCGGTTCCGGCACAAGCCATCGCACAGGTTTGCGAACTCACTTGGCAGCTCCGCGGCCAAGCGGGCGAGCGACAAGTTGATGGTGCCAAGGCAGGCATCACGGCGAACCAGGGCCTCTTCGGTCACGGCTCTTCGGTTCTCTGCACCCGTTAGCAATGAGAGTTAGTGCCCGGGAGTCGCAGCAGCGCCTCCCGAGCTGCCCCCTTCACACACGCTTCCCACTCGTTAGATTGACTAAACAAGAGATCGCGTGTCCAAGAACCACGACTCGCTGGGCACGCCGCCCGACAGGAGAATGAACATGCCCGAGGCCTATCTCATCGACGCCGTCCGCACCCCGGTCGGTCGACGCAATGGCGGACTTTCGACCATCCATTCAGCCGATCTCGGTGCCCACGTCCTCAAGGGTCTAATGGATCGCACCGGCATTGATCCCGGCGCCGTCGAAGACGTGATCTTCGGATGCTGCGACACGATCGGTTCACAAGCCGGCGACATAGCACGCACATGCTGGCTGGCAGCGGGCCTCCCGATGCACGTTCCCGGCGTGACAATCGATCGCCAGTGCGGCTCTTCTCAGCAGTCGGTCCACTTCGCCGCCCAGGGCGTCATGAGTGGCACGGCGGACCTGATCGTCGCGGGTGGCGTTCAGAGCATGAGCCAGATTCCGATCTCCTCCGCGATGACCTGCGCAGTCGAACTCGGCTTCGATGATCCCTTCTCGGGCTCAACGGGCTGGACGGAGCGCTTCGGCGACCAAGAGATTTCGCAGTTCCGCGGAGCCGAACTGATCGCAGAAAAGTGGGACATCTCTCGTGAAGCGCTGGACGAGCTGGCCATCAACAGCCACCTCCGCGCAATTGCGGCAACTAAAGAGGGTCGTTTCAAGAACGAGATCCTGCCCATCAACGGCGTCGAGAACGACGAAGGCATGCGCGAGCCGAACCCCGAGAAGATGGCCACCCTAAAGCCCCTCGTCGAAGGCGGGAAGCTCACGGCTGCTCATGCGAGCCAAATTTCGGATGGTGCCACGGCAGTCCTGATCGCTTCCGAGCAAGCTGTTAAGGACCACGGCCTCAAGCCCCGCGCACGCGTGCATCACATCTCGGTCCTCGCCGACGATCCGGTCTTCATGCTTTCCGCACCGATCCCGGCAACGAAGCGAGCGTTTGAGAAGACGGGTATGAAGATGAGCGACATGGGCGTCACCGAGATCAACGAAGCCTTCGGCTCCGTCGTCCTCGCCTGGCAGAAAGAGCTCGGTGCCGACATGGCGACGGTCAACCCGAATGGCGGCGCGATGGCCCTCGGGCACCCGATCGGCGCGACCGGCACGCGGCTCATGACGACACTGCTCAACGAAATGGAGCGCACAGGCGCCCGCTACGGCCTTCAGACCATGTGTGAAGGTGGTGGCCAGGCGAACGTAACGATCCTCGAGCGACTTTAACTAGACAGACGCGCAATTGGCCCACGGGCCATTCGCTTCGCATAAATAACAACCGCGGCACTCTAACTCGCGGAAAAGAGAAGGAACGAACAGATGGGAATCTGTGATGGACGCGTCGTCATCGTGACCGGCGCTGGTGGCGGCCTAGGCCGTGAACATGCTCTCGCCTTTGCGGCGGAAGGTGCCAAGGTCGTCGTGAACGATCTAGGCGTTTCAAACCACGGCGAAGGAGGCTCCGACGGCCCCGCCCAACAAGTGGCCAACGAGATCAAGGCGATGGGCGGGGAAGCGATCGCGAATACCGACAGCGTCTCCGAATTCGCCACCGGAAAGCGCATCGTCGAACAAGCCCTCGACAGCTTCGGCCGCCTCGACGTCGTCGTTAATAACGCGGGCTTCCTGCGAGATCGCATGTTCGTCTCGACCTCGGAAGAAGAGTGGGACGCGGTCATCAACGTCCATCTCAAAGGCCACTTCTGCATCTCGAAGCATGCGTGTGAATATTGGCGCGCGCAGTCGAAGGCAGGCGAGACCGTCGATGCACGCATCATCAATACGAGTTCCGGCGCTGGCCTCCAGGGCAGCGTCGGCCAAGGCACCTACTCCGCCGCCAAGGCAGGCATCGCAGGCCTCACCCTCGTCCAGGCCGCCGAACTCGGACGCTACGGCGTGACCTCGAACGCGATCGCCCCCGCCGCGCGCACGCGTATGACGGAAGCAATTTTCACGGACATGAAGCCGCCGGAAGGCGATGCCTTCGACGAGTCGCACCCGGGCAATGTTTCGCCCCTCGTCGTTTGGCTCGGCTCGCCTGATTCACGTGAAGTGTCTGGGCGTGTCTTCGAAGTTAAGGGAGGCTTGATCGGCGTCTCCGACGGCTGGCGCGATGGCCCGACTTACGACAAAAATGCCAAGTGGGCGCCAGATGAAATCGGTGCCAAGGTGATGGAACTGATTGGCGAGGCACTCCCCCCGCAGAAGGTGCACGGAACCTGATATGGACTTCAGCTTCAGCGAAGAGCAAGAAGAACTCGGCGTCATGGCGCGCAGCTTTCTGGCCGATGCATCGGATCCCGAAAAGGTCCGCGCCGTCATGCAGACGCCGCTCGGCTACGATGCCGAGGTTTGGAACCGAATCGGCACCGAACTCGGATGGTGCTGCGTGCATATTCCTGAAGAATATGGCGGCCTCGGCCTCGGCTTTGTTGATCTAGCCGTCTTACTTGAAGCGACGGGTGAGTCCGTGTTATGCGCACCCTTCTTTTCAACAGTGGCGCTTGGGGCGAATACGATCCTTGAGTGCGGCACGGAAGCCCAGAAGCAGGAACGGCTTCCCGCGATTGCTGAAGGCACACAGACCGCCACCCTCGCCTTCGCGGAAGCGAATGGGCAGTGGGATGCGGATGGAATTAGCGCGACGGCAACGCCTGACGGCGACGGGTTCGTACTGAACGGCACGAAGGCCTGGGTGGTCGATGGCCACTCGGCGGATCTCGTGCTCGTAGTGGCGCGCGCTCCGGGAACGACTGGAGAGAATGGCCTTTCGGTCTTTGCAGTCGACGGCGACGCAGACGGCGTCTCTCGCAAGATGCTCACGACGATGGACCAGACTCGGCGCATAGCGGAAATTGAGTTATCGGCGGTACGAGTATCCGCGGAGGCATGCCTTGGCGAGCCCGGCGCGGCTTGGCCCGGCCTGCGTCGCACCCTCGATCTTGCTGCAATCGCTTTGGCGGCGGAACAGGTTGGCGGTGCGCAGAAATGCCTCGACCTTTCGGTGGCCTACGCCAAAGAGCGCGAACAGTTCGGGCGCCCGATCGGTTCGTTCCAGGCGCTCAAGCACAAGTGCGCGGACATGATGATCGCTGTCGAGTCAGCCCGGTCGGCCCTCTACTACGCAGCATGCATCGCGGATGACAAGTCCGATGATCTCTCCTCGAACGCCTCCCTCGCGAAGGCTTGGTGTTCCGAGGCGTACTTCAAGTGCGCGGCCGACAGCATCCAGATTCACGGCGGAGTCGGCTTCACTTGGGAATACGAACCGCACCTACATTTCAAAAGGGCCCGGGCCAGCGAAAACTGGCTCGGCAATCCCAGCTTCCACCGCGAACGAATCGCCCAGCACCTGGAGCTCTGATCCCCATGCGCGTATTCAAGACCCCTCATGAACTCAAGGACTGCGTCGGCGAAGACCTCGGCGCAACCGACTGGCTCCAGATCGACCAGGAGCGCATCAACACCTTCGCGGATGCAACCGGCGATCATCAGTGGATTCACGTCGATGTTGAAAAGGCCAAGGGCGGTCCCTTCGGTGCACCGATCGCGCACGGGTACCTAACAGCCTCGCTGGCGAATCTCTTCTTGCCACAGCTCATGGAAGTCCAGGGCACGTCCATGGGCGTGAACTACGGCTGCGATAAAATTCGCTTCCCCTCCCCCGTCACGGTCGGTTCGAAGATTCGCGGCACAGGCTCCATCACGACCGTCGAAGAAACGAAGGACGCAGGAATCCAGGTGAAGGTCACGATCTTGATCGAGATCGAAGACAATGATCGCCCCGCCTGCATCATCGAGACGATCAGCCGCTTCTATCCCGCCTAGAGCCGCATAACGTCCACCCCACACTTGCGTGCAAGCCACACAGCTATGTCACTATCTCGCTCGCTGGCGGGCTCGCGGAACGGCCCGGCGTCCGGGACCGCCTAACCCAGCAGCTCCTGCACGAGCTTGCGGGCGATATTGCCGTCTACCTCGGCCTTGTGGTCCTTCATGAGCGCGCCCATGACCTTGCCCATATCTTTCTTCTCGGACGCGCCAGTCGACGCGATCGCCGCTTCGACCCAGCCGCGGGTCTCCGCCTCATCCGCGAGCTGCGGCAAAAACTCCTGAATCACAGCGAGTTCCGCGCGTTCGTTCTCCGCCATTTCCGGCCGGCCCCCCTTATCAAACGCCTCGATGCTCTCTTTGCGCTGCTTCTCGAGCTTGCGCATAAGGCCCTCCGCGACCTCGTCAGAAACCACGTCTGACCCGTCCCTCTTCATCTCATTCAAAAAGGCGGCACGCATAGAGCGCAGCGTCGATAGACGAGATTGATCTTTGGCCTTCATGGCGGCCTTCATCTGCGCGGTGACTTCTTCGACAATAGACATGGTGTTTCCTCCGGACCGCGCAGGATAGCGGACCTGCGTTCCTGTACGCCGTACCACTCAAAGTGACGGGCATCCTTCACGTTCTAACCAATCGGCCTGACTCCGACCCAGTCAGCCGGGCAATCGCCTAGGCGAACGTCCACTCCGCCCGTACTGACGAGCGTTGTTGTTCGACGTGAGCGGCTGCGGCGTGGCCGCACTGACTCCATAGACAT
Organism: Myxococcota bacterium; assembly: GCA_041440805.1. Classification (GTDB taxonomy): domain Bacteria; phylum Myxococcota_A; class UBA9160; order UBA9160; family UBA4427; genus UBA4427. The sequence continues at coordinate 27,382 of JASDVF010000040.1, read as the reverse complement.
CGTCGTTCGACACATCGAACTCAATGCCACCCGGCAGCTCAAACATCGCTCACAATGAGGCCTGATGACTTGGGTTGCTCTTGTTCGCAGACGAACGACCGGGAAGAATCGCCGG
>JASDVF010000040.1:24539-27167 GCA_041440805.1 Myxococcota bacterium | reverse complement strand
GAAAACCATGACATTCGCCACTTCCCAAGGCGCTGCCCCTCGGCCGAAAGCTTCCTTCTCTTCCAGTTCGTCGATCAACTCCTGAGGCGTCGTTTTCACGAGGAAGGGATGAACCGCAAGGCTCGGGGCCACCGCGTTAATTCGAATCCCGTACTCAGCCGCTTCCATCGCGGAGCATCGCGTGAGTGCCATAACACCAGCCTTGGCCGCCGCATAATGCGCCTGCCCTGCCTGTGCGCGCCAACCCAAAACGGAAGCGTTGTTCACGATCACGCCGGAACGTCGCTCCATCATGTGCGGCAGCACGGCACGCGTCATTCGAAACACGCTGTTCAGCGTGATGTCCATGACGGCACCCCATTGATCGTCGGTCATATCGACGATCGGAACTTCTCCGCCGAGTCCGGCATTATTGATCACCACGTCGATATGGCCCATCTCTTGCGTCGCAGCATCGACCAGTGCGCGGACGTCATCATCGTCCCGCACATTGCAAAGCCGGTATCCGCATGGCTGCCCCGAGATCTCGGACAACTTCTCTGCGGCTTCCGCCGTGCGTCGTTCATGGATGTCACTGATAAAAAGGCGCGCGCCCTCTTCCGCACATCTTTGCGCCGTCGCGAAACCTATCCCGGCTCCCGCCGCGGCAGTCATGAGCACCGTCTTGCCCTTCAGGAGATCGTGAGGGGCGACATAGTCCGGTGTCGGCAGCTTGGCCATGAATGAGTTCTCTTTCTCGCGCGGAGTGATGAGCGCGATCGATTCGCGTTCGTTGGGGCCAGGTGGCCTGCGCGATCGCGGGTGAGTCGTTCAAGAGGTCGCCATCGGAAGCCCTACGGCGGGGCAAGCGCCGCGCCTAACGACGCTCCCTCGGAAGCCCGAGTACGCGCTCGGAGATGATGTTGCGCTGGATCTGGTTCGAGCCGGCGTAAATCGTGTCGGAGCGTGTGAAGAGGAACAGCCGCTGGAGACCGTTCAGGTCGTAGGGAGCTCCGTCTGCGAGTTCCGCGTCTGCCCCCATCACGTCCATAGCAAGCTTCCCCAGATCACGATGCCAGCTGGCCCAGAAGATCTTCGAAATGCTCGACGAGGGCGGCGGATCCGCTTCGTCCGAACCAGAGAGCGTGCGGAGCGCGTGGTAGCGCTGAATCCGAAGACCACTCCAGGCTTCTGCTATGCGCTGGCGGATCAAGGGATCCTTCGATTTCCCATTTTCCTTGGCGACCTTGATGACCTGGTCGAGTTCATTCTGGAAACTCATCTGCTGGCCAAGCGTCGAGGCCCCGCGCTCAAAGGCAAGCGTCCCCATAGCCACGGCCCAGCCGCCATTCACTTCGCCGACGATATTTTCTTTCGGCGTGCGCGCGTCAGAGAAGAAAGTCTCGCTGAATTCCGAGTCTCCGGTCATCTGCACGATCGGGCGAACTTCCACGCCGGGCTGATCCATCGGGCACAGAATATACGAAATGCCGCGATGCTTAGGCTGTGCGTCTGGATCGGTTCGACAAACAAGAAAACACCAATCCGACCACTCGGCACCAGAAGTCCAAACCTTCTGCCCGTTCAACACCCAGTCATCGCCATCGAGCTCAGCACGCATCTGTACGGCGGCCAAATCGGATCCAGCACTCGGCTCGGAATAGCCCTGACACCAGACTTCCTCGCCCGACATGATTTTGGGCAGGAATCGCTTCTTCTGATCGTCGGTTCCGAAATGAATAATCGTTGGCGCGAGTAGGCCCTCGCCGATATGACCGACGCGTCCGGGGCCGCCGGCACGCGCGTATTCTTCGTAGAAGATCATTTGCTGGGTGATCGAAAGTTCGCGACCACCGACGCTCTTTGGCCAGCCGATTCCGATCCAGCCATGTTCGCCTAGCAGACGTTCCCATGCGTGACGCTCTTCGAAAAGCGCATGTTCATCGCCGGGCCCACCGCGCCCCTTCACGATTTCGAATTCCCCACACAAGTGGGTTTCGAGCCAACTCGCGATCTCGGCGCGAAACGCCTCGTCTTCTTCGGTGAATCGGGCGTCCATGAATGCGAACCTTCCTGTGGGACTCTTTAGAGGTCTGGCGATCGAACTGTGAGTGTGTAGGGACATTACGATACGCTGCGGATCGAATCAAACCCCTTGGAGCCCGCACATAGGCTGAATGCATACGATCAAGCGTCCTCAACATCGAACGCGGAAGCTGGCCGCCAGCAGGCTAGTCTGAGTCCCCACGGCGCCCAGAGCGCCCTCCCCAGCCTCACCCGGAGAAGTACGAGATGATCGAGACCGCGACCCTTTGGCAGCTCATCGAAGCCCGTGCCGATGCGACGCCCGATGCGATTTTAGCCATCGACGGGGACGGACGCGAAATGGATTTCCGCAAGTACCGCGACGAGTGCCTGCGAACCGCTCGTGGTCTCGTCGGCCTTGGCGTCGGGCCCGGTCGGGTCGTATCCTGGATGCTTCCGACCCGGATGGAATCGATGATCCTAGTCGGCGCCCTCTCGCGACTCGATGCAATCCAGAATCCGATCCTGCCGATCTACCGCACCCGCGAAGTCCGCTTTATCGCAAATCAGTGCAAGCCCTGCCTACTCGTGACACCGCCCGAGTGGAGAGGCTTCGACTATCCG
>JASDVF010000040.1:22929-24439 GCA_041440805.1 Myxococcota bacterium | reverse complement strand
GATATGCGCCCCGAAGATCGCGTCGCCTTCGTCTTTCCCTTCACACATATAGGCGGGATCAACTGGCTTCAGTCCGCCCTGTCCTATGGCTGCACACATATCCTGATCGAAAACTTTGCCGATCCGGCAACCATGTCGACGCTCGTGAAGCACGGGGTCACCCTCGGCTCGGCGGGGACGGTTTTCCACGAAGCCTACCTCGCGGCGCATCGCGCAAGCGAAACGAAGCCGCTCTTCCCGAAGATGCGCGCCTTCCCGGGCGGCGGTGCCCCCAAGCCGCCGCAGCTGCACTACGACCTCGTCGACGAGATGGGCGGAGTAGGTGTCCTATCTGGGTACGGAATGACTGAGGCACCCATCCTCACGATGAGCCGATTCGACGATCCCTCGCAGATGCTCGCGGAGTCGGAAGGCGGCATTGCGCTGCCTGAGGTCGATCTTCGAGTTGTTAAGGACGATGGCTCGCTCGCGGGGCCCGGCGAAGAAGGCGAGTTCCGATGCAAGGGACCGCAGCTCTTTCGCGGCTATCTCGATTCGTCTCTCGACGCCGCCGCCTACGACGAGAACGGATACTTCCATACCGGCGATCTCGGCTATCTCGACGCCGAAGGCTATTGCGTGGTGACGGGCCGCCTCAAGGACGTGATCATCCGCAAGGGTGAGAACATTCCCGCTAAGGAGGTCGAAGACCTCCTCTATCAACACCCGAAAGTCGCGGACGTCGCTGTCATAGGACTCCCCGACGCCCGTTCCGGCGAGCGATGCTGCGCGGTCATCGAATGCAAAGACGCGAACGACCCGATCGCCTTCGAAGAGATGCAGCAATTCTTGCGTGATCAGCAGCTCATGGTCCAAAAGATCCCAGAGCAGCTTGAGATCATCGACCAAATCCCGCGCAATCCCACCGGGAAAATCCTGAAGCACGAGCTTCGTGAGAAATACTCGGACTAACAAAGATGCCTGCAACCCCAGATTCTCTACGCACCGATCGGCTACGCCTACGCCGTTGGCGGGACGCCGACCGCCTCCCTTTCGCGAGCCTCAATGCGGATCCCGAGGTCATGGAGTTCTTTCCCTCGACGCTCTCTCGACGTGAGAGCGATGCGTTCGTCAATCGCATCGAAGCCTGTTTCGAAGAGCGTGGCTTCGGGCTTTGGGTCGTCACCGAGAACACGGCATCCCATTGTCTGGGATACGTGGGACTGTGGCCTGCCACCTTCAAGTCCGACTTCACCCCCGCGACCGAAGTGTGTTGGCGACTTGCGCGGCAGGCTTGGGGGCACGGCTTCGCACAGGAAGCGGCGCACGCAGTCGTTCGCGATGGCTTCGAGCGCGTCGGACTCAAAGAGATCGTGTCCTTCACGTCGGAAGTCAATCTTCGCTCCGAAGAAGTCATGAAGAGCATAGGTATGACCCACGACCCCCAGGACGATTTTGATCATCCGTCAGTCGATTCCGACGACCCGCTGCGCCCTCACGTGCTCTATCGCATCCGACCTGAGTAAGAAGA
>JASDVF010000040.1:0-22829 GCA_041440805.1 Myxococcota bacterium | reverse complement strand
CCGACGACCCGCTGCGCCCTCACGTGCTCTATCGCATCCGACCTGAGTAAGAAGAATTCTCCATTCAAAACGCTGCGCGGATTCCTTTTCCGTTGATGACAATGATCGGAGCGCTCATGCTAAGCGCTGCACAACGACTAAAGCGGCCCTGACCTCAGCCCTTCTTCAGGATCCCAGACAAAGCGAGATCCACGATCGGCCCAACCATCTTCGGCGACGGTGTGCCGCCGCGAAAAAAAAGCATGACTGAGATCGGACCTACTACGAGATCGGCCGCGAGGTCGATGTCCACGTCCTCGGAAATTTCGCCGCGCTCGCGGGCCCGCTCGAATATTCGGACGAAGGGCTCACGGCGCCCCCTGGCCACAGGCTCAAGCAGCTTTGAGAGCTCGGGGTTATGCGCGCGCTCGCCTGCGAGGCTAGGAAAGACGGCCCCAAGAGACGTTGCGTTAAAATTAGCGAGATAGGTTTTTAGCGTTTCTTTGAGGTCGGTCTCGAGGCGGCCCGAATCAACTTCCTCGAACCCCGGCAAGCGGCCGAAGGCTTCGACGACGAGGGGCAGTTTCGAGGGCCACCGCCGATAAATCGTCGCCTTTCCTACACCGGCCCGCTGGGCCACGCCCTCCACGGTCAAGGAGGAGAAGCCGACCTCTACAAGGAGATCAAGCGTGGCGTCGAGAATAGCCTGGTGGGCCTCCTCGCTTCGGGGCCGACCAGTGCTGCCGGGAGCGCCTCCGCGTCCCCCCTTCACACGTTCCGCCTGGGCCATCTGCAACTACTCCCATCAAAGTGCCGTCCGCGGGCCGACCGTCCCATGTCATGTGTCCGTCCGGCAAAAAGGCTGGGACGGCTCGGGCGATTGATCGCGACAGCCGGAATCGAGCCCCTCCAGGCTCGACAGCGACGCCATTACGATACTATACGTTCCGTTATCAAACACCCGGCCTAGATGGCCCAGAGTCGTCCTGGCGGCGCTCCCGACCTCCCTCACCCCCCGAGACGGTCACAAAGGAGCCCTCGGATTAGGGCTCCGGGCATGCGCATCTAGGCTTGGCGGATGCCCTAAATACACACGCCGATCACGGAGAATCGAGTCAACCTATGGTCCAGTACAACCCGTTCTCAGATGAAGTCATGAAGGGCGATCCGCTCCCGATCTACAAGCAGCTTCGCGACGAGGCCCCGGCCTACTATCTCGAGGAATACGACACCTGGGCGCTCTCCCGATTCGAGGATATCTGGAAAGCCTCATCGGACATGAAGCATCTAACCGCGGCGCACGGAACGACCTCCGCTCATCTCATGACCAAGGTGCAGCCCGTCACCCCCATGATCAACAACATGGATCCGCCGGACCATACCCGTCTGCGCAGCTCCTTCCGTAAGCCCTTCGCCGCGCCGGAAGTCGCGAAGCTCGAGCCCATGATTCGCAAGATCGCGACCGACCGATTGGCTGAGGCCAAGGACGCTGGCGGGCTCGATGTTATTCACGAAATGACGGCACACGTCGCCGTAACCGTGGCCTGCTCAATCAGCGGCCTTCCCATCGAGGACGGCCCGTTCCTGAACGATCTCGTCTGGCGCTTCTTCAAACGCGAAGAAGGCCATGACGGCGCGACGAATGCTGGCATGGAAGCGATGGGCGAAATGTTCGCGTACTTCATTGAGCAGATTCATAAGCGACGAGCCAGCGGCCCCAAGAACGATGTGCTCCAGACGCTGCTCGAGTTCGAGCAGAACGGCGAGAAGTTGGATGATGAATCTCTAGCCTCTCATCTCGCCATGTTGATCATAGGCGGCTCCGAAACCTTCCCTAAGACCTTCGCCACGATTGCTATGCGACTCTGGGAACATCCCGACCAGCGCAAGATGTGTATCGACAACCCAGCCTTGATCCCGGACGCCTACAACGAAGGCCTTCGCTACGACATGCCTACGCAGTTCCTCATGCGACAGGTCAAAAAGGCGGTCACCTTCGCGGGGCAAGAGATGACCGAAGGCCAGAACATTATGTTCCTGTACCCCTCCGGCAATCGCGATGAACGAGAATTCCCGGAGCCGGACAAGTTCGACATTCTTCGCCGACCGCCGCGCATCATGAGCTTTGGCTACGGCCCACATTCGTGCCTGGGCGTGAACGTCGCGCGCCTTGAAGGGAAGATCTGCATCGAGGAACTGCTGAAGGCCTATCCGGAATACGAAGTCGATATGCCTAATTCAGAGCGACTCCTCACCGAATTCGTCCAGGGATACTGGAAGCTCCCGATCACTTTCTAATGGTTCTGATCGTTCTGCCTCACATTGCCCGGATCGGCTAAGCCCACGCGGGAGGTCACCTGAAAATGGAGTTTCCCGCGTCCCTAGCTGCGCGTGTGCGCGAACTCGCACGCGTTAGAGCAGACGAACCTGCCTATCTGATTGACGACCGCACACTCGATTGGCGCGGCTATGACCAAGCCGCAGATCGACTTGCTCGTGCGCTATTGGCTCTCGGACTGCCGGCTGGCGCGACGGTCGCCGTCTGGGTTCCCGACGGGCCCGCATTTCACATTGCCTTTCAGGCGACGGAGCGGGCTGGCCTTGTTTGTCTCGGGCTAGGCGCGAGATGCGGCGAGCGTGAGCTCGCTCATCTGCTTCGGCTATCCGGCGCACGGACGCTGCTCAGCGCCCCGAGTATGGGTGGCGTAGACACGCCCGAACGGGTCGAGTCGCTCCGATCTCATGGCCTCGAGATCGACACGCACCTCGTCGCCCACGGCGACGCGTTCATTGATGATGCGATTACGCAGGGAGGCCAGGAGGCGCCTCTCGCTAAACCCGAGGCGCTGGAAGGCGGCGGGCTCGCAGCGAACGAGACTTCGCTCTTCAACACGACCTCCGGTACGACGGGCCTGCCTAAAATCGTGATCCACGATCAGCTCCGTTGGTTTCATTTCCACCGCTTTGCCGCAGAGATCGGGCACTTTCGAGATAATGATGTCTTCATGAGCGCCTTGCCCGCGCCCTTCGGCTTCGGCCTCTGGACCCAGCACTTTTCACCAACTTTGTTGGGCGTGCCGACCGTCCTGCAACGACGATTCGATGCGGGCACGGCGATCGAAGCCATGCGACGACATCAAGTCACCGTGCTAGGCGCGGTCTCGACGCAATTCATCTTGATGCTCGAATCCGGCGGCTTCGACCATTCCGAAGGCCTCGCGCTCCGCAGTCTCTTTACGGGCGGTGAAGCCGTCCCCGAGAAACGCGCCCGCGCCTTCGAAGAAGCGACTGGCGCATACGTGCTTCAGTTCTACGGATCGAACGAGACCGGTGCGGTCAGCGCCACGCGTCCAGAAGATCCGCCGGAGAAACGCCTCACGACCGCCGGACGCCCGATCTCTGAGATGCAACTTCGGCTCTTTGATGCGCAGGGTCATGATGTGACAAGCAGCGGCGCCGGCCAGCCTGCCGTCAAAGGTCCCGTCGTCTCCGTTGGGTATTTTGATGCGCCCGAGGCGACTGCCGAGCTGATCCGCCCAGACGGCTGGGTCATGCTAGGTGACCTAGTTGAGCTGGATGACGAGGGCTACCTCCGCGTAGTCGGCCGAACAGACGACATTATTATTCGAGGCGGCAAAAACCTCTCCGCCGCCGCGATCGAAGAAATCGTTTCCACTCATCCCTCAGTCGCACTCGTCGCGGCGATAGGCATCCCCGACGCCGTATTCGGTGAGCGTGCGGCCGCCTACGTAGAGCTTCGTCCCAACACTTCTCTCGAACTCGACGAGCTGAAGCAATTCCTCAAGCGCGAGAAAATCGCGCGGGAGCTATGGCCAGAAGCGCTGGTCGTATTCGAAGCCCTCCCGCATAACGTCGGTGGAAAAATCGCGAAGAGCGCTTTGCGCGACGACGCCCAGACCCGGTTCGGCGCGGGCTTAGACGCGGATACCGCCGCTCACGCTCAAGCTGCCTCGCGCCGCGAGGCCTCTGAATGACCGATCGATTCGCCTCGCTGCGGGATTCCGTCAGCGAGTTTCACGGGCGAGCGATCTGGGTCGCGCTCGGATGCTTGATCTGCCAGATGGGCCTGGGACTGACCTATATCCGAACAGGCATGGCCGTAGACTTGATAGAAGGCCTCGACCTCACCCGGTCGGAACTATCCAGCGTCGCGCTCCCCCAGCTCATCTTCCAATCCCTCGCGAGCCCCCTCGTCGGCTGGCTCACTGTGCGCCTTGGTGCCTCCCGTGTATTGGCCGCCGCTGCCACGCTCTTCGCCTTCGTGTTCTTTGGCTTCTCACGCATAGACAGCCTAACGGGCCTCTACGTTGTGATCGCCGGAGTCGGACTCTGCGCCGCGGGCATGGGTGATATCACGGTCGGCCACGTCATCAGTCAGTGGTTCAAGAAGAACCGAGGCCTAGCGCTCGGCATCGCCTACGCCGGATCGAATCTCGGTGGCTCGCTGATCGTGGCCATCGTCGCGGGCGTCGCTGCAGAAGCCAGCTGGCGTGAAGGCATGCTGGCCGTCGTTCCCATCGCGCTCTTCATCCTGCTACCGACGGCGCTCTTTATGATTAGAGATCCCAACGCAGCCGAGTCCGTCGAGCGGATTGAATCGGACGCGCAGGATCTTGCTGAAACGGGAGACGACCTCGACTTACGAGCCGCACTCCGCACGCGCAGCTTCTGGATCCTGACAGCGACACTCTTCTCGTTCTTCTTCTACTTCACAGGTGTGCTCGACGCGTTCGTTCTTTTCTTGGTCGATGCGGGCCTCTCCAAAGAAGAAGCCATCACGGCATTCCGTCAGGCCGTCGGCCTCGGCGTAGTGAGCAAGATCCTTGGTGGATTCTTCTCCGACCGAATTCCGCGGCTGCGGGCCATGCAAGTCGTTTACGTGCTGCTGGCGATGAGTTCATTAGTGCTACTCGCCCTTCCCCATCCAGCTCTACTCGTGGTATTCATCTTTTCGTTTGGTTTTGCGCAGGCCTGTCGCGACGTTGTCTATCCCTTGGTGCTCGGCCGCTGTTTCGGCGACCGCTATCTCGGCGAGATCTACGGCGCCATGACGCTGACGCTGCTTCCGGGCGGAGTGCTCGGGCCCCTGTTCGCAGCGCTCTTGCGAGATGAGCTGGGAAGCTACGACGTAGCCTTCGCGGTCTTCGCGGCGCTCAACGTCGCCGCCGTCGCAGCGCTCTTCTTTGTGCGAAACGAACGCCCCGCGCTCGCCTAGCTCGAGTACTCGGCGACGGCGTCAGCAAAGCTGATCCCGTCGGGTTCCGCGAGCTTCCGCCGAAGCGCCATCAAGGGCCGCGGCCGCTTGAAAGCAACGACCCCGGACAACTTCCCTTTGCGCCCAAAGAGCGCGAGGAATTGATCCTCTTCGAGCGTTCCCATGCAAACATGCATCTCGTCGTCTGGCTGAATCTCGCCCGCCATAGCGATCCGAAGATGGAACTGATCCGTCCAGACATAAGGCACCGGCGCATGCGGCTCGGCCGCCCCTGAAACGATCCGCTTCGCGACGACCTCGGACTGCTCAACCGCACTCGTCCAATGCTCAAAACGCGGCCGCTCCGGGTACTTCGCATTCTCCCATCGCGCGCAGTCGCCCAGCGCATAGACGCCTTCGCGCGAAGTCGACCCCGTCGCGTCGCACAGGGCGCCGTTGTCGATCTCGATCCCGCTCCCCTCGAGCCATTCCGTCGCAGGCGCCGCTCCAACACCCACGATCACCAGCTCCGCCGGAAGCATCTCGCCATCCGAGAGCCGCACGCCCGTCACCGAACCTTCGCCTTCGAATCCGTCCACGCCCGCACCCAGGCGGAACACCACACCTTCATCCCTATGCGTCCGTGCAACGCGCTCGCCTAGCACGGAGCCGAGCCCGCGAATCAGTGGCGCAGGCAGGGGCTCGACGACCGTGACTTCAAGCCCTTTCTTCCGGCAGCTCGCAGCCACTTCCATTCCGATGAAGCCGGCTCCCACAACAACGACGCGAGGGTTCGAAGCGATCGCGGCGCGTAGCTTCCGAGCATCTTCGAGGGTGCGGAGTTCGACGATGCCGTCGAGTTCTTTGCCAAAGGGAAGTCGTCGAGCGCGGGTTCCCGTCGCAAGCACGATTGCATCCGCCTCAACCGTCGAGCCATCCGCCAAAGTCAGCCGCTTAGCATCCGCTGCGAGCGAGGTTGCGGCCTGCCCAAGCTTCCATTCAGCATCGAGCCCTTCCACGCCATCGCGCGACAAGGCGAGCTTCTCTTCGTCCCAATCGTCCACCAGGAACTGCTTCGACAAGGGCGGCCGATCGTAAGGAAGTGATTCCTCCGCACCGATCACAGTAATCCGCCCAGCGAATCCCTCACGGCGAAGTGCTTCCACCGTTCGCAACCCAGCCAAAGAGGCTCCCACTACGGCAATATGATCCGGCATCTCAGTCCTCATCCTCTTGATCGCAGTCGAATCACGATCGCGTGCAATCCAAACATTCATTTTCGGCGGCGCCCACGAGACTGCGTCGACACGAGCGTTAGAGCCCTCTACGCGGGGCGGCGGATAATAGGCCATCTGGAGCCATTCGGAGCGCTAGTGCGCCACACCTTCTGGCCACGGACTGCGGGCTCTGCGATCATTCGCGAGTGCCTAGACAATCGTCTTTGCGCTTCCCTATCCGCTCATGGAGACCGAATTCGATGCAGTTCTGGCAAGCCATTCCCTTCACCCACCCCGATGACATGATGGAGCTCGCCCCGGTCTGCGAAGAAGCCGGCTTCGAAGGCATCATGCTCGCCGACCATCTCTTCGCGCCCGAGCAGTTCACGTCCCGCTACCCCTACGACGACTCTGGCGAAGCGCCCTTCGATGGCTCGACTTATTTCCCCGAGTCCTTCGCCACGATCGCCGCGCTCTCGCAGGTTACAAAGACGCTTCGCTTTCTCACGAACGTCTACATCCTGCCGCTTCGCCATCCGATCGAGATCGCGAAGGACCTGAGCACCGCCGCGATCTTCTCGAAGAACCGCACCGTCCTCGGCTTCGGTGCCGGTTGGCTGCGCGAAGAATTCGAATTCATGGGCGTCCCCTTTGAGCAGCGCGGCAAGCGCATGGACGAACAGCTCCCGATCATCCAAAGCCTGTTGCGCGGGGACGTCGTCGAAGGCGATGGCGACTTCTATAAATTCGGCGCCATGCGCATGAACCCGCTTCCGACCGAGAAAGTTCCCATGTGGGTGGGTGGCATGAACAAGGCAGCGCTTCGGCGCGCTGGGCAATTCGGGGATGGTTGGACCGGGGCTGGGACTACTTTCGAGCAGACAGTCGAGTTGCTGACGGAACTGCGGGCGCAGCGGAAACGCTTTGGTCGGCAGGACGAACCCTTCGATTGCCTAGTGCCTTTGACCGAAGAGCTTGCGCCCGAGAAGATGGGGCAGTTGATTGAACTCGGGATGACGGGAACTGTTAGTTGGCCGCTTGAGTATCAGTTGCCAGCCGGGTGCACGGTTGAGGATAAGAAGGGGAAGATCCGGGAGCTTGGTGAGACAATGATCAAGCCGGTGAATGGCTAGTTATGCCGTAAACTTGCTTGCGCGAGCCCTCAATGCGATGACTTCCCAAACTGTCCAGCAATTGTGGTTCCCATTAGCGGTGACCTGGGATTCAAAGCCGAGCCCGGCTTAACGTACGCCGTAACAGGAACCGGCGAGATCGGTCGGTCGTCGCGCCAAGTCTACGAATTCAACATGGCCGCTTGGATGGCGAATCCCAAGAACCTGGGGAGTCCCATCGGTTCCTTTGAGTGCAGAGACTCGGAGCCCACTAACGCCCCCCCTAGACATGCCCGCCGCATAACAACCATCTAAACCAGGCAGATCGCTCGACTAGTCGAAAAACATGCTCTTACTGAGCATGCTCGTGGCAAAGAATTCAACGCGGACTCTGCAAGTTGTGAGAGTTTCCGTTAAGCGGAGAAATCCGAAATACCCCAGTCGAAGATCTCTCTTGTCGCCCTGCTCTGCGCCCTGGGGATAGGCAAAACAAGCTCCGTTTTCAGCACCACCGATACTAGGCGTTCTGAAAAACAGGCTCCGACGGCGGTACTCGGCTCCTACCGGGGGCTTCGTCTATCTCGCATTTGTGACCGATGTCTGCTCATGCAGGATCGTTGGGAAGGCCCGCCGAGGCCGGCATCAAACCCTCCGTGGGTAGCGACACTCCAATGGTTCGACTGATTCGACTAGCGAGTCTGCAGGAGCCTTAAGCAGAGGATCTTCGCGATATTCAGCATCAGGTGGGCAGCGCCGCGAGCATCCGAATCGATCGCTTTCCTCACGGTCCCTTCGCTGAGACTCAGGATCCGGCAATCCGTTGCTGCATACATATCGATAACCCGCGGTTGTGCGAGCAAAAAAGCCATCGCTCCAAAGACATCCCCTGGACCAAACACGCCAAGCAGCGAGTCCCCATCTCGCACCTCGAGATGGCCCTCAAGAATGACAAACATGTTCCGAGCGGTGCCCCCCTTCTTGATCACGTGGTCGCCCGCCTCACAGTCAATAATGTTGCTCTTGTGCAGCACGCCGAGAACTTCTTCGTTGGTCAGTCCTTCTAGAGCCGAGACCTGGTTCTCAGAGAGATCATCCAGTGCCTCGTGGACCTCTCCGAGGTAGAGGCCCGAGTCGACGAGCCGCTGGCTGAGCACGTTCCCCTCGTTGGAGAGCAGCCTCTCCAGGCACTCGGGAACGCGTGCGTCTTCCCCCCAGTCGTGGCTCGTCTCAGCCATGGGCGAGCCGATACGGCGAAGATAATCGATATCCTCAACGACGTTGACGATCGGAATGAGATAGCCCGAGTCGGGACTGTTGATATTCCTTGAAGCAAAGGTTCGACTGCCCTCGCCGACATAGCGACTCAGCAGGTGCGGCTCGCACGCGCCGAAAATCAGTTGGACTCGATTCTCTTTGACGAATTCCGACGACACCTCGCCTAGTTCTGAAAAAATCGTGCTCCCACGAAGTTCAGGCTTGACCATTCCCCGCTCGCCAACGGCCATTGCCTCTTTGGCAATTTCAGCCAGAAAGGGCTCAAGGTGGTAGTGATCGGTGAGGCGCTCGGTGAACGGCGCGTCGCCACCCCAGCTCATGCGAGAAGTCGCTACGACTTCTCCGTCAGAAGCCGCGTAAAAAATGCGTGCCGTGTCGTCTTCGGGTTCACGGAAGCGCCTATTTTCGTGATCCGCGACTCCCTTATAACGGCCCATTTCCGAGACGTAAATCTCGTAGCGAAAGCGGTAGACCGCTTCCTTTTCCTCCTCGCTCAGGGCTGTATGAACTCCGTTTCTGACCATTCGCATTTTCTCCAAATAAGCTTGTAAAGACGCCAGCATAGAAGAACGCCCCTTCCCTGGGGAGACTCTATTTACACAACTCCCGACTGACCCCGCCTGGGCCGACCATAGATCGGTCAAGATTATGACGCTGGCCGAAAAGATCGATATCACGGCAAACGCCGATGAGGAATTAAACCTGACCGCGACACAACCCAATTTCGAAAGACTTGAGTTGAAGTACTTGATCGACGAAGTTGTGGCCGACCGAATCCGTCGGCAGATCAGCGGCATTTGCAGCGCAGATCGGCATAGCACCCCGGGACGTCGCGCCGGGAGCAATGGCTACGTCATCAACTCGCTCTACCTCGATTCGCCCGGGCTCGCCTTTCATGAAGCGAAGGAACGTGGCGATCCGGAGCGCGTGAAGCTTCGCGTACGCACCTATTCGGCAGATTCCATCGCCACCCTCGATGAGTCCGCGACAATTGCGGCGCGATGCCTAAACTCAGCGTTCGCTACGAGCGTGAGGCATATGAGTCGCAGATCGATGCTTATGCCCGTTTGACGTTCGACCGAAAAATTCGCGTAAGGCCCACGCTCGACTGGGATCTGTTTCCTGATGATCACGGATGGTGCCGCTTCGACGATCACTGGCGCCTCAGCCTGCCTACTGCCCCGGTCGTTCTCGCACTCAAATGTGAGACGGCCGCCATTCCGGAGTGGCTGACGGATCTCATCCATAGAAACCAATTGGAGCAGACAAGCTTCTCCAAATACTCAATCGGTACATGCCTCAACCAACGATCCCAAGGATCTCATGTAGGCGCGTCCCGTTCTCTTAGAAGACTCTTCGCCTAGCATCTAGGCAGAGCTTACTCTTCGCCAAACGATGAATGGAAGAGTTCGATGAAATCAATAAGCCTGCTGGCCTGCATTCTCATGATTCCGCTTGCCGGTACGGCTTGGTCCGCGGATCTCGTACTTAACGAGTACAACGCGGTCCCCGAAATCGGAGGCTTTCTCAAGATTGGCAAGACCGATTTACGTTTCGGTCGTCGTGAAGGCAATGGTGGAGACTGGTTCGAGTTGGTCATTTTGACCGACCATCTCGATATGCGCGGCTGGTCTATTGATATTTCCCATAGAACCGGCGAGCCGACCGTTCCGGGGCCCGGGCAGACACTCACCACTACACAACTGACGGATGACCCCGTCTGGGCCGATCTTAGATCGGGCACCATTTTGACAGTCGCCGAAGATATCTCTGGCACCGCAAACACCTATCGTCCCGAGACTGGCCATTGGTGGATCAACGTTCGCGCAAACGATAACGCTGCGGGCCGTTACATCACTCCAACAAATTTTGCGGTTTCGAACGACAAGACACAGATCACGATCCGAGACGCATCCGGAGTTGTTGTATTTGGTCCAAGCGGAGAAGGTATCTCACCTTTGACAGGTGTCGGGTCAGCTGAAGTATTCAAGCTAGAGGCTACACCCGCCGCGTCACTCACACCTTTCTCGGGTGCCTACACCGCCGGCTCGTCGAGCAGCTTCGGACTTCCCAATCCTTGGACAGATATTTTAGGTCCCCAAGTGCAGGACTTCAGCGTGCTGCGTTCATCTGTGCCGTACTACCCGTTGACCTCTGTCGTCATCAATGAAGTAAGTACCCATAATGACCCGCCGGAGCAAGATTGGATTGAGCTGCATAACACGAGCGGAAGAAAGATCGACCTCGGAGGTTGGTTTATCAGCGACGGGTCCACCAACCTCATGCGGTATGAGATTCCATTAGGAACATTGATTCCGTCGGGTGGATATAAGACCTTCTCTGAAACGACGTTGCTGTTTTCGTTCAGCGGCGAGCTTGGGGAAACTGCCTACCTTTCCGAGGGCGATGGATTCGGAGGCATGACCGGGGGGCGCGACTACGTCGACTTTGGTCCCATGGAGAATGGCGTATCCTACGGTCGCTTTCCGAATGGAAGCGGCCCATTCTTTCGCCTGTCCTCGATGACACCGGCAGCACGCAATTCCATCCCGGACTTAGGTCCTGTTGTGATCAACGAAATCATGTACAACGCGCCGGGGCCTGCAGTCGCCCCCCTCACCGGCAGCGACCTAGAGTTCATCGAATTCCGAAATAGCAGCCTGGTGGATGTGCCCATGGCCGTGGACTATGGGCCAGCAGGGATCTTTCCGTGGCGGGTGAGTGGAGGTCCCGATTTCGACTTCCCCCCTGCCGCGATGATTCCAGCGGAGGGATTTGCGCTGCTTGTCACGTTTGATCCCGTGCTTGAACCCCTGAAATTGGCGGCGTTTAGAACTCACTACGGACTACTCCCCGCGACCCCGGTTTACGGCCCTGCTGGAGGGCGGCTCGATAACTACACGGATTCGGTCAATTTGCGCCGCCCGGACACACCGATAGTGGACACAGCGCCTTTGGTGGTCCGGGACACGGTCACCTACTTCGATTTCGGCGACTGGCCGATCGCTGCCGACGGAGGAGGATCATCTCTGGAGCGCATCGCCCCACACATTCCTTTCACTGATTCCACCCGCTGGGCCGCGAGCCTTATCGCAAAGGGGACCCCCGGCGCAGAAAATTCAGTACTGGATGTTCCCGAGCCCACTACGGTCAGTCAGCTTCTTGTGGGAAGTCTTGGACTCGCCCTGCTGTGCACCAACAAGCGGCGACGCTCACACGCATAACATTTATTTTGAGGGCGACATTCCAATTGGGAAGAAGTATCAAGCAGCAACCTTCCCAACCAAAGCGGTTATCGGCGACCAATAGATGTAGTGGCATCCCTCTCTGGCCCACAAGCTCTACAACATCTTGCGTCACATCCGCGATCGAATCCTGAAATCGAGAATGTCGAGCAGGTCGCGCCGCTCTATCGCCATCATCATTCAACGAGGCATTCGGCTTCGAATCGTGTATTTGACCTCATAGGACTCGTGCTCGAGGCAATCAGTTTCGGTCCTGCACTCTCGAATTCGGCCATCGTCGCCTCCGACCATCGCCTTAATCAGTTGCAACACCTCATACGCACCGGAAACCCACGCCGCCATGTGCTCCTACATAGGCCTAACAGGAAAACGCGCCACAAGTCTGTCCATCCAAACCATCTGCGATCCTCATGGTTTTCATCACCCGGTAGCCCCCGGTCGCCAGGCCAACTGCGATTCCGCCAACCGCAAGCATCCAGGGTTGGACCGGCGACTTCCCAGCGACGTCAATTCCCTCATTGACCGCGGAAACAATGGCCGCGAGCGGTCCAATCGCGTTTGCAACGTCGTTCGAGCCATGGGCGAAGGCGAGACGGCACAGGCCGTCATGATCTGAAGAATTACAAAGACTCGTTCGGTCGGACCGAACCTTCTATCTGGATCCGCCTCACCTGCGTGCACCCGGCGGAGTAGTAAGGCCCCTATGGCCCGCGCCCACAAGCCCTAGCACCACAGACCCAAGAAACGATTATTCAAGAGAAGGTCGCAGCGGACATCAATGAAGCGAGCATCCCCCATATCAGCTGGTCGCTCGAGAGAAGGTTCATGTCCAATATGCCTTTACGAACGGTGTCAGTGACGTGCCCACCCGCCAAAAACGCACCCGTAAATTCAAAGATCGCCACTACAAAGATCGCACCCAAAAAACGTCAGTGATCCCGACCCGACGCTTGTACCCATCGCATTGGCGACATCATCGCACCGATTGGCCATGCCATGTAGAACGCGACGGCTCCGGCCAGCCATCTTTCAATCGGAATTTCGACGAGGTCGATCATGGAATCGCTTCCTTCTCCGGTGTCGCTCTAGAAGTCCACCTGGAAGCGCATCTGACCGATGTGAGTATCCCCTGCGCCCTTCAGGTCGCTCTGCACGTAGTTCACCATCCACCTAAAGTTGGGGTTTAGGTACCAATTCACACCGACTGTGATGTCACGAAGAACCCCTCCTTCGACGTTATTATCATCGAGGTCTAGATACGACGCCCGGAATGCCATCTCCCACGCACCCCAATGCCCCTTTTGGGGATTGAAGTTATGACGGGGCTCCATCCGGCCAAAAGAGCCCGTCTTCTTTTTGTAGACTCGGTGTTCTCCTGTGAGCGAGACGGTCGCCATTCCGTAGGCGCCCCATAAAAACGCCCCACCCTCCTCTCGCTTGTTATTTAATTTAGATCCGGTGAATTCGCCCTGGAAGGAAACCGGTCCTGCCACGTAAGCCAATTCAAAACCGAATAAGTCTTGGCCCCGGGACTCGCGCTGAGGCTCCACGGCGTTTTCTCGTTCTTGGAAATCTCTTCTATTTTCGTTGATTTCCCTCTTCGGTTCATCGTAGGTATCTAGCAGCCGGTCTGCGAGATGGGACTCCGGCCGAGCGCGGTATCGAAAGGTCTCATTCCCCGTCCGGAACTGATGCACGTAAGACACACCCACGTGCACATAGTGCGACCCTTCTTCATTGTAGAACGGGAGCCCAGTCACTCGAGCCCCGACGTCGTAACTATCATCGCCGCTGAAATCCCCGCCAACTTCATCCGTTTGGCGAACGGCCGCGACCGTCCAGGTCATCCGCTTGTCCAAGGGTGCGTTCGAGAACTGAAAGCCTGTGCCGCGCCGCGGCGACAGAGCAATCGGAAGCCCGCGCTCCATGAACGTGATGTACTTGGAGCTCGTTTGAAACTCGAGGGAGAAAGGCTCTTTGAATTGGCCGATCGTCAGCGTACCGAGCGGTCCGAGGTCTTCGACTGATACCCAAACGCCCTTGAACTCCGCCTTTCCGTCCGAGAAGTCAACTTTGAAGTTGAATCCAAACCGGTCGTAGAGCTTTCCCGAAAGTGCGACTCGCGCTCGTCGGAATTCTGTACCTGATTCAAGGCCGTTGGAGTTGCTGTCCCCCTCTCCGCCATCGGGATCGATGAGGGCCCAATCGTTTTGGAACTGGGTTGCGATCTTGAACTTGTGTCGCCCATCGTTGCGCGAGAACCTGAGACCATTGTCCCAGCGAAACTCCCAGTCCTTAGGGCCTCCAGCAGACGAGCGATCCCCTTTCCGCTTACGTTCTTTCCGGTGCCGCTTCTCTAGCTTCTGATAGGCCTCATCACTCAGCTGGCCCTCCTCGTGGAGAGTACGAAGCAGTTCCTCGGTGATCGTTTCCTTCTTTTCGGATTTACCTTCTTTACGGTCGGTCGCGTGCGCACTGGGACCAGCGAATCCCACGAGAGCCGAAAGGATTATGGCGACTAACGTGGTCCTTTGTGGCATCTCTAGATAACTCCGTTACGGAAGTTCAGCGCGACCACCTGACCATTCACGAGCCGGCAATCTCGAGGAAGAGTAATATGAACTGGCATACCATGGACGGCGCTCCCCAAAAACTGTCGAAGCTGGCCGGGGGCCTCTTTGACCTCGGCGCCTCGGGTCCGAACTTTCCCCGGAGCGCGACACGCAACCGTTGGGGCGCTCGTCATGTAGGCCGCGACGCCATTTGCGATCGCCGAAGCGTCAACCGTTGAGGGGACGTAGGCGATGATTTCCTCTGCGAACTCGGGCATCACTGATGCAACCGAGGCCCGCTTCGGAATCGAAGCGCCAAGCCAACTGACCTCCGAGATGATGCCGGCGAAGCTGGACGTCACCGTCAGTGCCGCTCGATCCTCGAGAAGTCGAGCTCTCTTGATTCGCAACATCTCGGCTCTCGCTTCGAGACCAATCCAGTGCTGCGGATCGCCCGGCGCGACGGTGTCTGACGGGCGCGTGTTCGCGAGGCCTAATGCGCGCGTGAGCTGCCCAATCTCGAAGTCCGTGCGGGCAAGGTCTTGGTCGATTTCGTCAGGGGACAATTCGACGAGAGGCATACCGACCTCGACTCGGTCCCCGCGTTTCACAAAGACCCGTGTAACGAATGAGGACACGGGCGCCGGATGATCGACCCGGCCGGCGACCGCAACGCCATCCGCGTGAATCGTTCCCGCCGAGAGTCCTATCAGATAGAAGAAGAGAATCGTACTCGTTGCGAAGACGACGATCCCGACGGGTCGAAGACCGACCACATCGAAGAATGAATCGCTAGATCGAAGTAAATTTTTTATTTTTGACGAACGTGTGGATGTCATCGTTGCCGCGTCTTCCATGGTCGTGATTAATATTCCGAAGTCGAATCTTGAAGCATCAACCGGGTCTCTTTCGCGCGCGCTCCGTCGCGAAGACCCTGGAGCAGCTTCGAACTCTCCTCGGGATTAAAAAACTTCACTTGGTACATGTGCTCCGAGAGCCGCCCCGAGTCGATGTCGACCGTGCTGAGCAATACGCTGCGACGACAGAAGTCACTCAGCAGCTGCCGAACTGCGGACTCCCCCTCCTGTCCCGGCTCAATGTGAAACCGCAGCACCCCATCAAAGCGTCTCCTCGAACCGAAGGGCCCCGTTGCTAGATAAAGGGCGATAACCGAGAACACCAACGTTCCAAGGATGCCGACCATCCAAGCTTCGACCCCGCTCGATACGCCGAGCGCCGCTGCACCCATCACAAACACCAGATCTCGAGAAGTCTTGAGGTCCGTTCTAAAGCGGATCATCGACAGCACGCCAAAGAGACCAATGCCCGCAACGATTGAGTGATTCATCGCGAGCACCAGTACAGTGGCTGCGACGCAGACGAGCACAAGCGTATGGCTGAAGCCTCGCGAATAGCTCAGGCCGACATAGGTCCGTTCGTAGACCCAGGCCAAGGCCTGCCCGAAGACGAAAGCGGCAAGGAGTGCGGAGAAGGGGCCGACCCAGGTCCCCGCGGCGGCTGCGTTTGCCACCCACGTACCAAACATTTCAGTATTCATCCCAGTGCTCCCAGGGAACGGGACGCGCCTACATGAGATCCTTGGGATCGTTGGTTGAGGCATGTACCGATTGAGTATTTGGAGAAGCTTGTCTGCTCCAATTGGTTTCTATGGATGAGATCCGTCAGCCACTCCGGAATGGCGGCCGTCTCACATTTGAGTGCGAGAACGACCGGGGCAGTAGGCAGGCTGAGGCGCCAGTGATCGTCGAAGCGGCACCATCCGTGATCATCAGGAAACAGATCCCAGTCGAGCGTGGGCCGTATGCGAATTTTTCGGTCGAACGTCACACGAGCATAAGCATCAATCTGCGACTCATATGCCTCACGCTCGTAGCGAACGCTGAGCTTCGGCATCGCGCCGGATCGCGCCACGATCATCGCGAACTCATCGAGGGCGGCCCTGCCCTGGCCAGCCACTTGACTCAGCGGGGCAATCCCTTGCACGGCTTCGCCGATGTCCTTTCGATCCACGACCGTGCGGCGCTTTTCGATCACATTGGACCGGCGCCGCTTGATTTCGAGGGTGGCGATAGAGTCTGCCGAATAGGTGCGTACGCGAAGCTTCACGCGCTCCGGATCGCCGCGTTCCTTCGCTTCATGAAAGGCGAGCCCGGGCGAATCGAGGTAGAGCGAGTTGATGACGTAGCCATTGCTCCCGGCGCGACGTCCCGGGGTGCTATGCCGATCTGCGCTGCAAACGCCGCTGATTTGCCGGCGGATTCGATCGGCCACAACTTCGTCGATCAAGTACTTCAACTCGAGTCTTTCGAAATTAAGTTGTGTCGCGGTCATGCTCTGGTCCTCCTCTGGCGTCGGCTTGAGTCACTCAAGTTATTTGGGAATATATTCCCAAAACACTAAAAAGCAAGGCACAGAGGTCGATTATAAGAGCTTTCCTACACAGCCCGACCCGCGGGAAAATTCGCTTAATTTTGAAGCTGATCCGTCACCAAGGAGCGGGTCCAAAAGTTAGGAATTTTATCCAGTCGAGATTGAGACACCCGCGACGCCTTGCTCCAACAGGAGCCGTTCCCAACCAGAATATTCATCTAGGGCCTACTGCGACGAACACGGCCGCAATCGCAAGGAAGGATGGACCTGATTACGGATCGCAGGGATTTGGCTGGGCGTGTCGTTCGGGGCTGGTCAGCCTGGAACCCGAGAGCCGGATCTGCCTGCGCGATTGTGAAGAAAAGCGAGTGTGTCCATGCGCGTGGTTCAGTCTCTAAAGAATTAATTAAAAGTGTTAAAATCAATACGTGGTAAAAATGTACCATACTTTCAGAAACGCGCTTCTCTTGAGTAAAAATAACGATTTTTTTCCGCAATCACCGATTTTGCCGCCGCCCCACACGGCCGTAAAATGCGCAACCGGCGACCCAGGACCGCCAGCCAACATCAGGGATGTTCAGCGCAAGTGACATGGCCGTTCCAATAGACCGAGGCCGAGAAGGGCCGCTGCCAGCGTGATTAGGCCCAGCAGGCCCATGCTCGGTACGGCCGTAATTGCTCAGCCGTCGGTGAACTGCTGGTACCAGCGCAAGGAGTTGGACCCATCCTCGTCGATGGTCATGAAGAAGCTGCGCTCACCCCCGTGCACTCGCCTGCGGGCAAGGCCGCGATGCCCTCATCAGGCGCCCGCCATCCCTTAGGTGCTGGTGTATAGGTTGCCGTTCTCATCGACGAAGCCCGCTTTACTGAGTGCGGAATCCGGAACAAAAGTAATGTGACCTTGCTCCGCGAAAGTCGACTACGCCGCTTTGGCTTGATTCATCTCCTCGAACTTCGCGGGACTAACATTCCCGATTATCGAGTTGACCTTGCTCTGTTGGCGGCTCGGGCAGCGCTGCGCTTTGTCGAAGAGTCCTTCGCCTGGAGCGGAAGCACATACGGCCCGCAGTAAGGTTTCCCCCTATCTCCGCAGTTCACGCCTACTTACCTGGATGGTGTCATCTCGGTCTACGCCCGCTCGAGGAAGAGTCCCCCTATTTTACAGAAGAGCCCTACCGCCGGATTAGGTCTTCGGTGTGCTTCGCAGCTGCTTTAACGGGGGTGCGAAGGCTCCGTAGGAAGCGAAGCAAGGCCGCCTGCTCTTCCACTTCCGCCGCGGCAAAGGCATCGGCGGCGGCTTGAGCTTCGCCTCCGTGCATGAGAATCGCTGCGTTGAGTGTCAAAGCCCGCCCATCGTGCATATAAGGGGCGGTGTCAGCCACACCCCAAAGCCTTGCTGTTGTGAACATCCGGTCGAGCCTGGATCCAAAGTTCTCGCCAAGCCCCGGCCCCATATCGTGTCGCTTCAGATCGGCATAGAGACTCACCTCAATGCCTTCCTGCGCGCGGGGAAATCCTAACTTCTCTTTCTCCAAGTCGACCTCGAGGAACACGTTGGCCGAAGTGTCGATTGAGTCTTCAGGGAAGCGGTAGGTCAGAACTGACCCATCGGTGACCAACGAAGACCGGTGGCAATTTTCGCACCCCAGCTCGTTGAAGAGTTCTGAACCGGAATCGCCTCTCCTCCGGCGCTCTTGGATAGGCGCCGGGAGCGTCGTGATGAAGACCTCGAGGGCCGAGACCGGTCCGACACCGATCTCGTTAACTACGCCATCCCCGTCCTCATCCACGTCGACCCCGACAACTTCGACGGGCTGAATGCCGAAGTGAAAGGGGAGCGCCTCCACGTCAAATGCCCGAACCGTCGAGAACTCGCCTTTTCGCCCGAAGGGTCGTACTACAAGATCCTCGTCGATTCCCTCCACCCCGGAGAAATCGAATGCACCGTTTTCGAAGCGGAGGACTCCAAACTCGACCCCCTTAGTCTCGAGCCGGACTTCGACACCTTCCGCTTGTTGAGCCTCGCGCTTCAACCGTTGCAAGTCCGAGGTCATTTCGAGGCCGAGCGCCTGGATACCGCCCGCCCCGAATAGGGCTGGGGGGTTGATGAACCGGCCACTAAAGCCGGCGCCCCGTACTTCTGGATCGATCGATCCGCCGGCGACCAGCGCATTACTAGCCGATCCCCCGAATCCGCCTATACCGAAAACCGGTGGCACCGACGCATTGCTCACCACCGAGTGGCACTCAAGGCACGATTGGCCATCTAAACCGTGAACCCGAAGGAACGAACCGTTGGCTTGCAGCGTGACTCGTTCGCCAAGCTTGAGCGGGTCACGCAGGTCGGGCGGACCATCGCCATAGCCATCGTGGGAGTTGAACTGGGTAGCGAAGACCAAGAGACCCTGACGCTGAATCTCACGGAACTTGAGTTTGCCCGACTCCAGCTGCGCTTGGGTCACAGTCACTCCGGCTTCCTGGAGTCGTCGTTCTTCCCCTGGTAATTTGTTCCCTAACGAAACGCTAGCTGCCGAGATGAGCAAACTAGCAATGATCAATTTACATGGTTGGCGCATAGTGAGATCCTTTGAGGCAGGGCAAGAAGATGTGGCTGGTACCCAGGGATGTTTTACGGATTACTTCCGGTTTAGTGCCCCTGATGCGTACAAGGTGGGGGAGTTATATGGCTACGTATCTATTTAAACATGTTGTTATTAAGCCCTGATATGACTGGTAGTGCAAGATGAAAATCGATAAAAATGTAGTTGCTAAATAAACACGAGTTTTATTAGATACGTTATTATCGCCATGTTCTATCGGATTTTCCTTAATGATATGTGGGTTAAAAACATCGCTCCTCATATCTCCCTGGCCAGGTCTCCTATTCTTAAAAATGCGTGGCCTTAACACCCCTGCCCTGGATGTCTGTGAGTTCTGCAAGTCCATTGCCAGGGTCGGGTAACCGCAGCCTCGGGGGGTTCCTCCGTCCGGGAATGGCTCGATGTTAGGGATGTATTTAAATAAACCCTATTGCGTTAATTAAACTACATACCTAGTGGGGTGCAGCACCACGGGGATAGACAAAACAAGCCCCGTTTCAGCACCACAGGTGTTAGGCGCCCTGACAAATAGGCTCCGATCGGGGTACTCGGCCCCTGCCGGGGCATCACGATGCAGCGACTGCTTCTGCGAGCCGAGCAGGCTCATCATGACTATCAGCAGAGGGTCGAACGCCAGGCAGACGAGCTTCGGGAGCGGCAGGAACAACTCGAAGTCGCGCTGGCCCCTATTGATTGGTCACTCCGCCCGAGCCATGTAGAGTCCGAATTTCATCGTTTACCCCGCTCTTTGCCGGAGACCCACAATGTATTTCCCTCTCCCCACCACTCCTTACCACCACCGGGATTTCTATCGACTCGCGGCGTTCTGCCTGACCCTTCTGATCGGCCTGCCCGCCCTGGCCCAATCGGGGGCCGACGTCGGCAACCCGGCGGGGTCGTCCGCAGACGCTTTCTCAACTGCTTCTGACAGCACCGCTTCCAAGACGATTTCTGCGGACGAGCTCGCCTCGTTGGTGGCGCCCATTGCCCTCTACCCGGATGCGCTGGTCGCCCAGATATTGATGGCGTCCACCTACCCGCTTGAAATAGTCGAAGCCGCACGCTGGATAAAGGCCAACCCCGACCTGGAAAGCGACGCCCTGGAAGACGCCATGCAGAAGCAGAGCTGGGACCCCAGCGTCAAATCTCTCACGGCCTTTCCCCAGGTCTTGGCCATGATGAACGAGAAACTCACCTGGGCCAATCAACTCGGCCAAGCGTTTCTCTCCGACCAGAAGAGCGTGATGAATTCCCTTCAATCCCTGCGCCAGAAGGCCAAGGCCGAGGGCAACCTCGAGACCAACTCTCAGCAGACGGTCACCGTTAAGGATCAGCCCACCGGCAGCCAATCTCAGACCATCATTATTCAGCCCAGCCATTCCCAAGTCGTCTACGTCCCCATCTACAACCCGACAGTGGTCTACGGCACCTGGGCATACCCCATGTACCAGCCCTACTACTGGTACCCGCCAAGTTATGTCTACACGCGGTCGACCGTCTCTTTCGGTGTCGGGCTCACAGTGGGGGCCGCAATGTGGGGCAATTGCAACTGGTATAGCTCCAACGTCAACATCAATGTCAACCGCTACAACAACTTCAACCGAACCGAGATCAGGAACACCAACTGGAACCATAATTCCGAGCATCGAAGAGGGGTCTCGTATGGGAATCAACGTCTTCAGAATCGCTACGGAGGAAACCAAAGCCTTGGGGCCAAGGCCCGTGACTCCTTTCGTGGGCGTGCCGACAAAGGAAGACAGAAGATCGCAAACGGTCAGGCTGATCGTTTCAAGGGCCACAAGGGACAAGCAACACGCGACAAGGCGAACAACCGCATAGGCAGCAGCGAAAAAAGGGCCAATAGAGCGAGCGGCGATGCCCGAAGCGGCCGCCGCCGAAAGGATTCCGCGTTCGGTGGAATGCAAAACGGCCGAGAAGCCCATCGCAACTCCAATCGGGGCTTCAATAGTCGCGGCGGTGGATTTGGCAGCCGGGGAGGCGGATTTAGTGGCGGGGGTGGACGTCGGGGAGGCGGCGGTTTTGGTGGTGGGGGTGGCCGACACGGCGGCGGTGGGGGGGGACGCAGACGATGAGGAAAACGACGATGGAGAACCGAGTATTTTTGGCCCTGCTGATAGCAATCACAACCCTATCGGTCTCATGCCAGACCCTTCGGATCGAAGACGGCCTGGGCCAAGCCTTCCCAAGTCCCGAGGCCGCGGGACAATCTCTAGTCGCCGCGCTGAAGAGCAGAGACAACGAAACCGCGGCCCGGATCTTGGGGCCCGGATCCGACGCCGTGATCACCTCCGGCGACCCGGTAATGGACGAGAACCAACTGGACCGATTTGTGGCCCTTTATGAACAACAAAATACGTGGATTGCGTGGAACGACGGCGTCGCGGTCCTGGAAATCGGGGACGATCATTGGCCGTTTCCGATCCCCCTGGTCAACCACGAAAACGGCTGGTTTGACCGCAAGGCAGGCTGGCGCTTCGACACCGCCGAAGGCATCCAGGAGCTTCTCAATCGACGGATCGGCAAGAACGAACTCAGCACCATTCAGGCCTGTTTGGCCTTTGTAGATGCCGAGCGCGAGTACTACCGGCGAAACCCGCAGAACCACTCAACCCCCGAGTACGCAGGCCTCATCCTCAGCAGCGAGAATCTGAAGGACGGGCTCTACTGGCCGACCGCCGAGGACGAAGCCCCGAGTCCACTGGGCCCCATCTACGCGGCGGCAAGGTCTCGGGGCTACTCACCCACCCAAAAGGGGGGCAAGCCCTTCGGAGGCTACTTCTATCGAATCCTTCTCAGACAAGGCGCGAGCGCTCCGGGAGGGGCGCTCGACTACATCGAGGGCGACGCCATGACGGAAGGCTTTGCCTTGCTTGCTTATCCGGCGGGCTACGGCACGTCGGGGGTAATGAGCTTCCTCGTTAACCAGATTGGCTTGGTGTACGAAAAAGACCTTGGTCCCGAAACCGAGAAAAAAGTCGCCTCCATGGAGAGCTTTGATCCCGACGAAAGCTGGGCCCTCGTGCCCGCCCAGGCTCTGGTGCTTCCCACCGACTGAAGCACAGAGAAGCCACTTCAGCTCCGTGTTAGCGCTCGGGTTGCAAAGGGTCCCGGCGGAGAACAGGGTGAATACGGCGAGAAAGCGAGCAGCAATGGCTAGCTGAGTTTTTGGAGCCGCCGATTCCAGACGTTCTGACGACGAGGCTCCGTCAAAGATACGTACCC
>JASDVF010000039.1:74773-90667 GCA_041440805.1 Myxococcota bacterium | reverse complement strand
TGGACTCCTTGAGAAAGACTAGCTCCCTCTAATGAGTCCACTTTTCCGTGCAGGGTCAGTGAGCTGCGAGAGTGCGCTGGTTACAAGGTTGTCACCCGGAGCTGCTGAGGCGCTACTTTTTTTCGGTCTCCAACGATATCTATCGGCCCGAACCACCGTCTCTTATTAAACCTCCCAACCATGGCGTCGGAAGAGCAACAGGAGCACAGCCAATGGCAGCGCAACCGAAGCCGGGGTTTTTATCTCGGACCCGGTCGGATTTTGGCTCTTCGGGTAGCACCCCGTCAGGCGCTCCCTTACCTATTAAGAGCCACTTAAGGGGGCGTGCAAGCCACGTCGGGGTCAGACCTCCTACGGGACCCGTATCCAACTACGCCAACTGAAACGGACCCAATAGCCCCAAAAGGATTTGCTATGTCGAACTCAAACCTAATTCCTCTCTCTGAGCCTTTCAGCGATCTGTCCGTAGGGCTTTCAGCCCGCGAAAGAACCGCCGATGCAGTCGCCCCGGAGCGCGTGAACCTGCGCGATGTATCGATCCCTCGCACTCGCGTACCGGCACAAAGTCCCCGAGCGTTCGTTGCGGAACTAGCCGCGCAATCGCTTCAACATCGTGCAGTCGTCCACCCCTACCTCAACGCGGTGGGTTTGGGTGAACTGCCAGATATACGCTGGGCACTGGCCGACTTTGGGCAGCAGTACCACGGCTACTCCAAGGATTTTCCGCGCTACTTGACCGCCGTGATTTCCCGGCTCAGCGACCCACGCCATCGCGCTGGCCTGATGGAGAATCTCACCGAAGAATCTGGCATCTACGAGACCGAGGAACTCAGCGAGCTAGGCGAAGTTGGAATCGAACCCGAGTGGATTGTCGGGCAGCCGCATCCCCTACTCTTTAATCGTTTCTGCAAGGCGATGGGCCTCAAAGACCATGACCTAGACTCCGAACCCGATCAAGTTGTCATCTGGCGGGAGATGTTTATGAACCTACTGTCGAGCGGCACGCCGGCAGAGGCTGTGGGCGCACTCGGACTGGGGACAGAGAACATCGTCAGCACCATCTACAAGCCGTTCTCCCGGGCGGTGGCAACGATTCCCGAGCTCAGCGCCAGAGACACGGTCTTCTTTCCGCTACATACCGCGGTCGACGACCATCACCAAGAGACGCTGCAGGCCATCTCGGCTGATCTCGCCGTCGACGAGGCCACTCGTCATCAACTCCGCAGGGGCATGCTCAAGGCACTCTCCCTGAGGTCCGTCTTTTGGGATTGGATGTACCGACGCGCACTGGACCCCCAGAATGCAGATCAGGTGCTGTAAGAACTGCTCTTCCAGGAGAAGCCCATGACAAATCCTATCCCTCAGCCGGTACTCGACCTCATCGTTCGCGCCCAATCGCGGCAGCCTCTCGGAACTAACGTCGCTCCCGAAAGTTGGACTGCGTCGACGACCGACCCCCACCGAGAAGATCACTACAGCAACAAGAACGAACGCCTGGAGATCGACTTCTCTGTCCAGCGAGCAGAATTTCCAGAGTCGCAGACGATCGACACAAGGATCGTTGAGATTGCCCCGGACAGCCGCAACGAGCGCCACAAGCATGCACACGAATCCCTCTTCTTCGTTCTGGAGGGGCAAGGGGAAGTGCAGGTGGGGGAGGATTGGAGACCCATACAAGGAGGTGATCTCGCTTTCGTCCCGCGCTGGATCATGCATCAGACTCGCAACACCTCGAAACTT
This sequence comes from Myxococcota bacterium, assembly GCA_041440805.1. Classification (GTDB taxonomy): domain Bacteria; phylum Myxococcota_A; class UBA9160; order UBA9160; family UBA4427; genus UBA4427. The sequence continues at coordinate 88,927 of JASDVF010000039.1, read as the reverse complement.
TGTCCCTTGCGGATTCTGGCCATTACCGATTTTGGATTCACTTCCGCCGTCTTAGGCAACTATGACCGCCGCACACGGCTGATACATGCGGGCGAGGACGCAGCCAGGGCGGATCCTGCGGCGTCTCGAAAGCCCTGATGGGCGTACCGAACCCGATAAACCGAAGTGGATGGACTGGTCCAGCTACGACCGCGAACTGACCCGAGGCATCGAATACAGTGACGCGAGTTGGGCATTCTCAGTCGTCAGAGTTTTGTCGAAGGCCTAACGCAAACGTGTAGGAGTTGTCTCCATAGAAGCCACTCCCCGTGATAACTGTTCCATCCGCGGAGATTCCCGTTGCGGCTTCTCGCCACCATTCGCTGAGATCTACACCTAGAGAGACGAGCGTAACCTGCAGTGACTGCATCCCACAGTCGCGTCCGGACGACAGTTGATCGTCGACTGCTAATCCGTGAGGGCGGGCGGCTCGACGCGTCGAGTCGAGACGGCATCCAAGAATATCGGTCGACTCGGATCGGGCCAGCGGACTCGCTCGCCCGTGTTTCGGCGATTCAGTAGGCGATTGCGCGTCGCGAGCCGCTCGGGCGCGCGACAAGCTTGAAATCGTCCCAGGAAGGGGCCGGTAGCCCCGTCGGGGCTTAGTTGTCAGAACGCCTAATGTCGGTGGTGCTGAAAGCGGGGCTTGTTTTGCCTATCCCCCAAGAACGCATGCTCCTGCGGAAAAGCCGCGGCTGGTTCACCGGCTACAGCGCAAACGTCGAGGGGCATGGCGAAGGCCAGGTCCGCTACCTCGCCGACTCGGGCGGGGCCCCGCAATACCGCGAGATCGCTACGCGCTTGGCCGACGAGGGATACCCCGGCGTTAAGCTGAGCTGACCAAAAATCGAGTCTAAACGGCGGGAGCACTCGCCTACTCGGATCAAGATCGAAACGAGCGGACACATCTCTACCGCCTATGCTGATCCCTTATGTACGACCTTCCGATCGACGAGCTTCTACCCGACATCATCGCTTCGCTTCGCTCGCACGCCACAGTCGTCGTCGAAGCGGCTCCCGGTGCAGGTAAGACGACTCGTCTCCCCCTCGCTCTACTCCGCGCAGGCTGCGCTGCGAGCGGCGAGATTGTCGTCCTAGAGCCCCGTCGAATCGCCGCGCGACTGGCCGCTCATTTTGTCAGCAAGTCGCTCGGCGAAGAAGTCGGCGAGACATGCGGCTATCAAGTGCGTTTCGACTCCAAGGTCAGTGCCCGCACGCGGATCCGCTACATGACCGAAGCGCTGCTGACCCGACGAATGCGTGATGATCCGGAGCTACGCGGAATCTCGGTCGTCGTACTCGATGAGTTTCACGAACGGCACATTGCTGCAGACCTGAATCTGGCCCTACTCCGCCGGTTGCAGAAACGCCGCAAAGAGCCACTCGGCCTGATCATTATGTCCGCCACCCTCGACGGTGAGAAGTTCGCTCGAGAACTAGACTGCCCGCGTCATTCGAGCGAGGGGCGTAGCTATCCGATCGATATTCGATGGTCACCGCCGCCACCCGCCCGTTCAAACGCCGGCCGTGCCGCCGCACCGGCGCTCGCTCAAGTCCCCCGAGTCGTCAGGGAGTGGGTCGGCAACAGCAACGACGAAGGCAACATCCTCGTCTTCTTGCCCGGCGTGGGCGAGATCAAGAAAGCGGCGCGCGAGTGCGCGACGATGGCTGAAAGCGAGGGCCTTGAGATCTTGCCGCTTCACGGGGATCTCAATGTCGCCGAGCAGCATCGCGCGCTCTCGCCGCCTGGCCGCCGCGCCTTGATTCTGGCCACAAACGTCGCCGAAACCTCGGTGACCGCCGAGGGTGTCACTTGCGTGATTGATACAGGCCTCGCCCGCCGAGCCAGTTTTGAGGCCTGGTCGGGGCTGCCCGTCCTCGAGCTGGCCGAGATCTCCCGGGCAGCCACGATTCAGCGTGCAGGACGCGCGGGGCGAACAGCGCCAGGAACTTGCATTCGGCTCTATTCTGAAGCCAATTGGCGGGGACGAAGCGAGCATGAGATTCCCGAACTGTTGCGCCTGGATCTTTGCGACTCACTTCTCGACCTCTATGCAAATGGTATTGGCCGATACGAGGACCTCGCCTGGCTCGACATCCCGCCACAAGCCGCGATCACGGCCGCTCGCGACACGCTCTCACTGTTAGGGGCAATCAGTGAAGAGGACGGCGGCGCGACCCATCATTTGACTGACGTCGGACGCGAAATGCTTCGCTATCCACTTCATCCCAGAACTGCACGGCTGCTCGTCGAAGGCCGGCGACGTGGCATTCCCACCTTGGCCGCGGGGGCCGCGGCCCTGCTCTCTGAACCGTCCATCCGGAGGCGAGGTGAGCGGACCTTCACGCCCTCCGATGCGGACGTGTTCGCTGACCTCGAAGATATGGATCGCGCTCTCAAAAAGGGCGGACGCACCGCTCGGTCTGGCGCGGGCCTCAGTGTCGGCATAGGCGTCGACTCAGGTGTGCACTTAGGCGCTTGCCGCCAGGTCGATCGCTCGCGCAAGCAGCTCATCAAAATTACGCGGCAGCGAGTAGGGCAGAATGCTGGATCCGATTCTTATCCCGCCCCGAACACAACCGAGGACCAGGAAGAAGCCCTCTTGCGCTCTTTGTTATGCGCCTACCCCGACCGTGTCGCCAGGGTTCGCGGAGAGTCAGGCAACGAACGCAGCCTTCTCGTGACCGGCGGGACAACAGCGACGCTCTCCGACGAAAGCGCACTCGGCGCTGCGGATTTTGCTCTCGCGCTCACGCTACAGGAACACCGGCATAGCAAGCGACCCGGGCGGGTCATGGTGCGAAGTGCAGCCCGTATCGAGGCGGACTGGTTGATCGACGAGTTTCCCGACGAGATAGACGAGCGTGAGACCTTTATTTGGAACGCGGATCGCGAACGCGTTCTCGGTACGTCCGATCTGATCTACCGCGGCCTCACCCTCGTTTCGACGAAGATTCGCCGCGACTCAAAAGAAGCGAGCGCCGTGCTCCGCAAGGCCGCCCTCTCGGCGGGGGCGGAGAAGTTCGTCGACGATTCCGCGGCTATTCCGGCGCTAGTCGCCCGAAGCGCACTTTGTGCCGAATATCGACCCGGCATACAGGCTCTCAATGAGGAAGTCGTCCGCGAAGGACTCTCGAACCTCTGCGAAGGCATGACCAGCTTCAAAGAACTACGTGATGCCAACCTGCTCGCGATTCTCGAACAGCAGCTCGGACCTAACGGAACGGCCGAACTCGCTCGCCTAACGCCACGGAGTGTCACCCTCGCGGGCCGCCGGCGAGTTCAAGTGCACTACGAGTCAGCGAAGCCTCCATGGATCGCTTCACGCCTGCAAGACTTCTTCGGCCTACAGCAGAGTCCGACGATCATGGACGGCCAACTGCCGCTGGTCCTACATTTACTCGCTCCGAACCAACGAGCCGTTCAAATCACCACTGACCTCCCAGGCTTTTGGGAGCGCCACTACCCAGCGCTTCGTAGGACGCTCATGCGGCGATACCCAAAACACGCGTGGCCTGAAAATCCATGAAGGCGCAACGCCATGCCATGCCATTTCGTCTCACTTTACCGGGGGCGGATTGAGCCCTAGGCTGGCGTGAAGGGATCGTGATGCGAACTCTGCCCGGGCGATCGCATTCGATAGCTGTTCGTGAAGCAGCGTTCCGAGAATTGCAGTTCGCACAGGATTGACGCGATCGTCCCCGAGGCGTGGCACGCGATCTTCGCCCCAGACGCATAGGCCGACCCTTATCGGGTCGCGCGGGGCTCCAAGCTCTGCTTCTAGTGAAAGGACGCTGACGATGGGATGTTGCGGATTTCTCCTAAGGATCATTCCCTCGCTGATGATGATCTTCGCGCTCTGTGGATGCGCTCGGTCGAGCTCTCAATTGGACGTCGCGAAGAGGGAAGAAGGTGTGTCCCCGGGCTCATCGATCGCAAGGGCAGGGGACGACGTGATCACGGGCGGGTCGGGAAACGACGTGCTCCGAGGTAGCTCGGGCAACGATCGGCTGGTGGGGAATGCTGGGGACGATCGTCTCGAGGGAGGAGAGGGCGATGACATCCTGGTGGGTGGCGCAGGGGAGGACACGCTGAGCGGCGGACCCGGGGCCGATCAGTTCGTATTTACCCGAGATTCGGCGTTTGAAGGCCTCGATCGAATCATCGATTTCCGTCCTGAGGAAGGAGATCAAATCGTATTGTCCGGATTCCAGGAAGATGAGACTCGGGCCCTTTCGAACCGGATCGAGCTTCGGGATGGGGTCCTGACCGTTCGTCCCCAATCCCTCGAAGTCTGGTATCCCGTCGCGGATCTCGAGCGGGGCGACCTATCAGTACGGGCGCTTGCGGCGACGGGTGCGATCAAATTTGGGTTAGAGCTGCGCTTCTAGGGAGGCTAGTCAAATCGGTAAGAGCTCTCCGGGTCGAGTCGACAGGCATGCTCGGCGATGTGTTGGCGTTTTTAACAAGTCCTCCAAGCAGGGCAGTGAAGGAACGTTGGACACCTGAGCCGCTCGGGCCGGGACGTTTGTTTGGAGCTCTTCGTCCGCGGCTTGTGACAGGAGAGTCGGGGTCAAAGTTCGCCGATATTTTAGGGAACCGGTGACGGGGCATCGGTAACTGCCTGCTTAACAATGCGCACGATTCCCTAGTCCTCATCCGCTGCTATCCGCCCTCGTTTGGGGGCCTCTCAATCTAAATAACTCGCCCCGAGTGATCGGCGCGGAGTCAAAGAAGAGAGGTGTGTCCCGATGCGGAAAAATGGAATCTCCGAGGAGGAGAAGATCGCTGCAGAGCGGCGGAAGGTTTGCGGTAAAGCGACGGATGATCTGCCGCTAGAAGAGAACTGGGCACGAAGAGTCGAGGAGTGTCTGGCGGTCTCCCAGGTATTGGGAGGCGAGGGAAGGGCGCTCGAGGCGACGATGTTTCTTCGTCCGGGCTCCTCTGGCCGTGTCTGGCAGTCGAGGGTTCTGATGGATGGAGCAGTCGAGATCTCGTCCCGAAGGCTTGCACCCGGAGCGCGGTCGCGGGTCGAGTGGGTGTATCCGCCGGGTACGGGCCTCGCGGGTTCAGGCGAGGGTGAAGGGCGGATGTACTGCATGCTTTACACGGAGGGACTGGATAGGGGACTGAGGGGCTGGCTCGACGGCATCCGGAACGCTGAGGCGGAGTGGCCGACGGACGCATGAGGGGCGCTGGCCGCCGTTTCAGCGGGGCCGGCGGTGGGAAGAAAGGAGTTAGTTTAGTGTTAGCCCGCCGGCTTCAGCGAGGTTGGAAAGAGCGGTCGTGGAAAATCCTCGGTCGTGGAAGAAGATCACTCGCCCTTCTGCGTCGATCAAAAGAATACGGCCGGGCAGGGGGTTTGTATTCCCCGTGAACCGTGCGATCGCGTCGGCGTCGCGATAGACGGTGATGACCGAAGCCCAAGCCTCTTCCGGGATCCCTCGGCGCATACCCGCGTCGATTCGGTCCGAGATGAGACTGGGGACCAAGCCTCGTATGGTCGGGATTTCGACGGCGCGCACCCTTAGGCCGCTCTGTATTAGGGCGAGCGCCCAGCGATCGAGATCAAATTGTGTGTTCTGTTCGAAGCCCACCAGGAGCAGGACCTGCTGGCCGGCCCATGCTGAGGGAATGGAGATGGTCTCACCTTCGAGCGAGGTCCCTTGTACGGCTGGAAAGAACTCACCGGTGGGGTCGTGACGCGCGTAAGGGGTCTGGCATCCTAGATTCCAAGTGAGCGTGATGAGGCATATGAGGGCGGCGATCCGCCAGGTCCGAGAGTTCATGCTTGCTGTCCCTTTTTAGTTGGCCTTCACCGGCCTCAGTCAGTTTAGATCTCGTTCAGGGGAGTGACTAGCCGCGTAGAGCGTGAATCCCTGGAAACGCAGAAACTACGCCCATCTGAGGTCACTGATGGCGGAGGCGTGGACGCCCCGGCTCGATCGATTTTGCTCACAGGCGGGAGGGCCCCTTCCGGGGCGGGTGACTGAAATGGAGTCGGAATTGCCTACTCCGACTACGACAGAGCTCTGATCGCCCTCGTCGACGGCCTCCGCAATTATTTAGGGAACGGAGCCATGGGGGTGAACGTTGAGCTCGGCGAAGGTTTCGTCGTTTCGGGCGGAGGTGCCTCGTACGATTTGTCGGTCCTGAGAGCGCCTAATACGCCGCCGCCTAGCTGGGGCAGCCGTGTGACGCCTACGTCCGCGATCCGTTAGCTCACGCGGAAGGCCGTGGATCCATCCGAAAGAACCACATATCTCCAGGGGTTCAGCAGGCACAGGGCCAAGGGGCGCACCAAAGCATCGCCGGCGCTCGGCATCGAGGTGTCACCTTTTTACGAGGCCGAGCGTTTTGAGCATCCAACGTCTGGGGGCCGGTCCCTTGGACTGTTGGCGTGCGCAGAATCGCCGACTTCCCATATGCGATTCGCAGACATTCAGGTGTTGGAGTTCCGGTCCAGAACTCCCTAGGCTGGTCCGAGCGGGCTGTTTCGCTTCTGTGCGAGCGCTCCGACAACCAACTTCAACTTACTTGCTGGAGCTCTCATGAACCGACTCGATAAAAAAGTGGCACTTGTAACCGGAGGCGCACGTGGCCTCGGAGCAGCCGCCGTCCGAACGATGATTAAGGAAGGCGCGCGGGTCGTGTTCGGTGATGTGCTCGACGCGGAAGGCGAGGCACTCCAAAAGGAACTGGGAGATTCAGCCGTCTTCGTCCATATGGATGTCACGGAACAAAGCGATTGGAATGCAGCGATCGAGCGTGCCGAAAAAATCGGCCCACTTAACGTCCTTGTTAACAACGCGGCCGTCGTCCACATGGCCGCACTCACCGAGACGACGGACGAAGACTATATGCGTGTCTTCAAGATTAATCAGTTCGGGACGTTCATAGGAATTCGCTCCGTGATCGAACCGATGAAGAGAGCAGGCTCCGGCTCGATCATTAATGTCTCGTCGATCGACGGTCTTCACTCGGCGGCCGGTTTGTCCGCCTACTCCTCGACGAAGTGGGCCGTCCGTGGACTCACGAAGAACGCCGCGATCGAGCTTGGGCAATACGGAATTCGGGTGAACAGCGTCCACCCGGGCGGAATGTATACCGAGATGGGCGGTTCAGAATTCGCCTCGGTCGAGGACCTGAACAAGTCGACATACTCTCGCTTTCCGATTCCGCGTGTCGGGATGCCCGAAGAAGTTGCTCAACTCATCCTCTTTCTTGCGACCGACGAAGCAAGTTATTCGACAGGCTCTGAATTCGTCGCGGATGGTGGTTGGTTCACGGGAATGCGGAATCCTTCAATGCCTTGCTCGTGAAGAGAGATAGCTGAATGTCTTTATCGGGCGCATGCGCCATTGTGGGAATCGGCCAGACGGCGTTCTCTCGGGGGACCGAGGCGTCAACACTGGACTTACATCTTGAGGCCGCGCTGGAAGCGATCGCGGATGCGGGCCTTCGCCCCTCGGATGTCGATGGTGTTATACCAAACGAACTTGCGGGGACGATTGCCGAGGATTTTATCCTCAACCTCGGACTTGAAAATGTGGCATTCGGTTCGACCATCCGCACCGGTGGAGCAAGTCTCGTCAGCGCTGTCCAAAGCGCCGCCTTGGCGATCCATGGCGGCGTCGCAGAGGTGGTTCTCCTTGCAGCAGGGCGTCTGGGGTTTTCCTCACAGCGAGTCTCTCAAACAAGCCGCGGCGCGATTGCTCCGCATCCCGTGATGCGCCACGTCGACGAGTTCGAACGTCCCTTTGGGAATACGGTTGCCGCGCAGTGGTTCGCGCAAGCCGCACGTCGTCATATGCATGAATACGGAACGACGAGTGAAGACTTCGGGCGAATTGCGGTGGCCTGTCGCAAGCATGCAAACTTGAACGCGCGGGCGCTGATGCGGGAGAAGCCGCTTAGTCTTGAGCAGCACCAAGCGTCTGCGATGATTACGGATCCCTTTAGACTTTTTGACTGCTCACTTGAAACGGATGGAGCGGTCGCGTTAGTCGTTACCTCGGTCGAGCGCGCGCGCGATTTACGGCAGACCCCGGCGGTCATTCTGGGGATAGGCGAAGGGCATGGCACGCCGCCCACCTCCGTGACCCAGAAGGCCGACATGACAACGCTAGAGGGCGTGAGGATTGCGGGGGAACGCGCCTTCGGAATGGCGGGGCTTCGCCCGGCGGATATGGACTGCGCTCAAATTTACGATGGGTTCACGTGGACCGTGCTTGCAGGACTCGAGGATTTGGGATTCTGCGCGAAGGGCGAAGCGGCCGAGTTTATTCGGAGCGGTGCCATCGAGTTAGGTGGCGAACTGCCGGTCAATACTTCCGGGGGGCTCCTCTCAGAGGGGCATTGTTCAGGAGGCAACCTGATTAGTGAGTCGGTGCGCCAATTGCGCGGGCAAGTTGAAGCGGAGCGCCAGGTACCCGACTGCGACCATGTGCTCGTAAGCGGGGAGGGCAATTTTCATGAGGGCTCTGCGATGATCCTAGGGAGAGCCTCATGAGTATTCAGGGACGTCCCAAGCCAGTCGTGACTGTTTTAGGCGAGCCTTTCTGGGCCGCCTGCAACGAGCGTCGGTTAGTGGTTCAGCGGTGTCTCGGCTGTCAGCAGCTGCGGCACTATCCACAGGAGCGATGCCCGTTATGTTATGCAGCGGAATACGATTGGGCCCCTCTGTCGGGACGCGGTGAAGTCTATTCCTATACAGTTTCGCACCGCCCATTTCATCCTGCATGGCAGGAGCATGCGCCCTATGTGGTTGCGACGATTGAATTGGAAGAGGGCGTACGGATGGTTTCTGACTTGATTGGCGCGGACCCCGATTCGATTGAAATTGGCCAGGGGGTGGAAATTACCTTCGAGGCGCTCGATGACTTTGGTTTGATTCCGCGCTTTCGTGTGGTCAAGGACTGAGCCAACTAGCCGTGGCCTGTCCGTATTCCACGACTAGCATTCGCATCGCCTGGATAGCGCCGAGAACTACGCTGACAGTCGCTTTCGTTTTCTATATCTTGCGCTGGCGAATGAATCGCATCGATGAGGGTTTTGGATGGCGGGCGGCGCTTCGGGTGATGGCAACGATAATAGGTTCGGGGATGCAGCGGCTGTGGCCGCAGGTCTCGGAAATGAAGATTTAGGGTATGCGGATCTCGGCTATATGGGCCTTGGCTATGTCGGGCTAGGCGCGCCGGATTCGACCGCATGGCGTGAGCTTGCAACGGATATTTGCGGACTCATGCCTTCGCGCGTGCTCCCCGGTGCAGAGGGTCCCATTCGTATGCTTCAGCCAGAGGCGGAGGGACAGGCGCCTGATGGCAGTGTCTATTTCAAGATGGACGATTTGCAGTGGCGCGTGGCGGTTCATCCACGTGAAGAAAGCGGTCTTCTTTACCTCGGGCTCGAGTTGCGAGACGAGCGAGCTTTCGATCGTCTCTGCAAAAAAGTCGACGCGTGTGGTGCCGACATTCGACTCGGGACTGAAGAGGAACGCGCGGCCCGTGCAGTCGGACGCTTGGCGGTAGTACATGATCCTGCGGGTCACAGGGTCGAGCTCTTTGCCTCTCCCGTGCGTGATCGCGACTTCGTCTCTCCTCATGGAGTTGAATTCAAGACGGGCGCATTCGGATTGGGGCACGTTGTCTTATACGTGCCCGAGATCCAGGGGGCCCTCGACTTCTACCGGAACGTGCTTGGATTCGAGCGCAGCGACTTCATGCATTTCGGCCCGAACGGAATGGGAATTCACTTCCTGCGATGTACCGCGAGACATCACAGCATTGCCCTTCTGCAGATTGGAGATCTGAGAGGATTGCAGCATTTGATGTTTGAGACGACGAGTCTTGATCACGTCGGGAAGTCCCTTGATCGCGCGATTAAAGCAGGCATTCCGATTACGTCGGGGTTGGGTCGTCACCGCAATGACGGCACGGTCTCCTACTACATGCAGGGGCCGATCGGCTTCGATGTCGAAATGGGATGGGACGGTGTCATGATTGATGAACATTGGGTTGAGAACGAGTTTGCCGGGGGCGGGGATGACTGGGGGCATCACGGCCTGGATGCAGCGTCCCTCGCGCCTAAGGAGTCAAAATGAATCTCGGGCTTAGCGGTCGACGCGCAGTTGTTGGAGGGGGTTCCGCGGGACTCGGTTTGGCTTCTGCGAAGGCGCTTGCAGAAGAGGGCGCCGAGGTGTTGATTGTCGGTCGCGATGCGGAGCGCCTCGAGTCGGCGCGGGCTCAACTCGGAGAGCGTGTCCACTGCTTTGTGGGCGATCTAAGCACGCGTGAGGGAGCGCGCTCTGTGGTTGGCGAAGCGAAGCGAATTTTCCCGACGACAGATATTTTGATCGCCAATGTTGGCGGTCCACCGCCCGGGCTCGCACAAAGCGTCGATATCGACTTGCTTGAGCAGTCGATTGACCGGTGCTTGCTCGCAATGGTCGAGCTTTGTAACGGGCTCTTGCCGGGGATGGTCGAACAGCGATGGGGGCGAGTACTCGCGATTACATCGACGGGAGTGCGGCAGCCTTTGCCGGCGATGGTTAACTCGAATGCGGCCCGCGCGGGCCTAACCGGATATCTCAAGACCCTCGCTCGCGAAGTGATCGGCCAGGGCATAACAGTCAATTCGATTCTCCCCGGGAGTCAGATGACGGCACGGCTCGAATCGTTGATCGGCGAACGCATGGAGGGCTATATCGCGAATCACCCGGCCGGCCGCGCAGGCAAGCCGGAGGATTTCGGAAAGATCGCGACATTCCTCTGCTCCGAGCCTGCGAACTATCTAACGGGCGTGGCACTCTCGGTCGATGGTGGCGCAGATTCATCTTTGATCTGAGCTTGGCGTCGCGCCTGGCTTAATATGGATGAACGAGCGCGGGTGACCTACCGCGTTGGGGCAAATTCGATCGGGACCCGGTGGTATCCATGAAGAAATTCGCTGTAGACGCGGGTCGCTCCTTCGCCACAGGTGTAGTCTGGCGCGACTTGGAGTAGCTCTTCTAGAAGTACCCGGCCTTCGAGCCGACCCAGATGCTCGCCGATACATTTGTGGACGCCGTGGCCATAGGACAAGGAGCGGCGTGGTCGACGTGTGATATCAAATTGGTCCGCGTCATCAAATTCGGCTTCATCCCGGTTTCCTGAGGCCCAAAGGAACATCACGCCTTGCCCCGCGCGGAGTGTTTTTTCGCCAATCGTGACTTCTTGCTTAACAACACGACCAAGCAGGTTAGTGGGTTGGTCGTAACGCAGGGATTCATCGAAGGCCAAGGGGATGAGACTGGGGTCCTTGACTAGCTGGCTCCGCTGATCCGGATGTTTCGCCAAGTAGACCGAGGAGTTTGCGACGGCGAGGGGGACGACCTCGATTCCTGTCACGAGGAGGGTGAATAGCGTTGCGACGATGGACCCCAGGCTCAGCGGTTTTCCTTCGGCCTCGTTGTTAAGCAACGCCGCGATATGCGTTGTGTCGTCCTCCGATACCTCCCCTCGTTGTTCTTCGATGAAGGTCATCAGGGCGGGCATCAGCTCGGCCATCGCGGCGTTGTTAGCGTCGCTGGCTCCGACTTGTCCCGAGTGACGGCGGAAATGCGCTTCGACGAGCTGTGCGAATTGGAGTGAGAGGTCGGTCGGGAGACCGATGAGATGGCCGATCACTCTTGCCGATAGCGGCGCCGCATAGTCCGTGTACACATCGAACTCCCCGTTCGCGGCGAGGGGCTCGATCAGGGCCCGCGCTTCCGTGCGGATGAAGGTCTCGAGTTCGTTCGTCGCGCGACGGGTGTAGCGAGGCGCGAGCATTCGGCGATAGTCGCGTTGGCGAGGCATGTCGAGCATCGAGAAGACCGGGTCTTCCGCGGGCGGCCTCTTGAGCAAGACCATCTCCGGCGTCACCCCGCGTTCTGCCGTGAACATGTCTTGGGTCGTGGCCTGCCAGATGTCCTCGAAGCGCGAGAGAAACCACGTGTCGTATTGTTCGAGGTAGTGCACCGGAGAGTCTCGACGCAGCGCGGCGTAGAATGGCCACGGGTCGCGCATCACCGCATCCGTGTAAGGGTCATAGTCGGAGAAGTGGACACTACCGGAGGTCGTCACGTCTTTTCTCCTTCGCCTAACCCTGGCCGATCTCAAGCATATTGCCGTCCGGGTCACTCGCCTGACACACGTGGCGTCCGGGGCGCAGCTCAAAAGGCGGCAGCACAATCGTGCCGCCATTCTCAACAACCGCGGCTGCGGCGGCTGTTATGTCGACGACCTCGAGGGTGAGGTAGCGCAAGCCGGCGACGGCGGACCAGGCCCGTTCGTCGGAGGCCGGCATTTCGGTTGGGCGCATGATACGTAACACGCTCTCGCCCGCGGCAAGTTTGTGGATCGTTCCCACGCCCGGAATCTCAAGGGGTTCGAGCGGCTTGAGTTCGAAAACGTTCTGGTAAAAGGCGACCAGCTGTTCTGGCTTTGCGGAGACGATGCCTGGGTCAAGCGCGGCCTTGGCGAGTTGGGTGCTCATTTATACGCTCCTTGAATGGCTTCTTGTCGCGATGGGTCTTGTTTCGAAGAACGGAACCCGTGGCCCGCCCAACAAAGAAGCGCCTAGCCTGGCTCTCTAGCGGGGCACCGGCTTCCTGGCTAAGCGACTTTGTCCGATGAAGACTCACAAAGCTCTTGGTGATCCGCCCCCGGGCTAGGGTGCTGCGTCAGGCCCCGTGATGGACTTTTATGCCGACATACCGTGACACAGAACTCCTCCGGCGGTCAAACCTCCAGTTCTAAAGAACCGCATCTCAAGGGCCACACGAACCCGACCGAACCGCGCGAGCAAAAACAGCAACTTCTCGTCTGTTGGAAGGCGGATGGGGCGCTCCCGACTCCTTGGATATGGCTTGAATGCCAACCGGGAGTTCCTCCAGCACTTGAGGGGTCTGAATGTTTGAGGGCAGCCGCGCGTTCGCGCCAAAGTTGACTCCATAAGCATTCGACACTTCAGGAAGGTACGTCTGTGACGACCAATACGACAAAACACCTATGCGGTACTGACTCGTCACTTGATCCGTGAGGCCATTGACTACAACCGGATACGATGGGGACGCTGTTCCCGCATGCGCAAGGAAGTCACGGTCAAGGCAGGGAGGCGAATAGCAAAGGGTGGACTGTCCCGTTTGGTTCAAGCCTGTCGTCGGGTCGGTGGGAAGTTGCGCAAGAACCCCTTCGCCAATCAGGATGCTCTGCATTTCGCTGACTGTGGGCAGTCGCCAGCCGCCATGCCCGCCGAATCCGTTGGCATTGAGTTGGGCCAAGAAAGTCGTATAGACCGTACCGTCTGCAGCAATGGAACTCACGTCCGCCGACCATGAGTAGGAGTTATTTACGTTATTCAAGCCTTCAGCTGTCGTCTTTCGTTCCCAGACCAAGCCCGTTGCAGTGTCTTCCACCGAAATGCCATCGGAGCAGGCAATGAAGCGAACATTCTCAGGCAGGGAGCAGACCGAAGGTAAGCCGCTGCAAACGAATGAAGGTTCGATCGCGCACGCCTGGCTGCAACCATCTCCCGCGGTGCTGTTTCCATCGTCGCAGGTCTCGAGGCCCGGAACGATGACACCGTCGCCGCAAAGGAACGCCTGAATTGCCGCCAACGTGGCTCCGAGCGCCACTGCGTCGGTGGTGTTGGTCGCAATGTTAGTGGTATTAGTCGAGATGTTTTCGGCATTTGTCTGGATGTTCGCGGCGTTGATCTGAACATCTGTCTCAAATGCATAACCATTGTTTCCGGCGAAACCATCAACCTGGGCTTCACTGAGTTGGGTGTTCGTGTCTACAGTATGACCGGACGCTGCTCCATCCGCGGTCTGTTGGGCAACGACTGCCCGGTCGTAGTTGTCATCGACTGCAGTCTTGATTCCCTCGAAATTCTCATTGACTTCCACCGCATCCGCGGGAGTGTTGTTCAAGAACGTATTGAGCGGGCCGACAGGATCCGCTGCGACCGACGATGGCATCGTAGACGCCACACAAAAGGAGAGAAGGGCAATTGCCAACATGCCGGAATTTACGGTGGCGACGATCCGAGTGTTTTCAAGTTTCAAACTTTTCATGACTTGCTCTCCTGGG
>JASDVF010000039.1:66117-74673 GCA_041440805.1 Myxococcota bacterium | reverse complement strand
GCGTGCGGATCTTCTTCCCCGCGTCTGCTCCGATTCGAACCCCCGTCGCGGTGGGCGTCTCGTTCGGTCCGACCTCACCTTCGACGAAGCTCAAGCCTGCCTCTACGTCATGGACGTCGCAGTCGCGGACCCGAATTCTGTCTGAGTCCGTGAGGACCTCGCAGCCCGAGACTGATCCCGCGAGCGACCAGAGGTTCGAGGCAGAGACGTCCTTAAGCCGCACATCGCTGGAACCCGCGAAGGTGTAGGCCCGAACCGTGGCGCCTCCGTACCCCTCGAGCGTCGCGTGAGGGTTAGACTTCTTGTAGTCGCCACAGAGCGAGCTGCCCTGAAGACCCAAGTTTTCGAGGTTTGCCGCCTCGGTGTCGCGCATCCGGACCCCGACGGCCCCGTCGATCTTAAAGCCGATAACCCCCTTGTTTACGTGGAACATGGTGTCGCCATTGCAGAGGTAATCCGACGGGGTCGGCACCAGGGCCGAGAGAACCCCCTGGGACTCGATCCAGTCGATGATCTTCGGCGTGATGTTGAGGCGACTAACATTCAGGAAGCGCGGGAACTCCCCGTTATGGGCGGCCTTCGCGACGAGCGCCTGCGCGTTGGCAAGGGCATTACCGCGATAGGTCGCCGTGTCATCCTCCAACGAGGTGACCGTGATCGGCGCGCCCGTGTCGGGATGGGTGTTCTTCAGCATGAAGACTGCCCCGATGGGGTCGATCGCCGGCCCTTTGCCCTGCTTAACAGCGACCACCTCGTTCACGAACGCGCGCTGGCTCAAGATCGAAACGTCTCGGAAGACGATGTCACGCGAGGGGTTTGCGGCGGAACGATCCGGGAAGCCGTTCACCGCGACACCCAGCGGATTCACAAGAAAGCTGTACGAATTGCCGTCGATGATGCCGTGCTGATTATGGAAGAGCGCATAGGCGTCGGGGTGCTCGGCCGGATTGATGAACCCTTCACCGTCTTCGATCACGTCCTCAAAGACCGCGTTCACAGATTTTCTCAGCGCCGCCCGGATTTGGCTGGCACTTTGTTCGGTGCCCTGGACGCGAAGCGTCGTGGGCGAGCCTGTCATCACGAGCCAGTCGAGATACGGCGAGATGAAGCGCGCGTTCGAGTATGTGCCGATGACCGGCACGTCCTCGCGGTTGCGGGCGGTGGTCTCGATGACCTTCAGACCCTCGACTCCATTGAGCGCGACCGCGGCGATCTCGAAGTCGACGAAGTCGACGTTCTTGATCTTCACATTGCGGTTGCCATTGCCGTGGATGCCGTGATGAGCGCTACGGCCGATCGTGCCGTTCTTAATGGTCACGTTCGAAGCCGATCGAATCTTGGCGCCAAAACCGTGCGGCCCCTGACTCGGAACGAAGGGTCGGTCCGCAAGCTCGATGACCGCAAAGAATCGCTGCAGGAGCGCATGCTCGGCGTGCTGATCAATCGTGTGACCGTTGAGGTCCAGCGTCACACCGTCAGCGAAGATGGTGATCGCCGCATAAAAGCCGAGGCCGTATGCCGCCGGATCGTACTGATCGGGCCCCTTTCCCATCTGGGAGCGGAAGGGTACACCCGCGCTGTAGGCGTCGAGCCGAGTCATTCTGTCTTCACCGAGGCTCCCGACGGGGTGCGGATTGAACGAAATATCCTCAGCCAAGCGGTAGACGCCAGGCTCCGAGATCTCGTAGGTCCCATTCTCGAAATCAGACTGACTCAAAAGCGTAACTGCAGTCCGGTCGGCCGTCGCGACGCTTGAAAGCAGGAACGAAAAAATGAGTCCTAAAACAACGCCCAACCGAGAATGAGATCGCTGCGAAGGTTCCGTAGAGTGCGAGTTTCTAAACCGTGTCATGTGTATCTCCTCAAGCCGAGAATGTTCGGTTAGAGGGGTAGACGCGCGAACCGTCAGGGCGATATCGCGGTCGAATCGTCTTTTTGCCAGATTCTCGCCGGCGCTGTGTGATCGCTCGATTCGAGAGTAATGAGGGACGAGATCGCGTGCGGTTGATGACCGCAGTCAAATCGCGGAGTGGGGGCCTCTATGGCGAATATTGAAGGACTCCAGAGCAACGTTGTGGGTTCACCGTAAGCTGGGCGTTTTTTTTGAATCCGGCGATATCTATTCTTACGAGGGTGCGTCTTCTGTTCAGTCTCGCGGGCATCATGCGGCGAGAGCACAGGAGTACAGACCATGTCAGCATTCTCTTCGCCGAATCTGGGGCACCGACGCCTTCGCGCAGTTTTGATCTTCTTAGCGATCTCAGTCTTGTTAAGCGCCGGAGCCAGTGCTCAATTTGTCCCCCCAGTCCCGGTCCCACCGGCCAACTTGATGACGCCGCAAAAGGCCGTGCTGGGTAAAATTCTCTTTTGGGATCAGCAGCTTTCGAGCGATCACAGCACCGCGTGCGGGACGTGTCATCTGACAGAGTTTGGGGGGGCCGACCCGGTCTTCGGACTTCATCCCGGCGCCGACGGAGCCTTTGGGAGCCCTGACGACATTCATGGGTCGATCGGTGTCGTCCGTCGGGACCCAACGGGCCTCCCTATGAGCGATCCCGTCTTCGGCTTAGCCCCCCAGGTCACCGGCCGGGCTGCCCCTAACTTCTTCGGGGGCCTATGGGATCCTGAGAGTCTCTGGGACGGCCGGGGCAGCTCGAGTTTCGACGACCCGATTACGGGCGTAAACTTGATTCCCGTTGGTGGAGCACTCGAGAGCCAGTCCCTTGGTCCGATTCTTAACACGGTCGAGATGGCAAAGGACGCCCGCTCGTGGGCTTCTGTGACGAGCCACCTTGCGGGCACGAAGCCTTTGGCGCTCGCGACGGCGATCCCCCCGGACATGGCCGCTGCAATCGCCGCCCACCCGACCTACCCCGACCTATTTAACGCCGCTTTCAGCACGCCGGACATCAGTCCCGCTCGCATTGCCTTCGCGCTGGCCACCTACGAACGCACGCTGGTCGCGGACCAGACTCCCTGGGATGTGTCGGTGACCGGTGTTGGGACAGGTCCAGGGTTGACCCCAAACCAACAAGCCGGGTGGAATTTCTTTCAAAGTTCTTCGTGCTCGGGCTGTCACGCGCCTCCGCTCTTTACATCACAACGTTTCTCAAGCATCGGACTCCGCGATATCAATGATGATATCGGTCGGGAGTTGGTGACCGGTTTGCCGTTTGACCGGGGTCACTTCAAGATTCCGACACTGAGGAATGTTGGACTGAAGAGCACATTCATGCACACCGGAGAGTTCCTAAGCCTCCGCGACGTGGTGCGTTTCTACCAACCCGGGGCGCCGCGATTCTTCGCGAACTTGTCGCCAGGCGTACCGGTCGCAATCCCGATTCCTGCGGAAGGTCCGCTGATTGACTTCTTGCAGAACGGCCTCACGGACCCCCGCGTCGCCAGCGCCTCTTTCCCCTTCGATCGCCCCACGCTCTATGTTCCGGAAGCCTCAATGAACCAGCAGATCCAAATGGGATGCCTCGGCCTCGCAGTCTTGGTCCTGGCTCGGAGACGGCGGGGCGCACGTATGCTCCAGAGGTCGCTTTAAAGGACTTTCTAAAGACCTCGGCTTCCTCTCTAGATCGAGAGGAAGCCTGTGGATCCGTTCAGAGCCAACTGTTGATCATGAGGAAGGGCGCCCAGAAGAAGGGGTGAGAAAAAGAGGGGTCTTCACGGAGTGCTAGCTGTGCACGACGGAGTGCCTCGGCGCGGGAAGATTCTCCGCCTGATAGCTCCGCATAAAATTTTGAAACAAGCTGCGTCGCTGCGCGATCATTGACGCGCCAGAGACTAGCAAGCGCGCTCTGGGCACCGGATTGGATCGCGACGCCCGCAAGCCCAAAGGCCGCTCGTTCACTACCTACCGCAGTGCTGCAGGCACTGAGGACAAGCAGCTTGAGCGAGTGGCGCGAGCGGAAACGAGCAGGCCGAAGGATTTCACCGAGGCGTCGCATGGACAGCTTTCCATTGCTGGTCACAAGGAAACTCTCGTCGGAGACGTCGTCGAATACGCCGTGTGAAGCGATGTGGAGAATATCGAAGGGGTGTTCCGCAAAGGCTTTCTCGAGGGTCTCTGTCGTGAAATCGGTTCCGTCCAGTCGCAGACCTGGAAAGGTTTCGAGGACACGATCAATCTCTTGCCCGACCATGGCGAGGGGAGGGAAGCCCGGGGCCGGATGGGTTAAGCCGACAGCGATGCTCTTAATGCGCTGGAGATCTAGGGGGGACGGGTCTGTCAGCTCGAGGCCGGGTGTGATCGCGACAGCGATCTCCTCGATGAGGAACCGCTGGGAGTCCGTGTTCCAGAGCGCTGCGACCGGTAGCCCCATCCACTCCGCCATCGGGACGAAAACGAGCGTGTCTGCTTCTTCGGCTAACAGGTCTCCAATCGGGCGGATCAGCCAGTCATAGAATCGGGTAGCGGAAGCTCGGTAGCGTGAACGGGTGGGGTCTTCGAGGTTCCGGCGAAACACGCGGAGTTCTTCCAGCACATCGATACCTTCGATCGAGACCGTTCGCCGATGTAGCTGGCCGTTCTTCCCGGCGATGATCTCGATCCGGTCCGGGAAGACGATGGGATAAAGGATGACGGTCCGGGGAATCGAAACGAGCCGGCTGCGGGACCGCATAGCAAGGCATTCTGACCCGAAGAAGTCGGTGATTTCGGCGACTCGCAGTTCCTCGAGTGAGTTTTGAACCTCGTGGAGGAGGTCCTGCATGGCTGTGCCCGCAAGGGTGTCGCTCCTGCGAAGGAGTAAATCTGCCAGGGGAAGGTGGACCGAGCGGGCGAATTTGAGATATCGGTCAGTGGACAGGCTCCCGCGTGTCTCCCGCAGCGCACCACGCGCGCTGCGGAGTGCAATGATCGCCGCGGCAGAGTTTCCCGAGCGAGACATTGCTTGGGCGCGTTGGATACTCCATTGGACGACGAGGTCGGGTTGGGGAAGCGTGATGGCCGCGAGTAAAGCTTGGTCGTTCTCGGCAAGTCCGGAAGCCAAAGCGCCCTGCCGTAAATAGATACCCGCGCGATAACCATGGGCGAACGACATCAGCCGTTGCTGGTCTGTTGAGGGTAGGGCGGTCACCTTTTCGAATAACGCAATGGCTTCGGCTTCGAAGGGAGCCCATTGCTCAGGCTGGGCGTTCGAGGAACGCAGCACTTGTGCCCATTTGTCGAGGGTTCGCGCAAAATGGATATGGGGTTCGATGGCGTTGGCGTCATCGCCACTGACGGTGAGTAGCCGTCGTACCTCGGCGAAGGCGACCTGGAGGTTGCTGTCTTCAGATGTTTCGACGAAGTCTCGTGCCTGATTTAAGGCGGCCGAAAGAGCGGCTGGTCGGGATCTCGGCGCTGGAGCCACACTCTCGACGGATTCGACAACCGCAGGGACTTCCTCGCACTGCGGGGCGGCTCGGGCCATCAGAGGCGGAGACAGGAGCGCGACGAAAGCCAAGAGGCCGAGTATCGGGGACACGCGTGACAGAGTCGGCTCAGAAAGCATTCCAAATAAGCTCCATATAGACTCCGTCCCGTTGCAATCCTTCTCCATCCTGAACCCCTCTTCGAATGGGCTGCGCCCAGGATGCCTGGATGTGAAGCCCAGCACCGGGGCTGATTGCGACAGAGAGGCCCGCGCTCGAGAGCGTGCGAACGGTCGACTGGTCGCGATCATTCCAGGCGTAGGCGACATCGACGAAAGGAGATAGCTCGACCCTGGGCTCCGATCCGTCGCGGCCCCATATCGGGAAGCGAAGCTCGAGAGACCCGATCAATGCGTTGTCACGTACGAGACGGTTACGCTGAAAGCCGCGGACTGTTTGCGGTCCCCCTACGGCAATTCGTTCACCAGAGAGTAGAGGGTCGTTGGCGAGCTGAACGTCACCGCGCAGGGAAACGACTGCGCGATCTAGCCACTGAAGTCGGTCGTGCTCGGGTTCGAGACGGTGGAGGTAGCGCGCTTGGCCTAGCCAAGTGAAGAAATCGCTATCTGCGATCCGGCTTTCCCGTTCCCGTGTCGCGCCGAGTGCGTCCAGTCCAAAGCTGAAAGTCGATCTCAGCAGCAGCGATGAATTCGGTCGGCGATGGATGAATTCTTGTCGGGCGCGGAGTGCAGTCACGATGGGAGCGCAATCGAGTTGATCCGCGCGAAAGCACGTTTCGCGTCCGCCGACGGTCGATCGCCAGCGGGTCCAACTGCCTAACAGGGCAATGCTCAGTTCGTGAGTTCGTTTTCGGATCAGTGCCTGATGCAGCTCGATTCTGAAAGATTCGGAGTCGGCATTGATGTCCAGTACCCGAAAAGAGGAATTCACGACTTCCGCCTCGCTTCTCTGGTAAGTCGCCCGGAACTCCGTACCGCGGGATGTGACAGGAATCGCTGTTTCGACGCGGTACTGACGTAACCCCTCCGAAAAACGAAACGAGGCCGAGAGGGATTCTCCGTAACCGACGAGGTTGGAGTAGGAGACGTCGACCCCCCCGCCCGCCATTCCCACGCTGGCGGGGCGTTCATTGGAGACACTCAATTGGGCGTCGACCTGGGAGGCCTCGGTGACGACGAGTAGGAGTCGACTCTCACCGATCTGGTTGCCCGCTTGGAGCTTGCTATGCACGCGCTCGATGCGACCGTCGCGCTGGAATTCAGCGATTTGATCCGTGAGGCGATCGATTTGAACCGGGGTGCGTCCGGCATGGCGAAGGCGATCGATGAAGTAGTCCTCTTTGAAGTAGCGGGTGCCCTCCACCCGCACTTCCGCGAGGCGTCCCTCGATGACCTGTATAACGACTACGCCTCCGTTCAGATCCTGATCGGGGAGGACTGCTCCGGAAGACAGGTAACCGTCCTGGACGTAGAGCTGGGTGACTGCCTGCACGAGGCCAGCCAGCCCGGCGGTGTCGAGTTTTCGATTCAGGAAGGGTTGGACTACGGGGCGAAAGTCGCTGGGTTCGTAGACGCTGCTTCCGGCGATTTCGACGGTACGAACCCATACGCTCAGGCCGCTTTTTTCTCGTGAAATCGAGCTGGAAGGCTCGTATGGAGTGTCTTCAAAAAGCGCTGCGTTGGGCACGTCGGTTTGCAAAGGCTCGTCGCCCGGCCGCACCGCGAGTTGGGCGGACGAGAGCCCCGAGTAAGAGGCCATGAGAAGGATGACCACCATCGTGATTCGGAACTGGTCGTGGGGCAAATGAATAGCCATTAGACGCATGGGGAACGGAGATGAGAGACAGTCATATTCAGCGCGTTAGGCAATCGGCGCGAGCAGGGCTGTTTCGTTCTCGATCGACCTCGCTAGGAAAAAAGTCGTCGGGGGAACGAAGCTGGGGAGTCAAGCCCGCGACTTCGAAGCGCCCCTCGCCGGCGTGGCTTGCTTCGCATGGATTAGTGATTTGCTCATTAGGGCCTTTGATTTGCTCTCCGACGACGACGAGCGTACTGAATAGGTTCGTCTCAGGTGTCGACAGGACAATTTCTCCGGCAACGCCTAACTGGCCGGGGTCTGCAGTCAGCTCGGTCGTTGCATCGACTAGCAGTGCGGAGCTGGCCGAGATGAGCAGGTTGCCTGCATCAGCGCTGGCACCGTTCGCATCCGCCGAAAACGAAGAGTCGCTTAAGAGCACGATGGGCGCGGTGATCGTGATGTCGCCGCCCGTTCCATCATTTCGGTCGACCTCGGTCAAGATCGTTGTGGAAAAGGATTCAATGGCTCGCTCCGCCGTGACCTCGATATTTCCGCTCACGGCGCGGCGCGTGAAAGTTGAAATTTGGGAATCCTCAAGAGAGAGCACCGAGCCTGCGTGCAGGGAGATGTCGCCGCGATCGATGACTAAACCGTTGCCCGGTGTGTCGAGAGGGGGGGCGGGCGGACTGGTTCCGCCCAAGGGCCGCTGGGCCTCCGCTCGGAGTTCGCTTCCACCCGAAACCTCGAGATTCCGTCCGGCCTCCAATTGAATACGTCCGGGCGCAACATCGTTGCCATTGGAAGTCGTGGACAAGATTGCGCCGTCTCGGATCAGGAGGTCGCGGTCGGCGTAGAGCGCGATGTCCGCTGAGGCACCGCCTCCACTAGCGAGTCCGCTTCGGGTCGTGATCGTGGATCGATTATTCAGATTACCTCCTCCAATTTCAATGTTATTCGCCCGGATGAAGATTGAGTCGGCTGCGCCGAAGCCCGTCGTGGAGGTTGAGATGCGTCCTCCATTGAGCAGCTCGACGCGCTGGGGGAATACCGAGGAACCGTCGGCTTGGATGCCTCCGATTCGGATCGTTCCCGCCAAGCCGCCTGCCAACGAGTTCGACTCAGCCGAAATTTGAGAGGGTGCTTCTGTGCTCCCCACGAGAGAGACGAGCTCGCTCACGTTCAGCGCGATCTGCCCGCCGTCTCCGCCCGACCGGGAAAAGACGGCCGCACTGACCTGCGCTCCGTTTAGAATACGAAGGTTCTGGGCGTCGATCCGAATATTCCCGGCGTTCCCCGTCGCGGGGTCGGCTAGGGATTCTTGCGAGTCTGGACCGAACCCTGTCCTCGCGTAAGCGCCGGCGCGATCCGTGCTTG
>JASDVF010000039.1:18159-66017 GCA_041440805.1 Myxococcota bacterium | reverse complement strand
GTAGTGCCGACGACTTGTGCGTTGTCTAAGACGACCGTGGAGCCGATTAATTCGATGGAGGCCCCTTGGTTCTCACCCGTTGTATCGGCTGTAATTTGAGTGTCGTGATCGAGGGTAATCTGCGGCGCTACGATGCGGATTGCTCCTACGTCCTCGATAGGGCTGCGTTCCCGGGATTCTGATTTGAGCCTTGCGTTCGAAAGCTGGACCGATTGGGAAAACTCTATATCGATCGCGGGGCGAGGCGAATCGCTTCCCGGTTCCTCGACGCTTGCCCCTCCACGGCCGCGCATGAGAGATGCTATGCCGTTCGCAGCACTGACCAGCCGGCCCCCGCGAAGGACCACGCGCCCTGCTAGGCCTCTGGAAGCGGGAAGTCTCGGCCTGGTTTCTAGGCGTACGTCGCCTTCGATCAAGATCTCCGCATCTGTTCCTAGGTTTGAATCCGCGGAGGAGAAGCCCGAGAGTTCGAGCGGCAATGAGACCCCTTGAGATCCAACGGCCGCGATCTGCACGGACCCGACCCCGGCTCCTGTTAGGGCATCGGGGCTGGACTGGATAAAGCGAAGCCCGTCACCCGCGCTGATGCGGATCACACGTCCGGAGATGTGGACCCGACCATCCCAGAGCGGGTCTGGACCCACGTTAGGTCGCGGTTCGTGACCGCTATTCATCTCACCTCGAAAGTCGATATCGGGAATCGAGGGATCGACGCCCGTGGGTCGGGCGAGGAAGCCGAATTGTACCGGGGTTCCAGACAGGAGAATCGGTGGCGTCTCTATCGAGAGATCGAATCGGTCGCCTCGATCGTCGGTGAGCGAGTCGGCCGTTGAAAGGTGAATCGCGCCTTCGGAGCTGAGATCCCCATTTTCACCAATCAGAAAACCGTCTGGGTTCAGCAGGAACAGTGACGCGCCGGGGATGTTCGAACTGACATTTCCGTCGATCCAGGAAGCGGAGCCAGTGGGCGAGTTAATGCGGACCAGGATGTGGTCGATGGGGGGCGCCCCCTCTCCGTCGAAGACGGCGCCGACGCTCGGTGTAACGTCGAATCGAGAGAATCCATGGAAGAGGTTCGTGACAGAACTGCCTGAGACGAGTGTCCCCTCTTCCCATTCAATTTGGTAATCCCCTTCGGCGTTCAGTGAAGGCGCGTCGCCCGGGAATTCACCGCTCAGCACGCCATCGTATACCAGCTGTGCGTTAGCCGGACAGGCTCCGAGGATCCACGCAGCGAGGAACCCCGCCCACCGCGCGAAGGGGGCTGGCCGGCTATTCAGGAGGGGCCCCTGAGATTGCTTCACAAGCTCCGTCTCCGTCTGCGATTCCGTCCGCTAAAAACCGATTCCAAGCCAATACATCTGCCATGTTACAGGTGGTTGTACCGATCGCGCTGCATTTGATCCGAGTGGATGTGTCGTTTGCGATTTGGGCCAGGTACGCCCTGATGGATTGGATGTCAGAGGTCCCAGCTTCCGATCCATCCTCCCAAACGACGCCGGAGTGGTTCCCATCACCACATTCACAGGCGTCTCCGTCGAGTTGACTTGCAGGGTCTCCGGAAGAGCGAAACCCGCCGGTGTTTGTCTGATCGTTGGAGACGATCTCGCAATTATCGTCTCCATCCAGATGGCCATCCCCGTCGGCGTCATAGCCTGTGTCGCCACTGGTGTTCCAGCTGACAGCGGTCGTCCCGTCCACGCTCGAGCCAAATTCGTCGACGAAGGGCTCTGCGGTAGCGGTCACGGTGTCGATGCCCGCGAAGATGACTTCGGGCTCCAGCCCCGGCTCCCCAACAGCGATCGTCGCGACACAAGTCGAGGCGGCTGTAGTCAAGTTAAGGAGTCCAAGTCCGCTGTCCGAGGGCCCATCGCCCTGGAGCAGGACGTACAGGGTTTCCGGCTCGATATCCGTGCCAGAAATTTCAGTAGCGCCCGCGGTGAAGGGGCCGAAAGCCCAGGATGCGCCTGCATCCACGTCTTCGTAAACTTGCGCGCTGTCACATGCGCGTTGCCCCGTGCCGTCTGGTGGACCGGTACAGCCGACGAGGCCAATGTCGGTCGAGAGAGAGGATCCCGTCGGTCCCTGCAGCGCGAAGGAAATTCGGTGCATCAGGAGAGTTGACTCGTCCGTGATACAGATGTCCCAGCTGACCTCCGCCCCTGCGACTTCGCCTGCGGAGGGAATGATCTCGAGCGTTAGACCCGGCGGGGGAGCCGCCGCCGTTCCAAAGCTCCTAGACGTGGGCGTGGGCGTGGGCGGGGGCGGGGCCGCCGATTCGGTCCGATAGCTCATGGGCTGACGCTGGGACGCGGGAGAGCCTGGCACTGTTGGGGAAAGAGCCCCCAGCAACTCGCCCCGCTGCGTGAGCGCCATCCGGGAGCTGTAACCACCCAAGCCCTCCGCAGTGAAGTTGATTCGGCCAAGGTAAACGTTCGTCTGGTGGGCGACGCAGAGCAGATCGGTTTCGAGTGAACCTGCGCTCAGGAACACAAACATGGCGTCTTGTCGATACGGGGACGGGGCGGAGGCGCCGGGAATCGAGACGCCTGACAACGTGGGGTCGACAGTCGTGCCAATGCCCGTCCGGCCTGAACAGCCCGTTCCCGAGACTGGAGAAATAATATTTGTTTGCGTGGGCGAGTCACAGCCTTCGCCCAGCTCCCCGAACAAGCGCCCGAACTGCATTTGCGTCGCCGAGGGTGGGGTCGTGAGGCCGACGTTCAGTTCTTGGAGGTCACTCCCCCCACAATCGAGGTAAAGGTCCGCGCCCGTTGGTTGGAGACCCGTTAACAGAGATGGGGCGTCCTGTACGAGTGTCAGGCTAGGCATTTCACAGACGTCCCCCGTCCCATCGCCGTTTACGTCTGTTTGATTCGTGTTGGCGATCGGTCGACAGTTGTCACACCGATTCCCTATGCCGTCTTCGTCGTCATCGGCCTGCGTTGGATTGGGTTGAGTAAGACAGTTATCCACCCCATCCGCGATTCCGTCGAAGTCCTGATCGGCGATCGCGATCGACGAGAGGGCCTCGACGGCATCGATTTCGGATACATCGAATGGAGAAAGATTGGTTAGTCGTACGAACGAGTAGTGGGTCCTCGGGCTTGAAACCGAATCGATGTCCAAGTCAGTCACCCGACCCGTGGCGACACCGACTTGAAGCCAGGTAGTGCCGTCTTCGCTGATCTCAACGTTTGTTAGGCCCGACGTGTCCGAAAGTCCCCAGATGCGAAGGTCGGGATCGGTCTGCCCGTCGGCTATTAAAGAGTTGTCGGTGAACTGCACGACGATCTCTCCAGAAGGACCGAGGGATGTATGAAGTAAGTCTTCTTTATCTAGCGTTCGAGTTGCGTCCCACTCGGGGAGCGCCGTCGCGATCCCCCCATTGTTAGGGACGTACCGGACCCACTCGTCGGCGTAGGGATCGTTGGCAGCGAGATAGACGATGTCGTCGATCCAGATATTGTCGGAGGGGTTCTGGGCGCCGGCGGACTCGACGACGTGGACCTCGGCCACAGGGAGGCTTCCAGGCCTTGCCACGTAGCCGACGAACGCGGACTGGCCTTGTTTGACCGAATCGAGCGAATACTGCGCGAGGACGCCTCCGTAGGCATTCAGGAAGAGGACCTGATCCGCACTCGTCAAGCTCGACCCGTCATTTGTGGTCGCGTCGATGACTCGGATACCGGCGGCGCGAACGGGCGATGCGAAGCGAACCCGCACGTCATCTTGATCGACGTTGGTACTGCCGGGTGAGGCAACCAGCCCAAACGTAGGGGGCGATTCGAATACCAGGAACGTGCCAAAGAGCGACTGCGGCGGGCCTTCCAGGGAAATTGGGTTAGGCACGAAATCTGCGCTGAGGATTGCGCCTCTACGAATTTCCTGACTCGCAGAGAATACGCCATAGCCATTGTCGTCGAGGGGAAAGCTCTCGAAGTCGATGTGTCGAGCGCCGGGGCCAAGGCGGGCGAGAAAAGAGTCGAGTTCGAAATATTCAAAGGCTTGAGCCTCTCCTGCCATGAGCAGTGCGGCCCCGATTGCTGAAATCGCCACACGCCTAGGCAAGGCCCTACGTGGGTGCCTTTTTCGGCTCCGGAGACCGAATACGCAGACCATAAAGAGGGCGCCTATACCGAGCCCTACGGGTTTGGAAGGCTCCGGGAGATAAGTCGCTGGGAAGGTCTGAACCTCCAAAGCCGCATCGACCCACTCGCTGGTTGTCGCCGTGAGCTGAATGAACGCGTCCCCTGTGATCGAAGTCATGCTTCGGTCGACTTCTAGCACTCCGAGTTCGATGCAGTTGCTATCGCCGGCCGGGTTAAAGTGATTCAGGATGATGTTTGAGTCCGAGACAGGATTCGACACCACCGCCGGACTCACGACGGAGTTCGGATTGAACGAAGTGAGTACGATCTCCGTGGAGGTCGACTCGAGTCCGATCGCAAGGGCGCAGACCTCATCGCCGCCGGCGCCCGCCCCCTGGAATAGGCAGACGTTGCTTGGGGTGCTCGATACGTCGGTCCCGGGGATCATGATGAGTTGAAAAAAGGTCGTTCGTCCCTGGCTGATGAGGCGCTCGTCCAGATTCGACGTGCAGTCGCAGCTCGAAGTAGTGGTCAGGCAGAGGCTCGGTGCAGCAAGCTGCGCCGGGGCAAGTTCGGGTGAAGCCAAGGCCCAGCCGCACATCAAGATCAAAATCCGGCCTACGTGTTGGACGAACCTCCTCCTCTTGAAGCGGCCAAGACTGATTAACATGTGATGAACTCCCAGATTCTTTGGGTTCGGCGGGGGCCTCGCTACGCGGGCCCCGGAGAAATTCTCTCTGCCTGCGCCTCTAAACCCAGACGCGACACTTCGGGAATTGATATCGCTCCTGGCCCGGCGCAGAGAGGAGATCTTCCTCGATTCAGAATACTCTGCGAGCGGCTTTATATGTATCAAAAAGCTCTCTGCTCGCTCGAAGTGGGGAGTACTCCCGCGGGGAACCAACTCTGCCTCCCTCATACGGATGGCCCTGATTTCCGCGCTTGATCACTGCATCGAGGCTCCTAACGGAGCCAATGAGGCGGGCGGCGAGCTCGACTCGGGCAACGATGGGTTCGGCAATGCATTCGACGGGGACTACAACAACGACAACGCAACGACTTCCCTCGCTTTCCCGAGGCCTTAGCGAGCAGGAAGAGACTGAAAACGACCTCGCGCTTCTCGCCGAAGCCAGGGGGTTCCCGGTGCAAGACGTACCCAGCGGCCCTAGAGATCGTCTAAGGAAGTCCGCTCGTAGCTTCCGGCCGGGGTTGTCCCTAAAGGCATTTGGTTTCAGGGTGTCCGCACCGGCCTGAGTACGTATACCCTTAGGCTTATGTTTTTCGGTATCAATCCGTTTCAATGGGTCATGCTGATCGCGACTGCGGGCGTTCAGAACGTTGTTGACTGGGAGCTGCAGCTAGAGCGACTCGGCGGGGGCGACCATGGTGCTCTATCGCTCATTCGACGGCTGGTGACGGGTCAGCTCATGCGTATGCGCGCCTATGAGGCGCGGGAGGGCTGGGACGATCTCGCCCAGGAAATCATCATTCGCGTTTGGCGCAGCCATAGAGACCGAAAAATCCGTGACTACCGTGCCCTTCCTGGCTTCGTCCGGATGCTCACCCGAAACGCAGTGGTCGATGCACATCGTAAGAAGCGGCCGGACCTCGGAAAAGAGGAAGACGAGGTCGAGCGCCGGGCGGAGGCTCCGAGCGCGACGCTCGACCCTGCGACCCAACTGGCGCTGCGAAAAGCGCTTTCAGCACTCTCCGAAAGGCACAGAGAGGTCGTCGAACGCGTTTATATCCAAGGCTTGAGTTACGACGAGACGGCCAGTGACCTTGGGAAGCCCCGCGGGACAGTTAATCGACTGCAAAGAGAAGCCATGCAGCAGCTCCGCGAGATTCTCGTGGATAATTCAGGAGAGATTGATTGAGCAGCGATACTGCTTCCGCCCTCCAGCCGTCTATGTATGTGATCATTTTTCGTGGTCACTTCAAGTCTGAGCGGAGAGACTTCTATGGCTACTGACGACCGAGAGCGCTTTGAACTGCTCTACCAGGATATCCTGGAGGAGGGCCTCCCGGCTCCAGACCTTCTTGCCCAATATGCCACGGCGCCGAACGAGCTTTCCGAAGAGGAACGGCTGGAGGTCGAGTCGGCTGCGGGGAGATTTCCCGCCGTGGCCGACGAGCTCGATACATTGCGCGGGTTTGACTTCGCGGCGCTAGATGCAGATCTCCAAGAAAATGCATCGGCGTCCGTCGCGAGCACTTTCCGGAAATTATTCATGCGTCCCGCCTTCGTCGTCGGCTTGGCGGCCTCTGCGGGTTTGGCAGCATGGTTGAGTCTCGGGCAAGGACCATCGGTTGGCGACGTCCAGCCGACTCCCGATCTGGCATCCGCGACGCCAGAAGAACCCACCCCCAAAACGGCTCTCGAGCCGGTTCCGACTGACATGGTTCCCGAGGTCGTCGAACTCGCACAAGACCAAACGAATTCCGATGAATCCGCGCCAGGCCAATCTGAATCGACATCGATAGAAGGGCTGGCCCTTGAACTCGCGAGCGAGTCCGCTCCGCCCTTCATCCAAGAAGCAGTTGACGATCCCGACGGAGACGATGGTCTCGCAGCCGCGGAAGCCGAATCAGCTCCGGAACGTCCCGAGATCCTCCTCGCCATGCTCACGCCGACGTAT
Source organism: Myxococcota bacterium (assembly GCA_041440805.1). Classification (GTDB taxonomy): domain Bacteria; phylum Myxococcota_A; class UBA9160; order UBA9160; family UBA4427; genus UBA4427. The sequence goes on along the minus strand of JASDVF010000039.1, from coordinate 59,287 downwards.
CAGATGCCCTTCAACTCGCCTTTGCGCCAGAGGGACATCGGCGGGTTTCGCGCGGCTCCTCAGGGCGCACCTCTGATCACCCTTCTTGCGCCGGCTCACCTCGCCCGCACGACCTCAAAAAACCCGAGACTTTTTTGGCATATCGACCGGGTTCCCGACGTGGGCGCGTTCTATCTCACGATCTCCACTGTTCACGGCGAAGAGTCGATCGTGGAAAATCTTGCTCTGGCCCCTCCGACGAAGTCAGGGATCCAAGGCATTGACCTAGCAACATTGGAAGTCAAGGTCGGTAAAAACGAAGAATACCGTTGGTCGATCGCGCATCGGCTGAACCCGGAAGCTGCACCTAGCACCTTCGCATTCGGCTGGATTGTCGGGGTCGAGCCCGACGCCCAAACACGCGCACGCCTCGCTTCAGCCCCATCAGGCGAGAAGCCCGACGTACTGGCCAGAGATGGCTACTGGTACGACGCACTGCAGGCGACGGTCGAGCTCGTTGAGCAGTATCCGCTTGATCACCGCACCCAAGCTGCGCTCGACGCTCTTCTCGAGCAGGGCGGGATTCAGGGCATCGGCGATTGATCAAACGCTCCTGTCCAGACTGCCTGCTCCCCGGACCCTTCGTTTAATACAGTGGGCGTTTCCCAAAAGATTCCGGTTAGGTTTGCTGACACCAGGGGCCGAGTAGGGGCTCTTACGAACTGCGCGATTAGGGCGGTTCCTTTGGCCCACTTTCTGTTCAGCAGGAAAGCGGCAATACTTTTCCGAAAGCGACCGCCGCTAATTGGCGGTCACGCGAATGGGGGAACTTGAAATGAAGCGAATGACGATCGCAGTTTGTGCTGCCATCGGGACGATTTTATCCTCGGGAGCGCAGGCAGAAGACATCAATCCGTGGGCCCAATGCGGGCTCGGCGCTGCGATCTTCGATGACAATCGCACTGCCGCCGCACTCTCGAACGTGATCTGGGATCTGGGCACGACGGCGCTTACGTCAGCGTCCAGCTCCAAGGGCGCCTGCGCGGGAACGAGTTTCGCTGCCGCGGAGTTCATCACGGATAGCTACACCCATCTCGAAGAAGAGACCGCCAAAGGTGAAGGCGATCACATAACGGCCCTTCTCGACATCCTCGGATGCGGCGTGAACGATCGGGGTGCGATTACGAAGTCCGTACGAAGCGCGTTTTCCGCGGTTATAGGAGACCCGTCCTACGAGACCTTGAAGCCGATTGAGCGGGCTCAGGCCTACCACGGTCTCGTGTTCGATACGGTCGGCGGTGAGTTCGCAAACAGCTGCAAAGTCAGTTAGCGCCTTAACGTGAGGCAGTCCGCGTCCGCGCGACGCGGGCTGCCGACCGTCTACAGTTGGCCCATGCTTGCGCGCCCTTCGTTCCTACTGTTTGCAGCGATGCTGCTCGCTGCAGAGTTGGTCACGCCATCGCCTGCCGTGGGTTCGAGTTCTCGTTCTAGCGAACTGATCGCACAGGCCTCAGAACTCGGTCTCGCCCACGATCCTGAGTGGCTCGCGCTCCTGCAATACCAGGGTGGCCGGACTCGTTTCGGTCGATACCTTCAGGAAAGCGAGATCACGTCTCAGGGGTTCTTTCTCGACCCCAACGGCCGCAACGATCCGAACGCGGAGCTGGTGGCCACGGTTCGGGGTCTACTGGCACCGATCCCCGCCGACGCCGATCTGCATGCCCGGTGTCGCTACCCAGCCCGTGCCGCCTGGCTCATCGACCGGCTTCCCGTTCAAGAGATGGCGCTTCCGGCGCCCGCCTGCCCGGATTTCCGTAGCTGGTCGCAACAGGGCAAAGTCCGCTCGATCAGCCTCGTCTTCGCCTCGGGGTACTTCGCGAACCCGGCTTCCTTTTACGGCCACTTGCTCCTTAAGTTCAACCGCGAGGACGAGTCGGGTACCGAGGGAATGCTGGATCCGAGCCTGAACTACGGGGCCATCCTACCCGAGCGAGAGAACCCGTTTTTCTACGTGGTAAAGGGTCTGTTCGGTGGATACGAAGCCGCTTTTTCGCACGAGAGCTTCTACAAGTACGACCATCTCTACGCCGACGAGCAGTTGCGCGATCTTTGGGAGTACGAACTCGAGCTGTCTCCCGAAGAAGTAGAGCGAGTCGTTGCTCAATCTTGGGAATTGCTTGGGGCGCGGTTCGGATATTTATTCCTGAACCGGAACTGCGCAACGCAAATGGCCCGGCTATTGGAGTCCGTCGTCGGCACCCCCCTGCTCGAGGTCCGTCCGTGGCACATACCCGTCACGATTTTCCATCGTTTGGCTTCGGCGGAGCGGAATGGAGCGCCGCTGGTACGGGCCATCCGGCATTTACCGTCACGACAGAGGCGGCTTCATTCGCGGTTCGCCGAACTCTCAGAAGGGGAGCGAGTGATCGTTAGAGCCTTCGCGGAGAGTCAGCCCGATTTTACTGACGAGCGGTATGGGTCGCTTCCCGAGGACAGAAAGATCCTTCTCTGTGAAGCGCTCATGGACTACTACGCATTTAGACTGGCCGCGTCGCCCTCCGGCGGGGAATTCGAGCGCGCCCGGCTGGCGACTCTGCGCGAACGCCTCCGACTCGCGCCGGGCGAAGCTCCGACCCACTTCGCTTCCGAAGCGCCGCCGCACGAAGCGCAGCCACCCGGTCTCGTTCAGGTCAGCCCCTTCTACAATCAAGAGCGCGGTGCCGGCGTGGACCTGCGAATACGGGCGACCTACTTCGATCTCTTGTCACTCGACGCGGGGCGACCGTCTGAATCCGCTCTATCGATGTTGGATCTTCGATTGGCGATCACGGAAGATCGAGTCTGGCTCCGCAATTTGGACTTAGTCAAGCTCGAAACCTGGGATCGCTCTCGAAGCGGCCTGCCGGGCGACGGAGGACTCGCCTGGGGCCTCGCTGTCGGTGCGGGAGAAGCAGACCTGAAATGCGAGGATTGCACTGTCTTCCGCGTAAAGGGAGGCATCGGCCGCGCCCGTGAGCTCGGAGACACCGGCCGCGTCATCGGCCTTGCGATGCTCGACGCACGCCTGCAATCACCACGATTCGAGACGCGGACGAAAGGCAGCGAGCTCTTTGCTCTTGCGCCTCGCATAAGCTTGCTGGGGAGCGTCGCGTCCTGGTGGCGGACCTCCCTGTCCGCCTCTTATCGCGTCTACCTGGATGGCCGCGACTCTGGCCGACCGGTCCTCCATATCGAAAACCGCTTCGGCGACAGCCGTCTATGGGATATTAGGCTGAGCTATGAACGGGATGGCGCCCACGAGGGCAAAGGAGCGTTCTCATTGTACTGGTAGCCCGATACCGGAGTGCGTACCGAACGAAACCGAGCCCCCGGAAGGGGTAAGGATCGCCCCGTCAGGGCTGAGTTGTCAGAGCGCCTAATATTAGCGGTGCGGTAAAGCCCGCTTGTTTTTCCTGTCCCGACGTTCCGACCTTCTACGACGAGAATCGAAAGATCCCCAGGCGCGGAGTAAAACGCCACCAAGCCGGACGTCCCATTCCTCCGTCCACTGGATACTTCCTTCGCGGCAGGAACCGCTCAACTGCGTAGTCAAAGAGCCAAGCCATGGGGGTGGCCGGTGCCAACGCTACCCTTCCGGTCATTCAATGGAGAAAGCCCAGGACGTGAAACACGATGCCAATCATCCTTATCAGCACAGGCCCCTTCATTATCCGATGCTGAAGCGCGTGCTCGTCGCTTCCGGGATTGCCCTGCTCTTGCCTGTGGTCGTGTTCGCGCACGGTGTGGCGGACAGCGATCAATTATTTCTGGAACAAAGCGTAGGACTTCAGCTTTGGCCGTTCGGGTACCTGGGCGCCAAGCACATGGTCACCGGGTACGACCACATCCTGTTCCTCACCGGCGTGATCTTTTTCCTGTACCGAGCTCGAGATGTCGCCCTTTACGTGACTTTGTTCTCACTAGGGCACAGTGTGACCCTCCTGTTCGGAGTCTTGAGTGGCACCCACATCGACGCCTACCTGATTGATGCCATCATCGGACTTTCGGTGGTGTACAAGGGATGCGACAACCTGGGCCTGCTCAAGCAGTGGTTCGGCAAGCAGCCTAACGCCAAAGCCGCAGTCTTGATTTTCGGCTTGTTTCATGGGTTAGGCCTGGCCACTAAGCTGCAAGGTCTTACGCTCTCAGTCGACGGCTTGATCCCGAATATCCTCGCGTTCAACGTCGGGGTTGAAGTGGGCCAGCTACTGGCCTTAAGCGTCATTCTGATCGGGATGGGCTTCTGGCGCCGGACGCCCGCTTTCGCAAGGCAAGCAGAGAATGCCAACAGGCTCCTGATCTTCGCGGGACTCGGTTTGTTCGTCTATCAACTCAGAGGCTACTTCTATGGTTGAGCGTCCCACGATCGAACTCGCCGAATTGCCGACCCTGCAGCAGCTGACAAAGGCTTCAGCGTGCGCCTTCGTTGTCGCGGTACTGCTACTCGTAGTGGCCGTCCTCCCCGCCGAGTTCGCGATCGACCCCACTGGTTTGGGTCGCACCCTAGGCCTTTTGCAATTAGGTGAACTCAAAATAGAACAAAGTACGGTCATCGCAGAGGGCCAATCGACGACTCGTACAGACGAGCTCAAGCTCACCCTCTCGCCAGGTGAAAGCGCCGAGATCAAGGCCGTCATGCAAGAAAAAGATACCCTCGAGTATGTATGGGAAGCCGACAAGGGTCCCTTGTTTTTCGAGTTTCACGGCGACCCCAAAGGCAAGTCTGCCAGCCAATTCGTCAGCTACGAAAAAGCCACGAAACAGACGTCAAAAGGAACATTTGAGGCTGCTTTCGAGGGTAAACATGGCTGGTATTGGAAAAACAAAAACGCCGAGACAGTGACGGTCACATTACGCACCCGTGGCGTGTACCAGTCCCTCTCTGTGCAGTAACTCGCCACGGGCCGGCAGTCCGTTCTACAAAAAGTTCCACGCCTGAGTCTCGGGCCAGCTCGTCGAAATTACGCTGAAGAAGCCACGTTGAAGCAGCCACGCAGCTCTTTGGTATTCCGCGTCGTTCGACATACGGAGGGGGCATGGGCGAGGCGCTTCTCGATGTTGTCGCCCCTGTTGCACGTGCTCAAGCAGAGTTCGGGCCGCGGAGACGGGAGATCCTGGCGCGTTAACGCCGTTCGTCGTCCAGCACTTCTCGCGCATAAGCCTCAACAACCGTGCCGTCAAAGAACGTCGGATTCATGCCGCCGTGAAGGCGGATGGGGTTATCGCAGGCGAAGCGACGGAAATCGTCCTTTGAAACGAGGCCGTCATCAAGTAGCTCTCCCGCTTCGGGGATGACGTCGCGCATGTCTCGCACATCCCAATGGCCGAGGTCGGAGCCGAGGATGGGCTGAAGCGCGATGCCCCCCGGCAGCGTCTGCCGCGCGTAGGCCTGGGGGATGGTCGAATCGTCCGCCTCACACCCGAAGAAGAAGCGCTCAAAGATTGTGGCGATATCCGCGACGTCGTTGATGCCGGTTTCTCGGAAGTCGTCGCGCTCGATCGGCGGATTGTCGCTTTGGGCTCCGGTGGCACGAAGGATCGTGGGATCTTCGAAGGCTCCGCGCCCATATTTGAGCATGAGCTCATTCCATTTGGATGCGTCGATGCGCGAAGGGTCCAAGGCTTCAATGTTAGGTCCACCCCGTTTTGACCATCGGTCGGAGAGGTCAGCGAGAAGCCCGGCGCCCCATCCTACGCCGCACTCAAGGAAACCGACGCGAAGCGTGGGGAACCGGTTCATCACGCCCCCGAAAATGAGCGCCTTTGCGAAGGCTTCGCTGCTCGCGGCGAAATTCCCGATGTGATTAAACATGTATCGCGACGAGGACTGCCTTAGGCCGATGCCTTGGGACGAGCTGTGGACCGTCACCGCTATGCCGAGCTCGACGCATTTCTGCCAGACGGGGTCATAGTCGTAGGGACTGTCGAGGGCGAGTACGTCTATGTAGTGACTGCGCGGACCGCCAGGCGGGGAGGGGCGTTCTACGAAACTGTTGAACATCGCGGTTCGGAAGCCGAGAGTGCCCACCGCATACTCAAGTTCCTCAATCGCCTCTTCGGGAGTATGCATGGGGATGACGGCCGCGGCGGTAAGGCGGTCCTGTAATCCGTCGAGCTGCTCATTCAAGTAGAGATTGACCGCACGGCATCCGTGCTTTCGAAGCTTGTCGTCGGCGTTTCCTATGAAGGCCAGGCCGACGCTCGAGTAGAGAATCGAGAAGTCGATGCCGAGATCGTCGAGTCGCTCGTGGAGCAGCTGAGGTAAAAACCCTGTGGCACGGTCGAGCGTGTTAGTCGGCAGTGCCCACCAAGGCTCAATCGGTGTTCCAGGGACGGGGATACCGCCACCCGCCGCGACCTTCGCGCCGGCGCTTGCGGACCGAGAGGCAAAAGTCTTCGATGCGCCACCGAAGCGATCGGCAACTTCGCTTCCCGCGAGTTTTCTGAGCGTCTCGACTAGGGCGGGCAGGGACTCCACTATATGTCCGTCGGCGTCGACGATTGGATGGTCGAGTTTCTGCCGGAACGAGGCGGCGGCGCTGGTCACTATGGCTCTCCCTTCGCGAAAGACTCACGATGGTTCGAGCGTACATGAATCTGGTGGGTGGGGTGGGGATTGCGGCGCGCGGATTAAGGAGCTGCGAAGATGCTTTTGAAGCGGGTTTCGGCGGTGTAGTCGTGGGCGCAGCGAGCGCTATGATTTTTCCAAGCGAACTATCAAGGAGACCTCGATGGCCCAATCGATCGATCACTTGCCGAATACCGCACCCGCTGCGGAGATCGCCGCCCGAGTCGAAGAGCATGGCGCCGTCATCATCGACGATCTGCTCGACGCCGACGTGCTGACCCGCTTTAACGCAGAGCTCGACGTCGACTTCGCGCAGACGCCCGACGGCCGTGAACTCGCGAACGAAACCTACGAGGCCTTCTTTGGAAAGCAGACGCGCCATCTGTCTGCAGTCGCTGGACGATCGCGGGTGTTTGCAGAGGAGGTGTTGATTCATCCAGCTCTGCTTGCGGTCTGTGATGAGGTCTTGCTTGGGAACTGTGCGAACTACCGGCTCAATGTCGCGCACGTGCTCGATCGAGGGCCTGGTTCCGAAATTCAGTATCCGCATAGAGACGAAGCCGTTTGGCCGCATGTCCCGCATCCCCACGCCCCCATCCAACTAGCATCGATCATCGCGCTTGAGGACTTCACAACCGAAAATGGCGCGACGCGAATCGTCCCGGGCAGCCACAAGTGGGAAGACCGGCAGAGGGTTGCTGAGAAAGATGAATTCGTCTCCGCAGAAATGACGGCTGGATCGGCCGTCATCTACTCGGGCGCGACGATTCACGGCGGTGGCTCGAATACGACGACTGACCAGCGCCGCCGCGGCATGCACATGAGTTACCTCGTCGGGTGGTTGCGAACGGAGGAGAATAACTACCTCACCGTGCCTCTTGAATTGGTCAAGACGCTGCCGAAACGCGCGCAGGAACTTCTCGGATATCAAAGCCATGATGCAATCAAGTGGGCCGGCGGCGCGTGCGGCCTCGTGAATACTTTCGACCCGATGGTGCTGCTCGAGCGCGGGGAACTCTGAGCGATTAGCCAATAGCGAGGACTCATTCCGAATAGCACCGAAGCTAAAATGGCCTCGTCTGATGCAAGGCCGCCCGCCCCCGCCCCAGCCCCTAGAGCTTAAAGCTCTGCCCAAAGCTCCCGCGCATGTGTTCGCTCCATGCGGACAGGATTGGCGCTGCCGTCTCGAGTCCGAGCGACCGCAACTCTTCGGCGAGCGCATGGTCGCCAAGTTCAAGGACCACGCCTTCGCCGCCGGGAACGGTCTGTTCACCTTCGCCGCCGCGGACGAATTCGTTGTGATGCGGAACGCCTTCGATCAGCGTGTAGCCGGTCGCGGCCGTGTCTTCTGTCGAGCCCTCTCCGCCTCTTGGAACGGTCAACGTGAGGACATGCTGCCCGCCCATAACAAGTTTGCACGTCGCAGAGTCGTCTGCGTAGGCGAAGTCGATCTCCTCTACGGTCTTTGGGAAGCCCCAGATTTGGAAACCCGCTTCGCAGGTAAAGCTCTGGTTGACCGGGAGCTTGTAGATATAGGAACCCAGCTCTGCGTCGGATTGGCCTGCCGGCCTAACGAAAAACACGACACCCACTTCGTCGTAGTCACCCAGGTCGTTATCCCGGTAGTCGACTATGACGAGGGTGCACTGGGTCATGCCGGGTGCTGCTTCGACGACGTCGAAGGCCTCGGGCACGAGCTTTTGTGCCGCAGCGGCGTCGACCATGTACATAGCTGTGCCTGAAGACGCGTCTCTCACGATGGCCGGAATGTTCACGGTCTGACCCTGAATGACATAGGAGGGGGTGCTCATTGATGGCTCCAGTTTCGACCTTCGATGCGGTCGCTGTTGAATGTGTGTCCTGGCGAGGAGGACGGATGCCGGGTTGGATTGCGTCGTGAGTATAGGAGGCTCGCAGGCGTCCGTGCCTCGATCGAGCTCGCACTCGCCCGAGCTCAGGCCGTCGTCGACTTTTGGCAATCACGATCTCGCGCCGATCTGCAGATCTCAGGATCTGATGGATGAGATCGCTGTCTGGTTGGAGCTGAAACTCGGGGTTGTACGTTAGTCGGATTGGCTCGCTCGACGTGTGTTTCGTCGGTTTGTGCGAGTTCACAACGCGAAACCTTGCACGAAATCGTCGTTTTCCCGTCTCTCTGCATCGCCTGCGGGTGAGATCCGGTAGATTCTCCGCCATGTCGCGTTTTTGGAGTGATCTCATTCAAGACTTGTCGCCCTATGTGCCGGGCGAACAGCCGAAGTCCGCGAAGCTGATCAAGCTCAATACCAACGAGAACCCCTACGGGCCATCGCCCTTGGCTATGTCCGTCCTCCGTGAAGACATCGGTCCGGACCTTCGGCGCTATCCGGATCCGTATTCGCTTTCGCTTAGGACTGCAGTCGCGGCGCGCTACGGACTTTCGCCGGAATATGCCTTCGCAGGGAACGGCTCGGACGAGGTGCTTGGGCTCGCTTTCGCCACGTTCTTTAAGACGCGGACTGGGTTCGAGGGGCCACTTCAATATCCGGATGTGTCGTACAGCTTCTATCCGGTATGGGCGCGTTTCTTCGAAGTCGAAGTTGCGCCGGTTCCGCTATCTCCCAATCTAGAACTCGACCTCACGCCGTACCGCGAAGGAACCGGGGGCATCATTTTTCCGAATCCGAATGCACCAACCGCCATGGCTCTTGGGCGAGGCGAAATCGAAAGCCTGCTTCGCGATACGCCCGATCGGGTGACGATCGTGGATGAGGCCTATGTGGAATTCGGGGCGGAGTCGGTCGCGTCTCTGGTTTCGCAATACGACAATTTGTTAGTTGTGCAAACACTTTCGAAGTCGCACGGGCTGGCGGGATTGCGCGTCGGCTTCGCTTTTGGGCACCCGGACTTAATTGAAGGGCTCGATCGCGCGAAGAGCTCATTCAACTCCTATCCGGTTGACCGGATCGCGGAACGTATCGCGTGCGCGGCAATCGGGGATGAAGAGTATTTCGAAGCGCGGCGTGATCAGGTTGTGGCGACGCGGGAATGGACGACGGAACGGCTCGTTACTCTTGGGTTTAAGGTTCTGCCGTCGTCGGCGAACTTCGTTTTCGCGACGCATCCGCGGGTTCCCGCCAAGGAACTCTTCGAGGGTCTGCGCTCGCGGGACGTGCTTGTTCGGTATTTCGACAAGCCGAGAATTGACGAGTATCTGCGAATCACCATCGGCACCGACGATGAAATGAGGGGCTTCGTGTCCGCCCTTGAGAGCTTGCTAGGCAGTCTCGGCCCTTCCGATAACGGCTGAGGGCAGGGCAGGAGAAGACGATGTTCGAATCACTGGGGCCCATGCCCCCGGACAGTATCCTTGGGCTGATGCAGGCATTTCGTGAAGACCCGCGCCCGGGCAAGATCGACTTGGGAGTTGGGGTCTACAAGGATGCGAATGGCGAGACGCCGGTGCTTTCGGTGGTCAAAAAAGCCGAAGCGCTTCGGCTCGAAAATGAGTCCTCGAAATCCTATATCGGGCCAGCCGGCGCCGAGGGTTATAACGCGGCAGTGCAGGGGCTGGTCTTCGGGAGCAAGGCTTCCGCCTCGCTCGATTCGCGGCTCTCGGTCGTACAGACGCCGGGCGGTTGCGGCGCGCTTCGCGTCGCCGCGGAGTTCATTGGGCGTTGTCGAGAAAATGCCACCGTGCATGTTCCCAATCCGACTTGGGCGAATCATATTCCACTGTTAGGCGATGCGGGACTCTCTATTCAGGAGTACCCGTACTTAGACCGTACGACGGGCACACTGCGTTTCGACGCGATGGCAAGTTATTTGGGCGGCCTTGGACCTGGAGATTTAGTGCTGCTCCACGGCTGCTGCCATAATCCGTGCGGCGTCGATCTTGATCAGGGGCAGTGGCAAACGGTACTCGAGCTGGCTCAGCAGCGCGGCTTCACGCCCTTCATCGATCTCGCCTATCAGGGTTTCGGGGATGGCCTCGACGAGGATGCATACGGGGTGCGCCTTCTGGCGGAAGGGCTCCCTGAGGTGATCTTGGCGACTTCCTGCTCGAAGAACTTCGGACTTTATCGAGAGCGGACGGGCGCGCTCACGTTGCTATCAGGTGACTCGAAGGTTGAGGCGACGACGCGTAGCCAGCTCTTGAACGTGATTCGTGGGATTTATTCGATGCCGCCGGCGCATGGCAGCGCGATCGTCGAGACGATCCTCACAGATGCCGCGCTTCGGGCCGACTGGGAACGGGAACTCGCACAGATGCGTGACCGAATCAACGGGCTTCGCCAGCTGCTCGTCGAGCGCTTCGCTGTGCGAGGTGATGGTGGCCGCTTCGGTTTCATTGAGCGGCAGCGCGGCATGTTCTCGTTCTTGGGGATCAGCCCCCAGCAGGTCGAATCGCTACGTAACGACCACGCGATCTACATGGTGGATTCGAGTCGGGTGAACGTCGCGGGTGCGAGCCATGAAAATGTTGACCGGTTCTGCGACGCGGTGATGTCGGTCTTGTAGTCGGCCCTATGTCGTGACGCGCCCGCGGACGTCGTCCGAAAAATATATCGACCCTCGCTTTGACCCCATCCACTTTCCAGCCAGTCGCCACTTTTCTAGGGAGTGCCTGTCCGAGGGAAGGGGGCTTCTTCGCGACTACTTCATGTCCGGGGCAGGGCTCGGATAAGCGCTCGCGATTCCTCCGTCGACGGGAATTACGACACCGCTCACATAACTCGCTTCGTCAGAAGCGAGAAAAACGGCGGTGTTGGCGATTTCCGAGGGCTGTCCGAGCCGTCTCGCAGGAACGCCACCCTCCATCTTCGCGCGCAGGCCTTCGACGGAATCCAGAAACTGGTTGAAGCCCTTCGAAGCGATCGGGCCCGGAGAAATAACATTCGCTCGGATTCCGATTGGGCCGTATTCCGAGGCCACGCTCTTGGCAAGATTGATCACGCCGGCTTTCGCTATGCCGTAGACCGCGAGTCCATGGACCGCCCCGAGCCCGGCGCCAGACGTTGTGATTAGGATCGAGCCGCTCTTTTGAGGCACCATGACGCGCAGCGCTGCCCGGGTTCCGAAGAAGACACCATCGACGTTAAGCGCCATGACCTCGCGGTACTTTTCGTCGGTCACTTCGTGGGTCGTTTCCGGGATAGCGCCGCCGGCATTGTTGAACATGATGTCGAGTCGGCCAAATTCCGCGACGGCGCGATCGACAAGGGCATCGACTTCGGCGGAGTGAGTGACGTCCGTCGGCTGGCAGATCGCGCGGCCGCCTGCGGCGACGATCGCCTTCGTCGTGTCTTCAGCACTCTGTCCATCGATATCTGAGACGACGACACAGGCGCCTTCTTGTGCGAAGAGTTCGGCACTGACGCGTCCGATACCGCGTCCGCTACCCGTGATGACGGCCACTTTTCCATTGAGTCGAACGCCCATGCTGTCTCTCCTTTTGGAAGTCGAATCCCGTTGCAACAGTTAGAGGTCTATTGGCTCAAGATCAAGATCTAGAGCGGGGCGGAGAAGCGGCATAAGGTCGCCAGTAGAACTTCTTTGCTGCAGGCAAGTCGACGCCGGTCATGGAGTGACTTCCCGCGAAGGGCGCTGTGCGGTCAGGGTCCAGTCCCGAAGCCGGATCCTTTACGCGCCAAAGAGGTTCCCAGCACCCATGCGCTTCGAGCCGTTCGCGAACCTCAAGTTGATTCGTGTCAGAGAGCAATTCGAAGTCACGTCGAATTTCCTCTAGGCACCAGACCCGGTATCGCGCGGTGCGGATGTTCCGGTAGGGCGCTCCTTCAATGTCGACATCAAAGTGATCTTGTTTAGCCTGCCAAGCATCGGCATTAGCGCATAGAGAGGGGAGATAGGCGCTTCCGATCGAGTCGAGAAGTGGGCCCCAATCCTCGGGAATATGATCGAGGAGTTCGCCGCCGGTCACGCTGGCGCGGGCATTCCAGACTCGTGCTGTCCATTCGAAGACAGCAGGGGCCGTCTCGCGCATGATGCGCGCGCTCGGGGGATCCATGGCGAAATGTCTGAACATTGGTCCGAAGAGACCGAAGTCAGCCAGGCTCGGGCGCGATCCGAGTAGGTAAGGGCGTTTTTCGAATATCGCTGTGAGTTGTTCGAGGGAGTCGAGATAGATTTTTTCGACATGATCCCAAGTGGCGGGTGTTATGCCGTCACCGCGAGTGAAGAGGGTACGCTGTCGAGTCCTTATCAGGTGCCGCTTGAGAATGTTCGGGAGGGGAATATGAGCCGCGACTTCGTCAACGAGGACGCGACTCAAGTGATGGGCGCCCTCCGGATAATCCCATCGGTAGTGCATGGCGGGCCGCCACAGCCACTCGTCCGCATAGTCCTCGAGCAGCCGGCTGAAAAAGGCGAGGACGGGGTCGCGAGGAATCACGGGCGTATCGCGATAGCGCTCGTCCAGCCAGGCGATGATCGGCGTGGTATCGGTCATCCATCGGTCGTCGGCGAGATGTAGTCCCGGCACTTGTGCGACGCCCGTCGGCTCCGCCAGATGCGTGGGGCTCTTAGCGATCCGCGAATAGGGCAATTCTAAATACCGGATGACGGCTTCTAGCTTTCCCGTGAAGTAGGAAACTTCAGGGCCATAGAGCGTGAGTGGAAGAATCGGGTCGTTCTCTCGGTTCGCGCCCTTTTCGTTTGCCGTCATGGTCTGAGTTCTTTCTGCCTGCCCGGGGCGCTAGGAGTTGGGATCGAGCGCTTTAGCCAATTGTTCTTGCTGTTCGGCCTCATCGAGCGCGCGCGACGGAGGTTTGATGCTGCGTTCGCGAAATTTCCCTACTGGATCTGAAGCCTCGCGAGTTGATCGTAGGCGGCCGGCTGGTTCGGTTCCGTTTCGATTGCCTTTCGGAGATGACTGATGGCCTCTTGCCCTTGTTTAGCCAACACTATTCCGAGTGCAGGTTGGAAGAGTACAGATCCGAGAGAGTTGAGCAGCTCCGGGTTTTCCGGTTGCGCTTCGAGGCCGCGTTTGTGAATTTCGACGGCGCCTGCGTAGTTGCCCGTGCGCTCGTTGGCAGGAAGATGGAATACGGCTCCGTAAAAGGTTTCGTGAGGTCGGCTTCGAGGGCTTTTCGAACGTGTTATTGGGCGTGCCGGTCTGTCGTCCTGAGCTGCTCTGCGAAACAGAAGTGCTGGTGCTTAGGCCTAGGTCGGCGACGGCCTTAAACGGCTAGGCGGATCGGCTAGAAGAGCGAGATTCGACGGCCGCGAGGCGTTGGGATCTTCTCGTCTTCTGGGAGCACGCAGAGCCGATCCATGCGGGTTGTGCTGCCATCGGCGTACTCCCAGATGAGCTGCTCTCCGTCGAGGTATCGGTTGACGACGACGGGTCCCCACCCAAAAACGTGAAAGTCGAGCACATCGTCATTCCAGATCATGCTCGCAGAAGTTCGAGGGCAGTATTCGCGTTCACCAACCGTGAAGAGCACGCCGCCTTCCGTGTCGTTAGTGGTTTCGCCGAGGGTACTGTTTGGGCCGGCATCGTGAATGACGCCCGAGGATGTGACCACTACACGGCTGCCGCATTGCTCTACGCGTTCGACATGACCCGAATGCCCGCCCTCGACGCCTAACCAGAGGCCACGTATATCTGCCGCTCCTTCGGGTAAGGGCTCCGTGCAGTCTGCCAAGATGGGCAGAGGGAAATGATCGTAGCCGCAGCCAGGGGTATTCCCTTTGGCGATGTCTGCCGCCATTTTGCCGCGCCCATCGAGAATCGGTAGTTCGCAGTAGTCGACTGCACTGCCGTCGCCTGCCAAGGTCGCTGGGTCGGTGGTGAGAGGCGGCCGCTCGGAAAAGTAGACCTGCCAGAAAATCGCTGTTGCGAGCAGTCCGATCGCGGTGATGAGTCGAATCATCCACTTTTTCATTTGGAGTTCCTGTCTAGAGTGCGCGGTTGTATTCGGGGAATTGCATGAGCGAATCTTGCAGGAATTCGCCGTACGCGACAGGCTTCTGTGTACTTGGCCAATCGAGGCCGAAGGACGCCGGTTCAAGCATGAGCTCGGGCGTTGGTTCGAAGAAAAACGGGATGGAGAGTCGTGGCTCTAGAGAGTGCAGGACGCGATGCTCGGTCGCCCGAAAAGCATCGCCTAAGGCGAACTGAAGCGCACGCCCAGTGTTAATCACGAGCGCATCGGCGGCGGGCACGATGCTATGCCAGCGGCCGTTTTGATCGCGGACCTGCAGTCCGTCGCGGTCGCATTGCTGAAGGATCGTGATGAGGCCGCTATCCGCATGCTCTTCGCAGCAGAGGCCTTCGTCGTCGCTCTTTGAACGGGTGTGCGGAGATGTGAACGCGGGGTAGTAGTTGAATCGCAAAGTCGACGTGCTTCGAGGGCGCGCGAAGCCACGAGTGGCACGTGCAGGATCTCCGCCGAGGGACGCAATCATCGCGCGGACAATGTCGCCGCCGAGTTTGAAAAAGGCATTGAAGTAAAGCTCGATGTCCTCATGCCACTTGGGGCCAAGGCATTCAGGCAGCCGATTCGACTCGAGCAGGTGCGCACCGTCGACGTCTAGTCCGGGGGGACGGATCTGGGGGTCGCCGAGGTCCAGGCCTTCCTTGCCATCGGCTGAACTAGGGAAGTAGCCGCGGTACACGTTCGTACTCGATGGGTTCCATTGGCGTGGCGATGCCGCGAGTTTGTGGGCCTCCGTAAGGGCAAAGAACTCATTGGCCGCTTCCCGTCCCGCCGCCAGCACGGCTGAAGGAATTCCGTGTCCTACGACAACGAGGAATCCTATATCCGCGCAAGCCTCGCGAATTTGAGAGAGGGTCCGCTCCGCATCATGCGAGTCGAGAGTGCCGCGAATCACAGGGGTCAAATCAACGGTAGGGACGATACTCACTAGGGGCACTCCATGGCTTAGGGCTCGGCCGCGTGGTGCGGGATCCCACTCTTAGGCGGATTCTTCGTCGAACTCCAGACCCTTGCCCTGAGTGTATGGGAGCTGAAAGTTCTTGGCGTTGATTTCGCTCATACCGTTGATCAGCGGAATGCGAGTGCTCGACATGAGCGCCGCGGCTGCTGCGCGATTTCCTGCTCCAGGGACGTATAGGGGTCCGCTCCCCAAGAAATCGAGGGTTCCCTCTGCCACTTCCTTTGGGTCCATCGCGTCTGGGGATCCGCCGGTGTCGTCTCTGAAGGTTTCGGTATCGGTTGCGCCGGCAAGGCATGACACGACATCGACGCCGCTTGGCCCGAGCTCTTGCCACAAACCTTCGCCTAGCGTCGTGTCGAATGCTTTGGCTGCAGAGTAGGTGGCGATATAGGCACCGCCTACGAGGCTCGACAGCGACGACATTAATACGATCCCCCCGCGTCCGCGATCGCGTAGGCGGCGGCCAAAATGGTGGGCGAGGGCGAGAGGCCCGTTACAGGCAAGCTGAACTTGGCGCATCCAGTTCTCTAACGCGTGGTCGAGGAATGAGCCCATTTGGCGGCCAGAGCCCGCGTTGTAGATCAAAAGCCCGACATCGAGATCCGATGTGAAAGAGCCGATTTGTTCGTCGATGTCCGGGCTCGTTAGGTCGCTCGAAAGGCAGCGCACTTCGCAGCTGTATTTCTCTCGGAGCAGATCGGCCGCTTTGGCGAGCTTCGCTTCGTCTCGCGCGACGAGGACGAGGTTGATTCCGCGACGGACCAGGGTTTCCGCGAACGCTGCGCCGATCCCGTCGGATCCGCCGGCTATGACCGCCCACGGGCCGAATCTTTCGCGGAATGTTTCGTTGTCGTATGTTGCGGTCATGGTGCCTCGCTCTTTGGGAATGAGTGGTTATTGTCGGCCGCTTGGGGCGTCTGTCGAGAGTTGCTGCTTCATTCGCTGAGCGAAGTCGACTTGGAGCGGTGCCTATACGTGTTTTTTTTGCACTGCGTGGTGCTGCGTGATCGCTGCTACCTCGTCCCCCAGGTCCCGAGCGACGAGGGCACGGATCTCATCTGCGATTTCGCGAAAGAGCTGCCGTGCCGGAGAGGACGCTCGCCAAGCAAGGGCATGCGTGCGCTCGATGACTTCTCCTCTGACGGTCGTAACGCTCAGCTTTAGCGGGAGATGATTTTCTGACCTGACATAGAGCGCGGGGAGAAAGGCGACGCCCATTCCCATCACGACCATGTGTCGGAGTGTGTCGAGGCTTGTGCCCTCGTAGTCCCGGCGAACGTGTGCACCCAGCCTGCCGCAAAGTTCTTCGATCTGTCGGTGGAAGTGGTGGTGCTCATCGATTGTGAGCACGGCTTCGCCTTTGAGGTCGCGCCGATTGATGTGCTTGCGTTTTGCGAGTCGATGATCTGCAGACAGGACGAGCTTAAGTGGTTCTTTGAATAGGGGAGAGACTGTTAGTCGGTTGTCCTCTAGGGGGAGAGCGGTAAGGATGAGGTCGTGTTGCCCTGATACTAGGCCGGCTTCGAGATCCCTAGGCGCTTCCTCTCGAACCGATAGTTTGAGCGCGCTGTAGCGCTGGTGAAGTGCGGGAAGAATATGAGGTAGGAGGTACGGACCTAGAGTCGGAGTGATTCCGAGCCGGTAGGTGCCGGCGGGTCCTCGCGATACCGACTCTGCCCGGTCGACGAGTCCTTGGAACTCTTCTGTGACGCGGCGCGCATGCGAGAGGAGTTCCCGTCCGACCGTCGTGAGGACCGTGCCTGAGCGAGACCGCTCGAAGAGTTGAATGCCCAGCGCCTCTTCGAATGACACGATTTGCGTAGTTAGCGTCGGCTGACTTACGCCGAGTCGCTTGGCCGCGCGGTTGAAATTCAGGGCCTCCGCGATCGCGATGAAATACTCGACCTGCCTGATGGTGGGGCGTGGTCGGTCCATAGGCAGACGCTCCTGTCGCGATGACTCTGGGTCGTTGTTCAGCTAATAGGTTATGACTATTAAATTAATACATATTTCTGGGTCGATCAATTAGCAATAACCGTTTAGGGTCGTGCGCGATTAGACGAAACGACATTTTCACATCTCTAGCTACGAAGGATTCTTGGTTGCTTCCCCTCCAGTCTTTGCGCGACGATTTACCAGCCGGAATCGTCGTGTTCTTCGTCGCGGTTCCCCTGTGCTTAGGAATCGCACTCGCGAGTGGGGCGCCGCTCTTCTCAGGATTAATCGCCGGCATCGTGGGTGGGGTCCTGGTCGGCGCTTTAAGTGGTTCGCCGCTCGGGGTTTCAGGTCCTGCAGCAGGTCTCGCCGTAATCGTCGCGGCTGCCATCGAGGGACTCGGTAGTTTCGAAGCATTTCTCCTTGCCTTGGTTTTGGCTGGCTTTCTTCAAGTCGGGCTTGGCTTCGGAAAGGCTGGCATTCTTGCCTACTTTTTTCCCTCTGCCGTGATCAAGGGAATGCTCACCGGCATTGGTCTGCTGATCGTCTTGAAGCAGATTCCGCATGCTTTCGGCTGGGACGTTGATCCCGAAGGCGACTTTGCGTTTCTTCAGAGAGACGGTGAAAACACCTTCTCAGAAATTTTCCGGGCGTTTGAGCACGTAGATGAAAGCGCGACGTTAGTTGCGGCCGTATCGCTTGGAATTCTTATTCTCTGGGACCAGGTGCTCAGCAAACGATTCAGGTTTTTCCAGCTTATTCAGGGCCCGCTCGTCGCTGTGTCGTTCGGGATTGCGTATCAGTGGCTGACGATGAACTACGCGCCGGGATGGTCGCTCGCGGAGAGCCATCTCGTACAGATCCCAGTCGTTGAGGGACTCGAGCAAGCAAAATCGCTCTTCGTTGCACCGGATTGGAGCCAGATCGGGAATCCGAGGATTTGGACGACCGCGATAACAATCGCGATCGTCGCGAGCCTCGAGACGCTGCTGTGTGTAGAGGCCACGGATAAGCTCGACCCCGAAAAGCGGGTGACTCCCACCAATCGGGAACTTGTAGCTCAGGGTGCTGGAAACGTCGTCTCCGGCCTAATAGGGGGCCTTCCGATTACGCAGGTCATCGTGCGGAGTTCCGCGAATATCCAATCCGGAGCACGTTCAAAGAACGCCGCGATCATTCATGGGCTATTGCTGCTAGTCGTCGTGATGCTCCTTGCCAGCGTGCTGAACCTTGTGCCACTTGCAGTTCTCGCCAGCATCCTCTTGGTCGTTGGCTACAAGCTGGCGAAGCCCGAGCTATTCGTTGAAATGTATCGTTTGGGTGCGAGCCAATTCGGCCCCTTCGTTGTGACGATCGTCGCAATACTCATGACGGACTTGCTAACAGGCGTTCTTCTAGGCCTCGCTGTCGGAGTCGTTGTTGTTCTCTACAGGAACTATGTGAACTCGCATACGATTGATATTGAGCAAACGGATGATCCGGAGACGGGGCATGTCGTGCGTGTTCGGCTTGCGGAGCAAGTCTCATTTCTGAGCCGCGGGGCGCTGCTGCGTGAGCTTTCCGAAATTCCCCATGGTTCGCGAGTCATCCTGGATCTCTCACGCACTGTTGAGATCGACTACGATGTCCTCGAAATTCTGAGTGACTTCGAGGAGTCGTGTGTGAATCGAGAAACTGTCGTCGACCGAATTGAACGGCAAGAAGCAGCAGAAGAAGAGCTAGAAGAAGCTGCGGCATAAGAAGACGCTTGACGGATCGCTGGCCGCGCGACCACGCAATGCAAAGCAGGGGAATCGTACTAGATGAAGACGCAAACGCTTGAGACACAACAACAGCTCACGCCGCAAGGCGCTCTCGAACTGCTAAAGGAGGGCAATGCTCGCTTCCGCGAAAATGTGAAAGCACAGCGTGACCTTATGCAGCAAGTTTCGGAAACAAGTGACGGGCAGTGGCCTCTTGCGGTCGTTCTGAGTTGTATTGATTCCCGGACGTCGACGGAGCTGATCTTCGATCAAGGTATCGGCGACATTTTCAGTGCTCGCGTCGCCGGCAATTTCATTAATGACGACATTCTGGGAAGCATGGAATTCGCCTGCAAGGTGGCCGGTGCAAAGCTCGTTGTCGTTCTTGGTCACTCACATTGCGGAGCCGTAAAAGGGGCCTGTGACAATGTTGAGCTAGGGCTTCTCACAGGTATGCTCGAGAAGATTCAGCCAGCAGTGAATGCGGTGACATCTCCAGCGGACGCCGCGGATCGCACTTCGGCGAACCCTGATTTCGTGGCTGACGTCGCGCGGACGAATGTTCTGCGAAACGTGGCGGGCGTTACGTCACGAAGCGAAGTCCTACGCGAAATGGCCGAGTCCGGCAGTATTCAGATCGTCGGCGGAATGCACGATCTCGCATCAGGCGCGGTCGAGTTCTACCAATCTTTCGAGGTCCAATAGACTCGCGCAGCAATCGCTCGTCGAAGTTTGCGAAAAAACAGTCGGGCTCCGTGAATTAGGGCACGAATAGCTTTGCGACGAAGTTCGCATGCGCTTCGATCGCCTCACTCTTATTGGGGTTCAGGCCCGTGAGTCGGCGACTATTGGCGGATACAGCGAATATGAGTCCGGCCGCGCCGCTCAGCGCGAAGAACGCATGAGGAATCGCGTCTTCATCAATTGCTAGGGTATGAGCGAGTCCCGCCTCGCGAATGAGCTTAAAGCGCAGCTTGAGGTGGGTGTCGACGAGCCATCGTGTTCGTGAATTTGAAAGGTTTCCTTCGTCGGAGCTCCTTGGTTGGGAAGTGATAGGTGAGGAGCCCTTGATCTGTTTCCGCGCGCTGTGCGATGCCCCGAGTGCTCGCGGCTTAAAGCCTCTTTGGGCGAAGGCCTTCACGGCGGCCGCCACGATTTGATCTCGGGCTTTGCCGCGGGGAGGTGTTTTCGCAGGGGACTCAGATTTACTCATTTCAAAAAACGAGTCAGTTGACAAGGCAGATTCAATCTAGAACCTTGTGAATTGATGAGTGGGACCCGTCACTAGGCGGGGGATTGCACACGGCCGCAATAGGCCGAATGAGGGTAGCCCGTGGAGATTATCCAGCCGAGCCCCGAGTCCGCGGCGGATCAAGTACGAGCCCTCGGAGCACTCGCTCGTGCCGCGACCAACAGCACGGCCGCGCCCCAGATGGCTTTCCTTGCAGCCGCACAAACGAGGATCTTCCGAACGGAGCTCGATCTCGACGCGATGGATTCTATTGAAGCCGCTGTCCTTGCCGATCATGAACTCGATTCCAAGGAGGCCCGCCAGCTTATTCGTTTCATGGTCGTGATGTGTATTGCCGACGGTCCACCTAGCGCCCAGCAGATGCAGCTCCTCGAATCGTACGCAGAGGCATTGGGGGTGGACGAGCCGGCAGTCGGCGTGATCGCGCACCTCGCGAAGGGAAGGGAGCTTCTATTTAAGCTCTCTTTCGCGCGACGTTCTCATGTCCGCATCTATTTCCGAAACACGCGCCGACTGCTTGGTGGAGTCTTGCCGACAGTGAAGGCAATCCTTCGCTTCGATGGTGTCCTCGGGGAGAATCGTGAGATGGCGAATCGGTTCCGTGCGCTCGCGGCTTTGCCAGGGGAAACCCTCGGGAATCAGTTCTTCCATCATTGTCGGAACGCGAAATTGCCGTTCAGCGGAGAGCAGGGCGGCTTCCCGCCCGGCGCGCTCTATCACGATTTTACGCACGTACTCGCGGGCTACGACACGACGCCCGAAGGAGAGATCAAAGCCTCCGCATTCCAAGCGGGTTTCACACAAGACCCGAACGATTTCTTCACCGCGCTATTTGGGCTCATTATTCATACGACAGGGATCAACCTAGCACCGTTTCCCGTGCCAGTAGAGCCGGGGCGAATAGGGCAGGGAAGTCTCGCGTCAGACATGCTCCATGCCCTCGAACGCGGGGCGCAGATGAAAGTGGATCTCAGCAGTGACTGGGATTTCTGGGAAGACCTCGAGCTGCCGATCGACAGGGTTCGTGAGAAGCTGGGCGTCGTGCCTATTGAAGCGAGCGTCTAGCGCAGAGGGTGATGATGCTTTCGCCCGAGCCTAACAGTGATGTGCGCACGTCAATTGGACCAGTAAATATATTCGTCCTCGGGTGCGTCTGGAATGCTCAAGTCTTTGTCGATATTGACGGCCATCGAGACAGAAGGTGCCCAAGCCGATGGAGCCTGGTCTGCGTTATGCGCATCGAGTGCGGCACGAAGTTCGGCAAGCTTGTCCGGGCGCGTCTTTGAAAGATCGTTCTGTTCTGTTGGGTCGGAGGTGAGATCGAAGAGCCACTCCCGGCCCGGCGGATCACTCACGCTGAGCTTCCAGCCGCTCACGAGTGCACTTTGAGAGGCGCCGCTTCGCCAAAAGAGTGCTTCATGGGGAACGCCCGGATTATCGCCTGCCGCAAAGGGAACGAGGTCGACGCCATCGATCTTGCGATCGGTGGGAAGCGAGGCGCCTCCGGCTGCCGCCGCGGTCGCGTAAAGATCGAAGTGATGCACTGGGCTTGCGATGCTTTGGCCAGCCGGGATGCGCGCCGGCCACTTGGCGAAGTAGGGGACGTGGATACCGCCTTCGAAGAGGCTGATCTTCCATCCGCGGAAGGGTGCATTCACGTCGGGGAGCCCTATATAGCCGGCGCCGCCGTTGTCCGAAGTGAATAGCACTAGGGTGTTTTCCTCGAGGCCATTTCGTTTGAGCGCATCCAGAACTTCGCCCACGCCACGGTCGAGAGAACGAATCATGGCCGCATAGACGCGCTCCCTGTGCAGTTCGATATGGGACAGCGCTTCATAGTCTTCGCGACTGGCCTGGAGCGGAGTGTGCGGTGCCCAATGAGCCAGATAGAGGAAGAAGGGGCGATCCTTGTTCGCGTCGATGACGTTGACCGCTTGCTCCGTGTAGTAGTCCGTCAGGTACTGGTTGGGTTCGAATGCGTCTTCCCCGTTGAAGGAGGCGGCGAAGCGCATGGCCTTCCAGAGGAAACGATCGATCGGGTCAAAGTCTTGTTTGGCGTTCACCACGCCCGGGTCGTCTTCGGGCAAATACATGCCGCTGGCCATGAGTAAGCTCTCGTCGAAGCCCTGATCGTTCGGTGCCATCCCGTTCGTTCGCCCGACATGCCATTTGCCGATATGGGC
Source organism: Myxococcota bacterium (assembly GCA_041440805.1). Classification (GTDB taxonomy): domain Bacteria; phylum Myxococcota_A; class UBA9160; order UBA9160; family UBA4427; genus UBA4427. Next base: position 36,688 of record JASDVF010000039.1, on the reverse strand, counting down.
AGTTTGGTAGCCCTGATCCTTCAGAAGCTCGGCGATTGTGATCTCGGAACCGGGCATGCCCATGTCGTCATAGGGGACGGTTTCCACGTCCTCGTACAAGATCGCCTCTCGGAGTCTATTGCCTGTGCTCGCGACCATAGATGTGAGCTGAGTCATTCCGGGCGGGGTAGGGGTGAACTCGAAGCCGAAGCGAGTGCCGTAGCGTCCTGAAAGCAGGGCAGCTCGAGACGGCGCGCAGGTTCCGTTGGCCGCGTAGCCGTTCGTGAACACGACGCCATCCGAGGCGATGGAGTCGATATTAGGTGTGGGGACCGTTCCACTAGCGACGCCGCCGCCTGCGAAAGTGAGATCGTTCCATCCAAGATCGTCGGCCAAGATCAGCACGATATTAGGCGGTCGCTCGTTCGGAGCACGACCCTCCGCATCGGGTCCGCTGGACCAGCTGATCTCGCGATAGGGACCCGTCTGGTTGCGCTGGCCGGCCATGATTCGGACAGCTTCGAGCGCAATTTGGATTCGCATGACGTAGACGGTGCTGCCTAATACGACGACGAGTGCGAGGAATGCGAGAAATCCCTTTGTGAGTCGATTCATGGAGGTCTTCCTTTTGCATTGGAAACGTGTGGTGAGGTACGAGAGAGGTTTGGCACACGGAGCAAAGTGGGAAGCGGGCGTGCCGGTTTCTCCGTGTTTGTCCAATTGTGGAGTATTGACACTTGTGCTGCCAATAAAAACCTCCGCCTGCTGATCAGGCGTCGTTTCGAAATGCATGGGATGACGAATACGCCATCGATCCGTCGGGCTGGGCGGATTATGATCGAAAGAATTAAATTCCCGACCGCCGGAGTACCTATTGAAAACTTTCTGCCGTCTTTGTGAAGTGAACTGTGGGCTTGAGGCGACAGTGGATGATGCGGGCAAGCTTGTTCGGCTCGCCCCGGACCGGGAACATCCCGTGACTGCGGGATTCGCCTGTCATAAGGGGCTGCTCGCAAAGGACCTTCATCACGACCCGGATCGTTTGAATTTTCCTCATCGTCGAGGCGAGCACGGCTTCGAACGCACGACTTGGGATGAGTCGCTTCCAGCGATCGCCCATAAGCTCAAGGCGATTATCGAGGAACACGGCCCACGATCCGTCGCTCTCTATATGGGCAATCCGTCGGCCTTTAATGCGCTTGGTTCGATGGCAGCGGGAATGTTCGCGGCGAGCTTAGGCGTCGAACGGCTCTTTAATGCCGGGACCCAGGACTGCGCCAATAAATTTGTGGTGAGCGAAATTCTCTACGGATCCGCCGAGATCCACCCCATGGCGGATCTCGATCACGCGGAATACCTCTTAATGATCGGGACTAACCCGCGCATCAGTAAAATGTCGTTTCTCTCGACGCCTGATCCAGTGGCTGCGCTTCGCGATGCGAGGAAACGGGGCGCCGAGATTGTTTTCGTGAACCCCTTGGCGATCGATGATCTGTCAGACGTCGGCAACACTCTTCAGATCCGTCCGGATACGGATGCGTACCTACTTGCTTCGCTGTTATGCGAAATCGACGCTGCGCCGGAGCTCGGCTTTGATACGGCTGCCTGCGAAGGAATTGAGGGGCTCGCAGAGCTCCGGGCCTTCGTCGCGGCCTATCCTCCTGAACGCGTTTCAGCGGTCGTCGGAATCGAAGTCGAAATAATCCGATCAATGGCTCGCTCCTTCGCGACGGCAAACGGTGCGGCGATTCATTTGTCGACTGGCGTGAATATGGGACGGCAGGGCTCGCTCGCCTACTACTTGGCGCAGATGCTCTCGCTCGTCACGGGCAATTTGGATCGTGAGGGCGGGAATATATTGCCGGCTCGTGGTGTGTTGCCGATGGTCATGCCACCAGAGGCCTCAGCGGATAGGCCGACGCAGTGGGGCGAGTACCGACCTGCGCGCGGGACTCCGCCGGGTTCTTTGATGGCCGACATGATCCTTGAAGACGAGTCTCCGGTGCGTGCGATGATCGTCGTGGCGGGGAATCCTGCACTGTCGATTGGGGGTGGTGAGCGGCTAGAGCGCGCGCTGGCTTCCCTCGACCTTTTGGTCACCGTCGATTTTTACCGAAACGCGACGGGCGAACTTGCGCATTGGACGCTGCCGGCGGCAGATTGGTTTGAGCGGGAAGACCTGAACTACTTCGTGCAGGGCGTTCAGCGTCGCCCTTATTTGCAATGGACAGCGGCAGTCGTCGACGAGCAGGCAGAACGTAAGAGCGACGCTTGGATTTTCTCCAGGCTGCTACAGGAAATGGGGCTGCCCTCACTTCTCGATATTCCGGGTGGGGACATGATGACGGCGCTCTGGGATGGGCGGCTTGGCGAGACAGGGAACTCAATCGCAGCGCTGCGCGAATCGGATGATCATGTCGTGATCTTGCCGAAAGCGGAGCATGGCGGGTTCCTAACGCGCGTTTCGGGCGGAAAGAATTTCAATGCCTGCCCCCAGCCGATTAAGGGCACGTTCTCTCGCGCAGTTGAGGTCTTTGATGACTTGCTAGGCGAGTCTGGAGAAACTCTGAAACTCATCACGCGTCGGACGAACTACATGCTGAATTCGGGCTTTCAAAACTTGAAGGCGTTGCGCGATGCGAAGGGGGGAGGCACGAATCCCCTCTTCATGAATCCCCGGGATGCCCTGCTGCGTGGACTGTCTGAGGGTCAGTGGGTTCTCGTCAGAAACGAATATGGCGAGATTCGCGCAGAGCTTGCTTTGGACTCGCATCTTCGAGAAGGCGTGGTGGCCATGAGCCATGGGTTCGGTAACTCGAAGACATCCGGGATGCCTGTCGCTCAAGCTAAGCCAGGGGTGAACGTGAATATTCTGTCGCCAACGGGTATTGGCAGTTTTGACCCGGTCGGCGGGATGGGGCACCTGACGGGAATCGGGGTGGAAGTCGAAGCGGCCTAACTAGGGGCGATCGATCAATGACGGCTGTGCCTCAGTTGGTGCTAGAAAAACCCTTCGCGACGTCGGCGTAGAGCTGATGCTTGAGCGTTGAGAAAATCTTCCGCTCCTTCGTCGCGAGTTCGCCGGCGAGTGCTTGGGCGCGACCCAGGAGCTCGCCCTCGGACGCTTTGCCATCAGCGAGCCCTGCCGCAATCGCTTCATCAGCCACATACCGCTTGCCGCTGAGCACGGACTCGCGAGCCGTCTGCGGGGAGACCTTGCCCTTTAGGAGCGACATCATCGCTTCACCGATGGGAACGCCGACATCCACCTCTGAAATGCAAAACCATCCGCGATCCTCACGCATGATCCTGTAGTCACACGCCAGAGCTAGAAAAGCCCCGGCGGCGAACGCATGTCCATTGATCGCTGCGACTGTCGGAACCGGAAGGCAAATCAGTTTGTGCATGAGCTTCATCATGGATTGGCTAAAGAGCGCGCGGGCATCGCCTTCAAGGGACATCACGACCTCTACGTTCAGGCCGCTGCAGAAGAACTTCTCCGTTCCGGTCAGCACGAGTCCGGTATTTCCGTCAGAGTCCGCTTCGACCGAATCCAGAATATCGAGAAAACGAGCCTGCCAGGCGGGAGTGATCATATTGGCGCCGTCATTCAAGGTGACGATATGCAGGTCGCCTTCGCGTTTGTGATCGATCATGGCGTGAATTCCTTTGAGGAGCGTGGCTTGTTTGGCTGTGTTTGCGTGACTTTATCGCAGACCAAAGTGGACAAGGCCGGTGGGCGTTAGTCCGTTGCGCCTAACCGACCAGGTAGGGAAGGCATCCAGTTTCCTCTAAGAATTCGCGAAGGCGTGAATCCCCGCTGGCCGCGGCATGCTTCTTCTTTAGAATGCCAAGCGTCGCGGCCGGGTATTTGAACGTCTTCTGGAAATAGAGTTGGTCGCCCATTTCGAGTTCGGTTTGCGTTTGCTCTTTCCTAAGCGCCTCCGCGTTCGCGGCATCCCAGGCGAGAAAACGAGGACCAATTTCGCGGGCGAAGAGCGGGCGAAGTGTTGGGGCAAGCGCGTCGAAGGTTTCGAATTCACCTTCGACCGACGGATCTAACATACGCTCAATCCACGCAACGACCGACGGCCCTTTGTGCACAAGGATTGCCTTGTTGCTCGGGTCAATAAAGCATTGATGGAGTTGGCCCCATAGGCCGAAGTCTCCGAACGAGGGGCGCGCGCCCAGGAGATAGGTGCGCGTTGCGAGATGCTCGTTGAGGACTTCGACGAGGGTTTCGAAGGAGTCGATGAGAAGTGGCGTGTTGTTTTGGTTCGCGCCCGCGAAACTCATTCGCGGGATCATTCGGCGAACGATGAAGCGCGCCATGATCGGGGCGAAAATTCGCAGCGGGTGCCCATCGAGCATTCCTCGAGCGAGGGTTCCCCCGCGGTTCTTCTGATCCGGGGGCTCTGCCCATCTCGCCCGGAACATCAGCTTGTTGACCCACTCGTCGCCGTACTCTTCGATGAGTTCCGACAGGAAGCGGAGCGATGGATCTTGCGGGTGCAGCGACGGTTCGGGGTGATCCCGTTCGAGTTCCTCGAGGATCGGCGTCGAGTCTTGGGTGGCCGTTCCGTCGGGCCTGAATACGAGAGGGATGAGCTGAACTTTGGCGTTGTCTTTAAAGAGTTTTTCATTGCGGAGACATCGAGCCGTCCATTCGTGCGTGATTCCCTTGAAGCGCATAGCAGAGCGAACCTTCATGGAGTAGCCAGACTCCGGCCGCCCCATGATCACGTAGTGCTTTCCGTCGCCGATCATGGCCTCCGCGGCCGCGTCCGCGCCGATGCTAGGCGAAGAGGGTTTCACAGCCGCTGCCTTCTAGGATGTTGTCTACGGACGCGCGCGCATCCGAGTCCAGGCTTGCGTAGCTCGCGCGGAGCCACCCCAAGCATTTCCTCTGGTACGGAAAGGGCTTTTGAACCCAAGGCCGTCCATCGATTTCGGTTTCGACTTGCTCCGCCTTTTTCTCGACCGCTTCCGCATTCGCAAGAAGAAAGGGGACATGGAAATGACCCACTTCGGCGAAGAGTCCTCGGAGCGAATCAGGCAATGAACCCACATCCGTCCAGTCGTCTTCCGTTGGCTCCTTGCCCGATAGGTCCTCGACAAGCTCGGTCCAGCCGTAGACACGCGGGGCAAGCTCCGCAGTTAGGGCCGAGGGGGTCGGGTCAAAGAGCGCGAGGCAAGTGAGCTGTCCCATCATGCCGAAGTCACTAGAAGCGGGGCGGTTTCCAAAAAAGAAGCGGCTGTTCTGAAGCTGGGCATCGAAGGCACGGAGGAATCGCCTGTAGCTATCTTCGATGACTTCCGCTGTCACATCGTTCGAGCCGACGACGCCGAGTCGTCCAATCTGGCGATCTCCGATCATCTTTTGGATCGGGGCGATCTGCTCGTCCGTGACGTTTTCCATGCTCCAGTGCGGGAGAATTTGTCGAGCCTTCGTCGCGTCCGCCTCGCGGTACCAGCGGTAGTGGAACATGCACTTCGTTAGCCATTCGTCCGCGTAGTCTTCCAGCAGCTCGTCGAGAAATGCCGCCGCCGGGTCCCGCGGAATGATTGAGCGCCCATTGAACGCTTTCTCGAAGCGGCGAATCAAAGGTGTGGAATCGGTCGTAGGAACAATCTCGCCGCTCTCGTTAGGCAGGTAGAACGTGGGGAGCAGAGGTACTTTGGCTGCGGGCTGCTGCTCGGCTTCTTTCGAGTTCTGTTGGATGATCGTAAACGGAATTCGTCGGTAGCGCAGAACCGCGCGCATCTTTCGTGTGTAGGGAGAGCCTGGCGCGCCCATCATGAGAAGCGGTGTAGAGAGTTTCATGCGTTTTGCTCCGATCGTTTTCTGTAGGGAGGGAAGGGCTATCTACTCAGTCGAGGAGGCTTCGAATGAGTTGATTGGCCCCTGATAGCTTGAGCCGTCCGCGAAGAACCAGGCTTCTGTGGGGCAGGGGAGATCAACAGTCGTACGCACATGGATCTTTACGGTGCGGATTTTCCAGCCACTTGGAAGCGATGGATCGGTTCCTGATGGGCCCGTCGCAGAGCCTGGCAATCGATGAGATGATTTTCAGCAGGAAGTGTGGCTGCCGTCACGAATCATTTGCCCCCTAGTGAAGTTAGTGGCACTTAAACTGCCAAAACTTTGAGATTCTGCAAGTTTACGGTTCGCGCTACAGGACGTCCCGCATACAGCTAGACTCCCCACTTCGCGTACGAAGGTGTCTCCTTCCGTATCAGGCGAGGGGATGTTTTGAGTTCGAGAGTTGATGACGAGTCCGAAGAAAGCGCGGAGGATGAGCTCCCGCCGTCGCGAACGGAGCTCACACGAGCCGCCGCCGAGGTCAATCATCTCGCGATCGAGCTGACGAGACTTTCCGTTGAGGATTTAGATCTGCTTGCTTTGCCGGAGCGAGTGCGAGAAGAAGTCGATGTGTGCATAGGCCTTAAAGCGAAGAGTCGTGGTCGACAGAATCGATTGATCGGGCAACTCCTTCGCGCCGAGGATCATGATGCTATTCGCGCACGTCTCGCAGATCTGTCGAGGTTGCATCGCTTCGAGACTCAGCAGGAGAAGCGTAACGAACAGTGGCTGGCTCGCCTAATTGAACATGGAGACGTGGGCGTCGAGGCTTTGATTGTGGAAGCGCCGGGGCTAGATAGGCAGCAAATGCGGACGCTGACTCGCAGTGCTCGAAAGCTCGCCGGCGGGCCGCGGGCAAAGAAGGCACGGCGCGACCTGTTGCGCGCGATCCGAACGGCTCGGGCATAACCTCCGGTCGCAGGCCTTGCGATGGAATTGGGCTGTCGTATTTGGGCTACGACGAGACCCTTCTCGGTTTAGCAAGCGGTGGTGTGGTGAGTGAAAGCGATTCCGGAGCGCACGTAATGAATAAGTACGCATCGCTGTTCCCGAGCCCGCTTTTGGAGCAGCGATATACGTGGCGAACGCAATCCTTCTTTAGGGAGCCCGTCGCTCGAAGTTTTCTCTCTAGCGCCTAACGCGATTCCAGCCGAAAGAGAATCGCGCTATCACGCTGCCCCGGCTCGAGTTCGAAATCGTATTTCGCTTTGGACGCGACGATAAAGGCTTCGATATCTTCGGGCTGGTCCGCCTCAGTCGCCCGTAACTCGAAGAGCCTGCCTTCGACACGAAGCCGCACGCGCCCATCCGCCGAGGCATTCGCCGTCCACTTGGAGTCTCGACTTCCCGCGACGTAGAGCGAGTCGCCGCTCGCCACGCACCAGATATTGACCGAGTAGGGATCTTCCGGCCGCGTTTCTAGCTGCACGGTGTCGACCAAGTCGGTGAACACCCAGCTGCTGGGATGTGCTTCGACCGTTCCCGAAAGTTCGCCGCCTGGAATCATCACCATAGGCCCGCACCCAAGAGCGAGAAGCGTTGGGATCACCACAAACAAAATGATCGCGACTTTACCTTCAAGGCGCGCGCTCATGAAAGCGGGACCGGGACATCGTCGTCTTCGAGCTGAACCCCGAGAGTATTGAGTGCCATCGAAACAAGGTTGTACTGCCCGACGGTGAATACGAGATCCATGAGCTGTTGCTTTTCATAGTGCGCAGACAAGGCAGCCCATGTCTCGTCGGAGATAAAGGCGTCAGCCACCAGCTGATCCGTAGCCCGGAGGAGCGCTTGTTCAGCGGGGCTCCAACCCGGGGCTTCCGCGCCCTCGCGAATGCGTCCGATCTCCGTCTCATCGAGCCCGCAGTCAAGACCGATCCGCACGTGTTGCGCCCACTCATATCCCGCGCGGCAAAGAACGCCGACACGCAGGATCGCGATTTCCCGATCTCGCGGGGTGAGACTGTTCTTCCCCAGAATGTGGTTTCCGAAGACGAGCCATCGCTTCATCAATCCCGGGTGATGTGCGAGGGTCCTGAAGATATTCAGCATCTCACCGCCGCCGAATTGCTCGCGGATCTCAGCCGGAAGCTCGTCATCATTGAGTGGGGGAAGGCGAGGCTCGTCGAGTCGCATATCATCTCCTTAGTGCGAGGTCATTTGGATGGAGAATGGTTCGGTGCCGGATCCCGTTGGTCGTCATGAATGGTGGAGCAGGCGGCCGTTTCGACCAAGGGCAGTTTCTGGAACACAAGTCGACTTGCTTTCGCCGAGTCGTTGAGATGGATCAGGGTTAACACCGGGCCAGGGCCGGGAAGAAGAGTCTCTATGCGCCGAATTAAATTGGAGAGTGCACGCCGCTTCTGCGTGATCGCCGTGACACTGCTCTTTGTGATGGTGAGTCTGGGCTGCGACCTCGATGGGCTGCAGGATTCGAGCACGATGGTGTCGGAAGATGGCCTCGGCTTTGCGGCAAGCACTGGCGCTGATGAATGGGTCGCACGCCGCGGTGAAGAAGAGATCGGCTACGCGGAACTCGATGCGCCACTTAGGCTCGAGCTCCACGACCTAGCGTTGGCGAGTTATCGGCTGCGGCGTGACCGATTGAATGAACTCGTCGCGGAACGTTTTGGGATTCGTGTCGAGAGGGCGACTGCGCAAAATGCGACGGACCTACAAATTCATCTTCGCGAGCCTCCCGCGCCCCGAATTGATTTACCGGATGGTGCGACGGCTTTGATCGGGTCGCAGTCTGCAGCGGTCGTTGTGACACATTTTATTGACTTCGCGTCTCCGCATAGCCGCCGCGTCCAGCCGGACTTGATCCGACTCGTAGACACCTACGGCGAACGCGTGAGAATTGAGACTCGCCTCTTTCCGCTCCCTTTTCATCGCAACGCGCGAGAAGCGGCGGTCGCTGCACGCTGCGCCGATTCGCAAAATAGTTACCGCGTCTATCACGATGTCCTGCTCCTTGAGCAGCCCGCCTTAGATTCTATAGCGCTAGGCAATTATGCCGAACGGGTGGGGCTCGACCTCGACCGATTCGACGATTGCCTCACTACCCGTGCGGCAGGGACCGAGGTCGATCAGGATCTCGGCGTGGCACGTGAGGTGGGCGTTCGCCGCGCTGCGACGGTTTTCGTTAACGGCATCTACCTGAGCGGTCGACCGGATTTCGGCACCATGAGAGGTGTCGTTGAAGACGAGTTGCAGCGATTGGGGATCGACTCGCAGCCGGGTCTGGCGGGCGAGGTCGGACGACCCAAGGAACTTGCGAGCGGCTCCGCTGCAGCCGGAGAATCGACACTTCCTGCAATTCCACCTGAGGCCCTCTCGGAACCGGGTCTCATTGTAGAATTATCTCGCGCCAAAATTGATGAGGCACTTCTGGATCGACAAGATCTCAACGGCCGCTTGGATGCGACTCGCGGCGAGTTCTCCGGCCATAGGCTGCTAAAGATCCGTAAGGTCCGGGAAGGCGATCTCTACTCGCATCTAGGGCTCGAAGCCGGGGATGTCTTGCTCGCCTTGAACGGCGCTTTCGTGACGGTCGACGAGAATCGCTTTTTCGAAACTCTCGCTAAACAAGACATCGTGCGTTTGCTCGTCATGCGACGTGGTAAGCCGCATAGCTTCGAATACCGCTTTCGGTAGGCTTGCCCCTCTCGTCCACATGAGCGACTGGGGCAGGCGACAGGCGCGTCGAACCGAGCGTGACTAACGCGGGTTCGAGAGCCATGCCCCGGCAGCGAGGGTGCTTTGTCCTCCGACCGAAGGATGGAAGCAGTCGCCGCCGTTGATCTCATTCTCGCCGAAGGGCGTCGTGCCCACCGATGCGATGGATTCGTTGACGTAATCCGTCACGACTTCGATCCCATTTGGATTGCGTCCATTGCTGTTGGTCGTATAGGCGAGGGCGAGGTCACGGATGATCTCGTTGTAGCGCGGGATCCGAGTTTCGAGCGCTGCGAGCCGTGTAGGCAGATCTTCGCCCGACATGGGCGCATTCAACGTGGCGATCTCGCAGACGTCGAAGCTGTCGCGGAAACTGTCGCAGTTGACGCTGCCATTTCCGGTTTGCTTCGCGACGCCCGCTGCATAGAGATCCTGGACGCGCGGGACGCCTAGCAAGTACACAGTCCCGCTGATCGGGATGGAGGTTGGGTGCCCGAACCCGACGAGCTTGTCGAGGCCTGTCTCGATGGCGGTTGTCCAAGTTGCATCGTCATAGAGCGGGTTCCCGCAGCTTGCAGCGTCGACGCAGCCGCGGTTGCAGACATCATTGCCTCCAAGCTCGACGACTACGAGGTCTGGGACCGGGCTGAGCGCGAGAATGTCGTCGACCTGAATCGAGAATTGATTACCGCCCGATGTCATTTCTGCCCCGGATACGGAGACTCGACTCGAGGTGATTCCGGAGCCAGGGCCCCCGTATAGATCGTAGAAGCTGTTGCCAAGGGAGCTGCCATCGAACCAAGAGTGCTGGGGCTGGTCGCCGCCAGCCGGGCAAAGAAGGCAAATCAGGCCGAAGAAACCAGCGTTACAGGTGCAATCCGCAGAGAAGCCTTGGGTGATGCTATCGCCGGCGGCGACGATTCTTGAAGGGCTGGGCGGGACGGCGTTGGCGGCTTGGCAGACGGGTTGGATGCCGGCGCCACTTCCGACGATGGTTTCTCGAAGTGTTTGTCGATCGTTCGGATCGCAATCGAGGCGGTTGCCGATCACGCTGCATTTGTCTTCATCTAGGTCGATGGGAAGGAGTCCGGCGAGTCCGCGCTCGTAAGTCGCGGCATCCAGCAGGTCGACTGCGCCGTCGCTATTCACATCTCCGCATTGGCACGCATCGCCGATTCCATCGCCGGGGGGGCCGTAGAGTCCCGCGAAGTCTTCCTGCAATGGATTCGCGGAATGGACGCAATTGTCGACCCCATCGGGCACTCCATCGGCGTCGGCGTCTTGAGCGACGGCTGCGCCGGGCGCGAGGAGAAGGAGCAGGATTACGAGCAGGAACGTGCGCGAGGCTGAACGTCTGCGCGGTCGAGCGAGTAGACCTAATATCATGAACCCCGAGCCGAGTGCGGCAGCGAAGCCAGGCTCGGGAACTGCAATCTCGGTGGAGGGAATATTCGTGAGCGTGAAGGCGGCCGTGACGGCGGTGCCGGTTTGCATGCTCACCGACCACGCGGGGGCGGTGATGTTAAGGTCAACCTCACCCAGTCGAATCGGGCCGAGCTGTCCCGCGACCGCGTTCCCCCCGATACCCGCGAGTTCAGTCGCGCTCGTTCGCGAGACGATGTCCTGGGCGGGATCGGGGACGAAACCTTGAATGTCGGCCCCGCCGTTTACGAGAAGAGCCCATTCCCAACCGCAGAGTTCGTCGCCATCCCCATCGACGCAGGTAGTCCCTGTGGCCGTGGAGGCTGCGCCGGCATCCAGATATAGGAAGAGTGTCACCATGGGCATGCCCAGCTCTTGGGGAATGCCGGGCGCCGCGAGGCCATCATCGTTTGCGCTGTGATAGAGCATCGGCGGAGCCGCATGGACCGCAGGCGCGGATGCAGGCGCGAGGAAGAGAGCCACGAGTAGAACGTGCAGGAGACGTCCCGTCGTATTCGGGCGCGCAACATGCTGAGCATTCCCACCCGCCGCCTTGGCCAAGCGAGCAGGCGAAGCAGAGAAAGCGCGAGAGAAAGCGCGACGGAAGGCGCAATAGAAGGCGTCAGTCGAGGTGCGTGCATGCATGAGTTCAGCATACGCGAAGGCCACATTATGCTGACAAAAAAGCGCCGCGAATATTTCAGTTAGGCGGAAGCGAATAAGTGAATGTGCAAGGAGCGACGGCAGCCTCATTCTTAGCGCCGCAGAGCGTGACTTCGCCGACCGGGAGTCGCTTTCCCAATTTCATGAGACAGGCTGCGGCTATGAGGTCGCCAAGGGAAGGCAGGAGCGCCACCGACAAGCCGGTAGCCAATGTTGCCATTGACAACTTGTCGCCTGTCCTGCAATGTATCTGCTGCAAACATGGAGACGCATGGCATATCACCACGGAAATCTACGAGAAGCACTGCTGGCCCGAGCGGCTGAGGTCATCGCGGAGAGCGGCGTTGAGGCTTTGAGTCTCCGCGGCCTCGCACGCGACCTCGACGTTTCGCATGCCGCCCCGCGTCGCCATTTTGCTGACCGTCGTGGGCTGCTGGTGGAACTGGCCAAGGAAGCGTTCCGCCTGTGTGTGGTGATGATGGAGCAGGGCGCCGAGGCAGCTGGTCCGGATCCCGTGGCACGCTACCGCGCGTTAGGTCGGTCCTATGTTGAATTTGCTCGGCGCGATCCGGCGTTTTTTCGCGCGATGCATCATCCCGAAGTGCGGTCGATTTCTAATAGCGAGTTGAGCGAACTACAGGGAGCATGGTTCGCGGCACTTCGCGACGGGGCGGCCGCGGCGCAGCGATCTGGCTGGCATCCGGAGGCCGACCCCGAGGCGCTTGTCGCGTTCAGCGTGTCGGCTGCGATGGGTGCGGCGCAACTTCTTTCAGACGAGAGCTGGTCACAACATCTCGATTTCAATGATGTGGATCTTCTCGCAGATGATCTGCTGGATTTGACCGTCGGTCGAACGCAAACGTCCTTGGTGAGTACGCCTAACGAGGTGACCGGGAACGCTGGAAAGAGGGAGGCCTCCTGATGGCCGGACAAGTCTTACAGTTTCTATCGAGTTGGGGCCCGCTCTGGTTCGGTATCGGTTTTTTGGCGCCGCTGATCGCTCAGTCGATGGATGCAATGTCGATCCCGGCGCCCTTAGGCCTTCCGACGATCGTCATTGGACTGGTCGTGGGCTCGACCGCAGGCTTCGTGGCGAAGCGCCGAGGGAGCTGGGTATGAGCGCAGTAAACGAAATTAGATCGACCCAGAACCGACGCACCGATCGCGAACTACAGCGTGAGGAGGCCACGATTGCGCGCAAATATCTGGGCCGTGTTCCATGGGAAATGGTCGTTTGGGGTCTCGGTAACTTCGTAGTTTGGCTCTCCCTCTGGCCCCTCGTATTCAGCGGCATGCTGCCGCTTTGGGCCGGCTTCCTGCTTTCCACACTCTGCTGCGTTTTGGCCTATCTCCCGTCGCACGAAGCGCAGCATTCAATTATCGCCGCGGAGGGGACGAAACTGCGGTGGCTCAATGAGCTCGTCGGGCACATCTCGACGATTCCCTTGGTGTTTCCGTACCGGGTCGCATGGATCACCCACAAGCAGCATCACGCGTATGCCAATGACGAGGAGCGCGACCCCGACATCACCAGCCGTGCCGAGACTTGGTGGCAGAGCATTTGGAGTTCGATCAAGGGACGCCAGCCGGGGAACCAGGAAGGTTATGCAAAGGCGATGCGGGAGACGGATGATCCGAATCGGGAGCGCGCGATTCTCGAAGCTTTCGCGCTTCGAACAACGCATTTTGCGGTGCTCTTGATTTGTGCGTGGACGGGTCACGCGTTAGAAGGGCTTTTTCTTTGGCTGTTGCCGCGCCATCTGGGATTCATCTACAACGTGCTCTTTCTGAGCTGGGCGCCGCATCACCCGGCAAACGAAATGGGTCGCTACCGCGATACGCGGGCCTGGAAGTCTCCGATCGGGACGCTGCTCACGATGGGGATGGAGTATCACATCATCCATCATCTGTATCCGAAGATCCCGCTGATCGACACAGCTAAGGCGTTCTATGAACTCGAACCCATTCTAACCGAACGTGGGATTCGAAATGATCGACCGAACAAGGCCGCCGCCTAGCAAAGAGGCATCTCTAGAATAGCTTCACGTTAGGTGCCGCCGAGTTAGAGAAAAAAGCCCTTTGGATCGTCTTCCGACCATTCGATCGGACCGCGTGTAGATTCGAAGGCGAGGCTGATTCGCGGTGCCCCGGTGCGGAGCTCGACCCCTGCTGACGTCTCAAAGGGGAGTCGCTTGCTGTCGTCGACGGGTAGATCTACGGTGAACGAGAGCAGCGCGCCGACCTTTGGCGAGTCGACGGAGGGGTGGGGCGTATCTAGCCAGTTGATGAAGAAGGGCCATGTGCCCCCCATTTTGCGGAGCCAAAGCAGCTCCCAGGTGAGCTTGGTGCCGTCGGGAAGAGTCCTGCTTGTTTCGGAGGGCGCAGAGGGCTCGAGTCCCATTCGAGAGGCGTTGAGCGCAACCCGCTGAAGGTCCGTAGTGGCGAGCGCCCAAGCAAATAGACTGTCGCGTTCGAGGGCAGCCATGGCAGCAGCTTGCAAGCCATCGACCTTTCGCTCTGGGTCTGGGCCGATGATCTCTAAATACACACCGTCGCCGAAACTGACGAGTACGTTTCGAGTGCCCATCGCAGGATGTGGCCCGCCTGGAATTGGCAGGCATCCGGTGAGATCGGCGAAGGCTTCCGTGGCTAGCGCGAGGTTCGATGTGGCAAAGACAATATGATCGAGTGCCGTATTCATTGCAGAGGCCTCATTCATTGAACCGAGTGTTACATTCTGCGTAGATCGCGTGCAACCCTCGCTACTTGTAACAGGACGGTCTAATCACTTGTTGTCGCGAGCCGTCATTGGCTTGGGAGGACCGCGTGCCCCATTCAATCTCGTTTGCCTTGTCAGTCTTTGGGCTGATGTTGGGTGTCTTGCTTTCCCATGTGGGCCACGCCGATATCGCGGCGGAGCCGTTGAATCGGAATAGGCCTCTGGGTCCAGCTGGTGCGCACTGGGCTTGGTATCTCGACTTCAAGGTCGATGACATTGCGAACTCGCGTTTTGTCCTATTCGACGCGGATACGGCTCGTATGAAGGGGTCGCTCGGGAGCGGGGCGTTTCCGACGATGCACGCGTCCCCGGATGGGCGCTTCTATTACGTGGCCGAGAGTTGGTTGCGCGGCCCGCGCCGTATTCGTGAAGACTTCGTCACGATCTACGACGCCAGCACGCTTCAGATTGACGGCATCATAGAACTGCCCGGCGCTAGGCGAGCGTTGATGTCGCCGCGCGACCGGACGGTGCTGACGGCGGACGGATCGCTTCTTCTTGTTTTTAACTTCACGCCGAGCACCAGCCTAACCGTCATTGACCTAGCATCGCGTACGATCAAGGGTGATGTGCCGACGCCGGGATGCTCTCTCGCCTATGCGACGAGCTCGCGTGGCGTTTCGATGATCTGTGGGGACGGGAGTCTATTGACGATTCATTTCGGCTCGGACGGCACGGCCCTCGCACAACATCGGAGCAAGCCCTTCTTCGATCCCGACAAGGACCCTTTGATCGAGAATGGCGTATCTCTTGAGGGTGTCTGGTATTTCACGACCTATGGCGGACAGGCACATTCCGTCGATCTGCGGGGGGAGAAACCTGTTTTTGGATCACCATGGCCTCTCGTCGATCAGAACAAGAAGCCTGCGAACTTTCTCGCATCCCTCTTTACCATGGGCAAGGCGGGACCCTGGCTTCCCGGCGGCTTTCAGATCCTGACGGTCCATGAATCCACTCGCCGACTCTACGCCCTGACCCATCCGATCACATGGAGTGAAGGGAAAGGCGATCATGTCTTTCCGGGGGCGGAGGTTTGGGTGTACGACATCGATGAGCAGAAGCGGATCGACCGAATCAAGCTGCGGGATGTCGGTATTTCGATTCACGTGACACCAGACGAATCGCCACTTTTGCTGGTCGGCGCGGTCGATATTGAGACCGAAGAATTCCGCCTCGAGGTTTATGATGCAGAGAGCGGGGATTTTCTCCGTGAGCTCGAGGAGCCGGGGGAAGTCATGTTCCATTTCCAGGGCGTCTCCGGGCGTTAGGCTGGAAGGGTTGCGAGAATAATCAATGTATTTGAATCGATTCGATGATCTAGTCGCCGACGTCTCTCGTGGACTGGCACGGCGCACCTCACGCAGATCCTTCACATCCAAGGTCGGTGTCTGGCTCTTTGGCGCCGTGGCCGCTCCTCTGCTGCTGCCCGTCGCGCGCGGCCGCGCGGAAGACCGTTATGCGGGGGAAGAGGGCGACCCGCGAAGCTGTGACTATTGGCGCTACTGCGCGACGAATGGCTATCTCTGTGAATGTTGTGGCGGCAGCGCGAACGAATGCCCTCCGGGCACGACAATGTCCGCGCTTTCTTGGATAGGCACCTGTCGCAATCCAGCTGACGGCAAGAACTATTTGATCTCGTACAACGACTGCTGTGGCACTGCCCAATGCAACCGCTGCAGCTGCTCGCGTCACGAGAGCGAGACGCCGGTCTACCGTGCGGGTACAGCAAATGACATCCATTGGTGTTCTGCGAATGAGTCCACGGCGATTAACTGCACCGTCGCCGTGGTGCTAGGTGCGGCGGAAGATGAGGCCTAGCAGGGCCTTGATCGGTTGCTCGCTTGCCTTTAGTTCGAAGCTAGTCTGTGCGCTTGCCCGGGACTTCGCGCGGGACGTGGCCACGAACCTTGAAGCCGGCTCGCATAAGGCACTTACGATTTGCTGTTTGCTGATCTTAGCAGCGAGTCTGTTGGGAAGCGGTATCGCGGCGGCCGAGTATTCTGCGCAGACGAACTACATCCTACATTGCCAAGGCTGCCACGGTGCCGATGGGATCGGCGGAACGCCTGGTGAAGTTCCTCCGCTCGCCCATTCCGTCGGCTATTTTTTGCGCGTCGAGGAGGGCCGAGAGTATCTGGCGCAGGTTCCGGGCGCAGCCAATGCGCCCGTGAGCGACGCGGCCCTCGCGTCTCTGCTGACCTACATGGTTAACGCATTCTCGAGCGAAGAAGCGGGCGCCGACTTCGCTCCCTATACGGCACGCGAAGTCACAGCGGTTCGTCGGTCACAGCCGGACATCGTGGCACTGCGCGCTCGCCTTGTTTCTCGTCTGCGAGATAAACTCGGCATTGAGCTCTGGGCTGAGGGAGACGAAGCGCTGGGCGAGAACTACGAAGTGCATGAGGGAGTCGAAGGCGGCCTTTACCACGCAGCCGAGGCGACGGAAGATTCAGGGACAACTCCATGACGGCTATGACCGCGTCATTGAGTTTGCTTGGCTTGACCTGCCAGATCTTTCTTTCATTCGTGTTTGGCGCGGCGGCGGTTCATAAGCTTCGTGACGCAAAGGCGTTCGTCGAAACGCTTCGCGACTATCAACTCATTCCGAGTCCCTTGCTAGGGCCGGTGAGCGCCCTCGTGATTGGCCTAGAGGTCTTCGTGGTCTTTGGGCTATGGCCAGTCAGTCTGCGAACGGAGGCGACGGTCACGGCCGCCGCGTTGTTGGTTAGTTATGCCGTGGCGATTGGGGTGAACCTCGGTCGCGGGCGCCGCGAAATTGACTGCGGCTGTTCTTGGGGCGAGTCGGGGCAGACGATTTCATGGGGCCTGGTTTTCCGCAATGGTCTGATGCTGCTCCCGTGTTGGGTGGTGATCATGAGCCATGAGATCGCGCTCTCGGTAGAAACGACATTACGAGCAATCCCAGAGACAGCTGGGTTGGCGGCGAGCGTTGTCGCATTGGCGGCGGCCGTCGTGCTGCTGTTTTGTTATTGGAGTTTCGAACGGTTGATCGCGAATCAACCCGCGCTCGCTCGCTTGCGAGGGGAAAGGGCTGAATGAACGGATTGCTTGTGGGCTCGGTTGTCGTGCTGTGGATCGTGGTGCTGATCCTCGGGGCGGTCGTGTTCGCGCTGACAAGACAGGTTGGCGTCTTGCTTGAGCGGGTTGCGCCTGCCGGTGCGTTGAACACGGGGAAGAGTCTTCAGCCGGGCGAGGAAGCCCCTACCTTTAAGCTCGAGACGATCGCCGGCGAGGCGATCCAAGTCGGCGGAGCTCGTGGGGATGGACGCAGCCAGCTCGTGTTTTTCGTGTCGCCGTCGTGTTCGGTTTGTGAGGCGCTGCTTCCGACAATCCGGGAAATCGCGGTGTCGGAGCGTGATTGGCTCGATATCGTTCTGGCCAGCGACGGAGATGAGGCCGATCACGCCGCCTTTGTCGCCCGAAAAGGGATTTCGGCGCTGCCTTACGTGGTTTCTCAGCCGCTTGGGCTCGGATTTCGCGTTGCTCAGCTTCCTCACGGCGCTCTAGTCGACGCGGACGGCCGAGTTGCGGCGTCAGGACTGGTTAATTCCCGGGAGCATCTGGAGAGCCTGATCGAGGCTAAGCAGCAGGGCGTGGGGTCGATTCAGGAGTACCTGAAAAAGCACTAATCGAAGCCGCTGCGATGAGAAGTCAGTCGGGTGCTGCGGAATCCGAAATCACCCACTAGAATCTGCTCTGTCTGGAGCAATTGTTCTCTGGGGCCGGATTCGAATTCCGCCGCCGCCCTCCGCTCTTGGCACCCCCGTCGATCCCGACCGCGTGGCTGTTTCTTCGTCGCTGTGCTCGTGGGATCGCCGCCAACCGTCGCGCGTACTCGGCATAGGCCGAAGGAGTACGCGCCAGCGCATCGAGAAGCGAGGATCGACACGTTGACTGCCCGTGCAACAAAGGCTGTGCCTAAGAAGGCCGCTGCGAAGAAGAAGGCTGCCAAAAAGAAGGCGGCGGCCAAGTCGCCTGCCAAGAAGGCCGCGGCTAAGACTGCTGCGAAGAAGACCGCCGCGAAGAAATCTGCGTCGAAGAAGGCCGCTAAGAAGAGCGCCTCGAAGACGGAGACTACGACGGAGGCTCCAACAGCGACTTCAACAGCAGCGCCAAAGACAGCG
>JASDVF010000039.1:15561-18059 GCA_041440805.1 Myxococcota bacterium | reverse complement strand
CAGCGCCAAAGACAGCGGCTAAAAAAGCGACCAAGAAGGCCGCTTCAAAGACGAGCGCCAAGAAGGCGACAGCGAAGGCTGCGCCCAAAAAAGCCGCCGCGAAGAAAAAGGCTGCCGCGAAGGGCACGGCGAAGAAGGCCGCTAAGAAGCCGGCCAAGAAAGCCGCTAAGAAAGCGTCGACGATATCCAATCTTGTCGACGACGTGATCGATGCGGCGGTCGAAGAGACAGTCGAAGCGCTCGCTTCGGCTGACGAAAAGAAGACGACCGTAGTCGAAGCGCCTAGCGACGATAAATCATCAGAGACCGAGGAAATTCTGACGGCTCCGCCGCCGGCGGTCGAGAGTGTTTCAGCATCTTTCGCGGAAGACGTAGCCGCGGACGATACGCCGATGAGCATCCTTGCGGAGCAAGAAGATGACGACGAAGACGACGAAGACGACGAAGATGAAGAGGAATTCCGGGAACACGAAGTTCTTGGCATCTTCGATCTCGACGATGACGAGGAGGAAGAAGAACTAGCATCTGCCCGCCGCCGTCGGGCGAAGCGCGGCAGCCCGGTTCCGCCCTCGGGTCCGCGTTCCCAGCGTCGGGGCGAAGTCGCCGTGATTGCTGAGCCAGAACCGGAACCCGAGCCCGAAGGACCGCCGGAGACGATCGAGCAGGCGGCACGGGTGTTTGGCGTCGACCATCTCTATCCCGAGCAGAAAAAAGTCATCGAACACGCGCTGGAGGGCGGCGATGCGCTGGTCGTTCTACCAACGGGGTACGGCAAATCAGCATGTTTCCAGATTCCGGCACTGCTGCTTCCTAAGCCGGTCGTCGTGATCTCGCCTCTCTTGGCCCTGATTGAAGACCAGGTCAAGAATATGGAGGCACGCGGAATTCCGGTCGTGCGCTTCGATGGCACCATCCGAGGAAAGGCGCGTAAAGCCGTCATCGAACGAATCGAGCAGGGCGGCAATTTGCTCGTCATGACAACGCCTGAAAGCCTCGCAAACGACGAGCTGCTCGTTGCGCTCTTTAAGAGTGGGATCTCACTCTTCGCTGTCGATGAAGCCCATTGTGCATCGGAGTGGGGACACGATTTCCGCCCTGCCTATCTGCGAATAGGCACTCTATTGGAGCGCTACGGTCGCCCGCCGATCATGGCACTCACGGCAACGGCGACGGAAAGTGTTCGCGAAGATCTGGTTCGGATTCTCGGATTGCGTGACCCGCTCCAGGTTGTCGCGTCGCCGCATCGCGCGAATCTCTGCTTTGAAGTCATCGAATGCGCAGGGGATGCGCGGCTGCGTGCACTCGGCCGCTTGGTGATCCGCTTGCGACGCCCGGGCATCATTTACTGCTCGACCACTCGCGACGTCGATACTGTGTATGGCGCGCTCAAACAAATGAAAATTCCCGCCAACAAATATCACGGCGGCATGAACGGCAGTGAACGGCGCGAACAACAAGAACAGTTCATGCGCCACGGCCGCCGCAACGTTATGGTGGCTACAAGCGCGTTCGGGCTTGGGATCGACAAACAAGATTTCCGTTATGTCGTCCATTTCCAGACCCCCGCTTCTGTCGAGCAATACGTACAGGAAGCAGGCCGTGTGGGGCGCGACGGGAAGCGGGCCAACTGCATCCTATTGCACGATACAGTCGATCGGAATATCCACGAGTTCCTGCTCAGCCAAAGTCGGACGAGCCCCAGTCAGCTTTATCAAGTTGCAGGGGCCCTCGCGGCGTATGTCGAAGAGGGGCGCGAGCCCGACGCAATCGACCTCGCTGCATCAGCCCGGGTCGCACAGCGTGTGACGCAAGCATGCGTGGCAATGTTCGAGACGGCTGGATTGCTCAAAATTCATCAGGACAAGTCGATCGAGGCGCTCGTCACGCATGATGAGCTGAAGCATTCGGCGAAACGCCTTAGTGAACAGCTACGAACGCTACGGAAGCAAGATAACGAACGACTCGATGCGCTTGATCGTTATGCGATTGCCGAGCGGTGCCGTGGCGAGTTGCTCGGAGAATATTTCGGGATTCCGATCGAAGAGGAATGCGGCGTTTGTGATGTTTGCCGTCGCCAGCCTGCACGTCCGGCTTCATTCTTTGATCCGATTCGAAAGAAGAAGGCAGCGAAGAAGAAGCGCGCGGCTAAGAAGAAGCGAGGCGGGCGTAAAACAAGATCCACGCGCGGGCGACGGCCTACGCGGGCAGATCGCGAGCGGGAGCGTACGCCGCGCGACCGAGATCGCGTGGCTGCGGCAGGTGAGGGCGGCACGACGAGACGAGCTCGTCCGACAGGACCGGCTTCAACCACGGGCGTTCCTCCGAGTGGGCCGAGTCGCGTTCCTCCGAGTGGTCCGCGCGGAGCAGTTGCCGCAGATGGGGCGAGCGGACCGTCACGGCGCAAGCGTCGTCGCGGAGGACAGCGACGTCGATCCGGCGGCAACGCGAACGAGAAACCGAACACGAATGACAAACCAAAAGCGAGCGGCGAGCCCGGC
>JASDVF010000039.1:0-15461 GCA_041440805.1 Myxococcota bacterium | reverse complement strand
CGCCGTCGTCGTCGCGGCGGCCGCGGACGGGGTCGTGGGCCGCGTCCCGCGAATCCAGAATAGCTTGTAGCCGATCCCCGCGTGTCGAACTGATGCTAGTTCGATGCGCGGATCGCGTCTTCAAGTTCGCGCAGGCTGTCTTTTCCGAAATAGATTTCATCACCAAGGAAGAAGCTTGGTGATCCGAAGTTGCCGCGAGCGACAGAAGCCTCCGTATTCGCCAGGAGCTTCGCCTTGATCTCGGGGTCTTGTGTGGCTGCGATCAGCTCTTCGACCGGGAGGTCAGAAGATGCCAGCGCCGCATGAATGACTTGGGGATCGTCCATCTTCTTCGGTTCCGACCACATGTGTCGGTAAACCTCGTCGACATAGCGCGGAAAGCAACCCATGCGCTCCGCGGCGATGGAGCCTCGCATGATGAGAAGCGTGTTCACGGGGAAGTGCGGGTTTTGCGCGAAGTCATTGATCTCGTTGCGCGCAATAAAGCGTCGCATCTCTAGTTGCTGATACTCGCCTTTGTTCTTGATGCCCTGCATCGAAATCGCGGGGGAGACGTTTCCCGTGGCCTTGAATACGCCGCCTAGCAGTACGGGCACATATTCGAACGAGAGACCGGTTCGTTCTTCGATTGTGGGCAGGACTCGATGGGCCAAGTAGGCATTTGGACTACCGAAATCGAAATGGAACTGGAGCCTTTGCGGCACGCGGCCTCCTTCGGCGCGCAGTCATCATCGGAATATGACGATCCGCGCAGGAAGCTGCGAGCTTAGCGTTCGGCTCGGTCCGGATCACTCGCCGCGCGCGCGGGCTTCTGCGGTTCTTCGTCATTACTTCCGACGATCTTCGTTGCCATCGAGATCATTGATGCGACGTCGCTTAGGTTCGCGGGAATGACGAGGCTATTGCCCGCTTTAGCGAGGTGCCCGAATTGCGTGATGTACTGTTCCGCGACACGCAGCTGCATTGCGTCCCGTCCCCCGGGCATTTCGACGGCGGTCGAGACCTCTCGTAAGCCTGCGGCGGTCGCCAGAGCGACGGCCTCGATTGCGGCGGCTTCACCTTGGGCTTCATTAATTTGGCGTTCTCGGGTCGCTTCAGACTGCTTGATCACCTTCTGCTTCTGGCCCTCTGCCCGATTGATCTCGGCATCGCGCACACCTTCGGATTCCAAGATGACGGCGCGCTTTTCTCGTTCCGCTCGCATCTGTTTTTCCATCGCCTCGATCACGTCTGCGGGCGGATTAATATTGCGAATCTCGTAGCGCAAGATTTTGACGCCCCAAGGATCGCTCGCGAGATCTACTTCGCGCACTACATTGCCATTGATAGCGGCGCGCTCTTCAAAGGTGCGATCGAGGTCGATCTTGCCGATCTCACTTCGCAGGGTCGTTTGAGCCAGCTGAGAAATCGCAAAGACGTAGTCCTGGATTCCGTAGGAAGCTCGCTTTGGATCGAGAATCTGAAGATAGAGGACGCCATCGACGCCGACCTGCACGTTGTCCTTGGTGATGCAAAGCTGCTCGGGGATGTCGACGGCCATCTCCTTGAGGGAGTGGCGGTAGGCGACGCGTTCGACGAAGGGGATCAGAATATGGAATCCCGCGCGGAGTGTTCGGCTGTACTTACCGAGGTTTTCGATCACAAAGGCCCGCTGCTGCGGGACGATCGTGGCGGTCTTGGCGACCATTACGATGGCTAGGAGAACGAGTCCAATGATGGCGATGGTGAAAATTTCCATGCTGCACTCCTTGAGTGGATCGGTGGGTGATCTCTGGCGAGGCTGCGTTGCTCTTACGATGCATGACGAATGTTAGGTAAGCAGGCGGACGTCGAGCACAAGACCTTCGCTGCGGATGACTTCGCAGGCCGCGCCGTGATCGATTACGGCATTTCCCACGTTTCGAGCAGTCCACGTGGAGCCCCGTAAAGCGACGGTTCCTTGGGCCCCAGGCTGGATCGCTTCCTCTGCGGTCGCCCGTTCTCCGTCGACGCCTTCACGCACCTCGCCTTCTGGCGGAGGCCGTAGTCTTGTATAAACGGCGCGTCGAAAGAAGATCAGTGATCCGGCTGAGAGGGCGGCAAAGAGGAGCCACTGCGCCCAGAAGGGAAGGGCGACTCCCGAGATCACGACCGCACCGGTCAGCAGCGCCGAAAATCCGAGAAAGAGTAGGTAGAACTCGAGATCGACGACAGTCATCTCGGCGAGGAGCAGCATCGCTCCAATCGTGATCCATCCCCACCACGGCATATTCTAAGAGCCCCCCGAAGCCCGGGGACGCAGCGATATCGCGCCCCCATCAATCGCCGCTAAACATAACACAAGGAGGAGAGTCTCTCTTGGCACGAAGAGGCACGAAGAAGCATGAAGAGCCGCTTAGACTCCTAGGGGAATAAAATTTCGGGGGGGAGAGGAGCGCCTGCGTGGCTCGTCAGGCAGTAGCGAGCGAGGGTGGCGACGCCCGTCGTAAGCATCGTGGCCAAGAAGGCGACCGCAATGCTTGCAGCGAGTCCGCGTGTTGCGACGCCGTGAGGACGGGATGTCGCACGATAACCTTCAGGTGTTTCTAGTACGCCTACAGCGTTGATCTTCGGAATTTCCATAGTGACGGTTCATACGGAGACGAGGCGCAGTTGGTTTCATGCGGTCAATTTCGACGCGGGGTCACTCGCCAGGATGCGTCTTCGCTAGCTCGCCATAAAAACCGATCGCAATCGAACAGGTCACGCCCGTGAGCAGGATATTCGTCTGATCGGTTTCCATCGCGAAATGGGCACGGTCGGGGCGCTCCTTGAAACGAAACAAGAAATAGCTTCGAGGGTCGAAGAATCGCGAGAGCGGAATTTCGTCGATGGCAGCGACTTCCCCGGGTTGTGCGCGAAGTTCGATAGGCGGCTCGACGAGGGCAACGGTAGGCGCGACGCGGAAGCCGCTATGGCTGACGTAGTCTCCGAGTCGTCCGAGTACTTCGACTCGAGCGGGGTCGAGGCCAATTTCCTCTTCCGCTTCACGCAGCGCCGTTGCAATCGGATCGGCGTCGCTGTCATCCGCGCGTCCGCCGGGAAAGACCCAATGTCCAGGAAATGAGATGGCGCGATCACGCTGGGTGACGATCAGCTTGGGTCCATCTTCGCGCAGCACGATCGCGAGAAGAACAGAGGCTGGCACCGCCTTCGTGCGCTCTTCGTCCGTGACTCGTGGTTCGAGGTGCGGGTTTTGCAATTCCTCGGCCGCGCGGCCGATGTCGCTCGCGAAATGGGCACGCAATGACTCCGGGGAGGGCGCAAGCGCAGGCCTGGCCAGCGAGGATTCATGAATGCGCGTTTTCTCCGCGCTATCGAAGCGACGCTGCATCTCTAGGTCGACGGGAGGCGCACTCATGAGAGGGAAGCGGTCCGATTCAAGCTGACATGCTCGGTCGCTCCGCGACTTGGTCGTACCATCGCTGCGAATTCGTATGCGCTTCGGCGATTCCGAGCTTGACCCATTTCGCGAAATCGCAGATGACGAATCCCGAGATGTCGGCGACCGAGAATGCGTCGCCGGCGATGAATTCGGACTCGCCTAGTCTTGCATCTAACATGTCGAAGAACTCGAGGCCCCGCGCGCGTCCGCGTTCCGCGAGCTCAGGAATTTGTTCGTAGTCCGTGGGGCCGGTAATCGCGCGGCCAATCATCCCCTTCGTTCGGTTGCGAAAGGCATCCGCGATGGGTGCTAGGCCTTCGAGCTCAATACGCGCATTCCAGTTGGCGACGATGCCGATCTCCTCTGGTGTGCGGCCAAGGAGAGGCGGCTCGGGTACCAGGGATTCGAGATAGGCGGCGATCGCTGCATTTTCCGTGAGGCAGGTGCCGTCATCGAGGGCCAAGGCCGGAACGGTGCATCGCGGGTTGATCGCGCGAAAAGCGTCGCCCAGCTGCTCTTTTGTGCCGAGATCGATTTCGACCCTGTCGACGTCGATCCCTTTTTCGGCGATGAAGATACGCGCGCGACGCGGGCTCGGGGCGGATTGGCAATCGTAGAATTTCACGGCTGGGGCTTCCCTTCTGCCAGCGCTTGGCCGCGCCAGGCTTGCTGAATCACGTAGGCTCGGATCGCTGCGCTTTCTTCGGCGTCGATCTGTTCGCCAAACGCGGCCATGCCATTTGCGCGAAGCGCGCCGTCACGCAAGACGGAGTCCCAGACGACCTGGTTCTGGATGTAGGCCGAGCCGCGGAGGTCCGGAATCAGTAGGCCGGATACGGCATTGAGGCCGTGGCACCCGAGGCAGATGTCTTGATAGAGGCTGTAGCCCTCGCGAATCGTTGCTGCGCCGGCCTGCTGCGCGGGCGGATTAAACTCGACTCTTCGCGTCCACTCGACTTCGGGCAGTGTGCCGGTGGACCCGAGCTTGAACGTCAATACCCGGCTCACGTTAGGCATGCTCTCGGCCTGCACGTATTCGCCGAAGACGAGGGCAAATGCGCCACCCCAGCCAACGTTGACCGAGACGTATTGTTCGCCGTCGATTTCGAAAGTCATGGGAGGCGCCACGATTCCGGTTTGACTCGGGAAGGACCACAGGCGCTCGCCGTTGTCCGCGCGGAAAGCGACGAACTCGCCGTTCGAGGTGCCCTGGAAGACGAGGTCTCCCGCGGTCGATAGGGTCCCGCCGTTCCAAGTTCCGGGGTGTTCGACACGCCAGGCTTCTTCTTGCTTGGAGGGATCCCATGCAACGAGTCGACCCTTAACAAGTGCGCCAAGTGCATCGCGCTCAGCTTGGTCGTCGGGCAGGCTGCCCGTAATGCCGTCGATGCCCAGGTTGGGGAGGCCGGGCTTGTACTCGAAGTTCTCGGGCAAACCATAGTTCGCCGGGAAGTCGAGCACGGGGATGTAGACGAGTCCGGTCTTGGGGTTGAACGACATGGGGTGCCAGTTATGCCCACCAAGATAGGAGGGGAACGTGAGCTGCGGTCCGTCGAGGTAGCGAGCGTTTTCGGTCTCGACCGGCCGGCCTGTTTCGAGGTCGACATGGGAAGCCCAGGTGAGGTCCATGTACTTCTCAGCCGAGATGAGTTCGCCCGTTGCACGGTCGATGACATAGAAGAAGCCGTTCTTAGGCGCCTGCATCAGCACCTTTCGCTCGGCGCCGTCGATCTCGAGTTCCGCGAGAATGATGTGCTGGGTGGCGGTGTAGTCCCAGGTTTCGCCGGGGGTCGTCTGGTAGTGCCAAACGTATTCGCCGGTGTCGGGGCGGAGGGCGACGATCGAAGAGAGGAACAGGTTATCGCCGCCGCCGGGAGAACGGATCTCTTGGTTCCAGGGCGTACCGTTACCGACGCCTATGTAGAGAAGGTCGAGTTCTGGATCATGGGCCATCGAGTCCCAGACCGTGCCGCCGCCTCCGCCGAGTTCATACCACTCGCCGTTCCACGTCGTAGCGGCCATCTCCATTACGTCGTTTTCAAAGCCCTTCGCAGGGTCGCCGGGGACGGTGTAGAAGCGCCAAACAAGATCGCCGCTCTCGACATCGTAAGCGCTGACGAAGCCGCGAACACCATACTCTGCGCCGCCGTTGCCGATCAGGACCTTGCCCCGAATGATGCGAGGTGCGCCGGTGATCGTGTAGGGGAGCTCTGGGTCGACCGTCGCGATCTCCCAGTTCACTTCGCCGGTCTTGGCGTCGAGGGCGATGAGTCGTCCGTCGAGGGCGCCGAAGAAGACTTGTCCCTTCCAAACCGCGACGCCTCGATTCACAACATCGCAGCAGGCGTGGCGCGACTTGTCCTTTGCGACCTTCGGATCGAATCGCCAGAGTGGCGCGCCGGTTCGTGCGTCGAGGGCATGGACGATGCTCCAGGCGGACGTCGCATACATCACGCCATCGACGACGATCGATGTCGCCTCGATACCACGCTCGGTCTCAAGGTCGAAGGACCATGCTAGGCCGAGCCCATCGACGTTCGTCGTGTCGATTTTGTTGAGCGGGCTGAATCGCTGTTCGCTGTAAGTCCGTCCGTGACTCATCCAGCTGCCGGGTTCTTTGTCGGCGCTCAATAGACGTTTGGAGTCGACTGCTGCGGGAGTGGCTGCGGCCGCAGTTTCCTCGCTCGCGTCGCGGCCGAGCAGACTCGTGCTGCACGCCCCGATCAGCAGGGCGACAGCAAGGGTCGCGAGGAGACGGATCGGTCCGCCTGGAAGAGAATCAGAACGAAGCGAAAGCCGAAACGAGGGCATGGGCGCACTCCCAAAACGAGTAAGACCGGGTTGTCGAGGACGAGCGCACCCATCGATGCGCACCGCGTCTGAACGATACCCTACGCGGGCGAATCGGGGGTGCCGGTTTGCGACTGCCAGTTACTCGTTTGTTGGTGCGGCCGCTAGCCGGCGAGCTTGCCGCCGTCTTCCACCCACTGCTTGATAACGGTTTGGCCTTCGCGCGGGTTGTAGAGATCTTCTTGGTAGGAGAAGAGGCCGTCCCCCGCATATTCCAAGATCGTGATGCATCCGAACCGGTAGTCGACGTCGCCTCCCTTCGGATCGGGCATGACCTGCCAGGGGTAGTAGACGACCCGATTGTCTTCGATCACGTGCCACTGGACCGGGAAGACCATCATGGGCACCGGAATCATTACCTTTACGATCGCCTCGCGGATGGCTTCTCGTCCCTCGAAGGTTCCGAGATGACGTTCGACCCAGAGGCCGTCTTCGCTGTGAAGATCGGCCCAGGCGTTCCAATCTCCGGAGTCGCCGACAGCGACAAAATTTTGATAGGCCTCTTCGACTTCTTCTCGACTAAAATTACTCATGCGGGTCTCCCAAATTCAAGTCCTTCGTATTCGCCGGTCTCGCGCCATTCCTTGAGGATTTCGAAGAACTGGATTGATCCTCCTCCGTAGGAAGAGGCTTGTTGAGCCAGGGGATTTTCCTGGCCTTCATTGTTGTAGTAGCCCGGCGTGCATTCCTTACCGCCGAGACCGCCCAACCCACTGTCGGCCTTTTGAATGATTGTTTCCACCCATTCCTGTTCGGCTGCTTTCGACGGTTCGATCGTCGTAAAGCCGTGGGCTCGCGCGTGGGAGAGGATATGCGCGATGTGCGTCGAGCACTCTTCAAGGAGATGTGGGTAGTTGGCGGTGAATGCACCCTGTGCGCCGCTCATGATGAAGCAGTTCGGAAAGCCGTGACTCTGGAGCCCGTGCAGAGTACGAAGGCCCTTTGACCAGTACTCGGTCAAAGTCTCGCCCGTTCGCCCGACAATTTCATAGCCGGCTCGTCGCGCATAACTCGTTCCGACTTCGAATCCAGTCGCAAATATGATGCAGTCGACTTCGTATTCCTTGCCGGCGACGACGATCCCTTTGCTCGTGATGCGTTCGACGCCTTGCCCATCCGTGTCGATGAGGTCGACGCTAGGTCGATTGAACGTCGGGAGGTATTGATCGTTAAAGCAGGGGCGCTTGCAGAACATCTGGTAGTAGGGCTTCAAGCTCTCGGCGACTTCCGCATCCCCGACCTTCTCGTCGACCAGGGCTCGGATTTCGTTCATCTTCTCGAAGTTGGCCGCCTCGAGGAGCTCGGCGACGCTTGGAGCGCCCGCTTCGGTGTTTTGCGCTGCCTCTTGGAAGAGACGCATCGTCTTGCCGATCAGGTCGGTCCATCCATCGGCGACCAAGTCTTGTGCCTGAGGCACGCCGGAGACGAGGGCGTTGAAGTTTTCCATTCGCTCGCGGTGCCAACCGGGCTCAAGGGATTTTGCCCATTCGGGATCCGTTGGCGTGTTGCCGCGCATGTCGACGGAAGAGGGCGTGCGTTGGAAGACGTAGAGATGTTCGGCGGTTTCGCCGACATAGGGAACGCATTGGATTGCGGTGGCGCCCGTGCCGATCACGGCGACGCGCTTGTCGGCCAGCTTGTTAAGTCCACCCTCTGGACCGCCACCGGTGTATTCGTAGTCCCATCGACTCGTATGAAAAGTATGTCCTTCGAAATCCTGAATACCAGCGATCCCGGGAAGCTTCGGACGATGGAGCGGACCGTTCGCCATGGCGACGAAGCGTGCGCGAAGCGTGTCGCCGCGGTTGGTCGCAACGAGCCATCGCTGTGCCTCGTCATCCCACGTCATGCCCGTGACTTCGGTCTGGAAAATTGCTCCGCGATAGAGGTCGTAGTGTTCTCCGATCGCGCGGGCGTGGCTCAGGATTTCTTTCGCGCGAGCATATTTCTCACTCGGAATTTTGCCGAGCTCTTCGACGAGAGGCAGATAGATGTAGGACTCGATATCGCATGCAGCGCCGGGATAGCGATTCCAGTACCAAGTGCCGCCGAAGTCGCCGCCCTTTTCGACGATTCGAATGTCTTCGATGCCGGTATCGCGTAGTCGCGCGCCCGCCTGCAGGCCGCCAAAGCCGCCGCCCACTAAGAGCACTTCGACATCTTCAATGAGGGGCTCTCGCTCGATCGCCGTTTCGATATAGGGGTCATCGACGAAGTGCGAGAAGTCGCCGGACATTTCGATGTACTGCTCATTGCCGTCTTGACGGATGCGCTTGTCGCGTTCCTGTCGGTATCGCGCGCGCATCGCGTCGGGATCGAAATCCACGGGCGTGTTCTGGGGATCGATCTGCTCGCTCATCTTCGGTCATCTCCATCGAATCAATCAGCATTGATCCCGCGCGGCGGGCATCCAACCCGGGTCGATTAGTTTTAACAGATCCAGGGCCGCCGCACCGGCCCCTGCGTCAGCCTTAGGAAGCAATGAGCCGGGCAAAATCCTGCGCTTAGGACCGGTATCCTCGAGCCCCGCTGCAGGCGATTAAAGACATACGTTTCGGATTTGTGGTGCCAAACCATGTCGGCATAGAGGACCGCGTCGCACGCCGACGAGCGGGGATCTACGGAGATGGTCGGCGCCGAATAAATGATGCCTTTGCGGCGGCGATGTTCTGCTGAGGAATCTGGGGAGCGGTTGCTAGGCTCTCGCGATGCCAGACTCGACGAAGGTCTCCTTGCTCGATCAGATCGGCTTATCGGATGGACTGTCGCGAGGTGCCGTGGGGCTGCTCGTGCTGGCGCTGGTGGCTTCCGTGGGCTCGATCGAGACCGCGAGCGCGATTCTGGCCGCAAGCAAGGCGATCGTCGTTGATCGCTTCGACTTCGTGTTCATCGCCCTGGCCAACCTCGCCATTATTGTCGTGGTCCTCGCAGCACTGCATCCCGCTGGAGCCCGTCGTCTTGGCGCCGAAGACGAACGTCCGGAATTTTCCCGCGGCGCGTGGATTGCGATGCTTTTTTCGGCGGGACTCGCCTCGGGACTGCTCTACTGGGCGGCCGCTGAGCCGATCCTGCATATGCAGTCGAACCCGTTGCTTTCGGCGAATCCCGAGCCGGGGGAGGCGAGCCGTCTCGCAATGCAGATCACGGTGATGCATTGGGGGATTCACGGCTGGGCCATGTACGTGGTGGTGGCGTTAGTGCTCGGTATTCAGTCGTACCGACACGGCCAGCCTTTGCGGTTCCGGATCGTGCTGCTTCCGATTCTTGGAGAAACCTGGACGCATAGGTGGCCAGGTCGATTGGTCGACTTACTGGCGCTCTTCGGAACGATCTGCGGCGTTGCCACGTCGATCGGACTTTCTGCGGCGAGTATGAACGCCACCTTGTCGTCGCTTTTTCCGATGAGCGTCTCGATTTTTAACCAGGTCGTGATTATTGCAAGCGTGAGCATGTTAGGCGTTTTTTCGGCGCTCTCGGGCGTCGATAGAGGAATTCGCTGGCTCTCTTCGCTGAACGTTTGGGTGAGCTTCGGGCTCGCGCTCGCTTTTCTCGTATTGGGTCCGACGGCCGAGGTACTCAGCCTGATTGGGCGAACCTTTGTGGACTATGTGGTCGAGGTGATTCCGCTCGGACTCTACAGAGGAGCGACCCCCGAGGCGCGAAGTTGGCAGGGCGATTGGACGGTCTTCTATTGGGCTTGGTGGCTGGCTTGGGCGCCCTTCGTGAGTCTCTTCATTGCGCGGATTTCGCGAGGCCGAACGATCCGCGAATTCGTGGTGACGGTGATGTTTTTGCCCACCGCGATCACACTGGTCTGGATGGCGATCTTCGGCGGGACGGCGATCGTTCAAGAACAATTGATCCCGGGTTCCATAAGCGATGCTGTGAATATTGATTACTCCCTCGGAATCGTCGCTGTCATACAGGGGCTTGGTTATCCGGGGCTCGTATTGCCGCTTCTCGCGGTCGCGAGCTTCCTTCTTTTTACATGGCTCATCACCTCGCTCGACTCGGCGACGCTCGTCATGTGTCAGTTGCTCGGTGTGGAAAAGAACCGGGCGGCGACGGTATTCTGGGGCACGGCGCTCGCGGTTGTGGCGGCGCTGCTGCTCGTCGCTGGAGGGCTGCAGGCATTGCAGGCGGCCTCGATCGTGGTTGGCCTGCCGCTGGCGTTTGTGGTGGCGGTCCTCGCCCTCGGATTGGTGCGCGACCTGCTGACGGACCGCGTCTAATCGTCCGCCTTGTTCCGTGGTGTCACTCGCCTAGGATTCCCTCCCGCACGGCCGGTTGCACCGGTGGTGGCGAGGCTGAGGAGCGCGAAGCATGTCGATTGAACGACGAAATTCACAGACGAATGCAGGACTGTTGGCGATCGGCTCGGCAGTTGTCGTCATCGGCTTTAGCCTCGGCTGCGGACCGGATCCGGTCGACCCCAGTTTGTTCGCGGTCGAATCCGTCGAGTCGGAGCCTGCTCGCGAGGCATGTGCCCATAGGGATCCGAACAAGTTTGCGCTCTTCGGCGATCTTCATGTTCACACGGCGCTTTCGACGGATGCATGGAACTATGATCTGGAGGTACGACCCTCTGGAGCCTTGGGGTACGCCTTCGGTGAAGAGATTCTTTTGCCGCCTAAGAACGAAGCCGGAGAGGGAACTCGCCGCGTAAGCATTGACCGCCCGCTCGACTTTGCTGCCGTCACCGATCACGCAGAGTTCCTAGGAGAGCAACTGCTCTGTACCGATCCCGTATCGCCTTCGTACTATTCAGAGAAGTGTCAAGCGATCCGAAAATCTACGGCGCCGACGGATTCGCCCCTCGCGTTCAAAATCATGAATCCCTTTCCTACCCGGGAAGCGGAAATCTGCGGGGACGATTTCGGAAGGTGCGCGGAAGCGATTGCGCAGGGCTGGGGCGAGACAATCGCTGCGGCAGAAGATTGGAACGACACATCACCTGCCTGTGAGCGAACTGCCTTCATTGCCTATGAGTACAGCTCTTTCCGGATGGGCTCGAATCTCCATCGCAACGTGATCTTCCGCGGCTCCGCCGTCCCCAAGCGCCCCGTTAGCTATATGGACGTGCAGCGAGAATGGGAACTCTGGGAATTGCTCGACACGCTCTGTAACGAATCGGACACGGGCTGCGAAGCGATCTCGATCCCGCATAACTCGAATATCAGCAACGGTCGAATGTTCAAGATCGACTACCCCGGGGCTTCATCGATCTCCGAGCAGGCGGCTCGCGCTCGCCTGCGAATCAAGATCGAGCCGATCGTCGAAGTTATGCAACACAAGGGTGATTCTGAGTGTCGCCGAAACGTGCCTGGCGTGATCGGCGTCGATGATGGCCTCTGTGATTTCGAGAAGTTCGAAAACTCGAGCTTCCGACGCAAAGGCAACGTAGAGGGCGAGGCTTGCTACGACGGGCCGCTTCAGGACTGGTTGCCTCGTCTTGGGCCGAGCTGCGTTTCTCGCCGAAGTTATGTTCGGTACGCGTTGGTCGATGGGCTGGCTGAAGAAGCTCGCATCGGCGTGAACCCTTTCAAGTTCGGTCTGATGGCGAGCACAGACACGCATAATGCCATGGCGGGCGGGGTCGAAGAGAAGACCTGGCCTGGGCATCTTGGAATTGCGGACGGCGCCCCGGAAGTGCGCTTGCGCTCGAATGAGGGCGGCACGATGGGCGACTTCTCGAATAACCCAGGTGGTTTGATTGGCGTCTGGGCGGAAGAAAATTCGCGGGGCGCGATCTTCGATGCGATGCAGCGCAAGGAAGTCTTCGGAACGAGTGGGCCGCGGATCGAGCCGCGCTTCTACGCTGGATGGGACTTGCCCTCGGATCTTTGCGGCTCGGACGATGTGCTCACGACGGCGATGTCCTCTGGCGTCCCGATGGGCGCCGATTTACCTGAACGAGCCGGGGAGGGCGCGCCGAGCTTTGCGGTTTGGGCAAGCCGCGATCCCGGAACCGAGAGTGCGCCGGGAGGTCTCTTACAGCGCCTTCAGGTGATCAAAGGCTGGGTTGATGACGAAGGCCAAGTGCATGAAGAGGTGATTGATGTTGCGGGCGGCGAGAATGAGGCCGACGTGGATCCGCTGACCTGCGCGCCTCGTGGCGCCGGGAATGACACGCTTTGTGGTGTCTGGCAGGACCCCGATTTCGATCCCGCACGTCGCGCGGTCTACTACGCGCGTGCGGTCGAGAACCCCAGCTGCCGCTATTCGACCTGGCAATGTCTCGATCTTCCCGAGGACGATCGACCTAGCGGCTGCGATGACGACCTGATGCAAACGATCCAGCAAGAACGCGCTTGGACGTCTCCAGTTTGGTACACGCCTGCCGCAACTTGAGACTTGAGCGAAGGCTCATTCGAGCCGAATAGCACGCACATTCGTTCGGTCGCGTTTCTGTCGAGCGTCCGACAAATTGACCATGGTTCGGGCGAACCTGATGCAGGCGCCCAATCGCTTTCCTAGGAGCAATCAAAATGGCCGCAGCTGAACTTCCGATCGATGGGGCGAGCCTAATCGAACCCGCGTCCTATGCCGAGAATGGCTATCCCCACCCCGAGTGGGCGCAGCTGCGGCAGACGGCGCCCGTCGAGCGCTTCGAGCCCGAGGGCTGGCCGGCATTCTGGGCGATCACGCGTCACGCCGATATCGTCGAAATTTCGAAGAACCCCCAGTCGTTCCTAAGTAAGGACGGCATCAACTTTGAACGGCTGTCGTCGGTACTTCGGAGTGAAGCGGAAGTGCCGATGCGCACGATCATCGAAATGGACAATCCGGATCACCGGAAATACCGCGCCGTCGCGAGCAAATTCTTTACGCCGCGCAGCTTGGGCGCCTGGGATCATATCGTCGAAGAGATGGCGAAGAAGATTGTGGACGGGCTCGGGGAAGAGGGCGAAGCCGACTTCGTTGCTGACGTGGCTTCGGTTCATCCATTGAAGATCATTTCCCGCATCCTGGGTGCACCGGAAGAGGACGAGCCGTTCATTCTTAAGACGACGAATGAAATTTTCGGTCGCGACGATCCGGAGTTTCAGCGCGAGGGCATGGACGCGGGCCAGTCGGTGATCGCTGCCGCGATGGACTTCGCGGGTTACTTCGCGAAAATTCTTGCGGACCGCCGCGAAAACCCGAAGGATGACCTCGTTTCGATCTTCGCGAACGCCAAAATCGATGGCGAGCCTATGAATGATATGGACACGATGGGGTACTGCCTTGTTATGTTCATCGCCGGCCATGAGACGACGCGGGGGGCGCTGTCTGGAGGCATGAAGGCGCTTCTCGATCATCCGGATCAGTTGGCTGCGTGGAGGGAGAACCCGGGGCACACGAAGACCGCTGTTGAAGAGATCTTGCGTTACGTGACGCCGGTGAACACGATGGCGCGAACTGTGGCCGAGGATATTGAGATCGGCGGGCGCGCTCTGTCCGCGGGTGAGCGGCTCATCATGTTCTACGCCTCAGCGAATCGCGATGAGGCGGTCTTTGAAGACGCGAATTCCTTTCGAATCGATCGCCACCCAAACCCGCACCTAGCATTCGGGATCGGTGAGCATTTCTGCCTCGGTACTCATCTGGCTCGCAAAACGACTGCCGCGCTCTTTGGTGAATTGGTGCCGCGGCTCGAGCACGTCGAGCCGATCGGCGACGCTTCTCGCGTGGCTTCCAACCTGGTTCCCGGGGTGAAGCATCTCCCGATCCGGTACCGTATTAGGCCGACCGCCTGACGATTGGAGTTGAGGTACTTCCCGGTCTAGAGGGTCTGCGTACTCACGCGTCGGCCACATGAAGTGCCGAATTGGCGGACGACGCGTCTAGCGAAGTGCATAGGGGCCGAAGAAACTGACGAGCACGTAGCTCGTCACGCCAACGAGCGTTGCTGCGGCGAGTCCAACGCCCAGTGGACGCAGGCCGAGCCCCTTGAGCCGGCTAAAGCTCGTCCCAAGGCCGACCGCCGCCATTGCGATCGTGAGGCACCACGTCGCGGTCGTTGTCGTAGCGGAAATGAGTGCCGTCCACGTCGATCGGTCCAGCAATCCGAAAGCTTCATCTCCGAGGTCGCCCACG
Source organism: Myxococcota bacterium (assembly GCA_041440805.1). Classification (GTDB taxonomy): domain Bacteria; phylum Myxococcota_A; class UBA9160; order UBA9160; family UBA4427; genus UBA4427. The sequence continues at coordinate 1,129 of JASDVF010000039.1, read as the reverse complement.
GTCCGGACGAGACTCATCGCGAGAAAGCCGAGTACGAAGAAGGGAATGGCTGCACGGACCTGGGCCGCGAGGCTTGCGTTGGGCTGGCGGCGTTGACTGGTGAACGCCATCAGTGGAATCACCGCGAGCATAAACATATTTCGCTGCAGCTTGGTGATCGTCGCGACATCGAGAGTTTCAGGCGTGCCGAATTGGGCCACGTAGACGAGGCCCGCGCCAGCGACCTGGGCTGTGTCATGAATGGCCGTGCCTAGAAAGAGTCCCGCAAGCGTGGGGTCCCCGCCAAAAAGGCTATACGCGAGGAACGGGTGGACCATCAACGCGATGAGGCCAAATAGCGTGATGCAGCCGACCGCATAACTGACTTCATCGTCGGTTGCTTCGATCGTCGGCGCCATTGCGACGATTGCGGAGTTGCCGCAGATCGCTGTGCCGACGGCGATGAGGGTCGTTAGGCGAGGCGGGAGTCCGACTAGTTTTCCGAGGCGCGTAACAAAGAAGAGCGCCATTGCGATACAGCCAAAGACGATAGGGAGGGCGACCAAGCTGATGGCACCGGCGGCGGCAAGGCTCAGTCGGATGCCTAACAGCGCAACGCCGACACGCAGGATGCGCTTGAGGGAGAGCGCGAGCCCCGCCTCGAAGACCGATGGCAGTCCAATTGTATTTCGCACGACCAAGCCGAACAGGATCGCAACGAGGATTGGGCTGAGCGGCGCCTTCGTTACACCAAAAACTTCGTTCGGTAGATCGGCCAGGGTGCGTCCGAGGACGGCGATGGCGAATGCGAGAACGAGTCCGGGGAGAGTGGCTCCAGCCAGAGCGAAAAAGTGATTCCCGCGGCGCTGCCACTGCGACCAGTTCTCGCGCTCGGCCTCGGTCTCTCCCGGGCCAAGCCAGTCGGGGGCGCCCTCGAGGCTGTCGAGCCAATCGAAGAGCTCAGGATTCGCATAGGGATCCCCGCGACCCGCTGCCGGACGAACCTTGTCCAATCGACTTTCCTCCGGCGAGATTGCTGTCGTACGCGGTCAGGATGACTCGAGCGAAGATGGGAGTCGGCAGTATACGTCATGGATCTTCTGGAGCGAACGAGTCAAAATGTCACAAATGTGTCGAAGTGACGCAAATC
>JASDVF010000038.1:48010-91867 GCA_041440805.1 Myxococcota bacterium | reverse complement strand
CCCTCGGGGCGATCCAGGTCAAGACGGATCCATAGAGGTCTATGAATCTTATTCTATCGAAGGCGCAGTCTATGAAGCGCAATCGCCGAAGCGACGGACACATTCAAGGAATCCACCTGGGGATCCATATCGATTCGGACGCGGCGATCGGCACGTGCAAGTGCGCCTTCCGTTAGTCCTTCGCCCTCTGTTCCCAGCAGAATCGCAGCGGGACCGATCACCTCAGGGGACAGCTCCGCTAGGTCAACGCCGGACTCCGCTGGATCGAGTGCAAGGATCGAAAAGCCAAGCTCCGAGAGCCCCACGAGCATGGAATCCATATCCAGCGCTCGAGCGAAGGGCACCACGAGGCTCCCACCCATCGAAGTCCGAATCGCCTTTCGATAGAGCGGATCAGCGGTCCGCGGGCACAGCATCACGGCCCGCCCAGAAAGCCCCATCGCGTTCCTAAACACGCCGCCCACATTGTCATGATTAGTGAGCCCTTCGAGTATCACGATTCGAGGAGCCGCTTCCTTCGCTAGAAGCGTGGCTGCTAGTTCTAGGGGGTCGGCGGGTTCGGGACGGCAGCAACACGCCAGGACCCCGCGATGAATCGGAAAGCCGACGATTTCATCAAGCACGCTCCTCTCGGCAAGGTAGACCGGGCAATCGACGCTAAGCGCTTCGAGGCGATCGGAAAGGGAAGCCCAGGCACGCTCGCTGAGGAGCAAGGACTCGGGGGGCCACGGGGAGCGCTCAAGCAGGACGAGGAGGTTTCCTCGGCCCTCCACTATGAACCGGTCGCGGCGGGAGGCGAGCTGCGCGTCCTTCAGGTTCTGATAGTCGGCGATCCGGGGATCGTCGAAATGCTCGATTCGATGGGGCTCCATCGCCCGATCCAAGCACAGCCGGCGCATCCTGCAATGGGCCCACCCCACCGCTCGAGGGTCGGTGGGGCGGCGCTCCATCCAGGGAAGTGATGGACCGGTTTACCATTGCAGTATTTGAGCACTACTTGCGACCCGCAGGCCTTGGGCCAGAAAAGCTTAATGGCTCATCGAACCCGAAGGAACCGAGTCTTCCGGCTCTGCGCTCGAACCTTCGGGATCAAGAACCGGGGGTGAGACCGCAGCCAAACCGATCAAAGCCAACCCCAGACAGGTACAGAACCCGTACCTCACCCAACGTATCGCGCGCGCCATCAACTCATCGCCTCGCACTCATTCGCATCGAGCCGCTTCGTCCCTGGACTAAGACAAGGCAGCTCGCTTGCTTCAGAAGTGAGTGCGAGGTTGGGCGTGGGAGGTGACGCCAATACACACGAAGAGTCCCAAAGAAAAGCGGGCCCCTGTCCAAAGACAAAAGGCCCGCCATTTTCTCGCACATCAGCTGCGTGCTCGTTGTCTAACAAGCGGATTGTCTGGATCAAATCCTCAAGGCGTCGCGGCGCTAAACGCGCGCTCTACTCACGAGCTAGAACGAAAGCACCCACGGCCCACAGACCTCTGAGCCCCCTTGGGCCTAAAAGTTTGCGAAAAAATCGTTGCCCTTATCGTCGACGATAATGAATGCAGGGAAATTCTGGACCTCGATGCGCCAAATGGCTTCCATGCCGAGTTCCTCGTATTCCTCGATTGCGACGCTCTTGATGCAGTCCTTTGCGAGAATCGCCGCAGGCCCACCCACGGAGCCTAGATAGAAGCCACCGTGCTTCTTGCATGCGTCCGTCACCTGCTGCGATCGGTTGCCCTTCGCAAGCATGACCATCGAGCCACCGCGCTCCTGGAAAAGGTCTACATAGGAGTCCATGCGGCCCGCAGTCGTCGGCCCGAAGGAGCCCGAGATATGGCCCTGCGGCGTCTTTGCCGGCCCTGCATAGTAAACCGCGTGATCCTTGAAGTACTGCGGCAGATCCTCGCCCGCATCGAGCCGCTCCTTGAGCTTCGCGTGCGCGATATCCCGAGCGACGATGATCGTGCCATTCAAGGAGAGCTGGGTCGTCACGGGATACTGCCCAAGATCCGCAAGCACTTCGTCCATGGGGCGATCGAGATTAATGGAGACTGGTTCGCGCGTTAGCTCATGAGCCACGAGATCGGGCATGAAGCGCGCCGGATCGGTTTCGAGTTGCTCGAGGAAGACGCCGTCCTTCGTGATCTTGCCCTTGATCTGGCGATCCGCTGAACACGAAACGCCGATCCCGACTGGGCAAGACGCACCATGACGCGGCAACCGAATCACGCGCACGTCGTGGCAGAAATACTTGCCGCCGAATTGTGCGCCGATGCCGACTTCCCTCGTGAGCCGCAGGATCTCTTCTTCCAGTTCCACGTCACGGAATGCGCGGCCATGTTCGTTGCCGGAAGTCGGTAGTCCGTCGAGTTCGTGACAGCTCGCGAGCTTCACGGTCTTGAGCGTACTCTCCGCGCTCGTGCCGCCGATTACGACTGCTAGGTGATAGGGCGGGCACGCGGCAGTCCCGAGCGCCTTAATCTTCTCGATCATAAATGTCTTGATCGACTCGGGATTGAGCAGCGCCTTCGTCTCTTGAAAGAGCATCGACTTATTCGCCGAACCGCCGCCCTTTGTGATGAAAAGGAACTTGTAGGCGTCGCCTTCCGTCGCATAAATGTCGATCTGCGCAGGCAGATTAGTGCCGGTGTTCTTCTCTTCGTACATAGTGATCGGCGCGACTTGGCTGTACCGAAGATTAGTCTCGGTGTAGGTCTTGAAGATGCCGAGAGAGAGAGCCTCTTCGTCATTGCCTGCGACGAAGACGTTCTGGCCCTTCTTGCCAACGACAATCGCGGTGCCCGTGTCCTGACAGGAAGGCAGCACCATACCCGCAGCGATATTCGCGTTCTTCATCAGCTCGAGCGCAACAAAACGATCGTTGTCCGACGCTTCGGGGTCTTCCATGATCTTCGCGAGCTGCGCGAGGTGACTCGAGCGCAGCAAATGCGAGACATCGCGAATCGCTACCGAAGCCAGATTCGAAATCGCTTCGGGATCGATCTTCAGAATCTCACGGCCATCGATCTCGATCGTCGAGACGCCATCTGTACCGATTTTTTTATATTCGGTGTGATCGTCTCCGAGCTCGAACATTTCCTGAAAGTGAAAATCCGCCATCGAAACCTCTCTCCGCGACAATCGCCTGTGTGACCCCAGTTTGGGGGGCGACGAGAGTAGCCGACGCGCAGCCGATCGCGCGAGCAATCCCAAGGATCCGAGCAAAACAGGGGCTCTCCCACCACGAAGCCTCACTTTCAGGCCTCGCCTGACCGATTCAATGGCGGGGAGGGTCCCAGTGAACCTGACGCGGCCAGCCCCCCTCTCTATCATCGGAGACATGATGCCCAACCACGTTGCCCCTTCTGGTTCTCGCTCGTCGAGCACCTCCGAAATCCTCATTTCTGCTCCGGTGCCCCAGATCCCTCGCGGATCGGAAAGCATTCGTCGCGCCTTCGTTGCCGTGGGCCTCGCCCTCTTGCTCTTCGTAGGAAGCGCCGTCGCCCCCTCCGGGGCGGAGGCCTACAAGACTCAGGAACTCAACTGCAGCAATAGTTGGGACCTGGTCCAGAGCCTCCTCAAGCGACATATCAGTTTCCGCGGACTCGACACCGAACTCCGCTCCCGCGCGATCGACGCTTATATCGAACGCATCGATCCCTCGAAGACCCTCTTCCTCTCGAAGGAAATCAAAACCCTTCGCGGCCGGCTAACAGGCGTCTTCTTCGCTGTACAGAACGGCGAGTGCGATCTCCTCGATGATATTCAGATCGATCTCGTCAAGCGCTACGAGCGCATGCAAAAAGACGTAACGGCATTCGTCGCGTCAGAAGACTACGCCCTCGATACAGACGTGCGTCTCATCCTCGATCCCGACAAGCGCGGCCATCCAGTCGACGACGAGGGTCGCATTAAGCTCCTCGAACGTCTCGTGCATTTTCAGATGTCGAATTATCTCAGCAGCGACATGGAAACTGACAAAGCGAAAGAGAAGCTGATTCATCGCTATGAGTTGATGTCGAAGCGCGCGAGGGAACTTGAGCCACGCGATACTTACGGCAACTTCTTGAATGCCTTCGCTTCAGCACTCGACCCACACTCCGCCTACTATCCCCCGGAAGCCGACGAGGACTTCCAGATCCAGATGAGTCTTTCTCTGGACGGAATCGGCGTCGCACTCTCTTCCAAGGACGGATACTCCGTCGTCGAGCGAATCATTCCCGGCGGCGCAACCGACAAGTCCGACGCTCTCGATCCCGGAGACAAGATCATCGCCGTTGCGCAAGATGGCGAGGACCCCGTCGACATCATCGACATGTCGCTTCGGGATGTCGTCTCTATGATCCGCGGCGAGCGCGGCACGACCGTGAAGCTCACGATCCTTCGCAAGACCGACACCACGGAACGCTTGGAAGTCTCGATCATCCGCGACAAGGTCACGATTGAAGACGCAGCCGCGACACTCGAAATCCAAGAGATCGAAGTCGAAGGCAAGACGCGTAAGCTCGCGATTATTGACTTGCCAACCTTCTATGGCGATCCCGATCCCAGCAAGCGCCAGAGCGGCCGGGACGTGCGTGATCTCCTGCGCCAGGCGCGAGAAAAGAAGGTCGATGGTGTGCTCCTCGACCTCTCCCGAAACGGTGGCGGAAAACTCGACAGCTCCCGCGAGATCGCCGGCCTCTTCATTCGTGAAGGCGGCGTGGTCGCGGTCAAGAACGTCTTCTCCGAAGTCCAGGTCCTCCGCGACCCCGCAGACGACATCGTCTACGACGGTCCCCTCGTGATCCTCACCTCGCGCATCACGGCATCCGCCTCGGAAATCGTCGCTGGCGCGCTCCAGGATTACGGACGCGCGATCATCGTCGGCGATGACCACACCTTCGGCAAAGGCACCGTTCAGAGCTATGTAAATCAGCCTGGACGACTCGGCGCCTTGAAAGTCACGACGGCCCTCTTCTTCCGACCCGGCGGCGCATCCACGCAGCACGCGGGCGTCGCCGCCGACATCGTCCTCCCGTCGCTCTTTGCGACCGACGACCTCGGCGAGCGCTACGCGCCCTACTCGCTGGGAAGCCAGAAGATCACGCCCTTCCTCGGCAAGGCTGAGCCCGTGTCGCGCTTCCCCTTCGGGAACTCGTCTTCAAGCAATCCAGATCCCTGGGCCCCGCTCAGCGAAGACCTCATGTCGGCACTTCGCGATCGGTCCGCAGCGCGAGTCTCGCAGAACGAAGAGTTCACCAAGATCAATGAACGCCTCGCCAAGATTGCAAAGCAAGATGACGTCGTTCATCTCGCCGAATTATTGAAGGAGCGCAAAGAAGCGGAAGCCGAGAGCGACGCCGAAACTGACTCTGAAGACGCATCTAGCGAACCCAATCCCGAGGGCAAGATGGACGAAACCGGGGAGAAGCTGGACCCCGGTCCGCAGCAATCACCCGATCAGGAATCGAACAAGGTCGAAGAGAGCGCTACTTCTTCAGGCACGAGCGATCCCTCCTCCGAGGAGGACGACGAGAAGAAAGACGAGCCGACGCCCCAACGGTTGGAGGCGCTCCGCATTCTTTCCGATCTCGTCGAGCTCCAGGAGACCGGACGAACTTCATGGCCCGTACCGCAATCAGCGTCGCGATCGGAATCGCCTTCGTCTCTGCCGTAATTTGGTACGCCCTCGACGCCACTCAGATTCAGTGTGAAATCTGCGTCGACTACAAAGGGCGCCACGCGTGCTCCATCTCTCGTGCAGCCGACGTGTTATCCGCGGAAGCGCAGGCGCATAGCGGCGCGTGCTCTCAGGTCACCGGCGGTGTCACCGAGACCCTTGAGTGTGACCGGATTGGATCAAGCGTACGGCGCTGCAGCGAATAACCTCGCAGCAACCATGAGGGCCTCTTCCAACGCCTAGCCTCGCTCTCCCAGGGTCTTATCGATCGAGAGGTCGATAGAAAGGCCGATTCGAACGCACGAGGCTTTCTAGGTGATGTACCGAATGGAAAGCTCCGATCCTGTCGAAAGGGGACCACGGGCATCTGGCTCTCGACCTCGCGGCCCGCCGGCCTGGGCTTTCCTTGAGCTGACCGAAAACGACGTCGAGCCGAGCCTCACTTCGTGCCTTGAGCGCGTCAAGAGCAGCACAGCCATCTCCGCCTGCGCTCCGGCGGAGACTGCATCAACGAGGAATTCGCGCCCACCCGTGGATTCCTGCTAGGGTAGGCACGTACTCGGGGCCCTAGCCCCCCGTCCGCGCGCCCCTTCTAAAATTGAATCTGCGAAGCACTTCGAATCACGCGCTTCCCCACCAACCTTGCGCAGGCCGCTGCGTCGCGAGAGCGTCGCCGCGCCCCATCTGCGCCGGAGCCATCTATCTATGTCCCTCGACGAATCCGTCCGGCAGGAAATCACTAACACGCTTGAGTCCAACGAAGTCGTGCTCTTCATGAAGGGCAATCGCCGCTCACCGCAATGCGGATTTTCCGCGACGGTCGTCGGCATCCTCGACTCGATGCTAGGCGACTACCACACGGTAGACGTGCTCTCTGAGCCCGAAGTCCGGGATGGTATCAAGACCTTCTCCTCGTGGCCGACGATTCCGCAGCTCTACGTAAAGGGCGAATTCGTTGGCGGCTGCGACATCATTCAAGAGATGATGGGCTCGGGTGAACTCTACGAGACCCTCGGCCTCGAACCCGTCGAAGTCGTTCAGCCTAACATTATCGTCACGGAATCCGCTGCCGGTGCCCTCACACAGGCGGCCGCCGAACACGGGGGCGGCGGACGCGAGCTCCACCTTTCAGTCGACGCCGCGTTCCAGTCGAACCTCTCGATCGCGCCGCGCACTCCCGCAGACGTCGAAGCCATCTTGTCGGGGAACAACGCTGAGCTCACTGTTCTCCTCGATCCCATGTCCGCCAGTCGCGCGGACGGCATCACGATCGACGTGGCGGATACGCCGAACGGACAGGCCTTTCAGGTAGACAACCCCAACGCCCCTCGCGTCCAGCAGATGTCGGTGAGCGACTTGAAGGCTGCCATTGATGCGGGCAATCCGATGGAAATACTCGACGTCCGCACGCCGGAAGAGCGTGCGATCGCCGCCATTCCCGGCGCATCCCTGCTCAACGAAGGCGAAGCGGCTCGAATCGAGGGCATGCCCCGGGACACCAAGCTCGTCCTGCACTGCCATCATGGCGGACGATCTCAGCAGGCTGCGGAGCAATTCGTGTCTCTGGGATTCACCCAGGTCTTCAATGTCGTTGGTGGAATCGATGCCTGGAGCCAGGAAATCGATCCCGACGTTCCGCGATATTAGGCGAGAGAGGAATTTCTCATGGCACTGCAAATCCTTAATGCTGGACCGCCCCCGGAAGACGTCGCCGAACAGATTCGCGCAGCGATCGCGGGCAAGCTTCCCGAATCAGCGATCGACGTCCGGCCTCAGGGCCCGGGGCATTTCGAGATCACCGTGACTGATGTTGCCTTCGACGGCTTGAACCGCGTCAAGCAACAGCAGCTCGTATACGGCGCGATCACCGAACTCATGGCTGGGCAAAACCCGGCGGTGCACGCGGTCGATCGCCTCGAATGCTTGGTCCCCTAATCAAGCGTGACTCCGAGCGGTTCGGTGTCTCAATGACCGACCGTGAGGCCTTGTGCATGATTGAGCACAGCGTGCGGAGCCGTGCACGGCTTTCGGCTGAAACGTTTGATTTCCGCCCCTAGACGGATTAAAAACGGCACGGTCCCCGCCGCCCCACCCCTTGGTTCCATCGATTCGCACAGCTGAATCGAAGCGGCGGGATCCACGCCAACCGACCTTCGCTCGCTGCATCGTCTTGCAGTCAGCCAATGGTCATCACGGGGATTCGTAACGACATGCATCGCCTCGCGCGCCCGCGCCTCGCCTCCTCTCTTAGACTCTTTTTGTATTCAGCGCTTTGCCTTATTGCGCCCTCAGCGGCCCTCGCCGCCGACGAGCTCGACACCGGCGACACGGCCTGGCTCCTGACGTCGACCGCTCTGGTCCTCTTTATGACGATCCCCGGCCTAGCGCTTTTCTACGGCGGCCTGGTCCGCACAAAGAACGTGCTCTCGATCTTGATGCAATGCCTCGCCTTGACGGCACTGATGACCCTCCTTTGGCTTGTAGCCGGTTACTCGCTCGCCTTTGACACGACGGGCATGGTCGCAGGCGAAGTCGGCGTGAACGCGTTCATAGGCACCTTCGGGAAAGCCTTCCTATCCGGTGTCGATGCCGACACGCTTTCTGGCACGATCCCCGAGATTCTATTCTTCGCATTCCAGTGCACCTTCGCCGTGATCACGCCGGCGCTCATGATCGGTGCCTTCGCTGAACGCATGAAGTTCTCGGCAGTCCTGATCTTCTCAACGCTCTGGCTCTTCGTTGTCTATATCCCAATTTGCCACATGACTTGGGGCGGCGATGGCGGCCTCTTCTGGGATTGGGGCGTCTTCGACTTCGCGGGCGGAATCGTCGTCCACATTACTGCCGGTGTCGCTGCACTCGTGGCGTGCATCGTGATCGGCCCGCGCCAGGGCTATCCGACGAAAGCGATGCCGCCGCATAACCTCACCATGTGCGTGACGGGAACGGGCATGCTCTGGGTCGGTTGGTACGGCTTTAATGGCGGCTCAGCGCTCGGTGCGAACGGGGCGGCTGCGATGGCCATCACGGTCACCCAAATTTCCGCTTCGACTGCAGCTCTCACCTGGATGGCCATCGAGTGGATTAAGCACGGCAAGCCGTCTGTCCTCGGTATCGCCACCGGCGCGATCGCTGGCCTAGCAGCCATCACCCCGGCGGCGGGTGTCGTCGGCCCGATTGGCGGCCTCGCCATCGGCCTCTGCTCCGGCATCATCTGCTTCCTCGCTTCAACCACCCTCAAGCGCACACTCGGCTACGACGACTCCCTCGACGTCTTCGGCGTGCATGGTGTTGGCGGCTTCGTCGGAACGGTTCTCGCTGGGCTCTTCGGTGCGGCAGCCTTCGGTGGTAACCAGATCGATCTCGCGATCGGAAACCAGGTCGGCCTGCAATTCCTCGCCGCTGTGATCACAGCAACCTGGGCCGGTGTCGCAAGCTACGTGCTCCTCAAGATCACCGACAACATCGTCGGTCTCCGCGTGACGGAAGACGACGAGGCCACCGGCCTTGACATCTCCCTCCACGAAGAGCGCGGATACAACCTCTAAATGAAGTTGTGAATCGGGGCGACGCATTCGTGTCGCCCCGCCCTCTCACCTCCAGTGGATCCAGCCATGAAGCTCGTTCAGGCGATCATTAAACCCTTCAAGCTCGACGACATTCGGGACGCTCTTTCGAGCGTCGGAGTGGTCGGCCTCACGGTTTCAGAAGCCAAGGGATTCGGACGCCAAAAGGGTCATACCGAGATCTATCGTGGCGCTGAATACGAAGTCGATCTGATTCCGAAGCTCTCCCTCGAAATCGTAATTCGAGACGATCAGCTAGAAACCGTCGTCAAGACGATTTCGGATACGGCCCAGACGGGTAAGATCGGAGACGGAAAAATTTTCGTCTCCGACGTCGAGCAGGTCATTCGGATCCGCACAGGCGAAGAAGGCGAAGCTGCTGTCTAGTCCTAGTCATCACCGATCGAGGATCTCCCATGCTCGCCACTGTGCCCGAATTCATCGCCCTTACCCCCGAGATGAAAGAGCGACTCGATCGCTTCCAAGAAGACCACAAGAATGACCCGCTAGGCGGCGTCGGCGGACGCGTCACGTTTGAAGATGAACGCGTTCGCATCTGGGAACTCATTCTCGAGCCCGGCGAAGCAAGCGCCCTCCATCACCACGAGTTCGACTACTACCTGATCATCTTCGAAGGCGACTTCGTCGCAGGCGTTTCTGAGCCGGGAAGTCCGATCGAGTCCTTCGTCGGGAAGGTCCCCGAAATAGGCAATACGGTCGCGATCCCAAAGGGCGCGACCGAGTGGGCCTACAACGTCGGCGAGAAGACGTATCGGGAAGTCATCGTAGAGATGAAGAACAGCTAGGGCTCGCCGTCTAATACTGCTCGACCGGATCTACTTGGTGTTCGAGTGCTTGACCCTTTAGGTAGCGGCCGAGATTTGTTGCGAAGCGATCCATCAGCCCCGAGTGCGAAGTCGGCCCAGCCCATGAGATATGAGGCGTAAGTCGAACCTGCGGATGCGTGTAGAGCCAGTGGCCTGCAGGCAGCGGCTCCGGGTCAACGCAGTCGAGGGTCGCCAGACTCACTCGGCCGCAATCAAGGGCGCGGCGAAGTGCGTCCTGGTTCACGAGTCCACCTCGTGCGACGTTCACCAGATGCACCCCGTCCTTCATCATGCCGAAGGTCTCGTCGTCCAGGAGATGGTGTGTGGATTGCGTCTCGGGCGCCGCCACGACCACGTGATCAGCATCCGCGAGAAGTTCATTGAGACTGGAAACGATCTTCACGCCCGGCACGGGACTCTCGGCCTCCGTCCGTCGGTAGCCGCTGACTAACATATCAAAAGGCAATGCGCGCCGCGCGACGGCCTGCGCGATCCCGCCGAAGCCGATCAAGGCGAGACGGCGGCCCGCGAGACTTCCCAAATTGGCGGTGTTCCATCGTTCTGGCTTTGAATTGATCCAGGTTTCAGGGAGCCGCTTCTCGGCAGCGAGTAGCACCGCCATCACCCATTCCGAAATCGCCGTCGCGCTCGCGCCCCGCGAACACGTCAGGATGCGGTCGCCCAGCAACTCGAAAGGGAATCCGTTCACACCTGTGCCGTAAGCATGAACCCAGCGAATGCCCTTTTCGAGCACTGCCGCGAGATTAGGCGTCCCCCAAGGCAACGTGAGCAGGATCTCCGCTTCCAAATCTTCGGGCACCTCGCCGTCCACCGGAATCGAAACGATCTCGACATCCGGGAACGCGGCACTCACCGGCTCAAGAAGCGAAAGTGGCATATGCGTTGCGATCTTCATACTCACTCCGTCGCCAGCCCCCGCGTCAAGATCTCCTCCACGAGAAGCGTGCGCTGGACCTGAGAGGTTGCCGCAGTTCGGGGCAGCCGTTCGAGGATCGCGATGCGACGCGGCTTCTTGAAACCTGCGAGGCGGCCTTCGCAATGCTCCCGGATTGCTTTGAGTGTCGGCGGCTGCGTCCCCGCGACAGGTACAATCGCGGCGCATAACACATCGCCCCACTCGGGGTCGGGAAGACCGACGATCGCAGCCTCCGCGAGACCCGGAAAATCACGGAGTACAGCTTCGACTTCGCTTGGCGATACGCTCTCGCCTCCGGTTCGCAAGATTTCCTTCTTGCGGCCGACGATCGACATGTACCCCTCGTCGTCGAGGGCCCCCATATCCCCCATTCGAAACCAGCCATCCAGAGAAGCGGCCTTCGTGGCTTCGATGTCATCAAAATAGCCGTCCATCAAGTATGGACTTCGCACCAAAATTTCACCGTCTTCCGCCAGGCAGACATCGACGTTATTCGACGGAATCCCAACGCTTCCCGGCTTGCGCAGTATGTCTGTGTCCGCGAGTGCGGTCGCAGACCCCACTTCAGTCGAGCCGTAGTAGATCCGAATTTTGGCGCCGGGGAATCGCTTGCGCATGGCTTCCAGCAACTCGATGGGCGTGGCCGAGGTCCCTGAGTCGAGTTGAGAAAGCGTGCTCAGGTCATAGGCGTCTACATCAGCTTCGACGATCCGCTTCCAAACAAGCGGCAGCCCGTAGAGCCGATTCGCTTTGCGGTCCTCGCATGCGGCCAAGAGTGCCTCAGCAGATGACTCCGTATACGTAATTTCGCCGCGGGTCTGCCACGCTGCGATCGCCAAAGTGAACGCCGCCATATGGAAGAGCGGAAACATGCAAACCGTTCGCTCAGGATCATCGCGAAAGACGCCCTGGAATCCGCGCAGCCAATTTGCCCTATGCGACAGGACGACACCCTTAGGCCGTCCAGTGCTTCCGCTCGTAAAAAAGATGACGTGGGGATCTGTCTCTTCGAGTGCCGGCTCCTGAATCGTATCGGGCGGATCTGGGAGCTGACTCGCGTCGAGGAAAACGCGATTCGAGCCCGCTTCGGCCCCTCCGCCTTCACCGTCCACGGGAAGCAAAGCCCATTCTGAAATTCCCGCCGAGGCCGCCAATGCAGGCGCATCGGCCGCACGAGGGGAATCCACGATCAGCAGCTTCGCCCGCGCCAGTTGTGCAATCGTCGCCGCCTCAGCGGGCCCCAGGCGCGCATTTAATGGCGCGAAGACCGCTCCAATTTTGGCGAGCGCCACAAAGAGCGGCAGGACTTCGATCGACGTATCCGCCCAACCGAGCACCCGATCTCCGAGACCGATTCCGAGGCGATCCCGAAGCACTGCGGCGATCCGGTTCGCATCTCGCTCGAGCTCGGCATACGAAAGCGTCGAGTAGCCATTCTGCCGGGTGCCTACACAGGCGGCTGGCGCCTCAGGAGTCGCTTCCGCGGCCCTCCGGATGATGCCGTCGATCAGCAGCCGCTGTTCGGCTGGCCGGCCAGCTCGCCCACCTCGAACTTCGTTCCCACTCCCCGATGACATCTTCTTAACCTCTCCCGCCGCCGGGCCCCAAGGAGGCCCGTTTCAGTGGCCAGGGTACAAAGGTTGCGCCACCGACGAATGCAGAATACCATTCTCGTCATGGAGAACAACGTTCCAAACCCATTCAGTTCCGTCTCAGAACTGAAGCTCTCGCACCCCAGCAAAAAAGTCACGGCTGAAGCGAGCGAGATCCAAGCGGGCGCGGGCTCAGCGCGTCGATCGGGAACTGCCCGTCGAGCCGTCGACCGATCCCTCGAAAGCCGCCGTGCAGCCGCCGAAGACGAAGTCGACCGCTTGATCTCTGCGGCCTTCCGCATCATCGAGCGAACCGGACACCTCGAGCCGAAGGTGTCCGACATCTTGGCCGAGGCCGGACTCTCGAATCAGGCCTTCTATCGCCACTTCCAAGGGAAGCACGCACTCCTAGTCGCAGTCTTGGACGACGGCATCCAATCCCTCGCGGACTACCTCGCAGCACGGATGACTGAAACCAAGGGACCCGTCGAAGCCGTTCGGGAATGGATTCTCGGCATGGCCGCGCAGACCCAAGATCCGGTCGGTGCCGCCGCCTCTCGACCTTTTGCTCTCGCCCGCGGCCGCTTGGCCGAATCCTTTCCGGCGGAAGTCGCCGAATCTGAGCGACGTGTGACTGCGCCACTCCGCGAGACACTGAGGCAGGCTCGGGATGCGGGCCATATGCCTTGCGTCGTTCCCGAGGTCGAAGCCGAAGCGCTCTATCACCTCATGATGGGCTGGGTGGAAGCGCGACTTGTCGAAGGACGAATTCCTTCTTCCTCCGAAGTCACGCAACTTCAAGCCTTCATACTCGCCGGACTAGCACGGCCCACGCAGACCGATTCATCAGCCGATGACCAGGTTGATGGCGCGAGCGTTGTGCGAGACACACGAAACCCGAACGACCCGGATGCCACGGGGGAGAACACATGAGCGCGGCACAAGTTTCGACGACCGACGGCAATCTGCCGACTTCCGGGGCAGCGCTGCCCGAACGCGAAATCATGTGGACGGGGATCGGCGGCCAAGGGGTCCAACTCGCCGCCAAGATCCTCGCGCTCGCCGCGACGGGACAAGGCCGAGAGGTCATGTCACTCGGCACCTACGGCGGCACGATGCGCGGCGGTAATACCGATGCCGTTGTCGTCGTCGCGGGTGACCGAATCCTATCCCCACCCATGGTATCCAGCGCATGGGCCGCGGTCGTCGTGCATCCCCGCTACTTCGAACCGATCCGACAGAAGCTACGGCCGGAAGGCGCTGTCTTCGTTGATGCAGATCTGCTCGAAGAACCCCTCGGCGAAACGGCCGCCACGATCTACCCCATCGAAGCGACGCGCATCTCTCGCGAAGTAGATGCACCAAAAGCTGCAGCCCTCATCTTGCTAGGCGCCTTCGCCCATGCGACCGGGATCGTTGGCGCCGACGCTCTTGATGCAGCGCTTGCAGACTCTCTGCCGAGCTACCGGCATCAGTTTCTCGAGGCCAATCGACGCGCGCTCGCCGCAGGGCGCGATGTCACCGAAGCTTTGATTCACCCGGCCTGGCCGGCGGAGGGCGACGTATGAGCGGCGCAGAATCTAACAAAAAAGCCGGCCACAAAGGGCCACGCGGCAGCGTCGTGATCAACACTGAACGATGTAAAGGATGCGAACTGTGCATCCCCGCCTGCCCGCCCGGCGTGTTACGGATGTCGAGTCGTCGAAACGCCTCAGGCTATCTACTTCCCGAACTCATAGAGGGCTGCACTGGATGCAGCGCATGCCTCATGGTCTGCCCTGACTTCTGCTTCGAGGTTTACCAACTCGAAGATGCGCCCAACGGAAGCACGCCAGCAAACACCCGAAAGGAGGCAGCGCAGTGAGCGCCGCAGAATCCCCGCCTAACCAACGCCGGCTCATGGAAGGATCCGAAGCAATCGCAGAGGCCGCGATCGCGGCGGGCTGTCGATTCTTTTCGGGCTACCCCATGACCCCCTTCACCGAAGTTCTTGAGTGCTTTGCAAAGCGACTGCCTGATGAGGGTGGCCATTGCATCAACTCAGAGAGCGAAATCGAAGCCATCGGGCAAGCCTGGGGAGCAGCCGCCACCGGCGCTCGCGCTGCGACGGGATCCACGGGCCAAGGACTCTCGCTCATGCAGGAGTCCATGTCCGAGATCACGCGGGCGGAAATTCCGATCGTGATTTTCAACATGGCACGTGGCCAAGGCGACTACTTCCAAGCGACCCGCGGCGGCGGACACGGCGACTATCGGCATATCGTCCTCGCCCCCGAAAGCGTCGGCGAAGCGACTGAACTCACCCAACTCGCTTTCCATCTCGCGGATCAATGGCGGCACCCTGTCGTCATCTACGGCGACTACTTGATCGCGCATACGGCCGAAGCGGTCCAAATCGAAAAAATCGACTTTGGTCCACTTCCCGACAAGGACTGGGCAGTCGACGGCAGTCTCGGCGGAACAGGTCGATCGCGGAACGTAAACCCGATCGGGATGGAAAAGGGTTCAAAGGGAATCGACCCTAACAAGTTCTGGCAGAGACTCTCGGACAAAGAAGACCGGATCCAAGAAGCGGAGCAGCGCTTCGAAGTCGAGCAAGCGGAGGATGCGGAACTCTTGATCGTTGCCTTCGGAACGCTCGCGCGATTCGCCCGTGCCGCAATTCGCGATTTGCGCGCCGAGGGACTGAAGGTCGGACTCTTTCGCCCGATCAGCCTTTGGCCCTTCCCTGCACAAGCGCTTCGTGACGCGGCCTCGGGCTGCAAACGCGTGGCCGTGCTCGAACAGAATGCGGGACAGATGATTGACGATGTTCAGCTTTCGCTTCTCGGCTCCGTTCCCGTCGTTGCGATTGGCGGCATCTCGACAGATGCCGCTGGCTTTGGAATTGGCGCACTGCTCGACAGTGACCGAATCGCCGCTCGCGCTCGCGATGCATACGCGGGCAAACCCGTTCCAAGAGGAGTTGTCTCATGAGCAACGATTACGATCCACTCCGCGTGATCCCCACTGATGCCCCACCAACCGTAGCTTGCCGCAAGAAAGGCAGCTTCGAGCCCGCACTCACTCTGATGGGCGAGCATGACCTTTGCCCCGGCTGCGGCGAACCCCTCGCGCTTCGACAGATTCTCGATTCGATCGAAGCGCTAGGCCATGCCCAAGATGCAATCGGGGTCATCGGGATCGGTTGCTATACCGCCCTAACAAGCCTGATGGATGTCGACTTGATCCAAGCGCTCCACGGTCGCGCTCCGTCCGTCGCTACGGGCGCCAAACGTATGCGCCCCGACAACCTCATCTTCACGCTCCAGGGCGATGGCGACATGGTGAATGAAGGCCTGCAGGAAGTCATCCACACAGCCGCCCGCGGCGAAAATGTCACCTGCATTCTCCTTAACAACGGCGTCTTCGGTGAAACCGGTGGGCATATGACCTCCACCACGGTCCTCGGGCAAAGGACGAAGAACTCGATCGAAGGGCGTGATGCTAAGCAACACGGCTACCCAATTCTGATAGGAGATCTTCTCGCGGGCCTCCAAGGCACCGCCTACTGCGCCCGCGCTTCGGTACACGACGCCAAGGGCGTCGCCCGCACCCGCCGCTTCCTCGACCGCGCCTTCACCTCACAGGAGAAGGGCCAAGGGTTCTCCTTCGTTGAGATCCTCACCATGTGTCCGACAGGTTGGTTCATCCCGACCGCGGAAGGGCCCAGCTATCTAGACGAAGAGCTCGGGGCGATTCATGAAGTGGGTGAGCTCAAGAAGGACGGCGTGCTGATCGATCGAAACGCCTGAGCTAAGGCGCTTCGGCTGGCACGTCGTTGGCGTCAGGACTTCCACCTTGTTCGGGGTTGGCGTCTGTCTCGGATTCGATTTCGGGCAGCTTGGCAAACTCCTGTTCAGCTTTCTCCCGCGACTTCTCCATCTCATCGAGTTCCTCATCAAAGGAGCCCTTTTCCTCTTTGTCCGCCATTCGCGATGCAAAGACCAAGCGCATCACGTCTTCTGCGATCGCACGTTCTCCGAGCGCAAGGTTCCCCGCGACATAGGACATAGCGACGACAAACGATGAGGGCAGCATTTTGAATGCCTTCTCTAGAGAATCGATTCCATCTTTGGCTGACTCCCCGGCCAACAAGTAGCTCCTTCCCAACTTGGCATGTGCCTCAGGAATCTCCGGCGCCATCTCGATGACCGCTCGAAAGAGCCTCCGGGCCTGTGCGAGATCCGACCGCCGTACCTTCCGCGATGTCGCTTGCTCTGCTCTAGCCATGTAGAACTCAGCCAGATCGAGCTGGATCCATGGATCTTGTGGTGAAAGTTCGAGCGCCTTTTCAAAGAAGGGTTCGGCCTCTTCGAAGCGCCCACCAAACTTGTGATAGCAACCAAGGCCAGCCTGCGCCGTGGCATTCGTTGGATCGAGTTCGGCTGCTTGGCGGAAATACTGGCCGGCCTCTTTCATCTGACCTGTCCTCAGCGCAAGTACTCCCATGCGAGCGGAGGCCTCCGCTTCGGTCGCGATCCGAACCGAAGGCTCCGAATCATCGAAGTCGAGTGATGCGATCGGAATCCCGATCACGCGCATCTTGCCGCTATCGATCTTTCGTCGAATGGTGAAATCGATCTTTGAAAGGTCTTCGCCGAACGCCGTCTCAAATGCAGGAGCAGGTTTCGCGCCTCGCTTTGTCAATTCCAAATAACGAGCCAATTGCTCGGGAAAGGAGCCTGCTTCGCGGGGTCGGTCGAGGGTGAGGTAGTGCACCAAAGCCCAAGCCTCCGGATAGAACATCCACTCTTCCTTAAACTCATAGGAACGCGTCCCAATCGCGGAGATGATCTGCCTAATAGGAACCCATTCACCCATTTCAAAGGTCCGAATATGCGATCGCGGAGTTGCCCCGACCGCGATCATATCCTTGTGGATTTGGGCCGTACTGAGAAAATCCGCAAATCCCTCGTCGTACCAAGTGGGATATGCCGTGGCCGTGTTATTCCGAACGACGAAGTGCACGTACTCGTGAAGAATAAGGTCGGCAGCGCCTAACCCGACCGAGTAGTCAGTCACGAGAATCGCGTTCGAACGGAGACCCGGCATAAAGACGCCCGCACTGCCCTCGGGGCCGAAACGCCCATAGTCTCGGGGATTATCGAAAGCATAGATACGCGTTGGGATAGAAGAGGGTCGTTTTGCTGCCGTCGTGGTCGCATATACAAGCGCATGAAAGCGCTCGAGATCCAAAGCTAAGGCCTTCGTCGCCTCCTCCGACATCGAGGAGAAAATCTCAAATCGGGCGCTGTTCACAACAACCCAGGGCTTTTGGGCGAGTTGCGCTGCCCTCCTCTGAGTTGACCCGGCCGAACCCGATTGACACCCCAGAAAGGCCGATGCGATCACCAAAACAAGTAGACCCACTCGCGATACTCTGGACATCTTGCCCCTCTGCTCATAACTAAGCATGCCTATCTAAGCCTCCCCCCTACCGCGTCAGCCCTTCAATTTCCTCAAGCGCCGGATGATAGTCGTCCTGCATCAGCACCCCTCGAAACCCCAGGGCTTGCGCTGCGACGATATTCGCTTCGAAATCGTCCACGAAGATCGCTCGCGTGGGGTCGATGCCCCCGAGCTCTTTGAGGGCGAACTCGAAAATGCGCGGGTCGGGCTTTCGGATTCCGATCTCGCTCGAGTCGACGATCGCGTGGCAGATGTCGTCTATGGGAACGGACTTCGTCCAGTTATCACGAAATTCCTTTGCATTATTCGTGACGATCGCCGTCTGGAAGCCGCGCCGCTTAACATCTGTCGCAAGTTTTATGACCTCCTGGCGCATACCGCCGCCCTCCTCCCCCATGCGGGTGAAGAGTTCGATCGGGTCGGCCTCCATGCCTTGGGCCTTGGCGGCCTCCATGATCGCCTCGCGCGCAGACACGAAGTCCATTTCGCCGCGCTCGAGGCGATGCCAAGGATGGTCTGTGTCTGCGTCGTAGGGACCGAAGATCGCACCGAAATAGAGATCGGCGTCATAGTTCTTCTCACGCCCGAGAGCGGCCACGGTCGTGAACGGTGAAGCCGAAAAGACTCCACCAAAATCCCACATCACTGCATCAAAATCTGCCATCTGAGCCTACCTGTTAGTCGGGGAAGTGCGGCGCTTAGTCGGGAGAGCACCCAACTAGTCGAGCGAAAAGAGCGGTTCCGGAATTTCGAAGCCGAGATCGCCGTCCCACGAATTTTTGAATGAGACTTCATGCGCGGGCCGTCTCGGTGCCACGCCCCATTTACCCGTCGGATAGCCAAACGTCACGCAGGCGCTGAAATGCCAGTCGCCTTCAGACGGTACTCCAAGGACCTTCTTCATCTCTTCGAGCTGGAAGAAGAAGACACTTGTAAGCGCACTACCCACGCCTTCGGTTCGCGCTGCGAGCATCGCGTTCCAGACGGCGGGAAAGATCGAGCCGCCGCTGTTGTCGTACTGACAAAACGCGAAGAGGATCAGCGGGTATTCTTCGAAATGCTCACCGAGATGGGAAGCGGAGCGGAACATCTTCTGGAATTCGATGCTCTCGGGGTCCCCCGGATTGGCTACCGCCGCATCCATTCGATCTTTGTAGATAGAACCCCAGAGCGTGTCCATACATGCCCGATAGATAGGGCCCAATTCGGCCTTCACCTTGGGGTCATCAACCAGCAGAAAACGCCAACCCTGGGCATTGCCCCCCGTCGGGGCTCGCACGGCGGCGTCCAGAATTTTCTTCTGCACGTCTTCCGGGATGGGATCGGGCTTCACGCGGCGCATCGCACGTGTCGTATAGATGGCCTCGATGGCGTCCATGATTTTTTCTCCTCTGAGTCCCGAGGACCGGAATGGTGACCTCGGAAAAACTTTGGCGGGCGCTCGATTGACGCTCGCCACGAGCGAAGCGACGATAACAGCCTCGTCACCTTCCGGGCCATAGCCGGCTCGACGCTCACCCAGAGGAATTTGCATGCCGATGTGCTCCGCTCCCGCCACACACAGCGACCCGATCGAGCACTCTGAGGCGCGCCTAGCCACGCAGCGATGCGGCTGCCGTCCATCTGGTCTCGGCGTCGCCGCGCTGCTCCTTGCATTCGCCGTAGCGACGACCGGATGCTCGATTTTTTCAGGCCCCGAAGATGAGAACGCCGCACCCACCGAAATCCGCCTCTCCGCGACGTCGGATGTCGCGCCGGATGAACTCACGAGCGGATGGATCGGCTTCATGAAGGGCCTCGACGAAGCGCGCCAGGCCATCGAGAACCCCGCCTACTTCCCCCCGTCTCCAACAGACCGCAACCTCGGCGAGGGCTACCGCTACCTGTTAGGCCATCTCGCTCGAATCATCGAATCCCAGACCCAACAACATCCTGATTTCCCCTACTTCCAGCGATCCATCCGCATGCTCTCAAAGTGGACGATCGACAATCCCGACACGATGTACCTCTCCTCGGCGATCGACTCGACAGGCGTATACAGGGTCCGCGGGCGTGCCCTAGACACGCGGGCGTGGCAAACAGGGGAGCGGAGCACGAGTGGTGATCGCGCGCCGCGCGTCGTCATCTTTCAAACCTCGACCGCCACCATCGGCCAAACCGGTGAGCTCGCGGAAATGCGTGAGTGCCGCAATCAGACCCTCGACTCCCTCGATCAGTTTGATCTTGAACTCGACGACGAAGGTCGCTTCGAGATCATCGTCGCCGCACGAAGGCCGGCGGGCTACGGCGGGCACTTTTTGGCGAGCCGCGCCGAAGCCCCCTGTGCCACGCCCTTCGGTACCACCACCTATCGCATGCGCGACGCAACGATCCTGAACGTCCGCGAGATCTTTTCGGACTGGGCAAACGAAATCCCCGTCGAGCTCGAAATCACGCGCCTCGATATGCGCGGCGCCCCTCGTCCGCCGCGCTCGAGCGCGGAAATGGGACTCCACCTAAACGCAATCGGACAGCGCGTCGCCCATCAAGTCGCGTTTTGGAATCGACTTCACGAATTCGGGCTCGAGCTGAAAGGCGACCGGAACGGCGACGGACGCCTCGCGTCTCCGCTCAACGACCTCAATCCGCCGGCTCCGCCCTTCATCGCAGGTGGGACTGCCGGCGCAGGCCAGCTCTACGCAGCCGGAACCTATGAACTCGAAGACGACGAGGCGTTAGTCATCCGAGTCGAAGCCCCCGAAGAACCGCACTACGTAGGCTTTCAGCTCGCCAATCTCTGGGGCGAATCCCTCGACCAAGCCAACTACGTCAGCAGTCAAACGGGCGGTCAAAACCGCGTGGCTTCCGATGGTGCGCGCTACTACGTCGTATCCGCGCGCGACCCCGGCACGCCGGGCTGGCTTTCCACGACGGGGCTATCAAAGGTCATGATGTCGATGCGATTTTTATACGACGCGGCACCGCCCAGGGAACAGATGCCGACCATCAAAACCTTCGCCACGAAGATCGCGGATGTTCGAGACGTGCTGCCGCCGGATACGCCGACGATCTCGCCTGATGATCGGCGGCGAGAGGTCGACGTCCGCCAGCGACACATCCAAGCTCGCTGGCGACAGTACTAGGCCAGGCGGCCCAAGCCATCTATCCGGCTGAGCGCACCAGCCTGTCTAAAAATAAGGTGGCATAACCGGGCTTACGCTTTGCGGGCTCGGTCGCGAAAAGTTTCGAGTAGAAATCGACGGCCTCATCGATATCGTTCACATTCAGGGCAAGTTGCAGTCGCATGGTGGACTCCTTTTAGCCTGCCGCGGGCGCACAGCCGGCGTCCTGGCAGCAATTTTCTCCGAGATATCCCATCAGGTCGGTGATCACGGAGAAGGCGGGCGCGTATCGAATCGAGCCGCCAGTGATTCGAGCGCCCTAGAAGAGGTCGCCCTGCCCGCCTTTACCCGAAGACGAGCCTGAAGAGGAGTCGGAGCTCCCGTCGGGCGCCTTCCCCTTCGCAGCCGATTTAGCCTTGGCCTTCCCCGCCTTGCCCTTACCTTCCGGCGCGGGAATCAGCTTTACCTTGCCGATCGGCTTAGGCGCAATGCGGACGCCTCGCGCGGTTGGACTTGTCCACTCGAGTTCTGCGAGATCGAAGTCCGCTTCCTTCAGCCGCTGGCGTTTCGCTGGCACGAAGTCGAGATGCACAGTTCCAAGCTGATCCGGCGACAACAGGAGGTCAACGCGACCGCCCTTGTCCTTGATGAGTCGGTACTCGCGATTGCGAATGAACTTTTCGATCTTGATCTTCTTGGCGAAGGCCATCTTCTGCTTGTCGCGGTAGACAACGATGAACTCGGTACCCCTATCTGGATCAAAGAGTTCGCCGTAGATCATGGGCCCCGTAAAGAAGACCTTCTCCGGCGCGTTCATCACACGATAGGTGCCGTCTTTCCCAATCCCGAGCACATGCTCGAATTCCGAGACGGTGAGCTTGAACAGGTCTCCACGGACTTCCGTCCCAAAGAAGCTCGACTTTTTATCGAAGGAGAGCCGCAGGTTCTGTCGCGCGACCGAGCGCTTATCGACAGCTTGAATCTCGGTGATCTTCGTGCGGCGTGGGTACTGCTCGCCGTAGGTCGCAAGCATGCCTTGGAGATAGTCGATGGTCGTCTTGACCATGTTCTTTAACTTCCGCTCGATCGCCTTGATCTTCCGGTCGATATCTTCAATCTCTTTGCGATTGCGCTCGATATCGTAAGCGGAGATCCGTCGAATCCGAACCTCGAGCAGCCGCAACACATCTTCGTCGACCATCGGCCTAACAAATAGCTTCTTGTGCTTTTGCATACCGTCCCAGACGGCCTTGCGAACGGCGTCTGAGGTCTTCTTGTTTTCGATATCTTTGTAGACGCGCTTCTCGACAAAAATTTGCTCGAGCGTTAGCCAATGCTTTCGGTCGATCAGCTGCTCGCGGTCGTACTCGAGTTCGCGCTTCAGCTGATCCTTGAGCGCTTCGGTCAGCGCCAAAGTAATCGCGGTCACCGTCATCTGAACGGGCTTGCGATTGTCGATCACGTTCAGATTAGACGACACGGAGACGGAGCAATCAGTGTACGCGTAGAGCTGAGGGATGACTTCCTTCGCATCAGAGCCACGCGCGATCGAGAGTTCAATCTCGACCTTGTCAGTCGTAAAATCGTCGATCGACGAGATTTTCACGCGACCCTTCTGCACGGAGTTCTCGATCGACGAGATCAATCCCTCGGTCGTCGTACCGAAGGGCAGCTCACGAATCACGACCGTCTTGCGATCCTTCGACTCGATCTTCGCGCGCACTTCGATTTTTCCGGCGCCGTCTTCGTAGCCGGAAACATCCATCAGTCCGCCTTGGGCGAAGTCAGGATAGAGCGCGAATTTCTTTTTCTGCAGAACCGCGATCTGCGCTTTCCAGATCTCGGGTAAGTTATGCGGCAGGATTTTCGTCGCCATGCCAACGGCGATGCCCTCAGCGCCCGTCATCAAAATAACAGGCAGCTTTGTCGGCAATACGACAGGCTCTTCATTGCGGCCGTCATAAGATGGCACCATCTCGGTCAAGGCCGGATGAAACATAGTGTCGAGCGCAAGCTGCGTTAGGCGACACTCGATATAGCGCGGCGCAGCTGCGGAATGCCCCGTCAGCAGATTACCGAAGTTCCCCTGCCGCTCGATGAAATAATCTTTATTCGCCAGAACGACGAGAGCATCACCGATCGAGGCATCACCATGAGGATGCAGCTTCATCGTATCGCCGATGACATTGGCGACCTTATGGAAACGGCCATCGCTCATCTTAAAGAGCGTGTGCATGATCCGGCGCTGCACTGGCTTCAGGCCGTCGCGCAGTTCCGGAATCGCGCGATCCAGGATGAAGTAACTGGCGTACTCGATGAAGTGATCCTTCATCAAGCTTTCTAGCTGGCTCATCTAGAGGACCTCCGTCGACAGGTTTTCGACGATGAAGTCTTTGCGAGCGGGCGTGTTCTTCCCCATGAAGAAATCGAGACTCTTCACGACCTCGCCCATTGAGCCGACGGTGACCTGTACTAGGCGCATCCCGTCTCCAATGAACTGCCCAAATTCCTTAGGACTGATCTCACCGAGTCCCTTGAAGCGCGTCACTTCGGGCCCCTTGATCTTGTCGAGCGCCGTATCCCGCTCTTCGTCCGTGTAGCAGTACCGCGTCTCTTTCTTGTTACGAACCCTAAACAGCGGCGTCTCAAGAATGTAGACATGGCCCTTAAGTACAAGGTCTTCGAAGTAGCGAAGGAAGAACGTCAGCAGCAGGTTGCGGATATGCATGCCATCGACATCCGCATCCGTCGCGATCACGACGCGGTTATACCGAAGCTGTTCAAGGCTGTCCTCGATCCCAAGCGCCCGCATGATATTGTAGAGCTCTTCGTTCTTATAGATCGCGTCGCGCTTAAGCCCATAACAGTTGAGCGGCTTGCCTTTAAGCGAGTAGATCGCCTGGGTATAGACATCGCGCGTCGGCACCATCACGCCCGCCGCGGAATCGCCCTCGGTCAGGAAGAGCGTCGTATCTTCGCGTCGCTTCGCTTTGGGATCGTCGTAGTGAAATTTGCAGTCCGTTAGTTTCGGGATCCGGATCGCAACTTTCTTGGCACGCTCTCGCGCATCCTTCTTGATCGCCGAGAGTTCCTTCCGGATCTTCTCGTTAAGCGCGATCTTCTCGAGCAGCACCTTCGCTTCGGCCTGGTTCGCATGCATCCAGCGAACGACCTGATCCTTGACGGCAGGTACAAGCCAACTCCGCACGTCCGCCGAACCGAGCTTATTTTTGGTCTGGCTCTCGAAGACGGGATCCTGGAGCTTCACGGCAATTGCGGCCACGATGCCGTCGCGAACGTCTTCGCCCGCATAACTCTTCTTGGCGAACTCGTTTACGCCCTTGAGGAACCCCTCGCGGAAGGCACTTTGGTGGGTGCCGCCATCGTTCGTGTACTGCCCGTTCACGAAGGAGAAATAGGATTCGCCGTAGGCATTGCCGTGCGTGAAGGCCATCTCGAAACGATCGCCCTCGCCGCGAGCAATTTCGTAGAGCGGCTCGGCGTCACCAAGCTCGTCGAGAAGAAGGTCCTTGAGGCCTTCCTTCGACTGAAAGGTCTCTTTGCGAGGCGGCGCGCTGTAGCTGAGTTTTAAGCCGCGGTTGAGATACGTGTAGTAGCGGAGGCGATGCTCTATGAAGCCTTCTTCGAAGTCGAATTTCCCAAAGATCTCATGGTCTGGCGTGAACCGGATATAAGTGCCATTCGGTTCGCTCGATTTGCCGCCGTTTTCCTTCTTCAGCTTGCCGCGCTCGAAAAAGGCCTGCTTGAATTTTCCGTCCCGGATACTGCGCACTTCAAATTCGGAGGAGAGTGCGTTCACCGCCTTCGTGCCGACGCCATTCAAACCAACAGAGAACTGGAAGACGTCATCGTTGTACTTGCCGCCCGTATTGATCTGGCTGACGCACTCAACGACCTTGCCTAACGGAATGCCGCGGCCGTAGTCGCGCACTTCGATGGTCTTTTCATCACGAGAGATCTCGACCTTCTTGCCCTCGCCCATGATGAATTCGTCAATCGAGTTGTCGACGACCTCTTTCATCATCACGTAGATGCCGTCGGCAGAATTCGAACCATCACCGAGCCGCCCGATATACATGCCCGTCCGCAAACGAATATGTTCGAGCGCATCAAGAGTCTGGATCGCCTTCTCGTCGTAGGCGACATCCTTCTTCTTTTTCACACCGGCCTTCCCGCCCGTATTAGGCGAGTTCGAGGCGCCGGCGGAAGCCTTCTTGGCGGCTTTATTGGCCGCAGGTTTAGCGGAGGACTTGGCGCGGGCTGCCATGATGGACGATCGAACCCCTCGGGTCCCATCTGTGACTACGACGCGGCCGTGGATCGAAATTCCATCGCGCGAACCATCTCATGAGATGGCACTCGGATCGACCGATCCACTCCGACCCTCGTGGGCACAGCGGGGCAAAATGCTCTGCAAGAGCAATCTATTGGGGGGTGCCGCGTAGAGTGGGCCATCCGCCGCAATCGTCAAGCGGGAGAAGGCATGTGCACGCGGCAACAGAGATAACGAGTCCGCTCCCGCGGGGTTCTGTGCCGCGTCCGAAAGGCCGTGGCCGACCAATCAGTATCTTTGGGAGAAGAATCTGGCGCGAGACCGAGCGCGCCACGACTCCCCTGCGATCGCTGCGATGAAGGGGATTCGCCATGTCCTCGCCCAGTCTTTCAACATCCGAAAGCGGTTTATGCCGAAAGTGGATCTCTTTCGAATGCAGATCACAGGGCCCACTGAGGCGGATTCCTATTGAGCTTTGGCAGTTCAATCGAAAACCCCCGGGGCGAAAGATCGGAGTCGTAAGCTCTCTCATGCCATGCACACACCCTGCAATTTCCCGCCGGACCGAGTCGTGGTATTAACCCGCCCCATGGATCCTATCTACGTCAGCGAAGTGAACCGCGATGTGAAGCCCGCCGCGCCCGGCGAGTTCGCAGCGGTTTCGCTCGGCCCGATTGTGGCCGACCCGCCGGTCATCCTGGCCCCAATGGCGGGCATCACGAACGCGCCCTTCCGACGGCTTTGCCGTGGTTTCGGTGCGGGTCTCTACGTTTCCGAGATGATCACGGCCCGGGCCCTCGTCGAGCGGAACGAGAAGACCATGCGACTCGCGGAGTTCGATCCCGACGAGAGCCCCCGAAGCCTCCAACTCTACGGCGTCGACCCCTACTACGTCGCCGAGGCGACCAAGCTGCTCGTCGATGAGGACCGCGTCGACCATATCGACATGAATTTCGGCTGCCCCGTTCGCAAAGTCACACGACGAGGCGGAGGCGCCGCGATTCCCGCGAAGCCGCGCTTGCTCGAATCGATCGTGCGCGCGGCCGTGGAGAACGCCGGCGATATTCCTGTCACCATAAAATTCCGGATGGGCATCGACGACGACTGGATGACCTTTCTCGATGCGGGACGAATCGCGGCGGCCGAAGGTTGCAAGGCCGTCGCTCTCCACGCGAGAACCGCTGCTCAACTCTATGACGGCGAAGCGGACTGGAACGCAATCGGCGAGCTCAAACAGGCCGTCCCCGAAATTCCCGTCTTCGGTAATGGAGACATCTGGGAAGCCTGGGACGCGCTGCGCATGATGCGGTCAACGGGCTGCGACGGCGTCGTTGTGGGACGCGGTTGCCTGGGACGTCCGTGGCTCTTCGGTGATCTCGCGGCGGTTTTCGGGGGACGCGAGCCGGAAAACCCGCCCGACTTCGGAGTCGTAATCGACACCATGCGTGAACACGCGCACTTGTTATGCGGCTGGATCGGCGAGCGAATCGGCATCCGCGACTTCCGTAAGCACGCGACTTGGTACACGAAGGGCTTCCCCGGAAGCACCAAGATGCGGGACAAACTCATCCGCATCGAATCCCTCGACGAACTCGACGCGATCCTCGACGAAGGCGACCGCGAGCTTTACTTCCCCGCCGGCGCGATGCGCATGAAGCGAGGCAAGAAGGGCGGGACCCAAAAGGTCGTGCTGCCCGAAGGCTTTCGCGACAACCTCGAGGATACGACTCCGCCCGAGGCCGAAGAAGCGGGCGACGGCGGCTAGTTCGCGGCCGCGGCGCTTTCCGCTCGTCCCTCGTCGACAATGAAGTTCTTGTCGCGAAGCCGCGCAAGCAGATCCTCAATAGATCCGCCGTTCAGCACTTCTTTGAATTGCGAGCGGTAATTCGAAACGAGGGAGACGCCTTCTATGACGACGTCGATGATCTTCCATTCGTCGCGGCGATTTCGCAGGCGATACGAAATTTCGGCGCCATCGAATTGCCCGCCCAAGATCCGCGTCTTCACGGACACGTCGTTCCGAACTTCGACCTGCGCACCGTAGACATCGACCTCTTCTTGTTCGTAGCGATCAAGTCGCGTTCCGTAGGTCCGCGACAGATGCCGTTTGAACTCGACGACGAATTCCTTGCGCTTCGCCTTGTCCATCTTCTTCCAGTTTCGCGCCAAGACCAGCTTCGACATGGTTGTGAAGTCAAATATCTCATAGGCGAGCGATTCGATTTCGGAGATCCGCATCTCTGTGGTCTGGTCTTTTTTCGCCAGAATGGAAACGATCTTCGTCGCCGTTTCATTGATCAATTGGCGCGGCGCGGCCGTAAGCGTCGGATCATCCGCGGCAAGCGCTGCCGACACGCTCACGAGCGAAACGGAAAACGCTATGAAGGCAAGAGCGCAAACCGCTCGGCGCGTGAACCCCTTCGCCTGGCATCTCTCAGAAGTCATCGTAGTTCTCCTCTTCATCATCATCGGCCTCGTCTCCATTTTCGTCTTCGTCGAAGAAGTACAGATCCTCTTCGTCAAGCACCGGCGCATCGGTCTGGTCCGCGACTTTAGCTCGCCGGTTTTGGAGATACGCGTTACGTACGAAGATGTAGTAGTCGAACGCGTCTTTCTTACTCTCTTCGAGTTCCTCATCGTAAATCGAACGTAGATTGAGGAGTTCAAGGCCCTTCTGCCCGACTGAGGCCCCACTGGTTTCGATCGGGCTCAGGCCCGCGACCTGATACCAAAATGGCGCATAGAGGAAGCCGCTCGCCGTGGTATCGACGACCTCACCTACACCATCTCTTAATGTGTAGGGCCCAAGAATCGGCACCATCAAATAGGGCCCGGGCGGGACCCCGTAGACCCCGAGGGTCTGCCCAAAATCTTCGTCGTTCTCGGGGATGCCCACGATCGTCGCAAAATCGATGAAGCCGCCGAGCCCGAATACGGTGTTATGTAAGATTCGCGTCACGTCTTGGAGCGCAGCCATGGGCTTGCCCTGCAAGATGTCGTTCGCCAACACGATGGGCATGTTTAGGTGCCCATAGAAATTATTGATTCCCGTCTGCGCGAATTCGGGAACTACGAAATCCCAGGCTGTCGCCAACGGTGACAAGAAGTATTTATCGAGGCCTTCGTTGAACGCGAAGGTTCCGCGATTGATTTTCTCGAGCGGGTCGGGATTCGAAGGTTCTCGCGGAGACACTGCCCCGGCGGACACGTCCGACTCATCAGCCAACGCATGCGTCGGGCTGATCGTCATCCACGACAGACAGACGGCGACGGCTAGGCCGGCGACGGTCCCGCGAGCAGGGTTTCGTTTTTTGCGAGAGGACGCTGCAGACAATTCGCGAATTCCTGAAGGGTTTCGAGGGGTACGAAAAAGGGGGACGGGGATAACACGCCTGGACACTCGCCTGGGATACTACGCAGGGGTTACAGATTCGGCTACGCGGCCCTAGCGATCCTCGGTGAGACCCTCAAATTCGGCAGCTACTTCTTGGATAGGCCCTGCGTCCATCGTCCCAAATCGACGCTGGGCGAACGAACGAATCAACGAAAAAAGTTCGGCCCCTAGTTGGATACGCCGGCATCGTGCACCAGACGGCCGACCAACTTGTCGATCGAAAGCGCGCTCTCGGTGAACGAGAACTCTTCGCCGTCTTGCAATGATTCGTCCTCGGCCCCGAGTTCGACTGCGATGAATTGGTCTCCGAGCAGACCCGCCGTTCGAATCGCGGCGGAAGAATCGATCGATAGATCGAGTCCCGTTTCGATTTCCATCGAGACCGTTGCTCGCAGGTCCTCGTCAAGCGCGATGCCCGAAACCTGCCCGATCTTTACGCCTGCCACCCGTACGGGAGCACGTGCTGAGAGCCCGCCAATATCATCGAAGGTCGCGCGCAGAACGACCTTCTCTTGGCTTCCGAATTCGAGGCCGCCAATTTGAAGCGAGAGGTACGCAAGCGCGCCCAATCCGACGAGGACAAAGAGGCCAACGACTAGGTCGCGACTGGCATTGCTCTGCATGATGGCTTCCTTCTTTCCTGGTGCCCCAGTTCTCGGGAGCGATTATTCGGGAGCAGTTATTAGGCGCTGGGCGTGGACAGGCCGCGACTAGACGCCCCAGAGTGCTGTGATGATGTAGTCGCTCAATAGAATTGCAACGGAGGCCGTCACGACAGTCGAAGTCGTCGCGCGTGCAACGCCCGCCGCATCCGGCGAGCAGCTATATCCCTTGTAGGTCGCGACAAGGCCTAGCAGCATCCCGAAAACGAGGCTCTTGAGAAGACTTTGCCCAACATCGTCCGCAAAGCGCACGGCGGACTCAAGGCCCGAAATATACACGCCGCCATCGAGACCTTGATTTGAAACGCCGATCACGAAGGCACCCGCGATTGCGAAAACGATAAAGAGGGCGTTAAGCAAAGGCATCGCAACGGTCAGCGCGAGGGCTCGTGGCATCGCCACAAAATGAATCGGATTGATCGCCATCATGCGCAGCCCGTCGAGCTGCTCCGTCGCCTTCATGCTGCCAATCTCGGCTGTGACGGCCGAACCTGCGCGCCCCGTCACGAGCAGACCACAAACGACCGGCCCAAGCTCCCGTACGAGGGAAAGGCCCACGACCGCGCCGAGCCCCTCCTCAGCGCCAAACCGAGACAGCGTCGTGTAGAGTTGAAGACCTAACACCATCCCAACCGTAAATCCCGAAAGCGCGATCAGTGCCACCGAGAGCACGCCCGCGTCGTAGAGCGCACGAAGGAAAAACCCGAATCGCGAAGGCGGCTTCACAAGCGACGCCGTAATTTCGCCGCCGAAAACAGTGAGCTGCCCGAGCCCTTCAACGAAAGAAGTCGCGGATGCGCCGAGACTGCGGATCCAACCGATCATCGCAAGTCTCCCGCGCTCGAACCGTCACCGACATCTCCGCGGTCGCGGATTTCATGCAGGCGAGCGAGGAATGAACGTCCGTCTTCGCCGAGGAATTCGATCACGCCTTTGTCGTCGCCTCCAGCGAGTTCTTCAGGGGTTCCCGACACACAAATGCGATCGCGCATCAGAATCATCTGATCCGCCATGCGAAGGGACGATGCCATGTGATGCGAGGTCACGACGACCGTGAGTCCGAGTTCTTTGTTGAGTCGAACCAGCAGATCCTCGATCCGCGTCACGTTCAATGGGTCGAGGCCCGAGAAGGGTTCGTCGCAGAGCAGAATTTCGGGCTCCATCACGATCGCCCGAGCGAAGGCAACACGCCGAAGCATCCCGCCGGACAATTCACGCGGCAGTAACGATTCGACATCATCGAGCCCAACAGCCGACAAAACACTCGAAACTCGTTCTTCGATTTCGACGCGCGACTGCTTTGTATGCTCGCGCAGAGGCAACCCGACATTCTCGAGAACGGTCATCGAGTCGAGCAGTGCCCCGTTCTGAAAGAGCATGCCGATCCCTTTACGGATTTCGCCGAGATCGCGCTCACGAAGTCCCGCGAGCTCGTGCCCGGCGACCCGCACGATTCCGGAGTCCGGACGCTGCAGCCCACCGATCATGCGCAGCAAAGTCGACTTACCCGTACCGCTGCCACCAAGCAGAAGATGGATTTCACCCTTCCGCATATGACATTCGAGGCCGTCGTAAACGGGACGATGTCCAAAGGCCAGCTGCACATCGCGAACGGAGATGAACTCTTCGTCGCTCGGGGCGCTTTCGGCTGCGGCTGTCAGGATGGAACCTCCAGGGTCTCGAGAGAGTGTGCGTCCCTCGAATCGCCCCTAAAATAACGCACTGGACGGAAGACCGTCCATTGCTTACGTGCTCATTCCGAAGGTCATTCGATTGAACCTTCGTCTAGACCTTAGGCTTCACAACCGTCACCCGAGCCCGTTCGCGCGAAGCGAGGCGTGACGCTCAACACAAATTCGTCTCCGAAACAGAGTCGCCGGCAGCCGAGGGGAAAGCTTTGATGAGATTTGGGTTCGCTCTGCGATCAATGGGTGCCGCCGCCAACAGTTCGGTTCTGCGAGAGGCCGCCATCCAAGCGGACCAGGCAGGGCTTGACACTATCTGGGTCCAGGACCATGTGGCCATCCCGCCGGATGATATAGAGGGCTCGAACGGGCGCTACCTCGACCCCCTCACCACTCTCGCGTGGTTGGCGGCCGCAACGGAGCGAGTTCACATTGGAACCGCGGTTCTCGTGATCCCCTACCGACCGCCGCTTCCCACAGCAAAAGCCGTCGCAACCGTCCAAGAGCTTTCAGAGGGCCGCCTCGAGTTAGGCATTGGCGTCGGATGGATGGATCCGGAATTTAGCGCCCTCGGCGTCGACCGACACGCGCGCGGACGAATCACAAACGAGACCCTGGCCTTTATCAAGGAAGCCTTCGAAGCGAAGGACGACGTGGTCCAATTGAATGGCCAACGCTTTGTCTTCCGCCCGAACCCAATTCGCCCGCGCATTTGGATCGGCGGCGGGGGGCCCCATGCTCTCGAGCGAACCGCGCAGCTGGGCGACGGGTGGATGCCCATGACCGACGACCCCGAAAAACTAGCGGCTCCTATTAAGACGCTTCGCGCACGGTTCGAAGACCTCGGCCGGAGTGAACCGGAAATCGCGGCACTCGGCGCGCTCGGGCGACGCTCCAAAGCGGAAGACCTCGAGCGACTCGGCGCCCTAACGGAGCTCGGCGTGACGGAATTTATTCAGGGTGCGCGGTACGATGACCTCGACGGGTTCCAGCGATCCTTTGATCCGCTGACGGAGCGTATCGAGGCCTATCGCGCACAGGTCGAGCCCAGCTAGACGAGTAGCCTCGAGGGGTTCGAGGCGGCAGCGCTCGCCTTCGATCGTCACATGTTCCGGCGGCGCGGCGCCTCGCCAGTCTTCGACCAAAAACCCGATCAGCTGCCCTAACTCG
Organism: Myxococcota bacterium; assembly: GCA_041440805.1. GTDB lineage: Bacteria > Myxococcota_A > UBA9160 > UBA9160 > UBA4427 > UBA4427. The sequence continues at coordinate 59,532 of JASDVF010000038.1, read as the reverse complement.
TTCTTGTTCTGCATAAAACCTTCGGCTCCGGGCGCGATGCGGATCGTCGCCGAGCTTTGATTCCGAACAAGCCCGGAATCCCACCGAGACAATTCGGCCGAGCCCACGGCCTCGACTCCCTTGTCACTTCCTGTCTATGCTTAATAGAGTTCACATAGATGGAGCACCTCATATGCCTGAGTCGACCGATCGGTTCCTCGTCATTTCTGGCGACGGCCACGTAGGCCCACCGCTTCCCGGCTTCGCAGCCTACTTCGACCCCAACGAGCGCGAAGAGTTTGATCGATATTGGCGCGCACGTCCGGGCGCCAAACTTGCGGAAGCCGCATCCCGCGGTGACCGCGATGCATTGGCCGGCTTCCTTAACGGCTTCATGCAAGCGACCGGCGGCACCCCGAAGCAAGCGGCCTCGTTTTCTGAACGCGCCCTCGAAGCAACCGTCGGCCTCTTCGACTCAAAGACTCGAGACCGGTTTCTCGACAAAGAAGGCATCGCGGCGGAAGTCCTCTACGGGGACGGCTTCGTCGAGAATCATCCGCCCTACTCCGACATCATGGAAAGCAATGGCCAGATCTTCGGCGGAAAGCCTTGGCCTTTTGCACAGCAGCTCGCCGGGGCACGCGCCTACAATCGGTGGCTCGCGGATTTCGTCTCGGAAAACCCCGCTCGGCGTGCTGGCGTCATTTCGCTGCCGGCTGCACACGACATGAGCGCACTGCTCGCAGAAACAAAGCGCGCATCGGAATCGGGCTTGCGCGGCGGCGTCTTGGTGCCACAGCTAGAGGCGGGACTCCCGGGATATCACGACGCCTACTATGACCCGCTCTGGGCGCTCGCTGCGGAGCTCGGCTTACCCATCGCCGTCCACGGCGGGAACGCACGCGCTCCTGATGGCCCCGACGCCTATGGCCCTAACGAGCCTCTCGCGTCCTTCTTTCACTTCACGGAATCGACCTTCTTCGATCGTCGCCCGCTTTGGTTCTTCATTTGGGGCGGGGTCTTCGATCGCCACCCGAAGCTCAAGCTCGTCTTCGCCGAAGCCCTTTCGCACTGGGTGCCCCAGGAACTCATGCGCCTCGACGAGATGTACGGCATGTGGAACTCAAAGACGCTGCGAGAGCGGATCACCAAACGCCCGAGCGACTACTGGCGTTCGAATTGCGCGATCACCGCGACGTTCATCTCGCGAGGAGAGGTGGACATGCGCCATGAGATCGGCGTCGACAATTTGCTCTGGGGTTCAGACTTCCCTCATCCGGAAGGCACCTGGCCCTACACGGAGACATGCCTGCGGCACGCCTTCCACGACATCCCGCAAGAGGAGACGGGACGCATTCTCGGCGAGAACGCCGTCGACTTCTACGGCTTCGACCGAGAGGTACTCACGAGCATCGCAGGACGCATCGGCCCCCGTCCCGAAATCGTCGTCCGCGCCCCGGAATCGAGGCCGAACGACTATCTCGGAATGGGGCTGCGTTAGTCCACTCTTATGGGCGAAGGGCCACAGCGTTTATGCGCGAAGCGCCACAGCATTATGGACGAGGCGCTAAAGCGTCTCCGCCATCAGCTGATTCACGAGCTCCGCAAAGCCCACCGGATCATCCAACTGCCCGCCTTCTGCCAGAATCGCCTGGCCTAACAAAAGTTTCGTGGAGTCCTTGATTCGCGCATCAGTCGGGTTCGCTTCGAACCTCTTACCGAGCGCGGTCACGACAGCGTGGTCGGGATTCAGCTCCAGAATCGGCTTCCGCTCGGGAATCTCCTGCCCTGCCTGGCGAAGCATCGCCTCGAGCTGCGGAGAGAGGTCGCCGTCTTCTAGCACCAGGCAAGAAGCGGAACTCTTGAGACGACTCGAAAGACGAACTTCCTTTACATCGTCCTCGATGGCCGACTTCATGGCTCCGAGCAAATTCGCGAAGTCTTCTTCTTTCTTCTCGAGATCTTCCTTTGCCTTTTCCTTGTCTTCATCTGAGCCCAGTTCAACTTCGCCGTGCCCGACGCTCTTGAAGGGAAGCTCCTTAAAGTCGATGGGGCCTTGACCTACCCAGACTTCGTCGACGGCGTCGGTCAGGAAGAGAACTTCGATACCCTTCTCCTTGAAGGCTTCTAGATGCGGTGATCGGCGAAGAACCTCGAGTTTCGGGCCAGCTATGTAATAAATTGAGTCCTGATCCTCGGGCATCCGTTCCTTGTACTCGGCGAGCGACGTTAGGCTCGTCTCATCCGAAGTAGAGGGTGCGAGCAAGAGGTCGAGGATGCGATCCTTCTTCTCTTCAAAGTCGAGGAGACCTTCCTTAATAACGGGCCCAAACTCGGCCCAAAAAAGTCGGTACGCGTCCGTGTCATCCTTGGACAGCTTTTTGAGGCTATCGGCGACCTTCTTGACCAAGTGCTTCCGAATCGCCTGAATCTGTCGGTCCTGCTGAAGCATCTCACGCGAGACGTTGAGCGACAGATCTTCTGCATCAACGACGCCGCGCACGAAGCGCAGCCATTCAGGCAACAGCTCGCGGCATTCATCCATAATGAAGACGCGACGTACGTAGAGCTGCACGCCATTTTGCAGGCGCTCGCGATGATAAAGATCGAAGGGCGCTTTGCTCGGGATATAGAGAAGCGCGCGTGCTTCGAAAGTGCCCTCAATCGAGGTACTCACCCGGAGCAAAGGCTCCTGGAAATCGTGAGTAATGTGCTTGTAGAATTCGTCGAATTCCGAATCTTCGACTTCACTCTCGGGTCGCGTCCAGATCGCTTTCATCGAGTTAAGCGGTTCTTCGACTTCGCGCTCCGTCGGTCCCGAAGGCGTGACGTCGATGACTTCGTCTTCGCCCTCGACGGGCGGTGGCGCAACCGCTTCTTCAATGATCGTGAGCTTCACGGGGTACCCGACGAAATCGGAGTACTTCTTGACGACGTTTTTAACGATCCACTCGTCGCAGAAATCGGAGACCCCGGCATCGCCGTCCACCGGCTTAAGCGTGAGCTTGATCGTCGTGCCAGCTTCGTCGCGTTCGCCGTCGCCGAGCGCGTATTCGCCCGCTCCGTGCGAAGTCCATCGCGACGCCTTGTCTTCGCCAATCCGCCGGCTCACCACCTCGACTTCGTCGGCGACCATAAAGCTCGCGTAGAAGCCGACGCCAAACTGACCGATCAGATCGGGGGCTTCATCTTTTCCGCCATCCGTCTTCTTCAAGAACTCGAGCGTGCCCGAGCGAGCGATCGTTCCCAGATGCTCGACGAGATCTTCCTTCGTCATACCGATCCCGTTGTCCGAGATCGTGAGCGTCCGGTCGATCCGGTTCGCGATCAGCTCGATCGCGAGATCATCGACCGAGGCGAGCTCGGGATTCGACACCGCCTCGAATCGGCGCCGATCAAGCGCATCAGAAGCATTCGAGATCAACTCGCGGAGGAAAACCTCCTTGTTCGAGTAAAGAGAGTGGATCATCAGGTCGAGCAGCTTTTGCGTCTCAGCCTGAAAGGCGTGGGTTTCCATCGGTCGGCTCCGGATTCAAGATCGGGGGATCAATCGCTCAGCCCCAGCTTTGGGGGCGAGAAACGCGAATAATGAGCACCAAAGAGACAAATGCAACCGAGGAAAGCGAGTTAACCTCCCAGCGTGCCTATCCGGCTGGGGCTTCACGACCGAATAGCCCCTGTGGGCCAGTCGCCATTCATTGAAGATCAAGAAAACATTTGAACATGCAGATAAGCTGATGATAGACTCGCTCGCTTCGAATTGAGTCTCAACAGGAGCCCATCATGTCCAGCCGTCCACCCCGCGCCGAGCGCCTTACCGAGCTCGCAGACATCCTGCGTGAGCGCATCCTCGTCCTTGATGGGGCTATGGGTTCGATGATCCAGGGATTCGGGCTCGTCGAAGACGATTTCCGTGGGACACATTTCGCGGATCATCCGAGTGAGCTGCAGGGCGACAACGAGCTGCTCTCGCTCACACGCCCGGATGTGATCCGCGAGATCCACGATGACTTCTTCGCCGCGGGCGCCGACATCATCGAGACGAATACGTTCGGCTCGAATTCGATCTCGCAATCCGATTATTCGCTTGAGCACACGGTCCGCGATCTGAATCTTGCTTCGGCAAAGATCGCTCGCGAGTCCGCTGATGCCTGGACGGCGAAGACCCCGAACAAGCCTCGCTATGTCGCGGGCGCCCTCGGCCCGACGCCCAAGACGCTGTCCATCTCGCCCGACGTCAACGATTCATCCAAGCGAAGCATAACATTCGAACAATTGCAGGCAGCCTATCGGGAACAGGTCGAGGCCTTAATCGAAGGCGACGTCGACGTTCTCCTGGTCGAAACGATCTTCGACACGCTTAATGCAAAAGCAGCTCTCGTTGCCATCGACGAGGTCTTTGAAGAGTCGGGGATCCGGCTCCCGCTCATGATCTCCGTCGCGATCACTGACGCTAGTGCCCGCACGCTCTCGGGCCAAACGATCGACGCGTTTTGGCGCTCGGTGGCGCACGCAAATCCGCTTTCCGTCGGCGTAAACTGTTCGCTCGGCGCGATAGACATGCGGCCTCATGTCGCCGAACTCGCGCAAATTGCCGACTGCTACGTCTCTAGCTACCCGAACGCAGGACTGCCTAACGCCTTTGGCGAGTACGATGAGGAACCCGACACGACGGGCAGTCTCGTAGGCGAATTCGCCACAAGCGGTCTCGTAAACATCGTCGGCGGCTGCTGCGGCACGACGCCTCCCCATATCCAGGCAATCGCTGACGCGGTCGAAGGTGTTAAGCCGCGCGAAATTCCGACGCACGCAGAGAGAGTCACGTTCTATTCCGGCCTTGAGACGCTCGCCATAAGGTCCGATTCGAATTTCCAAATGATCGGCGAACGCACTAACGTGACGGGCTCGGCCAAGTTCCGGAAGCTCATCGAAGCAGACGACTACGAGAGGGCACTCGAAGTCGCCCTCGACCAGGTCCGCGGCGGCGCGAACCTGCTCGACGTCAACATGGACGAAGGCATGCTCGATAGTGAAGCGGCCATGACGCGCTTCCTTAATATGATTGCGACAGAGCCCGAGATTTCGCGCATCCCGATCATGATCGACAGCTCGAAGTGGACCGTGCTCGAAGCCGGGCTTCGCTGCGTCCAAGGCAAGGCGGTCGTCAACTCGATCTCGCTCAAAGAAGGCGAAGAGGATTTCTTGGCAAAGGCCAAGGTCGTGCGTCGTTTCGGGGCCGGTGTCGTCGTGATGGCCTTCGATGAAGACGGTCAGGCTGATACGACTGAACGTAAGGTTCAGATCTGCGAACGCAGCTATAAGATTCTTGTCGAACAGGCGGGCTTCCCGCCCGAGGACATCATCTTCGATCCGAATATTCTTGCGATTGCCACGGGAATAGAGGAGCACGCCGACTACGCGAAGAACTTCATCGCAGCCGCGCGCCTGATTAAGGAGAAATGCCCCGGCGTGCATATCTCGGGTGGCGTCTCGAACCTCTCCTTTTCCTTCCGCGGCAACAACCGCGTGCGCGAAGCCATCCACTCCGCCTTTCTTTACCACGCGACTCAGTCCGGCATGGACATGGGCATCGTGAATGCCGGCCAGCTCGAGATCTACGAGGACATTCCGAAAGATCTACTTGAGCACGTAGAGGACATCATCTTCAACCGCCGCGAAGACGCGACGGAACGTATGGTCGACTTTGCAGAAAACGTGAAGGGCGGCGGTAAGAAGCGCGAGATCGATCTCTCCTGGCGAGAAACAACAGTCGAGAAGCGCCTTTCCTATGCCCTCGTCCACGGAATCGTCGACTTCATTAATGAAGACACGGAAGAGGCTCGCCAGAAACTCGGCAAGCCGATCAACGTGATCGAAGGGCCCCTCATGGACGGCATGCGCGTCGTCGGCGACCTCTTCGGTGCAGGCAAGATGTTCCTGCCCCAGGTCGTCAAGAGCGCGCGCTCCATGAAAAAGGCGGTCGCCTACCTCGAGCCCTACTTGGAAGAGGAAAAAGTCGAGGGATCGACTCAGGGCAAGATCGTGATGGCCACTGTTAAGGGCGATGTCCATGACATCGGCAAGAACATCGTGGGCGTCGTGCTCGGCTGTAACAACTACGACGTCATCGACCTCGGCGTGATGGTCCCGACGGACAAGATCCTCGAGGCTGCGATCGCCGAAGGCGCACAGATGATCGGGCTGTCGGGCCTCATTACGCCTTCGCTTGATGAGATGGCTTCTGTGGCCAAGGAGATGGAGCGACGCGGGATGAATCTCCCGCTCTTGATTGGTGGCGCGACGACAAGTCGCCAGCATACCGCGGTCAAGATTGCGCCTCACTACAGCCAAGCCGTCGTACATGTCCTCGACGCTTCACGCTCAGTGAACGTGGTTTCCGACCTCTTGTCGGCCGAGCGAAGCGGCCCACTTGCAGATGCGAACCGGGAAGAGCAGGAAAAACTCCGCGCGGTGTATGCGAACCGCAAAGAGAAGCCCCTGCTCTCGATTGGGGACGCACGCGCGAACGCCGAGAAGATCGACTTCCAGGCAAACCCGCCGGCCAAGCCGTCGTTCCTTGGACGCCGAGTCGTCGACGATGTCACCGCCGCGGATCTAGATCCCTATATCGACTGGACCTTCTTCTTCTCGACCTGGGACCTCAAGGGCAAGTACCCGAAGATTCTCAACGACCCAAAGTACGGCGAAGCCGCACGCGAACTCTTCGAGAACGGCCGCGACCTGCTCGATGAAATCATTGAAAAGAAGTGGCTCAACCCGCGCGCGGTCTACGGCTTCTGGCCCGCACGAACCAAGGGCGACGACATCATCCTTTACAGCGAGGAAGATCTCGCAAACGAAATCGCGCGCTTCCCCATGCTTAGGCAGCAGTCAGTGAACCCGGATGGCAAACCCAACCGCGCCCTCTCTGATTTCGTGGCTCCCTACGAGGCCGGCGTGGCCGACTACGTCGGCGCATTCGCTGTGACCAGTGGCATCGAAGCCAACGAAGTCGCGGCACGTTTCGAGAAGGATCACGACGACTACCACGCGATCATGGTCAAAGCGCTCGCGGATCGTCTCGCCGAAGCCTTCGCCGAATTCCTCCACGCCCGTGCGCGCAAGGATTGGGGATATGGCACGGAAGAGAATCTCGACAATGCCGCTCTAATCGCAGAGCGGTATCAGGGCATCCGCCCGGCCTTTGGCTACCCGGCCTGCCCCGATCACCTTCCGAAGGGCCCCCTCTTCGACATCTTGCAAGCACCAGAGATCGGCATGGAGCTCACGGAGACCTTCGCCATGATGCCCGCCGCAAGCGTGTCGGGGCTCTATTTTGGTCATCCGGACTCGCGCTACTTCACGGTCGGTCGGCTCGGTCGAGATCAGATCGAGGACTATGCCCAGCGCATGAATATCTCGTCGGCGGACGCGGAGAAGTGGTTGGCGTCGAATCTCGGATACTGATCTGGCACACTCTTGCGCGTATTAGCGCGGCCAACTCCTAGGCCGCGCACAGCAGGAGGGCTTTGCCTTGATCCATTCCGTTCCGAAGGTCACTCGCGCGGCCGTGCTCACGATTTCCATGACGATGACCCTTGGCGGCTGCGCCATGCTCGGACTTTCGGCAGACACCGGAACCGATGCCGCCACCGATGCCGCCACCAGGGCAGCCATCGCCAAAGCTGCGATTGGCTCGCACCGCAGCGAAAAAAACATCGCGCGCAACGTCTACCGCCATCCCGTTGAGACCCTCTCCTTCTTCGGCCTTCGCCAGGACATGACGGTCATCGAAATTCTTCCAGGCGGTCTCTGGTACACCGAGATCCTCGCTCCTGTCGTCGCCGAGCAGGGTCAGTACATCGCTGCCGGTTACGACATCGATCTCCCGGACCAGCCCGACTATCGCAAGCGCGGCCACGACCAGATGGTCGAGCGCTTTGAGGACGAAGCGGCCGTCTTCGGTAACGCCAAGACGGCAAAGATCACCGCACCCACGTCGATCGACCTCGGCGAAGACGGATCAGCGGACATGGTCCTCACGTTCCGAAGCAACCATGGCTGGATTCGCGATGGCGGCGCAGAAGTCGCATACGCAGCGTTCTTTGACGTCCTCAAACCCGGTGGCGTGCTAGGCGTCGTGCAGCATCGCGCAGGCGAAGCAACCGACACGGCCAAGTTCAATGGCTACGTGCCGACCGAGAAGGTCGTGGCGCTCGCGGTCGCGGCCGGCTTCGAGCTCGAAGCCAGCTCCGAAGTGAACGCGAACTCTAAGGACATGGCCAACTACGAAGGTGGCGTCTGGACTTTGCCGCCGTCGCTACGCAACGGCGATGAAGGCGCGGCGGAATACCTCGCTATCGGCGAGAGCGACCGCATGACGCTGCGCTTCCGCAAGTCTCTCTAGAGACCATCTAGTGATAATCTAGAGCCGCTCGCAGCCCGATCCTTAGGCTGTCGCCGTTCTTCTGGTGCAGCGTTAGGCAACCAAGTCCCGCGCGCTCGCTCGCCACTCGGCCCTGTGGCGAGCGAGCGACCTGCGAGCTTCTATCAATCGCGCTGATCGCCGCGAATCCCGCCCCCACCCCGACTCCAAGGTGTTAGCGTCAAGGGCCCTCGTTGGAGAAGCCTTGTCCCTCAAAAACGAACCTAACGACGACGTGCCTTCGCAGACTTCGCCGACAGCGACGCCCATCGCCTGGCCCACGCTCGTGAACTTCTCCGCCCCGCTGCTTCCCATCTACGCGCTCTACATGATGCTCACCGTCGTTTACATGCAGTTCGCGACGGACGTCCTCCTCATCGCCCCCGGTATCATCGGCACGATCTTCTTTGCATCGAAGATTTGGGACGCAGTATCCGATCCTATGGTCGGTTATCTAAGCGACAAGACGAAATCGCGCTTTGGCCGACGCAAGCCCTGGATGGCGGCGTCGATCCTACCGATCGCCGCCATGGTTCTGATGCTCTGGATGCCACCGGCCTCGCTCTCCGGAAACATGCTGATCGCCTGGGCCGCCGTGTCCGTGATTGGTTTCTATACGGCATTCACTCTCTTCGTCGTTCCGCAGATGGCCTACGGCCTCGAGCTTTCTTCATCGCCTCACGAACGCGCCAGAGTATTCGGCGTACGCCAGGTCTCCCTAACCCTCGGCATGCTGACCTGCTTCGTCATAGCAACGCCTCTCATCACGGGTCATCCTGCCGCTCGCGAAAATGCCGCATGGATCGCCGCTGGTGGCGCGGCCCTGCTCGCCATCATCTGCGCGCTCACAACCTGGTGGCTTCCTCCGCAACGACATGCGCACACGAGCCGCGGCGCGGCAAGCCCGATCGCCGCAGTTCGCGATGTCATCAAAAATCCGCACGCTCGCCTACTGCTCTTCGTCTATTTCATCGAGGTCTTTGGCATCGGCGCGACCAGCGCCATGACGCCCTTCCTGCTTATCTACGTCACGAAGGCCGCGAGCTATGTAGGGCTCGTGTTTCTCTTTTACACAGCACCCGCCCTGCTCTCGATCCCTTTTTGGATTTGGATGGGAAATCGGTACGAGCGACACGTGCTCTGGCGTTATGCCATGGGCCTTCAAGCGCTTGGCTATGGCACGATGATCTTTCAGGACGAAGGACGCTTGTTTTTGATGATCGTGAGTTCTTTGATCAATGGCTTCGCGACCGCTTGTGGCCAGACCCTCGGCTACTCAATCAAGGGCGACGTCATCGACTATGACGAATACAAAACAGGTGAGCGCAAAGAGGGTTCGTACCTCGCTGCCTGGAGCCTCGCCGCCAAATTCGGAACGGGCCTCATGATCGCGATATCGGGTTGGGCGCTTCAGTTCTCCGGGTTCGTACCGAACGAAGAGCAGAGTGAAGTCGTGAAGTGGACGATCAAGGGGATGATCGGCGGCGCGCCACTCATTTGCATCCTGATCGGCATGGTCGCTTTTTCACGCTTCTCACTCGACGGCGCAGAAGCCGATCGCATTCGCGCCGAAATCGCACGCCGTCACAAAGACGGCAACACGACTCCAAATCAGATTTCTGCCGTATAAGGTGGCGCCGGATCGTATTCCATGACCTTTTGCGTGAGCCTCGCGTGTGGCGGGCCGTAGAGCTCGCCCACGAGCCAGAGCGCCATCTCGATCCCTGCGGAAACGCCTGCCGCCGTCAGCAAATTCCCGTCACGCACATAACGAACGTTCTCGAGTACTTCCGTCTCTTCGCCCGGACCTCAAGCTTCCCGGGTAAAGCGCTCGCGATAGGCCGCGGGCCCGACACCGAGTTGGCGCAAGAAAGCGCGGCGCATCGTCTCGGCCGTGCCGAAGCCCACGTCATTCGCCACGCGCTCAATCCCGGTCGCCGAATCCTCCAAGCTACGCCGGGCGGCGTCGACGCGAACACGCTCGACGAATCGCGCCGGGGATCGGCCCACCTGCTTCGTGAACACGCGGGAGAAATGTCGCGGGCTCATCGTCATCCGCTCCGCCAAGGCCTCCACCGTATGCGCCGCATCGGGATGCTCGATGATCCAAGCCTGCAGGTCGCGAAGTGGATCTCGCTCGGCCATCTGCCCGGCGAGCTGTGCAGAAAATTGTGATTGGCCACCGGGGCGCTTCAAGAAGAAGACCATTCGCCGGGAGACTTCGAGGGCGAGGCCACGTCCGTAGTCGTCTTCAATCAAAGCCAGCGCGAGATCCATTCCCGCCGTCACGCCGGCCGAGGTCCAGACATCCCCGTCGCGCACATAGATTGAATCGGGATCGACTTCGACCTCGGGAAAGAGCTGCGCGAAGCCTTCAACGCTTTGCCAATGGGTCGTCGCGCGACGCCCATCGAGAAGTCCGGCCGCAGCAAGAACGAAAGCGCCGGTGCAGACCGACGTGGTCCGCCGCGCGCGAGCCGAGGCGCGCCTGGTACATTCTAGGACTCGGGGGTCGACGAAAGCCTGCGCTGCCCCTCGACCGCCCGCGACCATCAAGGTGTCGATCTCCGCCGGCAGATCCTCGTACGCGAGATCCACCGAGAGCGAGATTCCCGAAGAGCCGCGGACCAAGCCCGGCTCGGATCCTGCGATCCGCAGGATGTACCCGCCCGGATCGCCACGCTCTTCGAGCGCTTCGGTCGCTGCGGCGAAGACCTCGAGAGGCCCAACGACATCCAAATTCTGGATGCCCGGGTAGACCATCATCAGAATCGGGCGGCGGGAGGAGTTGGCGGGATCAGCCATGCGGGCAGGATGCCAGGATGCCAACTCGTCTTCAATAATAAATTACCCTCTCTTTAGGACATACCTGCATTACTAAACATCCCCCCGGGTCCGATTTGGATAGAATTCACTGGTCCAAGCGATCGAAAACGGCGCCCACGAATCGGTCTGGCGTCATGAAGCCGCCGCCGAATTCCGCATCAAACGACTTGCTCGGCCGGGCCCGAATGACATCCCGCCGTTCGAGCCCCCGCTCCTTCATCTTGCGAACGCGGGCGCAAAATGAGATCAGCATCTCGCGCAGCTTCCTAAGATCCGCGGGCTGCGAAAGCGG
>JASDVF010000038.1:23921-47910 GCA_041440805.1 Myxococcota bacterium | reverse complement strand
AAGCGGACGATCGAATCCCCATCAGTATGCGCGGGCGGAACTTGACGGATCTCGATCGTCTGTCCATTCAAATGCAGCGTCAGCCCATCCTCGAAAGTCACGACGGGTCAGGCTTCTTTCGCTGTAGCCGGAAGCGTCTGATTTCGCGATGCGATGAATGGGTCGCTCGTGAGCCTCGCCCGGACAGGCTCGTGGGCCATGATGAGAACATCGGCCTTTCCCAAGTTCTCGTTGCGGCCCGTGTGGCCCCGTCGAGACCCCAATATTCCCACCGGCTCCGACCAACATGGCGAGGTCCGACCCGAGCGGGATCGTCTCGATCTCGACCTTCGAAAAATCTTGTTGGGCCGTCGACGTAAAGGCTACGCCCACGCTCAAGGCAACAAACATCATCCCGAGGCATCGCGTCGCGTGCCGTCGAGTTCGAACCAAAGTCATGCCGCCACGCCTCTGCAAAGCGCTTCCGCCGATCCCCCAAAATAGGAACACAGGGAATGTCGCACGGGGATGCGATACCGTCCGGCGAATGGGGGATGATGCTCACAACGATTTGGGCGCTGGCGCGGAAACGCCCGGCAGCCCTTCGCAGGACGCGGACCGCAACCCTGACCGCAACTACGACCGAGACCTCGGCGTCGTGGAGGCGATCACGTTCGTCACGCGCTCGTGCCCGAGCGGCGTGGTGATTTCGGTGGCGAACCAAGCGCTCGAAGCGATCAAGACCGACGGGGCCGACGTGATCAAGCAGCAGGCCTACTTCGTGCTGACGGCGATCCAGGGATGGCGTGGCGATCGTGCCCGGCAAGTACATCGCTCCCTCACCAAATATCTCGAAGAGAGTTCCTCTTCTTAATCCCCCCGTGAATCCCCATTTGCACGGGCGTGGCGCAAGCGTCGCTGAGCCCTTTTGATCGAATCACGCTCCTCCTAAAAGAGGGCCGAGCCACCTCGAGAAAGCCGAGCCGAGCCGATATGTCCACCGACGAAGTCCTGAAGATCGCGAAGAGCCCAGAAGACCTGGACAAGCTTTTGACCCGCATCGAATCCGGCAAGCTCTCGAAGCCTGACTGGATCCGTTTTCAGGGAACCTGTCGCCTTGAGGACATGAACGAAGAAGAGCGCTCCGCATTCCTTGCGCGGCTCCACCCCTGTGTTCTCCGAGGCTTCAAGAGCACCGGCAAAAAACTCGGCGGCCGCAAAGAACGACTCGCCCTCTGGCAATCGATCACGCGTTCAGGCTTTCATGATTTCAGCGACCTCGGCTGGACAAAGAACTACGACTCGCCCTTCGTCGAGAACTACGACTACATCTCCGCCTATCAGCAGGGCGGACTGGACGCGCTGGATCCTTACAAGGTTTATTCGTCGGTGCTGGGTACGTTTGATTTCGGCGTCGCGGACTTCATTGAGACCGATCTCTGTCAGAACGTTCGGACGATCGTCGAGCCGATGGCTGGCACCGCAGAGTTTTGTTATGCGGGCCATTTCCGCTTCCCCGAATTCCGCTATTTGATGATCGACCTCGACGAGGACGCCGCCGAACTCGTAGGCGGCCAGAACTGGCTCCCGGGAGCGAACAAGGAATATATCGTTGGCGACGTCTTGGCCGCCGACATCTGGGATGGCGTGAAGTCAAAGAGCGAAGGGGAATCCCTCGCGTATATTGGCAAGCAGAGCCACCACTTCTTCGATGCAAAGCAGCTCATGACGCTGATGAAGGTCGCGACGGAACACGTCGACTACCTGATGCTCGAAACCCCGCAGATCTGCCTCGTCTCGGACATGGGCGATACCGACGAACTTACTCGCCCCGAACAGGCCGACGCCGGCTTCAAGTGTGAACTCGCGGGCGAAAAGGACGGCGACCCGAATCCGCTGACGAACGAGCTTTCCTTCCGGCTTCAGGCAACCAACGGCCGCAAAGACAGGACGATGTTCAACTACCATAGCTGGACGTCATGGGCGCATTCGACGCTCGTCGCCTTCGCGGACCTACTCGACTTGAACGCCTTCTATTACCACGCCGACGAAGAACAGTTCCTCCCCGTGTCTAAATGGGACGAGGGCGCGGATTGCGAAGAGAACGTGACCTTCATGCTCTTCACGCATCGCAACGTGTAAGCCCAAATGCGCCGACCCATCTGAGCCCAAGCCGACGCTGGACTCGTTAGTCCAAGCGCATGGATGGGCGGACGGGGAGGTGCATGCGAGAGACGCACTCATGAATTGGGAGGCACGCTCGATCTATGCAGATGAGTTTAAAAAAGAGAGCGAAGAGTTAATCCGCGAGATCGTTTCCGGCGCCCTCGACAAATCGCCTAACAAATAGGAAAGAAACTCATGCGACCCGTCGATCTCTTCTATCGAATTTTGAATGTCCCCATGCAAGCGCTCCTGCAATCCCCCATGCACGGAATCGCGAGCCGTCACCTCTGCCTGCTGACTTATAAAGGACGCCGCTCGGGGCGCAGCTTTACCACGCCTCTCTCTTTCGTGCGCACAGGCGATACGGTTCGGTTGCTTTCGAGTAACAAGACGAGGTGGTGGAAGAACTTCCTAGGCGAGCCCGCCGACGTCGCTGTCGAAATCGAGCGAGAGCAGTTTGCCGGGCGGGCTGAAACCATTATCGAAGATGGCGACCGGCTCAGGGACGGAGTCCGCGGCTTCCTGACCAAGCTGCCCCGGGACGCAGTCGTCTACGGAATCAAGCTCGATGAAAACAAGCGACCCCTCGAAAAAGACATCGAGGGTGCAGCCGGCCACGTCGTACTCGTCGAGATCGCGCTCGACGCCTAGCGCCCCAAGTACCGAGCCGGGACGGGACGGGAGGACGGGGCTCGCTATGGCGATGCTTACGTCGAGGGCGAGAGAGCCGAGCGCGTGGCTTCGCGCAGGTCCGAAGAAACTCAGTCCCGCGGCCGAGGTCGCTTCGTCCGAACGATCTCGAGAATATCTTCACCGAAGCGTTCGATCTTCGCGGGGCCGAGGCCTGGAATGGATTCGAGTGCCGTGAGTGACTCGGGCTCAGCTTGGTCGATCGCGAGCATCACGTTCTTTTGGAAAACCATATAGGTCTTCCAACCGAGCGTCCGGGCGCGACGCTTTCGATAGTTATCAAGAGCACGGGCAATATCGCCGCCGTAGCGGCTCGGGCGCTTAGCCTTTCGAGCGGTGCTAGGGGAATCGGAGTCGTCGTCCCCAGCAGACCGCAGCTTCGAGCGAACGGGCTTCCCTGGCATCCAAACCGTCGGATATTTCCGGCCCGTCTTTTCGAGCTGCCCCGACTTAAGAAGCGCGTCGATCCCAGCCACGAGCGCATCCTCCGAATATTCAGAGAGCGTTCCGTACTCGGGCATCGTCAGCAGCCCCCCGCGAGAAAGACTCTTCGCCTTCCCCCCACGAAGTGCTTGAGCGAGATTGCGCCGCCCAACTGGCCGACTCAGTCGATCAACCGCGCCCAAAATCACGTCATTGACGGGATCGGGCATCGGTGAAAATACCTCGGCCTTCGCCGTGCCATACGACTCGTCAACATCCGTCGCATCCCCGCAACAAACATCACATCGACCGCAGGCCTCTTCTTCTTCCTTGCCCGTAAAATGCGAAACTAACGCAGCATGCCGACAGGCCAAATCCATCGCATAGCGTTCGATCTCACCGATTGCGTCTTCGCGCCTTTGATCCATCGCCGCGCTGGAGGGGCCGTTTTGCGAAAAGCGTCTCTGGGTCTGCAAATCGGCGCGCCCGAAAAACATGATGCACCGCGCAGGGTCGCCATCACGCCCCGCACGCCCCGCTTCCTGGTAATACGCTTCGACGCTGCCCGGCGTTTGGTAATGGACGATCAAACGAATATCCGGGAGATCAATTCCCATCCCGAATGCATTCGTCGCGACGAGGATCCGCGTTCGCCCTTGTTCGAAGGCTTGCTGGGCTCGTTCGCGAGCGAGCTGGGTTCGACCGGCGTGGTAGTAGCCGGCGCGCATCCCAGAACTCCGCAAAGCCTTCGCAACACGCTCCGTCACCTTCCGCGTACTGCAATAAATAATCGCGCGCCCGGAGCTGCCCCGGCCACGAATCCCTGCGCGATCGATCTCCGCGAGGGTCGTCTCGGTTCGCAGCACTTCGGTTCGAAGCGCGCGAACTTCAAAGGCCAAATTCGGCCGATCGAAGCCCGTTTGAACGCGCGCAGCCTTGCTGAGCTGCAGCCGGCTTTCAATCTCCTTCAGAACAACGGGCGTGGCCGTCGCGGTGAGCGCGATCATCGGCGCATCAACCACGTCACGAAGCTCACTCAAGCGCATGTAATCAGGGCGGAAGTCGTGCCCCCACTGAGAAACACAATGCGCTTCATCGATCGCGATGAGCGAGATTTTGACGCGACCTAACATCCGACGAAAACTATCCTTAGCAGCTCGCTCAGGCGACACGTAGAGCAGGTCGAGTTCGCCGCGTAGGAAATTCGCGACCACATCCGACTGCTCACCGTCCTCTTGACCGCTATGCAAAGCGCCCGCAGCCACACCGCGCGCCACTAATGCTCCCACCTGGTCCTGCATCAGCGCAATCAAAGGGGAAACGACAATCGTCGTCCCGGCGCCACGGCGCGAGAGTTCAATCGCAGGAACCTGAAAACAAATGGATTTCCCGGAGCCCGTCGGTAGAACCACTGCCGCATCGCGCCCAGCCAGCACGGCCTCGATGGCCTCCGCCTGCCCGGGACGGAATTCGGCGTGTCCGAAGATCTCCGCCAACACGGCGAGCCCCGACGCAAGATTCCCCCCTGATCCAGTTTTGGTCATGGATGTAGGGGTATCACGCCTCACTGGCGGCCGCCGCGGCGGACCACGCAGTATTCACCGATCAAAGCGCCGGTGGGATCAGCAGAATAAGCGCGCCTCTAAAACCGAAAAACGCGCCGGCTACATCCCCACGTTTGGATTCGCGCGTGAAGCAGTGCCTTCGTCGAGATGCGCTGTGCAAGCAAGAAGATCGACGCGATGTGCGAGGCCACCTTCCGCGCGAGGGGAAGAATCGAGGATCGTGACAGAAGTATTCGCGATCGAGACCTGGCCGCCCTCGTTCGTGTGATCCTGAAGCGCGGCTTCGCTGAGCAAACGACGCTCAATGAGCGAACGAAGCACCAAGCCATGAGTCACGATGCAGAAATGACCAGCGCCTTCGCGCTCGGCGAAATTATCGAGCCAATGCGACTCGATCAGACTCCAAACCCGGTCGACCCGAGAATGAAAGACTTCCCAACTCTCACCTTCCGGCGGCGTGTAGTCCGGGGCAAAGGGATCGAAGTCTAAATCGTCGTAGGCCCGGCCACGCAAGGCGCCAAGGCTCCGCTCCGCTAGGTCCTCGACGATCGTGAGGGGAGCGCGGGTCGTTCGCTCGACGGCCCGGGCGGTTTGAAGCGCGCGGGCGTGATCGGATACCCAGATCTTTTCGATCGGCTCGCCGGACATGCGCTCACCGAGACGGGCGGCCTGCTCGAGGCCGCGGTCGGAGAGTTCGATGTGAGGGAATTGGATAATGCGGTCCCGGTTACCGGGAGTCTCGCCGTGTCGAATAAGGATGATCGCCATGGCGGGCATCGTAGCTGACGCGCGACGCCCGTGAGACGAGGCGTGCACCCAAGCCAATCAGACCGTGCGCAGAATCTCAGTGACTGGCGGCGGACAGAGCGGAAAGCAATTGCGCGAGGTACTTCGGCTCGACCAAGAGATGCGAAACCGCGTCAAAACTTTCGTCCCGCGCAACGATTCGCATACGCGTTGAAAATACGATCGTGTCCGAGGGAGCATGAGTCGCCACAAGCATCGCCAACTCGGATTGCTCGACAAGTCGAGCCCCATCGAGGGCCACCTCGCCCTCGAGAACCTCAGCAAGAAACGTCGCCACCCCTTCGAGGAGCGTCTTCCCAAGCGTCACGTACATAGCGAGCGGGTCTTCGCCGCCGCCGAGCCGGGCCCAAAGCAGAGCCTCTTCCGGCTCCAGCACGAGGTTCGCAGTCCCAGGCATCACGCCTTTGAGTCGACCCATCACGCCGGCGATCATGTCGTCCGAGAGGCAGAGCCCCCGGTCGCCGAAATCTCCGAGCGCCGTCGCGCGGACCTCCTGGACCTCGACCTCAGTCTCGCATCCGGTGATCTCGCCAAGCGAGGCTTCGCCAACCGCCGCTGCTTCAGCAAAAAAGCCGTGCAGCGCGATCATCTGTTCCGTAGAAATCATCAGGGGGGTCATCTCCAGTCGCGCCATATGCGTCACACCCATTTGCGAACCCTCAAGCTATCGTCCGTTCCGCTACTAGCAGAAGGGTTTTCCCATCAAGGGAGAGCAATTTCTCGTTGCGAAACGCGGCGAATCCGCAGCGCCCTCGCAGCCCTCAAGCAGTCCCACGCAATCACTTCGCCCTGGCGCCCAAGTGAGCCCGGGGACGGCACTCAATCGGGATCGGAACGAAATTGATGCAGCTGGTTCTCTCGAACGATGATGGAGTGGAAGCGGAGGGGATCGCAACCCTCCATTCGGTTCTGGTTGAAAGATCTGAATGTCTCATCGTCGCGCCCAGCGGTCCTCAAAGTGGCGTCGGTCACGCCGTCACGACAACGGAGCCCATGCCCCTGCAGGAACTCGGCCCAAGGCGCTTCAGCCTCGGCGGAACCCCCGCGGACTGTGCGCGGGTCGCGTTTGGGCGGTCCGGCGCCTTCGCGAAAGAAGCCTTCGCGGGAAAGCCCGCGGGGCATGGACGGGGCGGGGCCGGCGGAGAGAAGAGTGCAGCCAGTGACCTGTGGATGGTCGCGGGTATCAATCATGGCGCGAACCTCGGCGTAGACACCTATATCTCAGGCACCGCCGCCGCTGCGCGCGAAGCCGCGATCCTTGGCTTCCCAGCAATCGCGATCTCCCAGTACGTCGGCCGCCATCGCCGCCCCGATTGGTCCGCCACCGCCGAGCGCGCACGCCTAGCCCTAGGTGAGCTCCTCGATCGCCCGCCCCGACCCGGACATTTCTGGAACGTGAACCTGCCCCACCCCGCGGACGAATCCGTGCGACACGATTTGGTGTATTGCCCACTCGATCCCAGCCCCCACGCATTCCAATACGAAACCCGCGAAGGCCACCTCCATTGGGTCAGCGACTTCCACGCCCGCCCGAGAATCAGCGGCCACGATATCGATGTCTGCATGGGCGGTCAGATCTCGATCACCGAGATCCCCGTCAAGCCGCCCTTTGAAGCCCCGAGCGAATTGCCCGCCTAGCTCATGGAGCCGGCCTAAGCGTTTCTCAAGCGGGACTTGCTAGTCGGCGTTCTCCAAGCCATTCACCTACAGCAGGCCGCCGCCGTCGCTCGAATCCCCGCAGCCAACCGTGGCTACTACGAGACCGAGGCCCAACACAAAACTCATTCGCTTAAAGCTCATTACCGTCATCCTGAAAATCGCCTATTCCCACCCCGTCGTCCGTTCAATGGCGTATCCGACACGATCGACACAGAACTTCAGGCGGAGAGATGATTTCTTCTGCGCGCAGTCAACGCGAGGGCGACGGCTCCCGCCGTAATCACCATCACGAAATTTGGCTCAGGCACTGCCGCTATTGCCGCCGGTGTAAACCGATCCAGGCTGAGGGTTTGAATACTGAAACCTGTTGCCGGATCAATGACGTCATAGAAGGTGCGAACGTTAGCGGGCGATGCATTAAGCGAGGTGCCAACCAGGTAGAGCATCCCACTATTTTTCGAATAGGAAAGACTTCCGTTCGCTCGGAATAATCCGCCGCTCCCGGGCAGCTGAGTCGTCGTACAGGAGCCCGGCGGACACGTCGACAAATCAGTTTCGTAGATTCCGTGGGGGCCGAAAGGCGTCGATAAGAAGAGTCTGTCGTTAACGCTGTCGTAGGCTATCCCGGAAAAGACGCTCGCATTTGTAAATGGCAGCCCTCCTAACAAGATCGTCGAAGACGGTGTCGCGGGATCGATTGTGCGGAACTCACCCGTTGCCGACGGTCCCCCTCCCGTGACTTCGAGCACGATCAGTCGATCGTCGCCCGTCCCAGAGGTCGCGCCGGGGTCATAAGCCATGGCGACGATTTCGTCGGTGCCGTTTACAATCGTGCCGACCGAGGAAATCATGGCGCCGGTATCTGGGTCGATCGTCCAAAGTTCATCATTCGAAACCGTCGGCACGACACCGTATAGCGTCGCCGAATCGTGGGCATAGGCCATGGCGCGAATACTCTCCGCGCCCGCTCCGATCGGTCCCAGGTTTTCCCAGTCGCCAGTGAGACCCGATAGTCGAAGAGCATCCTCCGGCCCAAGGCCACCTTCCCCGGGATCCGCCGCAGCGATCAAAGTGACTCCGGCGTCACCCGTGATGGAGCCGCAGAGTCCGCCCGAACAGACGCCCCCGCTCTCATCACACACATTGCCATCCGCGAGAGGCAGAGAGAGGTCGTCTTGGCAGTCGCAATCGATGTCACTCGACAGTTCCGTCCGACCATTCCGGAAGCTCGTGCATTCACTCGCCACCACGCAGCCACCCATACCGGGCCTAATCACCGCCGCCTGCATAATCTGGCAATCATCACCGGCCACATGATTGAGGCAGCTGTTATGCCCTCGCTCATGTGCCAGGGCCGACGGCAACACTTCAAGGATTTCACCCGTTACGTCATCGAAGACCGAGAGATAGAGCCATAGATCTGGATCATCGTCCGGATTCCCGCAGCTCCCGATCTGCGCACACCCAATCGCGCCGCCCGGGCCGCCGCAGTAATCGATCATATCGACCAAAAAAGCTCGGGATCCCGTTCCGATTCCATCGAACGCCGCTTGATCCGCCGCACTATCAATGATGTCCAGACCATCACCTGTGGTCCCGAACGTCACAAGGGGGGCGCTCTGCGTGATTCTCGTGCAGCAGACTTGATCCGCGGGACCGTTCCGTCCCTCGAGCAGATCACTGCCACGGGTCACTATGTCATCGACGAGTGCCTGCCAAAACGGAAGATCCCGCCCGACACTCGCATCGATCAAATCCACGTGGACGTAAAAGGTCAGCTCATGCAGATCGACTTTGGGAGTTGCAAATGCGTTAGGCGCGAACAAAACTCCGACTGCGAGCAAGAGTGTGATTTGAATTCGAGCAATCATCGAGCGCCCTCGCCGCGACGCGCACGACGAGCCGCCGCCCGGTCCGCGTGTCGGCTCCGCGCCTCTGCAAGATGCGCATCGAGTCGCCCGTCTGAACTTCGCCTTTGTGCTCGATCGAGATGTCGTCGCGCAGCGTCGCGCCCGCTCTCGGCGAGTGCGGTCGCTGCGCCTCGGCGCTTGAGGTTGAGCATCTTCGCACCACGATGACGCTTATGACTGATGAGCGGCGCCTCGGCCGCAGCGAGCCGTTCGCCTAAGCGACCCATTGCCCGTGGATCGTGTTCAGCCAAATGCGAAAGCGCCCTCGGGAGTGCCATCCAAGCACGAAACGTCGCGCGGTCGACTTCGCCTTCGGGCAAGCCTGCCGCCCAAGCATCAAGCGCTTCAAGTCCGCCATCGGGCCCGCAGGCGCCGATCGCAACCAGGACCTGTCCATGGGCCCCTGAGTCGGTGGAGTCGGAGAGCATCTCCACCAGGCGCTCACAGCCTTCCGGACCAATTCGAGCCGCCTCATCCATAGGCATGCCTTCGAAGTAGCGCGCGCGAACCAGCACCTCGGTCTCCTCGACCGAAAGAAAGGACTCCTGCGCCGCCGCATCACCTGGCGCCAACACGACCGGGCCCATCACCGCTCCGAGCCATACGAGTGCACAGAGTTCACAGGCCCTATCCAGGAGCCAGCCAAATGCGCGCCCCTCGCGCCCACTCTTCATTCCTCGTTTCATGCCCCACATCCGCAATGACCTCTTCAGGCACCCAGGTCTAGCAACCCAGTCCCCGGTGCTCTCTCCACATTCGTCCCCCTATTTCTTCGGCAATTCTCGATCCGCAGCTGGGATCTTCCGTCTCTATTCTATTATCTTGCCGCCCGTACTCTTCGGAGTTGCCGCCCCTCATCCGAAACGATGCTCCCCAATTCCGTTGTCCCAGGCGATCTACCGACCCACGCGACTCGACAGCGCGAGGCGAGCCTCGTCTCTCTTCATCTCATCCACTGCGAACAAAAGGAAGAACTGCGAAATGAATTTCGATTTCTCTGATGAGCAGAAACTGCTCCAGCAAACCGCCCGAGATTATCTCGAAGCGAACTCCCCGCTCGCCACATGCCGAGCGATTCTCGAGGGCGATCAGTCTTACGCCGCAGACCTTTGGAAAGGCGCGGCGGAGATGGGTTGGCAGGGCGCAGTGGTGCAAGAGCAATACGGTGGCGCTGAATTCGGTCATCTCGAGCTCGCCATGATCGCGTACGAAGTCGGCCGATCACTGGTCCCGATTCCCTTCGGCCCGAGCGTCTATGTCGCGACCGAAGCGATCATTCGCTTCGGCTCGGACGCCCAAAAGAACATGTGGCTTCCGAAGCTCGCCGAGGGATCGGCCATCGGAACCTTCGCGTTTACCGAAAAGCCCGGTCAGAACGGACCCTCCCGCGCAGACGCAACCGTCTCCGGCGGCAAAATCACCGGAACGAAGATGCCCGTCGCCGACGGCGCCGACGCGAATGTCGCCATTGTCGCTGCGAGTGAGAACGGCGAAGTCGGTCTCTACGTCGTCGCTCTCGATGG
Source organism: Myxococcota bacterium (assembly GCA_041440805.1). Taxonomy (GTDB): domain Bacteria; phylum Myxococcota_A; class UBA9160; order UBA9160; family UBA4427; genus UBA4427. Next base: position 37,188 of record JASDVF010000038.1, on the reverse strand, counting down.
CGAAGGTGTTAGTCGAACCGCCCTCGACTCTTTTGACATGAGTCGTGGTCAAGCGAAGCTCAGCTTCGACAGCGCTGCCTGCGAGAAGCTCGACTCTGCAGATGCCGCAGGAATCGCGAAACTTCTCGACGTCGCGGCGACGCTCCAAGCCTTCGAGCAAGTTGGTGCTGCAGAACGCGCGCTCGAGATTACCCGCGAATTCATCCTCGGCCGCTACGCCTTCGGCAAGCCGATCGGCGCCTTTCAGGCGATCAAGCACCGGATGGCCGACCTCTGGTGCAAAATCGAAATCGCCCGCAGCAACGCTTACTACGCGGCCTGGGCCCTCGCGAACGATGACCCGGAACTGTCGACAGCAGCGGCGATCGCGCGCATTTCTGCTTGCGAGGCCTTCGAGGATACGACGGTCGAGATGATCGAGTTCCACGGCGGCGTTGGATACACCTGGGAATACGATTGCCATCTCTTCTATCGGCGAGCCAAGCTGCTCTCGTCCTCCCTCGGCACGCCCAAGTATTGGAAGAACCTCCTCATCGATCGGCTGCAGGCACAAGCCGCAGCCTGATCGAGACACTCTTCTTTCTATACATAGACCCAGTCGGGCAGTGAACGCAGCAGTATCCTGCCCCGGAGATCAATTCATGGATTTCAACGACACCCCCGAAGAAGCCGCCTTCCGCACGGAAGCGCGCACCTGGCTCGAAGCGAATGCCCAACCTCTCGGCCCGGACGACGAAGGCCGCAACATGGGCGAACTACTGACGCCTGAAATCGTCAGCACCGCGCAGGCGTGGCAGAAAAAGAAGGCCGACGCCGGCTGGGCCTGCATTACATGGCCCAAAGAGCTTGGCGGCCGCTCCGCAACACCCATGGAAAACGTCATTTGGAACGAGGAGCAATCCAACTTCAAACTGCCTAACGACATCTTCTCGATTGGCATAGGCATGTGTGGCCCGACGCTCCTCACCCACGGCACGCAAGAACAGCAGGAGCGATGGATTCCTCGCCTCTTGTCCGGCGAGGACGTTTGGTGTCAGCTCTTCTCGGAACCCAACGCGGGATCCGATCTCGCCGGCCTTCGCATGACCGCCGTCAAAGAAGGCGACGAATGGGTCGTCAACGGTCAGAAGATTTGGACATCCGGCGCGCAGATCTGCGAGTGGGGAATCCTCGTCGTGCGGACCGACCCGACGGTCGTAAAGCACGCCGGCCTCTCCTATTTCGTGGTGAACATGAAGTCGCCTGGTATCGAAATTCGCCCGATCACCCAAATCAACAAAGCCCAGGGCTTCAATGAAGTCTTCTTCAGCGATGTCCGCATTCCCGACGACCAGCGGATCAGCGAAATTGGCAACGGCTGGAGCGTGGCGCTCACGACCCTCATGAACGAACGCCAGTCGATCGGATCCGGCATGGGCATCGGTGCCCTCGAAGACTTGGTGCAGTTCGCCAGCGAAATCGAGATCGACGGCGAACCGGCGATCGACGACCGCCAAGTGCGCGAACAAATCGCGGACTACATCGTCAAAGCACGCGGCCTCAAGAACACGTCGCTCCGAACCTTGACCGCGCTCTCGAAGGGATTGCCCCCGGGCCCCGAAGCCTCGATGGGCAAGCTAGTGGGCGCCGTGCTTCAACAGGAAGCGTCTTCGTTTGCGATGGATCTTGCGGGTACTTCCGGTGCCCTTCTCGATGAAGAAGCCACCCCCGCCTCGGCCGCTTGGCAGGAGCGCTATCTAGCCCTCCCCGGCCTTCGCATTGCTGGTGGCACGGACGAAGTGCTGAGAAACATCATCGCTGAGCGCGTAATGGGTCTGCCTTCGGATGCACGCGCCGACAAGGGCGTCGCATTCCGCGACATTCCGTCGGGCCCGCCTAGCTAGGCGTCTTTCGGACACCTAACAATAGGGCGAGGGGTCAACTACACGCGAGTCTGGGCGCATTTTCGTGCACCCAGACTCGCCGCTCCAGCTGCGGGTCGTCCGGAACAGCTCCCATCCTCCGCCCTCGCCGCCCGCCAGCTCCAGCAATGAGTCGGCAAAGCCGCACTGTCGGTAGACGCTGATCCCATTTAGTATTCCCGGGCAGCCAAGTTCACAATTCGAACTTGCGAATGTCCGGAGCTTCGAATGCCTGAAAAATATCTGCGCAGAGATGCGCTGCCGATTCTTCTCCGCCACACCGGCCGAACGACGCTTCCCCAGGATCCGCCGAGCCTGGGCGATCGCGCTCCGGTCCTGTGCCTCCATGATGCTGGGCTACAAAGCTCGGTCTTCGAGGGACTCCTCCCCGAAATCGCCCCAGATGGCGGAGCCATCGCATTCGACTTGCCGGGGCATGGCCGGTCGGGATCTCTCGACGCGCTCCCCAGCATCGAGGCGATGGCCGAAATGGCGAAGTGGGTCGCGCAATGGTGCGGCGCCATTACCCCAGATCGCTCCGTCAGCCCCGTTCTCGTCGGACACGGAATGGGCGCCCTCGTCGCACTCGAATGGGCGCGAACGGCACCCGTCTCAGGACTCGTGTTATGCGGCGTGGGACTCGCTCTCGGCATAGAGGACGACGCGATTTCGTATATGCGTGAAGTCACACGAGGAAAGGCGCCCCGCCCCTTCGACCCAAAGCGGGTTTGCTCGGACGGTGGACGGCCCATGATGCAGAAGGCCTATATGGAGGGGATCAAGACAGATCCTCGGGCAACGCTTGTCGATCTCAAAGCCAGCCGCGCATGGGCCAGCAACTTCGACGCGAGCGGAATTGGCTGCCCGATATCCGTCGTGAGCGGTAGTTCCGAAAATTCCGATTGCGTAACCCGCGCAGAAGCCCTGGCGGCCCGGCTCCCGTCTTGCGAAACGAAAACGATCGAAGCCGCCGCTCACTTCCTTCCCCTTGAACAGCCCGCAGCCCTCGCCGCCGAGATTCGCCGCGTCGCAGAGGCCGCCTAATATGAGCTTTTCAGGAACGATCGCGATCGCGGGCGTCCACGAATACGAAAGTCGCTGGGCACCGGACAAGACTTCATTTCAGATCATGGGAGAGTGCACGCGAGAAGCGCTCGATGATGCGGGACTCGAGCTCTCTGATGTCGATGGGCTCTTCGGGGCGACCATGACCATGGGCGCCATGGGCATGGTCCAACTCGCTGAGTACCTGAACCTTAAGCCGCGTTATCTCGATGGAAGCAATATCGGCGGTTCATCTTTTGTCTCCCACGTGGCGCATGCCGCCGCGGCGATTCATTCAGGCCTCTGCGAAGTCGCATTGATCTTGTACGGAAGCACGGCCGCCTCGGATGCCATGGCGATCGGAACCGGCAATTCGAGCGGCCGGGATCCCGGATCGGCCTTCAGCACGCCCTACGGCATGACGCTCGTGTCTTCCTACGCGATGGTCGCGCAGAGGCATATGCACGAGTTCGGCACCACGACAGAACAGCTCGCGGATATCGCGGTCTCCACCCGGCACCATGCCTCCCTCAATCCCCACGCAAAGATGCGCAATCCGATCACCCGAGAAGACGTACTCGCGAGCCGCGTGATCGCAGACCCGCTTCACCTTCTCGATTGCTGCATCATCAGTGACGGCGGCGGAGCGGTCATAGTCACTTCTCTTGAGCGCGCGAAAGACCTGAAGCAAAAGCCGATCATCGTCCGCGGCACCGGCGAGTCCGTCGCCCATCGCGAGGTCGGCGCGCCGGATCTCACAACCATCGCCGCCAAACAATCCGGAGAGCACGCGTTCGCGATGGCCGGCCTCACGCCGAGCGACATCGACTTCTGCACCCTCTACGACTCGTTCACGATCACCGTCCTCTGCACTCTTGAGAACCTAGGCTTTTGCAAAATGGGCGAGGGAGGCGGCTTCGTCGAGAACGGTGGCATCGCCCTCGGCAGCAAGCTCCCCGTCAATCCCGACGGAGGCGGTCTCTCCTCGAATCACTCGGGCATGCGCGGCATCTTCCTTGTCATCGAGGCTGTTAGGCAGCTCCGAGGCGGGCTCGGCGATCGCCAAGTCGAAGGAGCCGAAGTCGCACTCGCACACGGCACTGGCGGCTATCTCGGCCTCATGCATAGCGGCGCAACTCTGATCTTAAGCTCGAGCTAAAACCAACCCCATCCCAATCCAGCTCCGAATCCAACTCCGACTCATCCATAAAGAGTGAGGCCCATCCAAATGGCCGACGCACCCGAAGCAAAGAAGAATCCCGAATACGAAGCCCCGGCAATTGACTGGGAAAGCCGCGCGTATTGGGAAGGCTGTGGCCGTGGCGAGCTCGTGCTCCAACGATGCCGCGCCTGCAAGACTGTGCAGCACCGCCCCCGCGGCCTCTGTGCGACTTGCCTCGCAGATGACATCGAACATTTCGTCGCAAGTGGCCGAGGCGAGATCTACACCTACTCTGTTGTTCGCCAGAATCAGATGCCCGCCTTCGCGGCCGCAGTTCCCTACGTCATTTCCTACGTTCAGCTGGAAGAAGGCCCGCAGCTTCTTACGAATATCGTCAACTGCGATCCCGACACTGTCGCGATCGGCATGGCCGTCAAAGTCGACTTCGTGCCGACGCCGAGCAAAGACGGCGAGGCGCTCGGAGTCCCGAGGTTCGTACCCGCATGATTCTCGACTTGCATACGCATTCAATCGCCTCGGACGATGGCCGCGCCAAGGTCGAGAACTACTGCCAGTGGATCCAAAAGAAGTCGCTTCCAATCGACGGCTTCGTTTTGACCGAACATCGCCAATTCGATGACGCAAATGACTACCGCGCCCTCGAAGATCAATTCGGGATTCTGATTCTCAAGGCCAGCGAAGTCGAAACCGAATATGGCCACGTCCTCGTGTTCGGAGTCAACGAAGACCTCAAAGCATCCTTCGACTTCGCGGACATTCGCAATCCCCTCGCCATGGTCATCGAAGAAGCGAAGCGCTGCGGCGCCGTCGCGGTCCCCTGCCATCCGGGCCGGCCAAAAGTCGGCATGTGCGCGCACTGGGAAACCAAGGGCGCCGTCGACGGCGTTCAGATCGTAGAGACCTTGAACGGCGGGAGTCGCGAAGGGGAAAATGAAGAAGCCCTCGCCTATGCCGAGCGCTTCGGTTGGAAGAAAATCGGCGGATCCGACTCGCATATCGTGAGTCACATAGGAAGATGTGCCACGAAATTCGAGGACGAGATCCGCGACATGGACGGATTAATCGCCGCACTCAACGACGGAATATTCGAGGCTATTCTTCTCTGAAAGCCCGCGCCCTTCTGCCTTGGCGTTGCGATCGACAAGCCGTCTAAAATCACCGAAGCTCGCCAACCGAAACGCTTATATCCCGCGGCGGGCCCTTCCTACCCATCGTCTTACAAACAGAGAACGCCTCTATGAATCCAGCAGAACTCCTCGCCGAATACGGTGACCACGTTTTCGACGAAATCGACCTCGACATCACGAAGGAATCCCTCGTGGGATTCGCGACGGCGTGCGGCGAAGCCCATCCTCGCTTCATCGACTCGGAGCACGCCGATTTCCAGGGTGTGCCCAATTACCTCACACGCATCCACGGCACGCGCTCATTGCCCGAGGGCTTTCCCGTAGAGATGCATCGCTGCTTCGATGCGGGCAAATCAATCGAAGTACATCAGGCCGTGCGCGCCGGCGACAACGTCACGGGCAAGAGCGAAATCCATGACATCTTCGAGAAGAGTGGCCGCTCAGGCACGATGCTCTTCATCGTCCACAGAATGAACTTCTACAATCAGAAGGGCGATCATCTCGCCACGGTCGACTGGCGTCTCGTCCAGCGAGAAATGGACTGAGCCCAGTCATGAGTGAAACAAGCGACAAGCGATTTGAAGACGTCGAATTCGGGGAGGACCTGCCGGAAGTCGATGTCGATGTGAGCCTCGACAACGTCAAAGTTTTTGCAGAAGCCGCGCAGATGATGGCGGGGCGATTCATTAGCCATGAAGAGGCTCGTGCCGCGGGACTGCCCGGCGCGATCGTCCCCGGCATCATGAGCCAAGGCATCCTCGTCGGTGTCATTCATAAATGGGCGCCTAATGCCGAAATCGTGAATGTCGACACCATCTTTCGAGCGCCGCTTCTGGTGGACTCCAAACCCACCGCCAGCGGCGTCGTCACAGATATCGACGAAGAGAGTCGTGTGATCGAAATCGACCTCACTCTGAAAAACGAGAAGGGCGACACCCCTGTCGTCGGCACAGCCAAGATCACGCTCTAGACGAATGGCTTCCCGTTAAAGAAGCCGCTTAGGCCTCGTCTAACGCTCTCCCTGGCTAATGAACCCTTGTGCCGTCGGCGAGTCTTGAATTCGCGCGCAGGCGCTACGAAGGACTGGAGCAGGTCTAAAAAGAGGCAGGGATGGGCCCTAGAGGAGAGCGAGGGGCCGGCCATAGGCTGGCACAGGTCTTCTCTCGAGACAGTATCCCCCGATACGTTGCGAGAGAGATCGCCCGCTTGGCCTAGGAGGCCGGATATGACAGCCGGACTTACCTATCGAATGCCCTAGACGACGGCTTTCGCAATTGCGAGACTCCACGGTGGGCTCGCGTCCCCGGTCCGAATCGGTTCGGCCCACTTTCCACTCTCGGCGCACGAATATCTCACCTAGGAGTAATCAAGATGAACGACCTCGTCATCCGCGGCGGAAAAATCGTAGACGGAACCGGCAAAGAATCCTTCAATGGCGACATCGCCATGAAAGACGGCGTGATCACAGAAGTCGGGCAGGTCTCCGGCGAAGCGCGCGAAGAAATCAACGCCGATGGTCGCCTCGTGACACCGGGCTTCGTCGACATCCATACGCATTACGACGCGCAAGCGACCTGGGATCCGCACCTCCTTCCGTCGGGATGGCACGGGGTCACAACTGCCGTCGTCGGCAACTGCGGGGTCGGCTTCGCTCCCGCGCGCCCCGACCAACACCAGATGTTGATCGAGCTCATGGAAGGCGTCGAAGACATTCCCGGCGCAGCACTCTCCGAAGGCATCAAGTGGGATTGGGAAACTTTTCCGCAATACCTCGAGGCGCTCGAACGTTCGCCCCTCGCAGTGGACGTCGGCACCCACGTTCCCCACGGCCCTGTTCGTACCTACGTGATGGGCGAGCGCGGCGCGCGAAACGAAGCCGCCACCGCGCAGGACATCTCTGAGATGGCCGCGATCGTGAAGCAGGGCATCCAAGCCGGAGCCCTCGGCTTCTCGACCTCACGCACCATGGGGCACAAGGCGCTCGACGGCGAGCCGGTCCCCGGAACCTTCGCCGCTGAAGATGAACTCTTCGGCATCGGCCGAACGTTAGGCGAACTCGGCCAAGGCGTATTTGAGCTCGCGGGCGCAGGCGCGGCGGGCGATGTCGGTGGCGACGATATCGACTCCGCACTCAAGGAAATCGAATGGATGGAGCGACTCTCTGCGGAGATTAATCGCCCCGTCTCCTTCGCCATGCTGCAATTCGATTCGGCGCCGAACCAATGGCGCGAACTCGTGGAGATCTGCCACAAGGGCCAAGAAAAGGGCGCAGATGTGATGGCGCAATTCGCGCCGCGCCCCTTCGGCATTCTCACGGGACACCAAACCGAGGCGAACCAGTTTCTCAACCGCCCGGCCTATATCGAGATCAAGGACCTCCCCCTCGCTGAACGCGTTAAGCGATTGAAGGATGCGGATGTCCGAGCGCGCATTCTCGGTCCAGAACGAGACGACTCCGAAGGCTTCGGCAGCATGCTCGACAACGAGGCCATGCAGAAAAAGATCTTTCCCCTCGGCGATCCGCCGGACTACGAACCCGCCCCCGAGCAGAGCATTTGGGCCATCGCTCAACGCGAAGGAAAGAAGGCCGACGAGGTCCTCTACGACTACATGCTCCAAGACGAAGGCAAAGAGCTTCTGTTGTTGACCTTCTTCAACTACAGCGACGGCAACCTCGACCCCTTCCACGAGCTGTTAAACGACGACCGGGCCGTGGTCTCGCTTGGTGATGGCGGAGCGCATTGCGGTGTGATCTGCGATGCCTCGCTCCAGACCTTCATGCTCACGCATTGGGCAAGGGACAGGAAGCGCGGGCCGACGGTTTCGGTCGAGCACGCGGTGCACTCCATGACTCAGGACACGGCGCGGGTCTACGGACTCTTGGACCGTGGCGTGATCGCTCCCGGCTACAAGGCGGACTTCAACGTCATCGACTTCGAGAACCTCTCCCTTAGGCGGCCGGAAATGGCCTACGACCTGCCGGCGGGCGCGCGACGCCTGCTGCAGAAGTCACGCGGCTATGACGCGACGATCGTCTCGGGCGAAGTCGTGATGCGAGATGGTGAAGCGACTTCGGCGCGACCGGGGCGACTCATCCGCGGAGCGCAATCGGTTTAACGCTAAGCGGGAACGCTCTGGGCATTCACTCTCGAATGCCCAGGGCCGCCCAGGCGCTGCGTGCGCCATCGATCGCGGCGCTCATGATTCCGCCCGCATACCCGGCTCCCTCGCCCACAGGCCAGAGGTTTTCAAAGCCGGAAGCGAGTCGCGTTATGCGATCTCGAGGCATTCGAATCGGACCCGAGCTCCTCGACTCGATCCCCACAAGGACGCCCTCCTCTCCCGAATAGCCAGGAAGCTGGCGCTCAAACTTCCGAATTCCGGCGCGAAGAGCAGTCGTCATACTTTCGGGCAGGAGTTCGTCGATTCGAACGGAGGTCGACCCAAGGCGATAGCTAGATCGCCCCAACCGAGAACTCGCGCGACCTTCGACAAAGTCGATCACTCGCTGAGTGGGAACAGAATAGTCGCCTCCGCCCGCCTCGAAGAAGCGCCTCTCGAGTGCTTCTTGATAATCGACGCCCGCAAAAACTCCGTCACCAAATTCTCTCGGACCTAACGTCATCACGAGTCCGGAATTCGCAAAGGGCGACGAGTGCTTCGAGTTACTCATGCCATTCGTGCAAAGCAGCCCCGGCTGAGCAACGGCGGCAACGATCTGACCGCCTGGGCACATGCAGAAGCTATGCACCGCAGAGGCTTCCCCCTCAGCCTTCGCAACCAGCGAGTAGTAGGCGTGACCGAGCCGCGCCAAATCCGCGCCAGCCCCGAACCGGCCCTCGTCGATCAGAGCCTGGGGATGTTCGATCCGAAGGCCCAGCTGGAAAGGCTTCGCTTCTAGTTCGAGCCCCTGTTTGTAAAATGATCGAATCGTGTCTCGCGCGCTGTGCCCCAGCGCCAGGATCACACCATCACAGGGCATCGTTCCAGAAGTCGTTTCGAGCTCGACGACCCGCTTATCCCCACGAAGCCCCAAAGCGTCCACGCGAGTATCAAAATGGAAGCGAACTCCCATCTCCTCGAGGCGCGCCCGCAGGACGGGCAGAATACGGTGCAACCTGTCGGTCCCGACATGGGCGCGGGCATCGAAAGCGATCTCCGGATCCGCCCCCGCCTCGATTAACGTCCGTACGATCGGTGCTTCGATCCCGTGCTGCGTTCTCGTATAAAGCTTTCCGTCCGAGTAGGTCCCCGCCCCGCCCTCTCCGTAGAGAATGTTCCGTTCGGGATCCACGTCTCGGGTCTTGTTGAAGAGAGCGAGCGCTCGCCCGCGATCCTGCAGCGCAGGCCCGCGGTCGATTAAATCAACGCGGACACCATTCGCCGCCAAAGTCCAAGCCGCATAAAGCCCCGCCGGGCCTGCCCCGACTACAGCAAAACGCTGATCCCGCTTCGAGGCTTCTATTTCAACTCGAACGAAATCGACCGACTCTTGGATCGGCCTAGCACGGCCGGCCTTCAGCGCCTGATCGACGGCAGTTGCTTCCGCACTCGCCGAAAGACCTACGTCGACATGAAAGACGAATTTCAATTCGTGACGCCGACCTCGGCGCCTAGCATCGAGAGATCGATGCGCGATTCGCAGATCGACGATTTCATCCTCAGAGATGCCGATCTGTTGCGCACATTTTGCACGCAGAAGCGATTCGGGTTCCTCAGCAGCAAGAGTAATCGCCATCACTCGCACCCGGCGTGACGCAGGTGGCGAGGACGGAAGAGAGACTGTCGATAGGAGATCGGAGTTCGGCACTGAATCGGGAGTCTATCGCCTCAAGCGACGCAAGGGTGGCACCGATGTCTACCGATCCGATTCTCGTGATCGGACCGGACGAGCCCTTTCGACACGCACTCGCTCGGGAGCTCGAATCACTTCCTCCGACCACCATTATCGCGCCCTCTCCCCTGGCCTGAACGCATCCCTCGCGGCGCTCGTGGCGCTCGTGGCAGGGCGCATCGTTTACACGAACGTCGGAGGCACAGTCGACCGACGGGGCTGCCCCACGGCATGGCCATCGAATTCAAGCCTCTCTCGAAACATCGCCAACAAGTCATTCGCCAAGACGTGACCACCACCCACGAGGCTCTCGAGGTCTGAGCGCTATCGTTTGCTTCGCGCGGACGACTCAGTAAGACGCTGGTCCGTAGTCGCGCGCGAGGGGAATCCAGGATGGATCCGGCAGGGCTCGGTCCCGAACAACGTAGTCTCGATCTCGAACGAGTCGCAGAAGAGACCTTTGACCTCGTCATCGTAGGCGGCGGTGTGGTCGGCGCAGGAACAGCGCTCGACGCGGCGAGTCGCGGACTCTCCGTCGCCATCATTGAGCAGCGCGATTGGGCTTCGGGCACTTCAAGCCGGTCGAGCAAGCTGATTCACGGCGGCCTTCGCTACCTCGAACAATTCGACTTCGGACTGGTCAAAGAAGCGCTGACGGAGCAGACGCTCCTGCTCGACCGACTGGCCCCGCATCTCGTTAAGCCTGTCCCCTTCCTATACCCTCTGACCCGACGCGTCTGGGAGCGCCTCTATGTCGGGGCAGGAACGCTCCTCTACGACATTCTCGCAGGCAGGCGCGCGCTACCCCGGCATCGGCACTTAACACGTCGGGGCGTACTTCGGAAATTTCCTGGACTGCGCGAAGACCGAATGGTCGGCGGCATTCAGTACTGGGATGCTCAGGTCGACGACGCACGGCATACGATGACACTCATCCGTTCCGCTCGCGTACATGGCGCCGTCACGCTCTCCAGTGTTCGGGCCGAAGGCTTCGACATGTCCGGTGCCCGCGTTTCCGGCGTCATGGCAAGATGTCTCGAAACCGGCCGCACGCTTAACATCAGAGGCCGCCAGGTCGTCAACGCGACCGGCGTCTGGACCGACTCAGTCCAGAAGCACGCAGGACGCGGGCGCATTCACGTTCGCGCTTCGAAGGGAATCCATCTGGTCGTCCCCCGCGACCGAATTCACGGCGACTCGGGGTTGATTCTGCGGACGGAAAAGAGCGTGCTCTTCGTCATTCCCTGGGACAATCACTGGATCCTCGGCACGACCGATACCGACTGGGATCTCGATCTCGCCCACCCTGCCGCGAGCAAGAGCGACATCGACTATTTGCTCGAACGGCTCAATCGCGTTCTCGCACAGCCACTTCGCCCCGACGACATCGAAGGTGTCTACGCCGGTTTGCGACCACTCCTCCAAGGAGAGAGCGACGCGACCAGCAAGCTCTCCCGCGAGCACGCCGTCAGTCAATCTGTCTCGGGATTGATCACCGTCGCCGGTGGCAAATACACTACCTACCGCGTCATGGCCAAGGACGTTGTCGACATAGCAGCGCGCGGCCTCGAACAAAAAGTCCCCAACTGCTGCACCGACACAACGCCGCTCGTCGGCGCCGCCGGTTACCGCGCTCATTGGAACCGCCGCGACGCGCTGGCTGAAGAATCCGGGCTGCACGTCAACGTGATCGAGCATCTTCTCAATCGCTACGGCACGCGCACCCTTGAACTCATCGAACTGATTCGCGAAAAGCCCGAGCTCGGGCAACCCCTAGAAGGTGCTCCCGCTTACCTCGCCGCCGAGATCCACTACGCCGCCTCACACGAGGGCGCGCTCCATCTCGATGACGTATTGACCCGACGCACCCGGATTTCGATCGAAACCTTCGATCGAGGCACCCTCGCCGCCAAGCCTACGGCAAAGATCCTCGCGGACATTCTCGACTGGGATGAAGAAACTGCTCAGGGCGAAATCGCGCACTACGAAGCGCGGGTGCGGGCGGAACGCGAGAGTCAGACGCAGCCCGATGATCAGACCGCAGATGCCGCGCGTGTCGGCGCTCCGGATGTCCGGCTCGGGGGGGGTGTCCCCGAACGTGCCCCTGTCGTGTCCCTCGAAGAGCACCGCCGCAAGGACTAACCTCGACCTCCTGGACAGCACGGTTGTCTTATCGTGTCGGCTGCAGTTCGAGGCGAGTCCCCGCAGAACAAAATTGACCAAATAGAGGATCCATCAAGATGAATGCAGCAGGAATGGGAAATCGAATCGGCGGCCCCGGCAGCCTCTCAGGCAAACGCGCGATCGTAATCGGCGCCAGCAGCGGAATCGGGCTCGCGACAGCCGAGACGCTCCTCGTCGACGGCGCCGACCTCTTGATCTGCGCCCGGGACGAAACACGACTCAGCGCGGCAGCAGACACGCTCGCTGGTGCAGCGACTGAAGGCGGCGGCACTCTCGCGATACGCACCTGCGACGGCATGGACGGATCACAAGTCCAAGCCGCTGTCACGGAAGCGGCCGGCGAAACAGGACTCGACATAGCAGTCACCGTGCCCGGCGGCGGCAACTACTGCCCCGTGCTTGGCTACGACGACGACGACTTCAGTGCAACGATCGACCAAAACGTTCGCCCGACCTACCTCATGATCAAGTACGCGGGCCTCGCCATGGTGAAATCCGGCGGCGGCTCCATCGTCGCCACGTCGTCAACCGCGGCAATATTATCCTCGCCCTTTTTGTCCGCCTACTGCGCCGCCAAGGCAGCCTGCGATCAACTCGTGAAAGTCGCCGCTGACGAAGTGGGTCAACACGGCATCCGCGTAAACAGTGTTCGCCCTGGCCTAACGCGCACGGGCGCAACCGACATGATGTTCGAGAACCGCGAACTCATGGAAGCTTTCCTCTCCGAACAACCGATTCGCAAGGACGGCGACGCCTCGGATATTGGACGAGCCATCCGATTTCTCGCAGGCCCCGAATCCGCTTGGGTCACCGGCCAAGCCATAACGGTCGACGGTGGACATACGATCCGCAAATTCCCATGGCTCGAGGATGTCGCCCGTGCAGTCGCCGGCGAGGAGGTCTTCGACGCGATCGGTCGTGGCGAGCTACCCTGAACGCGCGCTCGGAGGACAATCGCATGTCGGAAGCCCTTTCTGAATCCCAGGCCGCGACC
>JASDVF010000038.1:19667-23821 GCA_041440805.1 Myxococcota bacterium | reverse complement strand
CGGTCATGATCTGGCAGGGCTCGCTCTTTCATCGCGGCGGCGCGAATCACTCGGCCGAAACGCGCATGGGCATCACGCTCCAGTACTGCCAGCCCTGGCTCCGACAGATCGAAAATATGGTGCTCGCGGTTCCGCCCGAAAAGGCCGTTCAATATTCAAAGCGCATTCGCGCGATGCTCGGCTATGGCCTCATGGAGTTTAGTTTCATGGGCTACGTCGATGGACGGAACCCACGCAAGCTTGTCGAAGCCCTCGAGTCGAAAGACTAGAGGCTGCGCGGGTCGCCGGGATCAAGCGCTTCGACCGCAGGCGGAAGCGTGAGGGCATGCCACGCGCGCATAGGCTCAAGCGCTTCGGCCACGCGGCGACGCGCCTTCCGGTCGAGCAGAGCCAGTTCCCGCCCATTCTCGATGCGACGCAACTCGCAGGCCTCCTGAACCGGTAGCGGCATCTTCCCGAGACCGAGATCAATTGAGACCTCGTCCTCGCGATCTTTCAAAGCGTGATGATTGAGGACCAAGTACTGATGATAGTCAGCGCCCAATTCTTCAAGGATCCCGAGCAGCGAAATCGGAAGTGCGTCATCCCCCGCAACAATCTCTCGACTCTTGCGATCCCCGACGCCTAACAAATCTTCACCCAGCGAAATCAGTCTCGGCGCATGGCGGGACAAATGCTCCCGCGCATGGGCGTGCGTAAGAACTTCCGTTTCGAGCCAAGCAGCGAGCAACCAATCCGCCCGGATCGGGACCCGGCCCATCAAGAATCCCGCGGCCTCTAGATGCGCGCCGATCCGTTCGAGCGTATTCCACGACCTGCGTGGCCAATTAGGCAGCCAGAGTTCGACCCAATCTTCGAGCACCCGCGCCACCGTGCGGCGAACCGGCGACAAAGGCACCAGCGCCGGTTCCGGATGCGTCACTTCGACCCATTCGAGAATCGCATGGCTTTCCGCGAGAACAAATCCCTCCGGCGTCCGCAGGTAGGGCCCTGAATCCCGCCCACCCCGCGCGGCGAGCACCAAAGAAAGCGAGGCGGTCTCCTCAACAAACTCGACCCGCAAGCCCTTCGCGACGAGCACGCTCGCTAAGCCGGCGGCTTCGCGCCCACGCAGATCGCCGTAGAGCGTGTAGCCCCGCTCCGGCGCGGTCGCGATTTGCAGCGAACCCGACATGCGAGCGCCGCTCAGGCCCAGCCGATCGAAAGATCGACGGCGAGGTCCGGATGAATCGAACAGGCGACGGGGCAGCCCTCGGCCGCGGCGGTCAGTGCCTCGCGAGCCGTCTCGGGAATCCCGGCGGGCATCTCGAGTTCTACAACCACTCGTCCAACCCGTCGACGCGGCTCGAGCGCCATATGTTTCTCGACTCGCGCACGCGCGCCTTCGAGGACCCAGCCCTCTCGGCCCCCGCGAATCGCCATAGTGGTCAACATGCAGCTCGCCAATGAAGTCGCGAGAAGGTCCGTCGGGGAAAATGCTTCACCCTTGCCCTGATTGTCGACCGGAGCATCGGTCTCAAGCGTCGCACCGGATGGCCCGTGACTCGACTGCGTGTGCAGGCCACCTTCATAGACCAACTTCATCTCGACCATCTACAACTCCTAGCGAACGGGTTTCAACCCATAGCTTGCCCGAAACCGGCTGTTCACGCCGCCACGACATGCGTCCCGCGTGCTAGCCTCGACCCCCGACGGCTCCGGTCGCGCGATCGAATCCGACCCCATCCATGCGCAGGCGAAGGACGAATCCCCCGAAATGGCTGAAGAATCAGGATTCGGGGAAGACGCGGATGGCTTGACTGCGGCCGAAGCGAACCAACCGTCGAGCCTCGAGCTCCACGCGGCACTCCGACAACTCGGCCACGAGTCCTTTCGCCCAGGGCAACGCGAAGCCATCGAGGGACTCCTCGAAGAGCAGCGCCTGCTCTTGGTCGCCCCGACCGGTGGCGGCAAGAGCCTCTGCTACCAGCTCCCGGCCCTCCTCCTCGAAGGCACCGCGGTCATCGTCTCGCCTCTCATCGCGTTGATGCGCGACCAGGTCGACGCCCTCGAAAAGCTCGGCATCAAAGCGACCTTCTTAGCCTCGACGCTTGATGCCTCGGAAATGGCGCGGCGGCTCGATGGCCTAGAAAACGGCGAATGGCAAATGATCTACGTCGCGCCGGAACGTCTGGTCTTTCCGCGCTTCCGGCAGATCCTTCGCTCGATCAAATGTCCGCTCTTCGCCGTCGACGAAGCCCACTGCATCAGCGAATGGGGCCACGACTTCCGCCCGGAATATCTCGAGATCGGCCGTGTCCTCGCCGAGCATCCAGAAGCCAAAGTCCTCGCGTGTACGGCGACCGCAACGCCCTATGTTCGCGATGAGATCCTCGTCCGCTTGGCATTGCCGCCCGAGACGCCTCAGCTCGTCCGTGGCTTCGCGAGACCGAACCTGTCCCTACGCGTCACGGAAGTCGAACGGACCGCAGATCGCCGGCGCACCGTCGACGACGTGATGCACGAGACGCTAGGCGCGCCGGGC
This sequence comes from Myxococcota bacterium, assembly GCA_041440805.1. Lineage (GTDB taxonomy): Bacteria > Myxococcota_A > UBA9160 > UBA9160 > UBA4427 > UBA4427. The sequence goes on along the minus strand of JASDVF010000038.1, from coordinate 21,297 downwards.
GACGGCCGTGGATGCGCGATCATTTACGGCCCGACGCGAAAGAGCACCGAGGCCGAGCGGGACCGCTTGGCCGGACGCGGCTGGCGAAGCGAGGCCTATCACGCGGGCATGAGCCCGGATGAGCGCGAGCGCGTTCACGCAGCTTTCGCCGAAGGCGAGCTCGAAGTCGTCGTCGCAACGAATGCGTTCGGCATGGGAATCGACCGCTCCGACGTGCGCGCCGTCGTCCATCTCGCACCCCCTGGCTCGATCGAAGCCTACTACCAGGAAGTCGGGCGAGCCGGACGAGACGGAACGGACGCAGTTGGGCAGATGCTCGTCGGCCCCGGGGATCTCGCGCGGCGGCGATCGCTGATCGAAAGTGACTCGGTCATAGAAGGTCCCGGTTCAAGTGAAGCCGCACGGCACAAATGGTCGCTCTTTCTCGAACTGATGCGCTTCGCCGAAGGCGGCAGCTGCCGGCACGACGCAATCCTTCGCTATTTCGGCGATGACGCGGAGACGCTGGCGGGATGCGGCCGCTGTGACGTCTGCTCCGTGATTGGCGCTGGCGAATCGATGGCGAATGCCGAGAGCGCCGAAGAGGTTTCCTTGTTAGTTCGGAAATCGCTGTCCGGCGTTGCGCGGATTCATGGTCGATACGGGCTCTCTGCGGCGGTCGCGCTCCTGCGAGGTATCGACGACCCCCGGCTGCGTAGTGCACGACTCGACCAAACGAAAACCTTCGGAATTCTTTCGGACCGCGGCGAGAGCTGGCTCACCAAGCTGCTGCGACGCTGCGTCACCGCTGGCTGGGTCGACTTTGATGGCGGCGACCGGCCGGTCGCCGTGCTGACTGAAACCGGCACCGCCGTTATGCGAGGCGACCGCGAGGCGCGGCTGCTGCTGCCCCCCGAGAAGGGACCGCTCAACCGAGCGGGCGGACCCAGCGGCTCTTCCTCTTCCTACGTCGTGAGAAAAAAGGGGAATGCGGCGAATGCGCCGGAGGACGCGCCCCTCGACGAGGCTTCCCTCGCGCGCTTCGAAGCCCTCCGTGCCCATCGCCTGACCGTTGCACAGGTCGAAGGCGTGCCGCCCTACGTGGTGGCAAGCGACCGCTCTCTTCGGGAAATGGCCGTGCTCTTCCCGACAGCTCCCGCACGTGCCGAGGCACTCACCCACGCGCACGGAATCGGCGAGGCCAAGGCCGAAAAATACGGCGAAGGCTTCCTTTCCGTGCTGCGCTCCCTCGAAGAGCCCGGCTAATTCCTCGAATCGACGCCTAACAAATATCTGCTGCAACTGCTGTGGGTTCCTCCCGTTTTCGTAGATACTCAGAGGGCTTCTTTTGAGGCATGCTCGAATGCCTCTGGACTAACGCCGCCAAGATGGCTGTGGCGTCTGATTCGATTGTGGAACATTTCCACACAGTCGAAGATGTCCGCTCTCGCGAGAGAGCGCGTGCGATAGTTTCTTCTTCGGATTCTCTCATTCCCCCGGCTGCTCGAGAACGATTCAGCGACTGCTTTGTACCAGCAGTTACCGCGGCGGCTCATGCTGGGGTCGATTTTGTGGACTTTGCAGAGGCGAAGCCAGTCACCGCTTCCGTACTGTGAGCCTTGATCCGAGTGAACGATCACTCGTTCCTTCG
>JASDVF010000038.1:6830-19567 GCA_041440805.1 Myxococcota bacterium | reverse complement strand
GAAGAAGGCGACGCGTTATGGGAGAGCCTTCTCGATGAGGCCGGCGTGTCCGGTGTATATACCGCCCTCGGAAGCTATGCGGATGAGGAGCTAATCGCTTTGATTTGCGGCTTGGCAGCTCATCGTGATCTGCCCATCGACACGGTCCTTCATTGGTTCGGTCGACGGTCGATTCCAATTCTCGCCGACCGGTACCCGGAGTTCTTCGAGCCGCACGTGTCAACGATATCGTTTCTCATGACCCTCAACGATGTGATCCACGCAGAGGTACGCAAGCTTTACCCTGGAGCAGAAGTGCCGGTCTTCGACTTCGCTTTGGGGAAGGACGCGATAGACGATCGCGATACGCCCACCCTGACGATGGTCTATCACTCCCACCGTTCGATGTGCGCACTCGCCGAGGGTTTTGCGACGGGTGCCGCGGAGCATTTCGGAGAAGCGATCCATCTCGAACAGCTCGAATGCAAGAAGATGGGCGCCGAGGCGTGCGTTTTGTCGATCAGGATCTCCGGTTGAGCTCCATGAAATCGATCGACGAAGTTGAACGGCTCGTCCGAAAACTCGACAGAGAACGTAAGGCGCGCCTCGAGGCCGAGCGGATTGCTGAAATCGCGACGAGATCGGCGCTCCACGATAACCTTACGGGTCTCGCCAATCGGGCGATGCTCGACGATATTCTGAAAACCTCGATCGCTCGTTCGAGACGCAACCATCGCGCGATTGGAATTCTCTTCCTCGACCTCGACCGGTTCAAAAACATCAACGACAGCCTTGGTCACAAGGTTGGAGACCTCGTTCTGAAGGAGGCGGCTCGACGAATCACTCGAGCGATTCGTACTGCGGACTCTGCAGCGAGAATTGGAGGAGACGAGTTCGCCGTGGTTTGCGAAGGAGCGGGCGGCATAAGAGAGATCGTAGTCGTGGCTCAGCGCATACTCGACTCGTTCGCGGATACGTTCATTTGTGAAGAAAAGGAAATCTCGATCGAGCCGAGCATCGGGGTCGTTCTTTCGACCGAAGAATCAACGCCGGCCGAACTCCTACGCGATGCCGATGCGGCCATGTATCAGGCGAAGAACAAGGGCGGACGATGTTTCGAGATTTTCGATGCGGCGATGCGGGAAGTTGCGACTCAACGGCTCGCGCTCGAGAGTTCTTTGCGTGCTGGGCTCCGAACGCATCAGTTCACGGCCGAGTTTCAGCCGGTTGTCTGCGTTCCCTCTGGAAATGTCAGGTCGTTCGAGGCGCTCGCTCGCTGGAATCATCCAGAGCTGGGAGCGATTTCGCCTGAGCTCTTTATTCGCATTGCCGAAGATTCGCACCAGATCGAAGAGCTCGGCGAACAGATTCTTGGAATCGCGCTCAGGGATTTTTCGGGGTGGCTGCATAGGCGGGAAGGGCCCTCCGATGGCGACTTGCCTATTCTTTCCGTGAATTTTTCGCCCGCTCAATTGGGCCGGCCCACAATTGTCCCCCGAACTCTCGAAGCCATCGACGAAATGGGACTCGCGCCGGACCGGGTGGCGATTGAGATCACCGAGTCCACTCTGATGGTCGAGGACGATGTCGTCGCGGCGAACCTGAAACAGTTCTCGGATAAGGGCCTCCGTTTGGATCTCGATGATTTCGGGACCGGCTATTCATCGCTCGCGTATCTCAAGCGCTTCCATGTCGACGTCCTGAAGATCGACAGGATGTTCGTTCGCGACATTGAAACCGATCTCGAGTCGAGAGCAATCGTCGAAGCCATCGTCAAAATGTCGAGCGCCCTCAACATTGACGTCATCGCGGAGGGCGTTGAGACCGAACCCCAGGTCCAGATCCTTGGGGGCCTGGGCTGCCGCTGGATGCAGGGCTACTACTTCGATCGTCCTACCAAGCTTGATGCCTTGAAGCATCACTACGCGACCGAGATCAGCGCCGACGCCGTAGTGTGTAAAAAGTCAGCCGAACTTAAACATTGATGATTACGGGTACTCATGATGGTGAGGTCAGTAGGCGTATGCACGCCTAATAGATTCGCTTCCCAGAAACACCTTGTTGCCATCAGCGATGCATTTCTATTGCACGTCGGAAACAGAAGTCCGCGAGTGGGAAACGGAAATTAGAATCTGTTCGACCCTGAACCGGCTTGAGTCTGATCCAAACCTCGCCGCTCACTCACGCATCGATTTCGATTCACGCCGAGCATCATTTTTTTCAAAATCCCCGCTTTGAAGTTCTGCAGTGAGATCTGGCACCGCCTAGAGCGCCCTAGGGCCTCCTTGAGCGCAAAAGTAGAACGTGTTTCACTCTGCCGATTGCGCGGTTATAGTCTGAAAGTTCGCGGTATCGACCGAAAGTCGCCGCTCCCAACCCCCGCCCGCCTACCCCCTCGGACCCCATGATTCGATCATGGCCAACCGGGTATAGACGGGCCCTGACTCACGCCGGAGGCATATAAAGATGTACATCGACCTCACCCCGGAACAGAAAACTCTGCGGCAGACGCTGCGCACGTACTTCGACAAACTCATGACCCCCGAGGCCAAGGGCAAAGTCTCTGGCATGGAAGGCGGCAAGGTCTACCGCGAGATGATCCGCAAGGTCGGCGGCGATGGATGGCTTGGCGTCGGATGGCCGAAGGAATTCGGCGGTGGCGGCATGACCATGACCGAGCAGATGATCTTCCTCGAAGAACAACGACGCTCGGGCGCGCCCTTTCCCTTCGTGACGGTCTCGACTGTGGGTCCAGCTCTGATGGACTACGGCACGCCAGCACAGAAGGCTGAATTCCTGCCGCGCATCCTCGCGGGTGAATGCCATTTCTCGATCGGCTACTCCGAGCCGAACGCCGGTACCGACCTCGCCAGCCTCAGCACGAGCGCGGTTAAGGACGGCAAGGAATGGGTGATCAACGGCACCAAGATGTTCACAAGCGGTGCGACGGACACCGACTACATCTGGCTAGCCGTACGAACGGACCCCGATGCGCCGAAGCATAAGGGCATCACCATGTTCATCGTGCCCGCGGATAGCCCTGGCTTCAGCGCCGCCCCGATCCACACGATCTCGGGCTCCGCGACGGCCATGTCCTACTACGAAAACGTGCGCGTCCCCGAAGAGAACATCGTCGGTGGCGTGAACGGTGGCTGGAAGCTGATCACGACCCAGCTCAATCACGAACGAGTCGGCCTCGCCGCTTTCGGTTCCGCCGCCTACGCGCGCACGGAGCGCGTGATCGAATGGGCACGCGATACGGATACGCCAGGGGGCGGGAAGATCATCGACCTACCTTGGGTCCAGACCAATCTGGCTGAGGTCTACGCCTCTATTGAAGCTATGAAGCTGCTCAACTGGCGCATGGCTGCACAGCTCGAGAGCGGTTACGTGAATCCTGCCGACGCCTCGGCCGTCAAGATCTACGGAACGGAAGTCGTTCTGGAGGTTTACCGACTGCTTCAGGAAATCGTCGGCCCGAGCGCGCTTGTCCAAACGGGATCCCCCGCCGCGCAGATCAATGGCGAAATCGAACACGAATCTCGCCAGGGCACGATCAACACCTTTGGCGGTGGCGTCAACGAAATCCAGCGAGAGATCGTCTCGATGGCTGGCCTACGGATGCCCCGCGTACCGCGTTAGGCGACGCCTTGCCTTCGGGATTGCCCTTAACCGTAAGAGCGACCCCAAACTGACCCGACGCGGCTCGTCGACGCATAGACGTCCGGGCCTAACGAGCGAACGGAGCAAAACATGAATTTCAATTTCAGTGAAGAAGAAGAGGCCGTCAAGGGATTGGCGGAGCAGATCCTCGACGAATCGACGAGCTTTGATCGGCTTCGTGAGATCGACAAAGACGCAGCGGGTCCGGGGTTTGATCAGAACCTTTGGTCGGCACTCGCGGAGGCCAACCTGATCGGCCTGCCGCTATCCGAAGACCATGGCGGCCAGGGCTTCAGCTACATGGCGCTCTGCTTGCTTCTCGAGCAGGCCGGCCGAAACCTCGCCCCGATCCCTTTGATGGAATCCGTCGTCTACACGGCGCTCCCAATCGAGAAGTTCGGCAGCGACAGCCTAAAGAAGGACTTGCTCGGCAAGGTCATTTCCGGCGAAGCCATCCTCACTCCGGCTTTCTTTGAGATCGGAGACCCGGCACTTTCACGCAAGGCAAGAACCCAGGCAGAAGTGGACGGTGAGGGCTTCAAGCTCTCTGGCCAGAAGGTCTGCGTGCCCTACGCAGCCGCTGCAACAAAGGTCCTTGTCAGCGCATCGAGCGACGCCGGCCTTGGCCTCTTCCTGGTGGATCCAAATGCCGCGGGCGTCACGCTCGAAAAGCAGGAAACGACGGCTCACGAGCGACAATTCGTGATGACGCTCGATGGTGTTTCCGTGGGCGCAGATGATGTCCTCGCGACTCCCGGACAAGGGGAAGAAATTTTCGACTGGCTCGAGCCCCGCGCAGTAACCGCTCTCGCAGCGATCGCCGTCGGCGTCGCCGGCGAAGGCTTGCGACAGACCGCTGAGTACACGAGTGAACGTAAGCAGTTCGGTCGCGCGATTGGCTCCTTCCAGGGCGTCTCGCTTCGCGCAGCAGATGCGTACATCGATGTCGAAGCTATGCGCTCCACCATGTGGCAGGCCGCTTGGCGAATCGACAATGGAGACCCCGCTGTAAAACAGGCCGCCGTCGCCAAATATTGGGCATGCATGGGCGGCCATCGCGTTTCGCATACCTGCCAGCATCTTCATGGCGGCATCGGGTCGGATATTGACTACCCGATCCATCGCCACTTCCTGCGGCTGAAGCACATCGCGATGACGTTAGGCGGTGCAAATGAACAACTAGCCGCCCTCGGCGCGCGCATCGCTAGCGAGGCTCGCTCCGGAATGACCCCGGGCGAGATCATCGGTTAGAGACCTAACGAACGGTCGCGCGAAGGCAGCCGCCGGCGCGATCGACGCTAGCCCCGACACCCCGACGGCCAGACCAAACATTAGGCCAGGCTCGGGCACGGGGGTCGGACGGGCAAAGGCTCCCGTCTCGAGTTCAACGCGTGGATCTGTGAGTCGACCATCCAAGAACGCTGCGAGCGCGCCCTGCAAGAAAGCGGGAACCGAAACCGGCATCAGCGGATCGAGGTTCTCCGGATCCTGATTCCCTGACTGGTAGAAGGCGATGACCTCCTGCAGCGAGTCGAACTTGCCAGTATGCATAAGGGGCGTGATCGCTGTATCGCCAAAGGCCGTTCCAACATGCTGGCATGAGCAGCTGATGCTCAAGCCGGCTGCAGATAATCCGGATAGCGCTTCCGGACGAGACGCTTCCTACTCATCTCCTCCATCCCGCGCAGGACATCTCGCCGACTCACCTGCCCGACGAGGCTCCCGCGCTCCAAAACTGGCAGTCGGCGGATCGGCGTCGTCAAGAAATAGTGTGAGATCGCGTAAATCCCGAGATCGGCGGGGATCGTCTTGAAGCCGCGGGTCATAAATTGCTCGACCAGTGCGGCTTCTTCCTGCTCCTGTTGATAGAACTCGTCCGAGGCAAGCATTCGCAGGCAGTCGAGTTCAGACAAGATCCCGATCATCTCGCCCGCTGCATCGACGACTGGGCCGCCTGAAACCGCATTCTTCGTCAGCATCGCGATCGCCTCGAGGATCGTCTGATCCGGCCGGAACTTGACCAGGCTCGTGGTCATCAGATCTCTAGCGGTCAGGATTCGGTTGGGTTCTCGCATGGCGACCTCCTTGAAAGAGGAGGGGCCGGCCAATTCGTTGGCAACATCACATGTCGAGATGCGCCTCAAAATCGGGAGAGCGGCGGTTTCGAGAGAAGACGGAATCGCGCAGGTCTCGTCGGCCTCCTATTTCTATTTCTATCTGCGTTCGCGCGGCGAGATCGATTCGTCGCGATCGAACAATTCGTTGCATCCCATATGTTCACTTTTTACAGTATCGTCTTAAAAATTATATCTCAAATCAGAAATCCAGAGAAGCTTCTCGATGTGCTCTGCTTCATGATCCCCCACCCGCGGGCGCACAGATCCTCACGACCTAACACTCCCGTCGCAGCGATCTATTGGCTGGACAAGGCGCCCAGCTCGGCCCACGCATGCGGAATCATGGATCATCCCCGGCCAGCGGAGGCGGCCACCATCCACGCACGAGCGCCGTTCACCTAGGGGTTCTCCCCCTCCGTTTAAAAACACAGGCATCGACCACGAGCGCGCACTTGGATTCATTCATGAAATGCTCGCCACGAGCCCCTTCAATGGCCCCGAAGGCACGCCGAAGAACGCCGCGTGAGCAAAAAACTGACCCGTTCATCCCTACGCAATTCGGTTGAAAGAACCCCGCCGGGACCCTATTCTACAAGCGTTCCAGCAGCCGGAATCGTATTGAGACCGGCTCCTAAGATGGCAGAATTGACCGATTCCGAACTTTTTTTGAGTCGGATCGGATGTCGATTCACAAGTACGCACGAAGCACCTTCGGGGAGCGGGAGCGTACTGGCCGCGCGACGCGAATCGCCGCCGGCTCGATCTAATGATCACGAATGGCGATCTCGAACTCCGACGCCGCGGACCTAGCACGGACTCACTACCGTGAGCAGCCGAAATAGAGCAAGCATGGCACTCCATAAGATTGAGAAGGGCCTCGACCTCCCTATCCCAGGGAAACCTCTTCAGGTCATTCGAGGCACGTCTCCGTGTACCCGCGTCGCCCTTGTGGCCGACGACTATCCCGGCATGAAGCCCCGCATGCATGTTGCCGAAGGCGACACGGTGAAGCGTGGCCAGCTTCTTTTCGAAGACCGAAAGATGCCCGGTGTTATTCACACGGCACCCGGCGCCGGCAAAGTCATCGCAGTCAATCGCGGCGAGAAGCGCGTGCTGCAGACGGTGGTCATCGAACTTTCGGATGGCGAGCAGAACGGCAATCCCGGCGACGACGAGTTCGCCTCCTTCGAGAACTACAACTACGGCGAAAACGGCGCGGCGCCTGATTCGCTTTCCGGCGAACAGATTCGCGCGCTGCTCGTCGAGTCCGGTCTTTGGACCGCGCTCCGCGTTCGTCCCTTCAGCAAGGTGCCCTCCCCTGAGAGCAGCGCCGATGCCCTCTTTATTACTGCCATCGATACGAACCCCCATGCACCGCTTCCCGAAGTCGTGCTGGCTGATCGTCTCGACGATTTCCAACTCGGCGTGACGGTCCTTTCGAAGTTGCTCGACACCCCGACCCACCTCTGCGTCGCGGAACAGTCTGAGCTCGAGCGAGCTTTCGCCGAGGACCGACCGGCGAACGTAAGGGTCGAATCCTTCGCAGGACCGCACCCCGCCGGCACCCCCGGCCTTCACATTCATACGCTTCGCCCGGTCAGCCGCGAAAAGTCCGCTTGGTATATCGGCTACCAGGACGTCGCCGCAGTCGGCAGCCTCTTCGCAACCGGCAAGCTCGACGTTTCCCGGGTGATCTCGATTTCCGGCGCGAACATCGAAGACCCCCGCCTCGAACGAAGCCGCATCGGCGCTTGCATCAGCGAAGCCGTCGCCACCGACATCGACCAGGCCAGCGAAGAGATCGGCGGCAAGGAAATCCGAGCGATCTCCGGCTGTGTGCTTTCGGGCAAACGAACCCACGGCGACATCTTCGATTACATCGGCCGCTACGAGCGACAGATCAGCCTCCTTGAAGAAGACCGCGAACACGCCTTCATGGGTTGGCTCACGCCTGGCGCGGATCTCTTCTCGACCGCTGGCATCTACATCTCGAAGATCATCAAGCCCAAGCGCTTCCGTTTCACGACGAACACGAACGGCAGCCAGCGCGCGATGGTCCCGATCGGCCAATACGAGAAGGTGATGCCTCTCGATATTCTTCCGACCTTCTTGCTTCGCGCATTGATCGTTGGCGATACCGAACGTGCCGAAAGCCTCGGCGTCCTTGAACTGGACGAAGAGGATCTCGCGCTTTGTACTTATGTCTGCCCCGGGAAGGTCAACTACGGCCCGCTCCTGCGACAGAACCTCGAACTGATCGAGAAGGAGGGCTGAGGGAGCCATGCAGTTCCTGAAGGACGCCCATCTCAATGTTAAGCACCACTTTGAAAAAGGTGGCAAGCTCGAATTCTTCTATCCGATCTGGGAGGCCCAGTTCACTGGCCTGTTCACGCCTGGCGAAGTGACGCGCACCGCGTCGCACGTGCGTGACGGGTTGGACAACAAGCGCCTCATGATCACGGTCGTGTTCGCCCTTATGCCCTGCATAGGTATGGCGATGTACAACACCGGGTTTCAGGCACAGCTCGCGATTGCTCAGGGCGCTATGCCGCTGGACACGTGGCAGGCTTGGCTCTTTGAATTCCTTGGCTTTAGTTACGACTTCAAGAACCCCGCGCTCAACCTATTGGTTGGCGCTGGCCAGTATCTCCCGATCATGGGAGCTGCTATGGCCACGGGTGGCGTTGTTGAGCCGCTGACCGCCATGATCCGCAAGCACGAGATCAACGAGGGCTTCCTCGTCTCGGGCATGTTGATTCCCCTGACGCTCCCGCCCACGATTCCGCTCTGGATGGTCGTGCTGGGCACCGCCTTCGGCACCATCTTCGCGAAGGAAATCTTCGGCGGCACGGGCATGAATTTCCTGAACCCTGCGCTCACGGCTCGCGCCTTCCTCTTCTTCGCGTACCCCGCCGCAATGAGTGGCGACGCGGCGTGGATCGCAGCTGACTTTTCAATGGCGGACGGCTACACGGGTGCAACGCTTCTCGCACAGGCTGCTGTGAGCGGTGAAGCTGCGCTCGCTAACGCGAGCTGGTCGAACGCCTTCTATGGCTTCGTTCCTGGCTCGATGGGTGAGACCTCGACTCTCGCGTGTCTGCTGGGCGCGGCGCTCCTTATCTGGACCGGAATTGGCTCCTGGCGAACGATGGCCGGTGTTGTCGGCGGTACGATCGTGATGGCCGGACTGCTCAATGTGGTTGGCTCAGATACGAACCCGATGTTCCAAGTTCCGTGGTACTGGCATGCCGTTCTCGGCGGCTGGGCCTTCGGAATGGTCTTTATGGCAACAGATCCGGTCTCCTCAGCGTTCTCGAACCAAGGCAAGCTGATCTACGGTGCCTTGATCGGAGTTCTGGTCGTCCTGATCCGCGTGGTCAATCCGGCTTACCCGGAAGGCATGATGCTCGCGATCCTGTTCATGAACATGTTCGCACCGCTCATCGACCACTTCTTCGTGCAGGCCAATATTCGCCGAAGGGAAGCACGTTATGCAGCATAGTACTGGCTACATCGTCGGCTTCGCCGCCGCGATCTGTCTCGTCGCCTCGCTCTTCGTCGCGGGTTCCGCGGTCGGTCTCAAGGACCGCCAGGAAGCGAACAGACTTCTCGACCTGCAAAAGAAGGTGCTCACCGTCTCCGGCCTGATGACCGCGGACGATGGACTCGCTGACGAAGACATCTCTGCGCTTTATGATGCGTCGATTCGCCCGAAGGCGATCGATCTCAAGACCGGCGAGCTCGATGGGAATATCGATCCCGCCGCTTTCGATCAGAAGGCCGCGTCTACGGACGAAGCACTCTCCTTCGTCGCACCGGACAACCTTTCGAAGATTCGCCGCCTCCCGAACAACGCGCTCGTCTTTGACGTGATCGAAAAGGGCGAACTCAAGGCCCTGATCCTTCCGATCGAAGGTTACGGACTCTGGGGCACCCTCTACGGCTACCTCGCGCTCGCTCCTGACGCGCGCACCGTCGTCGGTATTACCTTCTATAGTCACAAGGAAACGCCTGGGCTCGGTGGTGAAGTCGACAACCCGCGCTGGAAGGCGCTCTGGCCTGGACGACTCGCCTTCAACGAACGCGGCAAGGTCGTACTCGGCGTGAAGAAGGGCGTAGCCGGTTCGCCGGAAGAAGATCCTTATAACGTCGATGGCCTTTCAGGCGCGACGATTACCAGCCGCGGCGTGACGAACCTTGTCCGTTTCTGGCTGGGAGATGACGGCTTCGGCCCCTACCTAACGAGTTACCGCGCCGGGGCCGGCGTCTAAAACTGAATTAGTCAGGCTGGTGCCGTATCGCGGCCGATAGTCAGACGTAGATAGATTGAACTCACCCGAATCGACGCCATCCACGTACGCGAGCGACTTTGGGCGAGACGAAAGAATGAAAGAGAGAAGGAACGAGACATGGCCGAATTGAGCCCGCGCGAAGCGCTGATCGACCCGCTCTTCAATAACAATCCGATTGCCTTGCAGGTTCTCGGAATTTGTTCGGCACTCGCCGTGACCACGAAGATGGAAACCGCCTTCGTGATGAGCCTTGCGGTGATCGCCGTGACCACGCTCTCGAACGTCGTGATCTCGATGCTTCGGAATCATATTCCGAGCAGCATCCGCATCATCGTTCAGCTGACGGTGATCGCGTCCCTCGTAATCATCACCGACCAGGTGCTGAAGGCCTTCGTCTACGACATTGCCCAGCAGCTTTCGGTCTTCGTCGGTCTCATCATCACGAACTGCATCGTGATGGGCCGCGCAGAAGCCTTCGCCATGCAGAACACCCCCAAGCTCTCCGCCATCGACGGCTTCGCCAATGGCGTTGGCTACGCGATCGTGCTGATGGCGGTCGCTTTCTTTCGCGAGCTACTCGGATCCGGGTCGCTCTTCGGAATCACAATTCTCACCCCCGTTAGCCAGGGTGGTTGGTATGTCCCGAACGGGCTGATGCTTCTTGCACCGGCTGCGTTCTTCTTAATCGGATGCTTCATCTGGGCGGTGCGTGCTTGGAAGCCCGAACAGATCGAAGAGGAGTTGCACGTTGGAGCACTACTTAAGCTTAGCAACGAAGGCCATCTTCGTTGAAAATATGGCCTTGGCCTTCTTCCTGGGGATGTGCTCCTTTCTAGCCGTCTCCAAGAAGGTCGAACAGGCAATCGGTCTCGGTCTCGCTGTCGTCTTCGTTCTGGGCATTACATGTCCCTTGAACCAGATGCTCAGCGACGCCTTGCTTAAGGCCGGTCCGTTAGTCGGGGGAATCGACCTCGGCTTCCTGCAATTTCTCACGTTCATCGGAACGATTGCGGCGGCCGTGCAGATCGTCGAGATGATCCTCGACCGATATATGCCGGAGCTCTACAACGCACTCGGCATCTTCTTACCTTTGATCGCCGTGAACTGCGCGATCCTGGGTGCGTCACTCTTTATGGCGGAGCGTTCCTACACGCTTCCCGAAGCGACGGTCTTCGGCATCGGCTCAGGGATCGGTTGGCTCCTCGCCATCGCCGCCCTCGCCGCGATCCGAGAAAAGATGCGATACAGCAATGTCCCGGGACCGCTTCGTGGCCTCGGCATCACATTCATCACGGTCGGACTGATGTCGGTCGGCTTCATGGCCTTCTCGGGAATTCAGCTTTGATTCCAGGCTGCGTACGCAGCCTAAGGCCGCAGGCGCTGAAGCATTAGCCGACCGGCCTGGACATACGTTTACGAATACTGAGCCAAGGAGCTCGTTCGAATGGATTTTGGAACAATTGGCGCTGGGGTTGGGGTGTTCACGGGCTTGGTGCTCGCGCTCGTCGTGATCTTGATGGCCGCGCGCTCTCGCCTCGTGCAGAGCGGTGACGTCACCATCCTCATTAATGGCGATCCGAACAAGGCGCTTACGACGCCCGCCGGCAGCACGCTACTCAACACGCTGGCCGACAATAAGATCTTCATTCCCTCCGCCTGTGGTGGACAGGGAACCTGCGGCGTCTGCCAGGTCACAGTCCGCGAAGGTGGCGGCTCGATCCTCCCGACGGAGACGGGGCACATCAATCGCGGCGAAGCCCGCGAGGGATGCCGCCTCTCCTGCCAGGTGAAGGTCAAGCAGGACATGGAAATCGAGATTCCGGACGAGATCTTCGGCGTGAAGCGCTGGACGTGCAAAGTCCGCTCGAACCACAACGTCGCCACCTTCATCAAGGAGCTCGTGCTCGAGCTGCCAGAGGGTGAAAGCGTCCCGTTCCGCGCCGGCGGTTATATCCAGATCGAATGCCCGCCGCATACGGTCGACTACAAGACCTTCGATGTCGAAGAAGAGTACAAGGGCGACTGGGACAACTTCGATGTTTGGCGATATACCTCGACAGTCTCGGAGACTGTGAATCGCGCTTACTCGATGGCGAATTTCCCGGCCGAAGAAGGCATCATCATGCTGAACGTCCGGATCGCTTCTCCCCCGCCGCGTGGGCCGGAAGGCATTCCGCCGGGACAGATGTCCTCGTACATCTTCGATCTCAAGGCGGGAGACGAAGTCATCATCTCGGGTCCCTTTGGCGAGTTCTTCGCGAAGCCAACCGACAATGAGATGATCTTCATCGGCGGCGGCGCGGGCATGGCGCCCATGCGCTCGCACATCTTCGATCAGTTCCGACGCCTGTCGACGGACCGCAAGGTTTCGTTCTGGTACGGCGCACGAAGCCTCCGCGAAGCGTTCTACGTCGAAGACTTCGACTCGATTGCCAGCGAAAACGATAACTTCGACTGGCACCTCGCTCTCTCAGAGCCCCAGCCTGAAGACAACTTCGAAGGTTACACGGGCTTCATCCATCAGGTCCTCTTCGATAACTACCTGAAGGATCATCGCTCGCCCGAGGATTGCGAGTACTACATTTGTGGACCGCCCATGATGAACGACGCGGTCATCAAGATGCTCAGCGACCTTGGCGTCGAACCGGAGAACATCGCCTTCGACGACTTTGGTGGATAGTTCTGG
>JASDVF010000038.1:0-6730 GCA_041440805.1 Myxococcota bacterium | reverse complement strand
TGGTGGATAGTTCTGGCGGATAGTTCTGGCGGATGATGCCGTAGACACACCGAATCGGAAGATGCGATTCCGTCGCATACAGAGCTTCCAAGTGAAATGGGCGAGCCACGACGAAGTCGGGCTCGCCCTTTCTCTTTTCGGGCCGTACCCTTCACAACAACCCCGGACGGGACTCGCGGGTCCTCCCCGCCACGCTCGCCTAACGGCTTCCCGGAGAGTTCAACTCATAATGGCCCCGCGACTCGCGATTGATCGTCATACGCTGCGCATGATCGCGATCTCTTTCGTGTTGCTCTCGGCGCTTACGATTCATCGGCTCTGGTTCGCCGACGATCCTAATGCGCCAGATGTGCTTGTCATCCAAGGCGAGACCATGGGCACGACGTATGAGATTCGAATCGCGGGCGAAGGGCTCGACGAACGTCTCCGCCTAACGGTTGAGCAGATCGCAACGAAGCGGCTCGCGGAAGTCGACGGCTGGATGTCCAACTGGAATCCAGAATCCGATGTCTCCCGCTTTAATGCGGCTCGCACGACCGACGGCTTCCCTGTCTCCTATGAGACCGCCGCGATCACGGCCTACGCGGTCGAGCTTTCCAAATGGTCGACCGGCGCATTCGACATCTCGGTAGGCCCCCTCGTCCGTCTCTGGGGCTTTGGCTACCACGCTCGGATCGGCGAAACGCCGACGAGCGAAGAAATTAGCGATGCCATGAGTCGCATGGGCGCACGCCGCCTGCGGGTCGGGCGGGGCGCGCCTAATACCAACGGATTTCTTCGCAAGAGTGACCCTGCTCTTGAAATCGATCTCTCAGCAATCGCCAAGGGCTTCGGCGTGGATCATGTCTCGGACGGACTCTTTAAACTCGAACGCTTCGATTTTCTCGTGGAAATCGGAGGCGAAGTCTACGCGGCAGGAGAACGGCCCGGCGGCGGCCCCTGGCGGCTCGCGATCGAGAAGCCAACCGATCTCGAATTCGAAGGACGCGTCGTTCAATCGATCGTCGAGCTTCAAGACCAGGCTATGGCCACCTCCGGCGACTACCGAATTTTCTACACCGAAGATGAGCGCCGAATCTCCCACACGATCGATCCACGAACGGGCTACCCCGTTGAGAACGGCCCCGCTTCGGCAACAGTGATCGCCGGCTCCGCGACCGAAGCCGACGCATGGGCCACGACGCTCATGGTACTAGGCGATCCAGAAGGGCTCGCGCTCGCGGAAGAGTGGGAGATCGCGGCGATGCTTCTGGTTCGCGGCGAAGACGGCGAACTCATAGTGCGGCGTAATTCCCTCTTTCCGGAGACGGAAATTCCCTAACGCGAGACTTCGTCCTCGGGCGCGCTTCACTAATGCAACGACAATGGAGCTGGGACGCGCCAGAGGGCGAATGTCATCGTCCTCTCACGATAATCCGCAGTGGCCTAGGAATCGCGGTCCCCAGGACGGAACGCGACTAGCGACGAGCCGACTTGTCATCACGACGTCTCTGCAATCGCGGCGCGCTCCCCTCCGCTCGCTACCCTCGGGAGATGGCGAAGGGTTCTCGGCTATCTGCACGGATCAGGCCTTACGGGTTCGCAGCCCGGGGTTTGGTCACTATGCTCCAAGCGGAATACAACGCGCGCGTCCATGCGCTTGCGACGGTGATCGCGGTGAGCACGGGATTTTCCCTCGGCATCGACCGTCTCGAATGGGTCGCCCTGGTTCTTACGATTGCGGCGGTTTGGAGTCTCGAAGCTGTCAACACCGCGATCGAAGCGCTGTGCGATCTCGTTTCCCCCGAGCAACATCCCCTCGTCGAGAAGGCCAAAGACGTCGCCGCCGGGGCCGTCCTCGTTGCGGCAATTGCCGCCCTCATCGTCGCCGGATTGATCTTCATCCCGCGAGTGATCGCGCTTTATACGAACTAACGGATTGAAACGGCCAGCAACTAGACTCCACCACGCGGCGCTCATGCCGCGCCGACGCGAGCGAACTCGCTCAGGAGATTCCCATGCCCGACCTCGTTCCGATGCCTTCGATCACCGCTCTCTATGCCGGACTACTTGGCCTCATGTCAATCGTGATCGGCTTCGCGGTGGGGCGCTTGCGTGGCCAGGCCGACGGCGTCTCGGTCGGCGACGGCGGCAATCACGCCATCCTGGTCGGCATGCGGCGACACGCGAACTTTGTCGAGTGGACGCCCATGGCAGTCATCCTGATCGCACTTCTAGAAATGAATAAAGTACCGGCGAACTACATCCACATTCTTGGCGCGGTGTTAGTGGTGGCTCGCGCATCTCACGCATTCGGTATGCAGGCAGACGGATCAAACGGGATTTTCCGCAGCATCGGCGCCATAGGCACACTCCTGGTGACGCTCGTCGCTTCGATCACCGCGATCGCCACGTTCTAGTCAGAGCCCACGTCCGAACTCGTTCTGTACACGACCCCTACAAGGTCAGCTGATTCTTCGCCTCGGGAGTCTCGACGATGATCCGGGTTCTCGTGCTGTCATTCACATCTGGACGGAAGATCGCGCGGGCGCTGGTCGAATATCTCGAAGACCGACGTGGCTGATCGCTCTGCCCCGACTCTCAAGGTCGGCAAGAGCGGCTATTTCGCGGTAGTCTTACGACTCGCCTTCCCGGAGCCCCAATCCCAATGGAAACCTTTCTCGGAACCCTGATCTTCTTCGGTCTCGCCATGGCTGCCATGGCTGTAGGCGTAATCTTTTCCGACCGGCGTCTCAAGGGTTCCTGTGGCGGTACGGGCCTCGATTGCAGCTGCGAAGAGGAAGTCCGCCGAGACTGCGCCCTCGCTGAGGCTGCCGGTAAATAGCGCGCCCAGCGCGGTGGAGCGCCTGGTACGAGACTTAGTTCGCGACTTCTGTCCCGGTTGTGGGGACTGGCAGCTCTAGCGTTTCCCATCCCCCCGTCGACGCGACGCGATCGCCCTCTTCAAGGACGTACGCCTCGAGCTCCCCGCGTTCGATGAGGCGCATCGACTCTCGCTGTGCTCCCAGCACAAGCAACCCCGTGCTCCAACCGTCTGCGACGCCGGCGCGCGCAGAGACAACCACAGCTTCGACGGCCCCCTCGACCGCGACGCCCGTGCGCGGATCCACCACGTGCGACACGCGTTGCCCATCTATGACTGCCACGCGCCCCAGACTCGAACTCACGGACAAAGCTTGATCTCTTAGGCGGATCGTCGCGAGCCGAATCGGATCAGCCCCGCGCGAATGCACCTCGAGCTTCCATCCCCCACCCGATCGGCGTCCGTCGGGGTCGCCTAACGCCAGCACGCTACTTTCCCCAAAGCTGATCAAAGCGGCG
This sequence comes from Myxococcota bacterium, assembly GCA_041440805.1. Lineage (GTDB taxonomy): Bacteria > Myxococcota_A > UBA9160 > UBA9160 > UBA4427 > UBA4427. The sequence continues at coordinate 3,409 of JASDVF010000038.1, read as the reverse complement.
GCCTGTGGAAACTGTTCCGCGAAGCGGCTCTGCAGGCGTTCGAGCACGATGCCCTTCGACAAACCATCGAGATCAATCTGCAAACCGTGGGTCGTGACGGACAACACCCCATCCCCTGGCATCAAGAGACTCTGGCTCCCGACACGACGCTTCGCTGCGCGCAACTGACCGAGCGAAGGCCACGTCTCCGCCTCGACCGCGCTTCGCCAAACCGACAACAAGGGGCCGACCGTCGGGTCAAAGGCACCGCCAGTGCCTTCCCAAACTTCAATCGCGTAGAAGAGCGACCGCTCGAGTTCGAGACTGATCTGCAACTCGCGGGAGAGCACGTCGGGCTCGAGAAGCAGTCGGTTCAGCTGGGACAGTTCACTCGTCGAATCATGCCGCGAGTAAACCGCCTCGAGCCGCGCAATCTCCGTTCGTGCCCACTCGAGCCAAGCCCGCGCGCGCGACTCATCTCCAGGAGCGACTCGTAAGTCCGCTTCAAAGAAAGTGCCCATCGCGAGCCAGCCGTCGGAAACCACCGCTCGTTCACGCGGAGTATCCGCATCCAGGAGGCTCGGGACGTCGGCGAAGAGACATCCCGAGAGAGGCGCCGAGAAAAGCACAGTGAGGAGCACCGAGAAGAGCACCGAAAGAAGCGTCGGGACCAGCCGAAGGGCGGCCGTGCGACTCAGTCCCAATCCTCATCCTCTAAGTCTGCATCATCTCCCGAAGAGGAGTAGTTCTTCGCCTGGTTACCAGCAAAGACAGACCAAAGCGCGATCGCAACAAGTGCCGCGAGGCTTCCTTGCAGCATCAGAATACCGGCGATCTTCGTCCACGCGAAGCCAGCGCCGCCCCACCGAACAAGCCACCCGGCTCCCTCATACGCCAAAGCCGAAACGAAAGGCACCACGATCAACACGATCTTAGAGGACGGCTTAATCGGAACAAAGAGCGCGAGGTGGGTCAGCACCATCATCAACATGCCCATCGCGAAGAGATGGAAATGCGCGAGCTCAACCATGCCACGGTAAGTGCGAGGAGATCGGAACTCCTCTTCGTTTCCCAAGTAGTGATCCACGACCGAGGCCGTCGTCAGGCTCATCGAGTCGAAATAGAGCATCCAATTCGTGAACCAAAGCAGGATCACAAAGAAGGAATAGAGCACGACAACGACTTGAAGCAGTCGATTGTGATCCCATTCGCCAGTCACGGTGAATCGCACGGATTCTCCTCACGGATTGCGGAATATGCCCCGGCGAAGCGCGACCCGAGAGGCCGCATCGCCAGGAGTGAGTCTAGGGTTCCTGCAGCTCGGGTTCAGCCGTCGCAGACGACTTCGGCAACTTCAGCGACTTCGCCGCCTCGGTCGAGTCGGGCATCTGCAAGAGCACTTCCCAGTACGCGAGCATCCGCCGAACGCCTCGCGCAGCCGCTTGCGCCGAGAGCGTCGCGCCGACTACGCCATGAACATCGCCGCCGACTCGCAGGCGGTCCGCCTTCGTCTTTCCGGAGAACTGGCCATACCAGCGATCCGTCGGCAGATAGTCGAGGGGTTCGTGAAAAGCCAAAATCCGAACACTGCGCACGACACCTTCCGGCGTCATCACGATCAGGAAGGCCTCGGGCTTCGTCCTGACATTATGGACATCGACATGAGCGTGGCCAAGGAGCTCATCTCCGTTCCATGCCGTGTGCAGAACCACGAGCTTGGGTTGATCGTTGTTCTTGGTGATCCCAATGACTTTTGCGAGATCATCCTTGAGCAAGATCCGCGAATCCCGGTCGATCCGCGTCGCCTCAGGAAAGGCTTCGCGCAACGCTTGGTTCTGGCTGGCGAAGACCTTCGCATGCAAAGCCGGCGCTGCGAACGTGATTGCGAACGCAATCGCGATCCCAACGGTCGAGATTCGAACGCGGGAACGCCACACCCCCGATCCGAATACGAACCGGGGGCTGCGATCAAACTGCCGTACCTGCGCTTGCACAGCGCTAGAATACATACCCAACCATGGCCTGCACTTCGTTGGCGCGATGTCCGTCGCGCTGGTCGAAGTGGCGGTAGTCAACCTTGAAGACGACCTGCGGAATTGGCTTGAATTGAACGCCTGCGACATAGAGGTCGACATCTTGGCTGCCGTCACGTGTGATCCCGTCCGGGGTCTTATGCTGCGTATCCCACTGTTCGAAGCGGAAGTACGGCTCAAGGGTCGCCTGGGAATCACGGAAGAGCGGTAAGATGTCATAAGCAGCCTCAACGTACCAACCCTGCATTTGGCTCGCGAGATTCGCTTGTTCTTCAATTCGGTTAAAAGCACCCGCCTCATCAACAAATGCCTCGCTCCAAAGACCCCGCAAGCTTAGGCCGTACCCCTTGTACTGCGCATGTACTTCATAGATATGGGTCATCATGTCGGGAAGCAATTCATCGTTCACCTTTTGTTCCTGGCCACTCTGGCCCGCATAAATCGAACCGCCGACGAGCAAGCCATCTGTTAGGTCCACGTCCACTCGACCGACAAAGGCGAAGTCGTCCGACAGTGCTCGACCACCCTTCTGCCGCCCGCCGCGCAAGCCGTCACGGTCGAAGCCTGTGGCGTCGAAGCCGTTCACAGCATAAAGGCGGTAGTGAATCCGCTCAGCGACCGTGCCGAAGATACCGGCGCCATTTTCGCGCCAGGTAGAAGGCATGATGCGTTTTTCGACTTCCGGGCGTTCCGCGCCGAAGAAGAACGTCGGTTCGTGTATCTCATTCACGAAGCCCATCGGGATGAGCAGAAGTCCTGCACGGAAATTCAGCTCGTCAGCATGCAGGTAATCGACGGTTAAGAATTCAGTCGAGACCGAACCTCCGCCGCCCGTACCCGCATGCTCAAACTCAAGCTCCGAGTTAAAAACCCACTTCTCGTTGTACTTGTATCCGACATAGAGAACAGCTCGCAGAGCATCAAAGACGTCGTTCTCGTTGTCATCGTCCTGGTTTTGGAAGCTGCGCAATCGCACCTCACCGTAACCACCGATCGAGAGGCCCGATTCGCGCTTGTATACCTTGGAGGCCGCCGGACCGAGACCACTAAAGGACTCAAGGGCCACCTCTTCTGGCACAGCAAAGATCGATTCAAGCCGTCCCACTTCGTCAGTCAGCGCTTCGACCTTGGCTTCGACGGCCTCGAGTCGCTCATTCTCTTCCGCGGGCTCCGTCTCTTGTGCGCGGCTCGGAGCCGCGGCCGCCATAGCCAGCAAGGCCCCGAGAGCGACCCAGCTCGTCCCGTTAAGAATTCTCAGTCCAGCGCTCATTTCCGTCTCCGTTGTCTCGAGTGTAAATTGAAAACGATTTTCAATTCGACTGATTCTTAACGAAAATGGTTTTCATTTTCAAGCATATCCATCCCTAAATCTCGAAGATTTGTAATTTAAAGTAGGT
>JASDVF010000037.1:0-26408 GCA_041440805.1 Myxococcota bacterium | reverse complement strand
GCCACGATCCAATGACCCGGGCGATCGCCTGGTTCGCTCGAAATCACGTGGCTGCAAACCTGCTGATGCTGATGATGATCGTCGGCGGAATCATCAGTCTTCCGGCCATTGATCAGCGCGCCTTCCCTGAGATCACTGTCGACGTCATCGCAATCAACGTTGTCTATTTGGGCGCCGCCCCAGAAGAAGTTGAACAGGGCGTCTGCATCCGAATCGAAGAAGAGATCTACGGCATCGACGGCATCGAAGAGATCACCTCTTCTGCCGCGGAAGGCGCCTGCGGCGTCAGCGCCGAAATCATGAGCGACTACCCGATTGATCGGGCGTTATCCGAAATCAAGAACGCCGTCGACTCGATCACGACCTTCCCGGACGAAACCGAAAAGCCGATCGTGAGCCATATCGACGTGCGTAACACGGCGATCGAAATCGCGGTGAGCGCGGACGCCTCGGAACGATCACTCAAGGTCTACGGCGAACGTATTCGCGACTCGATCGCAAACTTGCCGCAAGTGACGCAGGTACAGCTCAAAAACGATCGCGACTATGAAATTTCAATCGAGATCGCAGAATCGGCGCTCCGCCGTCATGGCCTAACGTTTGACGAAGTCGTTGCTGCCGTGCGAAGTGGCTCTCTCGACCGACCCGGGGGCTCGATCAAAACGAGTGCGGGTGAAATTCTTCTGCGCACCAAGGGTCAGGCTTATGTCGGCCCCGAGTTCGAAGACATAGTGCTCCGCACCGGCGCGGACGGGACTCGACTCCTGCTCTCGGACGTCGCCACGGTCGTCGACGGCTTCGACGAAGATGACCGCTACTCGACCTTCGACGGCAAGCCCGCTGTCACGGTCACGGCCTACCGCGTCGGCGACCAAAAAGTGCTCAACCTAGTCAACACCGTAAAAGAGCATCTCATCGATTTTAAAGCCTTTTTGCCCGAAGGCCTCAGCATGACGATTTGGGACGATCAAGCGCGTGTGCTTCGAGATCGCCTGAACATCTTGATCAAGAACGGCATAGGTGGCTTCGTCCTCGTTTTCGTAGTGCTCGCCCTCTTCCTTCGCCTCAAGCTCGCCATCTGGGTCAGCATTGGCGTCCCTCTTTCGATCCTCGGAGCTCTTTTCATATTCCCCTACGCGGGCGTGTCCATCGACGTCATCTCGCTCTTCGCCTTTATCATGGTGCTAGGCCTACTCGTCGATGACGCGGTTGTCGTCGGTGAAAATGTTCATCGCCATCAGGAAGCTGCGGAGGATCCACTCGAAGCGGCCATCAAGGGCGCGAGCGAAGTCTCGGTTCCCGTCATCTTTGGCGTATTGACGACGATCGCTGCATTTCTCCCGATGGTCTACGCGCCGGGGACGATGGGCCAAATCTTTGGTGTCATCGGCCTGAGCGCAATTCTCTGCCTCATCTTCTCGGTCATCGAATCCCAGCTCGTGCTCCCCGCCCACCTCGGTCATATGGCCGCCAGCGTCGAGAGCGGAACGCTGCGCGAAGGTTCGATCCGGGCACGCTGGAAGAAATTTCAGACGGGTATGGCGTCGAGCCTCTCTCGGCTCGCGACCGATCGCTATCGCCCGCTTCTCGACCGCGCCCTCGCCCAGCGTTATTCGGTGATCGCCGGCGGCATCGGCATTTTACTCATCGCCGTCTCAACCGCGATCTTTGGTATCGGCAGCTACAAGATGAACTTCTCGTTCTTCCCGCCGATCGAGAGTGACTACATCACCGCAACGCTCACCATGCCCCAGGGCACACCCATCGATCAGACCGAACGTGCGGCGCAGATCATTCTCGAATCCGCTCATCAGACGACTCGGGACCTCAACGAAGAAGGCCTCAAAGTCGATGGCGAATCCCTCGTGCGCCACGTTCTCTTTTCGATCGGTGCGCAGCCTAACGCGGGAGACAGCGGTCCCGGCGACGCAGCGGGCGCCAATGGAAGCCATCTTGCGGAAGTGCGTATCGCGATTCAGTCCGGAGATACTCGCCCCATCAGCGCCGCTGAAATCAAACAAAGATGGCGCGCGAATACGCCACCGATTCCCGACGTCGTGGAGCTTGCCTTCAACGCATCCTATTTCGATGCGGGGGATGCCATCGACTTTCAGCTGCGAAGCAACAACGTCGAGCAACTCGTCGAGGCTGCAGGACGACTCAAGCAGGAACTCGGCAGCAAGGCCGCCGTCTTCGAAATCAGCGACTCGTTCCGCGCAGGGAAGCAAGAACTGAAACTCGACATCCTCCCGGCTGCGCAGTCTCTTGGACTGACCCTCGATGATCTCTCGGGGCAGGTGCGCCAAGCCTTCTACGGCGAAGAAGCGCAGCGCATCCAGCGGGGACGCGACGATATCCGCGTCATGGTCCGTTACCCAGAATCGGATCGGCGCTCACTCGCTGACCTAGACGGCTTGCGGATTCGCACGCCCGACGGCGGCGAAGTTCCGTTCTATGCGGTCGCTAAGGCCGAGCTTGGACGCGGCTACTCGACGATCAAACGCTCTGATCGCAACCGCGTGATTCACGTGACCGCGGATGTCGATACCACGGAGGTCTCCGCCGGCGATATCGTTGCGGAAATTCAACGTGACTTCCTACCTACGCTCTTAGCCGACTACCCCGGCATGTCTTACGCCCTTGAAGGAGAGCAGTCCGAACAAGCGGAAAGCATCGGCGGCCTGATGAGCAACTACTTGATCGCGTTATGCGCGATCTATGCCCTACTCGCCGTCCCGCTTCGGTCCTACGTACAGCCTTTGATCATCATGGCCGTGATTCCCTTCGGACTCGTCGGTGCGATCTTTGGTCATTGGTTCATGTTCTTCGCGCGCGAGATCTTCACGGACCAGACCTTCAATTTTTCGATGATGTCGATCTTCGGCGTAGTGGCTTTGACCGGTGTCGTTGTGAACTCGAGCCTTGTGCTCGTCCATTACATCAACGAGCAACGCAACAGAGGCATACCCCTCGAAGAGGCTGTGCGATCAGCCGGGGTGGCGCGCTTCCGGCCCATCGTGCTCACATCGATGACGACCTTCGTCGGCCTCGCGCCGATTTTGCGAGAAGGCAGCGTCTCGGCGCAGTTCCTAATTCCGATGGCCACGTCCCTCGGCTTTGGCGTGCTCTTCGGATCAACGATCTCACTCTTCCTCGTCCCGAGCGCCTACATCGTGCTCGAAGACGTGAAGGCACTCTTCGCCGGGGACAAAGACGAGATGCCCGCCGGCGGTCCACTCGACGGGATCTCGACGAGCGCCCACGACTGAAGGTGGGCCACGGGACCGAAGACGAGGCGACCCCAAAGCGACTAGCGCTCTGGGTCGCCAGAGCCAAAAGGTTAGAGCATTTCCTCTGCAACGAGAGTGAGCGCTTCCGGCTGCATCGCGCCAATCATCATCGTCCCCACTTCGCCGCGCTTGCCCGCTTCCTTCCAAGCCTGCAGTCGCTCGCGAATCTTGCCCTCCGGCCCAACGAGATGCACCGCGTCCACAAGTTCGTTCGGCACCGCCGCGATTGCCTCGGCCTTCTTGCCTGACAAGAAGAGATTCTGAATCTCCTCCGCTGCTTCAACGAAGCCCATGCGCTTCGCATAGTCGTTGTAGAAATTCTTGTCCCGAGCGCCCATGCCACCAACGTATTGAGCGATATTCGCCTTCACCGGCATCATCGCCTTCTCGACATCGTCCGACACGATGACCGTTACGCCGACCATCACATCGAAGTTGGCGAGGCTCTTTTCGCCCACCGCTTTGGCAAAGCCCTTTTCGAAACTCGGCTGCAGCAGCTCCGAATAGCGTTCCGGGTCGTACATCATCGGGATCACACCGTCGGCGACTTCGGCCGCGCAGGCTAGGCCGTTCGGGCTGATCGAAGCGGTGTAGATCGGAATCGAAGGATCGCCGTGCAGGATGCTCTTGAGCGGCTTGCCTAGATTCGTAGTCCCTTCGCCGGTACACGGAATCGAGTAGTGCTCGCCTTGGAAGGTCAGCGGCTCTTCTCGCGCCCAAATTTTCCGAATGATCTCGATGTATTCCTTGGTGCGCGCGAGAGGCTTGCCGTACGGAACGCCATGCCAACCCTCGATGACCTGGGGGCCCGAGGGCCCGAGGCCGAGCATGAAACGGCCTTCGGAAAGTTGATTCAAGGTCGTCGCGGTCATAGCCGTCATCGCGGGTGAACGCGCCGGCATCTGCATGATCGCAGTCCCAACCTTCAACTTCGTCGTTTGCGCTGCGACCCAGGTCGCCGTCGTAACGGCGTCGTTGCCCCACGCCTCTGCTGTCCAGGCGGAGTCATAACCGAGGGACTCGGCATGCTTGAGCAGATCCATGTTTATCTTGACCTTGGGGCCGAAGGACACAGCGTTCGTTGAGAGCTTCATTGCGAGAAATCTCCTTAGGGGCTCATCGCCCTTGGGCGAATGAACGTAAATACAAATTCGGATCGACTGCCAAATGCGTGCTTAGGCGACGATCAGGTCTGCAAACTCTTTTTGGCGTTCTCCGCGAATTCCTTCGCGGCTTTTTTGTCTTTGATCATGTTCGTCAGTTTGACCGGCACTTCAATGCCTCGCTCACAAGCGGGACGTCCGCGAATCGAGTCCATCCAGCGTCGCAAGTTAGGCAGGCCTTCGATCGATACGCCGGACCATTTATAGGTCCGCACCCAACACCAATTGGCGATATCTGCGATTGTGAATTCGTCGGCAGCGAGCCATTCCTTGTCGGTGAGGCCTCGCTCGAGTACTTTAAAAAGCCGGCGGCTCTCGTTCTGATAGCGATCGATCGCGGGCTGAAGCTTTTCTGGGAAATAGCGAAAGAACACATTCGCCTGCCCCATCATGGGACCGACGCCTCCCATCTGAAACATCAGCCATTGCATGACGTCGGCTCGCCCGCGCGCATCCGTCGGCAAAAGCTTCCCGGATTTCTCTGCGAGGTAAACCATGATGGCGCCGGTTTCGAAGACGGAGAGGTCGCCGCCTCCGCCCTGGGGATCGCGATCCACAATGACCGGAATGCGGCCGTTCGGATTGAGTGCGAGGAACCACTCTTCCTTTTGCTCGTTCTTGGGCAGCTTCACCATATGAGCGGTGTAGTCGAGGCCCAGCTCTTCGAGGGTTACGGAAGCCTTGTGTCCATTAGGCGTCGGTGATGTGTAGAGATCGATCATCTTCGCATGTCCTTTAGTCGAGCAGCGGGATTCGGAGCGCGACAACTACCCTTGCATAGCCTCAAGACAACCTGCAGCAGCCAAGACCGCATCGAGGCCGCTCTTGTCTGCAACCGCTCGATACTTTTGCCGAATGACCTGTGTTGAGGAATCTGCTTGTAACGGAAGTAGGACCGGATCTTGACCGAGAAGGGTGAGAGCTCGGCACCGTAGATGCGATAGACGTCGGACATGGGTCTCCCTCGGTGGCAGGCCTTGTCTCATGGGCGCTGCAAAATGCGAGGGTCACGATGGCATAATGACAGTCGCACTGCCAAGACTCGGCGTCGCGTGGGCCGTGCAAATGCCGCGATCAGTCTCGGGGCACCGCATCGGGTTCGATCTCGATCCACACGCCCTGCGCAACGCCGCGGCAGGTGCCGTCCGCCCCATGAATCGCGGAACCGGTCGTATGCTTTCGACCCGATTGCCCGATCTTCCAACTCGTGAGCACGCAGGGCTCCCCTAGCTCCACATCGCCCAAAAGCTCGACCTGCATCTCGCCTAACAGAATGATCTTTTCTTCGGGCTGGGGAAAGGCGAAGGCCCCCGGGCAATCAAGTGCGGCCCAGATGAACTCCGGAGGTACACAGCCGCTATTCCCGACAGCAAGGCTTACATCCGGCGTCCACGGCGCAGCAAAAAGTCCATCTGCCTGAGTGTCCCCAGGGAAAATGCGAAGGCCGTCCCCTTCTTGACGCTCGAACCCACAAACGAAACACCCTGGAAACACGCGGTCCTCGAAACCTCGAAATCTCTTTGCCGCGTCACGGGCGTCAGCGAAGCTGGGCGGAGTCGGTGGCTCGATCGAGAGCTCAACGGTTCGCGCCTGAGCAACTGTCGTCTCTCCATCGAAGAGCCCGACACCGCCGTCAATCGCGAGTACCTCGAGAGCCTTTCCGAGAGCAGGAGGCGAAAACAGTCGCACCGCGACCGGCCCGCTCACTTCAAGAAAAGAAGCGAGGCGGCCCGCCACGTAGCCGCCATTTCCAGACTGAGGCGGCCCGCAGAATCGTCGATCAACTTCGAATGAAGGCATGCTCAGACTCGAATCTCACCGTTCAAGATCTTTTCGCGAGTCAAGCCATCGAGCGGGACATAACATCCCTTTGTCGGATCGCGAAACAGGATCGGATCGGAAATCGTTGTTGGGTCAAAGCCTTCCTTCACGAGGTCCACCTTCCGATGCTTAAACGTGCCCGTGATTTCCATCTGCGGCAGCATCCGGAGGAATATCGGACGCGCGTAAAAGGCCAGTTCCTCCTCGACCCGAGAACCGAAGGCTTCTAGATCGAATTGGTCAGTGGCCACGAGCGCCACCATTCCTGCCCGACCATCCATACCTGGAATTTCTACGCCGTAGACGTTCGCCTCTTCGACGCCTTCGACGACCGAAACCACTTCAGCGACTTCACTCGTCGAAACGTTTTCACCCTTCCACCTAAAGGTGTCCCCGATTCGGTCGACGAAATAGTAGAAGCCGTCTTCGTCCGCGCGCAGAAGATCGCCCGTTCTGAAATACGTGTCGCCATCGACGAAACCGCCGCGAAGAATCTTCTTCTCGCTTGCCGCGTCGTTGGTATATCCCTCGAAGCGCGCGGTCTTCGTGATCTTAACCACGAGTTCCCCGGCCTCTTCAGGAGCGCACCTGATACATCTTCCCTTCGCGTCGCGCACAAGCTCGTCAGCATCGACATCGAATTTGACGATCTCCATTCCCAAGGCCTTTCGCGCGAAGCCGGGCAAATAGCCCACCGCACCTACACGGCCGGGAATGTTAAAGATGGGGAGGTTACCCTCCGTCGCTCCGTAAAATTCTACGATGCGATCAATGCCAAAACGCTCCTGGAAAGGCGTCCATACTTCCGGGCGCAGGCCATTGCCCATCACAACACGAACCTTATGCCGACGCTCATCGGGATGACTAGGCGAATTCAGCAAGTAGCGGCAAAGCTCGCCTATATACTGAAAGGTCGTGACCTCATGCTGTGCGCAGTCACTCCAAAAGCGCTTTGCCGAAAACTTCTTCGAGAGAACAAGCGCGCCGCCTGAAAAGAGTCCTCCACCGACCGCCATCATGCCGCCGGCACTGTGATAGAGCGGCAGGCAGATATACATGCGGTCGTTTGGAGTCAGCCCCTGCAAATAATAGTTCGAAAGCCCGGCACCAATGGCCTTGGTATGACTGACACGAGCGGCCTTCGGAAGTCCCGTCGTCCCACTCGTGTAGATCAGAAAGAGCCCGTCGGCGCCTTTTCGCCCTTCACGCGCCGAATCGGGCACAGCATCCGAAGACTGGCACGCGCGCGCGTCATCAAAGGAAGACATTAGCGATTTACGCTCCCCTAATACTGCTAGGTCGAGACCCTTTGCATCGGAGGCACCCGATCCCACGACAAGAATCGAGGCGGCCTTTTCCATTTCCCCTCGAGCCGATGTCGCCGCATCAACCAACTCTTCCCCGACGATCCAATGCTCCGCATGCGCTTCCTGAATGCAATGCGCGAGACGATCGCCGGTCAGATGCGTATTCAGTAGGGCAGTCACGACACCCACACGCGAAAGGCCCAACCAAGTCGCGACATACTCCGGTCGGTTCTCCATTAGGAGTGCGACAACATCCCCACGCCCTAGGCCCTGCGACAAAGCCCAATGGGCCGTTTGATTCGCATAGGCATCGAGTTCCGCCCAGGTCATGCTGCTGCCTTCGCCTATCAGAGCAGGACGATTTCCTCGGCGCTTGATGTGCTCTTCGAGCAGATCGGAATACTCGATCGGCTTATCAGCACCGTTGCGAGCCATGGCGAGAATCGGAGGAACAAAGGAGCGCAAAAATCCCGAGGCAAGGCGAAAGCGGTCGAACGAATTCATGGGCGCGTGGAGCTCCAAAAGTTGGCGAAGGGGGGCTGGGACGAATAGGGGATGGATCGGGGGGAGGATGGACCGGCCGATTCAAAGTACGGAGAATCGGTACCGACGTCGGGCACGACGGCTCGTCCCTACATTGACACTCAAACTACTGAGACCACCGAGTGGGAATTGCGGCTAAATTTTGATCACCATCACCAACCGCTACTAGTCGTTTATGACCGGCATTAGGCGAACGCCAGATTGAAGCCACGCTTTTCCAGGCGATGCCGGGGATGATAGGCTAGAACCGGCTCCCAGCCCGTCCCCGCGAGTGTGCCATCTATGGAACAACGCTCGTCTTTATCAAGCGCGTTATACAAGTCGAGAACACGTTGCAGCATGAAGAGCGAATAACACTGGGAGTCACGGCTAATTTCCGTCCCCCCGAGGCTCGCCTTCGCCGTCCCAACTGTTCGAGGTGGCGTTTCACCGACTTTGGCGTTCTCGTCCGCCCACGCCTCGACGTCTTCGACCATCGCGAGCTGGATAGGAGCAGCCGCCTGCCCCATCACGGTCAGAATCGATCGCAAAGAGTCCGGCACCCCATCCTCAGCAAACCAGTCCCCCTGATCGTCCGCTCCTGGCATATTGCAAAACTCGATCCAACGAACGACGGGAATCGCGGTGCCGAGCAATCGCCGACGCGAAACCAGATCCGTATAGAAATGCCCGTAGACCGGGCCCATCAAGGCGCAATCCGCCAAAGATGTCCGCGCACCGAGCAGATAGTCATGGGTCTCAAAATGTTCGTTCAGCGCCGACAGCAGGAGATCGATATGAGCATCGATCGCAGGCCCCGCTTCAGGGCTCGCCCCGACGCCGTAGCGCAAGGCGACCATCTGATCTGCCGCAACATCTCCCCGCTCAAGCGAACCTAACATTGCACCGAAGCGAAGACGCGTCATCGCCTCGCTCTCTTCGGTGCCCCATCGCGTATGCATAGCGGGGGTCAGAGCGAATTCGTCGGAGTAGAGTTCAACGAGAGCGCAGACGAGACGATGCAAGGGCGTCGGCGGGTACAAGGGCGGGCTTGGGAAACGCGCCTCGAGTCGGTCGAGGATATCGCTGGTGTCTTGCCAAGTTTCGCCCTCGGGCGTCGTCACGACCGGGATGAACGCCATCCCTGTCTTCTTGAGAATCATGCGAATGTCCGCACGCTTCTCCTCCATGAAAATCTGCTTGTAGCGCATGGCCACTCGAGCCTTCGCCGTAAAAAGCGAGACGTCGAATCCATGAAGTTGGAAGGGCTGCTCAGTCGAATTCATACGATTCTCATCTTGGACGTGACTCAGGGAAGCCAACGGCGCGGCTCTATTAGGGATGCCCCTCATCCAAAGAAATCCAGATCAATCATTCGAGCTGGATCTTGTGGCACTGAGTATGCCATGATATCTCGCATGGTGATCAGCAACGCTCTTCAGACCGACGGTCGCATCCAACGATCCGAACGAAGCCGCGAAGCGATCGTGCAAGCCATGCTCGACCTAATCGGCGAAGGCACCCTGTCGCCGACGGCGCAGCAAGTCGCGGCTCGAGCCGACGTTGGCGTTCGCACAGTCTTCCGGCACTTCTCCGACATGGAAACGCTCTTCGCGACCATGAATAGTCGCCTGTGGGACGAATACCTTCAGCTCTTCGTACGTGAAGAGCAGGAGGGGCCCCTACAAACCCGCATCGATCACATGCTTGAGAACCGCTTTCGTATACTCGACCGGCTTGCGCCCTATACCCGCGCGGGCTCGCTCCAGCGTGCCAAGTCACCGTTCCTTCAAAAACAACACGATTGGAATATTCGGATGTTCCGGGCGGATATTCTGTTCTGGCTTCCGGAGATCAAGCCGGATGACAGCCCTCTCTTAAGCGCTCTGGAGGTGCTCCTGTCCTTCGAAGCCTACGAGAGACTGCGCGTCGACCAAAAGCTCTCTACACGCAAATCGCACGCCGCGATCAGCCTTGCAACCCGAGCGCTTCTGGCATCTCTCGACGAGGCCTAGCCCTGAGACTCGATCGCGCGAAGGCCGATGACCGCGAGCCCTAACGAGGCGAGCATCCCGAGCGCCAGGCCGATCGCCCATGCGGCACTCGATGCTTCGCCCTGACTCGACAACACCAGCCCGCCAACAAGAGAGCCCAACCCAACTGCGGCGCCAAAACCAGGTTTTCCAAATGAAGCCCGCGGCCCCTGCGACAAGTTCTTTTGCATCGCCTCGCTTTGCCTAACAACTCCAGGCACCAGAATCGCAATCAGAATAACGGAGAGGGTAGGCACGAATGTATACCCAGCAATCTCCGAGAGCGGCCAACCCAACCCTTTGGCTGCAAGCACGCCGAACCAGTGTCCCAAGATGGGAATGGCCATCAGCTGATACAAGACGTTCATTGACAAACATAATCTCTGCATCGAATACTCCATCATTCTAAACTCCCATCTGTTTACATATTAACAAAGGCAAGAGGTCATCACGCGTAAGCATCGCTACTGGCGATCCGATCGGATCAGTAGCTCATATCGCCCGCCGCGACGAAGAGGACCGCGCTCATCGCGAAAAAAGTTCCCGCAAGTAATATGAGCCCACCCGTTGTCACGGTCCCTAGAACGACACCTCCTGCGCCAACGACTAGTACGCCTCCTTTCAGAACAGCCGTCCCCGCACCGGCCGCTGCGACCACACCGAATCCTGCGTAGGTTGTCGCTTGCATCTGCGTGCTGAGCTTCCCCCACCCGCTTCCGACCCCAACCAAAACACCAATCGACGGCTTAACAAGCTCAGCCGCAGTTTTTAATGCAGCGCTGATCGGCTTCTGACTTGCACCGCTCCAGGGGGCTGCTGGGCTGTGCGCAGCACCGGGGATTCCCACCGACAAGCCGCCCCGCATCACGGACGTCAAGTTGGGCGAGCGACTGCTTCTCATTCGTTCGCGCTGTTTTCGCGTGGGCCTGACTGGATCGAGGGTCTCTCCGCCGCTGGCAGCATGCGCTACGAACGCATCGACGTTCATCCCCGAAAGAACTCCCCCAACTGCACCCATAATCGAACCCACGCCGGACCGAACGAAAGAGAGAGTCGTTTGGACGACTGTTCGCACCGCGTTTACAAAGCGGCCCACAAAATTCTTGATTGATCCCCACCATCCCCCGGTCGCCCCTTCATCTGCCCGCCCGTCTCGATCGACTCTCGAGATTGGGTTATTGCGGGCATAGGCGTAGGGGTTGTAGCTCTGCGGGTCCGTCGATCTGGCGACTAAGGGATCGAGGGACAAGAATGCACCGGTCCCCGGGTCTTGCCATCTCGCGCCCATAAAATGAAAGCCTGTCTCAGCGGAATGAGCGTGTCCCGCGAAATTGCGCGAGCGCAGTGCCCCCACTGCATCAACGAGACGTCCAAAGGGTTCGAGCAGAACCTGGCCTAGTCGATTGCCTGAAGCATCGAGCTCGACGAGCGCGCTCCCAACACCATCGGAAAGAACCCAACGATGCTCCGCAATGCCAGGCAACGGGTGACGCCCATACGCTTGCACAACACCCGGCCCCATCCACTGCAACGCCACAAGCATGGCGAGCGTGATGCCCAACCTCTGGAATATTGGGGACGATGATTGCGCGCACATGGCTGCGAGCCATACGAGACCGACGAGGAAAAGAAGCGTGTACATCGACACCGTGAGCACGTCCCTCGTCGGTAACCAGAGGGTCGTGCCGGGAATCATCGAAGCTATTTCGCCGCCCACGACCCGCTTTGTCGCAACGCGTCCACGATTCACGCGAATCGAAATGATCGACTCTCTCGAGGAGAGGGTTCCCGCCGTGTATACGAAGTCCTCTCCGACATAACGTCGCAACCCGTTATTCGGAAGAATCTCTTTGATGCGTTGACCCGCTAGGTCATAGACCACTTGAAGGACTTCGCAGCCCCCAGAAGAGGAGCCGGCGCAGACCATTCGGTTCGCAGAATCAAAAGTAAAAAATCGAATAGCACCGGCAACCATAGAAGCGGCGAGGTTCCCATCAGCGTCGTAAGAGTAGTAGCCACCGCCGCCATCCATGGACTGGATCGCATGCGGACGTGACTCGTCCGAATAGACTTGCTCGCGGCCCGCATTTCTCGTCATGTTCCCGAGTGCATCGTATTCGAAGGGAAGGGCTACGCCGTGACCAACACGCTCCCAGGACGCAAGTCGGCCCAGTCCATCGAATTCATGACGCGTCGAGAAATCAAAATCAGCAGCCGAACTACTGCCTCGAACCTCGAGCAAGTTGCCCGCCTCGTCATAAAGAGGCGATTGGTTTTCGTCTCGCATCAGGCGCTCAATCCAGAACGTTCCCCCTGAACCGGACGCAAAGGCGTCCCGGGTCAGAACTCGAGTCGTGGCATCGTATTCAAAGGACCGAGTTCCACCCGCCATCGCCACCTGCGTCAGGCTGCCAAGCCCATCATATTCAAGCTCGTCGAGATAGAGCTGTGGCGCGTCGGCGCACGTGTCTGCTGATCCAAGATCGCAGACCCGCCGCAGAAGAGGCCCCTGGTATTCATAGGCGATCGTCGTCCGTTCGCCGCTATGCGCTATTGGATGAACGATCTGAGTTCGTCGGCCTAACAAATCGTACGTGTACCGCGTTTCCATACTGCCCCGAACGCCAGTCTCCGTCCGCCGCAAGCGTCCGAACTCGTCATAAGCGAAGCCATTCCAGTATCGCCCGAGCGAGAACTCGCGATCCCGCTGCTTCTGGTTTCGGCGGTAGCCTATGGTGACGTCGGCCTCTTCAGAAGGCGTCCCTACATATGTCATGCGGCCCAAGCGATCGTAAAAGTACGTTCGCTTTTGCGAGCGTGCATTCACAACTTCATGAATTCGACCGCGCACATCGTAGGTCGTAGTGACAATGCCATCCTTGTCGGGATCGTGGGTCGCGACAACACGTCCGAGCGTGTCGTACTCGAAGTGGAGAACATGTTCTCCGTAGTCCGAAAAATCTCCCGCGCCTGAAGCCACCGCATCGAAGATGCTGCTTCGTTCGCCCGTTGCCTCGTACGAAAAAACTGATGGGATCTCTGCAGATGAACAGCTCTCCACAACAGGACTCTGTGCGTTGATCAGGGTTTCGCACTCATCGATACGAACGACGCGGTCCCCGTCGAGATAAGCGACCGAGAGACCGCCGCGCGTATCCTTTGTCGAAACGAGATCCACGCTCTGCCCAAGCTGCGGCAAAGGAGCGTCTCCGCCCAAGATGCCATCCGTGTATTCCGCCAACAGGAAGCTCCCATCCGATTCCACGGAACGAGTTAGGCGGCCCAGTTCGTCACGACTGCGAACTCGTCGCGGTGACTCGATGCCCAGGAGTCCAGAGCAGGCAGCGTCCGTCCCACAGGACTGCGGAAGGGTTTCGAATCGCGTTCGGGTCAAACCATCCCGCGCGGTGGCGGTTCCTATATATGCGATTCCAAGTGGCGAGGGCTGAGACTGAATCCGCTTCCAGATACCACCGAAGCCGTCGCCCACTCGAGTCTCCGACACGAAGTCCAGGCTCTCCGCGTCGGCAAAGCGAGTGATCGTCGTTCTCGGCGACTCACCGTCGTGGTTCACATAAGACGTCACGCTCGCAAGAACCGCGAGCTCCAAATTCGGCGCCACGCCACCCCGAGCCATTCGTCGTTCCACTTCACGACCGAACACATCGTAGGTATAGGCTGTGGAGGGTTCGTCCTGGTATTCCGACCAAATCACAGCGGGCGAAGCAAAGATCGGATGCGGAACGAATTCGGTCACCTTGCCGAGAGCGTCTGTCTCTTGCACGACGAATGCATGCGAGCCATGACCTAGAGCGCACCCAGCATCCCCGTCGTAGCAATAGGTCGTTTCCTCTGGCAAACCGTCCGGATCCACGATCCGGTTGCGCAAGTTTCCGTACGTGTCGAACTCGCTCTCCACAACGTGATAGGCCGCGCTAGGCAGAACGGACATTTCTGTTCTCGGTTGATCGAGGGACTCGATCCGAGCCACGAGCGGTGACATGATTCCGTCTTCGGTTACGTGATAGGTGTATGCACGCTGCCCAAGAAGCGTGCCCGTCTGAGAGCGTTCGGTCTCCGTCGCAAGTAACCCCGTGACCCAGTGGGTCAGATCGGCCCCCGACTGCGGAATCCGTTCGGTTCGAGCCCCGCCGGACGGGCGTTCCTCGACGATCTCACGGACGAAGTTGAAACCGTGTTCGGGCCACTGCGAATCGTTGCCCCCGTAGTCATAGCTGAGCGAGCGAATCGCACCGACGACGTCTCCCGCCAGGGCGCCGTATTCATTGCGTTCCTCCATCCGCACCGGTCGCCCCACAAACGCGGCATCGGACGCGCCAGGAACACCGGTCGCAATCTCCCATTCGCTAATTTGTGTTCTTCGAATTGCGCCGTCGCTCGCGAATAAAGTCTCGCGCGCCTGTCTTCCGGTGGCACCGAGAGACTGGTGATAGGTCCTCTGGATCGTCGCGCCCCCAGGAAGAGATTCCTCGACGAACCCGAACCCGTGCTCGAGCCGGTAGTCCTCATCCCATCGCGGCCGCGCGTATCGGTAAGCAGTCCGCAGGGGCGCAGAGTCGCCATTCGTATCCAGCAGATTGGGCCCCGACAACGTTCGAGAACTAACAACGGGTA
The DNA here is from genome assembly GCA_041440805.1 of Myxococcota bacterium. Lineage (GTDB taxonomy): Bacteria > Myxococcota_A > UBA9160 > UBA9160 > UBA4427 > UBA4427. The sequence continues at coordinate 11,637 of JASDVF010000037.1, read as the reverse complement.
CCCCCATCCAGCGAGTCACGTTCTGAGCGTCCGTCGAAGGCCCATGCAGGTCGGCGTTTCCCGCGGCGGCAAGCGCTTCGATTGAAGCATCGATCTGACTCGCATCCCTCACGTATTCGAATTCTGTTGCCGCGCCCCGACCGTTCTCGACGCGTCCCAGTAGATCGGGAAGATTCGTGCTCGACGTCGCGAAAGTCACGGCGTAGGGCCAAGCCGAATCGGACAGAATCCAATCCGCTACGCCATCCGAGTTCAAATGGATCGGAGTCTTCGCCAGCGGCGGCACAATGTACCGCTCGTCCGCTTTCCAGACTGTCCCGTCGCTAGAGCCCGGAGACTGGAGCCACGTCGCTTTCCGGCCTTCGGTCGTACGCACGAGGTCAACTAAGCCGTCCCCATTCACGTCCACAAAATTGGCGCCGTTGTCGAGTGTGAGCAGCGCACCGGAAACATATTCCGCTCTGGTATCTTGAAACTCCGCAGTCTCGGCGAAGACAAGCGGCATAGGCAGCGAATAGCGAGCCGCTTCCGGGCAATCGGACCAAGATGCGCACCAACCTGCTCCCGTATTGATCAAAACCCCTTCGGCAATACTGGGGCCCCCTTGGTGGTTCCAAAACCCTGATGCCGGGTCATTCGCCAGTTGAGACACGTCGAAAGCTGATGAGGCGGAATCGAGAAAGGGGTCTCGCCACAGCACATCCGTTAGGCCGTCCCCGTTCAAGTCGACCAGACGCACTCCGACATCCGCGACATGGAATCCGCCGTCTTTCGAACTCGGGTGATGTACTTCCCGATAAGCGTCCCAATGCAATCGAAGGAAGTAGAGATAACTGTGATGTTCCGGCGCCCCCTCCGGCGCACTCCCTAAATCGAACTCAGGCGCCGGGGCCCATGCGAAGCCGCCACCTGGTCGCTCCACTTGCACATACGCCTTTGATCGGGCTGGATTTTGGCAGGCAATCCCCCCAAAAACGAGCGCCGGCTCTGGGATAACATGCTGGCCGTCATTCAGGTTGTCGCTGCCTGTGAGCGTCGTCGGACAATCGGGTCGCTCACTCCCATCGCCCCACCTAACGCGCACGTTCTCTGGGAGATACCGAGGGTCTTCGGTTTCCAGGACGATCAGGTCGAGGCGCCCGTCCCCGTTCAGCTCGACGAATTGAGCATCAAAATCGAGAAACGAGCGGCAATATCCCATCGACCAAACTTGTTCCGTGCTCCCCGTCGGATATAGGCTCAGGTCATAATTCCCCTGCCATCCGTCCGAGGAACATCCACCGTCCGCCTTTATATGATCTTGAAACTCCAAGGCCAAGAAGGGAGGCAAACCATTTTCGAGGCCGGGGTGGCCTAACTCGCTCGCGCGTCTCCAACCACCATCAGAGGGATCTCCCGTATTCAGAAAAACCACCTGAATCGATGCAGCGTAATGCTCGGCCGAAGCCAACACTTCTTCACAGTCGGGCTCGGCAAGCTTCTTCCACGCACTCCCAACCCGTGCGGAAAGGATGAAATCGACCCGGCCATCACCATTCACGTCGGCAACCCGGAAATTTCCTGGCGCGGCGAATTCGCGCCACGGCTCGGGCAACGTCGGATGCGGCGTCACTGAGATTGGCTGAGGCGGAACGAGATACTCGCTTGTGGCGCCGAAATAGACCCCCGACTCGAAGGACCCTTCTTCGATCGCGCAATATGGAGCCGCGGTCGTCGGGTAGATGCTGAAGTCCTCGTTAAGTCGAACGATCTTGAGCGACGGCGCCTGATACCGAAGGGCAGAAAGCGCTGCGGACCAATTGGGGTCGGGCGTCGATTCCCATCCGTTCCCGTGATTCAGGTAGACCTCGTGGGCTCCCGGATAGGAGGCCCCCGGCGAAGGCACACACGGCGGATAGCAATCAGCTCGAATCAAATCGTCGAGCCCATCGCCGTTCACGTCCCCCCACGCCACGCCGTAGGCATCTGGATACGACAGACCCCACTCATTCGGAATCGCACTTCGAACTGCCATCTGCAGAAAGTTGCCGGGAATTTCGACCGTGGAATCGACCACGTATTGCTGAGTTTCTCCAGGCGCCATGTCCGTGTACTCAAATCGCTGGGGCGGAAGGCCGTTGCAGCCAATTTCTGCCGCGGTCTGACTGCGGGGAAGGCAATCACTTCCGTAGCGAGTGACTGATGCTAGGCGGCTTCGGTCTGTCGAGTAGATTCCCGCGTCGGCGTACTCGAGCCCAAGGCGATGCGACAAATTCCCGGCGCTTATAACCTGAATGTCGGTGAGACGTTTACTGAGAATGAACCGCATCCCTGCAGTTTGCATGGACACGATCTCGGGACGATCCTCGTAGCGGAACTCAACTCGCCGGGTGCCCCCTGCATACAAGACTTTGGAGAGATAGTCGTAGCCGTCGTACTCGGCGTACAGGTACTGGACTTGGTTCCCGAATACGTCCACAATTTCTGCGACATGCCAAATCGCAGTCCCCTCGGCATGATCCGTCCGGCTGTTCGATGTCGGCCCATAGATGCGGCGCATACCGTCTTGAGAAGTCACCTCCCAAGCATTGTTAGGTAGGCGGCGAATTCGAACGAAGCTCTCGTTCAAAGTGTGGAAGCGCTCGAATCCATCCCCATCCACCTCACCCCCAACTAAGAGCTCGCCGTTCCACTCGAAGTCGGCGCATGCGGTGTGATCCGGAGCTCCGAGGCGTTCGGAACATTGGATCTGGTCAGTCTGGAGTCCCCAGCCGAAGCCAGCCACCCCGGCTCGCGCACGACTCGAATAGACGAGGGCCAGACCCGGTTCGAGACCCCCTGGTCCTGGCGGCACATCGATTTCGATCGCGTGCGTGAGGGCGCCCGTGTTCGTATCGACCGCAGCCTCCAATTCGGGGACTTCGGATTTTTGCTGAGTCGCGGGGCCCGCGGCCTGTGTCGCGAAGGGCGAGATCAACAACGTGACTACACACGCTGTGATCCGCAGTAAATTCGTCAGATCGATAGAGAAAGGAAATCTGGCAACCGTCTGGAAGCAATCGCTTCGTCGTACGGCAACACAATCATGCGGCGCTACAAAATTCGACATCGGACACTCCTTGTGGGAGCACCCAACTTTGCCGATTTCTGCTTCAGATGAGCTTCAATCCGCGTTCCTAAGGTTGGTCTAGAAGAACCCTAAAGATTTATGGAGTGAAACGCGATGATTCCAAAGGAAAGTTCGACGTTTCTTTGAGAACCTCGGTCGACGACCGAATGACCTCCGACTAACGGCCCGCAACCTCGGGTTCGGAACGCGGCTGGTTCACGAAAATTGGCGAGGACCACGCGCGCTCTTCCGTCTGCGAAAGGCACTCGTCGTCGTCCGGCCGACCAAAGCACGGGTCCACCTGGACACAGCGACCCTTCTCATCCCGGCGGCAACCAAGGGGATCTGCAGCCACTGCGTCGCTAGGCGCTTCGATGGCCCGGGCGTAGTAAAGAACGTCTCGACCCAAACTCGAGAATTCCTCATCCACGAAGGTACCTACACAGCCTTCAGGATCACCGTCGCAAGGAATCACCTTCCACGGATCTTCGACGAGGCCGACAATTGCTTCGCCTGCTGAGCGCTGAGGCTTGATACGAATCACCTCAATCCGGGTGATCGGACGCCGAACGACTGTGGGGTTATAACATTCGCCTTGGCAGAGACGCTGCAGGCGCTCGGGCCCAAGGGCATGAGACGCGTCCGGTCCGCATCCGTTGTTCTGCTGAAACGAACCGACAGCCTTCACCTGGAAAATCGGATTCTCCGCGAGTTCAACCTGGCTGCCCATCGGACTCGGACCACGACCGGGGCCATTTAAGAGGTCGAACCATAGAAGGATACGAGGGCCACTCGTCCCATAAACCTCTTTGCGATCCATGCCTTCCCAGATCGAGTCTCGGCTTCGACTCTCGGAGTGGACTGCTGCGAGGCCGCCGTTCAAAAAGAACGAAGCGCCACGCTCGGCTTCGAAAGCCGCAAGCGGTCCGGCCGCCGAGGGATCAAACTCGAAGGGCACGGGCTCCGAGGAATATTCCGGAGGGTCGAAGACCATACCGACCGGCGTATTTCGAAAATTCCCGAAGCGGCTCTCCGTAAATTCCAATCGAGAAACTTCTTTGTAACCCGTACCGGGCCGCGCGGAGTGATTATCACTCGCTGCGATGAACCCGAAATTAAAGCGGAAGGGGCCGCCCGCTCCGTCTTCACGGCCGAGCGCCATGATGTACTGCGCGGAACTCTTGGGTCGATAGTTAAACGAGGGCTGAAAACAATCGCGGCACTGACCGGCGTCTTGCCATTCCTGCACGGTCGACTGTGTTACGACGTTATGCCCTCCGTTGTTAGGCGCTTCGACATAGAGTTCCCGCGCGCGTACCGCACGGCCTTCGCACTCGGCTTCGTCGAGCCCCTCGTCGAGGCAGCGTTCCGTGATAATTTCACCCGCACGCCAGCAGCTCGGCAGGAAGCCATTCGCCGGTTCGGGGCAGGAGGGCTTACCGTTTTCGTCGAAAACGATTTCTTCGAAGGGCCGGAACTCCTCAGAGTTGCCGTGTCCCGAAAAGACTTCGATCAGAGTCTGTCGCTTAGGATCGTGATCCTTCTCCGTGAGCTGCTTGTCCCAGGATGAGCCCATGGGCGTATAGAAGCCCCAGGTCGTGCCGTGGGGGATCACTATGGAGTCGAAGCCCCAGTCATCAAGCTTCGTGAAGAGTTCCCCGGGCGTTGCCGCGGACTCTCGACAATCGAGTGGTAGGTCGCGAACCGGCACGCCACGAGGGCAGTCGGTCACCTTCATCAGTTCGTTCTGATAGGCGGCAAATTCGAGGCCGCCGCCCTCGCGAGTGTAGAGCCCGAGCGCGCCCATTAGTGCCGCACCGGGTAGCTCGTCGTTGATACTCTCAATTCCAAGCGGAAGTCCCGCAGCGATCGGGCGCGTCGGAATTTCCGTGTCATCGAGTCCACGAACCACGACGTTCTTGTGTCCCCAATGCGTTTCGGGGGTCGCGCCAACCTGCGTCCATTCCCATCCGAGATAAGTCACAAGGTCGGGATTCGCTTCATCGCCGGCGATGTCGTTACATTGCCTAATAGCGGCGATCGTTTCCGTCCAGCGGCGCGGCGTGAGCGTGATCGCATGGTCGTTGATCGACCAGAAGTCGAGGGAAGAACAATGCCGCGCATAATCACAGGCGTCGGAAACCGGATGCGCGCCGTCCCCCCCGGCCATAGGCAGACTCAAAGTGAACGCATCGAAGGAAAATGTCGAATGCACGTGGAGATCGCCGAACAGGATCTGCTTCGGTCGCGCGACACCGACCTCGAGAGCGGCCTCCCGAGTCGCATCTCTTTTGAAATCGAGCACAGCCTGACCAATGGCTCGCGCCTCCGGCAGTCCCGCGTGCTCGGTATCCGAAAAAGCGCCGCTTCCGGCTGCGTAGGCAATCGCATAAGCGACCGCGCCGACGGCCACGACGAAAAGGATGATATTGCGAAGCATGAGAGCCCTCCGGGTCCGGACCGGCGCGAAGCGCGCGATCTACTGGCGCGCCAATTCTAGCGAGGCTCACCGCAGGCGCCGCATTACGCCGGGTAATCCCGTTCACCCAACTCACTCTTCACATGGCTAGTGCTGACTCTTAGGGGTTTGCTGGTTTTGGCTGTGCCAGGTGGGTTCGGCTGCGCGGTGGCTGGATCCTCCACCTCGCCTTGCGCCTCCGGTACCGCTAGGTGCCTCGATTGCCATGCTTGGCGCTCGTCTCACAGTGCGGTCCAGACACCGCTCCGCCGAGCCCACTCGGGCCGCCCTAGCTAGGCGAACCGTAGTGCTGGCCCTCCCGGGGGAGACAGCCGCCTTCACTTTTTGGTGGGGCGCCCGCTTGGGATTTGCCCGCCGGCTTCGATGAAGCGGTCGACTCTGCTTTTACGGGCGGCCCGGAGGTGCCCCATCCAAACAACGAGCTTGGACTACGCCCTCCCCGCCCGCTTGATGGCGGGAGCCGAAGGCGACCCACATCATTCCCAGAAGCGACGCTTTCCCCGACCCGAGCATGGCAGTTGAGCGGCCGGGGCGGAGCGGGGGTTGGACCGCACTGTAAGGCGAGCGCCCAGTTCGAACGACGAGGCAACCAGCCATACCGGAAGCGCCAGACGAGGTGGAGGACCCAAGCCCCGCGCAGCCCCGACCGCCTAGCACAACCCCCAAACCCCAGAACGAAAAACGCCGCCCACACAAAGTGCAGGCGGCGCTCATCAAACCACGCAAATCTAAATCGAGTCGTTAGTCCTGCGAGTCGAAGCTCTTTTGGGTCTTGAATCGATCGACGTGATAATCAGCGTCCCCGAACTGACTGTTCAATACTCGCAACCGCTTAAAGAAGAGCCCCTCGTCCTGTTCGTCCGTCACGCCGATTCCGCCGAAGAGCTGAATCGCATTCTTCGAGATGAACCAGCCGCCATCGGCAAGCTGAAGCTTGGCCGATGAAACGTCTGCCTTGCGCTGCTCCACGTCGTCCATATCGATCTGGATCGCGGAGAGCATGTTGGCCGATTTGCAGAGCTCGATCTCGGCGTACATATCCGCCGCGATGTGCTGGAGCGCCTGGAACGTGCCGATCGGCACGCCGAACTGCTCGCGCTGCTTGAGATAGGCGACCGTGCGCTCGAAGAGTTCCTGCGCAGTGCCATACCCCTCGGCCACTGCTGCTGCCGCGCCGCGGTCGACTGCCAGCTCAATCATCGAGAGCGCTTCGCCCTCGCGTCCGAGCAAGCGGTCGGCCCCGACCTGCACGCCGTCGAAGCGCAGGAGCGCGCTCTTCTGGCCGTCCATTTGGGGCACGGTGATCCGAGTGAGGCCCGCTGCGTTGCCGTCCACGACGAAGAGCGAGAGCCCCGAATCGTCGAACTGATCACCCGCTGTACGAGCGACGACAATGATCTGATCCGCCGCGTGACCGTTCAGCACCCAGACCTTTTCGCCCGAAATAGTGAAGCCGTCACCCGACTTTTCTGCCTTCGTCGCGCAGTCGTTCAGGTTGTAGCGGCTTTGCTTCTCGGCATAAGCGAAAGCCAAAGAAGTCGAACCTTCCATCATGGGCGAGAGGAATTCGTCGCGCTGGGCTTCTGTGCCGATATCCGAAAGGATGCCGCCGGCAAGCACAGCCGAGGCGATCATCGGCTCCGGCACGAGGCCGCGGCCAAGCTGCTCGAGAATGATCGCCATGTCGAGGAAGCTGCCGCCGAAGCCGCCCTGCTCTTCTGGAACCGCAATCGAGAGCCAACCCTGTTCGGCCATCTTGGCCCACATGGCCTTGTCCCAGCCAATCTCGTCTTCGCGCAGTTTGCGGAAGCGACTAACGGGGGACTCTGCGGCCACGAACTTGGCTGCCTGGTCCTGAATCATCTGTTGTTCTTCGGTGAGATCAAAATTCATAGGATCACGCTCCCGGCAGTCGAAGCATCTGCTTCGAAATGATGTTCTTTTGGATTTCGTTCGATCCGCCGTAGATGGTTGCCGCACGCTCGTAGTTGAACTGCGAGGCGACCGACTGCTGGTAGGCGGGCAGTGCCTCTTCAGGCGAGTCCAACCATCCAGCCGCGTTATGTCCCATGGCATCCATGGCGAGCTCCCGCGTTTCCTGCTGCAACTCCGTGCCCACGATCTTAAGCACCGAGCTCTCGGCGCCCGGTGCGTGACCGAGCTGCGCTGCGGAAAGCTGTCGCAGGTTCAGGATCTCGATGGCCCGAAGACGCATCTCCTTGCGCGCGATCCGGGTTCGGAAATCTTGGTCATCGAAGAGCGTGCCGTTTCCAACGGGCGTGCGCTGCGCGATCGACTTGACCTGGCGAATATTGCGAGCGGAGTCGGCGATGCCGCCGATACCCGTTCGCTCATGACCTAACAAGGCCTTGGCCATCGCCCAGCCGCCGCCCTCAGGACCGACACGGTTCGCCTTGGGAACGCGTGCGTCCTTGAACCATGTCTCGGAGAAGGCGTAGGTGCCGCCCGTCGTAAGGAAGGGCTTCACGTCGATGCCTTCCGTCTCGTTGATGTTGGCCAGCAGGAACGTGATGCCCTCCTGCTTTTTGCCATCGCCATTCGTGCGGCAGAGGACAAAGATCCAGTCCGCGTATTGCGCGTAGGTCGTCCAGGTCTTCTGGCCATTCAGGATGTAGTCATCGCCATCCGAATCCGCGCGAAGCTGCAAGCTCGCGAGATCGGAGCCCGCGTTCGGCTCGGAATAGCCCTGACACCAGATTTCTTCGCCAGCAAGAATCTGCGGCAGGAAGCGTTCCTTCTGCTCCGGGGAGCCGTACTGAATGAGCAGCGGCCCAACCATCGAGAGACCGAAGGGCGAGAGCCCGGGGGTTCCCGCGCGCACACATTCTTCCTGGAAGATCGAGCGCTCCGCGACGTCCCAACCGGGACCACCGATTTCTTCCGGCCAGTTCGGTGCGACCCAACCCTTCTTAAAGAGAATCTTATGCCACTCCATGGTCTCAGAATTCTCGAAGTTGGCGCCGTCTTCAGCCTTCTTCTTGATCACCGGAGGCATCGCCTCGGAGATCCAAGTCCGCACTTCTTCACGGAAGCGGTTCTGGTCGTCTGTGTAGGAAAGCTCCACTTGCTGCTCCTTCTATAGGTATAGGTCTGGATAGAGGTCCGGAAATAGATCCGGGCCGCGGCGTGACCGGCCGCGGATCATTCGAATTTCGTTACATGCAACCGAGGGCAACCCTCGGATAGAAAAGCCGATTGCGAACTCGCTCGTCGCCCGAGGAAAACCATTCGGTCTGGCTCCTACACGGCGAAAGTGGGGACTTGGGAGAACCGACGAAACAAAGGGCGGACCTCCCCAATCGGAAAGGGATTCTGGCCGATGACTCGGCGAACTCGGGATTATACAAGGGCTTCGCCGGGCTTGGGCCCAAGCGGCATGACCTTTGGTCAAATGTGTCTTTCGCGGTCCATTCCGGTCGGCAGGTAGGGACTTAGCCGGATCTTCGATCGCGCCGTGGCCCGTCCCCTGCCCGCTCTAGAGCTGTCCTGCGGAAGTTGTCCCGCAAAACCTGGATTTGCTGCTCTCTCTCTGCGTGAATGCCTCGAAAGTCCCCCGCGAGTCGCGAAATTACTGCGCTCTCACCAACTTCATTGGCGGGCGTCATTGACGGCCGTTAACTGATCGATCGTCATGAACGCTCACCGAGCGTTTCGCCAATCACCCAGTTGCCAGGTCCCCACGACCCTACGGTGCATCGATTTTTTTTCGCGAAGCCGAACTTTTTATTGCTTTCCCTTCCCCAGTTGTTCTTATGCAAACAGCTGGACCAAAAACTAACAACCACAACCAAGCAAAACTCTTCCGAAGCCCGGGAAGCGTGTTTCCATTCCCGGAGCGACGGGGAGGGGCCGGAGGACCTCGCCTAACGAATTGCCTCAATCACAGTCTTCATCCCTCGCGTAATCGCCGAGAGATCCTGCTTTTCGATCAGGTACGGAGGCATCGTGTAGACGAGCTTTCCGAAAGGCCTAATCCAAATGCCCTCGTCCACGAAGGCCTTTTGAACGACCGACATGTCCACCGGCTCGTGAAGCTCGACCACTCCGATTGCTCCGAGCACACGCACCTCATTCACGGCGGGAAGCGCTCGACAAGGCTCGAGCTCCTCCGCAAGCTGTGCTGCGATCGCCGGCACTTGATGCTTCCAGGTCCCCTGCTCGAGCAGATCGAGACTCGCATTCGCAGCGGCGCAGCCGAGCGCGCTCCCCATAAATGTCGGTCCGTGCATAAAGACACCTGCTTCGCCGCCCCCAAGCGACTGCGCAACCTCTTCACTCGCCAACGTCGCCGCCATGCTCATAGTGCCTCCCGTCAGCGCCTTCCCCACGCACAGAATGTCGGGGCTGATTCCCGCATGCTCACACGCAAAGAGTTTCCCTGTCCGACCAAAGCCCGTCGCGATCTCATCCGCGATCAATAACACGCCGGCTTCGTCGCAGAGCGCACGAACCCGCGCCAAATAGCCCGAAGAGTAAAACCACATGCCGCCGGCACCCTGCACGATTGGTTCGAGAATCACCGCCGCAAGCTCATCTTTGTGCGTGACGAGAATTCGCTCGAACTCCGCAAGCTCATCCTCTTCACATCGCTCGCCAAAACGACACTCCGGTCGAGGCGCGAAAAGATGTTTCGTCAGGCTTCCTTCGAATAGCCCGTGCATTCCGGTCTCAGGATCACAGACCGCCATCGCACCGAACGTGTCCCCGTGATAGCCGCCTCGAATCGTAAGCAGCCGACGCTTCCCCGGACGGCCGCGTGCGTGCCAGACCTGAATTGCCATCTTGATCGCGATCTCGACGGCCACCGACCCCGAATCACTGAGAAAAACTCGCGTCAGCCCAGCCGGAGCCATCTCCACCAGGCGCTCGCATAGCCTGATCGCGCCTTCATGGGTCAGCCCACCGAACATGACGTGCGGAAGACGCTCGATCTGATCCTTGAGCGCCGCCTCGATATGGGGATGGCAATAGCCGTGAATCGTCGACCACCATGACGACATGCCATCGATCAATTCTCGGCCGTCATCCAGCCGGAGCCGAACGCCGCGGGCGCTTTCGACGGCAAATAACGGGCTCGCCGCGGGCGGGGCATAAGGATGCCAAACAACGCGCTGATCTCGTTCGACGAGTGTGGACATCGACTTTCCTTCCCCCATTCGAATCGACAATGCTAGCGCGAGCATGGAAGTCCAGTCGGGACGGAGTGCCGATACTTGCGCGACGAGGAGGTCACCAGAGTCGTCATCTCGCTTCCCCTCGAAGAACTTCCCACGCCAAGCGATTGACCCCGGCGCTCAGCGCGCCACCATGCTCCCCATCATGGGATGGACTGGCGTTCAATATTCGATTTTGCGTGGGGGCATCGCGGCAGCGGTCGCTTCCGTTTGCCTGGCACGCCTTGGCCACGTCGAGGGGCCCGTTTGGCCGCTGCTCGCCTTGGGAATTCCCGGTGCGCTCGCGCTCTCGATTGGCTGGCGAGACCGCGCGCTCGCTTTCAACCTGTTGCTTCTCATTGGCGGCGTCGCTGCCTTCGTTGACGGCGCACCCCTCGTACTTCCCCGTGCCGACGTCGTCTTCACTTCGCTCTTGCTCATCTTCCACCTCCTCGTACCCGTCACGCCCTTCGGATCTTGGGACGCACGGGAGCGCGTCGATCCGCGAGGCGATTGGGTTCGGCCGGCATGGCTCGCCCACGCTTCGTGGCTCGTCCTCGCGCTCATTCACGGCGATCGGCTGATCGCATTTTTCGCCTCTGGCGTGCAAAGCGAAGCCGAACTGGCTTTGCCCTTCGTAGGCTGGATTCTTGTAGTACTCCGAATCGGGTTCATCGCAGCCCTCGTATTCCCACCCGCGCGCCCGACGGCTTGGATCGCTTTGACAATCGCCGAGCTCGCGATGTTCTTCGTGCCCGGCAGCCCGGAAGGGGGCGGCGCGCTGCTCTTGTTGCACGCCTTCGCAGCCAACCCAATCTGGTGGCCCGGCCGATCCCAGTTCCTCACGACTAATACATCCGACAGTACATCCGACAGTACATCCGACAGTACATCCG
>JASDVF010000036.1:208356-228320 GCA_041440805.1 Myxococcota bacterium | reverse complement strand
ACCGACACGAGGTCTTCTGACAAGTCGCTCTCGGACGAGGCATGTCGCCCCGTCCCGGGGTGCAAATTCGGGGTTCGCGCGCTTGCTCGACGCCGAACCGACGCTGCTCTGTAGCGCCAAAATCGAGATTCCCGACCCAATGCAGGGAACCTATCTAGGTGCGCCCTTCCCTGCGCGCTCCGAAAAGGATCAGCAGGTCAGGTCTTCTCGGCAGAAGATCACGTGGGCAACGTCCTCTGGTCGATTCAAGCGGAAGACGAAAAACTCATCGTGGCCAACGAAAAAACGCCGCGCGGCCACCCTGCCCGGATATGTTTCGACGTCTCCGGTAAACCGCTCGAACAGGACGGACTTCCCCCGTCAAGCCGCGGGCTTCCCTGCCCGAGGTGGCGCGTGCGATCAGGGGAATTGTATGAATCCACCTGTCGCCCGAATGGATTATTTTTTGTCGTGGAAGAGTTTATGAATGAAGCCGTGCTTGGTGTGCTCGGCGGGATGTGGCTGCTCGGGGTCGTGGTCGGCCGCGGCCGCTTCCTCGGTTTTGTCTTCGTGGTGGTGGAAAATGTGGGAGAGAAGTCCTTTGTCCGTTTTCTTTTTTCCGCCTTCCGCACCCGCCCACTTTGTCCACTTATCCTCCGCCTCGGCGTGCAGAGCGAAGACCGACCCGGCCTTGACTTGGGTACCGGCCGAATCGGGTGTGGCGAACGCTATGCCACCGGAAAGCAGCGCCTCCAGCGATTCAGTGTGGATGTGGAGGCCTTTGAGGCCCAAATTTGCGCTGATCCCACTAGCGTTCCAAAACACAGAGTTGTTGCGAACCAAGGGCGCGTATCGGTTCTGGATATTCAGGTGCACCCGGACTCGGCTGTGGTCGGCCGAGAGGCCATGGCTGACCACGGCTCCCACTGGCTCCCCACGGTAGTAAACTCGATCGCCCAGTTTGAGACCGCCGAGCTCTGGTGCCTCCACGATTAACGCGTGACCTCCGTACCGGAAATCGCTCTCCGCTAGGTCCGGTCGCGAGTCGTATAGCCAGAATTCGGCGTCTTGCTTGAGCTTGCTTGTTACGTTTTCCCCGGGCGTGTCGAAGGCGATGCCGCCGCTTACGAGTGCCTTGAGGGACTCCGTCTGTATGTCGATGCCACCCATACCCGCCTTCACCGCGACGCCGCTGGCATTCCAGAATCGACTCTTCGAGCTGACGAGCATGCTGAACTCAGGCAGGACGTAGATGTCTATTGCAACACTCTTGCCGTCCTTGGCGAGTTGATGGTGAACGACGGACCCCACCTCGGTCTGGCGATGCAGCAGGGGCGAGCCGATATCGATTCCGCTGAGACCCTCGGCATGGAGCACGACTTTGAGTCCTGAGGCGTCGATCGCTTTGGTCGGCGGCATTGCCAAGCCGGTGAAATGCAGCGCCCGTTTGGCTAGAGGTTGTGCTGCCGCCTCCTTTCCAATTGCCCCAGTCTGGCCATTTTGAGTTGGGCCCGGATCCATCCCAATATACGCGCCGGAGACGATCGTACCGAGGCCAGAGATACCCCCGGCACCCACGCGGGGTCGCACGACCCAGAAACGCGTATTCTCTGTCAGGTGTTTTTTGGATGCCTTAACCATGGCGCACGTGACGATCACATGAGAGAGGTCTTCGCTGATCGTGATCGACTCGACGGTGCCGGTGTCCACACTTCGGAACCGGACCTTGGTCTTACCTGCGGTGAGTCCCTCGGCTGTATCGAAGGTGATCGTAACCGTTGGCCCTCGCGAGTTGATCTCGTCGAATGCCAGGTAGGCGCCAATCGCGGCGGCCACGATTGGGATCACCCAGACCAACCCAACACGTCTCTGAGGTTTCACCACGGCATCTTGCCCCGTCGGTCCACCGGATTCTGTTGTCGTCACTTTTCTTCCTCCATCACGTCCCATATGAGTCGTGGGTCGAAGCTCTGCGCGGCAAGGATGGTCAGCACCACCACCGACGCAAAAAAGGTTCCGGCCCGACCGACTTCAACCGTCATCAGGTTCCCGAGCTGGACGAGTGCTATCAAAAGCGTCAGCACGAACACATCGAGCATCGACCAACGACCGACCTGTTCGACGACGCGGTAGAGCACGGTGCGCTGGCGCGGGTGCCAGGACGAACGCCGCTGTACCGAGATCAGCAGACCGGTCAGGCATAATAATTTGCCAAGTGGAACGGTAATGCTCGCGATAAAGATCAGGACCGCGACGGGATACCAGCCGGCGGCGAAGAGCTCCTTAACCCCGCCGAAAATGGTGTCGCTTTCCGTCGTACCGAGCTGACTGATGGCAGTCATCGCGAACAGATTTGCGGGCACGTACATGACGTAGGCAGAGATCACCAATGCCCAAGCTCGAGCAAGGCTGTTAGGACGTCTCAGTCGCACGACTGAGCCACAGCGCGCACAAGAGCCTTCGCTGTCAGGAGCCATGTCCCGCCAGCGCACCAGTGACTCGCAGACTCCGCATCGGGCATAGCCCGCCGCTGCAGCGCTGATCTCGGGTTGACTCATGGACGCGCCTCGCTTCGGTTCCAGACGAGACTCCAGACGAGGCGGGTATCAAAACTTAACCCGGCCAGAGTAGAGACGAGCATCAGCGCGGCAAAGCTCAGAGCGCCCGGACCGATGCCAAGTTTGGCCACGCCAGCCAGCTTGATATAGGTGACGAGTACGCCCAGCAAGAAGACTTCGAGCATCGACCAGTTCTTGGCCAGGGTGCAGAAGCGCATCGCCGACGCGATGCCCGGCGGAACTCTGCCCGCGCGAAGCGGCACTACTATGTAGAGCAATGAGAGGATCCAGAGCAGAGGGGCCGCGACCGTGGTGAAGAAGATCAGGGACGCGAGTGGCCACTTGCCATCGAGAAACAGGGATTGGATCCCCGTCAGGATCCAGGCATCTTGTACGAGGCCGTCAAGCTCGAAGCTCATGAAGACGGTCGTCTGCGCGACTACGAAGAGTAGTAACGAGGCAATCGAGAGGGCCAGGGTCCGCCTGAGCGAGTCAGGCTGGCTGCGTTCTAGGACCTGACCACATCGCGCGCATTCCGCCTCTTCTCTTGGCCGTAGCTCAGGCAGGCGGACCATCAGGTCGCACGACTCGCAAGCGACCCAATCCTTTGGATCGATATCCAAGTCCATCATGGTAGATTCTGAAGTCGACATCACTAGTGGTGCCGAGAATAACACAGACGTAGCTGGTTATGGCCTCACGATACGGCCAAGGGTTTTCGGGTTATTCGCGGGTCGACCTCCTCCCCTGGACTGTCGAGTCGCACCGACCTTGCTCCGCAAAAGTGGACAAGTTGACTACGCCGCTTTGGCTTGATCCATCTCCTCGAACTTCGCGGGACTAACATTCCAGGTGCCTTCAAGCACGGCATCACCGATCGGGACTTCTTGGTCGAGGTATTTTCGTACCTGGGCGAGGAATACGATTTTCGCTTTGACTTCGCCGACTCGACCCGAAAGGTCTGCACCGAGGTCATTTACCGCGCGATCCAGGGGAAGGCCGGGATCGAATTCGTTCTCACGCTCCGGGCCGGTGACGTGACGCTTAGCGCAAGCGCTGACGCCGCCATTAATCCGTATCGAAGACTTCGGGAATCAGCAGGTAGGCACCCACCAGGAAGCAGGTCGCACCAATCGACGTCCAAAGCGTCGACCAAAAGAGCATCTGGTGCGAACTCGGTGCCGGTCCCACGAAGCTTTCGAGCGCAGACAGCTGGAAAGCGACCGAGCCGGCCAAGTTGATGACTGCAATCCACCAGCCGATACTTCGCGGTGCGAAAGAGCCTGCTCCGTGGGAGACTTCAGCGTAGGCGAGGTAACTCGCGACCAGGAAGCAGATGCTGCCGATCATGTTGGGGGTCCAAATCAGCAGGTCCTGCTGCTGCCATGAAAGGCCCGGGAGCATGGCATCTGCCGTGTTGAAATTGAACAAGATCGTCCCTGCCAGCTGGACGAGACTCGCGAGGTAGCCGAGGTTACGTGGCCGCCAGCCGAACCACTTCCAGCGCTTTGGCCCATGGGCGAGCGCTGTCGAGACATCCCCGTTCAAAGCCTCGAGCCACTGCAGCCAGGCCGCGCTCGTAAAGAATATGGAGCCGACGAAGAATATCCATCCCAGGGTTCCGGCGTCGCGCAGCACCTCCGGTGAAGCATTAGGCCAGGTTGCCGCGAGTGCCCCTATCATGAATTGGATTGACCCGATCGCGAATAACACTGCGATCCACCACCCTATTCGTCCCGGTGCCCAAACACGGCGAAATGCCGCAGCCGAGGCTGGCGGGTTCCGAATAGCGTGGGCCGGTTCTTCGACCTCGTGGGCTGGCAGGCCCTTGCGGTGGCGGCGTGAGGTGGCGACCAGGTACAGGCCGCTGGACAGCCTTCGTATGCGAAGGGTGATAAACGGGCCCGGTCCTCTCGAGTGGACCGCATGCTCGGGCGGTGTACTGGTCATGAACTCTCCAAGAGATTGGCTCGGGACATTGGGCCTTGCTGTCCGGGTGGGATTTCTGTCCGCGTCGAAGAGTTAGACTACACGACCCCGATCCCGAGGATGCCTGAACGGACTTTTGGTTCCGGTCGTCACGCAATGGATCGGGTATCTTGATCCTCGTAAACAGGATCCTTCCGTGTCGCTGGGTCGGTACATTCTTTATATAAACACTTGAAACGGAGAAGACGATGAAACGACGATTGGCTGTGGGGACTCTTTTGATCTCTCTCGGGATGACTTTCTGGTGGTCGACCTCCCAAGCACAGGAAGAAGATACCTGTGTTGAATCCTGTCGAGCGGAACACGAGCAGTGCATCGAATCCTGCGCGCAGCACCCAGATCCGATTGAGTGCGACGCGGACTGCCGCGAAGACTCCATCGACTGTACCCGGGAATGCAGGTGATAAAGGGCTTCGTCACGACGGAGCTGGGGATAGAAAAAACAAGCGGGCTTTTCCGCACCACCCATATTAGGCGTCCTGACAATTAAGCCCCGACGGGGCTACTCGGCCCCTTCCGGGGGCTTCCTTCGCGCCGTCTTCGCCGACCCGCGAAGGCGAGCAAAGCGGGATCTCGGTATTCGAGGAAGGGGGTGCGGCTCGGCCACCTTCATTGCGCGCTTCGGATCGGCGCTGAACCTAACGCCAAACTTCCATACGCTCGTCCTCGACGACGTCTACGAGGGGCCGGCGCACTCTCCGGGTCCCGCCGCGCTGCGTGCGATACGGCGGGATGAGCCTGCACGCCGATGTGGCCGTGCCCGCCCACGAGCGGAGACAACTGGAGCGGCTGTACCGATATGTGGCACGCCCGCCCCTCCCACTCGATCGGCTCAAGGCGACGAGTGACAGGCGACTCGCGTATCGACTGAAGACCCCGCCGCGAAACGGGACAACGCACGTCGTGAGGCAGCGGCGCGAACTCCTTGAGCGCCTAGCACCACTTATCCCCTCGCTCCGGGCACATCAGGTTCGGTACCACGAGATCTTGGCTCCGTGCGCCAGCGGTCGGGATCGGATCGTGCCGGGCCAGCGGACTCGCTCGCCCGCGTCTCGGCATTCCCGCGAGCGATTGCGCGCAGCCAGCCGCCCGGCGCGCGCGCCAAGCTTGAAATCGCCCCCAGCAGGCGCCGAGTACCCCCGTCGGAGCCTATTTATTAGAACGCCTAATGTCGGTGGTGCGGAAAACGGGGCTTGTTTTTCCTATCCCCACGCGACATGCCCCCGACCGGCCCCCTCCCCTTCACCAACCTCGAAGCGGAATTCCTGATCGGTTTGACCTTCCGAATCACGCTGAGCACTGCGATCTACGGAAGTCAGGAGTGCGAAGATCTGGGGGTCCTCAAGACGGAGCGCGGCTGGTTCCGCCGCGCCTCGGCCTATGAAGAGATCAGCGAGTACTCGTATCTCGAATACATCTACGGATTCCTGATGCCCTACTACAGAGACACCCTTGGCGTCGAAAATACAGTGGACGAACTGCGCCAAAAAAACGATCTACGTTCGATTTCGGAGCAGCTCCGTGGGAACCCAAAGATCAGACACTTTTCGAATCGGAACGATTTTCTCACGACCGATGAGGACATCATCTGGCTGACTGAACTCCTCGGCGAACCGAACGTCCGGTTCTATGCGGAGGGTGGGCACCTCGGAAACATGTACAGACCCGACGTGCAGGCCGAGGTCATGTCGAGCCTCATGGACCTAGTTCAATGACTTAGTTCAATGACCGAGTTCATCTCTTCTCGGAGATCGAATTGGCCGTACTCTTCTAGCGCGGGCTGCTCTTATGTATCATCTCCTAATGCTCAGTCGACTCCTTCTCTCGCTCCTCGTCCTCTCCCTCACTGCGTGCGCGCACACGAGAGTCAATGAAACCTCTCTCTCCAGAGCGCCACGGGAGAACGTATCCATACCCCGCCAAGATGAAGACAAACCTTCCGGCGAAAATCAGACCACGAGCTCTGAATTAAATCCCTCCGCACCTCGCTCGATCGAAACCGCCGCGCAGCAGTTCCTCATGGAGTACCGCGCTCCGGACGAGATCGAAGAAGACTGGAAAGCATGGATCAACCGCGGCGGCTCCGAAGTTTGGGATCGGCCCGGCCTGACCCGCGCCCAGCGGAGTATCGCTACGATCTCAATCATGTCGGTCCTACGCGACGAGCACACTCTCCGCGTTCATATCGAGTCAGGCCTCGCCAACGGACTCACTCGTCTCGAGATCAGCGAAGTCATCATGCATACCGCGGTGTATGCGGGCGTCCCCCAAGCACTTCGATCGATGCGCATTGCGCGCGGGGTCTTCGCCCGCCTAGACGGCGCGAGTTCGCAGTAGTCAGTCCGCGTTATACCGCCCTGTGATCAGCGGAAGGTCCGCATACGTCCGGATCCCTGGCGCCGCGTCACACACTGCAGGAATCGCGTTCACCACGGGCATAGCCGTGATTGGATTCGCGAGATCCGCGATACGCCCGGGTTTGATCTGCTCCTGCGAGGGGCTGAACTTCACCTTTGTGTGGATATTCGGGCGGCCCTGGACTTCCATGGCGTAGCCGTGAGAAACGGGCCACTCGGGCTCGAGCCCCTTGCCCGCATTCCAAACCACGTCGAGCTCGATCACAGACTGATCCCAACCATCCCTTTCCAGGTACATCGCTGCCCGGCGAGCGCCCCCTGAGGCATCGTGAACCCGTTGATGGTGCGCTCCTCGGGCGTGACCGCGGGCTCGTAGCCGAAGACCACCTCGTCCAGAGGAGTCGGCCCCGATCAGCTCGGGGAGGTCGACCCCGGCTTTGGCTTCGACCAGTCGTGCCCAGACGACAGGTAATTGACAGCTACTGATCCGCGAGTCCGGGCTGCTCGACACATCGAGTAGCGACGGCGTCCAAGGATGTCGCTCGACTCGGATCGGGCCAGCGGACTCGCTCGCCCGCGTCTCGGCATTCCCGCGAGCGATTGCGCGCAGCCAGCCGCCCGGCGCGCGCGCCAAGCTTGAAATCGCCCCCAGCAGGCGCCGAGTACCCCCGTCGGAGCCTATTTATTAGAACGCCTAATGTCGGTGGTGCGGAAAACGGGGCTTGCCTTGCCTGTCCGCAGCCCGCCGTTGCGGTCATTCTTCAGCGCCCCTCCCGAGCAACGTCATGAATGCGCGAAAACTCGTTAGTCCGTTCGGCCCCTCCCCCTGCGCCCACTTTTCGATCCGCTTCAGCTTGACCGGGTGTCCAGTCGCAACCTCTACCGCCTGATCGAGGCATTGGCGGTCCGCGTTATGAATGAACCAGGTGAGTCGGTCCATCACTCATTCCGTTGGATGAAGTATGCGCAGCAAGCCAGCATCACTTCGCCGCTCGGCAAAGTCGCGAATGACCTCACCACCGATGGCGACCGGACCGCCGGGAAACTCAACCCAAAAGGCATTCTTCGGATGAACCCAATGGCGTTGTTGCTTTTCGAAGCCGAGTGATTCCATCACCCGCTCCACTCTGCGCGCGAGGCCGGTCGGGACGAAATCGAGATCGTATGACTCATACTCGTTGTCGGAGTAGATAGACACTGCGCCGCCGCCCGAAAGGACGACCGATATTCCCGCCTCGTCGAGCGCGCCACATACGCGCGTCGCAACGTGCTCCAGAGTCGACTAGCCCTGCGTAGCGCGATCAAGCAGACCTTGGACTGCTACGAGAGCCGGTCGTGCACTTCCCCGCCGCCGGGCTTGCGCTGCAGCCAGGGTCCACTCAACGCGCCTAGCACCAGGAGCGCCGTCGACGAGACAACCCTGCTAGGCCGAGTACGCCTGCGGCGAGCAGGCTGACCGAGCTCGGCTCGGGAACCACCTGCCCGATGATCTGAAACTGAGTGGTCTCGATCATGTCCACGGGCGGGTCCCCCGCCACCCAGGGAACGAGGCCGGTGGCGAAGGGCGTTCCGCTCAGCTCGGCCCACAGAGTCGGCCCGCCACCGACTTCCGGACCCTCCACACGGAAGACGTCGAAGGCCGGGCCAAGCGGGCTCCCCGCGATGGTGCACTCGACGAGGGTCGGAACGCCGAGGATATCAACGACCGGACCCAGAAAGCCCGAGGGCTGCGGACCACCGGCGCAAGTCAGGAATCGGTCCATGCCGCTGAACGTCCACGGGACTGCGCTGTAGGGGCTGATGGGGAGGGCCGACTGGTCGAAGCTGCCGGGGGCGATGGGGTCGCCGGGAAACTGGAACCCCTCCTTGATCGAATCGACGTTTCGGGTGCGTTCTCCGGTGGCGTCGAAGTCGACGTTGGCCGGGGCGGTCCATTCGGCCCATCGGCCACACCTCTCGGCATGAACTCAAGAGTCCAGCCAAAGTACAAAGCCAGTTACCGAGTAAGCAATTGGGCCGAGTGCGATCGCACTCTGGTCCAACGGGGAAGGACCGGACTCTGGTTCTCTGAGGATGCCGTCGCGTCTTGGGCTCCCGGGCAGCGTTCACTCACAGCAGCACTAACGACGCGAAGGCTACCCCTCGTTCAATACGAGTGGCACACCCGGCATCACTGCTCCCGGCGCCTCAAGCATCGGGTAGTTTACGATGCAGTCTGTCGAGCAGATTCAGGTCTTTGGTATCGCACAAATACACGGGAGACTGGATGTTATCGGAGCGCCAACAGAAGATGGTCGACCTGCTCGATAAACATGTCGGCGCAGAGGTCGAGGGCGACCTCGAGACCACCATGGTAACCATGATCGAGGAGCCGCACCTTCACGTTGACGGCGCTAGCGCTGAGGTCTGCCGACCCTATCCTCTCGTCGTGGCCGCAGTTTCCCGATTAGCTGAGTTGGCTCGGAGGCGATATCCGCAAGGTCCCGGCTCGACCTCATCCTCGATTGCGTCCTTGCCCTCACCACACTGATCGCCTGGAGACCGCTGGTCGGGGTCAGACTGAATCTTGCCGACGAAGGTTGGCTTGTGACGGCAGTCGATAGGCTGCTCGCGGGCGAGCGTCTCTACGCGGACTCTACCTAAGCTATGCGGGGGATAGGCAAAACAAGCCCCGTTTGCCTGTCCTCATCCTTCATCATGGCCATCATGGCTATGGCCGCCCCCGTGCTCCTCATGCGCTTGCTCCTGCGCTTGCTCCTGCGCCTCGTGGTCGTGGGCGTGGTCGTGGTCGTGGTGGCCTGCAGGGGCGGTTTCCCGTTCATCTTTTTCGCCCGTATCAAAGCCCAAACGCTTGTCCTGGATACGGAGGTAATCCATCAGCCGGGAGATGTCCTCGCTCGAAAGCTTCAGATTAGGCATTCGAATTTCGTTGTACTGGGTATACAAATCGACCGCAGTCGGGTCACCGCCATCGATCATGGCACTCGGATCCGAAAGCCATTTCTGCAGCCAGGCCTCGGGTCGAGTGAAGGTCACACCAGCGAGATCGGGGCCTAGGTCGTGGTCACCGCCCCCAAAGGTGTGGCACGAATTACACCGCGTGCGAAATAGATAGGCGCCTTCGTGCTCCGGCAGAATATCAGGCGCCATCGCGTAACTTTTACCGAGGCGAGGGACCGTGCCGTCGAAGAGGTCGTGACCGATCAGATTAGCCAGGCTCTGAGGGTCGTCGAATGGCGAACGCTTGATCCACTTCCCAGTACGATCGTTTCCCATAATGAAGCTCAGATTGTGATCCATGTCGTCTTCGGCAACGGCATCCTCCATGTAAAGTCCGAGAGAGCGCCGAAGTCGATCCGTAGACTCCTTGGGGGCCGTAAAGAAACTCCAGCCGGGACCCGTCTTAAACTTTTTCATGTACTCGCTCAGCCTCTCGGGCGTGTCGAGTTCGGGATCGATACTAATAGAATACATCTGGATATCTTGGCCTACTCGGCCGTCGAGCTCTCGGTACACCTGCTTCATTCGAGCAGTCTCGGCGGGGCAGGAGTTCTTGCAGGCCGTGTAGATAAAGTTGATGACCACCACCTTGTCGTCGATCAAATCATCCTGAAAGCGGTAGACCTTGCCTTCATGGCTGGTCAACTCGACATTAGGAAACTTGTGCCCGGCGAATGCAGGCCCAGCAATCAAGAGGGTGAGGAAGGCAGCCACTAGGAATCGTGGTGCGTTAGTTTTTTCGAAAAATTCGTTAGTCACTGAAATTCCCTCTTAAAAAAACACTCAGTAGAACCGACCACCCGAAATCTATTCGTGCGACCGGTACGATTCCATCTGCTGAGAGAGGCCTCGTTCGGGTCGGTTGGAGCGCCCCTGAAACCAGGAGCGCTCCGCACCAGCCGAAGAGGCCTATCGGACCAGTAGAAGGAGTCAGATCTACTCCGCGCTACCAACCGGCTTATTGAAGTTCCGGACAAACAAGCCGAAGTCGCCGAAGTTCAGTTGACCGTCGCCATTCATGTCGAATTGGTCGGCGTACACTCCACCTTCGTGGTTGATCGACCAAGCGTTAGTAAACCGAGCGAAGTCACCGAAGTTGACAAAACCGTTGTTGTCGAAGTCGGCGTCGCACATGTTTCCGAAGCCGTCGCCGTCGCTGTCCGTCTGAGCGCTGTTAGGCAGTAACAGACAGTTGTCCGCAAAGTCCAACAACCCATCGAGATCTGCGTCAGGCGCTGGCTTTACAACCTTCGTAGCGCTGGGGCACTCTGCACCGGTCGCTCCAGATGGGCAAAGAGCAGTCGCTAGACCAACATCTGCCTCCCATTCCGCCCCTACGTCTGGGCTGCCGACCACGTCGGAATTTTGAGCGCTCGCCGTCGGAATCCATCTACTCTCAGTGAACGTCACGCCGTTCCACTGCGGCTCAGGAGTAAGGAGAGGTTTGAACTGCCCGGGGTTTTCGATGTCCCACCGAACGAGCATCGAGTGGTCCTCATGTTGAGTGTTGTGGCAGTGCTCCATGTAGCTGCCGCCGAACTCTCGGAAGCGGATCGCAAAAGTCAGCTCTCGACTGCTCTCTTCCATGGGGCCCACCCGGTAGACATCCTTCCGAGCCCACTTTTCCCACTCGGGCGGCGGCGCTCCGTCTCTCGTCAAGATCCGGCCTTCCTCAAAGTGCACGTGCACGTTGTGGCTCCAGCCGTTGCCGCCATTCCTGAAGTGCCAAATCTCGAGATCACCGAGCTGGGGCGCCGCTGATACGCGATTCAAATTGGCTGACAGCAGGGTGCTCCCATCCACTGCCTGCCCCCATGGAACGTCTGGGAATAGCGCCGCGTCCTTAAGTTGATGCAGTTCGTCGTCGACGGCGCCCTCACCATTCCTAACCCAGCCAAACGAATCAGGGTTACTAGGCGCAGGGAACGAGCCCGGCGAAGCATCCGCAAACTCAGCTTGGGTGATCGTCAGCGGCTCGCTATCGGTTGCCGCGCCACGACCGAATTCGAAGTGGCGGTGAACCACTCCCTCAAGGTCTGCGACATCCATCTTGGGCAGCGGCAACATTTTAGCGGGAGTACCATTCGGGCCGTTAGCATTGCCAGGTCGGTACATATTCGGGTCCATGCTCATATCTTGCTGATGCGCCATCGCGTCGCCCCCTGCCACACAGCTCGAGGCAGGCGTACCATCCGGGCGCGTGCAAGCGGTAACGCGCCATTCGACAGCTTTGCCGACCGCAGCATCGCAGCCGGAGTAGGTGCCCGAGAGGATTTCAGCAAGCGTAACCACTCGGTTTGGCTTTTTTCCGTTCTGATGCTCGAGCATGTTGACCAGATAAACCTTAGAACCTGGAGCGTAATCCGCGAAGTCCACCACAACATCCCAGCGCTCTGCGATTGACTGCAGCGGGATGATCCCGTGGTGGTCTGAGAGATCACCGTCCCGATCGAAGTCCATCGAACCATCTAGCGGAATAGAGTGCTCCATGATGTTGCCATCGTTCGCGATCAAGACCGCCGGCACGCGATCGTAGGATGTGCCGGGAGCTTCACCCGGGAGCTCACCCAATCCGTCTTCCCGCTGAACGACGATCGCCAACTTCATGAAGCGCGAGACATCACCGTTCAAAATTCGGAAGCGGTAGCGCCGCGCCCGAACGTTCTGGAACGGCTTATAGAGCAGGTTCGCCGTTATCACATCGCCTACGAAGCCGCCGACGTTGAACTTGTTAAACCAAAGCTGGCCTTCGCTCTCACCATCTCCATTACCGGGGTACGTCTCTGTGTCTTGTCCCCAGGCCTTCGTCGCCAGGATGATATTCGCGTCGTAATCCCGGTTGCCCCAGCTAGTCGGGCCCATCGCGCATCCAGCAGGAAAGCGGAGGTTGATCCCGTCATCGAGGCACTCGTTGGCTCGGTCGATCGAACTGTAGTAGTTCATCATCGCCGCGTTGCCCTTATATACGTTCTGGGCCGTGTGATCGAGCATGTGGTCGTGGAACCAATGAGTGCTCATCGTCTCCATTGCGTCGCCAGGGATCGGTACGCTCCCGTTTACGCACTGGTGAACCTCAGGCCGCCATCCACATGCAGCAGGGTCACCCGAAACATTCTCCGCAAGGCGCGCACCGTAATCACAAACATTGCCGGCACCATCAACCTGCGGCGAGGGCGCGGAGATCTGAAGCTCCTCTCCCACATCGCAGGGTGTACCTGCCAAGGGGTGAGTCATCGTGTCTCGGCCCGCCAGTTGCATCGGCCAGTGGTAGTCATAGTACTGACCCGGCAGGAAGTAAGCCTCGGCATAACCATCAGATTCAGCCGGGTTATGTCCGTTATGCTCGTGGGTCGTTATGAAATGACTCCCGAAGCCGCGATTCGCTTCATACTTAATCGGAAGCGCGTTGTAGTGGCGAAGCAGGATCGGCTGCGCGTAACGTGCCATCAAGAGCTTCGGGGGAAGCGTTCCGTCAAAAGTCCAGACGGACTGCTCGGACTGAGTAGGCATATTCGGATGAAACTTGATCGCGATCCCGTTCGTCGTTCCGTTAAACTTGCCGGAGCAGACTCCCGCTTCCCACTTACACATTAGGTCGTCAGGGTTGGTATCCGGATTCGCTAAGGACTCGCAGGACGTCTGCTCCGTGATCGCAGCACATGCTGTTTCGCCAAGGACGCCGTGAACGGTGTTGTAGTAGAGGCCGCCCGGTCCCCATTCGCCCGCGCTATAAGTGTGCATCTGAAGAGTGTCACGCGTGCCAGTGTTAGTTCGGCTTCCAGTCATCGCAGTCACGACCTCTCGCTGTGGCCTGAACTCGTCCCATCTCTGATGGGCGTAGAACTCGCCAGGCGGCCGACCTTCGGCGTAGGACGTGAGCGCCCCCTCGGAAAGCGGAAGCAGCTCGCCAGTATGGGTCTGTTCAATGGCGTCCTCCCAGGGATTTGTTTCCGTCGAATTGGCCTTTCGCGTGGCAGCGGGATGCAGGGGCTCGTGAATCAGGTTGTCGATCACGTTCGCATCCGACTGCACGCCGTAGGGGTCGAATGCGCCGAGCGCGGTTCGCGGCGGGTCAAAGCTCTGGAAGCAGTCAGGGCCTGCACAGCCTGGCATTTCCATGGGCTGCATGTCTCGTGTTCCGAAAGCCTCTTCTCGAAACATTTTCTGCGTGAAGGGCTCGGCTCCGAAGAGAGGGCTCGGAACTCCGTCCGTCGGGACGTTGCACTCGCCCAAGCCGCCTCCACCACGAAGTCCTGCCTCAAGGACGTTTTGCGGGTTTGCCACGACCGGATGTACCTGGTTTGTTTGGGCCATCAGAGAACCAGGTGCGACCAATCCAGCAATCAAAAATGATGCCAAAAATCGCCTGGTCATATTTTTTTCAATCGATTTATGTTCCCGCACCTTATCATCCCTATCCCAGTGGAGCTCTAGACCCTCTCCTAAACGGAGGGGCGCTGAAAATACAAAAACCTGTATTAAATAAACCGTTGGTTAAAAACATCATTCGAATTCGATGAATTCCTTAAAACCAACCCTCCTTCTTCTATACTTTTTTCATCCAACAATCAATGTTTATAACACCACATAGCCGAAGTACATCGTTGCAATATTCACGCATCTCTTTACACTAACCCCGTAGAAAGTCATGTCTAGGTAGAGATTCATGTCTAGGAAATTTGTGATCAACGACCGTACTGGTGGCGCTCAAAAAGGGGCTTGCATTTTCGCTGCGAGCAAATGCTCTCGCCCCCCGTCGTCATTCGGCAGGATGTAGCGGAAACGGGTTTCAAGTTTTTCGTCGAGAGAGCGCGCGAGCATCGTGTCGAACCGGTTGCCGGCCCCGCTCCTTTGCGATGTCTACGAGGCGCCGATCGACCAGGTCTGTATGAATTTCAGACACTTCAAAGGCCCCGTTTTACTGATCCGTTGGATGGACCTCGGCCCGGGGGATCCCTCAGCGGATGGCCGGTCAGAGGGCGATGGTTGGGCAACTCAGCGGGGATCCGTATACGAAGCCTGATTCTCCCGCCTTTGGTCGCCTCATTCTGGTGCAAAGGCCTCATTGCTCATTCCCGCTCTAAAGGGCTCTCTCGTCATGCTCCGTACCCCCCTATTACTCCTCGCTGCTTTTTTTCAGGGAAGACCTTCGGTACCGCGCGACTGCTGACCCAAGCTTCCGGTCGCGTCATACTGCGCCTATGAACCCTCTCCGCGCCTCCATGTCCCAAAGCGCTCGCACTCGCTTTGCCATCGCTACCTTGCTTTATTTTGCACAGGGAATCCCAAGAGGACTCCTGCAAATCGCGATGCCGGCCTGGCTCGCCAGTCAGGGCATGTCCGCTTATGCGGTCGCTTCCTATCTCTCAATCGTGATCTTGCCGTGGGTCTTCAAGATGCTCACCGGTCCCCTCATGGACCGCTATCAGTATCCCGCCATGGGGCTCCGGCGCCCCTGGGTGCTCGGTGCGCAGTTGGGCATGGCCCTCAGCCTTTGCCTGCTCACTTATGTAGATGACCCCATTAACCAGATGACATTACTCACCGCCATCGCGGTCTTCGTCAACGTTTTCGCGGCCACCCAGGATGTCGCGGTAGACGGAATGGCCATTGACCTTGTGCCGGAATCGGAGCAGGGCCGAATTAATGCCTTCATGAGCTGCGGAAAAGCCGTGGGCTGGTCCGCCTCCGCCGCGCTCAGCGGCGCCATGCTGGGCACGGTGGGCCTGGGCACTACGGCGCTCCTCGGTGCAGCGGTCTCGTTTCTCGTGTTCCTGATATTCCTCGGAGTGCGGGAAAGGGAGGGCGAACGCTTCCTCCCCTGGACATCCGGGAAGTCGGTCGCTCCCCAGCAAAGTGACCACTCCCTGGTCTCCGTGATCCGCTCTCTCCAAGAAGTGCTCTGGACCCGGAGCAGTATTGTCATCTTTCTGGTCTTGTTCTTCTACGGCCTGATCAGCGGCTACGGTGATGCCCTCATGCCCATCGCGGCGATCCAGTTGTTCCAGTTCACCCCTGAGCAATGGTCTGGACTCGTGGCTTCCATGGGGCTCATTGGCGCATTTCTAGCCCTGGGGATCGGCCCCATCATCGACCGCTTCGGGGTCAAGAGAATCTCCATACTCTCCCTCGGACTCGTGGGTGTCCACGCCACGATCTTGGCGCTCACCGAGTTCCTCTGGGTCAACGAACTTTACGTGCAGATGATGCTCTCTCTCTGGGTGCTGCTCGATCCGGTGCTCATGGTCTGCATGATCGCCATCGCGATGAGCATTTGCACCCGCGGCATTTCGGCCACCCAGTTCGCCGTCTATATGTCGGTCGCCAACCTGGGCGGATCGTCTGGTTCCAAGCTCTATGCCGTCGTGTCCGAGCAGGTCGATTTCGTACAGAGTTATTTGCTGCTCGCGGGCCTACTCGTGTTCACCCTCTGCATTCTCGTAATGTTCCGCAAGCCCCAAGACCGAAGCGACTGGCTCGAAAGCTAGGCCCCCGCCGGCGCGACACGGCCCCCTAGCGGGCCGCTAGGCGACCGACCTACCGGGGCGCGGGCTGACGACGACAGCCCCGAATGACTAGCACCAGGCGGAGTTCAGGCCCCGATCTCGCAGCCAGCGCTTAGGCTAGAGCGACCGATGAACAAGAGTATTAGGTGCGCGTTCCACAGTACCGGCACAGCGCTCGATGCGTCGTATAG
This sequence comes from Myxococcota bacterium, assembly GCA_041440805.1. Taxonomy (GTDB): domain Bacteria; phylum Myxococcota_A; class UBA9160; order UBA9160; family UBA4427; genus UBA4427. The sequence continues at coordinate 211,740 of JASDVF010000036.1, read as the reverse complement.
ACTATTCGATTCGCTGAATCACGAGGACGGTGTTGGTCGATCCCTTCGCCGTCTCGTATGTCTGTGTCCCGTCGAGTTTGTAATAACCAGGAGGGAGTGGCATCCCAATGCGAGTTTGGCTGGGCTCAATCGAATCACGCACGAGGATCGTAAACTCGTAGTTCGTCGAACCGCGCAGCTCGTCAAGTGAGTACAACACACTCTGATCTTCGATGACTTGGACGGCTTGTATCTTCCTATCGCGGTAATGACATGACTCGCGAAGCGCATTCACAATTTGCCCGCAGCCGAAGACCCGGCCCCCGACATCGGCAGGGGTAATCTCCCGATTCTGTAGTGCGAGAATCGTATCGGCGAGTCGCGACGAGAAAAAGCCAGCGACGCCGACCTCCTTAAGGCGAGCATTTTCGATCTCCGTCGCCTTCTCACGCTGGGCCTTGACCTCCACGTCCTTCGCCGTTCTCGCCGCCTTGCGGGCTTGAGAGGCGGCAAGCCTCTCGACGTCCTTCTGTTTCCATGCCGCAGATTCCTCCTCGTTCCAAGCAGCGGCCGCCGCCGCTCTCTCTGCTTCCTTTCCTTCGCGCTCGCTCGTCTCGGCCGCGATCACCGCGAGCGCCGCGAGACGCCTTTCCTCTCCGATCCCATCGCAGCGTTCGGTTACAAACTGTTGAAGCGATTGGGGGAACCGATATAGGGTGTCATTCTTCATCTCACGATTCATGCGTTGACTGAGGTCGCAATAGCCGTCGCCGTCTCGTTCCCCGGCCTCGTAGGACCGACCGAGCGATACGATCTTCCCGAAAGCGAAGTTGTTAGCGGCAAGATCGGCGGACATCCGGTCGAGGCTTGTCCGCTGCGGAGTGTGCGCCTCCTCGGCAAATAGAGATTCCGCACGATCGAGATCCCCCGCTCGGACTGCAGCCTCTAGGCTCACACCCCATAATCGATGCGCTTCTTCCCGCTCTCCGGCCATGTAGACGAACCCGAACAAGACCAATATGGCGATCGCCGCGATTCCGGAACTGAGCATTTTCATCGTTTTTCCCCTTCGTGCGTTACATGGACGACATCTTGTCGCTGACCCGCACCCGCTGGGAGTTCCGGCGAACGATTGCGGCGCTCTGCACGAAGAGATCGCCGTGCTCGGCTTACGACTTCACCCCGTGAAGCGCTTTATTGGGCGTGCCACGCAGGATTTTGTTTTTCTCGCGGACCGGACCCATGCGGGGGTAAAATGTCCCGCACGCGAAGTTGTCGAAGATATACCCGGTCACCGCGACGACGCTCGACATTCTGACAACTAAGTCCCGGCTGGGCACGGGCTAACCCGCCCGAGAGGATGAAATCCTCCGCTCGCAGGCGGGTCTATCTATTCTCCACACCCGGACCGGCAGGTAGGGGCCAGATGCCAATCGCACAACCTGCGGGCCCATTGGAATCTGATAGGTCCCGCTCCCCCCTCCCCCAGGCCCTGCTGATTCTCGCAGACTCGGCACAGATCGAGCGTTCGCCACCCCAAAATTGCGAGATAGCGACCCGACTCGGGTTTCTCGCAAAAAGTAATACTTTTAGTTGACTGCGTGTTTTTTAAACCACATAATTACGACTCCAAAAAGACTCGTTGCCAAAAAGACCCTGCCCCCGTTAAGCACGACGCCTTCCGGCCCCCCTCAAAGGGGGCTTAATCCTGAACCAGTCGGACTCTGATGATCACTACCGAATTGACTTCCGCGCAGAAAATTCCTGAGAAAGATCAAAACCTAAGAGGTCCGGTGAAGGAGATTTCAGCCTCTTCCAGGGTGGAGATGGCTGGGGAGCGGATGCAGGTTCCCATTCGCGAACCGAGGGCTGAAGCACTGCACGCGGCTGCGGTTCAGGGACGTTGGGGTTTTTTGTCGGGCTGCGCCGCGCGTGAACCAGCAGGACCCCACCTCCTAATTTCACAGTGTTTTTCCAAAATCGCGGTTCGCATCCAGGTCGCTCTGGCCTTTCTCGAATCTCGCGCCGCAGGTTGGCTAATCCTCGGGCTGACAGCATTGGCGTTTGCCACGCCGGTTGCTGCCCAAGACCTTTGGCCCGCTGAAGCTTTCGGCAGTTCGGAGAATCTCACTGCCATCGAAGGACCCGGAGCGAACGATTTTCATTCCGACCTCAGTGCTGCGGTCTGGAATCCCGTGACCCGTAGGCTCTGGCTTGGACGTAATGGCCCCGGTGGCACACAATCCAAGCTTTGGGCCGTTGCTGAAGATGGCAACGGAAGCTTTGAAATCGCTAGCAAAGATGGCAACCGCGGCGAGTGGACGAACTTCGGCGATCTGGAAGGCGTGACTCAGGCAAATTTTTCCGAGGAAGTCGTCTACCTCATGATCGAGGGTGAGGAGCGTATCAAAGAGTACGACGTCTCCACGTACGGGACGGCAATCCTGAATAACAATTGGAATACCCGCACTTTTCTACCGAGGAACGGTGGATCCGGCGCAGAGGGCATTACCTTTGTTCCTGATTCCGCGCTCATTAGCGCGGGCTTCGTCGATCAGAACGGCAACCTCTACACCAGCACCCAAGGCATGGGCGGGCTGATGTTTGTGGGGCACCAAAATGGTGGCGCCATCTTCGTCTTTGACTTGAACCGCGGCACTGAGGGCTTCGTCTTCGTCGGTGAGTACTTGACGGGGCAGGCCGATACTTCAGGCCTAGAGTTCGACCGTTCTACCGGCAGGCTATACATTTATCACGACAAGGGGATCGACATCCTCTCGGTTTCCGACCTGGCCTCGACCCCCGTTTCGGGGCAGGTCCGACAGCTCAACATACTTCAGTCCTACAACGGCCCATCCCAACAGAACAACGAGGGCATAGCAGTCTTTCCCGCTGACGAGTGCGTGGGCGGAGAGCGCAGCTTCTTCCTGACCATCGACGATGGTGAGGACACCTCCTTAAGCTGGTACAAACAATTCACCGACGGCTGCCAAGCGGGCAACACCGCTCCGATAGCGAACCCGGGTGGCTTCACGGTCGACGAAGGTGGCATCGCAACAGCGCTCACTAACGGAGTACTCAGCGTCCTCGATGGTGACTCGGATCCAGAGGGCAACCCTCTCACAGCGGTGCTCATCTCAAACCCGACCCACGGCAGCCTAAGCCTCGCCGACAACGGGACCTTTATATACAGCCACGACGGCAGTGAAACGACGATCGATAGCTTCACCTACCGAGCGAACGATGGGGAGCTGGATTCTAATACCGTGACGATCTCGATCTCAATCGCGCCCGTTAACGACCCGCCACTCGCCGTAAGCGACGCCATTGAGGTCGACGAAGGTGGCATCGCAACAGCGCTCACTAACGGAGTACTCAGCGTCCTCGATGGTGACTCGGATCCAG
>JASDVF010000036.1:187633-208256 GCA_041440805.1 Myxococcota bacterium | reverse complement strand
ACGATGGGGAGCTGGATTCTAATACCGTGACGATCTCGATCTCAATCGCGCCCGTCAACGATCCGCCACTCGCCGTCAGCGACGCCATTGAGGTCGACGAAGGCGGCACTGCAACAGCGCTCACTAACGGAGTACTCAGCGTCCTCGATGGTGACTCGGATCCAGAGGGCAACCCTCTCACAGCGGTGCTCATCTCAAACCCGACCCACGGCAGCCTAAGCCTCGCCGACAACGGGACCTTTATATACAGCCACGACGGCAGTGAAACGACGATCGATAGCTTCACCTACCGAGCGAACGACGGGGAGCTGGATTCTAATACCGTGACCATCTCGATCTCAATCGAGCCCGTCAACGATCCGCCACTCGCCGTAAGCGACGCCATTGAGGTCGACGAAGGTGGTACCGCAACATCGCTCACTAACGGAGTACTCAGTGTGCTCGATGGTGACTCCGACCCAGAGGGCGACTCTCTCACGGCGGAACTCATCTCAGACCCGACCCACGGCAGCCTAAGCCTTGCCGCCAACGGGACATTTTTATACAGCCACGACGGCAGTGAAACGACAAGCGATACTTTCTCCTACCGCGCAAACGACGGTACCGACCTGTCAGCCATCACGACCGTAACCGTGACAGTAAACCCCGTGCGTATTGCTGCCGTTCCGAGCATGGGGCTGCTAGGCCTAATTATGCTGGCCGCGGCCCTCCTCAGCCTCAGTCTATTGGAACAGCCACGGCACATGCGCTGAACATCCCTGATGTTGACCAGGGGCCTTGGATCGCCGATCGCGCGATAGAGACTTAACATTCGGGTAGATAGGCAAAATAAGCCGCGTTTTCAGCACGACCGATATTAGGCGTTCTGCCAACTAAGCTCCGAGGGGGGGTACTCGGCCCCTTCCTGGACATCGATCAAACAACTCCTAGACAGGTGAATGCGGCTGAATCTCGCCCCTCTTTCGGATGAACTCAGCGATCGCGTCGCTGAGCATGCCTGCACGCAAGGGTTTTCCTAGGATGGCGTCAATGAATGGAGCTTGAGGCCCGTCGTCAAGTCCACCTTGGTAGGCGGTCAAGAGGAAGATCCCAGAATCGGGATTGATTTTGTGGGCTCGCCGCGCGAACTCTATACCGGACATTGCGGGCATTCGGAGGTCGGTGATGATGAGGTCGAAGGACTCGACTTTCAGTCGACCGAGCGCTTCGAGCGGGCCGCTATTCGTTTTCGGTTTGTAGCCGAGATGCCTGAGGGTCGCGGCATGTGCCTTCAGTACGGCCAGTTCGTCGTCCACCAGAAGAATACGTAGTTCTAAATTTGGACCGGTCATCGGTTCGGTTTTGGACGGAAGGGATGTCTCTTCCTTTGCGACCCTGAGCCACATCCGGATCGATGTTCCCTCTCCGAGAGTACTGTCGATCTCAATCCTCCCGTTATGCGCCTCGGCCAAATTTCTGACCATAGCGAGACCCAGTCCAGTGCCCCGTTCGCTCTTCGTTGAGAAGAATGGCTTCTGGCAAGACGCGACTGTCTCCTCTGACATTCCCATTCCGTTGTCCGATACGGTTAGGACAATAAAATACTTCCCCTCTTTGGCCGTCGAAATATGGACCTCGCCGCCGTCGGGCAGTGCATCGACCGCATTGAAGATGAGGTTGATCAGGGCCTGTCGAATTTCCGGGACGTCGCCAACGATTGCGCCGATGCCGCTCGGCTCAGCCGTAACTGAGATCGAACCGCTATTGAGGTCCTCTAGGACCCGCCATCTGGGTTGAGACATCGCCATAGCGTCTTCGATGAGTTCATCGATATCGAGTTCTTGAGTTCGAGCAGACAAGTCCATTGGACGATTGAATGCTTGGAGACGCTCGATAATTCTGGATGCATCTTCTGCCGCAGTCATCACGATCTTCAGTAAAGCAGATCGCTCGACAGGGTCGAGGTCGGGTTCGTCAATTAAAATTGTACTGTACGAGATGATGGGAACGAGCACGTTGTTGAAGTCGTGAGAGATCCCTCCGACCATTTCGCCCAGGGCAGAAAGACGCTCCTTGGTAACGAGCGCAAGCTGTGTCGCTTCCAGCTCACTCATGCTTTTCTCGAGTTCATCATTGGATCGAGTCAGTGATGCTTGTGTCTTGAGGTGCTCGTTGACTTGCCCTTTAAGGGCTTGGGTCCTCTCGTCCACAATGCTCTCGAGCGAAGACGTTAGCTCGAAGATGCTAGATGTAATTTCGCGGAACTCTTTTGGCCCGGATCCCAACATTTGAGTGTCTATCGGAGTCCCTATTGAATGTTTTGCCAGCTTGGCCAGCGAGTCGACGGGTCTCGCGATCCTGCGCGAGGCCCAAACGGTGAGCGCGCATAACAAAATTATATAAGAGAAAAGAATCGTTCGTTGCGCGACTGCTTGAATTGCCTTTTGTCGCTCAAGAGTTTGCCGACTGGACTCGAACCGATCGGCGATGAGTTCCTCTAAAGACTCGACTCGCTCAACGATTCGAGCGAGTTCGCCCTCTACAGCCTGCTGGCTGCTCACACCGTCGTACCCAGGCAATCCGACTGCGATATTTTGGAGCACCTTTCTGACTAATTGAAGTCGATCTCCGAACAATTTTGAGGAGGGTGCGGCGAAACCAGGAAGTACTATCCGGTCGAGCGAATCGTCAAAATATTCAAGTTGCACCAGCGCGTCATCGGCCAGATAGGAGATACCGCTGAAAACCACCAGGTCGTGGGTCACCAGAAAATGCTGTAGTGAAAATGAAATATTTCGAACCTGCTCGCGCGTAACTGATTCAGCGCCGAGTTCGATTCGTCGTTGCTCGAGGCTCGCATGCCACTGCTCGTTGGCAAATATGAGGGCAGCTCCGCTTAGTGTGACCGTGAAGACGAGTAGGAATAGGTGCGCTCGAAGCGTCATAGACCGTCCGCATTTCCGTAGTACGCAGGGCGGTAATCACCGGACAGGCCACGATTAGGGCTTAGTAGTGAAGTAGTGGGACTCATGCCACGCCGCAACCTTAGCCTTACCTGCTTGCGGACGAGAGGCTGTCGTCCCAAATAGCATTAGTCGCCGAGATTGTCTTCAGAGCCGATCGGATTACGCTCAAAGCGAGTTCATGACCATCCCTTGGAATGACCAAGACGGCCTCGTTGATTGCGTCACCGTCATTAGTCAGCAGGCCCCTAAGCTCATCAAAGTTCTTCCCTCGGATATTCTTCTGAAATGCTTCGCTTTCTATGTATCCCCGATGCCGATCTCGTGATCTCTGGAAATGCATGCCGACAATTTCAAGGTCGGAATTTAATGCCCAGGCGATTTCGGTCAGCCCCCATCGGCTTCGCTCAGTCCGTACATGGATGACGCCGATCAGTTCATCGTCATCAGCAAACACCGTATAGAGGGTGTGGGTCCCAAGTTCGTTTTCGTGAATTGTGAACGGCAACCTCGCGAGGATGTTGGCACGGTGTGTCTCGTCGACCACACGTACGATTGAACGGTAATGATCTAACTGAGGAAAGGAGTCTTGCATCGCACCGATCGGATCCCGGAGCGAACAGTAGGCCTGGCCGAAGGCCGTGGCGGGCGATAAGACTAAGGAAAGGAATAGGAGTAGGCGTATCGTCTTCATAAATGACCTTCTTTTCCACATTAGAAGAACCGATATCGAAGTTCAAAACGCACGACATCCGGCGCTCCGCTACGCGTGAGCTCATGTTGGTAGTCGGCTGAGATCCAATAATGCCGAGCTAATGCGAGTTGAGCGCCGACTGTTAGAACAGACTTCTTCGTCCATGCCCCCTGGCTACTCGCCGAGAGCCTTTCCATGCTCAGCCTGCCTTGAGCGTATAAGAGGAGAGAATCGGCCGGAGTTCGCCAGGATAGGTCGAGAAAATAATTGGCAATATCCGTTTTGGGCTTCCCTATTGAATTGTCCTGCCCGAGCGAAACCTGCGCAAGTGCGTCGATGGGCCCGCCCTGCCAACGAGCATCGATGCCGATCCTCGTCCTGTTGATGATGTTCCCGTTTTTGAAGTTCAAGACTTTTCCGTGGAGTGCGGAGGCTCCAAGGACAAAGGGCCGTTGGTTAGGCGTGCCAATACGGCCCGAAACCAAATAAGGGTCGCCTTTGTCTTTGTAGTCAAACCCTGAGCCGCGAGTGAGGGCGACTTCGTAGACGAAATTGGGATTGACTCCGTTGATGCTGGTTCCCCAGTCGACCTTGTGGCCAAGGTTCGGACCGGTATCGAACTGTCGGAGGGTACCCCCTGTAATCGGAGGAAGGTTAAGGCCGTAGGGAATCTGGATGTGGCCAATGCGAAGGTTGACGCCGCCTCGGCGTGTGACGTGGTAATTAAAGTGAAATTCACGGACTTTAAAATCCCACGTTTCACGAAACGCAGGCGCTTCGCTGTCGCGATCGACGTAGAGCTGAACTATCAGGGTGCCGATGTCTCTTTTTTCGGTGCTCACCACTTTCAGTAAATCGATCCCGAAAAATTGTTTATTCGTAAATCCCGAATCTTCATTCGTCTTGATTCGACCCGCGATATCGACGGCCCATCTCAAGTTCTCCGTAATTAAACTTAAGGCACCGCCCTCCTGGAATGTGCCCCGTAGCGTATCTAGCCCCCCAGTGGATCGTTCGGGGGACTGGTACTGGGGAGGAGTATCCGCCTCTGCATTTGGCGGGGAGCCTGCGGCTGGCATCCCCCCGCAAAGAAGAGTGGTGGCGAGTACCGTGCAAATACGTATCAGCACGCCTAACTTTCGGTATTCGATACGAATGAGTGTTTGCAATGAATGACTAGTCAATGCGGCTGCCTAACTAGTCCCAGGGCTATTAGTGCTCGCGATATGATCGTGCGCGAAATCGAATTTCAGACTGCCGAAGCACAGTGTTCTTTCTCGCATCAAATTGTTCCTTTATTAGGAATTGGGGTCGGGCTCTACGTCTTAAGCCCGATTTGTTAAGAGAAATTTTTTGATTGTGGTTAGTAGCACTTGGTTCCGGTAGGGCTTCTGTATGAACCCGTCCCGATCAGTGCTCCAGTCCTCCAGTCGATCGAGCGCTTCTTCGGGGTGGCCGCTTGACATGATGATCGGTAGGGCCGGCGACTGCTGTCTGATCTGCAGACGGGTTTCGATGCCGCTCAGGCCCGGCATCGTAATGTCTAAGATTACGAGGTCGAGCGCAGACCCCATTTCTTCCACGATGGCCAGCGCTTCTTCTCCACCGCAAGCCGTGAATACTCTCAACCCTGCCGCAGAGAGTATCGTTTCGAGGACCTGGCGAAGCAGTGCCTCGTCATCGACGACGAGCACACTCTTGTTCTCGAACCATTCCGCTTCGTGTGTGTTGTCTTTCCCGACCTCTACCGATGGGGACTCGGTCTGGATGGGTAGGAAAATCGTAAACGTACTGCCTAGGGCTAGCTTCGTCTCAATGAGCAGCCGGCCTTGATGGCTTTCTACGATCCCGCGCGTCGCTGCTAATCCAAGCCCGCGGCCAGGAAACTTCGTGCTGAAGAAGGGGTCAAAGATTTTTTCTAACGTGGCAGCGTTCATACCCACTCCATCGTCGCAAACTGAGATGTAAACACCTTCGTTGATTTGTTCGCCGTGTTCGATTGCCGCGTTCGCTCCAACCATTGGAATGGGTCGACCTAAACCGGCGGTAAGAGATATCGTCCCAGCCGAATCACCGATGGCTTCAGATGCGTTGGTTACCAGATTCATAAGCACATGACGAAGCTGGGTGATCCCGCCTCGGATTGCAGTTGGTAGTTCCTCGGGCAGACCTAACTCGATCTTAATGTTCTTTGGGATATTGGCCGAGATAAAACTCGTTACTTCACGCAGCATCGCGGACAGGTCGATGTTCTCAGTCGTGAACGTTGCTTTCCCTGTGTATGCCAAAAGCTGGCTCGTAAGCTCTGCGGCGGTTGCTACAGCAGATTCAATGCTGGCTAACGGTTCCTGTATCGGCGAATCCGAAGCGCTGGTCTCGCGAGCGATCTCTGCGTTGCCCAGGATGGCCATGAGGAGGTTGTTGAAGTCATGCGCAATTCCTCCTGCCAACATCCCCAGTCCTTCTAGCTTTTTAGACTGAATCATGGCCTGCGATTCTCGACGTATTTGGGTCACGTCCGACATCCTCCAGGCCCGACCCCAAAAGCCTTGTACTGTGGTAATGGGCAAAGTAGTCACTTCGAGGACCCGGCCACTGCGAAGCGAAAGGTCAGCCGATTCACGAAGTGTGGAACTGAATTCGCTGCCCTCTGCGTCCCACATATTCTGTACCGTTTCTGAAGGCAACTCGATAAGCAACTTCCCCAGATGGCGTTGAAGCTTGTTGCCTAGCTCCATCATCTGCTGGACTGATAGACCCCAGAGGCTGGCAAAGGCTTCATTGACGTAGCTAATCTCACCATCGGCCCTCCGGCACAGAATGCCTTCCCCCATCGCAGAGTCGAGAGCCTCCAGCAAAGCAAGCTGTTCACCCGCCTCTCTCTGGGCCTCGCGAAGGGCCGTACGGTCCCGTAGCCTCAAACACAAGCCAGCTTCCACGCCTCGACCGGTCTCTACTACAGAGACTTCAATGGCGATCATGTGCACTTGCCCCGTCGAGGAGGTGAAATGGTGCTCTGTCTCGCGGACGCGGTCGGTATCAATATCGGCAAATGCGAAGCTAGGCACGGTGCGTTCCAGCAGTTCGCGAACCGGTGCCCCGCGCATCAGTGGTCCTTCCCCGAAAAGTATCTCCGCATTTCGATTGGCGTAGAGAAGCTGTTTGTAAGGGCTGAGGATTAAAATGGGATCGGCATCGCCATCAAGTACGCTTGGCAGCGAGACTCGCTCGAGTACGAATAAGTCACGGCGCTCAACCGCAAAAAGGAAAAGGGCACAGCTGAAGGCATAGCCAAGTGCCGTCGGGTCATAGGAGAAAGCGACGGGGCTGAACACATAGATCATGTTCAGAGACATGGGGACTGCGACGGCAGCGACGAGGAAGCGACACTGCGATCGAATAGTCGGATCGACGGTGTTCAATGATTCCCTTGCATGTACGAACACCGCCGCCATTAGGGCGAAGTAGTTGATGATCGCGGTGGCATACCATAGAGGTCCGTACTCGCTTCTTGCGGAGGCCTGCGTCTCCAAGAACTGACCGTGCCACGGGTTCGTTAATAATCCGACCCATAGAAAAGCATTGATTGTCAGAAGCAGCGGCAAGCCGGAGCGGAATGCGATTTTCCGATAACCCATCATCTCGGAAAAGCCACGTGAGAAAAGCCACCACCCCGGTGCGATCGTCAGTAGGCCGGTATAGACCAGCAGCATACCTAGCCAGCGAACTGACAAGTTGTCCGCCCAGACATTGGAAAGCAGGTCGCCGATCGAAAAGATCAGCGCAGAAAAGAAGACCGAGGGGAGTGCTGGCCATAAGGATGACGGGGGTCGGCGGTAAAAAACATGAGTCGTGAGTGCCGCCAAAAAGACAATGCCGAGTGAGGACGCGATCTGCGCTTCGGACATGAGTGACTCCATTTGCAGAGAGGGTCTTCGGTTAAGTCTAGAAATAATGAGCGTGGTAAACGGCTGGCTTAAACGGGTGCCGCTGAACGGCGAGATCGCCGTGCCCCGTCGAATTTTAGGCGCTTCTTAGGGGATAGGCAAAACAATCCCCGTTTTCAGAACCACCGATATTAGGTGTTCTGACAAATAGGCATTAAGAGGCCCGTTCTGGATCGATTTAAGTCTTGCCCAGTGCGGGGACTGAATGATCGCCCGTGGGATCAGCGTGGCCAACGCGAGCGGATCCGACGCCGTTCCCTGACTTGCGAAGAACGGTTCGCTTCCGAATCGTCGCGAGAGGCTCGGGTGATCGACCCATTCCCCAGGGCCGTCTGATCGAGGTCGAAGCCCGGATCGTAGTTCGGGAAGAACTCAGGGCTCGAGTCCTTAAACGGCTCTCAAGGCGAATGCTTGACCGCTCCTAAAAGCGGAGAGATGGTGGCTTAATCCTACATGCTCGCTTGATGCTCTCCACGGGCGTATGAACCGCGTGAGGGATCCGACGGATCGTGACAGCGAGCTTGCGGAGCAGTACGCGGAGGACATTAACGCGGTGCGCGCTGCCTGTGCGGGTACAACGAACATGATAAGGGATTGAACGATTCGTTTATCGCGCTCCGGCAATAATCTAAAAATGCATAGATCGCATGGGCGGACTGAGTGGCTTCCTGCGCAGTCCGTCCATTCGCAAGCCCCGTTTTCAGCACCACCGATACTAGGCGTTCTGACAAACAGGCTCCGATGGCGGTACTCGGCCCCTGCCGGGGAGAAGGTTCCCATGTGGGTGGGCGGCATGAACAAGGCAGCGCTTCGGCGCGCTGGGCAATTCGGAGATGCACTGTTCGCCTACCGGATCAGCGGGCACTATCGGTACGGAGGCTCTCAATAGGCCTTCTCCAGCCGCATGCCTCGCCCTGGACCGCCTAACGCCCCGCCCCGGACCACCCTCGGTCATACGGCGCCATCAGCTGCGAATCCAGCCGCATCTTCGAGTGCAACCACGCCCCACCTTCAAACCGATACTCATCATGCTCAACACCCACCATCCAAAGCGCGCGCTCTTCCTTCGTCGTCATCATGGCAAGTACATCCCAAGTCCCAAACGCATTCAGCCCTTCGACACGAACCGCAGGCTTCACAAAGAAGTGCCAAGAGTATTGAAGCGTCGGCGAGCAAAACCGCTCCCGAATCTCCTCCCGCCCGGTCGCGGTCCCAAGCGCCCCGCCACCCTCCCAGACCGCATCTTCCGTGAAGAGCGCAGCCATCTCATCAGCGATCGCATCGATCTTCGGCTGCGGCTGCGGCCCCTTCCGGGTATAGCGAGCGTCCGCGAGCGTTCCGTAGCGGCTCTTCAGGTCGAGAATCGCGCGGTAGCCCTCCATCTCGGCGACACGCGATTCGAGAGCGCTGAGTCGTTCGTCCGGCGATGATTCTGATTCTGCGGCCACGATGTACGCCTCCGTTTGGGTTCGATTCAATCCGCCTGTGGGTGCTAGCCTCGCTTGGCGCTGCAGTCGTTGCAACCAGACCCTGATTAGACGTTACGGAGATTTCGCATGCCCGGCCCCTTAGATGGCGTCCGCATTATCGACCTGACCACGATGGCCTCGGGCCCCCTCGCGACTTCGATCCTTGCGGATCAGGGCGCGGACGTGATTAAGATCGAGGGTCCGGGGCGCGGCGATGGATTGCGAACGATTGGCCCGAGCCGGGGCGGCATGTCGGCGATTTTCACGAGCTTCAATCGAAACAAGCGAGCCATGGTCCTGGATCTGCGCGAACCCGACGGAGTTGCTGTTCTCGACCGTCTTGTTGCGGGCGCGGATGTTCTGGTCCAGAACTTCCGACCTGGCGCCGTCGAGCGAATGGGGATCGACGAAGCGCGGTACCGCATTCTCCACCCGGAGCTTATCTATGTTTCCGTGAGTGGCTTTGGCGAGGAAGGCCCTATGGCCCAAAGCGCCGTCTACGACTCCGTCATGCAGGCCTATTCCGGTGTCGCCATGCATCAGGCCGACCTAGAAACAGGCAAACCCAATTTCGTGCGCAGCGTCGTCTGCGACAAGGGGACTGCCATCCAAACCTCGCAGCTCATTACCGCCGCGCTCTTCGCCCGCTCCCAGGGCCGCGGCGGGCAACACCTCAAGGTGTCCATGCTCCACGCGAGCCTCGCGTTTCTGTGGCCTGACGGGATGCAGAACTACGCTCTGCTAGGCGAAGGGGTTTCGGCACCACTCAGCAAGGCCGCGCTTCCTATGCTTCGACCGACAGCCGACGGCTATATCTCGATCAGCTTCATTCAAGACCGAGAGTTCGAGTCGTTTTGCCGGATGCTTGGCCAGGAAGAACTTCTCGAGGACGAGCGTTATGCGACGGCCGGCCCCCGCGCCCGAAATGCGCATCCGCTTCAGGAATCCCTCGATCCGATGCTCCGCACCTTCACGACCGCAACTTTGGCCGAACAGCTCGCCAAGGCAGATGTGCCTCACGCGACGGTTGGGGATCCCGCGACAATCCACGAGGATCCGCAGGTTATTGCGAACGACCTCATCTTCGAGATGGATCATCACGTCGCGGGCCCGCTTCGCCAGCCGCGCCCGATCGGAGACTTCTCCTGCACACCCTCCGAGATTCGACGCGGGGCACCCGCCATGGGCGAGCACACCCGGGACGTCGCGACCGAAGCCGGGTACTCGGCCAAGGAGATCCAGCAGTTACTCGACCGGGGCATTCTCATACAGGCCGAGGGCTAAGCGCCCAAATCCATCACACACCCGCCCGCACCCAACCTCGTATCCCCGCCGGCCTTGCAACTCGCTTGCTAGTCCAGTTCCTCAACCGCGACGAGTTCGCCCAAATAGCGATCATCCCACCACGACATTTGGAGCTGCTTAGCTCTTCGGAAGTAGAGTTGGATGTCGTATTCGATTGTGAAGCCGACTCCGCCCCAAACCTGCTGGCACATGGCCGTCACGTCGCGATACGCATGGCACATGAAGAGCTTCGCCAGCGGAGCCATGAGCTTCGTGTCTTTGCCGATCGACCTCGACCAAGCCGCGTCATAGACTAACGTCGAGCCGCCTTCGATCTGCGTGGCTGCATCCGCGAGGTAATGCGAGATTGACTGGAACGCGCCGAGCGGCTTTCCGAATTGCTCGCGCGTTTTCGCGAAGTCGATCGTAATTTCGAGAGCGGCTTTGGCGCCGCCTGCAGCCTGTGCGGCGGCGAGTACGATCCCGTCGAGCATGACAGTGTTCCAAGTGGCCCATCCGGACCCAGCCGCGCCAATGCGATCCGCTTCGGAGACGCGCACGCCCTCGAAGTCGACTCGGAAGGTTGCCTCGGATCCGAGATTGAATCGCTGCGAGAGTGTTACGCCGGATGCGTTGGGATCGACAATAAAGAGGTCTACGTCTTCCAGGCCGTCGCCCGTTCGTGCGAGCACGACCAACCGGTCCGCCACACGCGCGAAATTCACATGCATCTTCGTGCCGGAAAGCACGAAGCCATCTCCATCGGGCTCCGCACGAAGTTGAACGCCCTTCGGCCCGAAGCCGTTGCGCGGTTCCAGCCAAGCCGGAGTCAAGATGCGTTCGCCGCTCGCGATCCCCGGAAGCCATTCTTTTTTCAGGGCTTCGCTTCCAGCAATCGCCAGCGCACCCGCGGAGAGTACGGCCGAGTGGAAATGAGGGACCGGAGCAAGCGAGCGTCCGAACTCTTCATAGACGATCGCCGCCTCAAGAAGCGTCTGCCCCTGCCCTCCGTATTCCTCCGGAATCAGAATCCCGACGAGTCCGAGTTCCACGAGCTGCTCCCAAAGAGCCTTGGGATAGCCGCGTTCATCGTTCTCACACTCGCGCACGACCTCGAGCGGGGAGTACTCGGCGCAAACGCCGCGCACCATATCACGCAGCATTTCGTGCTCTTCTGTGAAGTCGAGATCCATCTTCGATTCCTTTGGTCCAAAGACCTGTCCGGCATGCGGACTTAGCGTGGGCCACCGGAGGCACCACCGGAGAATCGGCGAGGCCTAACGGTTAACCTTTAAGCAATGAGACCCAAAAGCCTAGGGCTTCCAGTCCTCGCCCTTGAGCTTCCAGGGATTCGCGTCCGCGGTATCCGGAACGGCGATGCGCGCTTCGCATCCCACGCAGCTCTTGTCGCCTGCGCTCAGCTCGATTGAAACGTCTACCCAGCTCACGCCATCGGCCGCAGCCTCGACGTTCGTCACCTTGCCCGCAAAGCGCATGGTGTCACCGGGATACACAGAATCCTTCATGCGAAACTTGATGCGTCCCAAACGACCCTTGGGGCCCGTCCAGTCCGTCAAATAGCGCTCGAACCATGAGGCCAGATTCGGCGTGTTCATGATGATGTCTTCGAGACCGTTATTGCCCGTCGCGAACTTGTAGTCGTGATGCTGGGGTCGCCAATCGCGACTCGCCATAGCACCAAGAACAACCGTCACCGGCTTCACCAACTTCTCGAGTACCGGCACGTCGGCGCCAACACTCACGTCACTGCTCAGCAGTTCTGCACTCATGATATACTCCCCTAGGCTCGGTTGTAGCCAAAGCCCGTGTAGCGTTCTTCCGCACACAGGTCGCCATGCTGGTTCACGGTTCGAACACCGAAGTCCCAGAAGCGTCCCGTTCCGAGTTTCGTCGTCTTGAGTCCCGACACCGAGTAAAGGACCTGGGTCGTAGTCAACACGTCACCCGGCCGAATCGGCTCATAGAATACGATCGTGTTGTCGCTCATCACGGCTTCCGGAAGCGAAAGTCGATCTTTGAGATCGAAGTGCAGCTGGAGCGGCACTGCTGGCTCCGTGCGGCCCGGGGACCAGTCATGCGGTCGGAACCAGACCGACACCATCGACGGCAGCGTAATTGGTCCGTCCGTGAGCTCCTCAGCAACCTTGGCGTCCCAGTAGAGCGGGTTGCCGTTCTGCGTCGCCGAAAGCGTCGTCAGTACGTACCCCTGCTCGATCGGAAACTCCGTCTCCTCTGTGTAGCGTTCCTGCTCGATCCATCCCTGGACCTCTTCCGGCAGATCATCAGCTGACTTCGCAGCCATACCTATTCCTCCTGATGAGACGGTGTACGTCCCGATAGTGAACCTCGTCGCAAGAACCTGTTATGCGACGAAACAAACTGAACTACTCGACAGCGCCCTCTTCGAGCAGCTGCAAAATTTCGTCTTCCCCGAGCCCTGCCTCGACCAGCAAGCTTCGGGTATCCGTGTCGTCGCCCGTGCGAACCGCATGCATAGGATGCTCACGCACCCCGCCTGCAAGGATCGGGGACACCTGATCAAAGACACCGTGCTCCTCATGCTCCGCCTGCATGAACACGCCGCGCGCCCGCCAATGTTCATCCTTCACGACTTCCGGAATCGTGAGAACTGGCGCAACACAGGTGTCGTTAGCAGCCAGCTGTTCCGTCCACTCGTCCCGGGTCTTCGTCAAGAATGCAGCCTTGAAGGCCATACGAATCACGTCCTGCTTGTCGTCGGCATATTGGTCACCAGCGAACTGGGACAGACCAAGCAGCTCGCACAGGTTTCGATAGAAATGCGGCTCGATCGCACCGACCGAAACCCATTTCCCATCACTCGCTTCGTAGGTGTCGTAGAACGCATAACGCCCGGTGAGCAGAACCTTTCGCGGCCCGGCTTCTTCTCCGGTCGCTAGGTACTGGTCGAGAGACAATGCCATTAGGGACAGAATGCCTTCGGCGGCCGAGACATCCAGGAAGCTCCCCTGCCCCGTTGCGCCCTTCTTCACGAGCGCACCCATGATCGAGAGAACCGCATGCATCCCGCCGCCGGCGCTATCCGCGACCGTTGCACCAGGGATCGGCGGGCCACCGTCTTCACGGGGTTCCGTGCAGGCAAGGAATCCCGACATGGCCAAGTAGTTGATGTCGTGCCCCGCCCACTTCGAAGCCGGTCCGTCTTGTCCGTATCCAGAAGTCGAGCAGTAGACGAGCGCCGGATTGCGTTTGCTCATCACTTCCCAGCCCACGCCCAATCGGTCAACCACGCCGGGTCGATAGGATTCGATCACCACGTCGGCCTTCTCGGCCATCCGCAACAGCGCTTCGACGCCGGCCTCACTCTTGAGATCGAGCCGCATGCGCTCGAAGCCACGCCCCGCGCCATACGTGTGATAAACGGGCTTGGTTTGAAGCGCGCCCTTCTTCGACACGGGCGCGATCATCACGACCCGTGCACCGTAGTCGGCAAGCATTCGTCCTGCTCGAGCCGCCGGGCCGACTGCACCGAGATTGATCACGGTGATCCCTTCGAGCAGATGGCTTGAGGGCGTCGACTTGGGCGACAATTCGGCGGAAGATTCGGGAGGCAAAATGCGCTTCTCCGGAACGCGCTCGTCGAGCGCGAGGAAGAGTAAATGAGTGAAATAAATGGAAGACGAGTCGGCTTCGACTGTCCGCCTCTAGAA
The DNA here is from genome assembly GCA_041440805.1 of Myxococcota bacterium. GTDB lineage: Bacteria > Myxococcota_A > UBA9160 > UBA9160 > UBA4427 > UBA4427. Next base: position 194,210 of record JASDVF010000036.1, on the reverse strand, counting down.
CGTTTTGGGCAGACCCAAGCCGCGGCCAGCGATGATATTTTTCTGGACTTCGCTGGTGCCGCCGCCGATCGTGTCAACGACCGTGTAGCGATAGGAACGCTCGTATCGGCCGCCTACGGGTGCCTCTTCCTGTCCAGGCTTTAGCTGCCCGTCAGGACCCATCAGGTCGAGAGCGGCACTGGCTATGCGCTGTCCCAGCTGCGACTGCCACATCTTGTACATGGCGGCCTCGACGGTCGGGACGCGGTCTTTGAGGGCTTCGCTGATGACTTTGCGCTGGAGCTTGCGCGCGACTTCTAGATCGGCACGAAGCCTAGCGATCGTCTGCCTAACGACTGGATCCTTCGCGAGAGGTTCGCCGTCGAGGGTCTCTTCGCGGACGTATTCGATGAGCCCCTTGAGCTTCATTTCCACGGGGCCAACCGGCAGCATGGCAAAGCGTTCGAGATCGAGCGCCTCACAGATATAGGTCCAACCGCGACCGACTTCGCCAACCACGTGCGTATCCGGAACGAAGACCTTGTCGAAAAAGACTTCGTTCGTTCGCTCGTCGCCGATCGTATAGGTGGGGTGGATCTCGAAGCCTTCATGGTTCATCGGAATCATGAAGAGCGTGATGCCCTTGTGCTTATGCTCGCCGGTTCGTGCGCCAACCCAATACCAGTCCGCGAAATGCGCTGAAGTCGTCCAGATTTTGTGGCCATTGAGCACCCAGCCGCCACGCTCCTCGTCCCGCTCCGCCTTGAGCTGCATGGACGCCGCATCACTGCCCGCTTGGGGCTCGGAGTATCCGATCGCGAACTCGATCTCGCCGCGAATAATGCGCGGGAGAAAATACTCTTTGAGTACGTCGTTGCCGTTTCGGATGATCGTCTTGCCGACGATGCCCACGCCTTTGCCGGGCTGCGGGCAGCCATGGCGTGCGAGTGCTTCGGTGAGCAGAAAGTCGTAGATCCCCGACTTGCCCTGGCCTCCGTATTCCTTAGGCCAGGACATGCCCAGCCAACCTTGATCAGCAAGCTTCGCCATAAAGGCGCGCTTCGCGGGTGTCTCGACGGTCTGCGAGAGATGTTCCGGATTCCGGTCCATCACTTCGTCTGACTGGTTGGCTTCGAGGAAGGCAACAACCTCCTGCTCGAAGGAGATTTCTTCCTGGGATAGATCGAAATCCATGGGGGCCTCGATGAGTGGCGCCGGAGTCGGCAGCGGACCTTACGATACGCTCCGTATTGGAATTCGTCCAGTTCCGAATTCCTCTTTCCTTCCGGGCCCCTAGAGGCGATGCAACGAGGGTTCTGATAGGGTCGTCTGATGAGTTGGAAGCCCGAAGTCGAAGAGATTGAACGTCTACGCGCCCGCGCCCGCGAGATGGGCGGCGAAGAAGCCGTCACGAAGCATCGTGAGCGCGGCCGGGGCAACGTCCGTGAACGCATCCACGCCCTCGTCGACCGCGACAGCTTCCGCGAACGTGGACAGATTGCAGGCGCAAGCGAAGACGAAGGCCTCGCCGACTATCAGCCCACGAGTGTTGTGCTCGGAACCGCGAAGATCTCCAGTCGACCGGTTGTCGTCTGCGGCGATGACTTTACGATTCGCGGCGGCGCCTATTCGGATGCCGGACTTAAGAAGGGCCTCTACGCCGAAGAACTAGCGGTCAAGCGACGCATTCCGATCGTCCGCATGCTCGAAGCGGGTGGCGCATCCATCGCAGGAACCGGCGGCGCCGCACGCGGCCGATCCGGCTACGACTGGACCTCGCCCCCCATGTTGAACGTGCGCTCCATGGAAAGCCTGCAGGCCGTACCCGTCGTGTGCATCGCGTTAGGCCCCTGCGCCGGCTTCCCGGCTGGACGCCTCGTCACTTCCCACCTTTCGATCATGACGAAGGATACCTCTCAGGTGCTCACAGGCGGTCCCGCCGTCGTCGCGCAAGCGATGAAAGAGCACGTCACGAAGGAAGAGCTCGGCGGCGCCCAGATTCACGGCCGCAACGGCATGGTCGACAACGTCGCCGAAGACGAAGCGGATGCGCTTCGAATGGCTCAGAAATTCCTCTCTTACTTGCCGAGTCATTGCAGCGAAGCCCCGCCCTATTTCGATGTCGGCGATCAGCGGAACCGGCGCGAAGAGAAGCTCCTTAAGATTATCCCGCGCGAGCGACGCCGCGCCTACAAGATTCGGAAGCTGATTGATCACATCGTCGACCAGCGCAGTTTCTTTGAGATCGGCGCACTCTGGGGCCGCAGCCAAGTGACGGGCCTCGCCCGTATGAACGGACATAGCATCGGTGTTCTTGCCAACGACTGTCACTACGACAGCGGGTCGATGACCGCGGACGGCGCAGCGAAGATTCGACGCTTCGTCGAGCTCTGCGATCTCTTCCATATTCCGATCGTGTCGTTTGTGGACGAGCCCGGCTTTGCGGTCGGGACCGAGGCAGAGAAGGCCGGGACGATTCGAGCGGGCATGAATGCGATGTTCGCGATTCTTCAGACTGGCGTGCCGTGGTTCGCCTGCGTATTGCGCCGATCCTACGGCGTCGCGCAGGGCCTCCATCTTGGGCCCGGAGCGACGGTCGTCGCATGGCCGTCCGCCATGAGCGGCGCGTTGCCCGTCGAGAGTGGCGTCGCCCTCGCTTTCCGTCGCGACATCGAAGCTGCCGAGGATCCTGATGCGCGACGGGCCGAGCTGGAAGAAGAAATGGCCAAGGCACAGTCGGTCATGCCGCGAGCGCTTGAATTCGGCGTGCACGACGTGATCGATCCGCGGGACACGCGCCCCGTTCTATGCGACTGGATCGAAGAGGTTCAGACGCAAGTTGCAGACCACGCTCGTGCCGGGGCGCCACGCTATTCGATGCGACCCTGAGCACGCTCGGGCGCACGGGACCTCAGTCTTGCCGAGCCACGGGTACAGCCAGAGAGGACCTAGCGTCCCTTGAAGTCCGGCTTTCGCTTTTCAGAAAATGCCGCCACCGCCTCGACGTAGTCATCCGTTAGGGCCCCACGCACCATCCGATCCGCCTCATAGCGAAGGCAGGTATCGAGATCCTCGGTTTGTGCTCGGTTCAGATTCGCCTTCATCCATCGCAAGGCAATCGGTGGCCCAGACGCGATCTGAGCGGCAAGCGCGAAGGCCTCGGCCTGCAGTTCCTCGACCGGCACCACGCGGTTAAAGACACCGAGCGCTAGGCCTGTCTGCGCATCGACGCGTTCGGCAGTGAAATAGATCTCGCGAGCCTTCGCAGGGCCCACGAGCTGCGTCAAAAACCACGTGCCGCCATAGTCTCCGGAGAGGCCGAGTTTCGCAAAAGACGTCAGCAGAAAGCCTCGCTCCGAAGCGACCCGCAAATCGCACGCAAGCGCGATCGAGCACGCCGCCCCCGCAGCCGCACCATGCACCGCCGCAACGGACGGCTTGCTCGATTGATGCAACATACGCGGGAGTTCGTGTTCCCATCGCAATTGGCGCTGCCGATCTTCCATCACAGGCGGCTTGCCTTCCTTCTTCATCCGCTTGGTGTCGCCACCCGCAGAAAAGGCATCGCCCGCGCCTGTCAAAAGAAAGGCGCCGACCTCAGGATCGTCCTCCAGATCACGAATCAGGATATAGAGCGCCTCCTTCATGTCCATCGTCAAAGCATTCTTCGCCTCGGGCCTGTTCAGGGTGATGATCGCAACGCGCTCACGCACTTCGCAGAGAACCTCTTCGGTTCCGGTTTCTCGTCTGATTGCGTCCGTCATCGGACCTCCTTGATCATTTGACTCATACACCCGTTCCCGCGCCTCATTTATCACAAGAGAGGCAGCAGCACCTAACGTCCACGATATTCCGGATCGCGCTCCTCAGCACGGGCCGCCTTCATTTCTTCGTAGTCGTCCGTTTCGTAGATAGCCGTCATCCCCATCGACTCTTCTTGCATAGTCCTTTGCGCTAACGGATTCGCGATCCGCGAGAGCGTTCGGCGAAACATCTTCACAGCGAAGGGAGGGTTCGCGGCGATCTGCTGGCAAACCTCGAGCGCCGTCTCTTCGAGCTGGTCATCGGGCACAACCCGCGAAACAACCCCGTGCCGAAGCGCCTCTTCCGCGTCCATGGCCCGGCACGTCATGGCGAGATCCGCGACCAATCCGTGGCCAGCCATCTGAAAGAGTCGGGCGGTGCCGCCTGAGTCTGGAATAACGCCGTGCTTGATTTCCGGGAGCATCATCTTCGTGCTCTCGCCGGCTATTCGCATATCTGCGAGCAAGGTCCGCTCGAAAGAGCCGCCAATGACCCAGCCCTTGAGTGCGGCCACAATCGGAACGGGACAAGAAAAGAAAAGCTGCGTGCGGCGGTGGCCACGCTCGATGAACTCGAAGTTCGTAATATCTTCCGAGCGCACACCGATCTCGGAAGTATCTCGGCCAGAAGAGAATGAACGACCCTCGCCGCGCCAGAGCACCACACGGAGGTCCGAGCGGCCATGAATTTCTTCGAGGGCGTCAAAGAGCTGGCGGTCCATCTCGTCGTTCGCGGCATTATGCTTCTCAGGGCGGTTGTTGGTCAGGATTGCGATCCCGTCCTGGATCTCTAGCGTGATCAAATCGTTGGCCATGTCTCGTGTGGCTCCCTTTATTCATGTCTCGCCGATTCACTTCAGATGTCATCCGGCACTCGGCGCGCGGCTCCGGGAGGCTATCATGGCGAGCCCGATCACGCGGCCCGCACAATTGCGGTTGTCGCGATGAACAACCACAACACTCGATTTAATGTGCGACACAATAGAGTCGCCATGCGTAAGGAGAAACAAATGGGTCTGCCCGCTCCCCCCGCCATAGGCGCAAATGCGCTTCCCCCTGGCACATACGACGGCAAGGTCGTCATTGTCACCGGCGGCGGCACCGGCCTAGGTAAGGCCATCGCAATCGAATTCGCGCGCATCGGAGCCTCCGTCGCAATCCTCTCCCGTGGTGAGGAACATCGCGCAGCGGGCCTCGCAGCCGTCAATGCTGTTGGCGGCAAACATATCGCTCTGCCCTGTGATATCCGAGACGCCGCCGCGATCGCCGAAGCCTTCGATGCCGTGACGGAACAGCTCGGGCTGCCGGATGTGCTCGTGAATAACGCGGCGGGGAACTTCCCGGTACCCGCAGAAGACATGAGCCCAAATGCATGGCGGACGGTCACGGACATCGTGCTGAACGGGACCTTTTTCTGTTCCCGTGAATTCGGTCGCCGTCATATCGAAGCCGAGACCCCCGGCAGCATCATTAACATCGGCGCCGCCTACGCATGGACCGGCGGCCCCGGATTCGCACACTCTTCTGCGGCCAAGGCCGGCGTGAAGAACATGACGGAAACTCTTGCGGTCGAATGGGGGCCTTACGGCATCCAGGTGAACGGCCTCGTCCCTGGACTTTTCCCGCACGACGACGAGACGGCGAATATTAAGTCCGTGCCGGATCGACGAAACAGTGAAGCCCTGCGATGTCCTGGACATCGTGTTGGACAGCCCCACGAACTCGGCTGGGCAGCGACGTTCCTCGCTTCGCCTTTCGCTTCGTTCATATCGGGTCATACCCTCGTCGTCGACGGCGCGAACTGGCAGCGGCGCGCCATGCTGATGCCCGAGTTCGTGCCGATTCGCGAGCAAATGGGCAAAGGGCCTTTCGACCCAAATCCACCGAAACGATCCTCCTAACAAACCTAGCCTCGGAGAAAAAGATGTCTGAACGTCCCGTCCTGATGCGTCTCGAACGCGACGGCGAAATCGCAACGATCGTCCTCGACAACCCCAAGAAGCTGAATGCCTGGAGCTGGGAATCCGCACGACAGATTTCCGCGATCGCCGACGAAATTCGCTTCGACGACTCGATTCGAGTTGTAATCATGCGCGCGGAGGGACGCGCGTTCTGCGCTGGCGTCGACCTCGGCATGCCCGAGGATCGAATCACGGGCCGCTCTCCTGCGGAGAAGGTTCGGAACTACTACGAAAAATTCCGATGGGTCCACGAGCGATTCAAAGTCTTTGCTCATCTCCCCCAACCTACCTTGATCGCCATCAACGGCTTCTGCCTCGGCGCGGGACTCGAAGTCGCCATGATGGGCGATATCCGAATCGCAGCGGACGACGCCAAGTTTGCGCTTCCAGAGCCGAAGGTCGGCGTTTCGATCGATGCCGGTGGTGATATGCGGCTGGTTCAGGAGATCGGTTCCGGCTGGACCAAGTTGCTCGCTATGACCGGGCGGCGAATCGACGCAGAGACTGCGGCTCGCATTGGCATCGTTCAGGAAGTCGTCCCTGCGGATCAACTGCAATCGCACGTGCGAGCACTGGCTGAAGAAATCTGCGGCAACGCCCCGCTCGCCGTTCAAGGCATCAAGCGCACGATCAATTTTCGCGCGGAGCAGGGCCTCGGGGAAGCAATGCAATTCGAGGCGGCGAGTGCCTCGGTGCTCTTCACGTCCGATGATATGCAGCTCGGATACAAAGCGATGGCTTCGAAGGAAGATGCTGCCTTCGAAGGCAAGTAAGCAGTCAAGCAGGAAGACCCGTAAAAAGTCCGCCCCCCTGCCGCTCTTTCAAGAGAGTGGC
>JASDVF010000036.1:143444-187533 GCA_041440805.1 Myxococcota bacterium | reverse complement strand
AAGCAGGAAGACCCGTAAAAAGTCCGCCCCCCTGCCGCTCTTTCAAGAGAGTGGCAGGGGGTAGCGAACAGGAGCGGCTCGGACCTGCTTTGCCCCGCTTAGACTCAGATGGCCTAACGCCCTGCGCTCACTATCGCAGATCCCGACTCCGCGACAGAATATTCAGGGGAGCCCGGCCGCTCCCTCACCAAGAAGTGGTGCCAGCTTGCAATCCCGCCCTAATGCAGCGACGCGTCTCGCGATTCGTGATGCACTCCTTGAAACTGGAGGCACGAGAGGCGACGCAGCCAAGCGACTCGGGATCGATTGGGCGACGCTGTATCGTTTCAGACGGAAGTTCGGACTCGACGACGACTAGGCTCCCCCCGAAAAGGCCATGAGTGCGTTAGGTTCGGAACATTCAATAGGAGTTCCCATGCCCCTCGACCTCGATTCCCTACTCGCGCCCGAATCTTGCGCCCTCATCACTCAAGAGTGTCAGCGCGGCGTGATCGGCGAACACTCCAGCCTCCCTGCCCTCGCGGAGGCCGCCGGCTCGGGCATGATCCAAGCCGTCGCTGAGCTTGTGCGTGTCGGCCGAGCCGCCAACGTCCCAATCATTCACTGCACCGCCGAGCGTCGGCGCGATGGACGCGGCGCAAATTCTAACGCACGACTTTTTCAGTACATGGGCAAGGTTCCGAATCCACTATTCACGGACTCCGAGGCCACCCTGATCGTGCCGGAGATTCCTGTAGCGGACAGTGACTTCATCCTCCCGCGCCTCCACGGCCTGTCTCCTTTTCAAGGAACGGAGCTGGACTCGATCCTTCGCAACTTGGGCGTACGAACCATCGTTGGCGTCGGCGTTTCCGTCAACGTCGCGATCCAGAATCTCGCATTCGATGCGGTCAATGCCGCCTACCAAGTCGTGCTTCCAAGAGATGCCGTGGCCGGATTTCCTGACGAATACGTCGACATGGTCTTTGAGCATACGTTAGGCGGAATCACGACGGTCCTCCAAAGCGAGACGGTTCTCGACGTTTGGCAGCGCGCGACGGCCAGGTAGGCACGAATCGGAATACAAGGGCTCGCGACGGCCTATTCGCCTGCTCGGGTATTCGCCTATCCAAGTAGGGGCTACGTAATTAGGTCGCAGCGATCGGTCGCTCGAAGCCGCCGACGCGAACGTGGTGCATCACGCGGGGGTGACGTTGGTCGAAGCCCTGGGCGCGGTGCAGCATTGAACGGTTATCCCAGATCATCACGTCGCCGACGGACCAGTGATGCCGATAGACTCGATTCTCCGCGGTCGTGTGCGTGAGCAGTTCGTCGAGTAGCCTATGACTTTCAGCGGGGTCCATGCCTTCTATATGGCTGATGTGCTCGCTCACATAGAGCCCCGTCGTTCCAGTTTCGGGGTGACGCCTAACGAGCGGATGGACGATCGCCGGAAGGTCGTAACCAATCATGCCGCCCTCATCGTTGCCCCTGGCACGATACGCAGCGCCGTAGTCATGAATGCCTCGAAGCCCATAAAGCCTCGCCTTCAGGTCTTCGGGGAGATCCACCCAACCTCGCCGCAAGTTGGCATAGAACGTATCGCCGCCAACCTCGGGCCCGACTACGCATGAGAAGACCGAGAATGAGGCCGGGATCTCGCGGAAAGAGCTGTCCGTGTGCCAGCCCTCGTTGATCGAGATCAGTTTCATATGCCGCGCATCCGCGGGAAGAACCTCGCCCTTGGAGTCAAGATTTCCAATCACGACCAGAGTCGGCTCTTCTTGCTCGGCACTCACGTCGAGCTGCTCAAGGGGGCCGAAGCGCTGGCCAAGACCGATCTGCTCTGCGGACGGAAGCGCCTGGTCTCGAAAAAGCACTAAGCCCTCTCTCATCACGAGTTCTCGCAACACGGCGAACACTTCATCCGAGATCGTCCTCCGGAGATCAAGCCCGCGTACTTCGGCTCCAATAGCGCCGAGCGCCCGCGTCTCGAAAGCGGAGGGTCCAGTTGTCGCAGAATCGAAACTCATGGTCGTCGTCCTAGCTCAATCGCGGGGCACAACGCCCGTGTCCACGTCACCGCAGCAGCGGCTTCGTCGCGAATGCTGACAAAGATCCGTAGACTGCACAACGCGCGATCCGCAAAGGTTCGCGAGCTCGTACCCCGAACCCGCGAATCCGCGAATCCGGAGTTTGCCCTTGCGCCCCCCCGCCGCTCCCTTCTCTCTTCCACTTCTCTTTTCCCGTCCCTCCTCTCATCCGGTTGTCCGCCTCGCAACCGTGATAGCGGCCGTTCTCGCCTCAGTCGCCGTGGCTCATGCAGCCCCGCTCGTCGCGACGCAGATCACTGCGGAGAACTACGCGACGCACCATGTCGGCGGACCGGACTCGGATGCTGGGATAGGCGATTGGTTTCTGAGTAACGGAACAATTTGTGCCACGATCACGGCCCCCGAGCACGAAAGCGCGATCACACCTCGCGGCGGTGTCCTCACGGACCTTGGACATTGCGGCGCGGCCAATGATCAGTGGATCGTACTGCAGCCGATGCTCAATCTTTCACAGAGCCACGTCGTCCCGATCGACGAAGTGAAGGCTGAGCTCGGACCTAAGCGGGCCTCGATCCACACCCGCGCGGTCTTTGAAGGCGTCGAACTCATCACGACCTACAGCGTGACCCGCGAGCGCCCGAACGCGATCGACGTGTCGACTCGCGCAAAGCGCATAGCCGAGGGCGATGCACTTTTTTCGGTCGGCCAAATCCTGCTGCACACCAGCGGCCAGACCCCCGTATTCTCACTCAATCGCGTCTCCCCCGAAGACTCCGTGGGCTTCGTCTTTCCCGAAACTGATCGCCGCTCCATCACGTCCCTGCTCGCCGCGCTCATATCGAGTGACCTAACAGTGCTGGTCGGCGCGGAAGGGATGCCGCCGGTCAGTTACGGACTTGAACAACTCTCTGCGCAGGTCACCGAAGCCGAGTCAACCGAAGCCCTCGGCACCTTTAGTGTCAGCGGCGAACATTTCACCTTCGCAAGCGCCCTCGCACGACCGCCCTGGATCGGCGGAACCGATGCTGCGCCCAGCCTTCTTCAGCTCGCTCAGATCCCCTTCATGGATATTGAAGACGAACAGGTAGTCGCCTTCGACCAACGCATTCACCTGGGCGCGCGCTCCGACGTCGCCTCGATCACCGACCGCGTTTGGAACTACGGCGCGCTCATTCGCGGCAGCGTCGATGACCCGGCGGCGCGAGTGCACATAGATCGTATCAGCGGCGCTCCTATGACCGAAATTCGCCCAGACCCCGACGGTCGCTTCCAACTCCGGCTGCCCAAAGGCGAGTACCGAGTCCGCGCACTCGCACCCGGCGGACGAGAGGCCAGCCAGGATTTTTCCGTCCTTCGCTACGACGAGGAACAGCAACTTGCTGACATCGTACTCGGCAGTCCTGGACGCATCCGGCTACCCCGCCCCTTCATTGGCCGACTCACGTTTCTTCCGACGGACAACAGTGGTCCCGTCGTGTTCGGCGACAATCTACTTGGGCAGCAGATGGGGCCACAGCGCATTCTCGGAGGGCTGGAGGCGCCCTGGCTCAACCTCGCCGGAAGCCCGCTTGATCCGGAAATCATTTCGGTCGCACCCGGTCAGTACCAAGTCATCGCCTCTCGCGGCCCCGAGTACGACATCACTGAAATTGAAATCGACGTCGAAGCCGGCTCTGAGATCACGCTCGCGCTCGCTTCCCTCACACGCGTTGCTCCAACACCAGGCTGGATCGCCGCCGACTACCACGTGCATAGCGGCAAGAGCTTCGACTCCGGCCTACCGCAAAACCACCAGATCATTGCCTTCGCAGCAAGCGGCGCGGAAGTCCTCGTCGCAACCGAGCACGACCGCGTCTTCGATCCCCGCCCTGCAATGAGTGCAACGGGTCTCTCCTCGCAGCTCGTATCGATTACCGGCGTCGAAGCCACCAGCTCCTACGAAGGAGGTGACTCACCCTACGCCACAGGACATCTAAACGCCTTCCCTATGGTCCCCGAGCCCCAGCAGTTCAGAGGCGGCACGGTCAACATGGAAGGGCGACGACTGCGCGACGTGCTCGCTGATCTTCGTGCGCTGCCCTCTTCCCCGTTCATCCAGATGAATCACCCGCGGCCGAGTCCTGAAGAGAAAGAAGGCGACACCTACTTCAGCCATCTAGGAGTCGCCGGCGTCCCCTACGATCCTACGCTCTCGCTTTCCGAGATGCCTAACAAGGTCCTCGTCGAACCGAGCCCCGACCACGGCGGTAGCGACCTCGACTACCACGGCGTCGAACTGATGAACGCCGAATCTCTTCTGCGCTATCGCCGCACCCGAGCCGACTGGTTCTCGCTTCTCCTACAGGGAGAACGGATCATAGGAACCGCAAATAGCGACTCCCACATGCTCAGTGCCCTAGTGGGTCTGCCGCGCACCTACGTTGCCCAGGCAGACGACACTCTCTCCGCCTTTGACGAGGCGACGCATGTCGATGCACTCAGGGCAGGCCGTGCCTGGGGAAGTACTGGCCCGCTTCTAAGCGTGCAGCTCGAAGAGGCAGGCCTCGGGGATCTCTACGCCGGTCAGAGCGGCACGCTCACCGTCTCGGTCGATGCGGCGCCGTGGGTACCGGTCGCTACGTGGCGCGCCTATGTGAACGGGGAACTCGTACATAGCGCGCCCATCAGCCGCGGTGAAACGGTCTCTCTGCCACTCGTTTTTCCGGCGGACGGATTCGTCACGGTTGAGGTCGAGGGGCCGATTGAGGGGCGCTATGCCGATGTCTATCCCGGGTTCACGCCCTTCGCATTCACCAATCCGATCTTCGTAGACGCCGACGCAAATGGCCGCTTTGATGCGCCGGGCTTGCCCGAGGATTTGCCGCAGACTTTGACCGACCCCGACCGCGCGGACGAATCGCCTAGCCTTTGAGCTCCCACCTTTCCTTGTCGTATCGATTCGCCTCGCGAGGATGTCCATCATGACGGACCGACTTTCCAATTCCCAAAGCCGCCTGCGCCTCTGGGGGCTTGGGACCGTACGAACGATCCGACCGCTCTGGGCCTTGCTTGAGCTCGACCTCGTCTTCACTCATGAAGAGATCCTGACTCGAACACCCTCTATGGAGACGGATGTCTACCGGAACGTTTCGCCTCGACAGAAGATCCCCATGTTCGATGACGGCGAGCTACGCATAGGAGAGAGCGCAGCCATCTGCCTCTACCTGGCCGATCGCTATCGCGACAGCGTGACGCTCGCCCCGAACGCTGGATCCGCTGCCCGCGCGAGCCACGATGAATTGTGTTGGTTCGCCATGACCGAGATGGACTCGGTTCTCTACACCATTCGGCGTCACGAGGGGCTTCCGCGGGTCTACGGGGAATCCCAAGTTGCCGTCGATGCGGCTCGAGACTATTTCATTCGTTCATCCGGCGAGATCGAACGCCGACTGAGCGACGGGCGAACGTACTTAGTCGACGGGGCCTTTAGTGTGGCTGATATTCTCGTGAAGAGCTGCCTCGACTGGGCTTCGATCTACAAGATTGAATTGCCCGAAGCGAGTCAAGCCTACGCGCATCGCCTCTCGGAACGCCCCGCATTCCAAGAAGCCATGAAGCAGAACTTCACGCCAAAAGCCATGGCCGCACTCGCCGGAGACCCGACATCTTGATTTTTTCGAGCACTACCTGCCGCGCCCTCTCTGCCGACACGATCCACGACACCTCCGCCCACGCCCGCAGCACCCGCACTTGCGTCCTTGTCACCTTCCTGGCGCTCCTCTTTGGAGTCGCCTGCGCAAATCCGGAGCGCACAGCCATGAACGATTCATCAGAAAATGGCCCTAACACGATGACCTCACTCGATCGGGGTGACACATCGAATGAGCAGACCTCACGTGACGAACTCGGCCTCGCCTTCGACGAGTTCGTGGATACACTTCGCGACGTCGAAAAGGATATCCGGCAAACGAAATCCTTCGGCGATGAACAAGAACAGATCGGCGGCTACCGACACATTCTGCGATCTATGGCGAAGGGAATGGAAGCGGAGGTTTTGCAAGATCCCGACTTCCCCTATTTCCGAATTCTCGATTGGTGGCTGCGCGAAGGTGGCGACAACCCTGACCAGCGTTATGCGTTCACGCCCATTCGAGGCGGCGAGAGCTACCGCGTGTGGGGCCAGCTGGGATCAGCCACCCGCGTCGAGTTCCAAATCTACGCGGGGCGCCCCTGGGACGGCACCGGATCGTCGGCAGGCTATCTCGCTTTCGAAAACATCGAGCTTGGCGAAGACGGCTCCTTCGAAGTTTGGGTCTCTGCTGATCCCCTTGAAGGCAATTGGCTTTCCAATCCAGCAGAGGGCACGACCCTTTTCGCGCGCCACATCTATGGCGACTGGAATGAGGAGCCAACCGGCGATATCCATATCGACCGAATCGGCTACGAAGGCGCTCGACGTCCCCCCGAAAGCGCTGACGAACTTGCCGGGCGCATCCGAGCTGCGGCCAGCATGTTTGGTACCACGGCTCGCACGTGGCCCGCCTTCGTCGAACGACGATACGCAGGTGCTCGCGAGCCGAACTCCGTCGCTCCGCCATACGACACGTACGCCCTCGGCGGCGCGAAGGGGCGCTGGATGAGCGGAGGCTATTTCAAACTCGACGAAGGCAAAGCTCTAGTCGTTCGGATGCCGCAAACGCCTGCCGACTATCAAGCTCTTCAACTCACCGATATGTGGTTCGCTTCGCTGGAACACGGAAATCAGGTTTCGAGCCTCACGACTCAACAATCTGTCCAAGCTCCCGACGGCGCCTATTGGTATGTGATCGCCAACGAAGACCCGGGATATGCGAATTGGCTGGATGCCGGAGCGATTAGGCGCGGCACCTTCTTGCTCCGCTGGGACGGCGTCGAAGGTGAGCTGGGCGAGAATCAATTCCCATCAGCTGAACTGCTCTCCCTCGAAGCAATCTCCGAACGAATCCCCGGCTTCGAAGTGACTACACCCAAAGCCCGCGACGAAACGCGGCGCTTGCGCCGCCAGCATCTACAACTCCGCTCGCATCGTTAGACCGAAATATTCATTTTCGTCGCGACTGCCATCCTTATCCGCCGGAGGGGACGGGGAGGAGTCGATCAGGCCCACCGGCCTGCTGTAGAATTCCGGAGATTCATCTTGAATTACTTTCGCTCCGGTCGTCACTGCGCGCTGCCACAGCCAAGGAGGGTCGGTACGTCCGCGACATAACGCGAAGCCCAATCTTCAACTGCCCCGGCTTCGCCTCCGTGATACCCAAAAAAAAACGGCCGCTTCCCGACATACGGGAAGCGGCCGTTTCATTTATCTGGTTGCTCGCAACGAGTGCAGTCACCCAAGATCAGTCGACTCTACTCAGTCGACGCCGACCACGAACGAGCAGCTCGTCGTACCGGATCCACCAATATTCAAAGTCTGAAAGTTCTTCGCTCCCTCGACCTGGTAGGCCCCTGCTTCGCCCGTAACCTGAAGCGCAGCATCAAGCACCTGCCGAGTCCCCGTCGCACCCACCGGATGACCAGCGCCAATCAGGCCGCCACTCGGGTTGATCGGAATCTTGCCGTCGATCTCAAGCCAGCCCTCTTCGACTGCTTTCCAAGACTCGCCCGGCTTCGTGATGCCGAAGTGGTCGATGGCCATGTACTCGGAGGTCGTGAAGCAGTCGTGGGTCTCGATGCCGTCGACGCCGTCGACGTTCTCGATGCCCGCGCGCTTCATGGCGCTCGTTATGGTCGAGCGAACGTGCGGCAGGATGTATTCGTCGTTGGCGCTTTCCGCAACCTTGTCCGCGAACTTGAGGCGAGCCGTGTTATGTCCCCACCCCTTAATGCGCGGGATCTCGGACAGCTTCTTGCCCATGCCCTTCGCGTACTTCTCTGCGTATTCGCGGGAAGCAAGGAAGACCGTCACTGCGCCGTCCGTTACCTGCGAACAGTCCGAAATACGGACGCGTCCACCGATGGCCGGATTGTCATCCGTGCGGCACATGGCGTGATCCTTGTTCATGTACCAGGTTCGGGTCTGTGCGTTCGGGTTGAGCTTGGCGTTCGCGTAGTTGATCTTCGAGATCTCTGCGAGATGCTCATCCTTCAGGCCATAGCGCTTGTCGTACTCGTCACCGAGCTTGCCAAAGAGCTTGGGGAAGGGAGCGTCGATACCTTCAGCTTCTTCCTCAAACCACGCGGCCGTCCCGAGGTACGTTCCGCCCGTGCCCGAGTCGACCGTCTTCATCTGTTCGATCCCGACGACCGCCTGCAGGTCGTAGCGACCGGCTTCGATCTCAGCAGACGCGGCGAGGAGAGCGATCGAGCCCGAAGCACACGCGGCTTCGTGGCGGCTCGTCGGCAGTCCCGAGAAGGCCGGGTTGACCTCCGTAAAGAACGCACCGAGGTGCCCCTGCATGCAGTAGAGCTCCGCGGCGAAGTTGCCAACGTGCGCGCTCTCGATTTCTTCAGGTGCGATGTCGCAAACCTGAAGTGCTCCTTCAACACTTTCGCGCATCAGTGCGGAAAAGTGCTTGTTTTCCTTCGTCCAGTTCCGTGCAAAATCCGTCTGGTAACCACCCAGGACGTAGACTTCAGATCCAGCTGCCATGTTCTTATCCTCCAGCTTCGCTCGCTACGGGCATATCCGGCTCGAGCATTCTAGGTCAGTTCGAGCCTTCGTGGAAATGCACTGAGGCCCGCGTGTTTCTCACGCTTAGTACGTGCTGCGCCCTACTCCGCGACGAAGAACTTTCCGACGTTGATGCGGCGGTGATGGAAGAAGCGCTTGGGTTCACCTGTCTTCGCGGCTTCGGCGAGTGCCGAAGGAACTGCGAGGCCCGCTTCGGCGATCATGTCCACAGTGCCCTGGGCACCGATCGTGTCAACGAGGACCGAAGGCGGTGCGGCGTTGAAGCCCATGCCCATGATGCGGTCGATGCCGTCGATCGTTTCTGTCACTTCACCGACGCGCTGGAAGGCGTAAGCGATATAGCCTGCGATCACGCCGCGGGCCTTCTTCGCATACTCGCCTTCTGCATTCAGGAAGACCTGCATGCCTTCCTGGTAGCGGCCGTCGCGATGGAGCGCGGCGACCTGGTCGATGTAGCCGAGGTCGGGAAGTTTGATTTCTTCTTCCGGCGTGTAGTTGCCAGAGGCCGGGTCGAGCACGAGGCGCTTCTTGCCGTCCTTCTTGAAGAAGCCGCTGCCGGACTTGTTGCCGAGGACACCCTTGTCGATCAGCTTGGCCATGTAATCGGGGAGCTTGTTAGTTTCATAGGCTTCATCGGTCGCAGCCGAGGTATTGGCGTAGACGTTGTCCACGATCGCTCGGTGGATATCCCAACCGACGAGGTCGACGGTTGTGAGCGGCGTCATGGCGCGACCCGTGTAGGGACCGACCAGCTTGTCCGCGAGGAGCACGCCGACTTCTTCAGCCAGCTGCGCGCATTCGTTCATCACCTTGAAGCCAACACGGTTGCCTGCGAAGGCCGGCGTGTCGTAGGTGCGAACCATTTCGCGTCCGAGGCGAATCTGCGAGAAGGCATCGACGAAGTCGACGACTGCGGGATCCGTGTCGTTCCCGGCAATCAGCTCGGTGCCGACTATCACGTTCGGGGGATTGAAGAAATGCAGCCCGAGGAAGTTCTTGCGGAACGAGTCCGAACGACCTTCGCAGAGCGAATTTATCGAAAGACCCGACGTCACCGTCGCGACGATCGAGTCGTCTCGGCGGGCGGCTTCAATCTTGTCGAAAATATC
Source organism: Myxococcota bacterium (assembly GCA_041440805.1). GTDB lineage: Bacteria > Myxococcota_A > UBA9160 > UBA9160 > UBA4427 > UBA4427. The sequence goes on along the minus strand of JASDVF010000036.1, from coordinate 177,739 downwards.
CTTCTTGAGATCGAAGTCTTCCGTCAGCGCTTCGAAGATCAGATCCGCATTCGCGCAAGCCGAAGCGAGATCGTCATCGTAGCTGCCGGTCTTGGAACGCGTCGCGACAGTCGGCGAGCGAACCTGCTTGATAGCGGCGGCAAGGCCGGCCTCAGCCTTGGCCTTCGTACGCGCGAGGAACGTGACTTCCGGAACGGCCTGGGTGAAGAGCGCGGCGCTCCCGTATCCCATGGTTCCGTTCGCTCCGAGCACGACCACGCGCTCGATCTTCCGACTAGCAAGGATCTGCCGCATCTCTGCAGCGCTGGGGGTAGACATCTTGGTCTCTCTCTTTGCTCGATCCGGCGCGCGGATCTCTTTCGTCATCGTGTCGGCCCGGCAATGCGCCAGGTCCGATCGGTTGAAACCGGGTATCGCCGCACCGCTTGTCCCCAGCGAGATCGCTTCGTGGAGACCACGATACGGAGCGCGCAGAGAGCCGAGCGGATCGGTCGACTGAAAAAACACCGAGCGACGGCGAGAGCTCGCAGCCGTCCAGCGCGAGGCTCGCCGAAGCGAGCGCAGAGGGTCCTTTTATGGAGTACCCGCGTCAAGGCTTCCGCGACCACTTGCGGTCATTCTGCCAGGCAGCAATTCGTCCATAAAATCGGGCAATTGCCGCCTCTTTGCGTAGCGAGCTGGCCCTCGAGTGGAAAGACAAATCTGCTGCCCAGAGGCTCGCCTAGGCGCCATGAGAGCCTGTCACGCAACCCTCTTCGGCGCGCGAGCAACGGCGGCTGCGCGTGGCAGGTCAGGCCTCCGCGCCTCCGAGCCCCGCGATCAGCCTCGACGGAAACTGGTGAGGAGCTCGGCTTCCTTCTCTTTGGCCGCCTTGAGCTGCTCTTCCTTCACCGTGTCGTAGCCGCGGATGTGCTCTGGGATCGAGGCAATCTGAACAGCCAGATCCCGATTCCCGAGGGTCAGGTCACTCATGAGCTCGTCAAGGGTCGTCTCATAATCCGCCAGCAATGCCCACTCACGCTTTCGATGGGCCGGCCAATTAGCAACGTCAAAGGGAGTATGCCTAAGAAACTTAAGGTGCCGCATGTGAAGAAGCACAGCGAAGATGCGACGATCAATATTCATCTTCTTAACGCGACCGGTGTCCTTGTCTCGAGGCAGGAACTGCGGACCTAGATGAAATTGAAGTTTGTAGTTCCCTTCGAACTCACTCTCGATCTGTTTTTTGAAGGAATCGCTCGACCAAAGCCGCATGACTTCGTATTCATCCTTGACCGCCATCAACTTAAAGAGATAGCGGGCCACGGCTTCGGCGAGCGGATGATCCGTAGCGCCGATCGAACGTTCGGCCGCGACCACTTGCTCGACTCGCGTCGCATAGCGTCGTGCGTAGGCTTCGTTTTGATAATCGGTCAAGAAGCTAACGCGGCGGGCCACAACGTCCTCGAGGGTCTCAGCCTTCGGCGTCGCCTGAGAATCCCGCGTACGCGAACCTGCGAGCTCAGCGACCTTTTCCGGGTCGTGTGCCGCGAGGCGTCCCCACGCGAGCGCGCGCTTGTTCATATCGATCGCTCGACCGTTCAGCTCGATCGCGCGTTCGAGCGCAGGCAACCCGACCGGAATCAAACCCTTCTGAAGAGCGTATCCAACAAGGAAAAGATTCGCGCCGATGGCATCGCCTAGCAGCGCCGTCGCCCACTTCGTCGCCGCGACAAAGTCCGCGCGGTCTTCGCCGATCGCCGCCGTGATGCGCGTTTCCATTGAAGCTGAGGACATATCGAGATCTGCATTCGATGCGAAGTCCGCGGTCGGCGCAACATGGGTATTCACGATCGCCTGAGTTCGAGAGGCAGAGAGCTTCTGCATACCATCTGCGCCCGTCGCGACGACGATGTCGCAACCGAGTGCTAGGTCAGCGCCGCCTTCGGGAATTCGTGTCGAGTGAAGTTCCTCAGGTGTATTCGCCACGCGAACGTGGCTCGCGACCGCGCCGTTCTTCTGAGCGAGGCCCGTCACATCGAGAAGCGAAACGCCTTTCCCTTCGAGATGCGCGGCCATACCGACCAAGGCGCCGATCGTGATCACGCCCGTGCCGCCGATTCCTGCAACGAAAATATTGAAGGGTCGATCGAGGGACGCGACTTCCGGCGTGGGCAGCGCGTCGAAGAGTGAATTCCCTCCCCCGGCGCCCGCATCGATACCGAGGGTCTCGACCTTGCGAAGCTTTCCGCCAATGACCGTTGCGAAGCTCGGACAATTGCCCTCAAGGCAAGAGAAGTCCTTATTGCAAGACGACTGATTAATCGTGCGCTTGCGACCGAACTCCGTCTCAACGGGTTCGATCGAAATACAATTCGACTGAACGGAACAGTCGCCGCAGCCTTCACAGACCGACTCGTTGATCACGACGCGGCGGTCGGGATCCTTGAACTCGCCGCGCTTGCGAAGTCGGCGCGCTTCCGCGGCGCAGGTCTGGTCATAGAGCAGCGCCGTGACGCCCGGGACCTCGCGCAATTCCTTTTGAACACGATCGAGCTCAGTTCGGTCGTGCACGGTCACACAGCTCGGGAAAGTCCCCGGCAGGTACTTCTCGATGTCGTCCGAGAGCACCGCGATCCGGTCAATGCCTTCGCTCGCGAGCTGGCGTGCAATTTCCGGGGTCGTGATCTCCCCCGCCATCTCCTCGCCTTCGATCGGCTGGCCGCCCGTCATGGCGACCGCCCCGTTCACGAGGATCTTGTAAGTGATGTTGACGTTGGCTGCGACCGCCGCTCGAATTGCGAGCAGCCCCGAATGGAAATACGTGCCGTCGCCCATGTTCTGGAAGATGTGATTGACTTCCGTGTACGGCGCTTGGCCTATCCAGTTCACGCCTTCCGCGCCCATCTGGTTCACGGCGAGCGTGCGGCGTTCGGGCAGGAAGACCGCCATGCCGTGACAGCCGATGCCACCGAGGGCGATACTGCCGTCAGGGATCATTGTGGAGCGATTATGCGGACAGCCCGAGCAGAACGACGGCAGGCGCATCAAGCCACCCACGGCCGCTTCAATACCCGCCTTTGACGGGTCCGGTGTGAGCCGCGCCGACCATTCGGGAGCCTCGTCACCGATCCAGCGCCGAAGCACTTCCGCCACGGAGGCCGGCGTCAGCTCGCCAATCTGCGAGACCAAGGGCCGCCCCTGCCCATCTTTCTTGCCGAGAAGTCGCGGTCGCTCTGAGAGGTTATACAGGGACGAAGCGATCTGATCTTCAATGATCGGCTTCTTCTCTTCGATCACCAGGAGATCATCGTGCCCGCGAGCGAAGCGGCGCATCCCCTCTTGTTCGAGCGGCCACGTCATGCCGACCTTATAGATCGAAATCCCGAGATCCAAAGCCTTCGCGTCATCGAGCCCAAGATCTTCGAGGGCTTGCCGGAGATCCCCGTAGGCCTTGCCCGTCGTGACGATGCCAAGCCGTCGGCTCGGCGCTTCAAGAATGGTTCGGTCGATCGGGTTAGCGCGCTGGAAGGCGGCGAGCGCGACGAGCCTATGTTCAAAGAGACGTTCTTCGACCTGAGCCGGATAGTTGGTCCAACCGATATGAATGCCGCCAGGAGGCGGGGTCCAATCCGTCGGCGTGACGAGTTGGACGCGATCGGGCGAAACCGCAACCGAGCCGGAACTTTCGATCGTGTCTGTTAGGCACTTAAAACCAATCCAACACGCCGAATAACGTGAAGCGGCCCAGCCATAGATTCCGAAGTCGAGAAAGTCCTGCACGCTCGACGGATTCAATACGGGAATCCCGCAATGAATCATGGCCGGTTCACTTTGATGCGCAATCGAAGAAGATTTCGCTCCGGGGTCGTCGCCCATCAACGCAAGCACGCCGCCGTTAGGCGAAGTCCCTGCGTAGTTCGCGTGCTTCAGTGCATCGCAGGACCGATCGACGCCCGGCCCCTTGCCGTACCACATGCCAAATACGCCATCGACTTTCGGCCCCTCCATGAGGGTCGCTTGCTGCGTGCCGAAAATTGTGGTGGCCGCGAGGTCTTCGTTCAGCCCAGGCTCGAAGTGAACCCCGTGCTCGTCTAACTCGGCCTTCGCCTGCCAGAGATTCATGTCGAAGATGCCGAGCGGCGATCCTCGATACCCGGAGATGAAGCCTGCCGTGTTAAGCCCGGCTGCGATATCGCGCTGGCGCTGCATCAAGGGCAGGCGCACAAGCGCCTGGTTCCCGGTCAGGAAGACGCGGCCATCCTGGATGCGGTAGCGATCAGCAAGCTCATAGCTCGCATCAAATTCGGGGATTGCGGTGGCCAACTCGAACTCCTGAAATGACGTTCTGGGATGCAGATGAATCTCGACGGTACCTTCTTAAAACGGCCCGCAGGAGCCACGCACAGTAGCGTAAGCGCGCGTCACACCAATGCGTTCTGCCGCGCCAGCACAAGTTGCGTCGATCCTGGCATTCGACGCGCCCGCCACAACGACCTATACGATTACGCGCCCGCGAAACCCCGATAGGGGACCCTAGGAGTAGACATGTCTGAGTATCCCGGCGATGGCCCCATGAAAATTGGAATCGCCTTTCATTCAACGGACCTCGCCATGCATCCCGTCGAACTCGCGCAGGAAGCCGAGGCACGGGGATTTCATTCCTTCTATATCCCTGAACACACGCATATCCCGACCAGCCGTCGCACGCCCGCGCCGACCGGCACACCAGAACTCGGCCAGGAATATCTTCGCAGCCCAGACCCTTATATCGCCTTGGCGGCTGCTGGCGCGGTGACCGAGAAAATCCTCCTCGGCACGGGCATCGGCCTGCCCGCCCAGCACGACCCGATCACCTTCGCCAAAGAGCTTGCGACCCTGGACTGGATGACAAAGGGACGCTTCATCTTCGGAATCGGCTACGGCTGGAATCACGAAGAAATGGAAAACCACGGGATCGCTGTAAAGACACGCCGCGCTCACGTGCGCGAAAGCATGCTCGCCATGCGCGAGCTGTGGTCCAAGGACGTGGCCTCCTTCGAGGGCGAATTCGTTCGTTTCGAGCCGTCATGGCAATGGCCCAAGCCGATCCAGAAGCCGGGGCCACGTATCCTGATCGGCGGTGGCGCCGGACCGAAGCTCTTCTCGCAGATCGCCGAATATGGCGACGGCTGGATGCCGATCGGTGGTGCTGGAATGGCGGCGCAACTCGAGACCTTGCGAGGATTACTCGAGGAACGCGGACGTGACCCGCGCGCTTTGCATGTGGTCCCCATGGGCGTTTTCCCGTCAGACAAAAAGCTCACCTACTACAAGGAGTGTGGCGTCACGGAGTGCGTTCTCCGAGTTCCCTCGGCGGGCCGGGACGAAATTTTGCCGATCCTCGACGACTACCTGCAGTACATCGACCGCTTCTAACCCCGAAACAACGCAGTTCCGTACGAGATCCAGCCATAGCGTCCCCGTGGACGCCCCTTCCGCATTTCGATACGCTACGGCTCGTAATTAACCGCTGCGCGTCCCGAGGCTCTCAGCCTCGGAACCAACGGCGTAAACGCCGCTCGGCCGCCTTCGGCCTTCGGCACCCCTTCGATGCCCGTACAACCCGTGGAGGATGAGGCTTGGACCTCCGATACACCGCCGAAGAACAGAAATTTCGCAATGAGCTCGCCGCTTGGCTAGCCAGCGAAGTCCCAGGCTATGGAACCCCGCCTCCCGTCGACGTCTGGGACGAGCGTCGCGCTTATGACACGGGCTGGCAGAAGAAGCTCTTTGACGCGGGCTATGCCGGCATCAACTGGCCGAAGGAATACGGGGGCCGCGATGCGTCTCTCGTAGAGCAACTGATCTATTTCGAAGAGATCGCCAAGGCGAACGCGCCCTATGTCGGCGTCAACTTCGTTGGCACGCTCCATGGCGGCCCGACCATTATGGCCGAAGGCACCGAGGCACAGCGCGCATTTCATATCCCCCGAATCCTGGCCGGCGAAGAAGTCTGGTGCCAAGGATTTTCCGAACCCGGTGCGGGATCGGACCTGGCCGGACTCCAGACTCGCGCGGAACGCGACGGCGACAACTACGTCGTGAATGGACACAAGATCTGGACGTCCTTCGCCCAGGTCGCCGACTACTGCGAGATGCTTGTCCGGACGGACCCCGAAGCGCCGAAGCATCGCGGGATTAGTTGGCTGATCATGCCTATGGATCTCGATGGCATCGACATCCGCCCTCTCCCGACCCTCGAGGGCGAAGGCGAATTTTCCGAGGTCTTCCTCGAAGACGTACGAATCCCCATCGTGAACCGGATCGGCGAAGAAAACGACGGCTGGCGCGTCACGAACGTCACCCTCCGTTTCGAGCGCGGAACCGCCTTCGCGAGCGACATGATCCAGCTCCAGGCCTTCGTGCAGCGAATGATCGAAGCCGCCAAGAAAATCACCAGTGATGGCACCACTGCCTGGGACGACAAAAGTCTTCGTCGCGAGATCGGCCATATTTCAGGCGAACTCGAAAGTCTATGGGCCATGGTCAAGCTCTCGGTGTGCGAAGCCAAGGAATCGGGCGTGCCCGGCGTCGGCGCTTCCGCGGTCAAGCTCTACTACACAGACATCTACCAGCGAACGACTGAGCTCGCGGTCCGGCTATTAGGCCGAGCTGGCCTCTCGCGGTCCGACTTCCTCGACCTGCCCTCGCATCTCTTCATCAACCGGCACTTCAACGCGATCTCGGTTTCGATTGCTGCGGGCACGACGCAAATCCAGAAGAACATCATCGGCGAGCGGATCCTAGGCCTCCCCAAGGAACCGCGAACCCCCGCCTAATCTCCCGCCGCACACGTGCGTGTCACCGACTAACGCGCCGATACGACCCCAGAGAACAGAGAGACCCCAGGAGTACCCGTGGATTTCCAGCCCACCGAAGATCAAAAGGCACTGCGAGAAGGCGTTCGAAGCTTCCTCGAAGGCCAAGTTCCCTTCGACCGCTTCCCCGCGCTCGAGAAGTCGAAAGGCTTTGATCCAGCGCTTTGGGGCGAGCTCGCTGAAATGGGTGTATTCGCGCTCCGACTCGCGGAAGACGAAGGAGGCATAGGCCTAGGCTTTGCCGACGCGATTCTCGTCTTCGCAGAACTCGGCCGCCGCTTGATCCCAGGGCCGATCGTCTGGAGCCACCTAGCGGCAGGCTTGATCGATGGCGCAGCGACCGGTGAGGTGGTCGTTGGCGGAGTCGATCTGATAGGACCCCGCCCCGATCCAATCGTCCTAGAACACCTCGACAGCCTCGACGTGTTGCTCGTTCTCAGGCCAGAGGGAATCGAACGCGTCAATCCACGCGACATCGAAGCGACGGAAATCGAAATCCCACTCGACTCACTCACCCCGGTCCACCATGCCCCCACGCTTCCCGCCGGCGAAATGATTGGGGATGCCGCAGCCGCCGCGCGCATGCGTCTCGAAGGCGCGGCGCTCGTGTCCGGAATCCAGCTCGGTCTCGCCGAAGGTGCCCTAGAACTCGCCAACGCATACGCCAAGGAGCGTCAGCAATTCGGTCGCCCGATCGGCGGCTTCCAAGCGGTCAAGCATCTCCTCGCCGAGATGTTCGTGAAGCAGGAAGCGGCCCGGGCCGGGGCGTATAATGCTGCCGCGACGCTTGATGCCCCAGAAGTAGCGAACGTCCAGCGCGCCGTCTCTTCTGCCAAAATTACCGCGGGCGAAGGCGCGATCCGAAATGCACGAACCGGAATCCAAGTCCACGGCGGCATGGGATTTACTTGGGAAGTGCTTGCCCACTACTACCTGAAACGAGCCTGGGTCTGTGAGAACCTCTTCGGAACCCAGGACGAACACGCAGAAAAAATCGCCGAGATCCTAGAGAATCTCGCCTAGCAAATTGATGCGATGTCGCTCAATCCCTGGCATCGACGGAGCCCCGCATGATCGGAATTACATCCTACGGCGCGTATATCCCGCGAACACGCCTCCCCTTTTCTGTCATAGGCGGTCGACCCCCGAAGGAAGGTGGCCCCGAACGATCGGTCGCGTGGAATGATGAGGACGCGATCACCCAGGGCGCCGCAGCTGCGATCCACTGCCTCGCAGGCTTCGATCGATCCCAGATCGACATGGTCATCTTCGCATCAACGACGCTGCCCTTCCAGGAAAAGCAGGCCGCCGCATTAGTCGCGCGTGTCCTCGACCTCGGGCGCGCGGTTCAGACCGCCGACCATACGGGCTCGACCCGCGCGGGTACCTCCGCGCTTCGGGCTGCTGTCGATGCAGTGAAGGCGGGTTCGGCAAAGTGCGCGCTCGTGATCGCAAGTGATGCGCGACTCGCTGCCCCTAAGTCCGGGATGGAAGCCAACTTCGGCGATGGCGCCGCGGCCTTCTTGGTCTCCGACGGCGAAGCGATTGCGACGATCGAAGACTCCTTTTCGGTCACCGATGAAATCACCGATGTCTGGCGACCGACGGGACACGACTTCGTGCACACGTGGGAAGACCGCTTCGTAATCCAAGAGTCCTATACGCCCAACATGCACGCGGCGATTAGTGGCCTCCTCGAACGAAGTGGCTCGGCAATCGCCGACTACGATCGCGTCGCGATCTACGCCCCGGACGCCCGCTCCCACGGTGGCGTGGCGAAGGCTAACGGCGTCTCGGCAGAGGCCCTACAGAGCCCGCTCTTTGGACGCCTCGGTAATGCGGGTACTGCCTTCGCGCCGCTCCAGCTCGTGGCTGCCCTCGAAGCGGCGAAGCCCGGCGAGAAGATCCTTGTCGCGAACTTCGGCAACGGCGCCGATGCAACTGCCCTCGCCACGACGGACCAGATCGAAAAGCTCGACGCACGGCGTGGCGTTGAATGGCACCTGGGCAGGCGACGCGTGGTCGCAAGCTACGACGACTACACGAAGGCCAAAGGACTCGCGGCCAGCGAATGGGAAGCAGGAACGAACCCGGGACTCTCGGCGACGATCCTCTTCCGCGAACGCGACGACGATCTCAGTTTGCTCGGACAGAAATGCAATCAATGCGACGCCATCCAGTTTCCGGCCCAGCGCATCTGTGAAACCTGCTTCGCGAAAGACGATTTCGATCGCGTGCGCCTCTCGGATCGAATCGGCAAGGTCGTCACGTACACCTTCGACTACTTCTTCCCGACTCCGAATCCGCCGACCGTCGTCACCATCACCGAAGTCGATGGCGCGCGGATCCATTTGCAGGTCGTCGAGATCGAACCCGAGCAGATGAAGATCGGACAGGAAGTCGAATTCGTATTCCGGAAAATCCACGAGTCGGGCGGTCGCCCGAACTACTACTGGAAGGGAATGCCTAAGCCTGCGTGATTCCGCTTAGCTAGTCCCCTCCTCCAGGCCCAATCCACAGTCATCAGGACCCGGCCCCTAACAAGAGCGAACTTCGCGATTCATCGCGAGAGAATAGAGAGTACGACCCATGGCAAACAAACAAGCGATCCGAGACAAGGTCTCCATTGTTGGCGTCGGCTGCTGCCAGTTCGGCGAAAACTGGGATCAGTCCCCTGCGGACATGATCGTCGACGCGGCCTACGAAGCCTATGCGGACGCGGGCATCGATAAGCCCCAGGAACAGATCGACGCTGTCTTTACGGGTTCGATCTATTCGAACAAGGGACCGCACGAGGCCGCGGACGCTCTCAAACTCTTCAACAAGCCCGTCAGCTTCGCGACGAACTACTGCGCGACAGGAACGGACCTGATCCGTCTCGGCGTGATGTCCATCGCCGCAGGCCTCTACGACACCGTCCTCGTCGTTGGGTACGACAAGCCCAAGGACCGTGGCGTTTCGGGTCCCTCGGTTGTTGTGGATCGTGTGCGCGACCTGCCCCAGACGCCCGCCGGCTGGTTCTCCCTCGCAGCGGCCACCTACTTTGACAAGTACGGTGCGAGCCGTGAAGACCTCGCCAAGATTGCGATTAAGAACCATGCGAATGGCTGCCTCGCCCCGAAATCCTTCCTCAAGCGCACGATTACGGAAGAGGACTATTTCAAGGCACGCATCATTTCTTGGCCCTTCGGCCTATACGACTCGGCAGCACAGACGGACGGTGCTGCCGCAGTGGTCCTCACACGCACAGACCTTGCGAGCCAGTACTCGAAGGATCCAATTCTCGTTAAGGGCGTCACGGTTCGTTCCGGCCCCAATCCGCAAAAAGACCCGACCAACGACTTTCTCTCCTGGAAGCCCACGGCTTGGGCGCGAGACGACGTCTACGAAATGGCCGGGATCACCGACGCTCCCAAGGAAGTCGGCATCGCACAGGTGCACGACTGCTTCTCGCTCACGGAACTCCTGACCTACGAAGATCTCGGGTTCTGCGAAAAGGGTTCCGCAAAGGACCACATCGCGGACGGCACTTTCGAGCTGACGGGCGACCTCCCCGTCAACACCGACGGTGGACTGAAGACGTTTGGCCATCCCACCGGCGCAACAGGCGTTCGCATGGTCTACGAGAACGTACTGCAGCTTCGTGGCCTAGCCGGGAAACGTCAGGTAAAGGGTGTCGAAGGCAAGTTCGCCGTCTCGCATAATATCGGCGGACATCCGACTGCTTGCGGCATAGCGGTCATCGGCCGGCAATAGCCCGGCCGCGGTGACGGCCACCACGCTGGGCGCAATGGCCTAGCATCCCGCACTCGCAAGCTCGTAGATCAAGCCACCGCACGACACAGTCCACTCGAACTGCCTTTCCTACGTCCATCCAGACCAACCGACAGACCGATCAACAGGAGCAACTGTCCATGCCCAACGCGCAGACCGAAGTCCAATGGGACCAGATGACCATCCCCGGCACCCTCGCCCGCGCGGCGTCGCTTTGGCCTGATGTTTCGGCACTCGAAGACGGTGCCAAAACATTCACCTTCGCGGAGCTGGCTGGGGCCGTCGAAAACGCGTCCCGCGCATTTATCGCGGCGGGCGTGGAACGTGGAGATCGCGTCGCGATCTGGGCCCCCAATGGATGGCGATGGGAAGTGGCTGCCCTTGGCTTGCAATGCGCTGGCGGCGTTCTTGTGACGCTTAACACGCGCTTCAAAGCCAGCGAAGCAGGCTATGTCCTAGAGAAGAGCGGCGCGAAGCTGGTCTTTACGATGGGGGAATTCCTCGGCATGAACTACGCGGATGCCATCGCTAATCAAGATCTGCCGGAGCTACAGGGAACGGTTCTGATCGACGGCGAGAGCACGAATGGCGAATCCTGGGACGACTTTCTGGCCCGCGGCGCATCGGTCTCGGCCGAAGATGCGCAGGCCCGAGCGAACTCCGTCACTCCGGACGACCTCTCCGACTTTATCTTCACCTCCGGCACAACCGGTAGCCCCAAGGCCGTAATGACTGCGCATGGCCAGAACCTCAAAGTCTTTGATGTCTGGGGACAATGCGTCGGGCTTCGTGCCGGCGACCGCTATCTGATCATCATGCCCTTCTTCCACTCCTTCGGATACAAAAGCGGTTGGCTTGCTTGCATCATCCATGGTGCCACGGCGCTTCCGGAGGCGGTCTTCGACGTGGGACCAGTTCTCGAACGCATTCAGCGTGAGAAGATCACCGTGATGCCGGGCTCGCCCACGATCTATCAGTCGATGCTCACCTTCCCCGGGCGAGAAAAATACGACACATCCTCGCTACGCTTGGCTGTCACCGGTGGCGCCGCCGTCCCTGTCGAACTCGTGCATCGCATGCGAAGCGAACTCGGCTTCCGCGACGTCATTACCGCTTACGGCCTAACGGAGAGCAGCGGCACCGTCTCCGCCTGTCAGCTCGGCGACGACGACGAAACGATCGCAACGACTTGCGGCCGGCCGATCCCGGACACGGAAACGAAATGTGTCGATACGGACGGCAAGGAAGTTCCGCGCGGCGAGCCCGGCGAGGTCTGGACCCGCGGCTATCACGTGATGCGCGGCTATTGGGGGGACGAAGCGGAGACCGCAAAGGCCGTCGATCCTGAGGGTTGGCTCCATACGGGCGATATCGCCGTGATGGACGAGCGCGGCTATCTCCGGATCACGGATCGCATCAAGGACATGTTCATCATGGGCGGCTTCAACGTCTATCCTGCGGAAGTCGAGAACCAACTCTTCCAACACGAAGGCATCGCCGCCGCCGCTGTGATCGGAGTCGATGACGATCGCATGGGTGAAGTAGGCATGGCCTTCGTTGTGCCGGTGCCAGGCGCTAGCCTCGATGCGGACGCGCTCGTCGCGTGGAGCCGCGAGAATATGGCGAACTACAAGGTCCCGCGACATTTCGAGATTGTGGACGAACTGCCCGCGAACGCTTCAGGCAAGGTCCTGAAGTTCGAGCTGCGCGAGCGCGCCAAGACGCTGCTTAGCTAGGCCGTTTCTCGCGCCACAATTTCGGCGCTTAACGCATAAGCGCTAAGCGCCGGGACGAGCTGTCATTCGCTTCGGTCGCTCCTCCTACTCTGGAAGCGCGTACGCGATCAACGCATCACCCATTTCGCCGATGGGATTTCCGCCAGCAGCCATCACGACGAATTGCCGCCCCTCCTTCTTCGTTCGGTACGTCATAGGCACGGCGTGTCCCGCAAAAGGCATGCGATTGCGCCACAGTTCTTCGCCGGTCTCTACGTCAAAGGCTCTGAAGTATTTGTCCGTGGCGGCTCCGATGAAGTAGAGGCCGCTTGCCGTCGAGATCCCGCCACCGAATGCCGGCGCGCCGTAGTCCGTATAGAGCGCCCAAATCGGCCAGGGAGCTAGCTCGCGCATCGTGCCGAGGGGCCGAGTCCATTTCACTTTGCCGGTCTTGAGATCGACCGCCGTCAGGCTTCCCCATGGCGGCGGATTGCACGGAGCTCCGAAATTCGAGGCGAGCAGGAAGCGATGAATCGCATAGGGCGTACCCTTCATGGGATAGAACTCGTTCGGATAAATGAAGTCTGCCTCGTTCAGGGCGTCCGCCTCCGCCCGCGGAATCATGTTATTCACGATCGCCGTGTGAATTTGATTCACGATCATCACGCCACTCTCGGAATCGAGCGCGACGCCGCCCCAGTTCATCCCGCCCGTCGTATGCGGAAACTGAATCGAGCCTTCGATTTCAGGCGGCGTAAAGACGCCTTCAAACCGGTTTTCCTCGATCATTGAGCGACAGTAGGCGCGATCGATCGGCGTGAAGCCAAAGGCATCCTCGGGTGCGAGGGCCATAGGATGCAGCGGCTCGGGATGCGTCGGAAAGGGCTGCGTCGGAGAAAGCTGCTCTTCGCGAACGCCTCCCTGAGGTACGGGACGCTCCTCCACTGGATAGAGCGGTTTTCCCGTCTCACGGTCGAGCAAAAAAACGTGGCCCATTTTGGTCGTCTGCAGCAAACCCGGCGCACCGTCGCCTACCCCGGGAATCTGAAAGAGAGTCGGCGGGCTGGGCGTGTCGTAGTCCCAGATATCGTGATGCACGTACTGGTAATTCCAAACGACCTTCCCGGTCTCCGCATCGAGCGCGACCGTCGAGCTCCCGTAGTAGTCGATCCCTTCGCGCATTCCTCCGTAGAGGTCCGGCGAGGGATTCCCGGTCGGGACAAAGACGAGTCCGCGCTCGGCGTCCCCGGTCATGATCGACCAAATATTAGGCGTGCCTGCTGCGAAGCGTCGCCCGGTTTCGGGATCGGGCTTCGTCGGCCAATTAGGCGGTACGGGATCCCAAGCCCATTTGAGTTCCCCTGTACGGGCATCAAAAGCCCGCACAACGCCCGCCGGCGCATCGACACGAACGTTGTCCGCGACGAGCGCGCCGATGACCACGCGGTCACGAATGACTTGAGGCGGCGAAGTCGGATGGTACTCCCAGGGCGGCGCGTCACCGATCCCCTCGCGGAGCGTGATGCGTCCGTTCTCGCCAAATCTCTCGCAGGGCTTGCCCGTGTCCGCGTCGAGAGCGTGAAGCTCGGAGTCCGCTGTCCCGTAGAAAATTCGCTTTGAACAGACCGAGCCGACCGCGGCATCCGAGTCTTCCCAATACGAGACGCCACGACAGATCAGCGGATAGGGGCCTTCGCCGTGCCGCTCCTTGAAATCAGGATCAAAGGACCACCGCTCTTCTCCCGTCTCGGGGTCCAGCGCGAAGACACGCATGAAGGGCGTGCAGTAGTACAGAAGATCGTTCACGACGAGCGGAGTCACCTGCAGCGCCGTGACCTTCGAATAACCCGACCCGTCATAGAAATCGCCGCTGCGATGCGTCCAGGCGACCTCAAGCGATTCTACGTTCTCCTTCGTGATCTGCGTCAAAGGCGAGTGGTGCGACGCCCCGCGCGTCCCGCCCCAATGACGCCACTCTGCCGTAGGCCCGGATAGATCAATGGCGCCATCGTCTTCACCGCAGCCCAAAAGCGCGACAACGACGAGTGCGGTCCAGATAAAACGAAATCGAATCGACACGAAAAACATCCCCTCCTGAAAAGCCCGCTCGACGATAACGCCCCCCTTGTGCGTAGACACCCCGTCGTGTGAGAATCCGCGCGGCCCGCGGCGAGCGATGTGGTAGACCTCATTCACACCAAGAGCCCATTTTTCGATTCGCCCCGCCCTGCCCGACCCCATCGGCAGCCGGCCAACCAAGAGACTCTCGTACCCATGGAATATCAGGACATCCTCTTCGACCTCGACGACGGCATCGCCACGATTACTATGAATCGTCCCGAGAAACTCAACGCCTACACGACCGACATGGGCGAAGAAGTCACGCATGCCTTTCGTGAGACGCAAAGGGATCCCGAGGTACGCGCCGTCATCTTGACCGGCGCGGGCAAAGCGTTTTGTGCAGGCGCCGATCTCGAGCATCTGAAGGCCCACGAGCAGGGCAAAAACGTCGCGAAGGGACCGCGGCTTGGTGAGGAGGATTTCCTTCGCAAACTGCCGCTTGAGATCTGCGATTTCCCGAAGCCCGTCATCGCCGCGATCAATGGGCATGCGGTTGGCGTCGGCATGACGATGGCGATGCCCTGCGACATTCGCATCGCCGCCGAGGACGCCAAGCTCGGATTCATCTTCGGACGCCTCGGCATTCTTCCCGGATTGGGTTCGAGCCATCTCCTGCCACAACTCGTCGGCATGGCCCGAGCCCAGGAGCTCGTACTTACGGCGAAGAAGATCCTCGGGCGCGAGGCCGCCGAAATAGGACTCGTCAACAAGGCGGTCGCCAAGGACGAAGTGCTCAACGTCGCGAAGGCCATGGCCCGCGAAATGGCCGAGGTCGATCCGATCGTCCTCGCTTATGCAAAGCGCTCACTCTACTACGGCGGCTCGCACTCAATGGCCGAAGCCATGAAGAATGAACAGCGACAGAGTGCGCTCATGAAGACCGAGCGCGATGCCGCCAAAGAGGCGAAAGCCGAGTAGACGGCAGAGCAAAAGACAACGTAGAAATTATCACTCCGATCCCGTTAGTCCTCGTCCGGACGCCCTTCGACCCAGGGCATAAACGGAATCGGACGATCGATCGTCGTCATGAATTCATCCATGAACTTGTAGGTGATGCCCCAGAGAACCGGCGCGCGCGGATCATCCAGCAACCGAATCGTGGGCAACGTGGACACGACATTGGCGTACGTAAAGTCCCGCATTTCCTGGCGGTCCGCGGCAGTGCTATGCGCAAGCGGGGACCAGAACGCTTCCGCAATTTCATAATTTGGAACGAGTTTGGGATCTCCTTCGATTCCGTACACGAACGCGGAAACTCGAATCGACTCAGCATGCCCGAGGACGTCGCTGATCCGCCCGAGTCGCCGTGCCCCCGATAAATCGAGGGAGAGTTCCTCTCGCGACTCGCGCTCGGCCGCCGCCTGGGCATCGGCGTCCCCTGGGTCGAGGCGTCCTCCCGGAAACGCGAGGTCTCCAGACCAGGGATCGTCATCGTGCTCTGCACGCCTAATAAAGAGCGCTTCGAGGTCGCCGTCGACTTCTCGCAAGACGAGCGCGACCGCGGCCGCCATTCGAACGTCCTTCACGTCAAGGACCGGCGATGCTGCGGCCAGGCGTGCTTCGATCGCATCAAGAGTGCGTGCCATCATTTCTGACATCAGATCTTCTTGTCTCGCCCCGCCCAGTAGCGGTCGCGTATTCGGCGGATGTAGAGCTTACCGCTCGGGTGTCGCGGCAGGCTCGCTTCAAAATCAATTGAGCGTGGAATCTTGTAGCCCGCGAGGTGCTTGCGCGAGAAGGCAAGGATCTCACTCTCCAAAGCGTCGCTCGCCTCAAAGCCGTCACGCAATTCAATCGCAGCCTTGACCGACTCGCCCCACTCCTCATTGGGAATCCCGAAAACACCGACGTCCGAAACGGATGGGTGTTCCCCAATAACTTGCTCGATCTCCACGGGGTAAATATTGACGCCGCCTGAAATAATCATGTTGGACTTTCGATCGGCGAGATGGACGTACCCGTCGTCATCGACAAAGCCAACATCGCCGATCGTGAAGACGCCGGGTTCGAGATAGGCACCGTCGGTTTTTGCAGGGTCTCCGTGATACTCGAAGGGTCGATCCGAAACGCTGCTGCGACAGTAGAGATCCCCGATCTCCCCCGCCGGCAAACGTTCACCCGAATCGTTCACGGCGAAAACATCGAAGGCCGGAAGCGACCGACCGACGGTGCCGGGATGGGCAAGCCAATCCTCGCTGTCGATCAAGGTATTCACACCGCCCTCAGTGCCGCCCCAATACTCGAGCAGGATGGGTCCCCACCACTCGATCATGCGATGCTTGACCGCCTCCGAAACCGGCGCGGCCCCATGCAGAACCTTGCGAAGCGAAGGCGCCCGAAATGAAGCGCGGCGTTCGTCCGAGAGCCGAAGCAAGCGAACGAACATCGTCGGAACGAAATGGACATGGGCGATCTCACGATGTTCAATTATATCGAGTGCGATCGCCTCGTCCCATTTCGGCATGATCACGATCGGAGCACCGTTCGCATTGTCATAGATCGCAAACATCAGCGGCGCCGCGTGATACATCGGGCCCGTAATCAAATGCGGCCCACGACCATCGAGCTCAATATTGAGCCCCATTTGCACGTGCAGATCGAGGGCGCCGCGAACGGTCGCTGGAGCTGCGCGCTTAACACCCTTAGGTCGCCCCGTCGTGCCGCTCGTATAGATCATATTGCCGCCGGCGGGGCCATCCAGATCGATCGGCCTGGCATCTATCCCCGCGAGCAGCCCGTCCAGTTCCGCGCCGACTTCAACGACGCGCAGCCCCGGCGTCGCGGCGGCAATCCTATGGGCCATAGGCGCATAGCGTTCGTCCGTCACGATCAGGCGGGAGCCCGAATCCTGAACGACATACTCAATTTCTTCTTCAGCGAGATGCCAATTAATCGGCGTGACCCATTGGCCCGCAAAAATCCCACCGAGTAGGAGTTCAATCCCTTCGACGCGGTTGCCCATCAGCAGAGAGAGATGATCTCCCGGCACAAAGCCTGCTTCGTCCTGCAGAAAGGCGGCAAAGAGCGCGATTCGGTCAACGAGTTCCGCAAAAGTGCGGGTCCTCGTTCCGTCATCGATGGCTAGTTCATGAGGGCGTTCTCGGGCGTGATCGAAGAGCATTAGGGTTCCCTGGTTTGAGGTCGCGCAGTATATCCCCCCGAATGACTCTTGGGTGCGTCATCCGCGTAGATCCTTATGGTAAAAACCAGATCCGCTCGAACCTCGCGGTTCTCGAAACCGGCGGTGCGGTCGTGCAGGCAGCGGTCACGCGACCTAGCCCCGGGGCCGTTCGCTAGCCGCCGCGGCCCTTCGCTAGAAGGACCGCGATCCATCTTGATCGCTCAGCGTTCCGCCAGAATCGAGTCGCAGTCCGGTCCCGAAAGGCTGGCGAGCAGCCCGTCCGACAAGAAGGGCCGCACAACGTCACCTTCAAGTAAAGCGCCGGTCGCCTTCGTCGGGTCGAGCGCAACCCAGGACTGCTGCGCACGAACATGATCCGTGACAACACCCTTCGCGATGACACGTTCTTCTCGTATCTCTTCTCCGCTTGGGCTCATCGACCGCTGTTCGCGGCGAACCTCGATATCGTTGCCAGGCCTAATGCCCTGGGCCGTTCCGAGGGATATTCGATAGATATGACGCTCGGCGCCGGGCGCTTTGCGATGTTCAGTAAGATGGCCACGGGGGAGGAGCTTCGAGCCGAGCGGGATATTCAGACAGCTCAGGGCTTCGTCGAGTGCCTTTTCGAAGAGCACGCCTAACGTCACCGGCGCGATCGTGCAGGCGGGGTCGAGATCCTTATTTTCCTGCTCTGCCGAGTGCTCAAGAGCGTAGGTCTTCGTGATCTTGTCGTTGCTTCCGACTTCGCTCAACTGAATGTCGACTTCGACTTCTGCGCGGTGGATGCATGTCCCGGGCTTACCCGCGACGTCCGCTTCCGATTGCCACAAGAGCTTGAAGGGCTTCTTCCATTCGGCGCTGTATTGATACTTTGAGAATCGGGTGGCCAAGGCAAAGTCGGCGCCGGTGACATTTCCTGTCTCACGGCCTTCGAGCTCTACGAGCACCCCTTCGGTACGAAGCTCACCTAACTGGCTGAGCGATTGATCAATCACCGCCGCACCCGCTTCCGCCGCGACCCTCAGAAGCGCACCTCTCACCTGCGCCCGTGGCTTCACGAGCGTCGAGGCGTCGATTCCGACAGCAGGACGATCCACAACGATCAACTCGTATGCCCGCTTACGCAGATCCGCCCTGTCCGGATAAGGAACGACTTTGTTCATCGCGATTTCGTCGTAGGCCTCGATATTCGAAACACGCCCAGTGGCGCAGCCGCCGATCATGGCCATGATTGCGGCGATTCCAATCAGCCCCCGCAATCCCTGCGTCCGGCTCGTTCGCGTCCCAGCCGCTTCCACTCGTTCCGTCATCGAATCCTCCTGTCGCACGCGGTCTCTTCAGCCCACGCTGCGAGCGACGCAGACAGTACAGCCCGCGGGGCACTCCGGCATCGCCTAGACCGCTCGGTCCGACCAAAGAGAGTCCACGTGCGTTCGAGAAAGAGTGCCAGGGCCACAACAAGGGGTTTCACTGATTCTCAGGGCTTCGGATTCGCCGCAATACCGCGGTTTTGCTAATGAATGCGGCACTATGTCTATTGAACAAATCGGAATTGTCGGCTGGAGAGGAATGGTTGGATCTGTGTTGCTCGAGCGCATGCGCGCTGAGAGCGATTTCGAGGGCCTGACGACGACGTTCTATTCCACCAGCCAGGTCGGTGAGGCCGGGCCCGAGAATTTCGATGGCCTAGGTGCTTCGTCGACCCCGCTTGGGGACGCGTACGACCTCGCTGCCCTTTCCCAGCACGATGCGATCGTGACCTGTCAGGGCGGCGACTACACCAAACAAGTCCTTCCCCAGCTCCGTGAGCAGGGATGGAATGGCTATTGGATCGACGCCGCCAGCGCCAAGCGCATGGACGCCGACAGCGTCATCGTTCTCGACCCCGTTAACCGATCGGTCATCGACCAGGGCATCGCCACCGGCTACAAAAATTTTATCGGCGGCAACTGCACCGTCTCACTCATGCTGCTCGCTCTGCATGGTCTATTCAAAGAAGACCTCGTCGAATGGGCAACCTGCATGACCTATCAAGCTGCCTCCGGCGGCGGCGCGCGCCACATGCGCGAGCTCGTTGCGCAGATGCACACTCTGGGAGAACAGAGCGGCTCCCTGCTCACCGACGACAGAAACGGAATCCTGCCCCTCGACTCTAAGATCACAGAGATTCTTCGCAGCGAAGCCATGCCTACAGACAACTTCGGGTTCCCCCTCGCGGCGAGTCTGTTGCCATGGATCGACACCGCGATGGATGAAGGCGATACCCGCGAGGAACGGAAGGCCTTTGATGAAGGCAACAAGATCCTTGGGCGTGGGCCTGGACTGGGCGGCGGCGAACCTCTCGTGCCGATCGACTCGATCTGCGTGCGAGTGGGATCCATGCGATGTCATTCGCAGGCGTTCACCTTGAAGCTTCGCAAGGATGTGCCGATCGACGAGATCGAATCGCTCATGAGTGGTGCGAATGATTGGGTGAACCTGGTGCATAACGACAAGGAATCCAGCCTTTCTCAGTTAACTCCGGCTGCGGTGACAGGCACCCTAAATATTCCCGTCGGTCGGGTGCGCAAGCTTCGCATCGGCCCCGAGTATCTCGGCGCGTTTACGGTTGGCGATCAGTTGTTATGGGGCGCGGCAGAACCGCTGCGCCGCGTGCTTCGCATTCTGCGCGAAACCACAGCCTAAGCGGTTAATGAGCAAGCTCCGGATACGCCGCTCCTGACATCATTAGGAATGAATGCCCGCCCCAATGCAAAACGCCCCACCGCGGCATCGCGAAGGGGCGTTCATTTAGCATTCTTACCCATCACCATTCGGCAACAGTATTAGGCCGACGGTGTTGAGCCGATGATTACGTCAGCTTCGGGCCGCCCATATGACCGGGCCATCGCGAACCACTGATGTTGTCGATGTGGGGCCAATAGGCTTCCGGGTCAAGAGGACCTTCGAGGGTGATCTCGCGACCCAAGAATTCCGGCCACCAGAGACGAGCACCCTGGTATTCACGAACGGGCAAGAGCGAAGCGATCGGATCCCACGGGCTTTCAAGCAGTCCGAGGTCGCCTTCGACCTGGATCTCTGCCTTCGTTGCGTAAGTGCTCTTCACACGAACGATGTGGGGCGGGAAGTCGTAGGCCTTCTCCGCGCCGCCAACAGCGCGCAGTACCTTCACCCACCACTCGTTCTCTTCAAAGGTTTCGCGTGCCGGTGCAGCTTCGCCCGTCGTGCCTTCGAATTCGATGAACGTGTATCCCTGATGCGTGCATCGCGCAGAGACCTTGTCTTGGTATCGGTAGTAGTCGATTTCGCAGGGGAATTTCGGCTGACCGTTCATGTCGCGGCTTATGAAGATCGCCGACTCCTGATCGATGCCGTAGCCCAAGGTGTAGGCACCCTTGGTACCGCGGTAGTCCGCGTCGACCGTCATGAAGACGCCGTATTCGGGAACGTCGGGGACGGCGACCTGGTAAATCGAGATGTTAACGTGCGGATCATCCGCGGGGTCGACGCCGGGCGGCAAGAGCGCGGCCACCTTGTCTTTGTCCGTGAGATAATCGATCTTGAGGATCGGCCAATCGGCGATATCGCCGCCGTTAATTTGAGGTCCTGACATGAGTCCGTCTCCTATTTCGGTTTTTTTGCGATGGCTTGTGACGCTTTGAATTTACATGAGCACGAGAGCGACGCGGCGCGGCGAATCGAACTCGTTGGGCTCTCTCAACACTAGAGCGCTCATTCGCCCAATGCATCCGACTCTTTTGGGCACTTTTAGCCTCGTCTGAGCGCCTCCGTGCAAATTCCACCCGAGACGCTAACCCTCAGCCAGGCCAGATTTTCGCCATGAGTTCTGACAAAACACTCGCCGAAATTCGCGCATCGCTGCCCACCCCGTACTCGATGCCGATGGCCACTTGATCGAGTACGCACCCGTCTTCGATCGCTCTCTCAAGGAGGCTGGTGTCGAGGGTGGCTTCATGAGCTTCGCCAAGACGGCGAACTTCGATGGTTCGCGACTTTGGCAGCGGCTCTCCTAAGAAGAGCGACTCGACCAGCGCGCCCATCGCGGCCCCTGGTGGGGCTCCCGAACGACGAGCGGGATCTCGCCACCGCGACGGCTCCACACCTGCTCTACGACCGACTCGACGAACTCGAAACGAAGTCGACGGCACTCGGCTTGATCCGCGCGGAAACAGTCGTTCTGCCCAGGCATCGGGATACGGCCGCCGGCTAACGGGCGTCGCTGGCGAGTAGGCGCGGCTCTATCACACGCCTAAGGAGATCGGTTCTCATTGCGATGCAGCGGGCATCGCAGGATTGATGTGTCCGGAAGAGACGTCCTCGGCATCTCCAGCTAAACCATCAAATCCCATCTTTCGGCCCTCTTAGGCCTCCTGGACGTGAGCAATCGAACCGAAGCCGCATTCGCGCTCCAACAATACGGAGCCAGTATCTTCCCCCATCACTGACCCCAACTAACAACACCAAACAGATAACAGAAACAAAACGGACCGAGTCAGGAGTCCCCCCCAAAAAAAAGCTGGCGTGCTACGGCCAGCCCCGAGTCAGGGCGCTTCGTACCAGATCGGCGAGGACCAGGCGCGCTCCTGGAGCGTCCTCGGAAAGCGCTCGTCACAGCAACCCGCGAGCCCATCCCCGATTGTGGCCGGATCCTCGCAATCGACGCCCTCCTCGAGGCACACATAAGCATTCCAACGGCAGCTCGGATTCTGAAGGACTCGCGCATAATAGAGCGCGTGCTGATTAGGATCGAAATTGGGGTCTGACCAAACCGTGCACAGCTCGTCCGCGCCAGGCCCGCGCGGCTCGCAGGTCAGAGGGTCGACAGTCGCCTCGGCCGATTTCCCTCCGGCAACGTCAACGACACGCGTCTGTGTCGCGCCACCCTCTTCCCAGGCCTTCACGATCTGAATTCGCTGCAACAGACCGCCCGGATCGCCGGGCACTCCTGGATCTCGCAGAGCTGAAATCAAAAACTTGGGAGAGCTGTTCGCCTCGCCCTTCGCTTCGAGATCACCGCCCATAGGGACGCCTGAGGCGTATGCCTTCTCCACACGGCGTCGATCGCCACACATGTCCTCTTCGAAGTCCCAGCCCCCAAAGAAGCGTAGGATCATACGCGGCCCACTCGTCCCATAGGCTTCGCGCCGTTTCATGGACTCAAAGAGTGCATCCCTAGAATTTTCTTCCGCCCATAACACGGCCAGGCCGCCCGGGTTGTACCAGAGCGAATCGGGCATGGCGGGCGCTTCGAGGCGATGCGAAACGATGCCCGCCGCGTGTCCTTTGAAGTCTTGCTCGGAGACGAGGCCCGGCGTCGCGAGATGTGAATCCGTTGAACCGATCAGCCCGAAGGCGAATGGGTTCACTCCTAGACTACGTTTCTGCGCCAAGCCCTCGGTCAGTGCTTCGCGTGCATAGCTGAGTGGCGGAACGGGAGTTCCCCCAAGTGCCGAGGACGTTTCCTGGCCTAGCAAGGCAAAGGGCAGCTTTTCGTAGCCGCAGGCTTCATCTTCTTCGGTGAACCGACACTCGCTACTGCCCTTGTGCTGAGTGACCTCGACGAGGGTTTCGAGTCGCGCACGGCGGCGCGCGTTCGCAGCAGAAAGTGGCGTTCCGTCGTCGTTCACGGTCCGAAAGAGCATTCCATTGCTCACGTTCGGGTTGTGCGGAATCGCGAGGACCTCGCAGCCGTCTCCGCGATCAAGGCACTCGGACTCCAGGGCCGACCAAAGCCCTTCAGCGTTTGGCGTGTCGATGTAGTTAGTCGGAACGCTTTGATAAAGATCGTTGCGGAAGATGATGTTCCTGTGAATTTTCTGACCGCTCGGCATACCGGTCCACTCGTACCCGATGAAGGGCGTGAAACGGCACTGGGCGGAGCGGTCATAATGAGACTGCGCGGCGTCGATCGTTTCCTGCCACGGCCCCTTCGCCATGCTTCGGCAATAGATACCGTCCTCCCCGCACATCGAGTAGCGAGGCGCACCGATCGCCTGAAAAACACGACTATTCACCGACATGTACCCAAGCTTCGGAAAGGTCCGGTTCATCCGGCACAAGAAGGAGTCGTATCCCTCCACGCCGGGCGTATCGCAAATATGAGTCTCTCCGAAGAGCTCTGCGTGATCCGTCACGACTGCGAAATCAAGCGGCCGTCTTAGCTGCGCTAATCGGTCCGGCTCGCCCGCCTCATCGTAGGGCTGCACTCCGATCGCCTCGCCTTTCGCAAAGCGATAAGCATCGTCCGGCCGGCCACGAGTGCCCTGCCCCCAAGCATCGAAGGAGATGGCCGTGTGGACATGCGTATCTCCGAAGAAGGGTCGGCGCATAGGGTCATAGGCCGCACAGCGCTCTCGCTCTTCCGTGACGGGCCACGGAGGCACGATCGACGTGCGATCGAATGGCTGCGCGAATACTTCGCCCAGAGCCATCTCGGGGTTCGTCTCTGCCATCACGGCCTGGCCCATCGCCATCGTCATCGTCATGGTCATCACAAAGATGAACCCACCTGAAATGCCGAGCCACACTTGTCTCCAGCGAGCCTTTGCAGCCATGCCCACAAGCTCGGCAGCCGTCAATCCCGCCCCCTCACGTCGTCGTATCACGCTCATCTATACAACTCCGACCAGCGTGCGTGCGGACTCGAGTGGTGAAATTGCGTGTCGTATTCAGTGATGAACACGCCCCACAAAATGACCACCGCCATGACCGCGACGGCTGCTCCGGCACGAAGCCCTTCGGGCAATCGCGCAAGCCCCAGCTTGACGAGTGCGAAAGAGATCGCAAATAGCACCGCTCCATAGACCACTGCATGTCCCCAGAGCAGACCGATAAAGAGCCCCACCATCCCTTCGGTTCCCTCGAGAAAACCGAGCCAAGACAAGGCTGAGGCAAGCTGAATGAATCGTGCGACGGGGGTGAACGAACCGTCCAGCCCAAACATCGACACAGGCCATACCATCACGAGCGTCAACCAAATTAAACACGTGGCCAGTCTAGGATTCACGTTCGGTCCCTTCGTTCAACGCGGTCGAGTCCAAGTTCATCTCGGTCCATAGGCCTCTGCCCACATCCCTATCTACCGATCTATAGCGTCATCACGTAAGCGAGTAGATCGCGCAGGGCCTGCGGCGAAAGCCCCAGCCCCACAGGCGGCATCCCGGAGATTGGCGTACTGCGTTCGACAATATCATCAAGCGCGATCGTTACGGGATTCGCGGCACCGATATCCAGCACCAGGGAGGATGCATCCTCTTTCACGATCAGTCCTGATGTCGAGGAACCGTCTCGACGCCGTACCACGATCGAGGCAAAACCATTCGCAATCTTCGCGTTCGGTACGAGAACGGACTCGAGCACATGCTCCGCTCCCTTTGCGCGCACACCCGCGAGTGCAGGTCCCACTCCGCCTCCATGCCCGCCACCGCCACCGTGACACCGCTGGCAGTCACCGATCGTTTGAAAGATCTCGCGTCCCAATTCCGCATTTCCACCGGACAACGCCCAGCGCCTTGTGTCCACAGGGCGATCTCCGCTCGAGGCAGCCGCGCTCCCAGCCATCGCCAAACCGGACCGAGCCTCGAGGTCGCCGCCGCGGCCCGCGGCCGCCTCAAATACTTCAAGCGCCACGCCTTGTTCTAAGTTGCCCTCAGACCATTCCATTAGGCCTTGCGCGATCACGCGTTCGCTTTCTGCTCCCGGAATTCCTGCGAGCATCCGCCACGCGTGTTGGCGCTCAACAAGCGTCTCCGCCCCTTTCGTTGCCTCGACGTAACCCGTTAGGCCTGCATCCGGCGCAACGCGAGTTCGCAACTCTCTCGCCGCCATTCGAAGGGCGGCCGAATCGGAACCAAGCGAGCCTTCAATTGTGGCGGCTGGATCCACACTCAGCTGACCGACTTCCGCTCGAGACGTCAGCGCGCGTAACGAAGCTACGCGGGCGCCAAGATCTCCAGACGCATCGCTGATCAGCTCAACCAATTCCTCATCATCTAACGGCAACTCCCCTTTTTCAGTCGCTATTTCCATCGCCCGACCACCAAGAGAAGACTCCGCCAGCGCTCGACCTAGAGATCTGAGAACCGAGGCCAAGATTTCGTCATCTGCCGCGGCAAGCGGCCGATAGAAGCCCATCGTCAAATCACGTAGAGGCGGTTCGGAATACGCACCGAGGGCTTCGAGGGCAATCTCGCGAAGCGATTCCAGCTGGCTCTCGTCGATCACATAACGAGCGAGTGCGTCCGCCCCGGCTGGAGAGCGGAGTCGGACATTGGCACCAATCACACGCCTATGAAGCGCTTGGGATGTTTGCGTGTCCTCCTCAGTCGCTGGGGATAGGCTCGCCGCGAGCGCGGCAAGCTCCGTCATTGCCGACTCGAGAGGCAGGTCGTAGATCGCACGCGCAGCCTCAACGACTAG
Organism: Myxococcota bacterium; assembly: GCA_041440805.1. Lineage (GTDB taxonomy): Bacteria > Myxococcota_A > UBA9160 > UBA9160 > UBA4427 > UBA4427. Next base: position 151,730 of record JASDVF010000036.1, on the reverse strand, counting down.
CAGTGGATCTTCGTCATCAAGAAATACCGCGATGCGGGCATCACTGTCATTCCTGAGCGCGAGCAGTACGCCGAGCCTGACCGACCGGCTGGAATCATCGCGAAGAGCCCAGACCGCGTCTAGATTGCCAATGCGGTGCCAAGCCCAAACGATTGCGTGGCGAAGAAACACATCTTCATCCGCGTTCGTGCGAAGCGCGTCCGCCAGAGGCAAGACCGCACTAGGCGCCTTCAGCGCCCCCAGCGCTTGCGCCGCAAAGAAACGAATTCGAAGCGAGTCATCCTTTAGCCACTTAACAAAGAGCGGAGCGAGTTCGTGCTGCCCGGCGTCTCCCGCCACTCGTGCAAATTGTGCACGGACTTCCAGAGGGGCCGACTCGAGCCATTCCAAACCATTCAGAGAGAGTGCTGAGAGGGCTTCGTTCCCGAGTTGTCCAAGACCCCAAAGTGCGTGCAAGCGAGGCACCACGTCCGCATCTGCCTGCATTGCCGCCTGGGCCAGTCCCACCACCTGCTCCCGCGTGACCAACTCGTACTGTGCGCGAAGACGCAGCCGCTGATCAGGAAAGGACAGCAGCTCGAAGAGTCGCTCCGTATTTTGACTCGCCATCGGTTGGCGGACGAGTGTCGAAAGCTCTTTCACTCGCGGATCCGCCTGGGACTCCGGGTGTCGCATCTGCAACACCTGCTTCCCGCCTCCGAATTGATCGAAGATCGTGGCGAACATCCGACCATCCCATCCGAAATCGAAATCCGTCGCCAGGACCGACCATGCGAACTTATGCCGCTCTTCCATCTTCATTCCCGCACCTTCGGGGGTCAGCCGGAAAGACCAAATTCCAGTGCGGCCCGGGGTGTAGGCGTAGTCACAGAGAAAAAAGAAATTCGCATAACGTTCAGGAAGGCCCAGTCCGGGATAGTGAACGAAACCCGCAGGCCCGTTCGCTATATGCGCCACGGGCGGCAGCACCCATGCGGGCTGCGTCTCGTGCTGCAGCTCCCAAAGACCTTCGGCGACCCAAGGCCCCCGCACGTAGTCGCCGGCCAGCGACTGGAAAGCCATGGCCCATCCCGTCTCACTGCCCTCGACCAGATAGACAATTCGCGCGGAGTCACCGCCATCGCCATTATTATCACCGGTAAACAGGTTCCCGTAGTCATCGAAGGCCAGCTCCTGCGGATTCCGCACACCCGTCGCGAAGACCTGCAAGTCGCTGCCGTCGGGATTCATCCGAAACACCGCACCACGACCCGGTCCCATAGACGGCTCGAAAACCTTGCCCTCGTCACTCGTCACGCTGTACCCGCGGTCCCCCATCGAGAAATAGATCTTTCCGTCCGGGCCCCAGACGAGACCGTGCAAGTCATGCCCGATGAGGGAGGTCTTCACGCCGAAGCCTGTGTGGATCGTTTCGACCGATTCAGCGACGCCGTCATAATCGAGGTCTTCTACGCGATAGATCGACGGGATCGATGTGACGAAAATCGAGCCTTCCCGCGCTTCGATACCCGCAACGAGCCCTGAAGCCATCTCATTCCACGAAGCAAGAACCGTTCGGGTGTCCGCCCGCTCATCACCATCAACATCTTCAAGCACGACGAGACGGTCCGCAGAAGACGTGAAATGATTGGGATCCTCGATCTCGCCGGATTCGGTCCACTTTTTGTAGTAGGCGACCCGGTCTTCAACGGTGCGCGATGCCAGATCATCCATCAACCAATAGGGATGACCTCTATTGTCTTCGGCGCCGGCGTTCTGACGTGCCGTCTCTGCAACTAGCACCCGGCCCCATTCATCCACTTCGAGTGCAACCGGCGTTCCTTCAAGCAGCCCTTCTTCGAAGACGACGCTCTCCATCCCTTCAAGGAATTCGGGTTCGCAGCCTGTTACGGCGCAAATGGCCGTCGAAGCCAAACCTCCACCGACGATCGTGACAATCTCACCGAACGGTTCATCGGGAAGCTGAGTCAGTTTGAGCGCAAAGGAGACGCCAAGCACCAACATAAACGGAAGTAAAACGAGACCAAGAACGATCCAGCGACCGATCCTAAATATGCGAGAGGACATCGGCCTCAGACTCCTTCACTCAAGTCGGATCCAGGATGTGCTGGATCCGAGGGCAGCTGCGAATGATCATCCCGGGTCACGTAGGTCTGCTTCAGCTGAACCGGACTCGGCTTCCGCACCGCGACATTCACCAGTTCAACGCCAAGCGCGAAGGCCATCGCAAAGTAGATGTATCCCTTCTCGACATGCTTCCCGAGTCCTTCAAGCATCAACATGGTGCCAATTAGAATCAGAAATGCGAGGGCAAGAATTTTCATGGTCGGATGCTCTTCGATGAATCGACTAATGGTTTCTGCAAACACCAACATCACGCCGACCGAAATCACAACGGCAGCGATCATCACGGAAATTTCGTTGGCCATCCCGACAGCGGTAATGACCGAGTCGAGAGAGAACACGATGTCGAGCAGCATGATCTGCAAGATTACGGCGCTCATGGACACGGCTTTTCCCCCGCCGTACACCTCTTCGCTGCCCTCGAGTTTGTCGTGTATTTCCCAAGTCGCCTTGGCGACAAGAAAGAGGCCGCCGCCTAGCAGGATCAGATCGCGCCCTGAAAAGCTCTGGTCCAGAACGCTGAACAGCACTTCAGTGAGTCCCATGACCCAACCGATCGCGAGCAGAAGTCCGATCCTCATCACCATAGCCGCGACCAGTCCGATACGACGCGCCGCGGCTTGACGAGCACGAGGGAGCTTTTGAGTCAGGATCGCAATGAAGACGATGTTGTCGATGCCGAGCACGATCTCGAGACCGGCGAGCGTCGCCAGAGCGATCGCATTCTCAGCGGTGAGCAATGCCTCCAAATCCCCTCCCCTCTCCTCTCACGCCCTCGAAACAACAACGGACCGGCAGCGGGTGCTGCGGATGAATTCCCGCCGGGTTGCGGGCGTCCGTGGGGGAATACCACAGCTGAAGGGGCGCCGGGAATGCACCGAACTCCAGAGAAGTTGTAAAACATTTGCACTCAACGGTCCCGATCACACCGAATGGGCGCCCTGCTCTCCAGAACCTGTGTTCTTCGCCCTCGCGACTGATGCTACCGGACGTAGGTCGTTCGATCCGGATTCGACCAGATCGACCCTGGCAAAGGGTTGGTCCGCCTATACTGGCGGCTCAATCTCTATAAACGGACAAGCGGCAGGGAACGAAAAACCTCGGTCGACGGGCCCGTACATGGTGTCAGCCCAGCCGACACGAGCCTCGATTCAAGAGGCACAACTGCAATCGAGTGAGCCGACTTTGGGTGATCAATTGAACGATCAAAAAATGGCGAAACGAATGAGAACCTCCTATTCAGGCGCTTCAGTCATATTCACTCTCGCCTTCCTGTTTGTTTCACTGGGCGTAGCACTGTGCGCGGGCTCTGCCTTCGCTGCCCAGCCCCTCGACGTGGTCTTCGTCCTCGACAACTCCGGCAGCATGAAACAAAACGATCCCGAGTTTCTCACGCGACGCGCCGTTGCCGATTTCGCGGACGCCCTTGCGGCTGAAAGTGAACTCGAAGGCCGACTCGCGATCGTCCTATTCGACGGACAAGCAAGCCTCGTACAGCGCCTCACGCCGGCCGGCGATCTCGCTTCTACGCGCCTCCTTGGCGACGCTCTCGACGAGCTCGACTTCTCGGGCCAGCGCACTAACAGTCCCTCGGGCATCGAACGTGCGCTCTACGAACTTCGCGAACGTGGACGCGCAGACGCCGAACAAGCGATCATCTTCCTCAGCGACGGTAAAATCGACACTGGCGATTCGGCAAACGATATAGAGCTCGCACGATGGCTCCGTGAAGACCTCGCTGGCGAATCCGCCGCAGGCCACGTCCGTATCTTCGGCATCGCCTTTACTGAAGACGCCGACTATCAACTCATGCAAGCCCTCGCGCGCCGCACGAAGGGCAGCTACTACCGCGCCTTCGCTGCTGGTGAACTCGCGACGGTCGTCGAGGACGTGCTCGCCAAGGTCGCAACCCCACAGCTCGCCGGCCGAAATCCGTTCGAGCCCGGCTTCACAGACGATGAACGCAACGCAGTCGCGGCCGAGTCACCCGATATCGCGGCCACTCCCTTCCTCGACCACGAAGATGAAGAAGCCGGCGGCCCAGGAATTCTGGCATTGCTTCCCGTCGCACTCCTGGTCGTCAGTGGCGCCCTCTTTTATCGGCGGCAAGGCGGAAATTGGGGAGCATCCGTTCGGTCGCCTGCGACGCCGGATGCGCCTCCCGCCCAACTGCTTGACATTGGCGGCCATGCCGGGACGAGCGGGCAAGCTTTCGCACTCGAACCCGGATGCACGACCATCGGACGCGACGCAAACAACAGCATCGTCTTACGCGACGATACGATTTCGAGCGAGCATGCTTTGATCGAAAATTGTGACGGGCGCTATTGGCTGCGAGACCTGCGCAGCACCAATGGAACATGTCTGGCTGACAAACGGCTCGATCCGGATGAGCGCGTTCCGCTCAAGAGCGGAGATCACGTTCGCTTCGCCGAGATCGATCTGATGTTCGTTGTGAAAGGCTATCTCCCCGGCGGAGCCACTGTCTATCTCAGCCCCTCGACCGTCCCGCCCGCAGAATCGTCAATGATTGCCGCATCGAGAGACCCAGGGATCCCTGTCGCCGTGCACGAAAAGAAAGCCGAGCCTTCGAAGGATGTCGTGATCGGCGACGAGTCTTCTTACGCTTCTCTTGACGCTTCTCTTGACGCTTCTCTTGACGCTTTTCTTGACGCTTCTCTTGACGCTTCTCTCGACGCTTCTCTCGAAGCTCCCTTGGACGAAATTGCCTTCGCCGAAGAGCGCGCCCGGCTCGACCCGGCTTCGGTCGTGAACCTAGACGAGGAACTCGGCGACGCGGCGACAGATGAAGACTCTGCGTCTCTCGGCGAACCCAAAGGCGACCTAGCAATATCAGTCTGACGGCCGTCGAACGCGCTGAATCTGCGCTCGCGGAAATCGAAGCCGAGAAAACCGACGGAGCATATCGCCTCTCCCCGTTCGAATGGCCCGGGCAAGATTGATCCAGAGGACACGGCCGAAGTCGATCTCAGCCGGCTTCCTCCCGAGGTCGACCGAACGTTTCCGACCGCCGCGGTCGAGCTCGATCCGGAGCTGACTGAGCAGCTCCAGTCGGAATCCTTCAAGACGGATCGATGCGAAATTCTCGCGATCTTGACTTTCGGCTTTGATGCGGATCCCTGGGTCGGCCTTTCCATCATTCCCGATGACGGGCAGGATCCGCGGATCGACCTTCTCTCCTACGAGTTTCTCACCGAGGCCGAGCGCCGCGAAATCGAACCGAATATCGACCCCGAAATCAGTCAATCGGGCCTGGCCTAGCAAGCCTCAGCCCGGCGGCATTCCGCTGCCGTCGCCGAGCACGGCCCTCGCTTGCGGATCGTCGGGGTAGGCCGTTAACCATGCCTCGGCCCGTGCACGTGCTTCGTTCATCCGCCCTTCCTCGCGCAGGAAACTGACAAGCGCTTGATAGAGCGCGCCGTCACCACGCCCCTCATCAATCGCGGATCCAAGCACGCCCAGCGTCTCGCTACGTCGGCCTTGGCCATCTAAGGCAAGCGCGTAGCCAAGCGTAATCCGGGGATCGAGTGGAGCACTCTTGCTAGCTTGCTCCAGTTCACGAAGAGCCCCCTCGGCTTCGCCCGCTCTATGCAGCGCCAAGCCCAGCGCATAACGCACAAGTCCGTCTTCTGGAACGTACTCGAGGGCCGCACGAAGCTGTTCGATCGCCTCACGCTCATTCCCTTCCGCTCGCGCCAAGTCCGCGAGGTTCACTCGCGCGGGAACGAAAAAAGGAGCGCGGGCGAGCGCCTTTTCATAGGCCGCCCGCGCGGATGCAGCGTCTCCGTATCGCAGAGCCTGAAGTCCGAGAGCGACCTGCGCCTCTGGACGCTCGGCGTTCGCCTCGTTCGCCGCACGGGCCTCACGAAGTGCACGAGCCAACGCTGCGCGATCAGCAGGTCGAAGCCTGTCGGCGGGCAAGTCTACGAGCGCTTGTGCGGCGCGGAGTCGAAGCGCTAGAAGAGGATCGTCAAGCACCGGTCGAAGCAAGCTCAAGCGATGCATAGGTGAGAGCCGCTCTGCGACATCGATCAATCCAAGCCGTTCGAGTGCGCCCCCGCTGGCGAATCGCTCTTGCAGCAAAGCGAGTGGCGGCGCCCCTTGCGCTTCTGCAGCATAACGTGACCACCCGCTGCCGCGTACCCAGTCAGGGAGATCCTCTCTATAGGCTAGGCCGAGCCAGCGTTCAGGGTCGACCCGACGTTCGCCGTCTGCGACGAGGCCATCAGACCAATGCGGCTTCTCTGGCCGATCACCACGCCAGTTAGAAATTTCGTTCGCCGCCCATGCAGCGCCGCGATCTGCATGACAGCCACCGCATGCGTCGGGCGTGCCGAGTGCTTGACTGCGAAGCGGCCGCGGAATCGGAAACGAATGATCCCGCCGCGGATCGACCACCATATACGTCCGCTCGGGCATATGGCAATCGACGCACTCGGTCCCCTTCCCGACTAAGCCATCATGTCCTCTATGTGTTGGTACATCGAATGCCTCTGACGCGTGACACCCCGTGCAAAGCGCGTTGCCCTCTCTACGAAGGGACAAGGAATGTGGGTCATGGCAGTCCGCGCAGCGAACGCCCATCTCATGCATGCGACTTTGAATGAAGGAACCCCAGACATACACCTCATCCCGAATCTGCCCATCATCAAAATAGAGCGTCTCATCCAGCAGCCGCGGCGAGTACCCATCCAGCAGCGCCGCCCCGATCGCGGGTTCGGCTTTGAGCTGAGCGCGTCTGGAATGGCAAGGCGCGCAGGTATCAAGTTGATGGTCCTCAACTCGCGGCACCTCGCGCGTGGCGATGCGCGCTTGACCTTGGCGGGCCCAATGATCTGCGGACCAAGCTTCGAAAGCGACGGGAAGTCCGGGGTCGGCTCCGCGTTCCGTAGGCGAACTAACAGCCCAAGACGAGTGGGCGCTCCCCGGCCCGTGGCATGCTTCACAGCCAACGTTGATCTCGACGGAAGTCGTGTCGAATCGATCCCTCGCATCATCGAAAGACTTCACAAGTGCCGTCGAATGACACGCGGCGCACTGGCTATTCCAGTTCATGGCGCCGCCCTGCCAATGAAGCGGATCCCCGGATGGAATGGGTTTGTCGCCGTGAATCGAGAACCATCGCTGGCCCCCGACTTGCTTGGGTCGCGAATCCCACGCAATGGGCCAGGCCTGAAGCCGGCCGCCCGGCTCAGGAACAAGCAGTTGTTGAAGCGGCGTCACGCCGAATGTCGCCTCGACACGACGTCGCTCGGTCGGTCCATCGCTCGGCGTATGCGTCACAACAAAGGCATCCCCTTCGCGATGGAAGCCCCACTTGTCGCCGCCGAGGGAGGTCTCCACATCCTCGAAATCCCCGAGAATACTGCTCGCCGATGCCACCACCATCGCGAGGTCATGATGCGAACCGGACCACGCTTCCGCGGCATCCGTGTGGCATTCCGCACATCGCAGCGTGCCGACGAACGTGGCTTCGGCCGCCGTAACGTCCTCGACGGCTTCCGTTTCGCGGGAGACTTCGAGCGTCGACGAATTCTCACTGTCGGCGCCCTCGCAGCCCAGCGGGCCGAGAACGAATAATAGGGCGAGCAGCGGAATGAATTGGCGCACTGGCGCACCTTCGCCCAGCGCCCGAGACCTCGCAAACCTTCCGCGCCACGTCGGCAGCCTCTGACCCTCCAATCGCCCTTTGATGCGCCTCTGTAGCCACCTGACGCACCAACCCTGATCGACCTCCTTGGAGAGACCGCCATTCGGATTGGATCCGACTGCGGGCAAGCACAGGCCGCCCAAGACTGTCACACGAGCGCGATGCGAGAGCCGCCGATCAGCCCATCTGGCCCACCGGAGGCCAATGCATTCCTGAGCAGTTTGATCTCCGCGCTCGCACCGGTGCGCGTGATCTCACGCGGGCCCGAGGATCTTGAGACCTCCCCTCCTCCCGCCCTCGGGCTTGATGCAGGCTCTCCGCGCGCGTCGAAACTCTGCAGGCGACAAAATGGGCGACCCGCATCTGATCACCACCTCTGCTTGCCGCTCTTCTTGGAAATTGTCGTAACGCTGCTTCTGACTTCGCTGGAAGGCATCTTTAGCCTCGGGAAAGGATCACATCCAGGACGAGACCGATCAAAAAGAACCCGC
>JASDVF010000036.1:6288-143344 GCA_041440805.1 Myxococcota bacterium | reverse complement strand
CTTTAGCCTCGGGAAAGGATCACATCCAGGACGAGACCGATCAAAAAGAACCCGCTGTACCGCCGCGTAAACCAAAACGTGACGCCTACGAACCAAAGCGGCCATACGCCTTCGGGAAGACTCGATGGCGCGCGCTCGGGCCGTGGGTGTGCAAAGACTTCAAAGACTCTCTTCAGCGAAAACATCGAAGCGAAACTGATCAGCATCACCGGATGAAAAAAGCCCGTGTAAATCAAGTACCCGATGACCGGATACTGCGCGAGCAAGAGCGCGACCGTGACTTTCCTTGACAAAGACTCGCCTAACATTACTGGAAGTGTCCGAATTCCCTTGTCTGAATCGAAGGAGAGTTTGTCCGTGTGCTTTCCAAAAAGGACTGCGGTTGGCCCGAGCGCGTAGGCGAGGCTCGCGAAGGCGACCTCATTGCTCCAGTCTCCGGTGATCACGAAATAGCTGCCGCCGACCATGAGCGGTCCCCATACAACCAGAACAGCCGGCTCACCGAGGCCAATATATTTGAGCGGAAAGGTGTAAAAGAGAACGAAAAAGAGACCACTCACGAGTAGGGCCATCGTGATCTCACCACGTTCCGAAACAAAGACGAGATAGAGGCCGATCGCGAGGCCGACGCCGCCGGTGAGCGCCGCGTAAGTGATTAATTGGCGGACGGTTAGGAATCCGTCTTCAACGGTCTGTGGGCCGTATTGAGTCCGGAAATAATTCCCCTGATCGACGCCCTTCCAGTGATCCGTAAGGTCGTTCACCAGATTATTCGTCGCATGAGCGAGACATAGCCCGCCGGTCACGAGCCCGAAGAGCATCCAATCGAAGGCACCCGCCTTAAAAGCGAGCACGCCCGCAAAAGCGGCCGAAGTAAAGGTCATGATAATGACCGCCGACCGCGTCGCAATCAGCCATCGAGAAACCAGATCAAGCCCGTCCCAATCCTCTTTTGTAATCCGGGGCATCGCCGTCAAAGCCTTGCCCCACATCGCCACGTTCGGCATTCCTGCCCTCCCCATTTATCGTTACAACTCAGCGCATATTAGAGGCTCCTGACCCGAATGCCGCTTCGCGAGACTTCACTCGCGCCCGCACAAACAGTTTGCCCGGGACCGATTCAGTCGAGCCGGCCTTACCCAAGAGGACCTAGGGCCGCGCACTCCCGGCACTTTCGATCACGCGGCGCAGCAGCCTCTGTAATCATTCGTTGACAGTGTAAAATTTACGTCGTATACATATCGCCATGCCTCGAGCCGCCCTCTCCCAGGATCAGCTCAACGATTTCCGCGACTCGCTCTGCGCCGCCGCGACGAGACTCTTCGCCGCTCACGGATACGAGGGTGTGACGATGCGCGCGCTCGCTAAGGAAATCGGCTGCAGCCCGATGACGCCGTATCGCTACTTCGCCAACAAAGCAGAGATCTTCGACACGGTCCGCTCTGCCGCCGGCACGCGCTTCGCCGATGCGATCGATTCCGCCGTCAAGCGCGAAGCCAAACACCGCCCTCGCCTACGCGCCATGTGCCATGCCTATGTCGACTTCGCCGTCGCCGAACCTCACGCCTACCGAATCATCTTTGAGCTTGAACGAGGCCAACGTCCCGAACCTCCGCGCGTCGAAGAAGCCCGCGGCTGGTTCATCATGAAGGCCGCTGTCGCCGACGCGATTGCTGATGGCGCACTCGAAGGTGATCCGGACGTCGTGGCGCATCTTTTTTGGTCGGGAGTCCACGGCCTCGTGGCACTGCACCTAAGTGGCATGCTCGAGCTTGGCATAGGACTCGGCCCCCTGGTCGAGGCCTTTATCGAGCGGGAGCTCGCCTGATCCGCCGATTTTCGATCCCATTTATCTCGATCCCATTTTTCTCAATCCCAATGTTTTCCCGATTCACTGATCTTCATTCGCCCACGTGGTGAATAACAAGGAGTCTCCCATGAACGACGCTGTGCTAGCCGCCAACGAACAATTCGCTGAGATCTCGCTCCCGAATCCAGTAGAAGCCGACGCCGCCATCACGCGCGTTGAGGGCGAGATTCCCCAGGAACTGACGGGAACCCTCTACCGAAACGGTCCCAACCAAAAGATCTCTCCCAAGGTCGGCCCACGCGCGCTCCACTTTTTCGACGGCGACGCTCTCATCCAAGCGATTCGCTTCGAAGATGGCAAGGCTCACCATCTCGGACGTTATGCGCGAACCGCAGCGTTCGAACGCAATCTTGCAGAAGGCGAATACGTCCAGGCTGGCCTTCGGCTGCCCGCGGATCGCGTCGTCGAGCCGCCTATCCCCAACCACGCCCCGAACACGAACATCGTATCCCACGCGGGGCGCCTCTTCGCGCTTGCCGAAAACATGCCGCCCTTCGAGATGGATCCCGAGACCCTCGCCTCCAAGGGGCTCTGGGAATACGACGGCAAGATGCTCGGCATGTCGACGACCGCCCACCCGAAAATCGATGGTCGTACGGGACAGATGTGGATCCACGGATATCAGCCTATGTCCCCGCATATCCAGCTCTACTGCGTCGAACCCGACGGCCGCGTCTCGCTTGCCGAAGCTCACGACGCGCCATGGGCCTCCATGATGCACGACTTCGCAATCACGGAGAACCACGTCATCTTCCCGCTCGGCAGCATGGAATTTGATCTAGCCCCGCTGCTCACGGGAGGCACGTTCACGCAGGCTCTGTCCGGCGTCGATCGCCCTATGACCTTTGGCATTCGAAGTCGCGAGGCCGGAAGTGAAATCCGTTGGTTCGAAGCGCCCTCCGCGGGATATATGTTCCACCCCGCGAACGCCTACGAAGAGGACGGCAAAATTTTCATGGATGCATGCACCTACGAAAACCCACAGTCGCTCATCGATTCTCTAGACGGCGCGCGGGATGGCAAGGTTGGCTCAGGGCTCGATGCGAATCCTTATCTCTATGAGTTCGACCTCGAAGCCGGCAGCTGCAAGGAAACCAAGTTCTCCGACTCGACCGCCGAATTCCCACGCATCGATCCGCGATTGATTGGCCACAAGAATCGCTGGGGCTATGCCTCCACGGCGGAGCCGGCGGGCGGCGCACTCGGCTTCTCCCGTCGAATCACCAAATACGATCGCCAAGGTGGCAGCTCTACGCATACCAAGGTCGTCGACGGACAGTGGACCGGAGAACCCGTCTTCGTCCCGCGCTCAAAAGAAGCGGCCGAGGATGACGGCTTCGTACTCGTCGCTACGCATGACGCCAACAAGGCCGAAACCGCAGTCGAGATTCTCGATGCGCGCGGGATTGATGCCGAGCCGCTCGCACGACTCCATCTCGACACGCGCATTCCCTTTGGCTTCCACGGCAACTGGGCCAGCAGCGCCTGAACGCGCCCGCGAGATGCCAGGCCCAGGCTAGGGGCGGCGTGCCAACACAACCCAGTGTCGGAAGCCGCCCTTGCCGGGCCTAAGCCCTTCGACTGCGAAGCCACGCTTCTTTAAACGCAATTCAAAGCCCTGCTCAGGCGCCTCCGCCCAGATCCCGGCGATGCCTCCGCGGCGAAGCGCACGCCAGGTTCGATCAATCGCGCGACGACCGTAGAGCGGATCCTTCTCGGCGTTCGTTCGCGCGTGCGGGCCTTCAAAGAGGTCGAGCACGATCGCGTCGTAGCCACCCTCCTCTTCCGCCGCCTCACGAATACAATCCGCGACATCGGACAGCGCGACCGTGACGCGCGGATCGAGCACGGCACCATTCGTCAGCTCTGCAAGCGGCCCACGACACCACTCCGCCACGACCGGATGAAGTTCAGCGACAACGACCGTCGCGTCTTCCGGAACGGTGTCCAGCACCGCACGCAACGTCATTCCCATCCCAAGTCCACCGACGAGAACTCGCGCACCGGGTTGGAGGTCACGACAGGTTCGGATCCCAAGAACTTCTTCGGAACGACTCGCGCGGCTATTCATGAGCACGCGTCCGCCGATCAGGATCAAGAAGTCGCCCTTGTCCCGGCGTCGTAACTCGAGCGTACCGTCGGGCGTCTCGCGCGAATCAAGCGTGACCCAGGGCTTGCTCACGCCGTCTTTTTCTTCGCCGCACGCTTCGACTCACGAGCCTTGCGGACGACTTCTTGTGCATTCAAATGGTCTTCGCCGGCGCGCGTAAGATACTCGTCATAGCCACCGTTAAAGTCCTGGACGCCTTCGGGCGTGATCTCAACGATGCGCGTGGCCAGCTCATTCACAAACCAACGATCATGTGAAACAAAAATCACCGTTCCATCGTAGGCTTGAACCGCTTGGACCAGTGCCTCGATGGCTTCGAGGTCGAGATGGTTTGTCGGCTCATCAAGAATCAGCACGTTCGGCTTCAGGACGGCCTGCTTCGCAAATAACATGCGCGCCGCCTCGCCTCCAGAAAGCGCTTCGAGTTTCTTCTTGCTTTCGTCCCCGGAGAAGAGCACCGCTGCTAAGTGGCCCTTCACGAATCCGATGCTCTGCTGCGGGCAGATATTCCCGAGCCATTCGTCGAGACTCATACGATCCGAGCCAATCTGCTCCTTGTGATCCTGGGCCACGTAGCCTGGGTGGGCTTCGTAACCCCACTCGGAGGCCCCGGTATCGGCCGTGACGTCGCCCATCATGATCTTGAGGAGAGTCGACTTCCCTATGCCATTCGGCCCAATCACAGCGACGCGTTCGCCTCGCTGCACGATGAGATCGATGTCTTCGAGAACGACCTTATCACCGTAGGCCTTCCCAACGCCCTTTAGCTCGATCACCTGTTTGCCACTGGGGCGGGTCTGCTTGAAGTTGAACTTGGGATAACGGCGGGAACTTTCAGGAAGCGATTCGACGTCGATCTTATCGATTGCCTTGAGTCGGCTCTGCGCTTGCCGTGCCTTAGAAGCCTTGGCACGAAAGCGCTCAACGAAGGCCTTATGGTCTGCAATTGTGCTCTCGCGCTTTACAATCTCCGCTTCGCGCCGCTCTCGCTCTTCGCGCTTTGCCTTCACGAAGAACGCGTAGTTGCCCGTGTAACTCTTGATCGTCTGGTAGTCGACATCCACGATTGCCGTGGCCACCGTGTCGAGAAAGTGATGATCATGGGAGATCAAAATCGCAACGCCCCGGTAGCTCTCAAGAAATTGTTCGAGCCACCTAATGGACAAGATATCCAGATGGTTCGTGGGCTCATCAAGAAGAAGCGCGTCGGGTTCAGCTGCCAAGACCTGCGCGAGCAAGACTCGAAGTTTGAAGCCACCTGAAAGCGTCGAAAGCGGTTGTTCGTGGACCACCGTCGCTATGCCGAGACCCTCGAGAATCTCGCCAGCGCGCGCTTCAAGACCGTAGCCATCACCCCGAATGATGATGTCTTCGAGCTCCGCATAACGGTCGCCGTCAAACTCGTTCTCAGCGTTGGCGAGAATCTTTTCCTTCTCGACCATCGCGGACCAAAGCGGAGCGTTCCCCATCATGACGACGTCAACGATTCGCTCTTCCTCGAATTGGAAGTGATCCTGTTCCAAGACGCCAAGCACGGCGCGCTTTGGAATCGATAAATCGCCGTCGCTTTGACTTTCTTCGCCGGTCAGGATCTTGAGCAGCGTGGATTTTCCGCAGCCGTTCGCACCGACGATGCCGTAGCGCTCACCCTTATTGAACTGCATCGAGACGTCCTCAAAGAGGACGCGATCTCCGAAATATTTGGCGAGATTCGAGATCGAAATCATCGGACCGTGGATGCTCCTATGGCGTGCGGAATCAGAGGGATCAGACTTGCGCAGCACTGTGGCGCGCGGACGGGACTAGAGCCCGTAGCCGATCGTCTGGAATGGGTCGGGAGATTGACACGAGCGTCGGCGGGAATCAATCGAGAACGCCTTGAATTCACTCGCTTTTTCCCATTCCGAGGGTCAGGGAGCCTCGCGCCGCACCCATTCCCCCGCAGCGACTACGCCCTGGATCTCCCGAGTATTCCGAATCGCCTCAAGTGGATTCGCTCGGAGCAGAACCAGATCAGCCCTTTGCCCTTCGAGGATGCGCCCCATCTGCGCGTCCAGACCAAAAAACCGCGCCGGCGCGATCGTGGCCGCAAAGATCGCGTCTTGAGGCGATAAACCGCTTTCGACCAAGAGTTCGAGCTCTCGATGCAGGCTCTCCCCGGGAATCGCGAGGCGAATCGGCGTATCCGTTCCCGCCGCGATTGGGATATCGACCGCGTGCATGTCTCCGACGAGACCCAGACTCCAATTCGCGAAACGAAGATCCCACTCCCGGCCCGGCTCACGAAGCGCCTCAACATCGTAACGCCAGCGCGCCCGCACGCTCTCCGGTAAGCCCAGCAAAGCGTGCTCGAAGGCTTCGTCTTCAAAGGGCCGGCTGTGATAGAACGCGTTCAGGCGCAGTGTCGGCACTTGCATCGTTTCGCCGAGTGTTCCCAGCACATCTGCGCAGCGTGCCGGATCGTAGTCCGCGATCGATTGATAGCGCTGGGCTTCGTGGAGTTCTCGCCGCAAGGGGTAGCCGCGGAGACCGTCGAAGTCCGTTAGGCGGGCCCGCCGAGCTTCGAGCATCGCGCGCCAGTTCCGTGCACATGCCAGATCGATGTTACGAAGATGTTCCATCGAATCGACCTGCGGACCCGCGATATCCGCGGGCAAACTCAGCGGAACATGGGATGCGATTGGCATCCCCTCGGCCCGCGCCGCCTCAACTAATGCCTCGAATACTTCCGGCGAGACCAGCTCATAGATTTTGATAAAATCCGCGCCGCGATCCTTCAGGTGCGCAACGGCCATTTTCGCTGCGACGATATCGGGGATGCTCGTTCCCAACGCGGGCTGCGCTGCGGCCTTCCCGTCATAAACAACGAGGCGCCCGTCGAGTAGAGGCCCAGATAAATAGAAGCGCGGCATCGCGCGCCCGGCCGTCGTCCAACCCGATCGCAATGCGACCAAGCGTTCGAGATCGCCTCCCGTGTCTCGCACACTGGTGATGCCATGATCCAGGAATAGATCGGGCATCGCCTCGGTCAGCTCTTCCTCGTAGAGATAGTGAATATGAGCGTCCCACAGCCCAGGGATCAGAAATTGGTTACGACCGTCAATTGTCTCCGCCGCTGGCGGTCCGCCGGCCGACATGGGTCCCACCCAAACGATCCGGTCTCCCTTAACGACGACTCGGTGGTCCCGCCGGACCTCCCCCTCGCCTTCGATAAGCGTGACGGACTCGATCGCCCAATCCGCCGAGCCATCGCTCAACATCGGAAAGCCATGGCAACCCGCCAACAGCGAAAGCCACACGATCAAAACCAACATGCGAAACGAGCCCATCGACGAAAGTCCTCCACCAGGTTGGCCAGCCAACGTAGGTTGAGAACGGAGGCCGCAAATGTGTAAGATTCCTTTTCAGACGAGCCCCTATAAAAGGACCCCAATCGATGCCGCAAGACTTTGATCCCCGCGACCTGATCTCCCCCGAGCATTACGGTCGAAAAGGATTACCCCACGACGTTTGGACGCGCTTGCGACACGAATCGCCCGTCCAGTGGTGCGAGTCTGACGAGTTCGAGAACTTCTGGGCCATCACGAAACATGCCGACATCATAGACATTTCGGGCAAACCGGAAGTCTTTCTGAACGATCCGGGAACCCTGATTCAAAGCCGCGCGCAGATCGCTTTCGAAGCGGCCAATCCGCGCGAGTTCAATATGAAGACAATCATCGAAATGGACCCACCACAGCACCGCGCGATTCGAAAAGTAGCGAGCGGATTTTTCACGCCGCGCGGCATCGCACGCCTCGACGATATCGTCGAAGGCAGCGCACGGCAACTGATCGATTCGTTAGGCGACGCCGGCGAATGTGATTTCATCGATGTGGTCGCCCAACGCCACCCCCTGCGCGTGCTCGCCACAATTCTCGGAATCGACGAGCGAGACGAAGAGGACCTGCTCCTTTGGACGCAGCAGATCTTTGCTGCGGATGACCCCGACTTACAAAGAGTCGGAGCCGATCCCTTCGATGCCCAGAGACAAGTCACAGCAGATCTCTATACGCTCTTCGATCGGATCATCCAGGATCGGCGGGCGAACCCATCCGATGACCTCGCGAGTCTGATCGCGAACGCAAAACTCGAAAACGGTGAAGCGCTCGGACCGATCGAGACTTTCGGGTACTACATGATCGTGTTCTTGGCCGGGCACGACACGACCCGAAACGCGCTTTCTGCTGGGCTCGAAGCCTTCGCGCGGTACCCCGATCAGCTGGAGCTCGTACGCCGTGACCCCTCACTCGTGAAGAGCGCCGTCGAAGAGATTATTCGCTGGGCCACCCCCGTGAACTATATGAAGCGCACGGCGGCACGCGACGTTCAAGTTAGGGACAAGACGATTCGCGAAGGCGACTCCGCAGTTCTCTTCTATGCCTCGGCCAATCGCGATGAAGACGTCTTCGACGATCCTTTCCGCTTCGACGTGACTCGAAAGCCGAATCGCCACCTTGGCTTTGGAACCGGCGAACATTTCTGTCTCGGTGCTCATCTCGCGCGTGCCAGCATGCGAGCACTCGTGCACGAGCTAGCCACGCGACTTGAGGAGTTCGAACTCGCAACGGAGCCAACGCAGATCCACTCGAGCTTCGTGGTCGGCCGCAAGACACTCCCCGTCCGGTATAAGATCCGGGATGTCGCCTAACACATACACACATTCCATCACCCGCGAGCGGCGTTTCCAAGTCAGGTGGTCATTGAACTTGTTGCCGTTTTCAAGAAATGGCCACCTCACCCGGCGAGAACCTGCGCGGAGCCCTCTCCCTCGACAACCATCGCGGCAAAAGCAAGCCTCACCCTCCCGCTGTGACCGAATCCACCGCCTTTTGCATCACCTGTCCAAACGGCACGGCTTCGCAGCAGCCGAAGAGTGCGTGCTTCGTGAGTTTGAGCCGAGTCAAAAGCGGCGAACGGACACCACACAGAAAGCGGGCCAGTATGCGCGGATCGTCGAGCGCCGATTGTTCGGCCTTAAGCCGCAGCGCGAGCTCCCAGTTAGGCGCGTCGATTTCGACTTCCGCCATGCGTTCGAGCGCGATTGGACCGGTCAAGCAGTGTTCGCAATGGCCGCAGGGGTCGGCCGGCTCGGAGTCCGAGAAGTGCCGGCTCAATGCCTGCACCTGGCAGTTATTCGACGCGGCGAGATCGATCACCGCCGCCAACCGGCCTAGCTCGGCTTGTTCGCGCGCCAGCACACGTTCGTAGAGATCGTCCGTCAGCGCCTCGACGTCGGCCGTGCGCAGTCGGCGATAGCGATGCAGCAGGCCTTCGGCCTTAAGCTCGACGAGCTCGTGGTTGGCTAGCCAATCGAGCGCCTTCACGATTCGGTCCCGAGGCACATTCAGCTTGGCGGCGACCTTCTCGGCCTCCACTGTGAACCAGATGCGAGCCTTCTTGCTGGCCGCAAAAAGCCCCTTCATCAGCTTGCGAGGTTCGCTCTGTGGCAAACGAGCCAGAATGTCTTCTTCGCTCGCGATGAGTCGGTACCGGAATCGATCGTAGACCGGGGTCATCGCTTCGAGGAAGCCATCGAGTTCCAGGTAAGTGAGCAGCGTGCGGACGACCAGTGGCCGTACATCGTGCGCATTGCCGAAGGACGTGAGCGCAAGAGCAATCGTGTCCGCCTCGGTCTCCGTCTTATCGCGCGCTTCGCCGCTGTCGCCTTCATCCCTGCTCGAATTGTGCAGCAGCGCGCCTACGAGGCTCCGGATGGCCGCTCGTGTCGGCGTGTCGCCGTACACGAAGTTCTCGAGGAGCGGCACGTCGTCGTGGCAAATCTGCAACTCGCAAGTCGAGGACTCGCCGTCACGGCCCGCACGCCCGATCTCCTGCGCAAGATGCTCGAGGCTCTTGGGTGGGTTGTAGTGATAGACGTATCGGATGTTAGCTTTGTCGATGCCCATTCCGAACGCGATCGTGGCGACAACGATCATCTGATCCGAGGCGAGAAACGCATCCTGGATCGATCCACGGCGATCGGGGTCGAGCCCGGCGTGATAAGGCTGTGCATCAAAACCGGCCTCACTCAAAACCTTCGCCATGCGTTCCGCCGTGCGCTGAAGCGTGACGTACACGATCGTCGAGCCTACGGGCCGGGACCGGAGACGCTCGACTAGGGTTTCGTCCCGACTCACAGCGGATGTCGGCGTGAAACGAAGTGTTAGGTTCGGGCGGTAGAAGCGCGTACGGATCGCGTCTTCTTCCGCGATATCGAAGCCCTTTCGAATGTCGAGCAGCACGCGGTCGGTCGCCGTAGCGGTCAGCGCCAGAACTCGGCGCGCGCCGATCGTCCGTGCAATCCCACCGAGCTTCAAATAATCTGGCCGGAAATTGTGGCCCCATTCCGAGATGCAGTGGGCCTCGTCGACCGCAAACAGAGCGATGTCTAAATCTTCCATTGAGGCGCGGAAACGCTCATTATTGAAGCGCTCGGGAGCCACATAAAGCAGTGGCACCCGCCCGGCCGACAGGTCGGACATGAGAGAGCGATGTCCCTCAGCATCAAGACTCGAGTCGAGCCTGCGGGCGGCAATGCCGCGCTGTGCGAGGGCATCGATCTGATCCTTCATGAGCGCGATCAAAGGCGACACGACCAGCGTGAGGCCGTCCAGCATGAGTGCGGGCAGCTGGTAACAGAGTGATTTCCCGCCGCCTGTTGGAAAGACAGCCGCGGCCGATCGACCCGCAATAAGGCGTTCGACCACTTCCTTCTGCCCGTCATTGAAGGTGGTGAAGCCGAAGTGTTGATGGAGCGCGGCTTCGAGATCGCCGTCTGACTGTTTCATGAGGAGCTCGCTTCAGGAGGTGGAAAGGCGGCAGGCTACTGCACAGGACGAGCCGGTACGAGCGTCCGAATCATTTACTCCTTACGACGAGACGCCATGAGGTCGTCCTGGCCCGAGCACGAACTTTTTATCCGCCGTGGCCAGCCCGGCTCGACAGGACCTGCTGCTACCCATTTCGTCGCGCAAAATCGCAATTTCGAGCCCACCGCTGCTTAGCAAGCTGTTAGGCCACCTACTTGCGGCTGACTGCGCGCTGTGAGCGAGCGCACGCGGCGGACGAAACCAGGGACTTGGACTTCTGCCTATCCTTAAGCTCACTCTAAATCATCAACGAGCAGGAGCCTCAATGTCCACAGACTCGACCTATCCAGGACACCCGGAGACATGGCCGCATCGCAGCAACGCTTCACGGGGCGCACGGCCACCGGCGCCGCCGGCGCAGGAATCGGAGGTGCGACTGCCCGCCTGCTGGCGAGCGTAGACGCTTCGATCGTCGACCTCGAGCATCACTCCAAGAGACTCAGTAAAACAGTCTCGACACTTCGATCCGAACAAGAGGTCTTGGTTTACAAAGCCCATCTCGACCTGCGGGATCTCGAGACGCCATCGACCAATCCCTTGTTCAGTGAGTCGGAATCATCTCTGGGCGTCTCGCATCCGAAAACGGAAGACGATCTGGGATGAAGCGATCGAAAGTGCTGATACCTTCGATCGGCCGGGTGAGTTCACAGCACTGATTGGCTGGGAGTGGAGTTCGATTCCCGAGAACAAGGGCGGGCTCGGCGGCGCACCGGGCGATCCGAACGGCTGGTCAATGTCGGCATCGGGGCTCGCTGCGATCTGGGCGGAGGAGGATACCCAAAGGAAACGGGCCATCCCTCATCGATTCAAGAACGCGTCTACACCTCGCCGATCCACTATCGACCTTAAGAACAGGCCTTAACAACAGGCCCGAATAACACGTCCAAGGTACGAGCGCTGCGGACCGGAACTGCCCTCCGCAGAGAGCGTCTTGCGCGACACGCCTAGCCCCCTCGGCCGCAGCCGTCACCGTGAGCCCCAGGCCATTTTTGATCGCATCCCGAACGACCTCTCCCGGACGCGTCGGATTCTTCAGTCGCCATCCAGCGATGTCCATGTCGCCCGGCGCTTCTGCCCCGTCGAGCGCGGTCAGAACCGACCGGAGCTTCCGAACGTGATCGGAATTCAGCCCCTTCGCCGTGCCGTCCTTATAGAGCTTTCGACGCCCGCGTGACGGAGCAGTCGCGAGCTTCGCTGGCGCCCCCGGCAAGACTCGAACTTGCGACACACGGTTTAGCAAGCACGGTGATGGGGTCTAAAAGCGCTCTCAGACGCTTCTAGGCACTCGGAAGATGGCAAAGCGTGGTCGCCCAGAAGGCCGTGAAGAAGCACTCGACGGAGCCCTGGCTGTCCGGGCATCAGCCCTCGAACCTGAGGGGGAGCGGCGGGCGATGAAGAGATTGCTGCAGAACGCATGGGCCTCGTACCCGGAAGGCAAAGGGGCAAGATGTTTGAAGAAGATGGCCATGAACAAGAGACCGATGCTCGCGACGATGTGCACGAATCATTTCTTCATTCGACTTTCTCCGCGGTTTCTCGGTCTCCCATTCGGCGCGAGGCTCGATGGAAGAGATAGAAGGGAAGCAAAGTCAGCACCAATAGGATGCCCACCAGGATTCCCGGTCGGGCCCGGTTGCGCAGGCCGTTGATCGCGACCTGTCGCTGCGCGTCGTATCCCAGTGGCACAGGCAGGACGCCGTTGCGTTTCGCATACTCGTGATACTGCGAGAGCATGCGTTGCAGCCGCGCGGGATGCGCTGCTGCGAGATCGGTGGTCTCGCCGGGATCGAGGGCGATGTCGTAGAGGCGCCACTCCCCATCACCGACCGCCCCCCGGTTCCTCACAATCTTGTAGTCGCCCTGGAACAGCGCGGCATGGCCCCCGAGTTCGGTCCCAACGGCGTCGGTCTCGTCGTATACGCGATTCACCCGACCTTCGATGAGCGGAAGGAGGCTTCGCCCGACCATGGGCTCGACGACCCGACCGCCATGGCGTTCACCGGGCGCCGAAGTACCCGTCAGCGCCAGAAGGGTCGGAGCGATGTCCGTGACCCAGGTGAATGCGTGCTCGATCCGCCCGGCTCGGCTGTCACTCTGAAGGCGCGCCCCAGCGATGATCAGCGGCACGCGAAGCCCGCCCTCGCCCAGATAAAACTTGTAGTAGGCGAGCGGAGAGGCCGCGGCACTCGCGAAAGACGGACCGATTGAATTGAAGCTCCCCTTCAACCCGAGGGTCTCGTAGTCGGTCGAGTACCCCTGGCGCCCGAGGCCAAAGCGAGTGATCGGGGACTCCGGGTTTCCTGGACCCGCAGCCTCGCTGCCGTTGTCGGAGGTGAATATGAAGATCGTGTTCTCGTACTCCCCGATCTCCTTCAAGTGCGCAACCAGGCGACCCACGTGGAAGTCCATGGCTTCGACCATTCCGGCATACACGGCCATGCGCTTCGCCTGGTAACGCTTCTGCTCTGGAGACAAAGCGAAGAAATCATCGGTGGTCGACATAGCGACCATGCCTGCGCTCCGGGGCACAATTCCGAGCTCGGCGGCGCGGCGACGGCGCTCGTAACGCAGACGGTCCCAGCCCTCGTCGTAGACGCCCATGTAGCGGTCGGTGAACTCCTGCGGAGCCTGGACCGGAAGGTGAACCGCTTGGAATGGGACGTATGCAAAGAAGGGACGGCCGTCCTGCGCGTCGCTGTCGATGAACTCGATCGTCTTGTCGACGAGGAAGCGCGACGAGTAGAAGTCGTCAGGGAGCTCGGCCTCTTCACCGTCCGCAAACCAATTGGCCTTGTCGTAGATCGGGAGGTAGGGCTTCTGCTCCCAATTATCGGCGCCACTGTCGGCGAGGACGAACGTCCGCTCGAATCCCCTCTGGCTCGGAAGTAGATCCGGTGTCATGCCCAGATGCCACTTTCCGGCGATGTAGGTGTGATACTCGGCGTCCTGCAGGAGCGTCGCCACGGTGACGACGTTGCGCCCGAGTGTGCCCTGATTGCCGGGACGTTGACTGTGTTCAGGCGGGAGCATCTCGGGGATGTTCGGTACACCCGCGCGATGGCTGTCTACTCCGGTCAGCAGCATCGCGCGCGATGGCGCGCAGCTCGCGGAGGTGTGGTAGTTGGCGAAGAGCACACCCTCTTCGGCGAGTGCTGCGATCGTGGGCGTGGCGATCTCGCTGCCGTAGGGCGCGACATCGCTGAAGCCCAGGTCGTCGGCGAGGACGAGGACGATGTTAGGCCGCTCGGGCTCTGCGAAGGCAGCCGGCGCGCTTAACGCGACGCAAGCCGATGCCAGCATCGCTGCGAGACGAACCCTCCGAATCGAGACCCTCTCAGAACCGCGCCTCATCCGACCCGTTCTACTTCAGCGAGCTTCCTCGATGCGAGCAGGAGGAGCCCGCCGATCACGAACTCGAGAACGATCATCGGAATCATGAGCGCAGCACCGTGGAAGAGCCAGGCCAGGATTCGCAAGACGGCGACGAGAAGCAGCAGCATCGCTGGCGCGATGAACCAGGTGCGCCCGAGCGTTACGAGCGCGATGAGGATCATCAGCCCCATTCCTAGGAACAGCGCGCCCACGTCACCGATTTGAGAGCTTCGAGCCGCTCCATCGAGGAGAGGCATCGCGAGACCCTTCGCGGCTCCGGCGGGCGCGACGGCGAAACGCAGGCCCGTCACGAGGAAGCCAACCGCCGGAAGGACAAGAAAAATGCGCAGCGCTCTCGCGAGAACGCTGCTCACGGCTCATACCGCTGCGCGATTAGGCGCATCATCTCTTGCGCGGTCTCGGCTCCGGAGTTCTGGTTCTGACCGGTCACGAACCGTTGCTCGTCGTCGATGACTACGTGCGTGGCGAATAGGTCACGAAATGCTGTCGCGCTCTCGTAAAGGGCGCCCGCCTTCCGCAGCTCCGTCTCAGGATGCTGAGGCGTGAGGTCGATGCCGAGTTCGCGAACCTGCTTGTCGCTCACACCGGTCATCTTGCGGCCAGTAATCAAGAGGTTCCCGTCCCGGTCCTTGGCTCGAATGAAGCCGAGCGCACCATGACAAACGGATCCGAGGATCGGTGGTTCGGCGTTCCCTGCGTAGTAGGCCTCGCTCACTTTCCGGCCGAGCACGTCGGAGTAGCCGAGGTCGTACGCGGCCCCCCAGCCTCCGGAGATAAAGATCGCGTCGTACTGTGTGAAGTCGACGTCGTCGATAGGCAGTGAGTTCTTCACTTTGGCGAGAAGAGTCGGGTCGTCGAGGAAGCGCTCGTCTTCCGGGGTACGGATCACGAAGTTGAGGGTCTGCGGATCGATGGGAATCGGTCCGCCTCTCACGCTCGCCATGTCCACTTCCATACCGGCGTCGAGGAACCCGTAGTAGGGATGGGTGAACTCCGAGGCCATCACGCCCGTGGGGTCGCCCTCGGTCTCGCCCGGGGCGTTCAAGACGGCGTGGCTCGTGGTGATCACAAGCGCGCGCTTACCCGTTAGTTCGTGGGTCTCGCCCTCGTAGGTTGGATGGAGTCCAAGGGAGTGGACGATGGTTGGGAGTGCGAGGCCGAGAATCGCAACGAGGGCGGCTGTGGCGCCGAGCGCGGTCAGGAGTTTCATTTTCACGATTTGGGTTGTCCTAGTTAAGGTTGAAGTGGAGGCTGAGTCTCCGCATCGCCATCTGCGAATCGGCGGCTCAGCCAGTCAATCATGATCCGAGAAAGCGCCGTGGGCTGTTCGTGCAGCGTCCAATGGCCCGCATCCTCGATGCGGTGTATCTCGACGTCGCTACAGGTCATTTCGGTCGCGGCCGCAGCGGCCGCCGGGATCCAGGGATCCCTTTCCGCGACGACTTGTAGGCAAGGCAAGTCGAGCTTGGTGGTTCCGAACCCCGGGCAGAGTTCCCGATTCCGGTCCATGTTGCGGTACCAATTCACGGGTCCCCGAAAGCCTGAGCGCTCGAAGGCGCGCACGAAGAACTCGACCTCCTCTGTGCCAAGGAGCGGGGTCTCGCTCGGTTCCGTGTGTGCGAGTTCGGCGATGGATGCACCGGTCAGGGGTGGTGGAGGCGTATCGGGGTCGAGGGGAACACCTGGCAGCATCCAGTTGGAGAAGGCGCGCCGAAGATCGACTTCGAGGGCCGCCTCCGCGACGGAGGGTTCTTGCATCCAGAGCATGTAGTGGTCCGAGTCTTGCCCGAATGCGGCTTTGACCTCAGCCGTCGTCGGGAACGAAATGTTAGGCGTATTTACGCCGATTACTCCGAGACAGCGATCCGGGTGACGCACGGGCATGCCCCAGGCGACGAAGCCGCCCCAGTCATGGCCGACGAACACCGCACGATCGATCTCTAGGGCATCGAGCAAGTGCGCCATGTCGTCGGTCAAGTGTGCCAAGTCGTAGTCAGTGACTTCGGGCGGAGCGTCGCTCTCGCCATAGCCGCGCTGGTCAGGCGCGATCGCACGGAATCCGGCGGCGGCGAGATCGTGGATCTGTCGGCTCCAAGAGAAGGCGAGCTCGGGAAAGCCGTGACACATCACGACCGGCGTCCCGGACCCGGCTTCGTGGACGGAGAGCGTTATGTCGGGCAGTTTGATTCGGCGCGACTCAGGAAGGGCGATCATCCGAGCGGTATCTCCATTTTGCAACGAGCGAATGCCCTGTTGCGATGTCGAGTTGTTTCTGGACTCGCTCGATCCTCCTTCGCGAGGTCGAGCGACCGACGCTCAGTCCTCTGGCAGCATCATCTCGATGTTGAGCTGCCCAACGAGACCCGCGGTCCGATGTTCAGCGCTCTTGCGATAGTCGGGGTCCATCACCATGGCGAACATCGCCTTGCGATTCGGATACATCGCGATCGCGACCATGTCCCAGAGATCCTCGACCGAACCCAAGCGGAGGCCGGTCACGTCGCCGCCGATCACAGGTTTGCCGCCAACTTTATTCAGGTGCGCTTCGACCTGGGTGGCATAGATTCCGAAGGCTGCTTGTCCTGTCAGCTCGGTCTCTCGTCCGTCTTCGTACTCGGCGTTCTTCTTGAACTTGAGGAGATTCACCATGTAGATCGGGCGGTCGTGGCCGTTTTCGGTGAGTTCCTTGATCTGATCCGGCGTCGGGTTGACCGCGTTTTCAACGTTCATTGTCATTCCTTTCTTCGTCATCTTGGATGGCTTGGCGACTCGCGAGACGTATCAGCGCGGATTCAAACTCCCTCCTCGCAGCCGCCGTTAGGCACGGAGAGAGGACCGCGAAGTGATGCTGAATGCCGCGCTCCTGATCTTCCCAGGACACCTGTTCGAGGCCTTCGATCTCACGGAGATGATCCATCCAGAAGCGGGTCAGGACAAAGAGGGACCGCGCGAGGACCTTCAGCTCGACTTGGAGATCCTTTCGAAGCATGCCTTCCTTGCGCATCCGCTTGAGAAAATCCTCGAGCATATGAACATCCTCGACCATGTCTCGATCGGGAAGGCGAGCTTGCTTGTCGCCTCGAAATTGAGCGTGATCTCGAAGGAGAAATCGATTCTCCCAACTCATGATCATTGAGAATCTCAGGACCTCGACGTAATCGTTCGCGATGGCACCTGTCTCGAGACTCGAACGATACTCACGATGCCGTCGCCGGGTTTTCTTCTCCAGCGCTTCGGCGAGTTCTCGCTTCGTGGCGAAGTGATAGGTGAGATTCCCGGTGGCGATTCCGGCGGCTTTCGCGATCTCGGAGACGGGCGTCGCGGCATAGCCCTTCTCGTTGAAGAGTTTGAGGCTGGCTTCAAGGATGCGTTCGCGGGTCGTCGTGTGATTGGGCATGGGCGGGTGTCTCTCCGGCGAGGATGAAACGCGGTCGAATTGACGAATTAGGATCAATATCCTAAAGATAGGACGGTTATCCTAAGTTGCAACGGTCAGTGTCTCGTTCAGCTGCAGCGGAGCATTTGCTTGAAGCCCCCCGGACGACCGGCACCCCCTACCGCCTTTAAGGACATCACTCGATATGGCACACCTTATGTCGATTTCTCCACCTCGCCTCGCGACCTCTCGGAAGACCGTGAAGCCGCAGCCCATCGATCTGGGGGAGTTCTGATGAACAAGGAACCGATCACGCTCTACGGCACGCCGTTGTCGCTGTATACCGGCAAGGCGCGCAGCTACCTGATCAAGAATGGGCTGGCGTATCGCGAGGTCACGCCAACGACATCTAAGTTCCTCCAGTACGTTGTGCCGCGCGCGGGCGGGATCTCGATGCCGACGATCGAGGCGGCGGATGGTGTCGTCGTCCGAGACGGCACGGAGATCGTCGAGTACTTGGAGTCGCGCACGGGCCACCGGGGCACGCCTCCGGGACCACGGCAGCGAATCGTGAGCGCACTGCTGGACGTGATTGGCCTGGAAGGGCTCTTGCGCCCGGCCATGCACTACCGGTGGAGCTTTCCCGAAGAGAACCACGACTTTCTCTTCTCTCACTTCGCGTCGCTCACGCCCCCCGGCCTCGATCCCACCGAGGTCGCGGGAAAGAACATGGAGAAGATGCGTCAGGCAGCGATGGCGTTCGGCGTCGTTCCGGACAGCATCGATGGCATCGAGGCACGCTACTTGGCGTTGCTTTTCGCGCTCGACCGACACTTTTCGGAGTACCCGTACCTTCTCGGAGGCCGCCCGTGCCTCGGAGACTTCGGGCTGATCGCCCCGATGTACGGCCACCTGGGGCGCGACCCGAAGCCGCTCTCCCTCTTGCAGGCGAAGGCGATTCACGTATTTCGCTGGGTCGAGCGGATGAATCGTCCCGAGCCCGACCGAGGTGAATACGTCGAGGAGGGCGAAGAGCAGTTCGGCGATGATTTTCTCCCGAACGATGAGATTCCAGAAACGTTAGTTGCGGCGTTGCAGCAGATGGCGGTGGACTTTGTCCCCGAGACACTCGCGGCTGCCGATCACATCAATACTTGGCTGGATGAGCGCCCCGACCTCGCCGCGGGTACAAAGGTCGAGCGCGGCGTCGGCCTCGCCCACTTCGAGGTCGAGGGCGAAGGACTGCACGGCCTCGCACAGCCCCACCGCTTCTATCTTCTCGGTCGGGCACAAGCCGCGTTCGACGCGTTGCCGTCCGCCGATCGATCGCGGGTTGAGCAGAAGCTAGACCAGTGCGGGCTCCGCCCCGTCCTCGACGCACGGCTCTCGCGGGGGATTCGGTTCCAGGACAACGTCGAGGTCTGGGAATGAGCACTCCGTCCTACAGGCTCTATGGCTACACCATGTCGCCATTCTCGATGAAGATGCGCTCCTACCTGCGCTATCGCCGCATCCCTTTTGAATGGGTCTCGGGCGCGCGCGCAAACGAAGTCGCCATGACCAAGGTCGACACCGACATGGTGCCAGTCCTCGAAAACGCGCAGGGCGTGTTCAAGAACGATTCGACATTCCTGATCGACGAACTGGAAACGCTCGTTCTCGAACGGCGCAGTGACCCGGAGGATGAGGCGGATGCGTTCCTCGCCTGCCTGATCGAAGACTACGTCGACGAATGGCTATTGCTGCCGATGTTCGTGCAGCGCTGGCGGCATGAAGCGGACCGGCTCGTGAACAGCAACTCGACGAAACCGGCTGCCTTGAAGCGTTTCAATGACGGAAGGTGAAGCAAAATGAAGGAAGATCACTCCCCATCCATGGCCACGAACGAACGATCCCCCTACCGCCTCTACGCTCATATCGGCTCGCCCTACTCGATGAAGATGCGCGCCGTGCTGCGCTACCGACGCATCCCGCACGTCGTCGCTGGCCGCATGGCCGACTGGGCGAAGGCGTTCAAACAAGTGCGCGTTCCCGTGATGCCCGTGCTCGAGTATCCCGATGGGACCTTTCAGAACGACTCTACGCCTCTGATCCTCGATCTCGAAAAGCATCAAACAGAGCGCTCCGTGATCCCGGAGCGAGAGGCCGATGCGTTTCTCGCCGCTTTGATCGAAGATCTCGCCGACGAGTGGTTGTCGAAGGCTATGTACGCCTATCGCTGGGCGTTCCCGGAGCATACTAAGTGGACGGGAAGGCTGATCGCTTTCGATCAGCACTTTGGTGGAGGACGCGAAAACATCGAGCGATTCGGGCACGAGTTCGAGACACGTCAGGTCGGGCGCAACGCACTCGTCGGTTGTACAGAAGCCAACATGCCCATGTTGATAGAGATCGCGAATCGCGTGCTCGACGCTCTTGAGCCGAGCATCCCTGAACAACCGTTCCTGTTCGGAACTCGGCCATCGAACGCCGACTTTGCGCTCTTCGGACAGCTCTGTCAGTTCACGCTCGACCTCGCGGCAATCGGCCCCTGCCAGGACCGAGCGCCGTACACCATGAGATGGTGTCACCACGTGCATGACCTTTCGGGACACGTGGGCGAGTGGCGCCGCGAAGACACGCCGATGAGCCCCGCGGTGGATGCGCTGCTCGGGCTCGCCGGCGAGGCCTATCTGCCGTTTCTCCTGGCCAACGAAGCCGCGCTCGAGTCGGGCGCCGAGCGCGTTCGGATCGAGGCACACGGACTCGCCTACGAGGGCGCCCCCTTCAAGTACCAGCGCCGCTGCCTAGAGGGACTACGGGCCGGATACGCGGCACTCTCCGAGGCCGCTCGCAGCCACGTCGATCCGATTCTCGAAGCTCGCGATTGCCTTGCGCCGCTTCTCAGCTCAGGCCACACGTGAGCAGGTTGTTCCGCGGGTCGACACTGAGCGGTCGTCGAGGTGGTCGAGTGAGGCGCTCCAGCATAAACGTAGAAGGGCGCGTCTGCTTCCAGTCCGAGAATGACTCACGGAAACCAGCATCGTCGCCTCTGCTGAAACGGACATCCAGTCTTTGTCCTGTGCGGCTCCACCGATCGTGACCGAGAGTAGTAGGGTCCCCTCCTTAGTGGAGAAGCTGGGCGTAAACGTCGATCAAGCGCTGAATTGCTAGGCGTTCGGTTGTCCGTCGCAGTTCGTCCTTGGGGATCTCCGATTCCTAGCTCGCGGACGCTGCGTTGAGGTTTGCGTAGTTGCTGCTGGCACCGCTCGCGAACTCGACGAGCTCGACGGTTCGCCCGTCCGGATCCGTCAGGAACATCATCGTGATGCCCGGTGTGACTTCGGTGGGTGGCATGGTCGGGGTCACGCCGGCGGCCTCCACTTCAAGATGTGCGGCCTTCACGTCAGCCACATTGAGCGCGACAACCGTCGAGCCAGCACGGGGCTCATGCATCCCCTCAACGAGCTCGAGCATCGTGCCGCCGGGTAACAGCATGCCGGCGATATTGAGCCCCGCCGCGATACTTCCATCGGGGCCCGAGTCGTCGGGATCGAGCCGTACCACCACCTCGAGGCCCAGTAGATCGTGGTAAAAGGCGAGTGCCGCATCGAGATCGGCGACGGGCAGTACGATGTGAGAGAGGGCTCGGATCGCTATGGGCATACTTTCTCAATTCCTGTCGAAGCCACGACTCAAACCATCGTATTTACTATGTCATAGTTGTGGATATTGTTCTGAAGCGAACGCGATGAGCTGCTGCGGGGAGGTCGCCCTCACCCAGTCGTGGCGGATCGCAAAATTGCGAATCAAAGGAGAGCTAACTTGACGTACAAAGTCATTCAATGGACGACGGGCTTCGTGGGTCGCGAGGCCGTGAAGGGAATTCTAAGCCATCCCGAACTAGAATTGGTGGGCGCCTATGCGTGGAGTCCCGAGAAGGACGGACAAGACGTTGGCGAGCTATGCGGAATCGGCCGGCTCGGGATCCAGGCCACGAACGACATCGACGCCCTGCTTGCTCTCGGCGCCGATTGCGTCTGCTACACGCCGCATCAACTCGCGAGCGTCGACGTGCTCTGTCGCCTTCTCGAAGGAGGAGTCAACGTCGTATCGAGCAACCTCACTAACATGCGCGCGGCGGGCGAAACTGCCCGCGCGCGAGTAGAAGCCGCCGCACAGGCCGGGGGAGCGAGCCTCTTCGGCTCCGGGATCTTTCCCGGCTTCGCAAACTACATTGCGGCCAATATGGCGAGCGTCAGCCAGAATTTTCGGCGCGTGCAGTTCCTCGAGTCCGTCGATCTCTCCAGCTATCACGCAATCAGCAACTATGAGAATCTAGGTTGGGGACAGAAGCCTGACCCGAAGTGGGAGCAGACAAGCCGCGAGGTCCTCGGCTTCTACGAGGAATGCCTCGACGTAATGGCGGCCATGCTCAGGGTGCCGATCTCGGAACGTCGATCCAGCCTCGAATGGGCGATCACGCCCGAAGATCGAGAATTCTACGGGTTCGAGATGAAGGCGGGCACGATCGCGGGTCAGAAGAACACGTGGCAAGCTTTCACCGCCGGCCAAGAGGACGCGGTGCTCGAGCTCGACGTGTGCTGGGTCGCCGGAAAGGGCCTCGAGCCCGAGTGGCCGATTCATCACGGCTACACGATGAAGGTCGAGGGCAATCCGAACGTGCAGACACGGGTCACCTTCAGTCCCCAGAATGCAGAGCGCATCGAGGATTACATCGACATGTCGAATACGGTGACGTCCATGCCGCTCGTGTCGGCGATTCCGACCGTCTGCGAAGCCGCCGCAGGAATCCGGACCTACGCGGATCTACCGCTCATCACCGGCCACTACGTTCCGAACATCTAGCGCTACACGCCTCGCGTGGATGCCGCACATCCAAAGGAGATCCCATGGACCGCAGGGTTGCTTTCGTAAGTGGTGCAAGTCGAGGGATCGGGGCCGAATCCGCCGTCGCTCTCGCTCGAGCCGGATTCGACGTCGCGATCACCGCGCGGACCCTCGGCGCCGGTGAGGCGTACGACCACGTGGGCAAAGTCGCGCCGCTACCCGGCAGCCTGCGTGCAACCGCTGCGGCGGTCGAGGCCGAGGGCGGCAAGGCACTTTGTCTTCAGGCGGACATATTGGATCCCGAGGCCATCGACAAGGCTGCCCAGTCCGCACTCGATGAGTTCGGTCGAATTGACCTGCTATTCAACAACGCCATCTATCAGGGCGCGGGTGTTCAGGAACGCGTGCTTGAGGTGACGCCAGACCAACTGCGCGCGATCTACCAGGGCAATGTTCTGACACCGCTCGCGCTGGTCCAGCGTTTCCTCCCGACGATGCTCGAGCAGAGCAGCGGAACCATCCTTAACATGCTTTCCGGGACGGCTTTCATCGATCCGCCGGCGCCTGCCGACCAGGGCGGGTGGGGCTTCGCCTATCCCGCCTCGAAGGCCGCCCTCCAACGCATGGCGGGCGCATTGCGCGTGGAGTATCCCGATTCAGGTCTTCGCGTCCTCAACATCGAGCCCGGCATGGTCTTGACGGAGTTGATGAAGGCGAACGGCATCGACGAGAAGGTTCTCGGGAAATTCACACCGACGCCGGCATCGAGCATCGCTGCAGTTATCGCCTGGCTCGCAGACAACGACCCGAGCGACAAATGGAAGGCACAGCCGTGTATGCGCGGTCCGGCAATGGCCGAGGAACTCGGGCTCCTCGACGTGCCTTCATTTCTCAACGAGGCCGCGCCAGAGTCCGGCGAGACACGCTCACACACCTAATATGAGCCACAAGACCTTGTCAGCTCGGGTTGCGTCCGCTCCGGCTTAGAGTGAGCTCCCGTTAAATCGGCGACAACACCAGATTCGAGTACCAACCGGCGAGCGGAACCCGCTTTAGGAAGCACCGACGAAGCCCCTGAGCCTCGCGGGCGATCGACCGCTCCGTCCCAAGCCCCTGATTCCACGGACCTTCCTGGCGCCCCCGGCAGGACTCGAACCTGCGACACACGGTTTAGGAAACCGATGCTCTATCCTCTGAGCTACGGGGGCGCGGGATGGGCTGCGGTTGTCGCGCTGGCCGTAAAGGCCGCGCAAAATCAACACGGATGTAACAGTAGCAGAGCACGCCGGCGTGCTCCCTCGACGGCCACCCTAATCGCGAGCCTTGGTTCGCCAACCGCCTGGCAGACTCGCCCAGCGCTAACGCCCAGCGGTCCCACTCGACGCCAGTGCCCGCTAAATCTTCTCTGATCGAGCCATCAACCAGTCAACCACCGATCCATCGAGCAACAAGCCTTACCTACCCACGCTTAGGCAAATACGAAATCGGGTTCTGCGGCGTCTCTGCCCGCCGGATTTCGAAGTGCAGATGCGGCCCCGTCGATCGCCCGGTCGTGCCCACCTCGGCAATCTTCTGCCCACGCTCCACGAACTCGCCCTTCCGCACGAGCAGCTTGCTCGCGTGAGCGTAAAGCGTTCGGAAGCGGCCCGAATGCTTAACCACGACAACCTTGCCGTAGCCGCTCATGCGGCCGCTCTGAATCACCCGGCCTGACTCCGCCGCGAAGATCGGCGTGCCTCGCTTGGCCGCAATGTCCAACCCTTCATGCGGCTTACCTCCACGCATGCCAAAGCGCGAGCTCAAACGTCCGCGCACGGGCCATGCGAATCGGAGGGAGGTTTGGATGCGCGCGGTCTCGCGGGCGCGGCGCCGAGCCTCTTTGCTATCGCCGCTCGGACGGCCCGGCGAGTCGCCACGGATTGCAGCGCGTGCGCTCGCCTGAAGCCGCTTGCGGGCGCCGGGGATATATAGCCGTTGGCCGGGGCGAAGCTGCGTAACGTCCCGGATGCCGTTCGCCTTTGCGATCTCTTTCGCGGGCACCTTGTAGCGAAGACCTATGCGGTAGAGATTTTCGCCCTTCTCTACATGATGAATGACGCCGGGCCCCCCCGGACGTCGCCCTCCACAACTCGGCAGAACGGCAATCAAGACGAGCGCAAGCGCAAGTGTAAGCCAACGCCTCCGCCTAACGGATCGATTACGTGACTGAAAACCCGGCAAACAAAAGACGAGAGAAGCGACGAGAGAAGCGATAAGAGAAAC
Source organism: Myxococcota bacterium (assembly GCA_041440805.1). Taxonomy (GTDB): domain Bacteria; phylum Myxococcota_A; class UBA9160; order UBA9160; family UBA4427; genus UBA4427. Next base: position 118,592 of record JASDVF010000036.1, on the reverse strand, counting down.
CACAGAGGAACCGATAGGCGATTCCTCTCGTACCGACGCTTTCGCAGCAGCCATGCTAGGCGTATTGATGGACATCCTGCGCTTAGGCGCTCATCCGCGAAACGCGGATGTTATTGCCCGATCAAGTTAGGCTGCCCAGGACGCGTCGGCGGCATCGCACCCCAGCCCGAGGGCAAGCTCATCTGCTCGTCATGCCCGACAGCAGCCACGGCGAGAAATTCGTTGGGGCTGAAGCCTACGAGCGCAGTGTAGAGGCTGCTCGCCCCAACATCCGTTCCGGTCGGCTTTCCGACGTCTACTTCGCGCGCGAGGCTGGCGTTGCCCTCTTCCGGCGAAATCAGCACAACGAAGTTCCGCACATCAGACGGAAACGCATGCGACCACGTGATTTGGTGTGCGCGCTCTTGGGCTTGGACGACGCTCGCCGCCAAGAAGAGCAGGACTGCACAGATAGAAACAAGGACGCGGCCCGAGTGCGCGATTCGGCGCGACGTGGACTGGCCTAGGTCGATGTTCATAATTCCCCCCCGAGATCGGCCGGACACGACCGTTCGAACGTCTGGGAGCATAACGCTTCACGTCGCGAAGGGCCTGAAACAACTTCGTCCGGGATCCAATTGGGTCGCTCGCTGAATTCGACCTCGCCGAGGGGCGAAAATGCCCGAATTTCTGCCAAGGGACTCGCCGCACGCACCATTCCGACCGCATTCACGTATCCGCGGGTCGGATCGAAGCGAATCGGGGCTACGGCCACGCATTGGCCCTCATCAATTCCGGGTTTACAGAGTCGATTGGTCTTCACCCCAAAGATTCCTTGGTTCGGTAGGTACCCGACGACTCGAGCGGTGTTCATTTCGACGGAGATTTCCACCTGGGCGTAGGCACGAAACGGTCCCAGGCTGAGTTCTTCGCGCACTTCGCCGCTCACCTCCGCCGCGAGGACATGGCCCGTGACGGGGTCCAACACCCAAATGAACTTGGTAAAGCTGCCGGGGATCGTGTCAGCCCCCGTGGACCGGAACTGGGCTTCGATTTCGACGGCGGGGATTTCGATGCGCAGGACGGCGGCCGAGGAGCCGAGTTCGACCCGGGCGCGTCGGGGCGCGCTCCAGTGCCGGTCCAGGCTGCCAGGCTCTTCCTCGGGCGAGATCTCGAAGCGAACTTCGATCCATCTCGGCGTAGGGTCATTTACGTCTAGCGGCTCGGCGCTCACCGGGACGACTCCCAAGAGTCCCAGTCCCAAGGCGATGCTGAAGAGTCCGTTTGTAATTCGCTTGAGCATCATTTTCCGCCAATCCCTCGGCTTCAAAACAACACCCCCATTCCCACTCTTATCTATTGCAAGCGCGGTACCAGCCCGAGCCACGCCACAGCTCGAACGTGTGGCCCAACAGATCATGGTCACGATCGCGACGGCAAGGATTCGCCCATCATGGGTAAAAAGCTGGCTGAACCTGCGTCATCGCTGCCGATTCCCGTGCCGCGGCGCATTCAAGAGCCGCCAGCTATCCTCGCGCGCCCACCGGCCACGCCGGGTTGGGTCTGCGACGCGACGCTCGCTTGTGCGGGTTCACGATCAGCACAGAACACTGTCCAGCTTGCCACCGCTCAGTTGAGCTGCAGAAGAGGAAGACCAGATGACCCGCGCTTTTGCCATCACCGCCGACGCCATCGCGACCGAACGCGCTCGCGTAAACGATGATGTCCACTCCATCAATATCGCCAACGTGATCTCACTCGACGAACTTACCCTCCCAGACGTCGGCCCCCGGGACGTAAAGTTCCGCACCCTCGCCGTCTCCGCGGAACACAACCTGACCCATGCCGCGACGGCGGATACGGTCAACATCGCGGACCTCCGCGGTGGCAAGATCTATCCCGGAAACTCCGCCGTAGGCGAAGTGACGGAAGTCGGTGGCGAAGTCACCAAGTTCAAGGTCGGCGACATCGTCATCACCCACTGCAACGGCGAGCCCGACGAATACGGCTACCCGCTCCGCATCTGGGCATACGACCAGCCCGACTCGGTCGGCTGGTACGCCGAGGAATGCGTCGTAGGCGATTGGCAACTCGTGCAGGCGCCCCTCGACTGCGGCCTGAATCTCTGGGAAATCGCGGCGCTGCCCCTGCGCGCGCCGACCGCCTATCACATGTGGCGACGTGCCGAAGGCATCTTGCGCGTCAAGCTACCGAACGAAAAACTCTCCACCTTGAACGTACTCGCGTTCGGCGGCGGCGTGAGCGAACTCTTCCTCATGCTCGCCAAGCATCGCGGACATAACGCGTTCTTCTGCTCCGGTTCGCCAGAACGCCGCGCCGCTCTTGAAAAGCAGGGCATCATCGGCATCGACCAGAAGGCCTACAACCGCTTCGCGACCCGAGATGACATGAAGGGCTTCGGCCGAGAAGTAAAGAAGCTGACCGGCGGAACTGGCATGCACATCGTATGCGACCTGCTCCGCGGGCCCTGCTTCGACGCCGGCATCATGGCGGCTGCACGCATGGGCGTGAACGTGTCCGCCGGCTGGCAGCTCGGCACCCACGTTACGTACAACTCGGCGGGCGCTTCGGCCAAGCAGATCACGCTTGACCACACGCACTACGAAACGCCCACAGGCATCGAAGCGGCAACCGAGCTCTACGGCAGCGTCTTCAAACCGACGATCCATCACGAGATCTACGCCTTCGAAGATCTGCCGCGGGCCGTCGTCGAGATGGATCAGGCTGTTCAGACGGGGATCCCGATCGTTCGGGTCGCCCAGGACATGCCGGCGTCGGTCAAGAGCCTGATCCCGTAGGCTCCTGCTTCAGGCATTGTGTTAGTCGAAGCGTTAGCTCCACAATAAGCACCTTCACCCTACTCACTGAGGCCACGGGCATGAGCAAGCAACTCCCTAAAGCTGGAGAACCTTGGGATGCGCTCCGCGAGCGCCTGGTCGGGCTCGGGGCGAATGACATTGATTGGCGCAATAAGAAGAGCGCCGTCTATGTCTTTCACCCCGGCGATGATGTTCTGAAGGTCGCCAAGGATGCTTACGCTCTCTACCAATCAGAGAACGCGTTAGGCCTCGCGGCCTTCCCAAGCCTTAGGAAAATGGAAACCGAGGTCATCGCCATGGCGATCGACCTCATGAATGGCCCCGAGTCCGGCACGGGGAACATGACCTCCGGCGGCACGGAGAGCATCATGCTCGCCGTGAAATCCTGCCGCGATGAAGCCGCTTCGCGTGGCATGGATGTCCATGGCGCGAATATCGTCGTCCCGCGCACCGCGCATTTGGCCTTCGACAAGGCCACCCATTATCTCGGCCTCGAGATCCGCCGCGTCCCCGTCGACAAGGACTTCACGGCGGACGTCTCCGCTATGCGGGAGGCCATGGACGAACGGACAATCATGCTCGTCGGCTCTGCGCCCTGCTTCCCCTACGGCCTCGTCGATCCAATCCCGGCGCTCGGCGACCTCGCGGTGGAAACGGACACTTGGCTCCACGTAGACGCCTGCGTCGGTGGTTACCTGAACCCCTTTGCCGAACTGGAAGGCGTCGAGCTCCCGCCCTGGGATTTCCGCATCGAAGGCGTCCGCACAATCTCCGCCGATCTCCACAAATACGGCTACGCGGCCAAAGGTGCCTCTACGGTCCTTCACCGTACGCAAGAGCAGTACGCGCACCAGAGCTTCTCGGCGGACAACTGGCCCGCTGGAGCCATGACGACGCCGACTGTGGCAGGCACCCGCCCGGGCGGTGCAATCGCCTCAGCCTGGGCCGTCATGCACTACCTGGGCGTCGACGGATACCGCGCAAAGACCCGCAGCATTATCAATGCACGCACGAAGATCGCAGCCGGTGTCGAAGCGTTAGGCCTGCAGGTCTTCGGTGACCCCCATCTCGGACTCATCGCCTTCGGTGCCGCCGACGGAGATGACCTTCCGATCTACGGAGTCTGGGCCCATCTGCATAGCCGTGGCTGGTTCAGTGGCGTCGTGGCCGAACCTAATGGCATCCACCTCATGCTCTCGCCCTCCCACGAAGAAGTCGCAGACGACTATCTATCGGACCTAACAGAAGCCGTCACGAAGGCGCGCGGTGGCGCCAAGACAGGTGGAGCGGCAGACGGAGAGGCTCCCACGCGTTACGCGTGAATTCGGACTGAGCCGCAGTTCCTAAGCCCGCACATCCGGCATGCAACCGAACCTGGGATTCGTCAGAGCGCCTGAATCAGCGCCCCACTAATCAAGATCACGTTGCCCGTATTTGCGGTCTCTGGTGACACCCCGTCTCCGAGCATCTCGTTCACGATCAGATCGTCAATCCCGTCGCCGTCGTAGTCCCCCGCGCCTGCGCTGTAACAGAGCACGTCGAGGGCCTTCACGCCGTGCACCTCGGAGATCCGAACGTCCATCGCGTCCGGCTGCAATCCCCAGCGCAAGTTGATCGTCGAAGACCACGGCCCCGACTGCCCGTGAATAATATGGATTCGCCCCGCTTCAACGCGGTTATGGGGACTGCCATGCGGCGAGCTGAATGCGAGATTGGGTAATCCGTCGCCATCTAAGTAGCCTAGTAGCCCGGTATCTGAAGCAATATCGCCGCGCCAAGAACCCAGGAACGTCGTGGTCACGAGTCCCATCGGCGGCGCGTCAATTGTGAAGGCCGGCGCGTTCCGGATCGATGCGGCGTTGTAGATCACGTGACCACTGCCGGCGTGAAAACCCGTGCCTGTTAGGTCGGCGATAATGTCGCCGATAAAGAGATCGGCACTCCCATCATCATCGAAGTCCGTCCCGCCTAAGAGTTCTTCACCGAAAGCGATATCGGCCGCCGCGCCCTGATTTTCGCTGGTCGCCCCGGGCACCACATCCAAAGCGAAGCTGACGCCGGCAGGCCAGACGCCAGCAAAGTTATCGCCCCAAGCGATGTAGACGCGGCCATCTTGGGCGCCACTCGCGCTATGCGCCGCCCCCCGTCGGTGCACCTTTCGCTCGCAAGGACGCTCCGGCGCGCTCGAGCGTCGCGGCGGTAATCACTTCCGCACGGCCATTCCCGTCGAGATCCGCGAGCTGGCACGTACCCCCGAGAGAAAACTCAACTGAGCCCGATGTGGGCGGTAGAACTTGGGCGAGGTTTCCGGGCAAAGCTTCCAAAATATCTCATAAATCTACCAATCCACCGGACAGCAGATGCACGTCGCCACGAACTAGAGAGACCGCGCCGCTATGCCCTTCGCCACCCGAGTTCTCCTGATCCGTGCCGATCAAGAGATTCGCGGGAGCGATCCGCAAAAGCGAAGCCGCCTGAGTCGCGACAGCTGCACCACCGATAACAATCGTGACGGCGCCAGCACCATTTTTCGACGGATCCGGAGTCAAATTTTGGCGCGCCAGAATCAATTCGGCGACGCCGTCTCCGGTGATGTCATCTAGGCCCGGACGCGCGAAGGGCTCGATGAAGTGCGGCGCGTGATAGAACGAGGAGCAGTTCGCATCCCTGCAGAATGGCCGCTCGCGAGCGCACGCTTCGCGCAAGACGTCCTGAAGACGTCGCTTCCGGAAAACGAATCAATGCGAAGTGCCAGCGACCACTGTCCCCTGCGTTAGCCGAATCGACTGAACTGGACGGGCCTAGCGACCCTCGATCAAAGCGAGATCGGCGTTCATCATGATCTCAGCGAGCGCCTCGAAGCTGATCTTCGGCTCCCAGCCGAGCTTCACCTTCGCCTTGCTGGGATCCCCAAGCAGAAGCTCCACTTCGGCGGGCCGGTAAAAGCGCGGATCGACATCGACCACGACTTGGCCCGTCGCCCTATCGCGCCCGACTTCGTCCGTGCCTTCGCCGCTCCATTCGATTTCGATTCCAGCCGCCGCAGCCGCTGCAACAACGAATTCACGTACGGAATGGGTTTCCCCGGTCGCGATCACATAGTCATCCGGCTCGTCCTGCTGCATCATGAGCCACATAGCCTCGACATAATCCCGCGCATGTCCCCAATCGCGTTTCGCGTCGAGGTTGCCGAGAGAGAGCCGATCCCTCGTTCCATGCTTCACGGCTGCTAGGCCTAACGTGATTTTTCGCGTGACGAAGTTCTCACCGCGGCGCTCGGATTCGTGGTTAAAAAGGATGCCGTTGCTCGCGTGCATCCCGTAGGACTCGCGGTAGTTGCGGACGATCCAGTAGCCATAGAGTTTCGCAACGGCGTAGGGCGAACGTGGATGGAATGGCGTCGTCTCGGTCTGCGGAGTTTCGACGACTTCGCCGTAGAGCTCCGACGTCGAGGCCTGATAGAAGCGCGCGTCGAGGGCATTCACGCGGATGCTTTCGAGCAGGCGTAGGACGCCCGTCGCATCGACGTCGCCCGTGTACTCCGGTTGCTGAAAAGAGACCGCCACATGGGACTGGGCCGCGAGGTTATAGACCTCTGTCGGTCGCGTCTCGGCAAGAATGCGGTTCAGGCTGCTCGAGTCGCCCATGTCGCCGTAGTGCAGCTCATAGACCTTGCCCGCAGCGACGGCTTCGTCACGCGCGTCTTCGATCCGACCCCGATTGAACATAGAGGTTCGGCGAGCAATGCCGTGAACGTCGTAGCCCTTCTCGATGAGAAGCTCGGCGAGGTACGAGCCATCTTGGCCCGTGATACCGGAAATAACCGCGACCTTTTGGCTCATCGCTTGAAAGATCCTTCATGAAGCAATTAGGGGGAAAGCGGCGCCCCTGGCACCGCTCGAAGCCGCGTGCTCCAGACGGGGCTCGCAGGGCGCCGGATCGTACCACTGATGGCGACGAAGGCCCGCGATTCAGCGGCACGCAGCAAGAAGACAGCAGGCACGTAGCAAGCGTGCCGGCCGAGCTAGCGAAAGCGCGCAGATGCTACCGTCCATCTCCGCACGGAAGAAGCCTAGGGTCACGACGCGCTCAGCGTGGTTGAGGTTTGAACCAAAACTCCGGCGGATCGCCGGTTTTTACGCGCTTCAAAGCGGGATTCATTTTGCTGGGGCATGGGTTTGTGACCACAGTCACTCGGCCTTCGCAAGATCGGTCCGAAACTGTTTTATTGATCACACGAGCCACTGCGGGTGAACTCCATTCTTCTATCCGATCTCGTCTCAAAGACGCTCGAGAGGATCCATGCATGTCCCTTCCGCCCCCTTCCTTCGCTTCCCGCGGTGCCTTCACGGCCTGCGCGCTGCTCGCGTTCGGCCTGCTCGCGAGTGAGGCGCAGGCTCGGTCAGAAGTCCTTCGCTTTTCCCATTCGCGATCGGATGTCCAATCCTTCGATGCCCGAGTCCAGGATGCCACTGGCAACGCGACAGAGCGCTCCGTGAACCTCGGCCTTCCGAGCCAAGATGGCTCGGGGACGTACTTCGCCGAGATCGACGTCGAGGGCGATGTGCTCGTCTCGCTGAGTGCGACTGGACCAAGCGATACCAGTCACTGGAGCGCACCGCGTCTTTTCGAGGGGCCTCCCCGTGAGACGCCTTCGACGATTCCGGTCGGCGCGGGTGTCTCGATTACGCCAACTGCTGGCGCTGTCGCACGAATGGACTTCGGCACATCTGCTGGCGGTCCGTTCGTAGACGGCTGGCTTGATACACAGCGTGACTTCTCTCTCTCCCAGGATGATTCGCTCTTCTCGACGATCACCCTTGGCGGCAATCGCATGCTGCATACGAACTCGACCGACTTGGACATCCACGCCCACGTAAGCGGCGGCGGCAACCCCTGGGCGAATATCGAAGTTCGCGGACGCATGGCGACCGATGACAACGATGCCTCGATCGGTATCACGACTTACAGCGGCTACCCCGCTACAGACGCCTACTATCGGCTGGGTCGAAGTGGAGGCGAGAGCTTCCGCCTAGAGGGACGTCCTAGACTCGCCTGCTCGAGTAACAACACGGGCTTCGGTGGCAGCATCGCCGGGCGCTGGATCCGATTCGAGCTCGATGTCGAAGAGAACGCCGCGAATAACCGAATCCGCGCGAAGGTCTGGTTCGCTGACGAACCCGGATCCAAGCCCGCCTCGCCGCAGATCGACTGCACCGACAACTCCGCAAGTCGTCCGCGAAACGGAACGATCGGAGTCTGGTCCGGCGGCGACGGCAACAAGTTCTGGGACGACCTCGAGGTCTTCCAGGGCGTAGGGAACCTCCCGACCTCGCCCCCGGCTCCGCCGACACTGCTCCAAATTATTCCCGTTCAGTAGCTCGACTTGGGGCTAGAGCGTGTCTCGCTAGGGTGGCGATACCTCGGCAAAATGACGCGCCGATCCAAGACGGATACACTCCGTCGGGTCGGCACGTTTCATTTAGGTTCCGATTAGGGCACACACGCAGGCAACCAAGAGATCATTCGGGGAAATTCATGACCGATCGACCTGGGCCTAACAAAAAACCGGCCGAACCGAAGACCGTCACGGTGCGGACCAATCGCGCGATAGACATCCCCGCGAACGAACTCACGCGTCGATCCTTCCTCCGAACGAGCGCCTTAGGCGGGCTTGCCGCCGGCGTCACGAGCGTCTCCCTCGCAACAGGATGCGGCGACGGGGAATCTGAATCCTCGCGCCCCACGGCCTCCTCCTCGCAGTTCATTCAGAACACGACCCAAACCGCGGCTACCAGTCAGTCTTCGGGCTCCGGAATTCAGCGTCGCGTCGTCCTCGGAAAATCCGGCCTCGAGGTCCCCGACATCAGCTTTGGGTCCTTCGCGCTTGAGCACGAACACGAAGAGGACCTCGTTCGTTACGCGTTCGACCAGGGGATCACACACTTCGATACGGCCGAGGGCTACAACGAAGGCCGCGCCGAAAAAGTGATCGGCAATGCCCTCCGCGGGCAGCGCGACAAAGCCACGATCACCTCCAAGTTCTGGGCCACTCCCGAGCACGACGCAGATCATCAGATGCGCATTCTTGAGCGCAGCCTCCGCGCGCTCCAGACCGACTACATCGATCTCTATATGAATCACGCCGTCAACGATGTCGCGCGGGTCGCCAGCGAAGAATGGCAGCGCTTCACGGACAAGGCTAAGCAGCAGGGCAAAATCCGCAACGTCGGCATGTCTGGCCATGCGGCTCGACTGGGCGACTGCCTCGAATACGTGCTGGATCACGATCTCGTCGATGTCGTCCTCGTCGCATACAGCTTCGCCCAACAGCCAAGCTTCAAAGACAGTGTTAAGCAGTACCTGAACGAATGGGTGCCGTCCCTCGATATCGTTTCTAGCAATCAGCGTCTGCCAGAAATCCTCGAGCGCGCGCATGGCCAAGGTGTTGGCGTAATGGCCATGAAGACACTCAAGGGCGCTCGTATGAACGACATGCGCCCCTTCGAAGGCCCCGGTCGAACCTTCGCGCAATCGGCGTTTCGATGGGTTCTATCCGAGCCTTCGGTCGACGGATTGGTCGTGACCATGACGAGTCCCGAAATGATCGACGAGTACGTTGCGGCTTCAGGCAGCGGCGCTCCCGACGGCCAAGACCTCGCCCTTCTCGCTCGTTATGCGGCAATCAATGCGGGAACGAGCTGTTTGATCGGCTGTGGGGACTGTCTCGATTCTTGCCCGGCCAGTGTCCCGATCGCCGACGTCATGCGAATGCGTATGTACGATCTCGACTACGGCCAGCCGACCATTGCTGCGCGCGAATACGCAGGACTCGATACCGACGCAAGCGCTTGCCTTGGTTGTTCAGGCGAGCCCTGCGCAACTGCGTGTTCCTCGGGGCTCGCGCTTCCGGATCTGACCCGGGACACGGCACTACGCCTGGGACGCACGGCTTAACACGTCTCAACTAGTCCCAATACCTAACGAGCGAATTCGAGTCGGCTGATTCGTGCCGGCTACCTTCGGCGGCAAACGCTTGAGAGAATCCAGCCACGCCGCCGCAGTACGCGACCCTCAATTTCGCGCACGTCTGGCCCGTCCGGCAAATGGGCAATAAATCGCTCGGCTGATTCGTCGACTGCGACATGAACGTCCTGAAAACTCCAGAACGTTCGAAGCTCGGGATAGAATGCCTTGTAGGTCGCTTCTTTCACGCTGAAGATGAGTCGAACCCGTCGAGCGCGGTCCTCATCATCGGACGCGCCATCGAGCCACGGGCCTTCCTCAGGCCGACACACCACGCGTTCGACACCCGAAGAGACCGGCTCATCCGGCTCAACATCGAGCCCTACCCCAGCATGGGTCTCGTTGCTCCCTACTGCCACCACGCAAAGAGAATCGCAATGCGTGATCGATCCTACGATCCCAGACGGCCACTCGGGCACGCGGTCCTCGTCTCGCAACAACGCTGAGGCCTCGTGCCCCGCTTGATCGAGCAAACGGTGTGCGAGCACGCGGCCCGTCGCGAATTCGCGCTGTCGCGAGGCGATTGCCTTCTCTGCTAAAGGTCGTTCGGCGGGCGCGAGATCCCCAATCCCGTATCGAAGCGACGAGGCCTCTACCCAGAATTCAGGATCGACGAAGCCGTGAGTCAGCTTCGAAAATTCGCTCTCCGCCCCGCTCTTTGTAGACATCGAGTCAGTGCCCTGACAATACGGCGACAGATTGACTGTCGTTAGGCCAGAGACCCACAAGCGCTTCTTCAACGACGCGACCCATCGAAAAGAGCCGAGTTCGGGCACTTGCGATATCTGAGCTGCCAAGCGGCGTACTGAGTCGAACGAGCGCCCCGTCCCCCCGTTTTTCGGTCATGCGATCGAGAACGTGACGGAGTCTAAGTCCAACCACAGAGGTCAACCCGCTCTCGCTTCCGGTCCGATACCAGTAATGCACCAGCCGGCGCTCCCCTGCCTGCTCCACAACGAACTCGCGGAGATCGAAGCCGCCCTGCCCGCCGGCCCTCTGAATCATTGACTCTACGATCTGCCATCCTTGTGCCGGATAGCAAATGTCAGGAGTGTGCTCCGGGGTCCCTCCGCGTTCGGTGCCGTAGTAGCCTACGTAAACGAAAATTAGGTAGCCAAGGGGATGAAGGTAGGCGCGCTGCACGTTGTGATCCGCCGCCAACATATCCGAGACGGCCTGATCGATCGTGAGATCAACAGATCGCCATCCGTTCAATTCGGTGGGCAAAGCATCAAATACCGCTGCGTCATGCTCAACGATGGGACGAAGCAAAAGCCACCACGAGGCGATGCCCGTGAGGAGCATCAACCCGATCGCTACGCCTAACTCGACACGTCGGTTCAACTCGTCTCTCCTGCAGTATTGGGCACGCGATCACGCACGGCGAGCACGAGCCCTGCCAAGACCACGATCAGCCACGGCCCCTGATCGAGGAGCCTTTGCGCGACCAAACCCATGGGCGATAACGACAACACAATCGTAGCGAGCCCAATCACTCCTAGATGAATTGGGAGCGAAAAGAGCGCGGCCATTACAGAGCGACCCATAAGCCTATGCATGGGGAGTCTCCGCATCAGCTCCTGAAACCAGGCCAAGCCCGCCATCGGCCGGCACCAGCAACACACGCCCGCCCGCCTCCGTCGATAGCATGGGACCCTCCGGACCCGCCGCGAAAGAAACTCCTACTATCAGAGATGCGGCGATCTGTGCCCATGTTGATTCGAGGCTCGGACTCAGAATTCCTGCAATGGCGGAAGGCAAGGGAATCAGCCAGAGCGTGAGCGCAAGGGTCAATAACCCCGCTCTACCCGTTGCGAAGAGGCTTGCTGCAGCCGCAAGAACCAGAGCCACTCGCCCGAGGCGCACTACGTCACCGGCGACTGCGACTAACTCGATGGCCAACGCTATCGGCAAAGCCAACCATAAGACCCAGCGGCGCTCCGGCCCCGCCTTTGCCGCCTCAGCACGAACCGCTATCCAGACGAGCAAGGGAAAGACAATTGCACCGCGCGCCCATGGATGGACCACAACATGGCGCCCTAGATCGGACACGACCGGCCAGAAAGCGGCCATCAGTCCAAACGCGATCGCGGCTAGCCAAAGCGGTGATTCGCTCTTCGGAGCGAGGGGATCGCTCGCGACCTCAGCCATCAGCCGCGCTGCCCGCTCCCGGTATCATCCAGTCGCGGAATCGACCCGATCACAGGAACTCGGTAATTCGCCTCGATCTCGCTCGCACTCACGATCACTGGATCAACCAACTCAAGCAGGATCGCCAATGCGATCGCGGCACCGAAAGTTCCGACAATCAGCACCACTAACATCTTAAGCGGAGACGAATCGGGTCGCATCGGCGTCACTGCTCTGTCGATCACAGTCGCACGCTCGCCCTGCTGCGCCGACTCAACCGCCTGCGCAAGCTCTGCTTGACCCACCTTACGCAGGAGCTCTCTATGATTCTCTCGCAGAAATTCGGCGCGCTGTTCAAGGCCCGCCAACTCTTCTTGGCGCTCCGGAACCAGAGCCACACGGCGATCGAGAACTTCGAATTCAGTCTCGGTCTGGGCGAGTTGTCGTCGCAACTCGGTCAGAGTAAATCGCGCCGCGCCGGCAAGCGTCGTCGCCTGCTCCGCCTCAAGCGGAACCTCGATCCCATCCTCGGCAATCTGCGCCTTTAGGTTCTCTATCTGACGCCGAATAGCCACCAGATTCGGATGTTCTTCCGTATACAGCGAACGCTGTGACTTATACCGGGTCCTGAGGGATCGGAGCAGCGCCTCAGGAGAGTCCAGCTCGACGTCATTCCCGCTCGCAGCCAGCGAAGCCAGGCGGCTTTCTGTTTCCGCGATCTGCAAAGCGAGGGACTGCCTCTGGCTCTGCAACCGATCGAGCCGACCCAAACTCGTCGCGAGTTCGCTCGGAAGCTCACCGCGATACCTCTTCTTGAATTCCGTAATTTTGCGCTCTTGGCGAGAGAGGTCTTCTTCAGCCTGCTCTTGCTCGGCTCGAAGGAAATCAGTCGTTAGGCGCGCTTGCCGACTCCGCATGCGAAGGTGGATATCAGTGAATCCGGTCGCTAGGGCATTCACGATGTCGGCAGTCTTCTGCGCATCACCGGAGGCAAAGCGCACTTCAAATACCGTTGCGGAACTGTTTTCGTCGAAGTTCGCAGCGTTCCTGCGGTCGGGTCCGATCACGATCCGACTGCGCATGATTCCGATTTTATCTTCGAGCGTAAGGACTTCGACGTCGCCAACCACAGAGTACGGATCGTGCTGAGCTACGAGTTTCGCGAGGTTCTTGCGGGACAGCAACTCGCCGAGAATCGCGCTGACCTTCTCGAGCTGATCGGATTCGATCGTCGAAATAAAGAACTGCTGCGAGATTTTCTGACTCGAAACGAGAATCGTCGCACGCGCCGCGAACTCGGGACTCCGCTGATACAAATAGTAGCCACTCAACACAGCGCCAATCAGCAGAACTGGCACCATCCACATCCAGCGTCGCTTAAGGACACCGACGGGATCGGTTACGAATCCGGGCAATGCGCCGGATTCCTCCGCATCGCCGCTATCCCCGAAGTCGTCGAAGTCGGCCGACCGACTCATCGATTCGCCTCCTCGACGCCGTCCGCGTCGACGCCGGAATCAGAGTCCTCCGGCCGCGAACCGGAATAGTATTTGTAGCTCCGCGAGCGAAGCGCGCCGGGATTCTCGTTCAGGAACACCCCAAGCGTCATCCCACGTGGGATCAGACTAAGTGTCTCTCTGAAGGCTCTATGTCGTGAGCGTCCCGACGCAGCGACGACCAAACAACCACCCACGTGCGGCGCGATCAAAGGCACGTCGGGCACCGGAAGTACGGGCGGACCGTCACAAATCACGTAGTCGTAACGCGCGTGAAAATTTTCCAAGGTCCGTCCTGCGGCACCGCCTAACAGTCCATGCGCATCTTGGACCGGATTGCAGACCGGATAGAAATCGAGTGCCGGCATCTCGGTTTCGACGCACGCGTCACTGAGCGAAGCATCGCCTCGCATCACGTCCTCGATCCCGACCTGCCCTGAATAATTCATCGTCCGAGAAACACAGCCTCTATGAAGATCCATATCGACTAGCGCGATCCGGCATTCCGGCGAAATCGAAGCGAGCGCAATCGCGAGATTGCAGGATACCGTCGTCTTGCCTTCCCCAGAAAACGAGCTCGTTACCAGGACTGAAGGCTGCCGGCGGCCGTCCAACATCGAACGCATACGCACAGCCAGATGGCGGAAGCGTACGGACGCATCGGCCTCAGGCTCAACCGCGCAGATCCGGCCGATCCACCCGTCGGCACGGGGCGTTGAGATCTGATGTCGCTTTTTCGTGCGGTCATCGGCCTGCTCCAATCCGTGGCTAAGCGAAGAAGCTACGCCGGGCGCAGGGACCACAGGATCGGCTTCAACCACCGCTTCGGACGGGCCAACTTCATTCGTTCTCTCGGTCTCATCCGCGCGCGCGGTCGACGACCGGGATGATGAAGACGGTGATGAAGATGTCGAAACGCAGCCCTCTGAAGGAGGCGCGGATCTCTTCGAGACTGGAGGCGGAGATGCTGGAGGTGCATCCGCCGCTTCCCGCATCAAAGCGGAATGCGGGCGTTCGCGTTCCTCGGCGAGCGGCGGTGTTTCACGCGGCTCAACGGGACGCTTTGTTTTTTCGGCCTCTTGCGCCCTAGCAAGGGCATCCGAAATCTCGCCCATGGTCTCCGTTCCCAATTCGAGTCGGAGGGTTACACCCACTCCGGCATCTTCAGTTCGATCGAACTAGAGCAATCGCTCCGCTCAATCAGTCTGTACTCACAGCGCCTCTCGGCGACCTACTCTAGTTCCCTACTGCTCCTACCGGTCTTTCACATCGCCTGGCTTCGCTTCGAGCAGTTCTCGCAAGCGCGAAGCCATCACACGAACGTTCGGTTCGAGCACCATGCTGTCGTGATTACCGGGCATCTCATAAGTCTCGATTGACTCGACCCATTGTCCCCAACCGTTGTCCGCGTAGATCCATTGTTTGTCGCTGTTAAGAATACGATCGGGACCGAGTACATAGGCACGGTCAAGCTTAGGTCGAAAGAGATGCACATGCCCTTCGTAGCGCTGCATGGGGTAAATCGGCAGCGCCGCTCGGAATGCTCGCTCGATCTGAACATCATGGAACTCATCCTCTGCACGCACATCTTCGGAGCCGTCACTAAAGCGCGCCTCGAGTTGTTCCATCTGCCACTTCGCGCGGTTGCGTACCCATTCCCACAAATAGCCAGCACCGCGCTGCTTAAGCCGCATAGCCTGCACACGAATCCGGTCCATCGCGGTAAGCGGCGGAAGCTGTGGCAGAATCGAGTCCAATAGGACGACACTCTGCACAGTCTCACCAGCCGCCTGAAGCTGATGCGCCATCTCGAAAGCAGTGATGCCGCCGCCCGAGAACCCGCCAATCGTGTAGGGGCCTTCCGGCTGCACCTGTCGAATCTCTTCGATGTACGTCGAGGCCATCTCTTCGAACGTCTCGTGAGGCTTTTCATCCCCATAGAGCCCACGCGCTTGTAGGCCGTAGAACGGTCGATCCGTGCCCACGAGCGCTGCGAGATGACGCAGATTCAAAACGTTGCCAAACATGCCCGCGACCAGAAAGAAAGGTTTATTTGGGCCACCTGCGCCGCCTCCCGCATCCATCGCAACAAGATGCTTGAAGCGAGTTCGACGCGTCGCTGCCGTGCCATCCTCTTCGCTCGCCCCAACTGCGCGGGAAGAGTCATCGCCGATCGTCTCCCGAATCAGTTCCGCGCAGCCCTCAATGGTAGGCGCCTCGAAGAGAATCGAGATCGGGAAGTCGACCCGGTAGGCCTTCTTAATCTTCGTAAAGAAACGAACCGCAATCAGCGAATGTCCGCCTAGATCAAAAAAGTTGTCGTAAATCCCGAGACCATCAACACCTAGCAAGTCTTCCCATAAAGCCCCGAGCGTTTTTTCGATCTCATCACGCGGCGCTTCGTATTCGCTGTCGAGGGCGGGACGTTCGAAGCGCGCGCCGCTATTCGATGACTCTGCGACGACCGTGTCTGCCTGACGAATCAGATAGTCAAGATTGATCGACGTCACGACCATTTGCGGCCCCGAGTCGGTAGCAAGGACGCGCATGAGAGCCTCGGTGCCTTCCTCTGGGCCAATCCCTACCTCGTAGTTTCGCCGCAGGTGCAGCTCCGCCGGAGAGAGATCATCGTCGCCCTTCGCTTGATTCGAAGCTTCGAACTCTATGTCGCTAGCGTTTCCGTCGACGGGCTCGGAGAAGTCCACTTCGCCTTCGACGCGCTTAATCGTGAAGTCTTCGGCTTCGAAGAGCACGCGACCGTCGTCAGACGTGATCACGATATCGAAAGACGCGAAGCCGCCGGCCTCGTCACCATTTCGCAAGCGGACCCAACTACTGATCTTCTTTTCGAGAGGTGCTTCGAGCTTGATGCTTCCGTAAGAAACAGGAATCCAGAGTGCGCCATTCGGGTCATAGCCGGGGATGAGCCCCATCGCGTATCCGGTCGCGTAGTCGAGCAGAGCCGGATGAAATTGAAAGTCCTCTAGATCTCCTTCGAACTCATCGGGCACCTCGAGATATGCGAGCGCTTCAGCTTCCCCATACAAAACCTGCCGCAACACGCGCCACCGCGGCCCGAAGCGAACATGGTTCTCCTGACCGGACGCATGTCCGAGGGGATTTACGTGGGAGCGCTGGGCTCCACATCGCGCGTCAATCTCATCAAGGTCGACAGTACGCGAGGGTGCCCCTTCGCCTAATATGAGCGTTGCTTCGGCGGTCAGCATCCACGCCGGCCGGCCCTCTACTCTATGACGTGTTCGGACGCTGAAGCGGTAGCCGAGATCGTTCGGTTCGAGCAGCACTCGCACATCACGAACTTCTCCGTCCGGCACATAGAGCGGCCTAAGGAAGTAGAGATCCTGAATCTCGAAAGGACCCGTTTCGCCGTATTCAGCTAGAGCTGCTCGCGCGAGCTCCGGGTAACCCGCTCCCGGGTAGAGGGCTTCGCCGTTCGCTGTTCGATGTTCTTCGAGTACCCAATCCCGTTGCGGGGAAAAGCTCTTGAAGAAGGCTGTACGACCGTGGGAGTCTTGTTCCCGAGTATCAAAGAGGGGATGCTGGACGGCGTAGGCCTGTTCGGCTCCGTGCGTCTCCTTGTTCCGATCGAGGGAAGCGGCAGCGAGCCCGACTTCATTCCAAATGCCCCAGTTCACCGCGAGCGTTCGAATAGGATGGTCCTTGCGGCTCTGAGCGAAGGCATCCAGGAAAGAATTCGCTGCGGCGTAGTCCACCTGTCCAGGCGGCGCCGTAATCGCACTCGTCGAGGAATAAAGAACGAGAAGTTCCGCGCCCGCTTCTTCGAGCAAACTGGCAAGCACCTGCGTGCCGTGCACCTTCGGCCCGAAGACGCGCTCGATAGCGGCATCGGTCTTCAACTGAATGAGTTCGTCTGCAACAACACCTGCCGCATGGAACACGCCGTGAACTTTGCCGAAGCGCTCACGCACGGCATCGATACCGCGACGCATCTCATCGAAATTCGTCACGTCCGCGGCCAAGGTCATTACCTCTGCACCGGCCGCTTCGAGTCCTCGTATACGACGAATGCAGCCTAGATCGCGAGACGATGCTCCGCCGTTTCGCTCCAGGGCCTCCCATTCCGACGGATCGGGTAATGCCGTACGCCCCACCAAGACGAGCTTCGCGCCACGAACTTCTCGTGCGAGTCGATCCGCCAGGGTGAATCCAAGGCCGCCTAGACCGCCCGTGATGAGGTAGGTGCCCTCATCAACGAGGGATGCGTTCGAATCCCCTGTGCGCTCGGGCAGTGGGCGAGCTTCGAAGCGCCGTGCATAACGCTCACCCCCGCGGTGCGCGACGATGTCGCATTCTGAGGCGGCGAGCACTTCGCGCTCGAGTTGATCTGTCACGTCATCAAGATTCGCGGGACGAGCGCCAACGCTCTTCCGCCGACCCAAGAAGCGTTCGCGCAAAGCCGCTTGCCCCTTGAGCGGCAGCGTGATGTCAACGCTCTTGCAGGTCACACCAGGCAACTCGCGCGGAATCACCTCGACGGGACCAAGCACGGTCGCCTTCGCAGGATAGAGCGGACCATCGCCCTCAAGAATCGACTGCAACCCATTCGAGACGACCGTTAGGTGTACATCGCCGGGCAGGCTCTCGTTCGCGAGCGCCCGCGCCAGGAAGTAGAGACTATAAAAGCCATTCTGGAGGTTTTCGTGGAAGAAGCTCGATCCGGGACGAAAGCGTTCAACATCGGAGGTCAGCCAAAGATGCACGATCTGTGTCGGCATCCGACCTTCGGCGGCGAGATCCCGCATCAGGGCCGAATACCCTTCCGCGCCTAACTCGGGCGAAAGCGAATATTCATCGGCAGAACGTTTGCGATAGCTATCGGCGACAAAGACGCTGACGACCGAATGTCCCGCGTCTTCTAGTCGCGTCTTTAAGCGCCGGCCGATTCCGACTTGGTCCATGAAAATGAGCCAGGTCTGGGGAACCTCAATCTGGCGAGGATCGAGCGCTGTCACCGGCCAGGTTGGAGCGAAGCCCCAATCGGTCACATCTTCGAGATGCTCCGGTAGCCCCGAGTCCTTCTCGGTAAGATCCGCCTCAACGCGCTCAATGAAATAACTCTGATGATCCCATGTGTAGGTAGGCAGCCTAACGCGACGCCGCGTCTCGCCCTCGTAGAGCGAATCGAGCTCGACATCCGCCCCCGAAGCCCAGAGCCGTCCGATCGTCGAGAGTAGATACTCGGCGTCGGAGATAGAATCTGCTTTATGACGAAGCGACGGAATCACGTTCGTCGAGGCGCCTTGTGCGGTTTGCTGACGCGCATAACTGCAAAGCGCTTGGCCGGGTCCCACTTCGAGAAGAATCTGTCCGGGCGTCGCGAGAATAGTGCGGAGCCCTTCCGAAAAGCGCACTTCGTTGCGCAGATGCTGAACCCAATACTCGGGGCTTATCGCATCTTTATCGCTAATACGCTCTCCGGTTCGATTCGAGATAAAAGGAATCGACGGCGCTTTGAGATCGAGTTTCTCAACGAATGACCGGAACTCATCGAGGATCGGATCGAGCAGTCGCGAATGCGCCGCACGTTCGATCGAGACTCTCTGAAAGTCAATTTCCGCTTCTTCGAGACGCTTCTCCAGCGCATCGATCTCGGCGACACCGCCAGAAGCCACACTTAGGCCAGGCGCATTGCTCGCCGCGAGGTCGCAGGAATCTTCCAAGTACGGAACGAGATCATCCGCCGGGAGCGAAACCGCGATCATGCCACCCGTCGGCGTCTTCTCAAAAAGCTGTCCTCGCAGAATGAGCCAGTCTAGACATTCCTCGAAGGTCACGACGCCTGCGATACACGCGGCGGCGTTCTCGCCCATGCTGTGGCCGATCAGAAGAGAGGGCTCAATACCGCGGCTCTTCCAAAGCTCCACCATCGCGTACTCGACGATGAAGATCGCCGGAAGCTGGCGACTCATATCGGTCAAAGGTCCATCTGCCTGCTCAACGCGATTCGGATCACAGAACACGAGGCTGCGCAGGTCAAATCCCGTGCGCTCGCGATAGAGTTCTAACCCACGATCAACATGCTGCCGGAAAATCGGCTCGCTCTCGTAAAGGCCTCGGCCCATGCCGGGATACTGGCTCCCGCCACCCGAGAACATGAACACGATCGAGGCTCGGATGTCCGCCGCGCTATGCGTAAAGACACGCCTCGGATCGAGTCCCGCGAGCAACTCAAGAGCCTGTTCGCGATCCTTCGCCACTAACACGCGTCGTGTCTCGAAGTTCTCTCGCGTCTCACGCAGAGACCAGGCGACATCCCCAAGCGAAAGGTCGGGATTCGCCTCTAGGTGCGTCTTAAGACGGGCACATGCGCCATCGAGCGATCGCTTATTCTTGGCCGATATCTGCAGCAATCGCGCGCGCGAAACATCTTCGTTCGCCGTCACCGCCGATGCGTGCTCTTCAAGGACGACATGTGCATTCGTGCCACCGACTCCAAGAGAGTTCACCGCCGCACGCCTAGGCGTCTTGCTCGCCGCCCAAGGGTACGTGTCATCATTCACTACGAAGGGAGAATCGGTGAATCGGATCTCCGGATTCGGTCGCTCGAAATTCAGCGAAGCCGGAATTGTATGATGCTTAAGGGAGAGCGCGGCCTTCATCAGCCCAACAACACCAGCCGCCGTGTCCAGGTGACCGATATTCGACTTCACCGAGCCGATACGGCAAAACTGGTCGCCCTGGTCACTGTCTTCATTCGCTGCGCGGAAAGCTTGGGTGAGTGCTGCGACCTCGATCGGATCTCCCATATAAGTGCCTGTGCCATGACACTCGATCATTCCAATCGTCGATGGGTCGATTTCTGCGAGCGTGTACGCCTCGGTCATGGCCGCAGCCTGACCATCCACGCTGGGTGCTAGGTATCCGACCTTGTTGCCACCGTCGTTGTTAACAGCAGAGCCCTTAATGACAGCATAAATATTGTCGCCATCGTTAATCGCGTCATCGAGCCGACGCAACGAAACAACGCCACCGCCGCTCGTAAGCACGGTTCCTTGGGCGCGATGGTCGAAGGAGTGACAATGGCCGTCCGGCGCGAGAATCTCGCCGTCCCGGTAGACGTAGCCGACTTCCGTCGGGAACTGGATCGTGACACCGCCTGCCAGCGCGAGGTCACACTCGCCGGTGAGCAGACTCTGGCAAGCGAGATGGGTTGCGACGAGGGACGTCGAACACGCCGTCTGTACATTGACACTCGGCCCCTTGAGGTCGAGGACGTAGGACACCCTGGTCGCGAGAAAGTCTTTGTCGTTGCCCGTATGTCGAAGCAGGAACATCCCGACCGAATCGACGAGGTCACGGTTACTGCATACGTTGAAATAGAAGTAGCTGCCCATACCGCAGCCAGCGAAGACGCCGATCTGTCCGTCGAAGTTAGTCGGCGTATGGCCGGCATCCTCCAGCGCTTCCCAGGACAGCTCCATGAAGTGGCGATGCTGGGGATCAAGGATCGCCGCTTCTTTCGGGCTAAAGCCGAAGAAGTCACGATCGAATAGCTTCATGTTTTCAAGGGCGCCGCCCCGACTTACATAAGCCGGATTGCGGAGCACTTCTTTGGACTCACCCGAAGCAAGCATCGTCGCCTCATCGTAATCGACGATAGACTCACGCTTGTTCTGAAGATTGTCCCAGAACTCTGTCGGCGAATTCGCGCCGGGCACGCGCAAAGCCATGCCCACGATCGCGATATCATTCTCGCCGATCTCCTCATCACTCATCGGCTCGCCCCCGTCTGCATGCGACGTTCACCATTCAAAACGTTCAATCCTTTTTGCCGCCCCGACGACGTCGACGCTCCAGCGCCTGACGTCGCTTGTCGCCGCGCCCCCGACTCGCCGCAGCGACCTCTGCTGAGCGATCTCCCTTGGAGAGACGTTCCGCAAGGCCAGCGATTGTCGGGAAGCGGTAGAGATCTGTGAGCGTAATCGGAACTTCCAGCACTCCCGCTAGCTTGCGATGTGCCTGAACGACGAGCAGCGAATGCCCGCCCAAGTCAAAGAAGTTGTCGTTCACGCCGACCTGCTCGAGATAGAGCACCTCGCGCCAGACCATTGCGATCTGCGCCTCGAGATCACTCTCGGGTGCGACGAACACGGCCTGCGAGACCTGTCCGACTTCGTTCGGCGCCGGCAAGGCTTTCCGGTCCACTTTGCCGTTCGGCGTCTGCGGATAGCGATCGAGTCGAACGAGATTCGACGGAACCATGAACTCCGGTAGGTGCTCACGCAATCCGTCACGAAGCGCGCCCTCGTCGATCTTATTGCCTTCGGCGAGCACATAACCCACCAACCGAACATCTCCCGACACATCTTCGCGCGCGATCACGACCGCTTCGCGAACACCCGGCAGGCCAGCCAGCCGAGCTTCGATCTCGCCGAGTTCAATCCGGTAGCCGCGGATCTTCACCTGGTGATCGAGACGTCCCAGGAAGTCGATGCGCCCTTCTTCGGTCCATCGCGCAAGGTCACCTGTCCGGTACATGCGCGCGCCATCGCGATCACTAAACGGATCCGGAACGAATCGCTCATCGGTCAGATCCGAACGCTCGTGATAGCCACGAACGACACCCTCCCCCGCAATCCACAACTCACCGGCCACTCCAACAGGCAGCGGCTCGTTATGTGCGTCGAGAATATAGAGCTGGGTATTCGCAATCGGTGTCCCAATCGAGATCGTCTCGGGACTGCCGGCTACAGGCTGCGTCGACGACCAAATCGTCGTCTCCGTCGGCCCGTACATATTCGTTACGTTTCCAGCTGCGACGCCATCGAGCTCCGCCGCAAGCGAGACAGGGAATGCTTCGCCGCCGATCATCAAATGCGGAATTCGCCCGAAAGCTCCCCGTGTTTGCGGATTCGTGAGCAGCATAGTCGCGTGGGACGGCGTGCACTGGAGATGAGTGATGGAATGTTGTTCGACCTGCGACGCGAAGGAATGATCAGCGGTCGGCACATCCGAGGAACTCGCCTCGACGGCATCAACCGGCCGTTCGTTCACAAGCTTTCGCACATCATCAAGCGCTTCGAGTGCGCCTAGCACGACGTCCGTATCAACCCCGAAGTCGATCAGACAAGCGATTTCGTCGATGTCGGCATCCTTGCAGCGCTGCAGCATCCGCTCGCAGACTTCTGGTGTACCAAAGAGTCCACTCGTCTCGTAATAACGTTCAAAGGCGAATTCGAGAATCGCGTCTATTTCGTCTCCGGAGAGCGACCTAAGATCGACATCTTCAGGCTTGGAGTCTGGCCCCCCAGGCCGTTCAAACGCCGGGAAGGACCAAGCGAAGTCCACGACGAGGGCCATCGCACTTCCGAGATATTCCTTCATCGGCTCGCGCACGATGCGCCGAATCTCTGCATCGTCCGCGCCAACAAAGGTGTGGAGCATGCAGGTGACAACGCCCTTCTTGGGGTCGTGCCCAGCATCCGCCGCCGCTTGGCGATAGGCAACGATCTTCTCTTCGAGGTCTTCGAGGGGCTGCCCCAGGAGATGCGTCAGCACGTTCACGCCTGCAGCGCCCGCCGCACGAAACGTTTCTACGTTGCCGGCCGTCGTAATCCAAACCGGCAGCTCTTCTTGTACAGGCCGGGGAAGTGTCGCAGTCGGCACCATAGTGCCATTCGGATTTTCGAATTCGACTGCATCTCCGCGCCAGAGACGCCTAACGATTTCAGCGCTTTCGAACATAGAAGTCTTCGCATTAGCGAAGGCACTCGGACGAATCACGAAGTCGTTAGGCTGCCATCCAGAGGCGAAGGAAATCCCTACTCGACCATTCGAAATATTATCGACAACCGCCCATTCTTCCGCGACGCGGATCGGATGATGCAGCGGCAGTACACAACTACTTGCCCGAATCTGAACCCGCTTGGTCACTGCAGCGATCGCAGCCCCTGTCACCGACGGATTAGGGAAGGGCCCGCCAAAGGCACCAAAATGTCGTTCCGGCGTATGCACCGCACAGAAGCCGCGTTCGTCGGCGAACTTTGCGCTCTCGAGCATCAGCTCATATTTGCGCGGCCCCGGGCCCGCATCGCTGCCCCAAAGCGCAAGACCCATGTCGATCGGGCGCCAAGGCGCAGCAGATGACTCGCCCATAGCCCGATCATGATCCGCAAAGACGACGACCTTGAAGCCACGCGTCAGAGTCCATAGCAACTCCAACACTGAAATATCGAATGAAAGACTCGTCACGGCGAGCCAGTTGCCCGGCGAATCGTGAGGGACGCGCTCATCCATACCTACGAAGAAGTTGACCGCGTTGCGATGTTCGACCATCACGCCCTTGGGCTTACCCGTCGAGCCCGAGGTGTATATGACGTATGCAAGGTTCTCGGCGCCGCTTTGGGTCTCGCAAGGCGACGTAGGCCGCGTGGCGATCGTGCGCGACTCTCGGTCAAGATCAACGATTTCCGCCGCACAGGACGGAAGTGCCGGCGAAGCTGCGGCATGCGTCACCACAACCGAGGCTTTCGAGTCCTCGATCATGTAGGCGATACGATCTCCTGGATAGACCGGATCAAGGGGCACATACGCCCCCCCCGCCTTGAGCACGCCTAACACGCCCACAAGCATGTCGGCGGACCGTGCTAGATGGAGTCCAACCAAGCGATCGGGGCCGATTCCAAGACCGACGAGATGATGTGCAAGCCTCGTCGCCCGCTCATCGAGTTCGCGGTAGCTCAGTTCTTCGGACTCAAAGACGAGGGCCGTCGCGTCCGGAGTTCGCTCGACCTGAGCAGCGAACAGGGAAGCCACAGTGGCCGTGCGATCAAAGTCCGCGGCGGTCTGATTCCATTCGTAGAGAATTCGACTTCGCTCATCGTCCGCAAGCAAGGGCAGCTTCGCAATCGCAAGCGAATCATCAGAACTCGCCCGAAGCAACACGCTCAACTGATCAAGAATTCGGCGAGCATCTGTCACATCGATCGCATCACGATCAAAAGCAAGATGCGCCGCATCGCCAGACGGACTCACAAAGAGTCCAAGATCCGACCCCTTCGGCAAGGCCGTTCTCTCGGAGTCCGCATGAAGTCCGACGGTGACAGAAGTCCAACGTGCCCGGGAAAGAATCGGATGAGCGGATAGCCGTGGATCGCGCGCGACCGCATCGATCAGGAACGTGCCCTTGTCGCGCACCTTTCCGATTTCGGTGCGCACTGCCGTCATGACATCCGAGACCGTCGCATCCGCAGCAACAGCGAGTCGCATCGGAACACGCTTCGAGTAGAGGGGGCCCCCTTCCTCAATTCGCTGGTGTAGAGCGTCTTCGCTCCAGGTCAGATCAAAATCCGAAACGCCCTGAAGGCGCGATAGATAGACTGCGAAGCCAGCGATCAAGGCCTCGGGTCGTTCGCTACCGGAGAGTCCGGGTAGCAGTGCCGCGGGATCCAAAGCGAATCGTTCAACCTGGCGCTCTTCCGAATCCACCGGAGCGGAACTATTAGAACCGTCGGCACTCTTGGAACCGTCGGTACTCTTAGAACCGTCGGCACTGTTAGAACTGCCGGCACTCCGATACGGCGCTTCGACCGCATCGAGACTCGCGAGCCGACGGACCCAGAAAGCTTCCGAGGGCGCAAACGTTTCGTTTAGCGTCGAGATCGCCGTGCGATCAAGCGCATCGGTCGCGCCGATCGACTGCCCTATCGAGAGCCCCACCCGTGCGGCGGCCTCCTGCGGCGTGAGCGCAATGCCGCGAGGGCACCTAAAGCCACTCAGACGAATCGCACCGTCGCCGGTTCCTACTGTCCACCCATCATCACCAATCGCCACGAGCGCGCCCGCAGACGTGCTCTCCGCGTCAGCGAGCGTCGCCGAACGAACGAGCAGCAGCTCCCCTCCGTGGGCAATCTTCGCAGCGCAGAAGGGATTCGCATAGCGCTCCCCGAAATCCATCGCGCGAACCCATCGCGAGAGAACTTCCGCAGAAGCAGAGAAGTCGATCAGGCCGGCGCCTTCCGGTCGCTGATGGCGCCCGTAATAGCTGCGCTGGGAAAAGTCTTGTTCCGTCGGATTCGTTTGCCCGGTCGCGAGCTGACCGATCAGATCTTCGAAGCCTTCGATGGCCGCCGCATAACAACTGGTATTGATGCCGAGGGAAGTTTCGTCTCCTCCGAGCTCGAAGCGCTTCTGAACGAGGATGCGTCCTTCATCGACGCCGCCGGTCATTTCATGAAACGTGACGCCGTACTCGGACTCGCCATTCAGAATCGCCCAGGCCGGCGTGTGCATCCCGGCGTAGGCCGGCAGCGGTCCGTCATGGAAGTTGATTGCAGAACGCTTCGGGAGAGCCAGCACCTCATCTGAGATGATCGACAGATTCGTGATGCTGAAGAAGTAGTCGAAGTCGACTGAACCGAGTGCCTCCGCCAACGTGCGACCAGGAGCACAGACTTCTATGCCTGCTTCCCGAGCCCAGTCGAGGATTTCGTCGTTCTTTGAAACGACGCGCTGAATGGCCCACCCCTTCTCGATCAGCAAAGCGCCGCACTGCAGAAGCAATGATTCGGAGCCGGCGAGAACGCAGGAGGGAGTGGCAGAGGAAGCGGAGGTCTCGGTGCGCAATCTCGGGCCTATCTCTGGACTGGGTTCGATGGGGGAATCGCAACGAAAACGCGTACATGGAGTCTCTACTTATCGAATGCCCCAGTGTTCCCCTTAACTGAAAATCACCCTTGGGGGCGAAGGGAAACCATATACCTAGTGACCGTAAAACAAGGAATGGGTTGTCTCTGCCCGACCCCATTTTTCGGTAAAACCGTGGCAGCTTCCCCGCACTGCGGCTGATTCGAGCCGCGACAAAAGCATCTCGTCCATTGAGGCCAGACGTCTCGCGATCGACGTGCCCTCGACGCCCTCTCGCCCGTTCTTTCCGTCGAGCTGGAGTTGGAAATCTAAATCGGCATGCGAACGGGAACGCACACGCAACTTGCAGTGGAGTTTAACCGAGGTCGCTCATAAAATCGGGGGGACCCTAATAAGACTCCGCCGGGAACCCACGAAGGTACGGAGCTACCCTGGTATCGCTCAAGAGCGAAACGCGAACACCCGATTCGGCATGCTGATCGTTGGCGTCGATTAGCTCCGGCGAATACAGCAACCGAATACGTTGGTAGCCGACGCCTTGGCGGCTACCTCGGCGCGGCGAACACACCTCAAGGATCGTATCCCTGATCCAGAGAGAACGTCTTGAAACTTCTCGTCGTCATCGTCAATTACCGCACCGCCGAGATGACGCTCGACGCCGTCGGCACCGCTTTGACCGAACTTCGGAGCTACCCGGATGCGCGTATCACGATCGTCGATAACGCTTCCGGCGATGGCTCCGTGGACCGAATCGAGTCGGGCATCACGGCCAAGTCATGGGCCGATCGCGTAAGCCTGATTCGCTCCTCTCGAAATGGCGGCTTCGCTTCGGGATGCAATCAGGCGATCCGCCCTGCTCTCGCCGGCGATGATGCGCCTGAATACGTCTACCTCTTGAATTCAGACGCTTTCCCGGATGCCGGTGCAATCGACCGACTTGTTGATTACCTAGAAACGCACGCCGACGTCGGACTCGCTGGAAGCTATATCCACGGAACCGATGCCGCGCGTACTCCGCATAAAACCGCCTTCCGATTCCCGAGCCTGCTTGGTGAGATAGAAGGCGCACTCGGGATTAGCGGCGTCACAAGGCTTCTGGAGCGATGGGTCATCGCGCCCGCACTGCCTGAAGAAACCACCCCTGTCGACTGGCTCGCTGGCGCAAGCATGCTGATCCGCCGTGAGGTCTTCGGCTCGATCGGCCTGATGGACGAAGGCTATTTCCTCTATTTCGAAGAGACTGACTTTTGCTTGCGAGCCGCTCGCAACGGCTGGCCCACGACCTATGTCGTAGAAAGCTCAGTCGCCCACGTAGGGAGCGCTTCGACGGGCATGCAGGATGTCTCGAGCCCGACGCCCACCTACTGGTACGCGTCCAGACACCGCTACTTCACGAAGAACCACGGACGAGCCGCACTCTGGGCAGCGAACCTGATTTACATCGTCTGCGGCACGCTTCGCCGAGCCAGAACGACACTGCTGCAGCGCCCCAGCCACGAGCCCCTTGGCCATATGCGCGGATTTCTTCGCTACAACCTGCTCCCTTGGCTTCGCGGAAGTGCACATCCCAATCCGCCTTCACAACCAAAGAAGCAGACCCAGAACGCGGAGAACAACTAACACATGGCCACTAGACGCCGCATCATGGCCGTCGCAAGCGGCGGGGGACATTGGGTTCAACTCCAGCGCGTGATGCCTGCCTTCGAAGATCACGACGTGACCTTCGTAACCATCAATCCTACGTACAAGGCCGACGTGCCGGGTGAGCGCGTACTGATCGTGCGCGACTCGACACGCTGGAATAAATTGGGACTCATCGTTCTAGGCTTTCAGATTCTTTGGAGCCTCATTCGAATTCGGCCCCACGTCGTCGTTTCCACAGGCGCGGCACCCGGCTTCATGGCCATCGTGCTCGGTCGATTGCTAGGTGCCAAGACGGTCTGGCTCGACAGTATTGCAAACGTCGAGGAAGTCTCGATGTCCGGACGAATGGTGCGCCGCTGGGCGGTGCTTTGGTTGACGCAATGGCCCCATCTCGCGACTGACGACGGCCCGGAATACGCGGGGAGAGTCTTTTGATTTTCGTCACCGTCGGTGCACAGATGTCCTTCGACCGCATGATCGAATGGGTCGACGAATGGGCGATCGCCGAAGGTCGCAACGATGTCGTGGCTCAGATCGGTCCTTCTGATTTTGAACCACGTGCGGTCAAAGTCCTGCCCTTTATGGCCCCTCCGGAGTTCCGCGAGCGCATGGCAAGTGCGGATGCGATCATTGCCCATGCGGGTATGGGCTCAATTTTAAACGCGCTTGAGCTCGCCAAACCGATCGTCGTGATTCCCCGGCTCAGTCGGCTTGGCGAAACCCGAAACGATCATCAGGTCGGAACTGCCAAACGTCTTTCGGAGGAGGGGCTCGTGCTGACAGCGGATACCCCGGAACGCCTCGCCGAACAGATGCGTGCTCTCGCAGGACGAAGTGCCCTGCAGCCAATCGGGGCGCACGCGCAAGATTCTCTTCTCACTCGACTGCGCGACTTCGCGGAGAGCTGAACGATGAACGAACGAACGGAATTAGGCGACGCATCGCCCTCGCCGATCCGTCCTCTCGACCGCGAACGCCTCAAGGGCGAGTTCGAATCAGCGGCGCCATATTCGCATTTCATCATCGACGAATTCCTCGAACCCGAGTTCGCGTTCGAAGCCGCTGGCGCTTTTCCAACGTTCGAGCAGGCGCAAGAACAGGGCTTCGAATTCAACTTCGTCCGAGAGCGACGCAAGATCCAGATCTCGGACAGCCACAATTTCCCGACTCCGATCACTCGACTCAACGATGCTCTGGCCTCGGACAAGTTCCTTTCAGATCTCGAATTCATCACGGGCATCTCTGGTTTGCTGCCCGACCCGGAGCTCTCGGGTGGCGGAATGCACGTCACGGGATCAGGTGGGCGGCTCGATGTGCATGTCGATTTCAACTTCAACGAAGACATGAAAGTCCACAGGCGGCTCAACATCCTGATCTACCTCAACCCCACGTGGGATCCGAAATGGGGCGGACAGATCGAGCTCTGGGATAAAGACGTACGCACCTGCCATCAACGCGTCGATCCAAGCCTCAATCGATGCGTTCTTTTCGAAACCAGCCAGACGAGCTTCCACGGAGTTAGGCCGGTGGCTGAGGCGGCTCCGACGCCTCGCCACTCTTTCGCGGCCTACTATTACACGAAGGACGCACCCGCCGATTGGAATGGTACGCATCACAACACAATCTTTCGCGCACGGCCGGATGAACGACTTCGGCGTTATGTAGTGATCCCCGCCGAACAGGCATTTGCCCAGGGCCGGGCGAAGATTCGTGAGTTTCGCGCTAAGCTGCAGCGGCGTGATTAGTCGCGCGATGACGAGCCGTTTACTCGTGTCACCTGATGCGTCACTACCTGCCGCGTCACTAAGGGAGGCCATTGGATGATCCAGGTCGCCCTCGTCGCCTGGCTTCCGTTGACGGCACTGCTATTCGTAGTCCTGCGGCCTCACGTCGCGACCGCAGCCTCCCTTATCTTCGGCGTCGCAATGCTTCCTTCGCTGCGCTCGATTCCGATGCCGGTCATGCCCGACCTCGACCAGTATACGGTCCCGGTACTCGGCTGTTTTATCATGATGATGCTTCGCTTCCCGCGGCGCGTGATGGCGGCGCGGCCCGGAACAGGGGGGGAAGCGCTCATTTTGGCGATGTGTGCGGGCGCGCTGGTCACGAATCTGACCAACATGGACCCTCAGTCCTTCGGGGCGAACGTCCTTCCGCCCATGAAGATCACGGACACGATCAACGATTCCCTGCGCATGATTATCCGCTGGGCACTCCCCTTCTTGTTCGGCCGAATCCTGGTACGAACCGTTCAGGAAGCAGTCGAAGTGCTGATGGTCCTCGCCATCGCCCTACTCGTGTACCTGCCATTCATCCTCGTCGAACTCCAGACCGGGCCGCTCTTTCATTCGATGGTCTATGGCACGACGCCGTCACCCACTACATTTATGCAGGCCATGAAGTTCGGCGGCTACCGCCCTGTCGTCCTGATGAATCACGGCCTCACCCTATCCGTATTCGTCCTCTACGGAACGATGGCCTGGGCTTGCCTCGCCAAGCTTAAGACCATGCCATTCAACTTGATTGCTCCGAAGCCGATGGTCGGCGGCTTAGCCTTCGTGATTGCGGCCTGCAAATCAGTCGGGGTCTGGCTCTACGCGATACTGGTGATCCCGACGCTCTTCCTGGTTCGCCCGCGCGCTCAACTCTTTGCCGCGGCCTGCATTGCCATCGTCGTCCTCGCCTACCCCTTGCTGCGATCCGTCGACATGATCCCGATCGAGGGCGTGGCTGGAATCGCCGAGCAGATGGTCGGATTCCGAACAGCTGATTCATTCCTCGCGCGAACTAAGAGCGAGGATGAAATTCTGAACCGAACGGCGGAGCGCTACTTCTTCGGCTGGGGCGGAAACGCGCGCTACATGGTCTACGACGAAGTCACCGGGATGCCTCTATCCACGATCGATGGCTTCTGGGTGTTCCAGTTCGGCGCAGGCGGACTCTTCCGATTCGTCGCGCTCTTTGCCTTCTTGCTCTATCCCGTCTTCTACGTGTATCGCCGAGCCGGCCGCATCCGTTCGCCTGCCGCCCTAACCGTGCTCGCGACGCTCGTATGGATCGTCACACTACGCACTTTCGACCTCCTCCCGAACTCGACGGTCGATCCCTACCTAACGTTCATAGGCGGCGCGGCGTGCGGCCTGGCCGCGGCGGAGTCCAAGCGTAAACGGACTTCTCAACAAACATCACCCCGTAAAACTGCTCCCTCATCGCGCCGAAATCGCGATCCGCAGCGCTCGGCCGGAGCCGATACCGAAGCCGATCCCGACGCAAGCGCCGCGCCCCCGCGCTCAGCGTCACTCGCCGCAAACCTCCACGATGCACAGCCGAAGCACGAAACGCGCAAGCGGCGCTAGGCACACGCTCCTGGACCAGGCATCAGCTCCCGCGCTCGCAAGCCCTTACCCACCCCACGGCCAAGATTCAGCTCGTGGGTGCGCCGCCGCGGAAAAAGACTTCATGCCAGACCTCAAGGCAGAGAAGTGTCCAGATCCGGATCTCCTCGTCCCGTCGCTCTCGCTGATGGTCACGCAGCATCGATTCGATGACACCGCGATTCATTCGACTTCCGACAAAGGAATTCGGACCTAGAAGCATGTCCCCCGCCATGTCGCGGAGTTCGCCGCGGAACCATGAATCCAGGGGAACGCGGAAGCCGACCTTGCGGCGGTCGACGATGCCAGCGGGAAGGTGCTTGCGAGCGACCTCCTTCACGACCCACTTCGTCACGCCATCGCGGACCTTCACATTCGAAGGCAGCCGCGAAGCCAGCTCGACGAGCTTGTGATCCAAGAAAGGTGGCCGCGATTCAACCGAGGCCGCCATCGCCATTCGATCACCTCGCTCCAAAAGGTTATCCGTCAGCCACGCGTGGCAGTCGTTATAGAGCATGCGCTGAATAACATCGCCTTCGGCTCTGCCCGTGATTACGCGATGCTGTGCCCTTTCTTCGCCGGGCATTAAGGCATCCCGCTCGTAAGCGGTAAAGGGTGCAAACCAAGATTGAAAGCGATCCGATTCACTACGTGCCGCCATCGCTCGGAGTGCGATACGCGCCTTGCCCGCACTCTGGGGCATCATCCGCTCGAGCAGCCGAAAGCCCTTCTCGCGAAGCCCTGCCGGAAGTCGGTCGACGATAGCGACACGCTCGGCCCAACCATATTTCGGATAGCCCGCAAAGAGTTCGTCGGCGCCCTCCCCGGATAGGAGCACCTTCACGTGCTCACGCGCCATACTCGCAAGCTGGAAGATCGCGATATCCGCAGGCTCCGAAATTGGGGCGTCTCTATGCCAGGTGAGTTTCGGCCAGAGATCTTGAAATTTGCCGGGCTCAATCAAGAGTTCGTGGTGCTCGGTGCCAAGAGCCTGACTCACCTCCCGCGCATATGGGAGTTCGTCGTAGCGCGGGTCGCCGAACCCAGCCGAGAAAGTTTCAACGCGCCCGCCACCCATCAGCTGGGAAGTCATTGCCGTGATCAAACTACTATCCACGCCGCCACTCAAGAAGGCGCCGACCGGCACGTCTGCAACCAGGCGCCTGGAAACCGCGTCGCGCAATTCGGATTCAACATCGCGAACGGCTTGCTCCGGCGTTATGTCCTGCGAAGCCGCTCCCGTTGGCAACGACCACCACGGCTCGATCCGAACCGTGCCCTTATCGTCGAGACGAAGCCGGCACCCTGCTTCGAGTTTGCGAATGCCCTCGAAGAGCGTGTAAGGAGCCGGAACGGATCGGTAGGCTAAATATTCTTTTAGACTTCCCTCATCGACTTGCCCACCGCCTTCAATCGCCGGCAGCAGCGCCTTAATCTCCGAGGCAAACAGAAAGACTTTTCCGTCCCAGTAGTAGTAGAGCGGGGAGACGCCAAGTCGATCCCTGTGGAGAATGAGTTCGTTCTTCGTCGCATCCCAAATCGCGTACGCAAATTGACCGTTCGTTCGGCGAACGCCTTCGATACCCTCGGTCCGGTAGAGCGCGAGAAGAACCTCGGTATCGCCGTTCGTCTCGAATACATAGCCGCCGGCTTGCAGAGATTTCCGCAGATCTTGATAGTTGAAGATCTCGCCGTTGAAACAGATCGTTTGGTCGCCAGCCTGCATGGGCTGCCGCGAGCCTGAAAGATCAATGATCGATAAACGTCTGTGGCCAAAGCCTATGCCGGGCTTCTGCCAATAGCCATCATCGTCGGGACCGCGATGGACGAGTTGGTCTGTCATCCGGCGCAGGAGCGCTGGATCCACTTCTCGTCCGTCGAAACGGCGCATGCCTACGATTCCACACATGGTTCGACCTCTGCTTCTCAGATCCCCATCGCTTGGCGACGGAGAGTCGGATCAGGAAGTGCCCTTATATTCGATCAAGCGACTGCGTCGACCGGTAAAACGGCCGAACGCGAATCGAACCGCGCCCTGCCAATGAGGAAACTTGCTGGCGACACAGGACGCCCCGTACCAAAGATTGTCTCGGACGGAAAAGTTCGGACGTGGGCGACGCAGGCCGATTCGCAGCGCCTGCACGGGATATACGCCTAACATAAGAAACGACGCCCCATTCGTGGGCCATGCAAGAACGAGCATGCTCAGGGGGATGACAAGTGCCCAAACCCAAGCACTCCTCACTTCCCGCTCCGCATGCCCATCGGCGAAACCGGGATGACGATCGGCGGCCTCAGCCACCGCGTGCCCTGCACGCTTTGCACGTTGCCACCACTGCGAGAAGCGAAACATTTGCGCATCGTGAATCGTCATGGGTGCATCGAGTCGCAGCACTCGGCCACCCTGCTCCGCGAGACGAACGCAAAGCTCAGGCTCCTCTCCCGCAATCAGATCGTCCGAGTAGCCGCCGACCGCTTGGAGCGCCGCCACGCGCATGAGCGCATCGCCTCCGCACGCCGCAGCGGGACCCGGCGGCGTATCCCACTCCATGTCGCATAATAGATTGTAAACGGAGCTTTCCGGGAATCGTTCTCTACGCCGGCCGCAGACGACGGTCCAGTCTCCTTCGTCGAGGCTACTCGCCGCGGCTTCGATCCAACCGGATTCGAATTCACAATCGCCATCCACGAATTGGACATAGCCCACGGCGGGCCAATCATTCACGAGCTGCGCAAGGCCCGCATTCCGGGCTCGTGCGGCCGTAAACGGCACATCCGAATCGAGTTCGACGATGGACGCTCCCAGCTCTCGAGCACAAGCCACGCTTCCGTCCGTCGACCCCGAGTCGACGTAGACCAGGGCCGTGACGGCCTCGCGAGCAGAAGTGAGACACGCTCGCAGGCGCTCCCCTTCATTTCGCCCAATGGCAACGACGCCGACTTCTCGTGTGACTTCAATCATGAGGCCACCGATTGTGGCGCTAGGTCCCGCAGGCTCTCGAAACGAACGCCGGGCTCGGCTGCGATCCGAGAGACGAACTCCGCCAGCACAGCCTGTCGTGCTGGCGTGTCACAAACTTGGTGATGCGTCATGACGCCGACGGCTTTGAGTACTTCACGCGCTGCGCAGAACTCACCCCAAAGCGTATCGACGTCTTTATCGATCCTGTTGCCCGCGTCGTCTTGATCTTCATGTACATCGATCACGACGGAGACTTCGGTCAGACGCTTTTCGGGAGTCACTCGCTGATGATAGGACACACGCTTCCCGAGCAGCTCAACTCTGCCAAGCAAATGGCCCACGAAATAATAGAACCGCGAAGCGGGGTCCGTGCGAACCCCTGCGGACAGCGTCTTGAATCCAAGTTCGCCTAACGCGCGGAGCGTCTCACGATCATATTTGTGACAGGGCGGCGTAAAGACGTCTCCTTCGAATGCGTCTCCAAGTGCTTGCTCGAGCCGCTCGCGGCCAAGGCGGATATCGCCGAGCTGATCCTCGAAGGGCCGCCCGCCAGCGAACTCACTATAAACTTGCTCGCCGTTCAGCGTCTGCTCATGATGAAGTCCATGCTGATTAAAGTGCAGCAAATCGCGGTGGGTCTGCTTGAGTTGCCGAAGCGCCCCCGCACATTCGGCGTCGAGGTAGTCGGGAACGACTTGGTAGTGACAGGGAATGTCTCGCTCAAGAAGCACGTCGAGGTGGAAGCGCAGCGGATCGGTCATTTCACCGACGTCGTCGTCTCGAAAGAATACGATCGTTTCCCCCATTGCGACTCAACGTCTCCCTTGCGCAATGGCCACACACGTAGCCCTGCAAATAGCATTCAAAGTTTGGCTGTCCCGGATCCGCCCCCGCCGCGTAAGGGTTCGCGGCGGAGCGACTCCGGCGGCAAACCGACCCACGGCATTCATCGGCCCAATTCGAACGGACCCTGATCATTATTGCGTATACTCGCTCGTTGAGACGGCTTCATCATGCAGCGTGCGAGCCCACTTTTCGCGCAGGAGATGCGACCGCCGACCCGACACGCTTCGGATCCTGTGCCATTTGAGCGTTTAGGTCAGCCCTTATCTCCCTTTCGACCTCGACTCCTCGTCCAGAAAAAATAGCGACTGATGCCGCGCCCCCACACGGAGAGCCCACTCGTCCCATGGCTATCAAAGTAGTTCCCTACAAAGCCGAGCATGAGTCCGCGGTCGATGCATTCAATCAAAGAATGCTCGAAGGAAAGACGGGGTGGGGTTGGTACGGGAAGAGCGTGGATGCCTGGCTCCCCGAACGTGAGGGGAAGAAGACCTGGCGAGAGCATTACCTCGCCCTCGATGATGATGGCGAAGTTCGTGGAGCGTATGCGCACAAATGCCATGAATGGCGGATCCGCGGCGAAGATGTCCCCGTTGCCGATTGGCAGGGACCCGTTTCGGAAGGTCTGCTTGAACCACGCTTCGCCACCCTAGGCCTTCGGCTGCTTCGAGAGATGTTGAAGCGCTACCCGGTCTTGTACAGCTGGGGGCACGGCGGGAACGAGTCGCGTCTTCTACAGATGATCAGGTCGCTCAAGTGGCTCGTGCACGAAACGCCTTTCTGCTTGAAGGTCCTGCATCCCTTCCGCTTTCTGCGCCGCAACACCTACCTGCGCCAGTCGCCACCAAAGCGGCTCGCTCTCGACCTACTGGCATTCACGGGCGCTGGCTGGATCGGCCTGAAGCTGCTCCATTTAGCGCTCAAAATGCGCGGCCGGCGACACACAAGAGCTGAAGCCGAAGTCGTTCCGCGATTCGACAGCTGGGCCGACACGATCTGGGACAGTTGCAAGGACGACTACCACGC
This sequence comes from Myxococcota bacterium, assembly GCA_041440805.1. Classification (GTDB taxonomy): domain Bacteria; phylum Myxococcota_A; class UBA9160; order UBA9160; family UBA4427; genus UBA4427. Next base: position 82,645 of record JASDVF010000036.1, on the reverse strand, counting down.
ACTCGCGCGACGCGATGCTGCCACCATGAATGATCTCATCCCCGAGGACGGTCGGTGGCCCAAAGGGATTCGGCTGCGGATCACGCGTGACGGCCAGGACATCGGCTGGGCAGTCGTGCTCGACAACCCACTCACGGACGATCCTCGCTTCGGAGATCTACGCGTCGGCTGCATCGCCGATTGTTTGGCTCGCCCGGAAGACGCGGGCTCTGTCATCGCCGCGGCAACACGCTTTCTAGAAAAGCGAGGCGTCGATCTGATCGGTTCGAATCAGAGCCATCCAGAGTGGGTCGGAGCTTTCGCGGCAGAGGGTTACGTCGTGCTCGAAGGTCGGCGTTGCTTTGCTGTGGCCCCGGCTTTTCAGAAGATCCTGGAACCCTTCGATGAGACCCGCCAAGGTCTTCACCTCACGAACATGGATGGCCACGGCCCGAGCGGTTTCTAGGACGGGTCCGACCCGTCGTGCGTGCGAGCTGCACGCCCATTGCCTGCAGCCTTCAACTCTTCCCCATCTTGTCAAAATGCCACGGCATAGACCCTAAGACGCGTCTCAAGGCACCCTGCAGGCGGCCCGATGAGAATCGTAGACCACTCCCATAGTGGGGGTGAAACCGTACGACGGGCTGCGATTGTCGGACTCTGAAAGGCTCAACCGGCAAATGCCGGCCGCCTGCGTCACCCACGCCGGCACGTCGGGTACTCAATAAGTCGGATCAGCTCGTTTCTATATGCGCAGAAGCGGATCTCAGCGAGATGAGAAAACGGCCCGATCCCAAAAGCTATACTCAGAATGTCGCATCTCATCCGGATCTGAAACAGGTCGTTCATCCGATCACTTCCAAACCGCCGGACGCCCGCCCCCGCTGCGACAGCCTGGAGAATTACAGAGCATGTGGAAAACAATCAAGCTTGCCCCCAGGCTGACAGAGGCGTCACGTCGCAAAATTTGGGATGTCCATACGGCGTTCGATTGGCCCGAAGCGCTCGTGCCGGACGCTGACTGGTACATGAGCCCCGAGCTGATTTCGATCTATGGCACGGACGCGTACGAAGCGCTTGACGAAACGCAGCAAAAACGACTCAGCTTCTATGAGATCGTTAACTTCTTTAGCTTCGTACTCTACGGTGAGCGCCCTTTGATCTCGGGCCTAATGAACCGGATGTACCGCAAGAACACGATGGGCCCGATCACTGAGTACCTTCATCATTTCATCGATGAAGAAAACAAGCACATGATCATGTTCGGGGAATTCTGCAACCGGTACGCCGGCAAGATCTACCCGGAAAAGAAGATCGTGCTTCCGCGAGAGTACGCGAAGGGCGAAGAAGAAATCGCTTTCTTCTGCAAGGTGCTCATCGTCGAAGAACTCGGTGACTTCTACAATCTCAAGATGATGAGCGATCAGTCGATCGATCCCTTGGTGGCCAAGATTAACAAGACACACCATGTCGACGAAGCCCGGCATCTCGCGTTCGGCCGCGGAATTCTGCGCGAAATCGCCGACGAGTATCGCCCGCTCTGGACCAAGGAAGAAAATGAACGATTCAAAACATGGCTCGTTCAGTACTTAGTCTCCTCCTGGGGAGATTTCTACAATCCGGCGGTCTACAAGGACGCCGGAATCCCGGATGGGTACAAGGTGCGAAAGGCGGCAATGGCCCATGAGACCTGCGCCAATTTCCGCGCCACCGCGTCGGCCAAGCTGGTCGACTATTTCCTCGAAACCGAACTTCTCGACGAGCGCCCCCTCTTCTGATGGACGAAAAAATAATTCGCGAAGAGCTACGCCTCTGGATTCTGGACCGAGCCGGCGCCGCCTCGGACAGGCTATCCAGCGATGATCAGACGATCCTCGACAACGGACTGTTGTCGTCACTCGATATCGTCGAATTCATCTTGTTCATCGAGAGCCTGCGAGAAGAAGAAGTAGATATCGAAGCCATCGAGCCCGAAGTCTTCAACTGCATCGACACCTTAGTCGAGGCCTTCTTCCCCGATGCCCCGTCTGCGAGCGAGCCCCAGGCCTAATGCCCGTGGACAAGACCCCGAGCACGGCAACGGAAGCTCGAGGTGGCGTGCGATCTCTTCGCACCGGCTTTCTTCGATCCTTCGCGCGCACGCCCGAAGCGATCGCGGCTGAAGTTGCCGGCGAAAGCCTCAGCTACTTTGCACTCCATGACGCCGCTGCTCGCGTGGCCGCTTCCCTTAGCGAGCTCGACCCACGCGAAGCAAGGCCGGTCGACGCCACCCGCGAAAGCCATCCTCAGCTCACCGCTGTCTTTGGTCAGCGCTCCAAATCCGTCATGACCGGCATTCTCGCTGCTCTGTTCCGGGGCGATGGTTACGTCCCGCTGAACCCGACCTTCCCGACGGACCGCACGCGGAGCATGCTTGAGCGCTCCGGATGTCGCGCCATAGTGGTCGACGAACACGGCGAGAAACAGATCGTCGAGGTTCTTGAAGGGGTCGAGATCCCGCTCCTTCTAATTTTCCCGGATCGGGACGATGTCAGCGAATTTGCTTCCGCCCTCCCCGCACATCGCGTGCTAGGCCAGCAGGATCTCGCGCCCGCAAGTGATTGGATACCGGTGCCCGTAGATCCCGAAGGCATTGCTTACCTGCTCTTCACTTCGGGCAGTACGGGTGTGCCGAAGGGCGTAATGGTCGCCCACTCAAACGTAAACGCCTTCCTCGACGCGATGTCAGAACGCTATGCGGTCCAGCCCGAAGACCGCCTGTCTCAGACCTTCGAGTTGACCTTCGACCTCTCCGTCTTCGACCTTTTCCTGGCCTGGGAATGTGGTGCGCGCGTCTGCATCCCGACACAGGCGCAGAAAATGCTTCCGGCTAAGTATATCCAGGATTCGGGCATCACGATCTGGTTTGCCGTGCCCTCGACCGCGGTCATGATGAGCAAACTTCGCATGCTCAAGCCCGACGCATATCCCTCGCTCCGGTGGAGTCTGTTCTGCGGCGAGGCACTTCCCCAAGAAATCGTTGAGAGGTGGGTGGAAGCTGCACCCGCCTCAACCCTCGAGAACCTCTACGGCCCGACTGAACTCACCATCGCCTGCACGCTCTACCGATGGGATCCGGCACGATCCGCGGGCGACTGCGAATTGGGGCTCGTGCCTATTGGGGATCCCTACCCTGGAATGGAAGTCCTCGTCGTCGACGAAGATCTGCAAGCCGTCGCGGACGGCGAGACCGGCGAATTGCTGATGACTGGACCCCAACTCACGCCCGGTTATTGGCGCGATGCTGAACGAACCGCCACCGCATATACGACTCCTCCCGGCGAAGACCGAATCTTCTACCGCACCGGAGATCGAGTGCGAAGTAGCCAGGGCAAATCTCCCATGGTCTACTTGGGTCGAATGGACAACCAGATCAAGATTCAGGGCTATCGCGTCGAACTCGGCGAGGTCGAAGCCGCGATGTGCGAGGTCGCCGAAGTCGATGTCGCGATCGCTCTCGGGTGGCCTATCACCGCCGCCGGCGCGGATTCGATCGTGGTCTTTATCTCCGATGCAGCTGCGGATCTTTCTTCCGTCCAGAAGCTCGGAAAGGCTCGTCTTCCCGCGTATATGGCGCCTCGCGAAATCCGCCACATAGATACTTTTCCCCTGAATTCGAATGGCAAAGTTGATCGCAACGCACTGACCGCTTTGCTCTCCAACCCCGCTTAGTTTCGCAGCGCAGTGATGCGCAACGAAGAAGGTCGCTCCATGCGCATCGCCTATCTGACGACCAGCTATCCCGAAGTCAGCCATACGTTTATTCGGCGTGAGATCCTTGAGCTCGAACGCCTCGGATACGAAGTGGAGCGACTCTCGATCCGCGAGCCGGAGAGCGTGCTCGTCGACCCAGACGACCTCGCCGAAGTCGAACACACCTATTATTCCTTGGCGGAGCTGCGCAGCGACCTGCTGCCGGCGCTCTTCATCAATCCGATTCAGCTGCTGCGTGCCCTATGGATGACCCTTCAAATGGGTCGCGTGAGTCATCGCGGAATCGTAGTCAACCTGGCCTATCTGCTTGAAGCCATCCCCTTGGCCAAAAGGCTGCGGGACCGCGACATCAAGCACGTCCACGTTCACTTCGGGACGAACGCGGCTTCCGTAGCTCGATTGGTTAAGCGCCTAGGCGGTCCGAACTTCAGCATGACCATCCACGGCCCTGCCGAACTCGACTCCGCGATTGGCTTCGCTCTCGGCCCCAAAATCGAAGAGGCCGAGTTCGTCGTCGCGATCACCGATTACTGCGGCGCTCAGCTCCGCCGCTGGGTCCATCACGACCATTGGCACAAGATCCGCGTCGTGCATTGCGCGGTCGAAGATGCCCTGTTCAAGCGAGCCACCCCGATCGACCCCGAAAGCCATACACTGGTTTGCGTCGGTCGACTCTCCGCACAAAAGGGACAACTCCTCCTCCTCGAAGCCGTTCGCCAGGTCATAGAGGACGGTGGCCAACTTCGTCTCGTCCTGGCCGGAGACGGAGAGATGCGACCGGAAATCGAAGAACGCATCGCGGCCTACGACCTCCAAGATCATGTCGAGATCACCGGCTGGATCGGTGCCGACGAAGTCGCTCGAAGACTTGCATCCTCACGAACCATGATCCTCCCAAGCTTCGCCGAGGGACTTCCCGTCGTCATCATGGAAGCCTTCGCCATGAAGCGCCCCGTACTGAGCACCTATATCGCGGGCATCCCAGAACTCGTAGTCCCCGGCGAAAACGGCTGGCTCGTGCCCGCCGGTAGCGTTGAAGCGCTCCGCCAGGCGATTCACAAAATTCTAGACACGCCGATCCCAGAGCTTGATGCCATGGGTACTGCGGGTGCTGCAGCAGTTCGCGATCGCCATCACCTCCCGACGGAAGTCTCAAAACTCGAGAAGCTCTTCCAGGAATTCGCCAAATAATGAGCGCGACTGCAAACGAGCCCAGCGACAGTATCGTCGCCTTCGGAGGCATAGATTGGTGGTATCACAATCGTGGCCATAGCGAGTGCCAAATCCTGAAACGGTTGGCCGACGAGATGCCCGTCCTCTGGATCAACAGCATCGGCATGCGCGCGCCCTCGCCCGGTAAGACCGAACTCCCCATGAACCGCTACATCCGCAAGCTCAAGAGCACGCTCAAGGGACTGCGCAAAGATCCTGAATCCGGGATGTGGATCTACAGTCCGATCTTCGTGCCGCGCTACACCCTGCCCTGGCTGCGCTTCAACGGCTGGTTTCTATCGCTACAAATCCGACTCATCCGAATGCTGTTAGGCATGTGCAACCCGACCGCTTGGGTCACGCCACCGACGGCCATCGAAGCCGTCGAACGAATGCGCTGGAGCCAGGTCGTCTTCAATCGCTCTGACGAATTCTCGCGCTTCCCCGAAGCGGATACCGCCTTCATCGAGTCCCTGGAAAAACGCGTCCTCAAACGCAGCGATCATGTCTTCTACACGAGTCATGCCCTCATGGAGCGCGAGGCTCATCTCTGCAATTCCTACGAGTATCTGGGACATGGCGTCGACTACGACCGCTTCAGCACATCTCGGACGGTCGCAGAACCCGGGCCCCTGCCGGATGAGATCGCAGGCCTCCCGCGCCCGATCGTCGGCTTCTACGGCGCGCTCGACGACTACACCATCGACAAGGAACTCCTGATCGCAACCGCTCGGCACATCCACCCTGCCACGCTGTTAATCATCGGACCTAAGGCTATGGACACGACCTCGATCGAGGCGGAGCCTAACGTGCGGTACATCGGCCAGATCCCGTACGATGACGTGCCACGCTACGCGGGCTGCTTCGATGTCGCTCTCATGCCTTGGTTGATGAATGAGTGGATTGAAAGCAGTAATCCGATCAAGCTGAGAGAATATCTCGCCGTCGGGTTCCCGATCGTGACCACCCAATTCCCCGAGTTGGCGCCCTTTGCCGAAGGTGTGTACGTGGCGACCGATCAAGGCGAGTTCCTTGCGGGCGTGGATTGCGCGCTCGCCGAGCGCGACCCTGAGGCGGTTCACCAACGACGTGCCTTCGTGAAAAACTCCACCTGGGATGCGCTCTCAAGACGCGTCGGTGAACTGATCAGGGATCCATCAGGCGACCGGAATTAGGAGATCGAGAAGTGCCTATCCCGGGGTCCAAGCGCAAGCCAGCGGCACAGTTCAAGCTCGTAGTTCATCCCCCTCACCATGTCCCCAATTTGCTGCGACCGGTCTCTCACACACGGGCGCCCGAGCGCAATCGAGCGGTACAGTCGCGTCTACGAGACGTCGATGAGAACGTGTTCAAGAGCCTCGAAACTCCTCGTCCCACCCTGGTCCCACTTTTGTCGGAACAACGCCATTCATGACGAACGAAACCTTCACTCCCCCCACGACGCTGCGACTCGGGTACGCATTGCCGGTCCTCGCAGTGCTCGCACTCGGCCTGGCACTCCTGGTCGGTAACGAGGCCTGTAGCGCGGAGGCAGGGTGCGTCGAAGGAGCCAAGGAAATTTGGCGCGGCTACTTCCCGGATTGGGTGCGCAGGGCACTTCGGGGACTCGTGCAGTTCGTATTGTCCCCCTGGCTGTGGATTCTCATGATCGGCGTCGGAATCACTGAGCGATTTCGACCGGCGCGAGGGAGCCAGAAGACGCTCAGCACGGGTGCTGCACACGACATCGTCGCGTGGCTGCTCATCGACAAGTTGGGCTTTGGTCTACTCGTCGCCTCTATCTTCTCGTACTCCGCCGCAGTTGCGCTCTACAACGATCATTTCGCCTTCCTCAAAGTCCCAGGTGTTGACCAACTCCCGCAAACCGTGCGCTTCGTACTCGCCTTTGTACTCGCCGATTTCCTAAATTGGCTTCACCACCTGGTGCGCCACAAGGTTCGCGCCTTCTGGGTATTTCACGCGGTTCACCACTCACAGCGCGAGATGAATATTTTCACCGACGACCGAGTCCATCCCTTCGACAAGCTCATCGCGATGCCGATCATTCTCTACCCCACGATGATCCTGCAGCTGGACATTCCGCTCGTACCGTGGCTGATCGTGGGGCAGATGCTCTACACGCACACCTATCACGGCAACCTACGAACAGACTACGGCCCCTTGCGATACCTCTTCGTCACACCCCAGAGTCACCGCGTCCATCACTCCACGGCTCACGAGCATGCGGACAAGAACTTCGGCGTGATCTTCTGCATCTGGGATCGACTCTTCGGCACTCATATGGACGCAGTCGGCGAATATCCACAGACCGGCGTCGACGATCCAATGTTCCCAATGGAAACGGATGGCACGTTCCTCGGTATCCTCAAGACTTACGCCCTGCAGTTTGTCTACCCGTTCCAGCAGATCTGGCGTCGTATAGCCACTGGCCAATGGGAACTTCCGGCCGGGTGACACGATCGAGAGATCGTCTTTACTCATTCTGAGCCAAGCTTTCCGAGCCGAACACGCGCGCCCCACCAAATCGACTGAACGGAGGGAGACAGACATCGAGATGATCGGGGCCCAGCCCCTCTGTCGAATCCGCCATGTTATTCAACTCCTCGATCTACCTCGTATTCCTGCCGATCATCGCGTTTCTCTACTTCGCGATGCCTCTCTATTGGCGACGCTACCTGCTGCTCTTCGCGAGCTATTTTTTCTATGGCTGGTGGTCAATTCCCTTTTGCGGCCTGCTCGTACTCTCGACCGTCGTCGACTACACCGCCGCACGCGTTATTCAGGAATCCGACAGCGCCCGCCGCAAGCGCACTGCACTGCTCGTGTCACTCACTGCGAACCTCGGCGTGCTCTCGCTTTTCAAGTACGCCGACTTCTTCAGCAACTCTGCCTACTCATTTTTAGGCACGCGCCCATGGCCCGAGCTCGACCTCATCCTGCCCTTAGGCATCAGCTTCTACACGTTCCAAACGATGAGCTACACGATCGACGTGTACAGAGGCCATCTCGAGGCGCGCAAGAGCCTTCTCGACGTCGCGATCTACGTGAGCTTCTTTCCCCAGCTCGTCGCGGGGCCGATCATTCGCTCCGACACCCTGATTCCTCAGCTGCGGCGGGATCTCAAACCCGACTGGCTACTCATTCGGTCGGGGATCGCACTGATCATCTGGGGCCTGACGAAGAAAGTCTTCTTCGCGGACGCGATGGCTCCGATCGTAAACGAGGCCTATCTCGATCCATCAGCTATGTCGGGGATGGCTCTGCTCAGTGCTACCTACGCCTTCGCAGTACAGATCTACTGCGACTTCTCGGGGTACAGCGACATAGCAGTCGGCTCTGCGCTCGTGCTAGGCGTGCGTCTTCCGCCCAACTTCCGCCAACCTTATCTGTCCTGCTCGATTCGCGAATTCTGGCGACGTTGGCACATCTCGCTCAGCAGTTGGCTCCGCGACTATCTCTACATCCCACTCGGCGGGTCCCGGCGCGGACCGACCCGGACGCAAATCAATCTCATGATCACGATGTTGCTCGGGGGACTTTGGCACGGCGCGGGTTGGAACTGGGTCATCTGGGGCGGCTTGCAGGGCGCACTCATGTCCATCGAGCGCGTGCTTTCCATTTCGGAGGAGCCACCCACTGAAAAGTGGCGCTTCGCGATCCGCTGGTTCGTGACCTTTCATCTCGTCTGCTTATCCTGGGTCTTCTTCCGAGCCGCAGACGTCGGACAAGCCATGCAGGTCCTTGAGCGCATAGCGACCTCGGCACCGGGGCTGCATTTCTCAATCTGGCAGCCAGTGCTATTTGCTGCCCTGCTCATCGCGATCGAGCTTGGACGCGGACGCGCACGCTTCATCGCCTATTTCCAGCACGCTCCTCGCGGAACGTTCTGGTTGACCGCAGTCGCAACGGTCGTTTTCATGTTGGCCTTTCAAGGCATCACCAACCCCGAATTCATCTACTTCCAATTCTGAGGATCCCGATCCAATGAGCAACGAGGAGCAGTTCGACGTCGACATAGCCCTTCCGGAAGTGGATCCGGCGGCGATCTATCACCAGACCGACGTCGCTCAGGTCGACATCGAACGAACCCCATTCCTGCAGACCCTTCCGCAGATGGGGCGATTCCTATCCGCCTCCGCCCGATGGCTATGGAGCGAAACGCGTGTTGCAATCGCAATCGTTGTGCTCGCGCTTGTGGTCGGTGAGTTCGCAGCACGAACTCTCGAACCTCGACTCGTGGGTCGCATCTACGACGCGACCACAACCGGCGGCTACCCGCTCTCAATCAACCCCGACGGCTATCGCGGTCCACTCGTCCCGACTGAAAAGAAAACCGGAACCACCCGCATCTTGACTCTCGGAGACTCCGCCTCCTTCGGGACAGGCGTGCCCTATGAAGTCACTTGGCCCTTCGCGCTCGTGGAGCAGCTCTCTAATTCAACGGGGCGGTCCTTCGACGTACTGAGCCTCGCAGCCCCCGCGGCAGAACTCCGGCAGATCGAAGAAGGCTTCGCTCGGTTCACGCCGACGCACCGACCGGACATCGCGGTCCTGCTGCTCACGGGCAATATGGTCTCTCTCGAATGGGCGCATAACGGACGCACCCCAGATCCATTCCTACCGGGTCCGCCTGGTCGCGAGGGGGCCGTCCGTGAAGGAGCGCTCGATCGACTCAAGAGACTGCCGCACGCCTTCGCTCTGCCTGGTGTATTGACCCTCGGAATGGAATACCTGCGCTTGGCCTTAGGTATGAACGATCATCTGGTGCTGCCTGATGCACCCTTTGGCGTCGTGTTCGCCCACGGCATGCGGCAAAATTCGATGCCCGCTGATCGCGCGGAAGAGGCATGGAGCCTGATGGGCACGCGGCTCGCCTCAGTGCGAGATTTAGCTCGAACGCACGGAGTGCCACTCATCATGAGCTACGCGCCGCCGCGCTTCAGCTTGAGCGACAGGCTGCGAGACAACCTCAAATTGGTTCCCACCGACCGATTTACAATCGACCCGATCGAGCGCGCGGAAGCGCTCTGTGCCGAACTCGGAATTCCCTTCGTCCGTGTCGACCCTGCCTTGCGAGCGGCATCCGATGATGATGCCCCACTCTACGTGCTATCGGATTACACGCATTTCCACGAACACGGACACCGCGTGATCGCCGAAACGGTTGCACAATCCGCAGCGCTGCAAAGGGCGCTCGGAGCTGGGACCCTCTCGAACAGCGCATCCCGTTAGGCGATAGATTCGCGAGGTCCTTGAGAGGCGGTTCCAAGGGCTTAGGCCCGAGCACTACGCCGCCTTAGCACCACGCACTAGAGATGTTTGCGAAGCGCGCTGATTCGCTTCTCGAATTCAGCCTCGAAGGTATGCTCGAGGGCGAATGCCCTGCTCTTCCGCGCCCAGTCCGCAAGCTGTACCCGGTTCATGAGCAATTCTTTGATCGCGGAGGCGAGCCGAGTGGGCTCACCCAGCTCTGTGACCAAACCGTTCTGCGCCGCTGCGGCAAAGGGGCGCCACATCGCGTTTCCATAGCCGGCAATCGGAAGCCCTGATCCACAAGATTCCAAATAAGTGCAGGAGGGATCGTCCTGTACGTGGCAGCAGACGAAGAGATCACTGTCGTGCGATCGTTCGACGAGTTCCGGATACGGAATCGCGTCATGAACTCGAATACGCTCCGAGGCTCCTGCCGCTTCGACGCACGCACGCATCGCCTCGGCTTGGTCGCCTTTCCCGTAGAGGTCGAGTTCGAAGTCCACGCCCGCCTCAAAAAGGTCTACGCCGACCTCGACCACATCCATGGCACCCTTCATTGCTTCATAGCGACCTGAATAAAGCAGTAGGGGCCTCCGCCCGCCTTCCAGCGATGCTATGCGCGCCTCGAGTCTCTCCTCGTCGATGACCATCTCTCGCCCCATCCGCGAATCAAGATAGAGAAGACAGTCCGCGTGAAAGCGAATCGTCTGATCAAAGATGGGATAGCCATTGCAATGAATCGAGTGGGCCGCGCGGAGTGTCAGTACTTCGCGAGCGGTCCGAATCAGCGCGCGAACGGTCCGAATGCCTCGCCGTAGGAAACCTGAGACAGGAAGTCTCGCCACCTCAATCTGAGTGCGCAGATTGTATTCCACGACGGGGATGAAGGTCTTCCCAAGCGAGCGTGCGTACTGCTCGGTGCCAAAGCCGGTCCCGTAAAGCAATCGCGCTTCCCGAACGAGTGCAGCCACTCGATCGACATCTGTACCTAGAGGCTCAAAATTCCCATTACATCGGACCGTCTCAACTCGGTAAGGCACTTGATCGAGGGGAACCTCAATGAAGTCCATTTGACGATCCCCGTCGCTCAAGACCGGCGCGAGCACAACGATCTCCGCGTCCAAGGATTCCGCGTACAGACACGTGCCGGTATGAACTTTCCGGTCGATGCGAAGGACACCGTCAGCAATGACGCACGGGCTGAAGGTGGGCAACAAAATCATGGGGAAGGCTCTCGGTGGGCCAGCACAAAGGCGCAGGGTTGCGCGAGTCTATGAGACAACGGCCAAACAGTCGATTAAATCAAGTCCGACGGGCGGTAGCCTACGCCCCTGGCATCCAGGGGGGTTCGGCCGAACCCACGTGCGACCGATGTCCAATTGACCCGTGCCTGAAGCCCGCGCAAACTCCCCCACGAGCTTTCTAACAAGGCCCCAAGTCGACACCAAAGTCCAAGAGCATAAAAAGGAAGGGACGATGCGTTTCGAACGTAGCTACGCAGTTGAAATTCCCGCGGTACCGATTCCGGAGACGCGCGTCTTCGCTCACGCCACGCGCATGTCAGATTTCGACTCGCCGGAAATCGAGCGCATCCTGAAACCCGCAAGCGAGCTGAAACAACACACCGTGACGATCGAAGTCCGCAGCGGCGACTCTCTCACCGCCGCAGCAAATCACCCCGTCCCAACCGCTGCCTACCCCCGACTCAAACACGAAATCAAGAGCAGGCTCCATCAGGCAACGCCCGTCGTGAATCTAGGCGACCAATACGCCCTCGATATGCGCTTCAGCTTTCTCGGGAACTACGCTCATCTCATCCAGGACGTGATCGGGCCGGTTCGTCTCATCGAGCGCACCCTCGAAGCCGATGCGGATGCGCCGACTCGGCCGGTGCATGTGATCATGCCTAAGAACGCCCCGCCCCTGGCCAAGAAGGTGCTCGACTTCGCGGGCATCCCGACCCTGGCCACCGACGGCGCGGTCACCTGCGACCTCGTTTCCATCACCCAAGAACTAAACCTAACGCTCCTGCCTCATCTGCGTCGGCAGCCTTTCGAAGCTTGGCCGACGCCGACACCGGAGCGCGTATTCGTCGCGCGACGCGGTGCGCGATCCATCGAAAACGAGGAAGCTGTGACGCGCTTCCTCGCCGATCAGGGCTTCACTCGCATTTACATGGAAGACCTCGCGATCGGCGAGCAGTGGTCCACGCTCGCCTTCGCGACGGAAGTGGTCGGAATCCACGGCGCGGGCCTCGCCAGCCTGGGTTTCAGCATCCACAACGACGCACAGCAAACACCTCGGTTCCGGCTCATCGAGCTCTTTTCGCCGGGCTTCAGCAGCAGCTGCTTCCGAGATTACGCGGGCGTGCTCGGCGGGAGATGGGTCGGCGTCCGCGGGCGGATCACATCTGAGGTCGTCGAACAACTCGACATCCTCGACCGCCCACGAGCCCATGAGAACGCAAATTTCAGCGTCGATTTGGACGGTCTTTCCGAGGCCCTCGAGCATGCCCGACGAGACGCCTAACACGGACGCACCACGCCACACGTAACGGGTCTGAGGCCTATAACTAGCGTCGTTCGAGCACGCTCTCATAGAAAGCATGAGTTTGCGCAGCAACTACGGACTCGCTGAAGCGACTCGCGACGTCAAAATGCGCTGCCTTCCCGAGCCGTGCGGCAAGATCGGGGTCCGCGAGAAGCTGCTCGATCTTTTCAGCCAAATCCTCTTCGCTTTCCGCTTCGAAGAGCAGTCCCGTCTCGCCATCTCGGACGATTTCGCGGAGCCCCCCTACGCGAGAAGCAATCAACGGTGCTCCAGCGGCCATCGTCTCAACAGCGGCCAGAGAAAATGTCTCATAGCGCGAACTCACGATCGAAAACGCAGCGTGCTGGCGCTCTAGTGCAATTTCCGAAGCGCCCCGAGCACCACGAAACTCGATCTGTGAATGAACTTCGTGCGGTACCTGCTCGCGGAGATACTCCTCGAAGCCAATTTCGCGGCCGCCATGGATCAATCGGCTGTCGGGCCCGATGAAGATCAGCCGCAGAGCAGGCCTATCCTTCGCGACTCGAGCGAAGGCTTGGAGCAAGATGTCCGCGCCCTTCACTCGATCGAATCGCCCCACGAAGAGAATCTTATTCGGATCCGCTTTCGCGCGAGAGAAATGGTCGTCACGGTCGGGAATGGCGACCGGGTTCGGAATCACCCGCGCATCGGGCAACTCCATTCGGTATGCCGCCCTCACCTGCTCCAGAGCATCAAGCGAGGGAGATGAAATCGCGCTGGCCCGGCGAATCGCATGGTATTCAGCGGCGCAGCGCATCCAAAACTCTTTGTCCTTCGGGTGCCCGAGCTTCGGCCCGACGACACACCACGGACCGTGAAGTCGGACCACAACAGGTGTCTCGATTTCGCGCCGAATCACCGCCCCGATCCCAAATGTCTCTTCCACCTCGACGAGATCCAACGGATTTTCACGATCGATTGCCTTGAACGCGCGTGCGACGCGATATCCGGAATCCTGCTGCATGCCTAGGTAGCGAGAGAACGTCCCAGCAGCGCGCTGAATCAGGCGTACACGTAGCGAGCGGGGCCTTCCCCCCGGCTCCATGCGCGACACGCTGGGCTCAGAATCACCATCTTCTAATTCGGGGGTGACGACGAATGAATCGACGCCCCTCGCACCTAAGCCTCTGCGAACGGCGCCGACATAGCTCGCGATCCCGTTAGGGAAGCGGTCCGGTGGCCAGCAGGGACTGAGAAAAGCGACACGCATCAGCGACTCCCCCCAGCCATGCTCAAATCCACTCCCCGGTTGCTAGATAACGAATGTACGATGCAAGCATAACGCCGAGGCCAAAGAAAACGAACGCACGGATTTCACGTGTGATTTTGAACAGACCACGTCTTGCAGCTGCAGGCCAAAGAATGAACGCCGCCGGGACCTCGGACAACGCCACCGCAAGAACCAATCCTTCCGCGCCGCCCCACGCATAACCTAGGGGCACGCCAATCAGGACGGCGAACATTCGCACCACGCTGCGAATGAATCCGAAACGCGATTCACCCGTTGCCACGAGACAGACTTCGCAAGGCAGCATAATGCAGGCAAAGGCCGCCCTAATGGCCAGCACGCGCAGCATCCAACCAGCCTCGACATAACGAAGGTCCCAGAGCAGAATCACAATGAAGTCGCCCAACATCGTGAGCGCGCCAAGCGCCGGAAGTGCCGCTGCATCGAGACGAAGCCGCGCCGCGTAGTATTCGTCCCGGAGCATCTCCGGCTCCTCTTGGCTCACGCGAGAGAAGACCGGATACAGAACGCCAGAGACGACCCGCGAAACGGCAGCGCCGACGACCTCGCTCAGCATTAAGGCGACCGAGTACACGCCGAGGGTCGACATTCCCAGAAGGCGACCGAGCAACAGGCGGTCGCTCTGAGAGCTCAGGAAGGTCGCGACGCTACTGCCAAAGATCCAGCGACCGAATTTCGTGATCTCCTGCCATGCGCTCTTATCCCACTCGAGACGATTGCGATAACCGACATCAATCAGATGACTCCAAATGAGTCGTACCAAGCCGCCTATCGAAGCACCGATCAAGAGTGCCCACACCGACTGCCAGACCATGGCCGTCGCGACGACCGCGACGAAGGTGGCGAACTGCACGCCGATCTCGATAACCGCGAGCTTGCGTGAAGCGACTTGTCGGCGGAGCGTGAGAAGCGAGGTCGATTCGAATCCCGCGATCACCAGTTGCCCGCCGGCGGCCAGCAATAGGCCGAACAGCTCTGGCTTGTCGAAAAACAGTGAGGCGGGGTAAGCGATGCACCAGGTGAGCACGCAGAGCAGACCCCCGCGCATGATCTGGAGCGTCCAGGCCGTGTTCAGGAAATCTTCGTCATCGCCCCGCGGATTTTGGATCACCGCCTGGAGGATCCCGACGTCGGACAGCATCGTCAGGCCGAAGAGCACAATCCCAACAACCACCATCAGCCCGAAGGCCTCGGGGAATAGCAACCGAGTCAGGATCAGATTGCTGCCGAGTCTTAGCGCCTGAGTGGCACCGTAGGTGAGCACCTCAACGACGGAGTTTTGGAGAACCATGCGCCGGCGTTCAGCAGTCTTGCCGTCGTTGGTTTCCACACGCGTTGGTTACTCCATGTGCGCCAGGTGCGCTAGAGGGGAGCAGGGAGTCGCACACGCGATCTCCCCCCTATTCCCGCGCCCAAGTGGGTCGTCCCCTGATCGTCCAGGTATGTAGCCAACCTAATACAGCCGGGACCCCTCCGTCTCCAAAAACACGAACCCCCGAGGCCTTACGGCACCGGGGTTCATGATCTCAAATTTCCGTTCTATGGCTGTCGAGCGGAGCCGCGCCCTACTGACAGGATCCGTACCAGCGGCGTGTCGCCGGCAGACACCCCGGAGCGGAGTCCGGATCACCCATCTCCGGCCCAACGAATGGGGCCTGTCCCAGATCCGCACCCTCAAGCATCGACCAGTCCGGGAAGCCCGGTGCCGAGGGCATCGTCCTCGAATAGCCCGAAGGATGAGTGTCCGAACCGACCGTGTTGTTGTTAAACACGTCGTTCCGACCGGGCGAATTGCCGCCCTCGTTAATTCGAGTGCAAGCGCCGCCGTCCGCATTCTCGCCACTGCCATTATTGTAAAAGCAGCGTCCGCGAATCACGTTGTCGAGCACCTGGACACCGTCGCCCATGCGATTAAAGCCGCCCGTCACACCGAAGTTCTGGACGGTATTATTCGCCCAAATGAAGTTCTGGCGATAGCCTTCAGGGGTCTGGCTGTTTTGCTCCTGCTTTACAACGTAGTCCCCAGGCTCACCCTGGGCACCGTCCGCCGACACCGCGCCGCGAGTCGCCAGCGTGTTGCCGTAGAAGAAGTTGTTGCGGCCGGGGCCCCCCTGGAAGTCGAGCCAGATCTGGGGCTCGATGTTCGAGCGAATCACCGCGGTCTGACTGCACGCTTTATTATGGAACAACAGCGAGCCGGACGTGACATCGACGCTCGTTCCTCGGCAAGCTGCGTCGCCATTAGTGCCGTCCAGATCAAACGAGTGGCTAGAGCAATGAAGCGGGTGGCCGTGGCTCACCTGTCGACAGACGTTGCCAGAGCCTTCGTTACAGCCACGATCGAATGCAGGTTGATTCGGGAGCGGCCCACGAATATCCATGAAGGCGAAAACGAGGCCCTGGCTACCACCGCCGCAGGCGATGTTCTGCGGGGAGCCTTCCATGTGGCCATCTACGAAGGAGACCTCCGAGCTGTTATGCACCATCACGGAGTAGCCATTAAAGGGCTTGTCCCAATGGCTGTCCGAGAAGTCCGTGCC
Source organism: Myxococcota bacterium (assembly GCA_041440805.1). Lineage (GTDB taxonomy): Bacteria > Myxococcota_A > UBA9160 > UBA9160 > UBA4427 > UBA4427. The sequence goes on along the minus strand of JASDVF010000036.1, from coordinate 66,088 downwards.
CGTTACGAGAATGCGGGCCGAGTTCTCGATCAGCAAGTGGTACTGATACGTGCTGTGGAAGTGGACATTCTTGATATGTCCGCTGCCGACGGCGTTAACGCGCCAAAGGAAGCCAAGTCCCATACGCTGATGATCCGGATGTTCCATCCGCATCGTGCAGTTCTCGAGCACAAAGTTTTCGGTCGGGAACCACGGGGCTGCCGTTGCGCCACCGCCGTTAAAATCGTCCGGAAGCGCGCGATCAAGAGTCAGTGTTCCCGACCCGATGCTCGCGATCTTGCTGTAGTACGTGCGCTCAGCAACATCCTGTACCGAAGTCGGATTCGCGCGCAGGAGGACCCAGCCGTCCACTGTGAAGCCCGAAGTGTCGTTCATACGAATCACCGTTTCGCCGCGCGCCGCGCCGGTGCCACCGTTCCAGCTTCGGCTCGCACCCAACTCGCGAGCCTCACTCTCGGCGAGGAAGACCGTGTTGTTGTGGTCACCGGTCATGTTAAGCACCGCGCTTCGTGACTCACATCGAAGCCCGCGGTTGTCGAAGTGCTGGCTCGGCCGGAACACCGAGAAGCCGTCGTACGCCCGACCGAAGTCGTAGGTGCCGTTCGGGAAGTAGAGCAGCGCGTTGTCACCCATATTCCGCATCATGCATTTGAACGCTTCGGAGTTGTCGTTCGACCCCGTTCGGTCCATGTTCGAACAGTTCGAAAGGCGCCCTGTCCCACCCGCGGTCGTCACGTTGAATTCGACCCAACCACTGGTATCGACTTCTTCCGCGACATTGATGTCGGGGATCGTGTTCGCGAGCGCGGACAGATCCGAACTCGCGAGCGTGATGAAGCTACCCGGAACGGGCGTCTCCCACTTAGGAATCTCATAGGTCGACTGCGCCGATGCGGGAAGCGCGACGAGTGCCGCGAGAAGAACAAGTACGAACGAATGCATCAAATGCCCCTTGCACTCGGATAACGAGCGGTCGGTTCGAAGTCGGGAAACGAATGCTCCAGAAGGCCTATAGGAAGCCTCCCCCCGCACCTTTTGAGTCACGCGAGGCGCAACCGTTTCAAGTGTAGTGAGATTCCGTATGGGAGGACTATCGGAAGGGGGCCGGGGGAATCCGGTGACGGGAGTCACCAAGGTGCAGTCGATTGCGATTTCGATCAAATGGGACCAAGAGCCCTCAGAAAACGCAATGGGACGGGGATCGAGCGAGTCTCCCCCCTGGTGTAGCTCCCGCGTTACTCCCGCGCGGGACAGTAGCTAACAGGAGCGGCCAGGTTGCCCCTCAGGACGCGCCGCGAGCCATCACGACCGCGGGCAACGTCTGCGCCAAGATCTTCACATCGAGGCCCAGAGACCAGGAATCGATGTATTGGAGATCGAGCTTGACCCATTCGGAGAAGCCGATCTCGTTCCGGCCACCGACCTGCCAGATACAGGTAATACCGGGGCGCATGGAAAGTCGTCGCCGCTCGGAGATCTCGTAGTGCACAACTTCTTCCGGAACCGAAGGACGAGGGCCGACGAGACTCATCTCGCCGCAGGCGACATTCCAGAACTGGGGCAGTTCATCAAGGCTGTAGCGGCGCAGGAAAGCGCCGACCTTGGTAATGCGGGGATCGAGCTTCAACTTGAATACCGGGCCGTCCATCTCGTTCAGCTCGATCAGATCCGCTTTGCGTTCCTCGGCGTTCACGCACATGGTGCGCAGCTTCATCATAGAGAAGCGACGACCATAGAGGCCACATCGCGCCTGTTTGAAGAAGATCGGTCCGCCATCTTCGAGCCAAATCGCCAGCGCGGCGAGTCCGATCAGCGGCGCGCTCGCAACCAGGGCGGTACCGGCACCGATCATGTCGATCGTGCGCTTCACGCCCAGCATGAACGAGTTGTGGTGGACCGCAGCGAACTCGAGAGACGGTCGTGAGCCGAAGCTGCCGATCTGAGGCGTAGGCAAGAAGTCGCCGAAGAGATCCGTAAGCAGCGTAAGCGGCACGCCCGTGCTGCTGCATGCGGAGAGCACGGGAGCGATTGAGCCGAGCATGGAGCGCGGAACCGCGATCAACACCCGGTCGACGACCATCTCACTCAGCAGATCGTTCATCTGGCCAATCCCGAAGAGCTTGGAGTTAAAGAGGCTCGGATCGACCGCGGAGTCCACGTCGTCGACGAAGCCGACCACCTTCAGGCCCCACTGCGGATGGGAGTCGATGTTGCGTTTGATCTGTGCGGCGCGCGAGCCGGTGCCTACGATCAGAACGTTGCGAGTATTCTTGCCGATGCGACGAGCGGTCCGAAGAGCGCCGTAGAGAATTAAGCGAGTGCCGGCGAGCGCGAGGCCCTGAGCGGCGGCACACACGAAGGGAAATTCACGGCTGAGCGGGACGTCGGTAGCAAAAGCGACCGCGCCAAGGACGGTCGCGACGACACATCCGGAAACAATCAGGCTCCGCATGACATCCCAGATGCCGAGTGTGCGTACCGAGGAATAAACGTCGAGCTGCTGGAAGGTGAAGGGCCAGACCAGGCATGCGGTCGCGGCGAGCAGCAGCATCGAGCCATTTGCCTGTTCAACCGGATCGGTCATGCCCGAAAGCGCGGACCAGTAGAGCAGTCCGATGCAGATGGCTGTGCTCAGCACGACGTCTAGCGACATCAGCAATGACGAAGTGAGCTTTCCGTTGTTACGCAACATCCGCTGTCCTGAATCCCTCTCTTTGCACCAGCACACCTGAATCGGATATTCGATCCAGAAAAATGATCTAGGACTTGGGTTCTTTCATCCCGGGCTGCTCCGACCGGAAAAGAACGCCCCCGTCCACAGAGGAAATGCCCAACCTCACAAAAAGGGTATGGTCAAGCGCGTTCAGTATACGCTGAAAATTGCCGGAAAAGACCGTGAGTTAATGTAAATTCCGCAACAAATTCGATGGTTTGTGACGAAACATTCATGAACGCATGGCCCATGGTAAGAAAAAGGTAACGAGAACTTTCCACACCACAGCGCCAAATATCCGACTCAATCTCGTCCACGGGTGTTTTTTGTATTTCCCCGCCCCGTATTGCATCCGAGATGGCACAAACGTAATCGTTACCCTGCTCACACTCTTCGGTTGCTCGAAGGCGAGACTCAAGCTCCACGACAAGACGCCGAGGGAGTGAAGCCCCCCCTCAATTTCAGTCAACCACGGGGCGATCAGGCCGGACTTCTGCGGATGCTAATCTCTCCTCTTCCCGGCCAGCTGGAGTGCGATTCATGACATCCCAAACCTGGCTTGTGACGGGCGGAGCCGGCTTCATCGGCGCGAATTTCGTCCGCTGGGCCCTCGAACATCGCCCCGCAGTGCACATCGTCGTGCTCGACAAGCTCACTTATGCGGGCAGCCTCGAAAACCTGCGTGATCTCCCAAACCCAGAGCGCTTCGAGTTTTTTCAAGGCGACATCGCTTCCACGGCTGACGTCCGCGATTGCTTCGAGAAGCATCCCCCTAGCGCCGTTCTCAACTTCGCCGCTGAAAGCCACGTCGACCGCTCAATCGATGGCCCCCGCGCCTTCATCGACACGAATCTTGTAGGCACCTTTGAATTGCTCGAGGCAGCACGCAATCGCTTCGCCGAGCTGCCGGAAGAAGAGCGCGACGCATTCCGCTTCCTGCATGTCTCGACCGACGAGGTCTACGGCACGCTCGGACCGGATGGTTTCTTCACCGAAGAGACGCCCTACGCGCCTAACTCCCCCTACTCCGCTTCCAAGGCCGGCGCCGACCTGCTCGTGCGCGCCTATAATCGCACCTACGGATTGCCGACCATCACGACGAATTGCTCGAATAACTACGGGCCGCTGCAATTCCCCGAAAAGCTGATTCCGCTAATGGTACTCAATGCTCTCGAAGGCAAACCGCTCCCTATCTATGGCGACGGCGGCAACATCCGCGACTGGATCTATGTCGAGGACCATTGCTCCGGTATCGCCCGCGCACTCGAAGCCGGCGAGCCGGGAGAGCAATACGCGTTCGGCGGCAATAGCGAGCGCTCGAACCTTCAAGTCGTGGAAGGCATCTGCAATGCGCTTGAGCATTTGCGACCCGCTTCCGAGAATGACGCGCTCAAGCGCCAGGGCATCGATCGCTACGACGAGCTTAAGAGCTACGTCGAAGACCGACCCGGCCACGACCGGCGTTATGCCATCGATGCATCTAAATCGTTGCGCACCCTCGATTGGCAACCGGCACATACCTTCGAAGACGCACTGACCGAAACCGTCAGTTGGTATCTCGAACACGAAGATTGGCGCAAGGCGATTCAGGACGAAGGCGACACGAGAAGCCGACAAGGGCTGACCGCCGCAACTAAGGGCGCCGCCGAAACCGATGAATCCGCTACCGACAACACGGGAGAACGATCGTGAAGGGTATTTTACTCGCAGGCGGATCAGGCACTCGACTGCTCCCGGCAACTAGCGGCGTTTCCAAACAGCTCTTGCCTGTCTATGACAAGCCGATGGTCTATTACCCGCTGTCTTCGCTCATGCTCGCGGGCATCCGAGACATCCTGCTGATCTCGACGCCCCACGACATACCGATCTTCGAGCGGATGCTCGGCGACGGATCGGATTTTGGAGTGCGCATCCAATACCGGGTGCAGGACAAACCCGAAGGCATCGCCCAAGCCTTCCTGATCGCCGCAGACTGGATCGATGGCGACCCCGTTGCCCTCGCCCTCGGCGACAACATCTTCTACGGCCACGGTTTCCCCGATGCGATCAGGCGGGCTGCGACCTTAGAAAGCGGCGCCACGGTCATTGGCTATCACGTGACCGATCCAGAACGTTATGGCGTCATCGACTTCGATTCGGAAGGCCACATCGTGTCGATCGAAGAAAAACCGGAGCACCCCCGCTCAAACTACGCGGTCACGGGTCTCTATTTCTACGATGAACAAGTCGTGGACATCGCGCGTAATTTGACCCCCTCCCCTCGCGGCGAGCTCGAGATCACCGATGTGAATCTCGCCTACCTCGAGCGAGATCAACTCCAGGTCGAGCTGCTCGGCCGCGGCGTAGCATGGCTCGATACCGGGACGCACGAAGCGCTGCTACAGGCGGCCAACTTCATTCAGGCCGTTCAGGAGCGCCAAGGGCTCCGCATTTCGTGCCCTGAGGAAATCGGCTGGCGAAACGGCTGGATCGACGATGAGCATCTTCGAGAGCACGCTTCCGCCATGGCGAAGAACGACTACGGCGAATACCTCGCGGCGCTTCTGGTCAACGACGCCCGGAAGTAGTCTTCGGGCGGCGAGGCCCATCCGGAGCAGCAAGACAGAACCGCGTCGCAGAACGCCCTCGGCGATGGTAGCCGGTGCGCCTCTCCTAGCATTTAGCGATTCTTGAGCCGCTCCTGCCAAGTCCAAGCGTCACGCATAGCATCGTCGATCGTGCGCTCGGCTTTCCACCCGAGAACGCGTTCGACCTTTTCGCAAGACGCGTAGATCTGTTCGATATCGCCTTCACGGCGCGGTCCGATCTCACGCTCGACGGACTCGCCCGTCGCCCGCTCAAAAGCATCAATCGCCTCCGCAACAGAGGTGCCGCGCCCCGTCCCGACATTGAATACTTCGAGGAGTGGGTCGTCGCCCTGGGATGCCATCCAATCGAGACTCTTCACGTGGGCCGCCGCTAGGTCTAGTACGTGGATGTAGTCGCGAATACAGGTCCCGTCGGGCGTCGCCCAATCGTCCCCGTAAATCTGAATCGGCCCGCGCATCCCCGCTGCACTCTGTAAAATGATCGGCGCGAGATTCTGGGGATCGCCAAGCGGAAGCTCTCCGATCAGAGCCGATGGATGGGCGCCAATGGGATTAAAATACCTGAGCAGGGTGACCCGATGCTTCGCGCCGGAAGCGACCCAGTCGCGCAGGATCATCTCCCCGACCTGCTTCGTCGCTCCGTAAACCGAAGCCGGCTCAGCAATCGGCGTCGCCTCAGTCACCGGCAGCGCATTGGGCTGACCGTAGACAGTGCAGGACGATGAGAACACCAGATCCTGCACACCGAAATCTTCCATCACCTCGAGCAAGGTAATGAGAGAGGCGATGTTATTCCCCCAATAGAGCAGCGGCTTTTCCTTAGACTCTCCGACGGCCTTTGAAGCAGCGAAGTGGATCACGCCCTGAATCGGACCCGCCGCTTCAAAGACACCTTCAAGCTCAGCCTTGTCTCGACAACCGATTTCGTAGCAAGAGAGCGCGCGGCCACAAATCGCCGCAAGCCCTTCGATCACGCCTCGATCAGAATTTGAAAAATCATCGACGAGGATGGGGTCGTAGCCATTCTCTACAAGGTCAACGACCGTGTGCGAGCCAATGAAACCGGCACCCCCGGTGACCAAGATTCTCGGACGCTTCTGATCCGCCGAATCGCTCAAATCAATCTCTCCCTCATCGGTACTCGCCAACCGTCACTCAAAGTCTGATGCCGGGGCGAAGACCGTTTCCGAAACGTTTACCTAACTGGCATTCGCTCACGTGTTCTGAATCGTCATTCCACCATCGACCGGCAGCGTCACTCCATTGAGGAAGGACGACGCAGGAAGCGCAAGGCTGAGCGTGGCGTGGGCCACCTCCTCCGGGATGCCATAGCGCCGCATAGGAACTCGGCGGCGCGCGAACTTCTCTCGTTGGGCTTCCGGAATACCCTCGGTCATCCCCGTCACGATGGGGCCTGGGCAGACACAGTTCGCCGTCACGCCCGTTCGCCCAAGCTCAACGGCCATCGAGCGAGTCAAACCTATGACGCCGTGCTTGGCCGCTGTATAGGGTCCGGTGAACGCGGTCGCGCCGAGGCCTTCGGTCGACGCGATGTTAATAATCCGGCCGTCGCCGTTGCGCGTGAGCTGCGTGAGACATGCGCGCGTCAGACGCTGATGCGAAGACAGCATCACGTCCATCGATCGCTGCCAAGTCGGCTCGTAGTCCTCGTCGGCCTGAGACAGCGTGGCGCCGACTGAGATTCCCGCGTTATTCACGAGGATGTCGATGTCCCCGAGCGTCGCCTGGACCTCGGATACGACTTCATGAATACGACTTAGGTCGGCCACGTCCAGTGACCAGCCAGCCGCTTGCCCCCCCGCCGTGTGGATCTCTTCGACAACCGCATCAACGCGGTCCTGATCGAGATCTGTGACGGCGACCTTCGCGCCTTCATCAGCGAAAAGATGGGCGGTGGCGCGTCCCATTCCACTCGCGGCTCCAGTAATCAAAACGACGCGATCGGCTACAGAACGGGAGAGTTGTGAGAGTCTCGGCATGCTCCGCATCCTAGCGGCAGGCCTGTGTTCGAGCGAGCGACTTTTGCTGCCACTCTAGTCCGCGAGGACGAAGGCGCTGAGCGTGGCACTGACAACTGCCCACTCACATTCAACCCGAGGCAGGCTTCTGGGCAATGCTACTCGCCAGAATGTTAGGCCTCTGGCGACTCAACCAACGCAGAGCAGGCCGAAGGGGGCAAAGAAGGGGCCAAAGGCTGCACGACGGTCTGACGTCCTTCTCACGTCATCGACGCACCCACCCGCACGGATGGAATACACGAATGAGGAAGAACCCATTAAAAAGGAGACTCTGCTGCAACCCTGAACGGGTCGGCAGGATCAGAGCACTGGGGAGCGACAAGAAATAAAAAATGGTCGGGCCGGTGAGACTCGAACTCACGACCTCTTGACCCCCAGTCAAGCGCGCTACCAGACTGCGCCACGGCCCGACGAGCGCCTAGTTTTAGCCCAGCGGCGATGCAGCGTCTATGGGCCGGGCGATCTTGTTGAACGATTCCGCGAAGAGCCTCAGATCTCGAGGTCATCTTCGATGGGGCGCCCCATCCAGTCTTCGCGCTGGCGCTTCGCATCGAGTGCCCGCTTCGCTCGCTTGTGATCACTCTTGGCGGGACTGCCAGCTGACGTGCCCCCCCCCTCGAACACAGCAGAAGCCTCTGCGTGGAGCGCCCGAGGGACTCCGCCCGCGAGAAAGTGCAGGCGCCGCGCAAGTCCATCTTTGAGCCGCGCGATATCCGCCGCCGGCAAGCCGGCCCACTCCATCCGTCGGCGCAGGTAATGCTCAGTCTCTTCGGCGCTCATTCGCGTGCGGAGCGACACTTGTGGCGGGGCAAATGTGTGAAGTGACGACAGCAATCGTGTCGCTTTTGAATCGGGATTGAGCGCCATCAAAATGCGCAATCTGGATTCGCTCGGAGGTAGATGCTCAACGAGCGCGCCAAGAGTTTCCGCTGGAAGCGAATCCGCATCATCGAAGAGCAGAAAGAAGGGCTCATGAAACGAGTTCGCCAGCGCAGCCAAATCGCTCATCGCCTTTCGCGCGTCGTCCACGCCTGACGGTTTGTCGGAAGCCCCCGCCGTATCGCCCGCCCCGGCAGCCGCAACCTCAACAGGCGGCGAAGGGGAGCCATGTGGAGAGCGATGCGGCGGAACTCTCCCGAGAAGACCGTGTACCCAAATCGATAGATCCGTCAGCGATAGACCTGCATAGGGAAGATAGATTGCTCGAACATCCCCATCCCGAGCTTCATTCATGCGGGCCTCGATCACACGCAGCATCAGCGTCTTGCCCAAGCCAGGAGTACCCACGATCGCCGCGATCGTGGAGCCCCGTCCATCGGACTCCACCCAGGCACGAATACTCTCGAGCACCTTTTCCGTCTCGGCGCGCGGTACGTAGGCGGCGGGATCCGAGGTCTCGGAAAATGCTTCGCGGCGGGCGAGCCGATCGACCGTATTACTAGCGGTCAGGTCCCTCGCACCCTGACCTCCTACGTCCCTGGCTGAAGCTCCCGCAGACTCGTTCGTCTTCATGCGCCTTTCTCAAGTGCTCCCCGCACTGAGGTCAGGTCGCTATGAATCTCATCAAGGGCCGCGCGAAGTGCGACCCACTCTGCATTCGGCTGAGAGCTCGCGCCGTCGTCTTCACTCGCAGCCTCGTTAGGTCCGGCTCCGGATGCAGCAGACGCTTGGGAAGCACCAGGGAGTAGGTCCAAGAGCCCAAGGGCGCCATCCACACCCAGTTCTTGAATGCGCTGCCGCGCACCCGCGATCGTGTATCGCTCTCCCCAGAGCAATCGCTTCAAGAGCCAAACGAACTCGATATCGCGCTTCCGGTACAGGCGCTGCTTGGAGCGCGACTTTGGCGGCGCCATCCACCGAAACTCGGTTTCCCAGTAGCGCAGCACATGCGCCTTAACGCCTGTTAGGCGACTTACTTCACCGATTCGGTAGTAGAGCTTGTCCGAAGCAAGCAGCGCTTCGCGTGCTTGGCGATCGTTCTCGGCATCCATCGATTCAGCGCCGTCGAAGCCATCCTGTAATGCTCCGATTTTGCGCCGTGCGCCCTTGCCACTTGTGGCTGCGCGCTTCGATTTCTCGTTCTTCTTCGGCATGCGATCCCCCCACAGATACAGGTATCACAATGCCACGCTGATCCCGTCGATGCACGGAAAAAGTGAACGCAGCCTGTCACGACCCTCGCGGAAACGTCGATTGCGTTAAACCAATTTCAATTGAGAACGTGGCAAACGTACGTCAGCAATGCCACAAGCGACGATCAAGCTCAGACAATCAAATCGAAAGCCGTTCAGTCCTCGTCGCCGTGTTCGTCTCCGAGGCCTTCGTTGAGTCGTGCCTCGGCAGCGCGGTCCTCGTCCGTGACTTCCGTCTCGTTCAGGACATTCTTCAAGACCAGGCTGGGCTTGAAGGTCAGCACGCGGCGGGCATCTAGGAGAATTTCCTGCCCGGTCTGGGGATTCCGCCCCTTCCGTGCATTCTTTTCGCGAACGACAAAGTTCCCGAAGCCGGAGATTTTGACCTTCTCGCCTTCAGCGAGGGTCTCCTTCATGATCTCGAACACTTTCTCAACAAGCTCGGCAGCCTCCTTTTTAGAGAAGCCAACGCGCTCATATATTTGTTCGACGATCTCCGCCTTCGTCATCGTCCACTCTCCCGACGCGCTCGTCTCGCGAGCCGTTCGGCCTCTCCGCTAGATGAAAGCATCCTCTGGATGGTCCCTAGAAGGCTTTGGTCTGGCGTGTTCACGACCGTCGCCCATCGGCGGAGCCAACGCAAATGCGCAGGCTCCGCCGTTTGGACGATTGCTACAGACTAGCTTTGGCTTTTTCAGCCAGCGCCGTGAATCCCTGCGGATCCTCGAGCGCAAGCTGCGCGAGGACCTTACGATCGACCTCGATGCTCGCAGCCTTAAGGCCCGCCATTAGACGACTATATGAAACACCGTTCTGCCGAGCGGCTGCATTGATGCGCGCGATCCACAGACCGCGAAATTCTCGCTTGCGGGCCCGGCGATCTCGATAGGCGTATTTATCAGCCTTGTCGACAGCTTCGGTAGCCACGCTGAAGAGCTTGGAACGGCCTCCCCAAAAGCCCTTCGCTCGCTTCAGTACTTTTTTACGTCGCTTGGCGCCCGGGACGCCCCGCTTTACTCTCGGCATCTTCGCTCTCGCTTTGTTCCGACCTCACGACATTTGCGTCGGGGTCCATCTGGCTTGGCAGGCGTGCCTTGGCCTGCTCAAGCGCTGAGTTAGGCGACGAACCCATGTTCGCCTCCTCGTTTCACTTTTACTTCATCTACTTCTTCGATCTAAGCTCGATCTAGGTTCGATCGACTGTCCGTCTTGCATCCGCTGCAACTTACTGTCCTCGTGAACCCCATTAGTGGGTTCGCGAAAATTATAGGTACGGCAGAAGCCTTCGTACGCGCGCCATATCGTCAGACGATACGAGGTCGCTTTGGCGGAGTTGTCGCTTCCGCTTGGTACGTTTCTTCGTCAGGATGTGCTGGCGATTCGCCTTGTTGCGCTTCAGCTTGCCCGTTCCGGTCTTGCTGAATCGCTTCGCGGCGCCGCTATGCGTCTTCATTTTGGGCATAAGAACCCTTCCTTTCGTTTCAAATCTATCTAGAGACGGACGCCCCGAATAATCGAGTGCGGCCATCCAGTCGCGAGCCCTGCTCCGGAGAGAATCAGTCGCGCCCCCTCAGCCTAATGATCCCATAGGAATCCTCAGGTCGTCGGTTGCGTGTCTTTTTCGTCCCCAGCCTCAACCTCTGCTTCAGCTTCCACCGGAACCTCGGAAGAGGCGTCAGGAGAGGCGTCAGGAGAGGCGTCGGAAGAAGCGTCGGGAGAGGCGTCAGAAGAAGCATCAAGAGTGGCATCGGTCGCCTCGCTTGCTTTTCCTTCCGAAGTCTCAGTCGTAGCTTTAGTTTCGGTCGTAGCTTCAGCCTCGGTCGTAGCTTCTTTGCTAGTCGACTCAGTGCTCGCCGCTACGGCCACGTCTTCGTTTTCTTCAGTGGTCTCAGCTTTCGCTGCTGCTTCCTCTGCGCGCTTTACTTCCGCCACCGCTTCCCGGTCTGCAACCAGGATCATCGACATGAAGCGCCCTTCCATTCGGGGGGACGACTCCATTTTGGCGATCGCACCGAGCTGTTCTCGCACGGCCGTAAGCTGTTCCCGACCACGATAGGTGTGAACCATCTCACGACCACGGAACATCACCGTGACCTTCACCTTGTCGCCTTCCATCAGGAATTTGCGCGCGTTATTGAGTTTGAAATTTAGATCATGCTGATCTGTTCCCGGCCGCAGCTTCACTTCTTTGAGTGTCGCTGAGTGGGATTTCTTACTCGCGTTCTTCTTCTTTAACTCGTACTTGAACTTGCCGTAGTCCATGATTCGGCAGACCGGCGGACGCGAGTTCGCGGCCACCTCGACCAAATCAAGACCGATTTCACGGGCCTGGACGAGCGCGTCCTCGGGCGTCATAACGCCGAGTTGCTCGCCGTCGGCTCCGATTACTCGGATCTCACGGACACGGATGCGTTCATTAACCCGAGTGTTATCTCGCTCGGGCTGCACAATTCTGAACTTGGATCGAGCAGGTATCTGACTTTCCTCCTCAGGCGAACGGGAATTTGCGACGTTCGGCATTCGATATTGAAAGTGCTTCTACAAGCGCTTCCGCCGACATTGCATCCATTGCCTGCTTGGATTTTCTTAGACGCGGGGACACTGTGCCCCGCTCGACTTCGTCGTCTCCGATCACCAGGGTGAGCGGAATCTTCTGAGTCTGGCCCTCACGGACCCGGAACCCCAGAGTCTCGCTCCGATCGTCGACTTCCGCACGTACTCGTTTCGAAGCAAGTGCAGCTTTTAGCTCATGAGCTCGTTCTTGGTGTCGATCGGAGATGGGAAGAATCACCACCTGAATCGGGCTCAGCCAGAATGGGAAGTCCCCGCCGGTGTGCTCGATGTAGATGCCGATAAAGCGTTCAAGGGAGCCTAGAATGGCTCTATGGAGCATCGCGGGCTGATGCAACTCGCCGTCGCGCCCCACATATCGGAGGTCAAAGCGGCCAGGCATCGCCATATCGATCTGAATCGTCGCCAAGGTCCAAGCCCGGCCCAAGACATCACGAAAGTCAGCTTCGACCTTCGGAGCGTAGAAAGCGGCGTCGCCTTCCTTGATCTTGCACTTGAATCCGGCGCGCTCGACGGCGTCGATCAATGCCTTCTCAGCAACGTCCCAATCCTCAGGCTCGCCAAGAAACTCGTCCGGCCGTGTCGAAACGGCCATTTCAATGCCCTCGACACCAAGCTTGTCGTAGATCTCGGCAGTCATTTTGAAGAAACTGTCGATCTCCTGCGCCACCTGGTCGGGCTCGCAGTAAATATGTGCATCGTCCTGCGCGAAGGAGCGGACACGGGTGATCCCGTTCAGCGTGCCGCTGCGCTCGTTGCGATGAAGCCGCGAGAACTCCGCCCATCGCACCGGCAACTCGCGATAGCTCCGCTTGCCCGTCGAGAAGAGATGGCAGTGGCCAGGGCAGTTCATCGCCTTCACGCCCAGTTCTTCGCCCGCATCGGAGCCTTCGAACCAATACATGTCGTCGTGAAACTTGTCATAGTGTCCGGAGGTCTTGAACAAGTCCGAGCGGAAGAGCTGCGGCGTAAGGATCTCGTTGTATCCGTATTTGGGATAGAGGTCCTGAACAAAACTAATAAGCTCGTTGTAGAGCGTCATGCCCTTTGGCAGATAGAACGGCGACCCCGGTGCCAGCGGGTCCATATGAAAGAGCCCGAGGTCTTGGCCTACGCGGCGATGGTCGCGCTTCTTGGCTTCTTCGAGGCGGGCTAAATGGCTCTTAAGCGCCTTCTTGCTTTCGAAGGCCGTGCCGTAGATCCGCTGCAGCTTCGGGCCATTCTCGTCGCCACGAAAATACGTACCGGATGCTTCCGTCAGCTTCACAGCGCCGATTTGCTTAGTGTTATGCACGTGCGGGCCGCGACAGAGATCAGCGAACTGGCCATGACGGAAGATCGTAATCTCCGCATCTGCTGGAATATCGCCGAGGCGCGAAAGCTTAAGTTCTTCGCCCAGGCCACGGAATAGCTCTTCCGCCTGGTCTCGCGTCATCACTTCACGGTCGAATACGGCACCCTCGGAGAGGATGTTATTCATCTCTTTTTCGATGCGCTCGAGATCTTCCGGCGTGAAGGGTTCGTCGACGAGGAAATCGTATTGAAACTTCTCGGAGTGATCGGTTCGACCCGCATCGACCTGGGCATTCGGGAAGAGCCGCTTCACTGCGTCCGCCATCACGTGCTCGGCGGAGTGCCTAATAATCGAGCCGCCGAGTTCGTCCTTGGACGTAACGATCGAAAGCGAGCAGTCTGCACCCAGTGGGCGTCGCAGGTCGACGAGTTCGCCGTCGATCCGACCGGCCAAAGCGGCTTTGGCGAGGCCGGGGCCAATTTCGCTGGCCACGTCAAAGACGGTCGCATTCGCGTCGAGGGCGAGTTCTTTTCCGTCCGGCAGCGTTACGGTGATCGCGTTACTCATGGGAAAGCCGCTCGTGAATCGAAAAGCTGCGCGTGAACAAAAAGGGACACCGGCGAGGGCTGGGCAACGCCTAACAGGTCGCACGAGCACCGAATGGCGGACCATTCCGAACTCTCTTCGGGGCCCACTCCCAGGGCATATTCCGAATGCTGCTGTTTCAACGCTCTATTTACCCCGGACCGAGACGTTTTCCGTCAGGTCCATTCGATCCATCCCTGTCCATGCATGATGCGTCGATCGCGAACGAACGTTTCATGCCGCTTCAGTCTCGCCCACTACTTGTCTGCGCAGGTAAGGCAGCAATAAAAAGGTTGGACTCAAACTAAAAAGGAACACCGCAGCTTCCGGCACCCGAATCGACCCTCGACCCTCGTTCCAAATGCATTTTCATGCAATTAGGGGCTTCTGGATTCGTCTCGACCGGCGCTGTTGCGTTCCATTCAAACGATTGCTCTCGAACCCATACGTTTCCGTACTGCCTTTCGGCGAATTCGAGAATTTAGGAGGGGGATCCCCTCGCTGGTAGGCACGGGCGGAATTGAACCGCCGACCCCCGCCATGTCAAGGCGGTGCTCTAAACCCCTGAGCTACGTGCCTGTAATCCAGCTAAGGCGGCGGTTTAATTAGCCTTTTGATCTCGTCGCGTCAACCGATTTCAAGGCCGATCGGACGCAATAAATGCAATTCTTCCGTCGTTTTGCACAAGTCCTCTGCAATCGGGCCGAAGATCAGCTGCGTGGCGTGGAATCGTCGCTTGAATCGCCTTCCTCGACCGGGGGCGTGTCGGAGAACCACTTCGCCGAGAGTCGAATACGGGAGAACATCGGATCCACCGCAAGAGGCCGCAGAACGAGCCTGCGATCTGCCAACGCACCTAATTCCGCCGCCAGCTCCTCGAGCCCAAAGGGCCCCGCTACCGCCAGCACCTGCCGACCTCGTTCGAATTCGAGCGTGTCGACGCGCGTCGCGCCGAGCGGGCCGCTCAAGGCAGCAACAAGCGACTGGAGTGCTTCGTATCGACCAAGGCCAATGACCTCGAGCGTCAGTGTCTCCCCTGCACCCGTCTTTTGAACGACTGAGACGAGCCCCGCTCGCTGGAGCGCATCCTGCACACGCTCCACGTCAACGATCACTTCAACAACGATGACGTATTCCGTTGCGACCCCTGGACTGTCGTCGAATAGAACCGGTCGCTCTCCCTGATCTTCAAGGATCCGGTAACTCCGCGTATAGGGCAGCGTGTCCTTACCCAGCGCCGACTTGAGCAGTGCCGCTTGGCTCTTGGTCGGCGACTCCAATCCAAGTCGCGCGTCTTCGGCATCCGCTCCCAAACGCTCGTAAGGCTGGCTCGAATCCGGTTCACGTCCATCGATTGGCGCGAGCACCTCATCGGTCTCCGACGGCTGCCGTCCGACATCTCTATCTTCACGAGAATCACCCGGGTCAGTAAACCCTGAGGATTCCCCGATCAGCTCGAGTGCGACACGAGAGACGCCTTCCCAATTCGCGCGAGAGATCGCTTCATCCTTCGGAATCACGCGGGTCCGCATGGACTCCTTGATTCCGTAGATCCCCACGGCCTCCACCCGACGCAGCTCCGCCGAAGCTCCTTGCGCAAGTAGCAGACCCACAAAGCACAGCCCAGCGATCCGCCCAGACGTATTCAGTCGCATCATCATCGCTTCCCCCTGAAGCTCAATCTCGGCCTAAAAGCCACTCGCCGCGCGGGTGCATGAATGGACGCGGCATCTTTATCCAGAGATCCAATGCTACAGCGCCCGCTCGGTTACAGGTCGGCCAAAGAGTCGGTCAACCTCTCGGCAAAGCTCCACCGAAGGCGCGACCCCTCGGATCCCGCTGATGCCAAGCACAGTCTCGCTCTCCCCGGGTATCGTGATATGCAGATAGACACCACAATCACCCGCATGGGATCCAAATATTTTCTTCAGCGCAATCAATCGGTCACGCGTCACATCCAGAGACTTCACTCTCACACGTAGGCTCGCAGAGAGTTTTTCTTCAGCGTGATCAAGACGGGTCACGTCTCGCACGAGAATCTTCGGCGGATCGCCCTCTTCTAGGGTTCCGTGAATGATCAAGGGAATGGGCCCTACTTCACCCGCAACGCCCGAGCCATTCTTGGCGATCCGCAGCAATTCGACGTTCTGCTCGAACGGCTCTGAGAAAATCACCAACTCAAAGCTGCCCTCGAGGTCTTCGAGCTGGCCAAACCCCATTCGCGCACCGCGCTTCGTACGAGTCTCGCGAAGCCCCGTCAATAAGCCCCCGGCGCGAACCTCGCGCCCGGCCTTGCCCTCCGTCGCAAGCGCAGTGATGTCTGTAAAACGAGACAAGACCGTCGCCACCGAACTCAGTGGATGCCCCGTGACGTAGAAGCCGAGTAGCTCCTTCTCGTGTGCGAGGCGTTCACGCTCGCCCCATTCCGCAGCATCCTGAAGCTTCGGCTGATCAAGGCCTTCGGTATCGCCCATCCCACCGAAGAGGCTCTCTTGACCGACCGCCCGGTCGCGCTGCGCCGAGGCGGCGCGTTCGAGGGCTGGCTCGATCGAGGCCCAGACTGAGGCACGCTCGGCGTGTAGCTGCTCGAAGGCGCCACACTTAACAAGGGCTTCTACAACCCGACGGTTCACCTTCTTGCCGTCCACGCGAT
The DNA here is from genome assembly GCA_041440805.1 of Myxococcota bacterium. Taxonomy (GTDB): domain Bacteria; phylum Myxococcota_A; class UBA9160; order UBA9160; family UBA4427; genus UBA4427. The sequence continues at coordinate 49,513 of JASDVF010000036.1, read as the reverse complement.
CTGCAAAATCGAAGAGGCTCTCGAAGGGCCCCGCTTCCCGACGTGCCGCCAGAATCGATTCGATCGCGCCTGCACCCACGTTCTTAATGCCGGCAAACCCGAATCGAATCGCACCTCCGACGACACCGAAATCTTGTTCCGATTCATTCACGTCGGGCGGCAGAATCTCGATCCCCTTTTCGCGCACATGCGCGATATAGCGGGAGAGCCGATCGTGATTCACCGATTCGATCGTGAGCACCGACGCCAGATACTCCGCCGGATGGTTCGCCTTCAAGTAGGCCGTCTGATAGGTGATATACGCGTAAGCAGTCGAATGTGCCTTGGGGAAGCCGTAGCCAGCAAACTCGACAATCATGTCGAAGACATGGCCAGCTTCGGCCTTGGCGATGTCATTGGCGACGGAGCCATCCACGAAGCGCTTCCGCTGCTCCTGCATGACGTCGGCTTTCTTCTTGCCCATAGCACGACGAAGCAAGTCGGCCTCACCCAAGCTGTAGCCGGCCATCTTTTGCGCGATCTGAAGGACCTGATCCTGATAGACGATGACGCCCAGAGTTTCTTCAGTGAGGTCGACGATCGAGGGATGCAGGTACTCAAGCTTGGTAGTGCCCGCCTTTCGGCCCACATAATCATCCACCATGCCGGACTGGAGTGGGCCCGGACGATAGAGCGCCACCAGTGGAATGATCTCGCGGAAGGTTCGCGGCTTAAGCTTAAGTACTAGGTCCGTCATGCCGGAGGATTCGACCTGGAAGACGCCTTCGGTATCGCCCCCGCATAACAGGTCGTAAGTCGTTTCGTCGTCCATCGCGATCGCGTTGACGTCGAAGTCCTCGAACCCGGGCTTCTTGCGGATCATGCGCTCGGCATCCGCCATGAGCGTGAGTGTCTTGAGTCCCAGGAAGTCGAACTTGATCAAGCCGATCTGCTCGACGTTGCCCATGTTGTACTGAGTCATCACGTCGCCGGATTTTTGATCCTTGTAGAGCGGCACCATCTCGATCAGAGGCTTGGTGCCGATCACAACGCCGGCTGCATGCTTCGACGCGTGACGCGTTAGCCCTTCAAGGCTCATGGCCGTCTCGACGAGGCGCTTCACCTGAGAATCCGAGTCCATCGCGGCGCGCAGCTCAGGGGACTGCTCGATCGAGTCAGCGAGCTTGATCCCGAGAACTTCCGGGATCATTTTCGCAACCCGGTCCACGTCACCGAAGGTCATGCCTAATACGCGCCCAACATCGCGAATTGCCGCCTTCGCCTGCAGCGTTCCGAAGGTCACGATCTGCGCGACCTTCATTGCATCGTACTTACCATCAAGTTCGTGTCGCGTGTCATCTTCCGCACGCTCTGGCGCTACGCCATCGTACTTATCAGCGACGTAGCGGATCACCTGCTCGCGACCGCGCATACAGAAGTCGACATCGATATCCGGCATCGATATCCGCTCAGGGTTCAGGAAACGCTCGAAAATAATGTCGTACTCAACCGGATCAACGTTCGTGATGTTCATGCCGTAGGCAACGAGGCTGCCGGCGGAACTGCCGCGCCCCGGCCCGACGGGAATGTTATTTCGTTTGGCGTAGTTGATGAAGTCGGCCACGATCAAGAAGTAGCCAGGGAACCCCATTGTCCGAATCACGCCCAGTTCGTGATTCAATCGGTCGACATAGGCCTTGCCGCGATCCCCTGTAAAGGGCTCGTCGGGCTCCATGCCGAGCTTCTCGCGCAGACCGACATAGGCCTGATCTTCCATCACTTCATCAAGGCTCTTGCCCGCCGGAACCTGAAAGTCCGGCATGTGATAGGTGTCCATCGGGATTTCGATTTCGCACCGCTCGGCAATCACGAGCGTATTTTCGACTGCCTCCGGATAGTCGTGAAACACGTCGCGCATAGCGTCGCCGTCTTTGACATAGAAACCGGACCCGTCGAACCGAAAACGTTTTTCGTCACTGACGTTCGCCGCGGTGCCCACACAAAGCAGCACATCATGGTCGTTGTGATCGTGCTCTTCGAGGTAATGCGCATCATTTGTCGCGACGAGCGGAATCCCCATCTCCTGATTCATCTTGAAGAGTTCTTGGTTCACGACCTCTTGTTCGCGGATCCCGTGACGCATGACCTCCAGGTAGTAGCGGTCTCCGAAGAGCTTCTGGAAATTCTCCGCAATCCCCCAAGCCTGGTCCTGGGAGCTTCCGTTCTCATTCGCAATGATTGATCTCGCCACGGGCGATGACAAACAGCCCGAGGTGCAGATCAATCCCTCGTGATTTTCCTCCAGAAGCGACCAATCGATTCGCGGCTTGTAGTAGAAGCCCTCTAGATACGCCTTCGACACGAGCCGCATTAGATTGGCGTAGCCTGTATCGTTCATCGCCAACAAGAGCAGATGATTAATCGCGTCGTAGCCCGTCTCTTCTCGCTGCTTCTTTTCACGATCGAAGCGCGAGCCGCCCGCGAAGTAGACTTCGCAGCCGATGATCGGCTTCACGCCATTCGCGCGGGCCTTCTCGTAGAACTCGATGGTCCCGAAGAGATTGCCGTGATCTGTCTGCGCGACAGCCGGCATATTCGCCGCCTTTGCCCGTTCAAAAAGCGGGTTGTGCTTGATTGCACCGTCGAGCAGCGAGTACTGCGTATGCAGATGAAGATGGACGAAGGGCGCGGGCACGGCTCTCCCCTATTCCCACTCGATCGTGGCAGGCGGCTTGCTCGAAATGTCATAGACAACGCGATTGATGCCGGACACTTCATTGATGATGCGATTCGAAATCTTACCGAGGACGTCGTACGGAATGTGTGAGAAGTCTGCGGTCATCGCGTCCGTCGAGCTCACGCATCGCACCGCAACAACATTCTCGTAGGTTCGATCATCACCCATCACACCGACGCTCTGAACCGGAAGGAAGACAACTAACGCCTGCCAGATTTCGTCGTAGAGATCCGCCGCCCGAATCTCTTCGACCATGATTGCATCCGCCTCACGCAGAGGCGCGAGTCGCTCGGGCGTAATCTCGCCGATGATCCGAATGGCGAGCCCTGGTCCGGGGAATGGATGGCGTCCGATCGCACGATCCGGGAGTCCGAGTTCGGTTCCCACCGCGCGTACTTCGTCCTTGAAGAGTTCGCGCAAAGGCTCGACCAGATCGAGCTTCATGTCGTCCGGCAAGCCGCCGACATTATGATGGGTCTTGATCGTGACGGACTTGCCCTTCACCGACACGCTTTCGATCACATCCGGGTAGAGGGTCCCCTGGACCAAGAAGTTGACCGCTTCGCCCTTCGATACGAGCGCCTCGCTGATTCTTGCGGCTTCTTCGTCGAAGACTTCGATGAAGAGATTGCCAATGATCTTCCGCTTTTTTTCGGGCTCGCTCACGCCCTTCAGTGCGGACAGGAAACGTTCCGAAGCGTCGATCGTAATGAGCTTAATGCCGAGTGCTTCCGCGAAGAGCGCTTCCACTTCCTCGCGTTCGTTCTTCCGCATCATGCCGTGGTCGACAAAGATGCAGGTCAACTGATCGCCGATCGCGCGATGGACAAGCGTCGCGGCTACTGAGGAGTCGACGCCGCCGGACAATCCGCAGATCGCATGGCCTGTGCCGACTTGCGTGCGGATCGCGTCGACGGCGTTGTCCACGAAGGACGACATCGTCCAAGATGATTCGCAGCCACAGATTCCGTGCACGAAGTTCTTAAGCAGCTTGGTGCCCTGCTCCGTATGCACAACCTCTGGATGAAACTGCACACCCCAAAACGGCCCGCGCTCAGAGCGAACTGCAGCGAAGGGCGATCCCCCGGAAGTGGCGATCACGTGCATGTCGTCCGGCAATGCCAAAACACGATCGCCATGACTCATCCAGACGACCTGCTCCTCATCCACAGGCATGCCCGCAAAGAGGGGATCGTCCGCCTTCTCGACCCGAAGCATCGCACGTCCGTATTCACGGTCGTCCGCCGATTCGATCTTGCCACCCAGCTTCTGAACTAAGAGCTGGAGCCCATAACAAATCCCCAGAACAGGAACGCCAAGCTCGAGGACGCCGGGATCCATATCGGGGGCATCGTCATCGAGCACCGAGCTCGGGCCGCCCGACAAGATCACGCCAGTCGGGGCGAATTGCTGAATTCGTTCGAGGGAGATATCTGCGGGGACGAGTTCACAATAGACCTCGGATTCACGCACACGCCGAGCGATGAGCTGCGAATACTGCGCGCCGAAGTCGAGAATAAGAATACGCGACTGAGTTCCCGGTCCCGATGCGGAGGCCCCGATGCCCGAGGAATTGCCAGAAGAGTTTGCGTCGGTGCCAGATGCCATTGCCATGAGCGTCGGTCCTCGGCCTAATGCGGCCTGCCCTAATCCCGCGCCATTTGCGGCCGATCCGTGATGAAAGATCGGCTCGTCCGAAAAGCGTGAAGTCTGGGGGTGAGTCGTTCGGGCGGGGACCCCTGGCGACGGATTCAATTTGGAGGAGCGTCGCGGCAACTCGTGTTGCGCTCCGCAATGTTGAGGTTCTTCGCCGGCGCGTTCCGACAAAACCGGAAAGAACCGTGGGGGGTGCGAAGGAAGTCGAAAGAAAAGTCGAGAGGAAATCTTCGAGTCGGGCCTAAGCTCGAAGGCAGGCCCTACTCAAGCCGGTAATTCGGTGCCTCCTTCGTAACGATCACATCGTGCACGTGGCTCTCATGAAGTCCGGCGGAGGAGATGCGAACGAAGCTCGCGTTGTCGCGGAGAGAATCAAGATTCGGAGCACCGCAGTAGCCCATGCCCGACCGCAAGCCGCCGTAGAGCTGGTGCAGTGATTGCGACAAGCTTCCGCGATACGGAACACGGCCTTCGATGCCTTCAGGGACGAGCTTGTCATTCGCCACTTCGCTTTGGAAGTAGCGATCACGACTGCCCGCGGCCATCGCGCCGAGTGAACCCATGCCACGGTAAACCTTGTAAGAGCGTCCTTGAAAGAGGACAACTTCACCTGGCGTCTCGTCGGTGCCCGCAAAGAGCGAACCGATCATGATCGTCGAGGCGCCCGCGGCGAGTCCCTTCACGACGTCGCCAGAGAACTTAATGCCGCCGTCGCCGATGACCGGCACGCCGGCTCGCGCTGCGACTTCTGACGCATCACGAATCGCCGTGAATTGCGGAACGCCAACGCCTGCCACGATTCGCGTCGTGCATATCGATCCGGGTCCGACACCGACCTTCACGCCCGACACGCCTGCCTTGATCAGCGCTTCCGTACCTTCGGCGGTCGCCACGTTGCCACCGATCAGCGACAGATCCGGGAAGGTTCGTTTGAGTTCGCGAACCGTCTCAAGGACGCCCGCAGAATGTCCGTGTGCCGTATCGACGATGACGACATCAACACCCGCATCGACCAGCGCCTGCACGCGTTCCAAGCGGTCATCTCCAACACCTACTGCCGCACCACAACGAAGTCGACCGAGATCGTCCTTGCATGCGTCCGGATAGCGCTCGGTCTTCTCAATATCCTTGATCGTAATCAAGCCGCAGAGCTTGCCTGCCTTGTCGACCACGAGGAGTTTTTCGATGCGGTGCTCATGAAGCAATACGCGGGCGCGTTCCATGTTCGTGCCGGGCTCGACCGTCACAAGATTTTCACTCGTCATGACCGTCGAGATTTCTGCGGAGACGTCCTTCACGAAACGAAGGTCGCGATTGGTCAGGATGCCAACGGCTGCGCCATCTCGAGTCACCGGCACCCCGGAAATCTTGAAGCGGCTCATCACTTCAAGCGCTTCGCGAATCGGCTGTTCCGGACGCATCGTGATCGGGTCGACGATCATCCCCGACTCGGAGCGCTTGACCTTGTCGACCTCCGCCGCCTGCTCGGCGACGGTGAGATTCTTGTGGACGATTCCGATACCGCCGTTGCGCGCCATACAGATGGCCGTCTCGTGCTCGGTCACGGTATCCATCGCGGCAGAGATCAGCGGCGTGTTCAGCTCGATATCCGAGGTCAGGCGTGTGCGGAGATCGACTTCGTTCGGCAGGACCTCCGAAGCTGCGGGAACGAGGAGGACATCGTCAAATGTCAGCCCCTCGCGAATCTCCGAATGCGCCATACCTGCCTCGCTGTTCGTGGATCTTTGGCTTCGCATTGCTCGGCAGTCAATCGACTTCCGGCGAAACGAAGAGCGGACGGACGAACCGCTGGGCGATCCTTCCCTCCTGATTCCTGACTGCCTAACAACTTATCGAACGATCAATTGAACCCTCTGCCGAACCCTCGATCAAACTCTCCGACTCGAAACCCCGAATACACCGATCTCCCAACGCCGTTCGATTCGTTTGAATCGAACGCGCTCGGATCCCGGAACACGAATGCGCGTGGGGCTGCGGTGGATGAGGGGGACCGTTTCATTCGTCCCGATCCGCGAGAGCGAAAGCTCCAAGCAAAATCGGCGAAATCAGTGGTCCGCGGCGTATGCCACTTCACCCCCGCGACTCGATGCCGGAGAGTAATCTCACGGCGGTCGACTTTCAACCAAAGTCCGCCAAAGTCGGCCAAAGTGGACAAAAGTGGGCAAAAGTCAGTCGAGGGATCGCCGGGGAATTGGGGTCCGGGCTAGCCGGATTGCCCGAGATCGTGCTCTGTGACGGGCTCGATGGCCGTGCGCAGCAGTCCAGCCAGCTCGCTCGCGACGGCCTCAGCCAAGCGAAAGGCTGCACGCGGAGCGTCGTCGGCCAAACGCGGCAATCCGGACCTGGACAGAACCTGAACCGTCGCCGGTCCATCCGCCAAAGCGGATACTTCTCGTTTGCCGAAGGCAAAGAGCGAAGCTGCGCCCAGATGAGCCGGGGCTTCGAGGATTCCGACGATGTCGCCCGTCCGCTTGCTCTTCAGCTTGAGGCGACCCGCCGAAAGCAGGATCATGCCCTCGCTCTCGGTGCCCTCACGAAAGGCGCTCTTCCCGTCCGGCAGATTGCGCTCGTCCAACAACTCAATGAGCGCATCCCTGTCCGATTCGCTGAATTCAGCCAGTAGAGCGAATTGTTTCAGATCCTCACCGTTCACGGCACGATCCTCGCGAAGAGACTTCGCAGCAGAGATCCCGGGGCTTTCTCGGACTCCATCGGGAGCAGAAATAGACTCGCATCGTCGATCAGCGACATATTTTCACGCAGTTCGTCCGGCGAGAGACGTTCGCCCTCCCCGAGCATAACCACGTGGAAGGTCCGCTGATTGGGCCGAATCGAGAGCTCCTTCGAAATCCCTGCGAAGCCAGCCGCGGACGCGCCTAGACGTGCATCCAAAAGAAAGATTGTCCCCAGCGCCTGATGTCCCGCGAAGGGCCACAGAGCTGCGAAGCTCTCTGCATTGGGTAGGTGGACGAGATCGATCGAGAAATCTCCGTCGACATCGATCCGGGCCATAGACTCAAGATCGCCGGAACCGATCTCTCCCCGCTCGAAGCGAGGCGACAATTCGACGCCCGGCACCTTCATCAGCAGCGATGCGAATTGTTCCGTGGTCGCTTCATTCGCAGCGACCAAGAGCAGCTTGGAACTCGCCGGGACCTGGTCCCGAGCCGTGCCCTGCGCCGCAAAGCTTCGGAGTCGGCGAACCTGCGCCTCGTGAAAGAGTGCGTGAGCGGTCGCTTCCGGCGGCACGAGCCGTGCGCGACCGAACTCGACGATGCCCCGCTCCGCGAGCGTATGAAGCGTTCGCAGGACCTGATAATCAGGATGCGTACAATTATCCACGACATCAGAAACCCGTTCCGCCGATTCCAGGAGCCTCAAGATTTCCTGGGTTAGGGGATGCACAGTCGTCGGCAGTTCGCCGCGATCGACGGCCAGCTTCACCGGAGATTCGAAAGGCGGGAACTTCGGCGAGAGCCGATTCCACTCATCGAGCTGGCGAAGTCCCTCAGCCAAAACCGAGCGCGTAGGCGAAGTGATCGTCGGCTTCGAATCGATCTCCCTCGGCTCGAAATGGAACTCCCCACTCACCCAGTCGAGCATGCGGAACAGCGCTTTCTCGGACGCCGCAGGCCCGGCCGCGGCGGAATGAATCTCGCCCTCGACGACCTGGATCCAACCGTCAGGGGTCGACCCGTCTTGCAGAATAGGCGTGAGCATCAGGCGCCCGGTCGATCGCCTAACATTCAACATATGCAGAAGCTCCGCAGGGCGGAGTTCTTCGAGAGATCCTTCAAACTCGCGCTCGCTACTCGCACGTTCTTCAAGCGCTTCGATGCGCGACTGCCGGTCGATCAAGACCTCGACGGCATCGTGAATATCATTCGTCTCTGCATTAGGCGGCAGTGATTCATCGCCCACGCCACCGAGCGTCGCTTCACGCCCTGGCTCGACGCCCAAGAACAGGAAGCGTGCGGCTCGCGTACGCGGATTGGCGCGCAAGATTTCAGCGAGCTTCCCACGATCCACGAGCGGCAGATCAGCTTGCGTCACGAGGATTCGCGGATGTTCAACGAGCGCGATTTCGAGGGCACCGGCGCCGTGAGGTGTCACCTCACATCGGTGCCCTGCAGCTTCGAGCGCGGTCGCCACACGGCGCCCTCGGCCGAGGTTTCCGTCGGCGATGAGGATTAGGTCGCTGGACATATTCTGCTCCCTTCCTAAACCGACAACGTGATGCCGAGCTCGCGCTGGAGCTCGAAGGCAAGATGTTCAACAAGTGCACGGTCAGAGGTTTGAAAAATGGCTGCCCGCGCTGCAGCCAAAGTGATCTGTCCGACCATTGCGTAGGCTGGGCCCTCCCCGAAGTAGACGAGGAATGGACGCCTCGAATCGAGACCGGATTTAGCGATCCAAGTCACCTGGGGGTGTGCTTCCCGCACTTCCCCTTCGGCGAGCAGAATGATTTCCGTTTCCGTCGGCTGGTTTCGAATCTCTTCGAGGGTTTCGAGGACCTCCGGGAGCCACCGGCCCCCGGGTGATACGTAGAGCACGCCGCGTTCCGCGGGGCGCCGAACGATGTCTTCGAGAACGAATCGCAGGATCTGGCCTTCGGTCTCCGCGGGCTCCACGCTTCCGAGTTCGAGCATTCGGTCGAGCAGCGGGTCGAGGGGCTGGCGGCGCGCGAATTCCGGTCGCTGTGCGAGCAGGCTTCGGGAGGATTGTTCAACCCGTTCGGCGAGCATTGATTGAAGACCTTCGACTTGGCTGCCATCTACGGGGAATGTCGCTGTCGCGAATCGATGTACCGGTGCCTCACGGCCTTCCCAGAGCGCGTCGAGTGCAGCCCTGATTCGCTGGGCCGATACGCCTGCCCCCAGCGCATCGGTCTGCGGGAGTAGCAGCAGGAACGCCCCGTCCTCGTCATTCGCCATCAAGTCGGTGGCGCGTAGCGCGCCTTCCAGTCGGCGAGCGACTTCGACCGCGTCGCGATCGACGACGGCACCGCCATCGGACCCAAGCGCGGATTCGAAGCCATCGATCTCAATTCGAATCACCGAAAATCGGTGTCCGAATCGATTCGCCTTCTGAATCTCATTCCGGACGGCATCCTCGTAATACGCGAGTGAGTAGGCGCGGGTCTCTGGGTCACGCAGGGATCGCCGTTCAAGAGCGCGAAAGCGGAGCGCGTTATGGATCGCGACCCCACCAAATTCACAGAACTTCTCAGCCATCCCACGATCTGTCGCATCGAAGGGTTCGCCGTCAATCTTATCTGAAAGTCGTGCGAGGCCTAACAGAATTCCGCCGGATCGAATCGGCAGGTAAAGCGCTTCCACGCCGTCAACACCTTGCGGCATCGAAGCCACAACGGAGCGAACTGTCAGAATTCCGGGACACCAAGCTGCCTCCGCGTCCTGAATGGAAACGCTTTCCGGTTCGCCATCAACCCGCACGAGCCCGCGTGCTCCGACCAATTCAAGCTGCTCGCGGCCGGGATCCTCGGCAGCCCACAACACGCCCGACTGAGCGCGGGCTTCCAAACAGAGACCTTCGATCAAGCGCTCCGCCAAAGGCGCAACGGAAAGTGTCGAGTGGAGTCCGCTGGCGCGTTCAACCAGCGAGAGAACCCCCATAAACTCAAGGTTCTCCTCCATCAATCGCGCGTGCTCGTCTTTGAGACGACGCGTCGCGAGAATCTTGTCGAGGGAATCCGTTAGTGTGCCACGATCGAAGGGCTTGAGGACGTAGTCCGTGGCCCCAAGCTTCATGGCTTCGACGGCTGTCTTGACGTCAACGACGCCCGTCACCATCACGATGTCCTGCTCGGGCAAGCGTTCCTTCACGCGACAAACCAGCTCGGCACCGTCGATCCCCGGCATCACGAGATCCGTCACCACGATGTCGAAGTCTTCGCGCTCGAGAATATGCAGCGCTTCCTCGCCGGAGGCGCAGGTGCGCACCAAGTAGCCTTCTTCCTCGAGCAGTCCCTCGATCAGCTCACGGAAGTACCGCTGATCGTCGACTGCGAGTATGCGCGCCTTGCTCATGACCCCTCACGTTCGACCGGGGTCCTTGGGCCTAGGCTAGAGCACGCGCAACACGTCCTCTGCCGAGCCCGCAGCGCGGTCGACACTCTCGGCTACATCGGCGTCCGCGACCTCGGACGTAAGCCGAGATCCTGTGAAATCCAGGGAAGCCGCCCCACTGCCGGGGGGGCGACCAACCGAATCCTCTATTTCGGGTCGAAGACTCGCATCCAAGGGCTCCCCGAGCAGGCTATGCGGCGTCGCCTCGACGAGTCGAGCGGCGAGTTTCATGCCGGGCTCGATGGCGTGACCGGCGCGCAGGTCTAGGTTGATCACCCGATGTTGCGGATCACGACCAGAGACTTGGTTTCCGCCGCGACGACTCTGCCCATCCACGAAGACGAGCGTCTCCTCTCCGACGCGCGACTGGTGGTACGCCAGGGTTTGATCCCGCTGCTGGGCCTGCAGGCGCTGGAGCCGATCTTGAGCGACCTCCGGCGGCACTGCATCTCCCATCTCGGCCGCGCCTGTTCCTGGCCGCGGCGAATACTTGAAGCTGAAGCTGTCGATGAGACCTGCGCGGGCAACCAAGTCGAGGGTGTCCTGAAAATCGGATTCCGTTTCGCCTGGAAAGCCCACGATCAGATCGGAAGTGATCGCGATTTCCGGCCGAAGCACACGAAGACCATCCACGATCCCGAAGTAGCGCTCTCGCGTATATCGCCTTCGCATCGCCTCGAGAATCCGGTCTGACCCACTCTGCACCGGAAGGTGAACATGGGGACAGAGCGACTCTAGTTCGCCATGAGCGCGGATCAGATCTTCGTCATAGAAGAGCGGATGGGGGCTCGTGTACCGGATCCGCTCGATGCCAGGAATCGCATCCAAGCGCGTAAGCAACTCCGCAAAGGGCATCGTCCCCGCCGCCGCCGCTTTGCCGCGCCGAACGTCGTGACGTCCATACGCGTTCACCGTCTGCCCGAGCAGAGTGACTTCGCGAATCCCCTGGTCTGCCAACGCCGCGACTTCGGCTTCGATCTCGCTCGCCACACGGCTGATCTCGCGACCGCGCGTCGAAGGCACGATGCAGAAGCTGCAGAACATGTCGCAGCCTTCCATCACCGTCACAAAGGCGCGTCGTCGCACGCCCTGCGGCAATTCCGGCCGGCGCGTGGGCAGATCGAAGCGCTCGGGGCTCGTGTCTACCCCAACCCATGCGGCGCGGCGTCCATCGAGCGCGCCCTCAAGCATCGCCGGCACGCGCCTAAGATTGTGAGTTCCAAAAACGAAGTCGAGATGGTTGAAGCGGGAGAGCAATTTGTCGCCGACCTGTTGCGCAACGCAGCCCCCGACCCCGACCACTCGCCCAGGCTTCTCGGACTTCCACTCTCGAAGCTTGCCAAGATCGCTGTAGAGCTGATGTTCGGCCTTGTCGCGAATCGAGCACGTGTTGATGACGAGCACATCTGCATCGGCCTCAGAATCCGCGGCAGACAGCCCCGTATCCTCCAGCAGCGTCGCGACTTTCTCTGAGTCGTGAACGTTCATCTGGCAGCCGTAGGTGCGGATGGCAAAGCGCTTTTCGTCCACGGGATTCCTGAATATTGGGGAGCAATGAGCAGCGTAAAGGGAGCCCGGACTGGGCAGCTCTACAGCCGCTGCGGAGACATCAGCCGGAGTGGTCTCTCAATCCGGATAAAGCGGCTCCCAACGTACCCGAGAGACTCTCCAGAGTCGATCCGTCGCGGCGCCGAAGAGGCTTCGGCTAAAGCCCCTCAATTTCTTCAGGCGATCTCTTGGAAAAGGACAAAAACACTTGAAATTGAAGCGTTTTTGAAAGGAATGTAACGACGTCTCAAAACTTGATTGACAAGCATTCGAAGCCAGCCATAATGACTCAAGTACACGGGTTTTGGAGTGGCGGTGGCGTGGTCATTTCTTTTGAAATGTCCAACCTCTCACCCCCCATTGATTGAGTCCATCGCCTCTCCCCCTGACGAACGCCCTGTTTGCCTCGCGCAGACAGGGCGTTTTTCGTTTACGTGCTCAAAGGAGCGCCTGCCTCGGGAACGAGAGACTGATGGTGGTTTGCTTTGGGGTTGGAGAACGGCGACACCCCACAGCGCCGGCTCATCCAGGAGCAGTCGACTGCGCGTGCGCGGCGTGAATCCGCTGAAACCCCCTCTCGCTAGGTCCTTAGAGAAGGTCTTTAGGGAAGGTCTTTAGGGAAGGTCCTCAGAGAACGAGGAAGATCAGCGCGGCGCTGCCGAGGGCCCAAGGCATGGTGCGCTGCACGAAGTCTCGCGGGATCGTACCGAGGGACTCGAGGCTGCCCATTCCGGCGCGGGATTTCCGGATGACGGGAATCTCGATGATGCTGGAGAAGACTGCGAAGCCAACGGCGCCTGCAATCAGAGCGGCGGTTCCAGGACCGGTTGCACCGATGGCGAAGAGATAGAGCACCGGGATCGACAGGTGCGCCAGGTTCCCGCCAATACCCATCCATTCGTAGGAGCGCTTGTCGTTGTTCGCGTAGTCAAAGTCGAATAGCGGCAGGAAACCCGACAGCGGCTTGAGCGGCGCATGCCCTCCTCCGAGCCGTGCCCCCGCGAAGTGTCCCCACTCGTGGCCGAGCGCGCAGGTCGCAGCGCCGACAAGGAAGCCGTTGATCGTGGCGATCAGGGATGCAAACGCGAGCCCGGAGACTTGTGCCCAGGCTTCAGCCGCGCCGAAGATCGAAAGCAAGGCCGAAATGATCGCGACGTCGCGCAGCCCAACGAGCAGCATCGAAGCCTCGTCCTTCTCAGCCACCGGCCCGGAAAAAGTCTTCTTCAAATCATCAGAGATATCCGCAGAATCCGGAGCGGAAGACTCATCCATGTTCACTTGCGAAGCACTCATCGATTCAATCTCCTGGGTCGAGCCGGGCTTACTGGCGGCCCTAGTCACAAAGCAGCGTCGCGAAACCACGTCGCCAAAACAAGTATCAGTCCCTCGTTTCCGAGCGCCGGCGCCCCTCCCACAAGGTCTCAGAGCAAGATCTGGTCAACGACCTTGGACAGCTGGCGAAGGTTGCGGCACTCCTCGACGATGTCGCAATAGGGCATGTACTTGTCCATCACGGAGTCGCCGAAGCCCCAGGCCGACGGGCTCTCGGGGTTCAGCCAGACCAATGTCTTGGCCTTGTTCTGAATATCCCGGATGCACCAGGCTTTAGCGTCGTTGTAGTTGTTGCGCGCGTCGCCAAGGATGATCACGGTCGTCTTGTTGTCGATCGCGGCGAGATGGTTCTTCCAGAACTCGTGAAAAGCGAAGCCGAAGTTGCTGCGGGTATAGACGTTAATCACGTCGCCCCCGTCGAGCGCCTTCTCCACTGCACTGCTCACTTCCTTGTCGTTGAAGACGTCAGTGACTTCACCAAGCTCTGCCACAAAGACATAACAGCGGATCTTCGTGAAGGCTTCCTGCAAGCTGTACATGAACTGCAGCATGAAGCGTGACACGTTCGCGACGGACGAGGAAACGTCGCACATGATCACGAGCTTCGGTCGGTCCTTGCGACGCGTTTTATAAACGACCTCGAAGGGAATTCCGCCGCGGGCCATATTGCGTCGCAGAGTCTGATGAAGATCGAGCTTCCCGCGCTTCAGACGTTTTTTGCGAATCGACAGGATGTTCTTGATGCGCTGCGCGAGTCGCGTCACGACTTCGCGCATCTTCTGAATTTCGTCTTCGGTCAGATGATAGAAGCTCTTCTCCGTCAGCATTTCGCGACGGAACTTCTCCATGTAATTGTGGTTCTGCTGCTGCAGCTCGCGCTCGGTGAAATTGCGGACCGTGCGGCGGACCGTCTCCATCAGCTTGCGGATCAGCTCCTGCATCTGCTGGATGCCTTCTTCGCCCATCCCCATAGCCTTCATACGTTCGACGAGGCCTTCGAGATCCTGCTGAGCGCCTTCGAGGCCTAACTGCTCCGTCGTCCGGCGACTAAAGAAGCCGACCTGAAGCATATTTTCGATACGCCCTGCTCCGGCATCTTCGGCAGCCGCGCGAATCATATTCTCGAGCTGCGACATATCCTGGGTGAGCATCGCCTTGGCGAGCTCCGACAGATCCAACTCACCGTCCATGTCCTTCATCATCTCGGCAAGCTGCGAGAGCAGCTGCTCGAGGTCGATGCCCATCTCGGACAGATCGCCTTCCATGTCTCCGAAGGCGCCCTTCAGATTGTCATAGAAGCCCGACCAGAAAAGGTCAAAGAGCTCATCGTAGGTCGCGATCTCATCGCCGCGCTTGACCATAGCCGAGCGCATCGCGTCGCGAAAAACGTCTCGGTCATCAAGGGACAGCTCGTCGAGCGCATTGAACGCGTCGATGGCCTCAGCAACTGAAACCCGGATCCCACTCTTTCGGAGCAGGTTCGTAAACTCGATGATCTTCTTCTGCATATTCGGCGACCTAATGAAGGGTTGGGTCTAGCACTTGGGAAATCGGCGCTGGGTCGTCAGTCGCCAGGACCTAGTGCAGGATGCCCTTCTTGGCAGTCTCGGCCGGTGCGGGCTGGGGCTTTTCGGCCTGCGTCTGCACGGTCTTCTTCTCGATCAGCTTCGACAATTCGTTCTGCGCCTTCTGAACATCGCCCTCGTACTTGAGGATCACGTTCAACGTGTCGCTAACGATCCCTTCTTCGAGCTCGTCGGCGTTCAAAGCGAGAAGCGCACGTGCCCAGTCCAGGGTCTCCGAGATCGACGGTGTCTTCTTGAGATCGAGCGCACGAATCTTATTCATCAGCGTCACGACTTCTTCCGCGAGGCGCTTATCGATATTCGGCACCTTGCGATCGAGGATGCGAACTTCGAGCTCTTCGCTGGGATAATCGATCCAGAGATGCAGGCAGCGTCGCTTGAGCGCATCGCTCATCTCGCGAGCATCATTCGAGGTCAGGAAGACCAACGGCTGCGACCTCGCCTTGATCGTTCCGATCTCGGGAATCGTCACTTGGAAGTCCGACAGAATTTCGAGCAGGAACGCTTCGAATTCAGGGTCAGACTTGTCGACTTCATCGATCAAAAGAAGCGTTGGCTCTTCGGACGTGATCGCCTGCATGAGCGGGCGCGGCACGATGAACCGCTCAGAGAAGAAGACCGAGTCTTCCTCGCCAACGCGATCCGCAGCTTCGGCTAGGTTGGCCGCATCCGCGATCGTCTCAGAGACCTTGTCCTTGAGGATCTGCGTGTAAAGAAGCTGCTTCGAGTATTCCCACTCGTAAAGCGCCTTGGCTTCATCGAGGCCCTCGTAGCACTGCAGTCGGATCATCTCGCGACCGAGCGCCTTCGAGATCACCTTTGCCAGCTCGGTCTTGCCGACACCGGCCGGACCTTCGACGAGCACAGGCTTGTCGAGCTGTTGTGCAAGGAACACGACCGTCGCGATCTGCTTGTCGCAGATGTAGTCCTGTTCGCCGAGTTGCTGAATAACGTCATCTACCGACTTGAACATCTTCGTCTCTCTTCTTTTCGTCTGAGTCTTCGTGACGGGCCTCGCATGGCCCGAGTTCGTATCTAACAACTCGCTCGTCGCATTTCCTCGTTTACTGATCCTCCGCCGCAGCTTGTCGCGCCAACGCGACTCGCGCTAGGCGCCGAATCAGGACATCAAGTGAAGGACGTGTCCGAGCTTTTCTTTTTTGGTCTTCAAGTAGTTGAGATTGTTCTCGTTGGGTTCGATTTCAAGCGGAACGCGCTCAACGATCTCAACACCGTACCCACTGATGCCCGCGCGCTTGCCCGGGTTATTCGTGAGGATCCGGATCTTCTTAACACCGAGGTCGGCCAGAATCTGAGCGCCGACGCCGTAGTCACGAAGGTCAGCACCAAAGCCGAGCTTGTTATTCGCCTCGACGGTGTCCAAACCTTCTTTGTCCTGGAGTTCGTAGGCCTTGATTTTGTTCTTGAGGCCTATGCCGCGACCTTCTTGCCTCATGTAGAGAATGATTCCGGAACCGGCCTCGGAAATGATCCGCATGGCTGCATCGAGCTGCTCGCCGCAATCGCAGCGCATTGACCCGAAGGCATCACCGGTCAGACATTCACTGTGCACGCGAATCAGGACCGGTTCGTCTCCCTTGATTTCGCCTAAGACGAGCGCCATATGGTCGACGTGATCAATTTCGTTCTCGAAGACGATCGCTTCGAAGTCACCGTATTTGGTCGGCATCTTCGCAACAGCGGATCGATGTACGAGCTGCTCGTTACGGAGGCGGTAAGAGACGAGATCCTTGATTGTAACGATCTTGATGTCGTGTTCCTTGCCGAACTCAACCAAGTCAGGCAACCGGGCCATCGTCCCGTCGTCCTTCATGATCTCGCAGATCACGCCGGAGGGATGACATCCCGCAAGCTTTGCTAGGTCGACAGAACCTTCCGTCTGACCGACGCGGCGAAGAACACCACCCGGGCGCGCGCGCAGCGGGAAGATGTGGCCGGGCCGGAGGATATCCGTCGGCTTCGCATCGGGATTCACGGCCGCGAGTACGGTCCGCGAACGATCCGCCGCGGAGATACCCGTCGTCACGCCTTCGCGGGCCTCGATCGAGATCGTGAAGGCCGTGCCATAAGGCGTCGAGTTTTCATAGTCCTGGACCATCATCCCGAGGTGGAGCTTGTCGAGCTGCTCTTCCTCGAGCGGAAGGCAGATCAGGCCGCGGCCATGCTTCGCCATAAAGTTGATCGCTTCCGGCGTGCACTTATCGGCAGCGATCACGAGGTCACCCTCGTTTTCACGATCCTCATCATCGACGAGGATCACCATCTTGCCAGCCGCGATATCCACGATTGCTTCGGAGATGGTAGACAGCCCGGGGCTCGGCTCAATCTCGCTGATGGGCTTGTCGGAAGAATTCGAACCGCTCTTAGAACCAGAGTCGGACACAGGAGTAGACATAATAAGGGGGTTCACCTTTGCGTACGGCGCCGTCCAGACCTGAAGAGAAGGACTCCCGGAGGTTCCGGCGGCGATCGGAGGGCGCGCCCAGGGATCATACCCGGGGGTGATAACGGCCCGACAATAGGCATCGTTGACTGGAGTGTCAATCTCACCCCGCCCCCTGATCCGGCGACTCCGCGTCTACGCAAACGGTGGATTTTAGCCTTGCTCAGCGTCCTTCTAAGAAGACCGAATTCGCCCGAATCGGCGGCGATGCACGCTCGTTAGGAACCCGTCAAAACGGAATTCGGCGCGACTCTCTGGGGATCGCCGAGGCGGCTCAGCTTTAACCAGGGACTGCGAGCGGAACTACGGCCCCAGGCGAAAATTCTTCATCACGCCCTTGAGAAATTCTTCCTCGGAGAGCGAAAACTTTCTGGAGAAATCGTGTCGGTCTTCGAGGCCGCGGTACAGCACGCGCATCAGTTCGCGGAAGGTTTCAAGGACGCCCTCGCCGCGAATCGCGACTGCCGGAAAAGTAGGCGTGTCGCCCCACTGCTTTTTGATCTCGGCGAGGTCCTTCACGTCTGGCATATCGCGCTTGTTGAACTGGACGACCTTCGGGAGGTTGTCAAACTCGATTCCGTGGGCCTTGAGGTTCGCTTCCATATCGCGCCAGGAGTAGGCGTTCGCGCTCGCGGCGGAACGCTGACTGTCGGCGATAAAAGCGATCCCGTCTGCACCGGCAAGGACAACTTTGCGGGTCGACTTGTGCATGACCTGACCGGGCACGGTGAAGAGTTTTATCTTGATCGAGAAGCCACCAATCGTGTCGAACTCGACGGGCAGGAAATCGAAGTAGAGCGTGCGGTCATCCTTCGTATCGAGCATCAGCATATGGCTACGCGTCGCCGGGTCCATCAACTCGTGGAGTTGTTGCAGGTTCGAGGTCTTGCCCGAAAGTGCCGGCCCGTAATAGACCACCTTCAAGGTGATCTCCTTGTTGCCCATATTGATCTGAACCATGTCGAGGAACTCCTGCGGACGGACTGCGCATCCGTGGTCCCTTCCCCATCGGCGTTTCGGCACCGAGGATTGAGGAGCCATTTCGCCCGCTTGGTGCGTCGCGGGAGGGCTCGCTCGGGCTCACAGGATGCACATCAGATTCTGATGCCAGCGGAGCCGCCTCGCCAGAGCTCGCCCATGAGCGTCCCCCACGCCGGGATCAGCCTCGTGGACGAAAGGCCTCGAGAAGCGTTCGCGCAGCTGCGGCCGGCGTGGCCTTCTGCCCTGCAACGGCGATCTCTTCCCGCGCGATCGCCTCCGTCATTCCGGGATGATCCTTAAAAGCACGCGCGATGCCTTCATCGATCAGCTTCCACATCCAATCCTTGGCCTGATCGCGGCGGCGTGTTGTGAAGGAACCGTTCGCGACGGTGATCTCGTGGTGTTCGAGGATCGTGTTCCAAACCTCGATCACGCCCTTCTCTTCGATGGCACTCGCAACCATCGCCCGGGGTCGCCATTCGTCGTTCATGCCGCGAATGAGATCGAGGGCGCTCGCGTAATCCACGCGGGTTCGCTGGGCCGTCGTTTCCATGGCTCCATCGGCCTTATTCACGACTAACGCATCCGCAAGCTCGATCACGCCCTTCTTAATCCCCTGAAGTTCGTCACCACCGGATGGCAAGAGTAGTACGAGAAAGAAGTCGACCATCGAAGAAACAGCCACTTCCGACTGCCCGATCCCAACGGTCTCGATCAACACAACGTCGTAGCCGGCCGCTTCGCATAGAAGCATCGCCTCGCGCGTACGATGTGCGACACCGCCGAGCGAGCCACTGGAGGGAGACGGACGTATGAACGCCTCAGGGCACACGGTCAAGCGTTCCATCCGAGTCTTATCCCCGAGGATACTGCCCCCCGTCACGGGACTTGATGGATCGACGGCGAGCACTGCAACACGCTTGCCCTGCCCAACCAAATAAAGGCCGAGGGCTTCGATGAACGTACTCTTCCCAACGCCAGGAGGCCCCGTAATCCCAACGCGGATGGCGTCTCCCGAGTCCTCGATCAAGGATTCAAGAATTGCCTGCCCCGCGCCGTGATCTGTCTCGCGTGTGCTCTCGAGCTTAGTGATCGCACGAGCCATCTGCCGACGATCGCCCGCGCGAATCGCACGTGCGGCCTCGGCAGGACTCGACTCGTTCGCGGCCTTGGACATAGCGCTCGCCTAACTCGCCGCGCGGGCTTTCAGAACTTCAAGCACTTCCGCTGCCGCTTCAGGAACGGGGGTTCCCGGTCCGAAGATGGCCGCCACGCCTTCGGCGCGAAGGAAGTCGTAGTCCTGCGGCGGAATAATTCCGCCTACGATCACGACGATGTCCGAAGCGCCTGCATCCGCCAGCGCCTTAATGAGTGCCGGTACGAGCGTCTTATGCCCCGCAGCCTGACTCGACACGCCAACCACGTGAACGTCATTGTCGATCGCCTGCTGCGCCGCTTCTTCGGGCGTCTGGAAGAGCGGCCCCACGTCGACATCAAAGCCTAGATCCGCGAAGGAAGTCGCGATCACCTTGATGCCGCGGTCGTGCCCGTCCTGTCCAAGCTTCACGGCCAGCATGCGCGGTCGGCGCCCCTGCTCCTCACCGAACGCCGCAACGGCGTTCGAGATTTTTGCAAAGGCTTCTTCGTCCCGGTACGTCGCACGGTAAACCCCAGAAACCGACTGCACTTTGGCGCGGTGTCGCGAGTAGATCTTCTCCATCGCCTCCGTGATCTCACCAACTGTTGCGCGAACGCGCGCCGCAGCCACAGCAGCTTCGAGCATGTTGCCCTCGCCGCTCTCGGCGAGTGCCGTGATATTCGCAAGCGCCTTCTCGACCGCGGCGGAATCGCGCGAAGCACGAATCTCATCCAGTCGAGCCATCTGAGACTCGCGCACCGCCGTATTGTCGATGTCACGGATCTCCATAGCTGCTTCCGTTTCAAGCCGATACTTGTTCACACCAACGATCACATCTTCGCCTGTGTCGACACGAGCCTGTCGGCGCGTCGCGGCTTCTTCGATGCGAAGCTTGGGCATGCCCTGCTCGATCGCCTCGGTCATACCGCCCATAGCTTCGACTTCGTCGATTAATTCATTGGCCGCGTTGTAGACACTCTCCGTCAGCGACTCCATGAAGTACGAGCCACCCCACGGATCGATGACCGCCGAGATACCAGACTCTTCTTGCAGGATCAGCTGCGTATTCCGGGCGACCCGCGCCGCGGCATCCGTTGGGAGCGAGACCGCTTCATCGTAGCCATTCGTATGCAGCGACTGGGTTCCACCAAAGACCGCGGCCATCGCTTCAATCGTCGTCCGAATGATGTTATTCATCGGATCCTGTTCGGTCAGCGACGCGCCCGAGGTCTGGCAATGCGTTCGCAGCATCATCGACTTCGGATCCTTGGGGCTGAATTCCTTCTCCATGCGCTCAGCCCAAATTCGGCGTGCGGCGCGCATCTTGGCGACTTCGAGATAGAAGTTCATGCCGATGCACCAGAAGAATGAGAGTCGTCCAGCGAACTTGTCGACGTCCATGCCCTTCGAGAGCGCGGCGCGCACATAGTCGAGACCATCCGCGATCGTGAACGCCAACTCCTGAACCGTCGTCGCTCCGGCTTCCTGCATGTGATAGCCGGAGATCGAGATCGAGTTGAACTTCGGCATTTCCTGCGCCGTGTACTCGATGATGTCCGCGACGAGCCTCATGCTAGGCGTCGGAGGATAGATGTAGGTATTGCGAACCATGAACTCTTTGAGAATGTCGTTCTGGATCGTGCCAGCAAGCTTGCTGCGCTCAACGCCCTGCTCTTCGCCCGCGACAATGAATGCCGCCAACACAGGAATGACCGCGCCATTCATCGTCATCGACACGGTCACTTCATCTAGCGGGATATCTTTAAAGAGGATCTTCATGTCCTCAACGGAATCGATTGCCACACCGGCCTTGCCCACATCACCGGATACGCGCTCGTGATCCGAGTCGTAACCGCGATGGGTCGCGAGATCGAAGGCAACGGACAACCCTTGCTGTCCCGCCGCGAGGTTCGCCCGGTAGAAAGCATTCGATTCTTCTGCAGTCGAGAACCCCGCATACTGCCTGAGCGTCCAGGGGCGGTTCGCGTACATCGTCGCCCGCGGTCCGCGCAGGAAGGGAAAGATCCCCGGCATCGTATCCGTGTGCTCGAGGCCTTCGAGGTCTTCAGCCGTGTAGAGCGCGCGAACGGGAAGACCGTCGGGGCTTTCCCAGACGAGACCGTCCACGTCCTTGCCACGAAGCTCTTTGCCCGCGAGGGCCCGCCAATCAGCCATCTGATCCGCAACTTTCGTGCTGCCCTTCGGATTCGAATCCGCCATCTCGTTACCCTCTTTCGTCGTCTTGATCGCGGCCCACGAGGGGTCCGCGTCTCACGCATCCTGCGCGTCCATCCTGCGTGTACATTCCGCGTGCAGCGCGTCCTCCGGGTAGACATCGAAGTAGAGGTCGACGCCCATCGAATTCTCGCCCGCATTCGCACGTTCATTCGCAAACTGAGACGCGCGGCGCGCGAGTCTAGCAGCCCCGCGCGCGCCCACATCTCATCTATTTCCCGGGGACTTACATCGCCCGGCGATAACGCCCGCCCACCTCGAAGAGCGCGTCGCTGATCTGACCAAGGCTCGCGACCTTCACCGTATCCAACAACACATCGAAGAGATTCTCGCCGTCCTGTGCCGCCCGCTGCAGGCGGTGTAGCGCAGCCTGCGACTCGTCGGACCAGCGAGCATGGAACGCCGCAAGCGAATCGAGCTGAGCCTGCTTCTCGGCATCACTCGACCGCTGCAGACTGTCGTCACCCAACTCCGGTAACTGAGGGTCCTTCGGCAGGAACGTATTCACACCGATAATCTCGAGCTCGCCGGAATGTTTGAGCTGCTCGTAGTGCATGCTCTCGTCCTGGATGCGGCCACGCTGATACAGGGTTTCCATTGCGCCCAACACGCCACCTCGCTCGGACAGGCTCTCGAACTCTTTCAGCACAGCCTCTTCCACGAGGTCCGTCAGCTCCTCGATAATGAACGCGCCCTGAATCGGGTTCTCGTTTTTCATGAGGCCAGCTTCGCGATTGATGATCAGCTGGATCGCTACCGCGCGCCTAACCGATTCCTCGGTCGGCGTCGTCACCGCTTCGTCATACGCATTCGTATGCAAGCTATTGCACTGATCCTGGAGCGCCGTCAAAGCTTGAAGCGTTGTGCGTATATCGTTGAAGTCCATCTCCTGGGCATGCAACGACCGTCCCGACGTCTGGATATGGTACTTCAGCTTCTGGCTCTTCTCGCTCGCGCCGTAGCGCTCCCGCATAGCAACGGCCCAGATGCGCCGTGCCACACGCCCCATGACCGAATACTCCGCGTCCAAGCCGTTCGAGAAAAAGAAGGAGAAGTTGGCTGCGAAGTCGTCGACGGACATCCCGCGCGCTAAGAAGTATTCACAGAACGTGAACCCATTCGCGAGGGTGAACGCCAGCTGGCTGATCGGATTCGCTCCGGCTTCGGCCATGTGATAGCCAGAGATCGAGACCGAATAGAAGTTGGAAATATGTTCGCGACAGAACGTCTCCTGAATATCGCCTTGCATCTTCAGCGAAAACTCCGTCGAGAAGATGCAGGTATTTTGAGCCTGATCCTCTTTAAGAATATCCGCCTGAACCGTGCCGCGAATATTCTGCAGCACCTCGCTTCGCAGTCGCGCGTAAGTCTCCGCATCAACAACGCGATCTCCTGGAATGCCGAGCAGACCTAACCCGAGTCCGTCATGCTCATCGGGCAATTCACCTTGGTACGCCGGCAACGAACTCCCCTTGGCCTCGAGCTTCGCAGCAAACGCAGCGACTGCGGATTCGAGCTCGCCCGCCTCGCGAAGATGACGTTCTACTCGCTGATCAATCGCAGCGTTTAGAAAAAACGCGAGGACAGTCGGCGCGGGGCCGTTGATCGTGAGAGAGACCGACGTCGTAGCCGCCGAGAGATCGAATCCCGAGTAAAGCTTTTTGGCATCATCGAGGGTGCAAATCGAGACCCCCGAGTTTCCAACCTTCCCAAAAATATCCGGCGCTTCCGCGGGATTGCGCCCGTAGAGGGTCACCGAATCGAATGCTGTCGAGAGTCGCGCGGCGGACTGACCGGAACTCAGAAGGTGGAAGCGTCTATTAGTCCGCTCAGGGCCACCTTCACCAGCGAACATCCGCGCCGGGTCTTCGCCGGCCCGTTTAAAGGGAAACACGCCGGCCGTGAAGGGGAAGTAGCCTGGCAAGTTCTCAAGGGACAAATATCTCGCGAGATCACCCCAATCATTGCTGCGCGGTATCGCAACCTTGGGAATGGTCATTCCAGACAACGTCGCGACGCGGTTCTCCACTTCGATCGACCGACCCCGCACTGCGTAGCTTTGCTTCTCTGCCTTGTACTGCGCACGACGCTCGGGCCACTCCGACAGCGCTTCCGCAAGCCGTCCGTCGACTGATTCCACAGCTTGCGTGTAGCCCGCAACGAGCGCGCGGACGACCACATCCGAATTGTTCTGCGCGGCGGCAACCGCACCGAGCGGCCGCTCGGGCTCGAGACCGAGGCTCCCAAGCACACGAGCATGACCGTCCGCCAAGGCGGCCTGCTTGGCCCACGACTCAACCGACGTGCGATAGGCACGCAGGGATTCCGCTAATTCCGCGAGATACCGCTGCCTCGCGGCGGGAACAAGGCCACTCGCCTCAAAGCTCTGCACCTCGATCGGCGATTCGACGGAACGTTCCTCAAATACCGTGATGCCTAACGTTGCAAGCCTAGACTCCAAAGCCTGCGCAAGACACTCGACACCCGGATCGTTCCAGTTTCGGGCCACCGTTGGAAAGACTGGAACCTCGCCGTCCGCGATTCCAAATTCATTGCGGTTGCGACGCCATTGCTTGCGGATATCACGCAGCGAATCCGCCGCCCCGCGTCGATCGCACTTATTGAGCACGACGAAGTCGGCAAAATCGATCATGTCGATCTTCTCGAGCTGCGAGGGCGCACCATAGTCAGGCGTCATCACGTAGAGTGAGCAATTGACCTGATCCACGATCTCCGAATCGCTCTGCCCGATTCCGGCAGTCTCCAGAAAGACAAGATCGAAGCCAGAACTCCGCAGCACACTAAGCGCGTCTCCTACCGCCGCGGATAGCGATCGATTGGATCGCCGCGTCGCCATAGACCGAACAAAGATTTCGGGACCACCGATCGCATTCATCCGAATCCGATCGCCAAGCAGCGCCCCGCCGCTTCGTCGCCGCGTCGGATCCACGAGCAAGAGCGCGATTCGCAGCTCCGGCGCATCCCGCCGCAAACGCATCACGAGTTCATCGACAACGCTGGACTTGCCAGCTCCGCCCGTCCCCGTAAAACCGATTACCGGCGCCTTGCTGCGGACATTCTCCGAGATCACGCGACGCAGCGCCGCTGCGTCTTCTTTGTGCGCCTCCGCATAGTTCTCGAAGAAGGTAATCAGCTGACCCGTTTCGCGTCGCGTGCAATCACCGATGCGCGAAGCGAGCGCATTCAGCCCGCTCGCGGGATCCCCTTCGCGAGCGATGCGGGCTTCGAGACATTCGTCGACGATGGTCGCAATCATGCCTTCTAGACCGAGTACGCGACCGTCTTCCGGACTGAAGATTCGGGCGACGCCTATGCGGTGGAGTGCTTCGATTTCGCTCGGCGTGATCGTGCCGCCACCGCCTCCGTAGACGCGAACATGAGGCAAGCCAACTTCAGCGAGGCGCTGGACCAGGAACTCAAAATATTCCATGTGCCCGCCCTGATAGGACGAGAGAGCGATTGCGTCCGCGTCTTCTTCGAGCGCCGCTTCGACAAGTTCCTCGACACCCCGGTCGTGTCCGAGATGAATCACTTCCGCGCCTAACGACTGAAGCAATCGGCGCATAATATTGATCGCAGCATCGTGCCCATCGAAAAGCGAGGCGGCCGTAACAACCCGAATCGGCGGACGCTCGTCGTTTGGTCGATCGGAATCGAGACTCGTTAGATCACTCATGAAGATTTATTCCCTACCGCCGGATGGGCCCCGGCAGCTACGGTCGAGGCATTCGTCGCCTCGGATTGATGTTCAGCAACACGTGCTTCGACGTGTCCGCGGTAGGTCACAAGTTCCTGGCGCAGTTCAGCTAGATCGTCCAGACGGCGGTCGACGTCCGAAAGATGCGCAGCCAGGAGATCCTGAAGCCGCGCCAACATGGCCTCGGTCGAGCCGCCGATCGCATAGACGACGTTCAGCTCGGCGATTTCCTTGAGCGAGAGCCCGAGGGTCTTCAGGCGCGCGATGAACCGGAGGCGCTCGAGTTCGTCGGCGGCGTAGACGCGACGGCCGCCTTCACTCCGACGGACGCCAGGAAGCAATCCGATCTCTTCGTAATATCGAACGGTGCGAGGCGAGAGCCCCGTGCGCTCACAGACTTCGGCGATGGCCCACATGGGCAGGAGTTGTCGCCAATCCGCCAGCTCACGTCAACTGCGAATGCCTAGCTTAGGCTTCAGGACGAGTTGAGCCGTCTCAGCGCGCCCAATTGCATATAAAATGCACACTCGTCCGCCGGCCGCGCTCAGTGGTAACCGAGCTCTTCGATCCGGCGCGGGCTCTTCAGCCAAGTGGGATCCACCTTCACGAAGAGTTCGAGATGGACCTGCTGACCCACCCATTCCTCGATCGCTTTGCGCGAACGAATCCCGATCTTCTTGATCATGGATCCGCCCTTCCCCACGACGATCCTCTTCTGGCTATCCCGAGCGACCAAGAGGTTCGCGCCGATCTTCACAGCCTTCTTGCCCGACTCGTCGTAGCGCAGGACTTCAACGGCCATGGAATACGGAAGCTCCTGGTCGAGCAGATCGAAGAGCGCCTCGCGGATCATTTCGGCACAGAGCCACCGCATCGGTCGATCCGTGAGTTCGTCCTCGCCGTAGAGAGGCGGCGAAGGGGGTAGCTGCTCAACGATCGCCTGGAGCAAAGGCTCAAGCCCTTCCTCGGACTTCGCCGACACCGCGAGTTGCAGCCAATCGGATGGCGCCTCCGGGATCGGCCACGCGCTTTCCGCCGCGCGGCGGATATCACTCTTCGTCCCCACGACGATCGTCGGCCGACGAAGCTTCGTGAGCGCTTCCGCCAATTCCTGATGAATCTCCGTCCAACCAACGACACGGTCGACGAGCAAGAGCGCGACTTCGCTGTCCCGAGAAACCTGATCGACAACGGCGTTCAAGGCGTTGTTGAGCTTCTTGTCGCCCTTGTGTTTCCCAGGCGTATCCAGAAAGAGTATCTGCGCTCCTTCGCGAGGCAGAATCCCAAGGATGCGGCTTCGGGTCGTCTGGGGCTTCGAACTCACGATGGCGAGCTTTTGACCTAACAGAGTATTCAAAAGAGACGACTTGCCCGCATTCGGCGGACCGAGCAAGGCAACAAAGCCCGCACGAAATTCACTCATTCAGAGCCTCCTGACGCGTCACTATTTTCCCGTACATCGAGCGCCGCGCGTGCCGCCGCTTTCTCCGCACCTCTTTTAGTCCGAGCGATCCCTCGCGAGAGAGGCTCTCCCTCGGAACTCACCTCGACCTCGAAGCGATCGTCATCACCCTCGACGCCCGAGTCGCCCACCATCCGATAGGATGGAAAGGAGCCGACTTCCGCCATCAGCATTTCCTGGAGTGCCGTCTTCGGATCACGCTCAACGCGCACCGCATCCGCCGCCAAGGCATCTGCGAAATGACTGTGTACGAAACGGCGAACGGCGTCGAGCCCACCGTCCAAATAAAGCGCGCCGATCACGGCTTCCATGGCGTCTTCCAAGATCGAAGCCTTGTCGCCTCCGCCGGATTGCTCTTCCGTACGACCGAGCCGGATGATTCTTCCCAAATTGAGCCTTTTCGCCAGCTCCGTCAGCGAGGTTCCTTCAACAATCGAATGCAGCGCGCGTGTAAGGTCGCCCTCGCGCCAGTCCGGCTTGGCCTCGTAGAGCGCTTCCCCAACCACTAACGCAAGCACCGCGTCGCCGAGAAATTCCAAGCGCTCGTTACTCTCACATTCAACGTCTGTCACCAGCGACGAGAGGCCGGCATTTTGGGCGTTCCCACGCTCTCTCGCGCGTTCGTTCGCAAAGGAAGAATGCTGAAGGGCCCGAGTGATATGGTCCTGATCCGCAAAAGAATGCCCTAACACTTCCGAAAGTCGCGTCACGCGTTCCAGGCGCTCCGCTTCCTCGAAGCGGCTATCCGATCCGTCGCTCGATTCGCGACTCACGGAATCCCTTCGAGCAGCCAACCGCCACCGATCACTTCATTATCGTCCGCCGCGTCGTAGAAGACGGCAGCCTGCCCAGGCGCCACTGCACGAACTGGCTCTTCAAACGCAATTGCCGCCGTATCGTTCGGACCGGGGACGATGCGCGCAAGCGCCGCTTGGTGTCTATGCCTCACCTGTACGCGCACGCGAATCGCTTCGCTCGGCGGCGCGCCGGCGATCCAGTTGACTCGTTCAACCCGCGCCTCTCCGCAGTCGAGCGAATCGACATCGCCGACGACAACCTTTTGCTCTCGGGGATCAAGACGTAGGACATAGAGCCGGCGATCCGCCGAGATGCCGAGCCCGTGACGTTGGCCAACCGTAAACCGGTGAACGCCTCTGTGTTCTCCGAGAACTTTTCCTGATTCATCCACTATGTCGCCCCGAAGTCGGGCGGCATGCGGTCGGATCCGCTCCACGACCTTGGCGTAGTCGCCGTCCGGCACGAAGCAAATTTCCTGGCTATCCGGCTTGTCTGCCGTGCCCATCCCGAGTGCACGCGCTCGTTCGCGAACCTGGTGTTTACTGAGGTCGCCCACCGGAAATGAAGCGGCGCGAAGCTGTTCCTGACTGAGCGAGAACAGAAAATAGCTCTGGTCCTTCTCGCGATCGACGCCGCGAAAGAGCCGAGCCTGTCCCGTGTCGGGATCGTGCTTTAGCCGCGCGTAGTGTCCCGTCGCAACTCGCGACGCTCCAAACACGCGCGCGCGCTCGAGAAGATGGTCGAACTTGAAAGACTTGTTGCAGGCGATGCAGGGAATTGGAGTTCGGCCAGCGAGATAATCATCGGCAAAGGCATCAATGACTTCGCTACTAAAGGCGTCGGCATAATTCGCTACGTAGAACTTGATCCCAAGCGATTCGGACACACGCCGCGCGTCATCCGCATCTTCAAGCGAACAACACCTCGACTCGCTCTCCGACAGGCGCATGGTCACCCCGATCGCGTCCGCCCCTTGCTCCACCAGCATGGCCGCAGCGACCGACGAATCGACCCCGCCGGACATAGCGACAACGATGCGTTCGTTGGGTCCATCGCTCTCGTTAGGCAGACTCATGGTGCCTCCGCCGCGCGTACACGGGGAACAAGTGTTCCCAACACTTCTGCGACTCGGTCCACCTGATCCTCATCTACGCCCCACCCAACTGACAGCCGAATACTGGCCCGAGCCTGTTCGGGAGTTCGACCCATGGCAAGCAGAATTTTCGACGGTTCAATCGAACCCGAATGACACGCTGCTCCCGCCGAGACTGCTATGCCTTCGAGATCAAGTGCCTGCACCAGCACCTCTCCTGCGAGACCCTCGAATTCGACATTCAGCGTATTCAAAAGCTGACGATCCCGGTCGCCGTTCCAGCGAAGGCCGTCGATCCGCTTCTGCAGCCCCGCCCAAAGTCTGTCCCGGAGCGCGCCATAGCGCACCAGACGATCTGCTAGTTCTTCGCGAGCCAGCACACAGGCTTCGCCGAAGCCCACGATTCCGGCCACATTCTCAGTGCCACCGCGAAGTCCATATTCCTGCCCCCCACCGTGCAGGTAGGCAGGCAATTTAGGATCTCCGCGAACGATCAAGGCACCCACGCCCTTAGGACCACCGAGCTTGTGCGCCGAAGTCGAAAGGAAATCAAGGGGAACGCTGGCTAGATCGATGACCGCTTTCCCTACGGCTTGGGTGGCATCGGAATGAGTCATGACACCGCGCGCTCGACAGCCGTCGACGATGTCCGCGACTGGCTGCAACGATCCCGTTTCGTTATTTGCCCAAATCACGGAGACGAGGCGCGTATCGGAACGCACCGCACCGAGCACGGTTTCGGCAGCGACGCATCCCGTCTCGTCCGGCGCGATTCTCGTCACTTCGACGCCCCGCGATTCCAACAGCGCGAGCGGCGCAGCGACCGAGGGATGTTCAATCTCCGTCGTAACGATATGGTCGCCGGGCGAGAGCAAGCCGAAGAGGAGCGTGTTGTTCGCTTCGGTTGCGCCGCCGGTCCAGCGAATCGACCGAGGCTCGACAGCCAAAAGCCTCGCGAGTTCGCTGCGCGCAGCTTCGACCCGGGCACGGGCCAAGGCGCCCTCTTCGTAGACACTCGATGGATTCCCAAACTCGGCACGCAACACGTCGCTCATCGCCTCGGCTACGGAGGGCCGGACGGGGGTCGTCGCATTGTGATCAAGATAGATTCGCATTCAGCTTCTTCGTACTCGTTTTCGCGCGCGCACCGTAGCCCCCACCGCCTCGGATTCAAACCACGTCGCCCGGATTGACCCTCTTATTGCGCGTCGGCCGCGCTCTCAGAAGGCTCCCCAGAGTCACAGAGCATCGCAAGCGTCGTTTCATCCGCCACCTGGCTCCACGCGCTGTCTAGTGCCTTCAGCGCCAGCGCGACCTTCATCCCCTGAGCATCCCCGAGACGCCCTACCGCCACCTCTCGTCCGCGAGTCGCCCGCAGAACCGCTCCAGCCGTGATCGCCGGTAGGGGTCCAGCCGGCACAAAGGCCGGGTCCATATCGTCATCTCGGTGCACCGGCAGGATCACGCCAGCCTGCTGAAGCAACTCGCACAGCTGCCGCACCAGGCGAACGGGCTCATCCAAATTGTCCGCAAGGTTCTCGGCGGAGGGTGGTGTCGAACGATCGCGGAAGGACCGCGCGATGCTCACGGCGATTGCGAGCGCGATCGCTTCGCGCTCCGCCGTTCCCGCATCGCCCTGCCGCATTTCGCGCCGGGTAAAGGGAAGATTCTGTGTGGCAAACGCGACTTCCGCACCGAGTAAGAGCACTGCCCAACAGACGTAGAGCCAAGCCAAAATAAGCGGCACGGCGCTCAGTGCCCCGAACACCGCCTGATAGGTTGCCGCCCCGACTTGGAAGTCGACGTAGATCGTACGCGCCGCAGAGAAAAGCACCGCCGCGACAGCACCGCCCAGAGCAGCCGCACTCATTCGCACCTTCGTATTGGGGAAGAACCAGTAGAGGAAGGTAAATCCAATAAAGAGAAAGAGCACTGGAACCTGAGCGAGTCCCAATCCATAAATCTGCGCGAAGGTTTCGTCCTCGCGGAGCCAACTCACGACCCGCGCACTCTCCAACGTCGTAGCAAGACTCACCGCAACACCGGTCGACATCGGAGCGACCACTAACACTGCCAAATAGTCAGAGAAGCGACGCGCCCAACTCCGCGCATCTGCAACACCCCAAATGTCGTTGAGCGTCGTTTCCAAATGCCGCAGCGCGAAGATCGCGGTCCCGAAGAGAATCGCACCGCCAACCGTCCCGAAGCTTCTAAAATCGAGCTTTGTCGCAAAACTCAAAACCGTTTCGCGGACTTCTGGAGCGACGGTCGTTAGCTGATCAACTGCAAATTCAATAAGAGTCTCATCGCCGCCGAAGACACCCACAATTGCGATCGCCACACCTAACATCGGAATGACCGAAAGCGCCGTCACGTACGTCAGTGCGCTGGCTCGAAGCAAAAGCTTATCCGTAACGAAGCCACGCACCGTCAAGGTGGTTAACTGCGCAAGCGAGCGGAACCAGCGGCGCGGCGCCGATTCTTGAGGAGCGACACGCCAAATTTCGGCGCGAAGCTGCGACTCAAACTCCGCCCAGTCCGTGGGCCACGACCATTCCGAGCCGGTCGAGTTTCCCTCCGACGTAGCGTCCTCGCACGGACCTTCAGCCATCCTGGTGCCCCTGATCGGCCTTGACCCGCAGCCAAGGCTCAAGCTTCGATCGCGTCTTCGGGCCGATCCCAGCCACGCGCTCTAGATCCAAAACAGACTGAAACCGAGAGTCGACCCGGCTGCGAACGATTGCCTGCGCGCGCCCCGGTCCCACTCCCGGCAAACTCATCAGCACGGCGTGCGTTGCCTCATTCAGATCGATCCGCTTTCCTAGTAAAAGCCGCGCCACACCTTCGACCGGACGCAGAGACTCATCAGACGAGGCGCAGCGAACCCCAAGCGTTCCAAAGCCATCGGTGAAGGGCGTCCCCTTGACCGAGGCTCCATCCGCTACCGCCGGAACCGCCTCAAACACGCTGCAGCCGGTCGCTATGGGATCCGAATCCGCGGAGAACCGTGACTCTGCCAGCACGGCTCCCAAAAGCCCCGCCGCAACGAGCCAAGCAAGCAGCCCGTGCATGGCAGGGCCGCTTCCGGTCGCATCCGACGTCGAGCGCTCCGTTCGTTCAAGGCGCTCGAACCAATCTGCAGCGATTCGTGCAGCGAGGCCGTCCGCCGGCCCAGCAACTGAAACGCTCGAGGTGCGGGTCGCGCCCTCGGAGGCACTGGGTCCTTCGAAGTCAACTCGAAGATGATCCGGACCTAATACGCCAGGGAAGCGGTCCGCCCATTCCACTGCGAGCACAGACCCTGCCGCAAACATGTCGTAGAACCCGATCGACTCGAGTTCTTCGGGATCTTCCAATCGATAGAGATCCACGTGATGAAGCGTTTCTGGCCCTTGCGGCACCGCATATTCCTGAGCAATCACGAAAGTCGGACTCGAGACGGACCTGGGCTCAACGCCCAGACCCTCAGCGAGTCCCCTAACAAAAACGGTCTTCCCCGCGCCAAGGGGACCCACCAGAGCGATCGCCAAGCCATCTGCGCCGATCGATTGTCCCAGCGCCCTCCCCATAGCATGAGTGTCGTCGGGATTAGCTGAATTGAAGGTCCAGGACGCCACCGGGCTCTCCTTCCAACGTGCGAGCTTCCGCTCGAGCAATCATCTGTTCAGCGGCTTCAGGCAGCGCATCTGCCAATTCGCTCGCCAATAAGCCGAAACCAATGCGAGCCTGCGGCAAACCATCGGCCGCCGCACCATGCCACCAGGCCGCAAGTCCCGCCGCCTCGAACGCATCGCAGCCCGAAGCCAACAAGGCCGCAACGATGCCGGTAAGCACATCGCCCGTCCCCCCGGTCGCGAGTGCGGGCCCCCCCGTCGGTGTGATCAATGCGCGACCCGTCGGATCCGCGATCACCGTACGAGCGCCCTTTAATATCACCACCGCCTTCGCCTCATCCGCAAGCGCACGCGCCGCGGCCACTCTATCCGCATTCAACTCGCCAGCGGAACACCTAAGCAGACGGGCTGCTTCACCGGGATGAGGTGTGAGGACGGTCGCTGCACGGCGGTGGTGAAGTCGGTCGAGATGCCCCACCAGCGCATTGAGCCCATCTGCATCGATCACGAGCGGAAGATCGATTCCCGCCACCAAGCGTCGCACCAGATCAACGGTTTCCGGATCTTGATCAAGCCCCGGGCCGAGCGCGACAACATCGCGGGAAGCCACAAGTTCCTCGATTGCTTTCTCACCGGCACGCGCAAATCGACCGTCCGCAGTCGCGGCGACGGGCGCGCTCATCACTTCGACCGGCAAAGCCGCCAACTCGGTCTCTAAGCCGACCGGATGCGCCAACGTCACGAGCCCTGCCCCGGCGCGCAGCGAAGCGCGTGCGCAGAGCACTCCTGCGCCCGTCTTCCCCGTCGACCCCGCAATGACCAGTACGTGACCAAAGGAGCCCTTGTGCCCGGCTCGACTTCGCAGCGGCAATCGCGCGGCGGCAGCACGCTCGTCCCAAGCGTCGACGCGTGGAAGACGTTCTGCATTCGCATCCGCGATCCCGATTCGTGCGACTGTGATTCGGCCTGCATGACTCGCCCCGGGTTCGAGCACGAGTCCAATCTTGGGCTGCGAAATCGTGATGGTGTGATCCGCTTCGATCGCGGTCCCGAGAACTGCGCCCGTATTCGTCGCAATCCCCGTCGGCATATCCACGGACAGTACGGGCAGACCACCGTCATGCGCTGTATTACAGGCGTTTACGAGTTCGGCGAACGGACCCGAAATTTCTCGTTTGAGACCGATCCCGAAAAGCGCATCTACGACGACGCTCGATTCGGCGAAGATCGCCGCCCAATCGATCTTAGTATCGTTGAGATCGATGATCCGACGCGCTCCGTTTATTCGCGCTAACCGATCCCAGTTCGATGCGGCATCACGCGGCAATCTTTTAGGGTCGCCTAGCAGGATCGCCTCGGCCTCAATCCCCTCCGCCGCGAGATGGCGAACGAGCACAAAACCGTCGCCGCCATTATTCCCGCAACCACAAAGCACCCGGATCGGCCTATCTTGACGCCGGCTCTCTCCACGCAAAGCGAGAACCGGAGCGACCAGGGCGCGACCCGCGCTCTCCATCAGGACCTCGCCGGGAACGCCGAGCTCGCTGATCGTGTGTCGATCGAGGCCTTGCATCTCCGCGGCCGTCACGAGCGACCAGACTCCGCTCGAGCGAGCTAGATGACGCGACTCCTGATCACGCGATTCACCATGACGCGAATCGTCGTTTCCGTCGCCCTCGCTCATGCTGCCTCCCAGTACGCTGCTCCGAAGGAATCTCTATCTCCCGGAGCCCAAAGCGTAGCCGACGTCGGCGACCGCCGAGGTCACGTGACCGCAAGTGTGCCGATTCAGCGCATTCGGTCGTGGAAGTCTCGAACGGCGCGATCGAGCCCCACAAGCAGCGCCCTTCGTGCCAGCCCTCGTCCAAAGACCACGCGCTCAACTGAAGGGGCTGCCTCGAGCACCTCGCGAACGTTGCGGTCATCCAAACCGCCGGCCACCGCAATCCCAAGCCGAAGCTTGCTCGCGAGCCGAACGGTATCGCCCAAGGTCATAAGCGCGGCTCGGCGCTCGGCAGTCGGTAGGTCCACGAGATAGCCCGTGAAGAGTTCGATGTCGTTCACGCCCTGCGCATGCACCGCACGTACGGCATCCAGTTCGGGCGTCACGCGCACGCTCGTCGCAATTCCGGCCTCCGAGAGCGATCGAAGCACGCTCCCTAGCGCCGCACCAGAAACACGAGCATCAACCGGTGGAACCGGCCCGACCGCTTCATGCCGTTCCCCCACAAGCACCACGCGATCCGGCCGCGCCGCCAGAGGAATCTTCAAAAGATTCTGAGACACCGGCATCCGAAGTTCCATCGAATGCGCCGCACGCCGGAGCGTGTCGACATCCGCCTCTCGAACCGGGGACAAATCCTCGTTGATCGAAAGCCGCAGGCTTCCAACGCCCGCTAGCTCAGCAAGATGGGCCGCGGCACCAAGATCGCTCCGGTCGTCCCCCGCAAACTCTCGCAGCGAGGGCCAGCTGTCCAGGGAGAGGACGATCTGCACGACCTAAGCGCCTCCTGCGAGGGACTGTTTAAGTTTGCTCGCTAGGTGGTTCGCTAGCTCGTGGACGCGGGTTTCATCACGTCCTTCGACCATGACGCGTGCCAGATTCTCGGTCCCGGAATAACGAATCAAAACACGACCATTATCACCGAGCTCATCTTCGACCTCGGCAACCTGCTCCTGAAACGAAGTTAGTTCCGCAAGCGGTCGCTTCTCGGCAACGCCGATATTCACCATGACCTGCGGCAACCGGACAAAGCCTTTGTTCAACTCCGACAACTTCTGGCCACTGCGGACCATCAAAGCCAATACCTGCAGGGCCGACATCATGCCATCGCCCGTCGTCGAATGATCGAGGAAGAGAATATGTCCTGACTGTTCGCCGCCGAGGTTGTAGCCACCTTCGCGCATGGCCTCGACAACATAACGATCGCCGACCTGCGTCCGAAGCAACTCAACACCAATCGACTGCAAGGCGAGTTCGAGTCCGAGATTACTCATCACGGTCGCCACGACCGTATCCTTCTCGAGCGCACCGCGTTCCTTCATATCCCGCGCGCACATCCACATCAGCATATCGCCGTCGTAGATTTCACCGCGCTCGTCGATCACGATTACGCGGTCCGCGTCGCCATCGAGCGAGATTCCGACATCTGCCCGCAGCTCCAGAACCTTCGCGGCCGCGCGTTCAGGAAAGAGCGAGCCGCAATCGTCATTAATATTGCGACCGTTCGGCTCGACACCGAGCGTAAAGACTTCGGCCCCGAGTTCGCGTAAGACCGTCGGAGCAGCCTTGTAGCCCGCGCCGTTCGCACAGTCGAGGACGATGCGCATACCTTCGAGGGTGCGCTCGCGCGGAAAGGCGTGCTTCAGATAGACGACATAACGTCCGCGTGCGTCTTCGATGCGATGTGCCTGGCCTATTTCATCCGGCGGCACGGAGATCTCGCTCACTTCGCCGGTCTCGATGAGACCTTCGATGCGTGCCTCTTCTTGATCCGGGAGCTTGAAGCCGTTGGCCGCGAAGAACTTGATCCCGTTGTCTTGATAAGGGTTGTGGCTGGCGGTGATCATGACGCCGGCATTGCAGCGCATATCACGCGTCAGGAATGCGAGCGCAGGCGTAGGCACAGGCCCCACTTGGATCACATTCACACCCATAGAACAAATGCCCGCGGCCAAAGCATCCTCGAACATATACCCAGAAAGGCGCGTGTCTTTGCCGATCACAATCTGCTTGCGCTCGCCCTCTGCCTCTCGAAAGACGTGCGCAATCGCACGGCCTAACGCGAGGGCTACCTCGGGCGTCATGGGGTAAACGTTGGCGGTCCCGCGAATTCCGTCGGTTCCAAATAACTTTCGAACGTGCTCACCGCTCATGCGGCCTCCTCCTCCGTCTGCGTGCCGTCGCTCTCGCGACCTTCGAGCAGACTGGGGTCTTCCAAATCAGCGTCTTCGAGATCAATCTCCGGCTCCGGAAGAGGATCCGCTTCGATACGAATCGTCACCTGCACCGGCGTGTTGTCCTCGGCCCATACCGTTCCGCCACTCAGCACGAGGCGAGCCTCTCGCTTGGCGTTTGCGGCAAGACCCGCGACATTGATGGTTTCGGTGACAACCTCTGTGAGACGCATTACTTGGCTTCGGGCTCCTTCGAGCCAGATCTTCTGCGGCTCCATCTCCACCCCGGCAACATGAAATCCCGGAGCAGGCGTACCGTCTATTTCGGCACGAACCTCGACAGCCTTTCGACCTCGTTTCTCGAAACGAACCTGAAGCCTGGAGGGGGAATACCCCACAAACTGCGTTCCGGTCGGATGCTCGATGGTCTCGACGTCCACTTCGTAGACCGCGACCCCTGGCTTCCCGCCCCTCGCATCAACGCGGTACTTGAGAGCGTCGGTGTCCAGATTACGAAGCGATGCGCGGCTGCCACGAATTCGCACATTGATCTCATCGGAACTCTGATCCGTGATGACCAATCCGTCTTCGACGCCGACCAGCTCGACTTCCACGTCGAAGGACTGAATGACACTCGAGGTCCCCTGAGCCACCGCCCAAATGAAGACACTGATAGCGAGCGCGAGGACCAACACCCCCGGTCTAAGATTCTCGAAGCGCGACGCCATCGGCACCCATCCCCTTTCGGATGCGCCGCGTCGCCGCGGGTGCACCCTGTCCGCTCCCGTCAGTCGTAGACGAGGAGCATTGTGATCAAGTTGCGATCAATTGGATCAGCCGGCGTTGGCTTGGTCGTTAGAGTTGTCAGCGATCTCGAGGCGGCCCTTAACATCCGCTGCCTCAGGCAATTCCTTCAATTCCCCACCAAGCACGTCTCGTAAAACGACTCGCAGCTGTGGCGCATCGAGGCCCCGCAACATTTCACCGCCTAATACGACAGAGATATTCGCAGTCTCCTCCGAGACCACCACCACCAGCGCATCGGTCTCTTCGGTAATGCCCACGGCCGCTCTATGTCGCGTCCCCAAGCCCTCTGGAAGATCGGTGCGAAGCGTGAGCGGCAGGATGCATCCAGCGGACGCCACGCGTCCCTCTTGCAGGACGACGGCACCGTCATGCATGGGAGAGGACGGATGAAAAATACTGGCGAGTAGTTCCTTCGTAAGCGCGCCATCGACTGGCACGCCCTGCTCGATCAGGTCACCCAGATTGCTTTCGCGTTCCATGACCATCAACGCACCGTGACGGCGCTGGGAAAGCTGTCCCGCAGCCTTAACAATCTCCTCGACGACCTGGATCTCTTGCTCCGCCGAGAAGGACGGGAAGAAGCCGCGGCCCACATGGGCGAGGGCACGGCGAATATCGTTCTGGAAGAGGATCACGATGATCAGGACGGCGGGTTCGAGAAGCCGTTCAAGGATCAAGCCGAGAGCCGCGAGCTGGAAAAGTTGACTCGCGAGGGAAAGCGCGATCAGCACGATCAGACCGACGAGGATCTGAATCGCGCGGGTGCCCCGGATCAGCAGCAGTAGCCAATAGATCCCAAATGTGACGAGCAGAATATCGATCGTGTCGCGAAGCGGATCGAACCGGAGTCTGAAAAACTCCGCAAGGTCCGCCCCGAATTCCCACAACACTTCGATCAATGCTTGCGCCTCAGCCCGCTCGATCGTTCATCTCGACGGACCCCTTTGGCCCGCACCCTCATTCGTCAAACGCTCTGCAACTAACCTGGCATCGGCTCCGGGTCGGGCATGGAGCCTCCCGGAACGTCTTCGTCTCGTTCGCCATGCGGCGGACGGTTCACTTCATCTTCCTCGCCACTCGACGTATCGGGCGCCGGCAGCGGCTCGCCCTTCAGAATCATCTGAAGCTGCGGACCTTCAAGCGTTTCGCGTTCGAGCAGCGTATTCGCGATGGTATCGAGCAAGTGCCGATTTTCGATCAGCATTGTCTTCGCTTCTTCATATTTCTTCGTCAGGATCGCGGCGACTTCATCGTCGATTTCCCGAGCCTTCTGTTCGCTGTAGCCCTTCTGTTGCGCGTAGTCGCGCCCAAGGAATACATCTCCGTTCTCAGAGCTATACGAAACCGGACCGAGCGCGGAACTCATCCCGAATTCCGTCACCATGCGGCGCGCGGAACTCGTGGCCTGCTGAAGATCGTTCGAAGCCCCCGTCGAGAAGTGATCAAAGACAATCTCTTCTGCGGCGCGTCCGCCCATGGCGTGACGAATCCGCGCGAAGATCTGATCCTTCGTGTGGGTGTGCTGATCCCTCTCGGGCAAATACTGCGTTAGGCCGAGGGCCATGCCGCGCGGAATGATCGTGACCTTGTGAACAGGATCTGAATCTTCCGGCGTGAGCATTGCGACCAAAGCATGTCCGGCTTCGTGATAGGCGGTGACCCGCTTCTCCTCGTCGGTCATGATCATGCTGCGGCGCTCGCTGCCCATGAGCACCTTGTCCTTGGCGTTCTCGAAATCTGCATGCCCTACGCGAGACGCGTTACGTCGCGCAGCAAGGAGTGCCGCTTCGTTCACCAAGTTCTGAAGATCGGCTCCCACGAAACCCGGCGTTCCACGCGCCTGGAGTTCAAGGTCGACGTCGTCTGCCAGCGGCACGCGACGCGTATGGATCTTCAGGATCTCAAGTCGACCCTTCAGGTCGGGACGCGGGACAACCACACGGCGATCGAAGCGACCGGGGCGCAGGAGCGCAGGGTCGAGCACGTCGGGCCGGTTCGTGGCCGCGATCATGATCACGCCCTCGTTGCTCTCGAATCCGTCCATTTCGACGAGCAGCTGATTCAAAGTCTGCTCTCGCTCGTCGTGACCGCCGCCCATGCCGGCGCCGCGATGGCGACCGACTGCGTCGATTTCGTCGATGAAGATGATGCACGGTGCCTGCTTCTTGCCCTGCAAGAAGAGGTCGCGCACACGCGAAGCGCCCACGCCGACAAACATTTCGACGAAGTCCGAACCGGAGATCGAGAAGAACGGCACACCCGCTTCGCCTGCAACGGCTCGCGCAAGTAGCGTCTTACCCGTACCGGGCGGTCCAACGAGCAGAACGCCCTTCGGAATCCGCCCACCAAGGCGCGTGAACTTCTTGGGCTCACGCAGGAACTCGATGATCTCTTCGAGTTCGGTCTTGGATTCTTCGATGCCCGCGACATCCTTGAACGTCACGTTATTTGAGTTTTCGTTCATTAGGCGGGCTTTGGATTTCCCAAAGCTCATGGCCTTGCCCGAGCCGCCCTGCATCTGCCGCATGAAGAACATCCACAGGCCGATCAAGAGGATAAACGGGACCCACATAATCAGGATCTGGCTCCA
The DNA here is from genome assembly GCA_041440805.1 of Myxococcota bacterium. Taxonomy (GTDB): domain Bacteria; phylum Myxococcota_A; class UBA9160; order UBA9160; family UBA4427; genus UBA4427. The sequence continues at coordinate 9,768 of JASDVF010000036.1, read as the reverse complement.
GTAGCTGCCTTCATCCCGGGGCTTCACTTCCGTCCGGATACTGCGCTCGTCGAGATCCGAAAGGAACTCACCGGTGATCGCGGTCGGCGGCGCGTAGGTCGTGAACTTTCGACCATCCGCGTACTTGCCTTCGATATGACCCTCTTCGATCGTGACGGCTTCAATCTGATTCGTCGTCACTTGATCCATGAACTCGCTAAAAGCGATGTTCGGGACCGGGCTTTCATTCTGCTTCAGCGTTGTGAAGAGAAGAAGCATGACCACGAGGATCACGACCCAAAGGGCGAGGTTCTTGTAGAACTGCTGATTCACAGCTTTCTCCGATCGACGGGCGTGTCGTCCCGGCCTGCCTTGAACTCTCGTTCAAACAGAACCGGGGGGAAATTGTGGGGGGCGATTAAAGATAAGGAGCACGATTGTCGGGAGTGATATGAGCGCGCTTGAAGCGCCGTCAAGCCCCTGCCGGTCAGGCGGAGTATATGGCTAGTGCACGCGCTGGTCCCAATGCTGGGACGCTGGCGAGCGACTTCAGGTTCGCTCAGTGGTCGTGAACCAGCCCCTCGCCCGGTCACACGCCGCTCGTTTATTATGGAATCGATTGGGCTCCCTACGCATTCAGTGGCCAAAGAGCCTTCAGTGGCCAGAGAGCCTTCAGCGGCCATCGGCCGCCTATAAATCAGTTCATTCCCGCCGGGGTAACGTAGCATCCCCAACCCGCGGGATCTCGTCGTCTGCTTCGCTGCATGACAAGAGGAACGCATCATCAACGCGCCGGAGGTGAATCCCCTCAGGGAGTTCGATTTTGAGATCGCGCCCGGCGGATCGGCCCCGGCGCAGGAATTCGAGAACACGCTCGATATGAGCCCGCGTGACATCTCGCCCAAGCCCCGCACGAACGAGTGCTTCGCGCGCCAAACGTCGAGCGAGCGCTTCTGGGACTGCTTCCCAGCCATCAATTGCGAGTCGGACACCCTGGACTCCACTTTCGATGCGCTCCTTCGCGGCAACTGCGACCAGGCCCTCGATCCATTCGAGGTCCTTACTCTGTGCTTCGGCCAAATTGGCGAGGTTCCTGAGAAGCTTAGGGTTGAAGTCTGCTGCTAATCCGGGGAGCCAATCATGGCGCAGTCTATTCCTTGTAAAGCGGCGGTCCGAGTTAGATGAATCTTCGCGCCAAGTAAGCCCCCGCCTGCGGGATTCCTCCGCGATCGCCTCAGGCGGAATCCCCAGCATGGGCCGAATCCATCGGCCCGCCCGATCAACTGGCGACATAGCAGCCAAGCCGTCCGGCCCTGTCCCGCGAAGGATTCGCAGCATCACGGTCTCCGCCTGATCGCCCAGATGATGAGCCGTCGCGATCCATCGCGCGCCGTTCGCTTCGGCCATCGCTTCGAGAGCCTCGCGACGCTGATCCCGCGCGGCCTCTTCTAGCGTCGGCCGGAGTCGACTGTTTGCGCTGTCTGCGCGCGCCTCCGTCGGATCGACCCGCCGCCGATCGAACGTCCATCCCCCGGCGCGGGCGAGTTCGTGAACAAAGGATTCATCGCCCTCGGACTCTTCGTCACGCAATCCGTGATTCACGTGCCCAATAATCAACTTCAAGTCGAGATGGGGCGCGAGTGATCGCAGCGTATCCAGCAACAGGACGGAGTCCTGTCCTCCTGAAACCGCAACGAGCAAGCTTCCACCCGAAACCTCGGCAGCCTTGAGTGCCTTATTGATTGAATCGCGAACCATGACCATGGCGGGAGCATAACCCTCACAATCCGCACATGAATCAACATCGCCCGTACCTTGGCCCTGACTCGCCTCTTCGCAGCCGGTACTGTGATCGCCCGCGATGCCGGAAAACTCCCATCCACACGTCCTCGACCATGATGTCGCTCATTGGCTCAGCCATTGGGCGCAGGTGCGCCCGAGCGCACTGGCCTGGGCGGACGACCATCGAAGATGCAATTACGCGGAAGCCGAGGACCGCGTCGCGAGACTTGCCGGGTGGATGTCCGACCAAGGCATCGTCGTAGGTGACCGGATTGCGGTCTGGCTTGGAAATAGGGGCGCGACGCTCGAAGCCATTTTCGCAGCCGCCCGGCTTGGTGCAATCGCCCTGCCCGTGAACGCCCGACTCACTCCGGATGAAGTCGCGTTTCAATTCGACGACTGCACACCCAAAGTCGTCATCGCCGAACGCAGTTGGCGCGAGCGCGCGAACAAGACGGCTGAGATGTTAAGCGAAGCGAACCCGAGTTGGCTCGAAATCGGCGAAGCGCCAGGAGCCAGCGGCGCAGCCGCCAGCAGCGATTCCGTCGCCGCAAATGCTCACGAAACTGGCTGTGCCTATGAAGCAGCGATCGCCGAAAGTCGACCCGTCGCGTGTCGCCCTAACCCCTCCGCCGACGATGCCATGATTCTCATGTACACCTCGGGCACGACTGGCAAACCCAAGGGCGCGCTCCTCCCCCTTCGGAAGACGCTCTACAACTGCCTTAATGCGGAGCGCTATTTCGACATCCGAAGCGAAGATCGCGTGCTCGTCGTCGCCCCGCTTTTCCATTCATTAGGCCTACAGATCTTGGCGATCCCCACGATCTTCGCCGGCGCCGGGCTCGTGATCCAAGAAGGCTTCGACGCGGTACGGGTCTGGCAAGCAATCCAGTCGGAAGACATCACCTACTACGGCGGTGTGCCCACCATGCATCAGCGAATGCTCGACGCGCTCGACCGAGAAGAGCCCTTCGGCACGCCCCCCGCCTGCCTGCGCTTTGCGTTTACGGCCGGCGCCGCAGCACCCTCCGAGCTTATCCGCGCCTATCACGATCGTGGCTTGGCCATGAAGCAGGGCTACGGCCAGACTGAGACTTCGATCCTGACCTGCCTGGACAGCGAACAAACCCTCACCAAGGCCGGCAGCGTCGGGCGCCCCGTTCACCACGCAACCCTGCGCCTCATCGATCCCGCAACCATTGAAGGCGACGTCTCAGGATGGCGAGACGTCGAGACCGGGGAAGTCGGCGAGATCGTCGTAAACGGCCCGATCACGATGCTCGGCTATTGGCAGCGGGCCGAAGCGACGGCAGAAACGATCCGCGGCGATTGGTTACGCACCGGAGATTTGGCAACGCAAGACGCAGACCTGGACGTCACGCTCGTGGGACGCGTGCGGGAAATGTACATCTCGGGCGGCGAAAACGTCTACCCGGCGGAAGTTGAGGCCACCCTCGTCGACCATCCAGATATCGAAGAAGCCGCAGTCATTTCGGTCCCCGACGCCGAGTGGGGCGAGATCGGACGCGCCCATCTCGTTGCAGCCACCGGTCGCACACTCCGCGCCGAGCCCATCGCAAAATGGCTTTCAACGCGACTCGCGCGCTACAAGCAGCCCCGCAGCTTCATCATCGAAACCGAGCTCCCCCGCACCGCCAGCGGCAAGGTGCAGAAGCACCGCCTCGCCGCCTCTAAAGACGGCTCGGAAGACGGCTC
>JASDVF010000036.1:0-6188 GCA_041440805.1 Myxococcota bacterium | reverse complement strand
AAGACGGCTCGGAAGACGGCTCAGACCAGAACTAACACATTGCATGAACGCCAGCCCTACTCGTTGGTAAGCGTTCGCTCCAAGATGTCGGCGTAGCGTGCCCGAGCCGCTTCCCGTCGTTCGGGCAGATGTTCACTCGGCCAGCCCGTCGTCGTCGGCTCCACGTTCTTAAGGACGTGCTTCGCAATCGTCGTCATATGCACTTCCGTCGGCCCGTCCGCCAGCCCGAGCGCAGCACCCCCGAGCCACATGCCGGCAATCGGCATTTCATTCGAGACACCAAGCGCGCCGTGAAGCTTCATGCATCGATAGGCCGCATCCGTATAAACCTGAGGCGTCATCACCTTCACTGCCGCAATTTCGGTTCGCGCCGCCGACCCACCCACTTGATCCACGGTCCATGCCGCATGCAAAACCAAAAGCCTGAACTGTTGGAGGTCAAGCCAAGTCCGACCGATCATCTCCTGCACGCCCTGCTTATCGGCCAAGAGAGACCCCTTCGTCGTTCGACTCGCCGCGCGCTCCGCCATCATGTCGAGTAGCCGCCGCACTGCGCCGACGGTTCGCATCGCATGATGCAAGCGTCCGCCACCGAGCCTCGTCTGAGCAATTTTGAACGCCTGTCCCTCGCCGCCTAGCAAGTTCTCCTTCGGGACCCGCACCTTGTTGTACCGGACATAGGCGTGCCCACCGTGTCCCGGCGGTTCATGTGCCATCCCCGTATTGCGGATGATCTCAAGCCCGGGCGTATCCGTCGGCACAAGAAACATGGAGGCACCCTGATAGATCGGAACGTCCGGATTACTCACGACCATCACGATCGCGAATTTTGCCCATCGCAGACTCGACGAAAACCACTTTTCGCCTTCGATGATCCAGTCGTCGCCGTCTCGCGTAGCCTTACACTTAAAGACGTTCGGGTCGGAGCCGCCTTGGGGTTCGGTCATCGAATAACAGGACGAGATCTCACCGTTCAAAAGCGGCTCGAGATACGTTTCTTTCTGCGCTTCGGTTCCGTAGTGCGCGAGAATCTCCGCATTGCCCGAGTCTGGTGCTTGGCACCCGAACAAGCTCGAAGCAAATCCGGATCGCCCGAGAATCTCGTTCATCAAGGCGAGTTTCGTCTGGCCGTAGCCCAGGCCACCGAGGTCTTTACCAAGGTGACAGGCCCAGAGTCCGCGCTTCTTTACTTTCTCTTGAAGCGGGCGAACGACTTCGGCCCACAAAGGGTGCGCCTTGTTGTAGATCCCCTCTTCCCCACCAAAGGCGAGATCCAGCGGCACGGCTTCCGTATCCACGAATTCACGGATCCAGTCGAGCTGTTCTTGAAATTCGGGCTCGACGCTGAAATCGATCGGCATATTGTTCCTCGCTAGGGGCGCGGCGGCGCTACTCGGGGTGGGAAAGAAAGTCCTGCGGTGGGATACTCGCGCATCCTTGCCAGCTCGGCTTTATTTCGGAGACGTTACCACCATGGTTCAAGATCCTACTTCCCAGTTTCGGCTTGATGGCAAAGTCGCCGTAGTTACCGGCGGCAGTCGCGGGCTCGGGCGCGAGATCGTGCTCGCCTATGCGCGGGTCGGCGCCGACGTCGTGATCGCGAGCCGTAAGGCCGAGAACTGCGAGGCGCTCGCTGCCGAGGTGGAAAATGAAACGGGACAGAAGGCCCTCGCGGTCGGATGTCATGTCGGCGACTGGGACGCCTGCGATGCCCTCGCCGCGCGCGCCCTCGACCATTTCGGAAAGGTCGATGTCCTTGTGAACAACGCGGGCATGTCGCCTGTCTACGGCGACATCCTCGAAGTCACCGAGGCGCTCTGGGACAAAGTCATAGACGTAAACCTAAAGGGCGCGTTCCGATTGACCGCCGTCTTGGGCAGTGCCATGCGTGACGCGGGCGGTGGCTCGATCATAGGCGTATCCAGTACGGCCGCAGTCCAGTCGAGCCCCGGCGAGATCCCGTACGGCGCAGCGAAGTCCGGACTGAACAATCTCACAAAAGGCTTCGCCCGAACCTTCGCGCCTAACGTTCGAGTCAACTGCATCATGCCCGGTCCCTTCATGACGGATATCAGCAAAGCCTGGACTCCGGCCATGGTGGAAGGTCTAGGGAAGATGATTCCGCTGGGGCGCGGCGGCGAGCCGGATGAGATCGTGGGCGCGGCGCTCTATTTCGCGAGCGACGCGTCTAAGTTCACGACCGGCGCAATCTTGAAGCTTGACGGCGGCGCGGTCTACGGGAACTAGTGCGGTTACGACGCCCTGAAAAGCCGTCCTTGGCGCTAAGCATCGCCACTCTCGTCGGGTGTATGAGCCTTACGCTAACGGGCTGCGGCGAAGACGCTTCGGCAAAGCAATCCGCAGTTTCACCTGCGGCTGAAAGTGGGGACAAAAGTAGCGCCGAAAATGGCGCGCAAAATGTGCCTGCGCCGTCCACCTTACGGTCGCTCTACTTTGGAGACCTGCACGTCCATTCGGGCTGGTCTTTTGATGCGTACGCGGATCAGGTCACCGCTACGCCGCTAGACGCCTATCGCTATGCGCGCGGCGAAGCGATCGATCACGCCTCGGGCAAAAAGATCCAGATCAATGGCCCGCCTCTGGACTTCATGGCATTGACAGACCACGCGGAATATCTCGGCGTCGTGCGAGCCGCCAATAACCCGAACCACCCCCTCGCAAAACAACCCCTCATTAGAAACTGGACCGGCCAAAACAGACAAGTCCAACAAAACGCATTCCGGCGGATCAGAGAAACTTTTCAGAGTCGAAAGCCGTTCCCGGTCCTCATCCACGACTCGGTCATTCAACCGGCTTGGCAAGCTTTGATCGGTCTCGCCAATAGCGAGTATGTCCCTGGCGAGTTCACAACCTTCATAGGCTTCGAATACACGTCGAATCCGGAAGGCAGAAACCTACATCGTAACGTTCTGTTCAGAGGCGCCACCGCTCCATACCGTCCCTTCTCGGCGATGGACTCGCCGAACCCGGAAGGACTTTGGAGATGGATGGACGACACGCGCGCGCAGGGCCACGAGCTGCTCGCCATCCCGCATAACTCAAACGGAAGCGATGGCGAAATGTTCGCGACTAGGCGTTTCGACGGATCCGCGACCGACGATGCATGGGCCGCCCTGCGCGCCCGCAATGAACCGGTCGCCGAGGTCATGCAGATCAAGGGGCAGTCCGAGACCCACCCCGACCTTTCCCCCGACGACGAGTGGGCGAATTTTTCAATCGTGGACGTGCGGACACTTGACCCGCAGTTCAAAAGTCAGCCTAAGGGCAGTTATGGGCGCGACGCGCTGAAGACGGGGCTTGAGCTCGAACGCGCGTTAGGCATGAACCCATACCGCTTAGGCTTCATTGGCTCGACCGACGGGCATAACGCGTCGAGCCCCTTCGAGGAAGACAACTACACGGGTAAAATCGGGCCTAGTGATGCGACTCCCGAGAAGCGCTTGGCCATGATCGAGACAAGGCCGGGTGTCGAGCCGGTCGTCTCCATCACCACGCGATGGGGTTCATCTGCTGGACTGGCAGGGATCTGGGCGGAAGCGAATACGCGTGAAGCGATCTTCGATGCGATTCGCCGGCGTGAGACGTTCGCGACTTCGGGCCCGCGCATTCGGCTGCGCATGCACGCCTCATGGGATGCTCAGTTAGTCGCCGCCCTAATCGCTACACCTAACCAACCCGAGACCGACACAGTCCCGATGGGTGGAGTCCTGGCGCCTCCAATCGGCGCCACACCCACCGCGCCGTCCCTCGCCATCCATGCCCAAAAGGATCCAAGCGAGGCGCCGCTTGAGCGCCTGCAAGTCGTTAAGGGCTGGCTCAAAGACGGCGTCGCTCACGAACGCGTCATCGACATCGCCTGCATGGACGGCGCTAGGCCAGATCCCAAATCACACCGATGCCCAAATGCCGCCCCCAAACCTAACCTCAAAGACTGCAGCCTTGCAGCTGGCGTCGGCGCTGCAGATCTCCGCGCGACCTGGACGGACCCTGACTACGATGCGACCCAATCCGCATTCTATTATGCGCGTGTGATCCAGGTCTCTACGTGCCGGTGGAGCACCTTTGATGCTCTGCGAACATCGCAGCCGCTGAACAGCGGTGTTCCTCCTTGGATTCAGGAACGTGCCATTGGATCGCCGATTTGGGTCGAGGCGAAGCAACAGGCGACGAAGCCCTGAATGAGAAGCGCCCGCGTCGGGGGAGCAGCGGGCGGAGGGCGGGTGGTAGGGCCGGCGAACGATCGGCCTGGCCTACTACAGCCGGCGCTTGAGCCACCCTGACAGGCCGATGCTTCGAGCCCAACGTATCCGGCGGAAGCTCGGAAGCGAGGACGGTATGCGGGAGCGCCGCGCTGCCGACTCAGCAGTCAGCGGCGGGGATAAACTTCCGGCGAAACACAAGACGTGTCTCAGAGGACGCATTCGGTACAAAGCGATAGCGATCCTTTGCGAAGTCTTTCAGCCCCGCGACCCGGTCGACACGCTCCGTGATCATGAATCGGGCCATGGAGCCTCGGGCAACCTTTGCCATGAAGCTGATGACTTTTCCTTCATCTTCGTGCTGTTTCCAATCCTCGAAGACGCACTCGACGATCGGTCTCTGGAAGCTCTTCGCGCCGACGACCTTGAAGTACTCATTCGAGGCGAGGTTGACGAGGGTGTCGTCCTCATGGCTCGCCAACGCGGAGTCCAGTGCGTTTGCCACACGCTTGCCCCAGAACTCGTAGAGATTCTTGCCGCGTCGAGTGAGGAGCCGCGTGCCCATCTCGAGCCGGTACGCCTGCATGAGGTCCAGTGGGCGCAAGATCCCATACAAGCCCGACAGGATGGCGATATGTTCTTGGGCCCAATCGAGCTGGCGTGCGCTTAAGTCGCGCGCGTGGAGACCGCGATAGACATCGCCGTTGAAAGCGAGCGCCGCAGGGAGCGCGTTCGCTTCGGAGAATGGCAGCTCGAACGAGCGGTACCGGTCGTAATTGAGCTTGGCAAGATCCTGCGAGAGGTTCATCAATTCGCGGATCTTGGTCTGGGAGAGCCCCCGCGTAGTCTTCATCAAAGACTCTGCCTCCGCCATAAAGGCGGGCTGCGTCGTCCTGAGCTGGATCGCGGAGGGCGTTAGGTCGAGGTTCTTCGCGGGTGAGAGCGCAGCAATCATAATTGGCTTTTGAGGATAGCGGCTGTGGTGCCCTATCTCACTGTCAATTTGCCCGAGCCCCTAAATTGCTGAGCGCGAGCCTTCGCGCAGGTCGCGTCGACCCCGAGGCCCCTAGAGGACTGTCCGCGGAGCCCCTGCCCGGCGGCCGCAGTCTGAACGACCCGGCAGCACGGGACGGGGGGGCAAGTCAGCTGCACCGACAAAGCACCGATTCAGCCAATCTTGTCCGATTGTGCATGTAAAGCTGCACGGAATTCCGGATGGGCAATCTCTGCCAAAGCATGGGCACGATCGCTTACAGTCAGGCCCGACACTTCGGCCGCACCGTATTCCGTTATGACGATATCAAGTTGATGTCTAGGGGTCGTCACCAGAGTGCCCGCAGCGAATGTGGCGAGGATCCGTGACAATGTTTCCCCGCCCACTTCGACGGTCGACGGCATACAGATCATCGATCGATCGTCCGCCTCAAAACTCCCCCCCGAAGTAAAGTCTTCGTGTCCACCAATCCCTGAGTGTTGACGCCCATCAATACTATCGGCAACGACCTGCCCCGCGAGATCCACCATCAAGGCTCCGTTGATACATCGCATATTGCGGTTTGCGGCAATAATCATGGGCGTGTTGACATACTCAACGGGTAGGAACCTGACTTCTTCCTGACCCTCCAGCCATTGGTAAAGCTCCTTGCTGCCCATCGCAAAAGTCGCCACGGAATAACCCACGTGGGAGCCTTTGTGAGCATTGGACACCTTTCCAGCTTTGTGGAGCCGCATTAAACCTGTTGTGAACATTTCGCTGTGGACGCCGTAGTCGCCGCCCGGTCCGTCGGCTAGCAGGCCCGCTACCGCACCGGGTATGCCACCAATGCCTGTTTGGAGTGTGGCTCCGTCGGGGACGAAGCCCTGAACGAAAGTCGCAATGGCACGTTCGATATCGGTGGGATTTTTTTCGGGAAGCTCCATCGGGACCCTTTGTGTTTCAATCATGATGTCAACTTCATCGACGTGCAC
>JASDVF010000035.1:0-6098 GCA_041440805.1 Myxococcota bacterium | reverse complement strand
AAACCGCCGACCCTCTTCCGGAGCCGTTAGGCCTAACGGTCTTTGCTCGGGGGGGGGGCGGAATTCAGTTCGTTCGAGTCAACGACGCACTCGTTCACTACACCACAACACGGAACTGTAACCGCTCGAGCGACAAACCGGCTTCCCTCAGGCATCCTGGTTGGATTCGCTGAAGCTGGAAGGGTTTCTCCGCAGACGCAGCTTGCGGATACGAGGGCGGCGAGCACGAAGCTGGAGTGCCTACGTGATCTACCAATGGGATCGAATGGACGTAGACGTGGCACACCAAGTCCAGCCGTTTGAGCCTGCTCGATCTCAAGACCATCGGCGCCTTGGCTGAGCGATTCCTCGGTAGCTATGGCTGGCCGCTCGAGTGAAGACAAGGGCCTGGCTCTCTGCCCCATGAATCCCCGCCCCGGGGGCTCTCTTTAATCTGTCGCCGCATGCCTCTGGCTCGTCTATTCTTCGGCGCGCTTGGGCCTGCGAAGGATGTGGGACCAGCCTGCGACACGCGACCTGATTCGTTCTAGTGAGTCTGTAAGTCGGTGCGTGGAATGCGTGCGAGTTGAGCGTGTGGTGCCGGTCGGTTGTGGTTGATTTGCGTGACTATGTTGAACAAATAGATGGTTTGATCTTTCGCCTAATAACGGAGCCCCCAAATGAACTTCGGCTTTACCGAAGAGCAAGAGCTACTGCGCGCGGAAGTGCGTAAGTTTCTTGACCAGAATGCGTCGCTTGATCGTGTTCGTGAAATCGTGGAGGCGCCTGACAGCCCTCGAATCGAACCTGCGCTTTGGGCGCGAATGGCGGAACTCGGCTGGGTCGGGTTGAACATGCCAGAGGAACACGGCGGCGTTGGGCTCGACCTTGAAACTACGCTTGTTGTTTTGGAAGAGACGGGGCGAAGTCTGTTTCCCTCGCCACTGATCTCTACGGTGATCGCGGGCAAGGCGATCGAGCGGTTTGGATCGGCGGAGCAGCAGGCGCGCTGGCTGCCGGGCTTGGCAGACGGCTCGAAGATTGGGACGTTCGCGTTCCTTGAACGAAGTGATGTTATGGGTCCGGAAGGGGTCGAGACGCTCGCTAAGCCCGACGGCGACGAGCTGATTCTCTCGGGCGAGAAGCTTTTCGTTTCGGATGCGGCGCTCGCGGATCTTTTTGTAGTTGCGGTTCGCTCGGGTTCCGATGCACAGTCGATTTCCCTTGTTGTGGTTGAGAAGGGGACGTCGGGCGCGGCTGCTTCGAGCTTCGATGTGATGGATCTGACGAAGTCGGTCGGAAAGCTCAGCCTCGAGGATGCACGAGTCGGCGTTGACTGCGTGTTAGGCACGCAGGGTGCGGCTTGGCCTGCGACTCAGTGGCTACTCGACTTGGGCGCGGCGCTCGTGACTGCGGAGGCAGTTGGTTCTGCTGAAGCCGCGCTGAGTATCACGACGGAGTTCGCGAAGGAGCGGGTGCAGTTCGGCGAACAGATCGGCAAGTTCCAGGGCGTGAAACATCCGCTCGCGGAGATCTATGTCGACGTCGAGTCGTTTCGCTCCCTCGTGTACTACGCGATTTGGGCGCTTGATCAGGATGCGGATGACGCGCAGGTCGCGGTGTCCCGTGCGAAGGCGTATTGCTCGGATGCATTTCCGCAGGCGGGGATCATGGGCGTTCAACTCCACGGCGGTGTTGGATATACCTGGGAATACGACATTCAGATGTACTTGAAACGTTCGAAATGGGTGCGACCCATGTTTGGGGACGCGGACTATCACTACGAGCGCGTCGCTCGATTGGGAGATCTCTAGGTCTTGGATTTTCAACTAAGCGAAGAAGAAGAAGCGTTCCGAAACGAAGTCCGCGGATTCCTTGATGATAATCTGCCGGAAAGCCACGAGCGAACGCCGGAGTTCCTGGCGAACTGGAGCAAGCAGATTCGCGAGCGGAGATGGGTCGGGTTCTCTTGGCCTAAGGACGTTGGCGGTGGCGGCGGCTCGATCATGGAGCAGGTCATTCTGAAAGACGAGATGGCTCAGCGTAAGGCGCCGTCCCTTGGCTCATGCTTCATGGGGCTCGCCTGGGTCGGTCCGGCCATCATTCAGTACGGCACGGAAGCGCAAAAGCAGAAGTACGTGCCGGACATTTTGGACGGCAAGTACCAGTGGTGTACGGGCTACTCGGAACCGGACTCGGGCTCCGATCTCGCGAGTTTGAAATGCAAATGCGAGCGAGACGGCGACGACTATGTTGTCAACGGTCAGAAGATTTGGACTTCGATCGCCATGTGGTCGAAGATGATGATCTTGCTCGTGCGTACGGACCAAGCCTCCGAGAGTAAGCACGATGGCATCACTTGCCTGCTAGTTCCTATGGACACGAAAGGCATCGATGTTCGGCCGATCAAGAACATGAGCGGCGGCGAGATGTTCGCGGAAGTCTTCTTTGACAACGTTCGCGTGCCGGTCGAGAATCGACTCGGCGAGGAAGGGCAGGGCTGGAAGGTGACGATTTCTGCGCTTGCCTCCGAACGTTCTTCGATCGCGGAAGTTCATGGACTCATTCGGAAGATCGACGAAGTGAAGAATCTGGCGCGCGGCACGATTCGTGCGGGCCGGGTCATGAGTGAAGATCCTGGGATTCGTCGGCGGATCGCGCAGGCGGAAACGAAGATCGAAGCGATGCGTTTGAATGGCATGCGCTTTTTGACGAAGCAGTTGAAGGGTGAGCCGCTCGGCTCCGAAACCTCGATCAATAAGCTTCATAGAGCGGATCTCGAAGTGGGCCTCGGCGAACTTGCGCTCGAAATTTTGGGTTCGAGTGCGACGCTGATGGGCGGCTCGGAGCCGACGGTCGACGGTGGAGCATGGGCGAAGTATTCGCTGAACTGGCCGGAAGTCGTGATCGGCGGCGGAACGCCTAATATCCAAAAGAACATCATCTCCGAGCGTATGCTCGGATTACCGAAGGACTAGCGCTCGCGAAATTATGACGTTTACCATGACGAAGGATGATCTGGAAGTACGGCTACGCGAGGAGCTTGTTGCGAGCCATGTCGAAGTAATCGATGAGTCGCATTTGCATGCGGGGCATGCGGGGGCGAAGGACGGCGGCGGACACTACCGCGCGACGATCGTGTCGGAGCAATTCGCCGGGCTCAATCGGGTCAAGGCGCAGCAGTTGGTCTATGGCGTCTTGGGCGACTGGATGGGTGGCGCGATTCATGCGCTTAGCATGAAGACGTTCACGCCAGAGGCGTGGGCGGAAGAGAGCTAGGCGCGTCGCGGCTTCTCGAAGTACGTGCGCATCACAACGATGAGTTTACCTTCGAGCTCCTTGGCGAGAGGGACGAGCCGTCGAGCGTATTCGAGCGCTGCGACTGGGTCGTGGAGTGAACAGGGTCCGACGATCGCTACTTGGCGTTTTCGGTCACGGCGGTGCAGAACGTCACGGATCGCGTTTCGGCCACGCAGGACGACCCGCGCCGCGGTTGTGGACATGGGATGCGATGTCTTCAGCTCTGCTGGGGTCCGCAGGGAATCGATCGCGATCAGGTTTCGATCTCCGAGGGAACTCATGAAATCTCCGCCCAGTAGAACGATGGTGTTAGTTTTGCGTGCAGTGCGGGAACAGTCCCTCTGGGATGTGCGACGCGTGCATCAAAAAAAACGGCCCCGAGAGGAATGTCCTCTCGGGGCCGTGAATACTCGATTGCATGATGTCGCTACTTATTGTTTGCCTAGCGCTCGGCACACATCTTCACGTTAATGGCCCCCCGAGATAAACCAACCTCGGGCGTCCCTAAAGCGGGGATACGAAAAGCACTTCGGCGACATGTCGGAGTGGCTACGCGCAGCATTCGGAACAAGCAAGCAAAAGCCTTCGTTTAGACGTTTTCGCTGCCCTCGCTCGCCGCTCAGGAAGCAGCCGCAGCGTTCCAGCCTGCGATGAGGGCGCTGCTCTCGTGTATGGCACCCTGCTTAACAGCATCCGCGAGAGGGAAGGGCTCGGGCCCTTCCGAGGCGACATCGCGCCAGGTCTTGGTGAGCTGCGTGCCTTCGGCGGTCGCGGCTAGAGCCCAATCTTCGACCATCGTAAACGTGGAGCTCGCTTCGATGCGCGCGCGAGTGAAGGGGGCTTCGAGGCCGAGCGCGGTCGTCACCTTAATCACCATCAGCTCGTCACTCGATTTTTCCGCCACGAGCTCGAGCATCGAAGTGCCCATCTCGCCCCGGCAATAGATCGAATTCCCAGGCTCAAGGACACCGCCGTCCACAGGCGAGGGGAAGTAGTCGAGTATCCGCTCTGGCGTGAGAATGAACTCCCTAACTTGTGCGGGCGTCGCGCGAAGCTGCATGATTTCGGTGTGAACGATGTTGGATTCGGCTGCGGACATGGTCATCTCCTGGTCGCGAGTTATCAAGCGGGATCGTAGTGCGCTCGGCTCTGTGTGCGAGGCCTCGACGACGTCGAGAACTCTTACCCGGTGATTGCGAATGTGGGGACTACGACGAATAAAGCTAGTGGCTCGCGAATGCGGTATTAACGAGCCGGGTCTCATAAGAATTGGGGAGTTGATGATTCGACGAAATGCTCAGGGTGCTGGTCTCACAGGGACTATCGCGATGGGGTTTCTTGTCCTCTTGATCGTTGTGGGAGGCTGTGCGTCGATTAAGATTACCGAGCGCGACGAGTACACCGGTAAAAAAATCACTCGCCCGGATCAGATCTTAGTGCACGACTTTGCTGCGATCGTGGGGGATCTGCCAGACTGGTCCGAGGCAAAGACGAAGTACGCCGGCATTCAGGCGCCCGCTTCGGCGGAGGAAGTCCAAGCGGGTCGGATGCTCGGCGTCGAGATGACGCAGCAACTCGTGAAGCGGATCGAGGAGATGGGGCTCACGGCGGAGCGCGCCACGGAACGATCGCAGCCGGTCCAAGGAGACATCGAGATCGTCGGGTATCTCACCTCCGTCGACGAAGGCAGTGGGTTCAAACGTGTGGCGCTCGGCTTCGGCTCGGGAGCGGCGGAGATCACCATTAACCTCGAAGGCTACGTCTCGACGCAGGGGGGACGTCGCAAGCTCGGGGCAGGCACAGCGACTTCGGCTGCGGGCAAGTCACCCGGGGTCGTGGTTCCGCTGATTCTGACTGTCGCGACGGCCAACCCGCTCGGTCTGATCATCACGTTGCCACTGAAGGTCGGCCAAGAGGTGACAGGTCGAAACAAGGTCGAAGGGGTCGGTAAGCGGATGGCGGATAAGATCGCCGACGAGCTCGAGATCAAATTCCGCGAGCAGGGATGGATCGACCGATAGGACCGCCGGCCCAAGCCGCGCCGCAGAGCCCGGCAGGCGCCGAGTAGCGCCGCTGGGGCTTAGTTGCCAGAACGCCTAGTATCGGTGGTGCGGGAAACGCGGCTTGTTTTTCCTAGTCTCAAGGCGGATGTCGTCTTTGGGATAAGTTTCGGATTAGAAAAATTCTGAGGAGAGGATGATGTCCTCCATAAGTCAAAATAAGTTTCTCGTATTGGGCCTAACCTACGCCTTTCTGATCGGCCCATGGAGCGCCGTTTCTTCGGCGGAGGATGCACAGCCGATGTCCCCGCCTGGGTCGATTGAATTCATTGGGGAAAATCTGATTGCGACTGCGAACGGTCGTTTTGATTCGTGGCGAATCGTCGAGGGTTCCGTCGATGCGCAGTCACTTGAATCGAGCTGGGTGACCGTCGAGGTGGATCTCTCGAGCGTCGACACCGGGATCGATCGTCGTGACGCGCATCTACTACAAGCCGATTTTTTTGAAGTCGCACGTTGGCCGAAAGCGCGTGTGCGCGTAGATGGCTTAAGTCGAACTGAGAGGGCTGAAGGTGGCGGCACGTACTTCGATGCGAATTTTGAGATTGATCTGCACGGCCTAACGCGCTTGGTCGAAGGGGAAGTTATTCTGCTGAGTGAGGACCCCTTGGTTTTGGAGGGAAACCTCGTTCTCAACCGAATGGATTTTGAGGTTGGCCCTCCGCCGAGCCGATGGAATCCGATGGCAATCAAGGCGGAGATTCCGGTCCGTTTTCGTTACGAAGGAGAGTAAGGCCGGTGCGAACCTGTTCGGCGCGG
>JASDVF010000034.1:28591-29935 GCA_041440805.1 Myxococcota bacterium | reverse complement strand
CATTCTGGATCGAGATCGGCATGAGGTCGTAAGGTCGGATCATCAGCTCAGTCTATCAGCTCGCCTATCAAGATCGTTCACCGCATTGCAGCGAACGAAACTCCGACGCGTTTCGCGCCTAAGGTTCAGGGAGCCGCTTGCTCCTTGATCGAGACTTCCGCAACCACCGGCAGGTGATCCGAAGCCTTGCGGGCTGCAGGGGTATCGTGCTCGCACACTTCGACGACGTCAGCGTTTCGTGTGTAGATTCGGTCTAGCGCCAGCAAAGGCCGGCCGGCGGGAAAGCTCGCCGGCCAATTGAGGTTGTGATGAAGGCCGAGCGCCTCGTCGAGCTCCTGCGAACCCTTGCAGTTTCGCCAAGCATTCATGTCCCCCATCAAAACCGCAGGGCCTGCGTTCAGCGCCGGATGTTCCATCAGCGACTGCACCTGACGACGTCGCGTTCGGTCCACTAGCGAGAGATGCGTGGCGACGACGCCGAGAGATACACCGGAATGCCCGACCTGTGCCGCGAGGGCGCCGCGCTTCTCGATCCGGGAATAAGAAATATCGATCACCGAGATCGCCGTGATCGGAAAGCGAGAGAGGATCGCGTTGCCGAGCTGACCGCGCCTGTGCCTGCGAGTCGCCGCGAAGGCAAGATGAAGATCGAGCTCTTCGCAAAGCTGGCTGAGGGGATCGACGCCCGGGTCGGTGTCCGCCTCGAAAGGACGAAGCACTTCCTGCAAGGCGATCACGTCCGCTTCGAGCTCCGAAATCACGAATCCCGCGCGGGCAACATCGGGCTTGGCCCGACCGTTGACGCCCTGCCATCTATGAACGTTGTAAGTCGCTACGCGAACGGAGTCGGACATAATCACAGGGGGTATCGGTCGTCTGGGGCTCATTACGAAGCATAAATGTGGCTCAAGTGGCCCCAGCCGCGAGGAATTCACAGAATCACGGGCTTGAACGCCAAGATCCTTCACCCGCTGCACGGATTGGTCACGAGCGCGGCGGGCAAATCCAGCGGCGCGCGCTCCCGCCTCTGAGGCGCGATCACCGGCGCGGTTCGCCCGATCCCGAAGACCCGGACCGGCACCGCTGCGGGATTTCTTCCCGGCCTGTTTCTTGCGCGCTGCCAAATTAGGCTTCCTTCGATTCAGCAAGTTTACGAGGTTTAATCGCCACGATTTTATTCCAACTGGACCGAGAGCCGACCTCACGCCCACGATCCGTTTAGAATTCCGTCACAAGCGACGCAATCACCTCGCCCCGAACGCTTCCGGGCGGAACCTAGATCCCATGCGACAGCCTCGAAAACTCGATTGCTTGCCCGCAGCAGGTTCCAACACCCGCCGCAGC
>JASDVF010000034.1:0-28491 GCA_041440805.1 Myxococcota bacterium | reverse complement strand
CCGCCGCAGCGCTCTCCGTCGGCGCCGTCCCTAGGCTCAAGCTCCGCTCCGCAAAGAGGCTAGCCGATCCGTACTCTACGATAACGATCCCTTCGGGGCATGACTTTGTCATGACGGGCGGCCTCCCTCCAGCCTGAGCACACCTTGGGCTTTTTCTGACCTCCACCCATCTCCTCGGGCCGGAGCTTCCCCATCTCTGGCTCGCGCTGTCCGGATCCATGGCCAACGAAAATGCGTGGAAGATGATCCTTCAAAAGAATGACCCCGCGCCCAACCACCCTAACATCGAATCACCCGTGCGGGACGTCTCGGTCCATCACCGTTTGGCGTTCCGCGCGACGTGCATTCTCGATCGATTCGTCACAGATCTTGCGAAGCGCCTTGGACAGGACCGGCAACACGCGATCCGACGTGCTGTAACCCGAAACCGATTTCACGTACGCCTTGAGCTTGCTCGCGACGACGAGGATTTCGCCGACGTCGACGACGTCGCCATGAATCGTGGCTCCGGGGGGAGTGCCGGCCGGTGCTTTGCGCGTGCGCTTTTCGCCCTCTATCGGCTCAGCGGTCTTCGGCGCTTGGGCTTCGATGGCCCACGCTTCCCTATGCCGCTCCGTTGGCAGATGAACTTCCCAGCAATCAACATTGCAGAACACGAGGGAGGTTCGCTTGCGGTTGCATGTCGAGACGCTGCAGACCCAATGAATCGCGCCAAGTGCGATTTCGTTTTTGCATGCGCTGCATCGTCGCCAGAGTTCGGGCATTTTCGTTAGCTCCCCTTCGAAGTGACCGTGGAACTCACGTTCCTTGGATCCGCTTGCCTGTAATGATCGGCATCAACCGCCTTTGACGAAGCACGCTCGAGTGCCCGGGCCATATACGCCGTCAAAAGCTCCGCAGAACCAGCCATGCGAGGCGGTGCTCTAGTGCGGAGCGAGACTCGAAGGCACAGCCCCCTGTTCGTCCGGATCTGACGCGTCGTAGGAATGACACAATGACGCAATGCCGCAGACTTGCAAAGCATCTGACTCCCGATGACTCACAATCAGCCGATCGTCTCGTAACTCCTCGGGACCAAGCTATTCTCCGCCGCCCCGGCTTGCGCCCCGCTCCCCTTGCCGGTGGCTCGATTCTCAGACGAAGCAAATCCGTGCTTCCTGCGTCGGGTGGGGAGAGATTCGGCATTACCGCTCGTCGTATCTGAACGGTGCACAGGAGACCCACTCGCGCGTGCTCGAACTTTCGCTGTCGCTCCTACTGGTTTTGATTGGATGTGCGCTCCTGTACATCGGCGGCGACATGCTGGTTTCAGCATCCACGTTCATCGCGAACCGAATCGGCATGAGCCCGATCGCCATCGGCGCCACCGTCGTCGCCATCGGCACGAGTGCGCCTGAATTTTCGGTCAGCCTCGACGCCGCCCTCTCGAACCATGCCGGCATCTCCGTCGGCAACGTCGTGGGCTCGAACGTCTGCAATATTATCCTCGTGCTCGGGTTATGCGGACTCTTCCAACCGCTTCGCGCCTCCGCCGAGATCTATAAGGTCGACTTCCCGATCCTGATCATGGTCTCCGCCGTCTTTACATGGATGGTCGGGGATGAGCTGATCTCCCGAACCGAGGGCATCTTCCTTGCGCTAGGGCTCGTCGTGTACGTCGTCTGGAATCTGCGCCGCGCCGCAGGAGACGATCAAGTCAGTGAGTTTCTTACGGAGGAAGTCGAAGGAGCGATCGGTGAGGGAAATGAGCCTTGGGCGAAGCCTCTCATCCGAGCCGTTGGCGGCGTGCTCTGCCTCGGCTTCGGCGCCAAATTTCTGGTCGATGGATCGCTTCAGACCCTCGAACCCTTCAACCTGAGCGAGGCCGCTATCGGCGTAACCGTCGTCGCTCTCGGCACGAGCGTCCCCGAGATCGGCACCTCGATCATCGCCGCCCAGAAGGGCCACGGAGACCTCGCCGTCGGCAACGCCATCGGCTCGAGCGTGTTTAATATCCTCGGCGTGCTTGGCGCCACGGCCATAGTCACCCCGCTCACCGCGACAGACGTCGGACTCATGGACGGCGCAATCCTGATCGCAACGAGCTTCGTCGGTCTCGTGCTCATCGCGCGCCCCGCCGGCATCGGCCGACTCCAGGGCGTCATCCTCGTCGGTACCTACTCGCTCTATCTGATCAGCGCGCTGCTCTAGCCGAGAGCGGGCATCGGCGCAGCTATCTGTTTCGGATCACGGGGCTAGCCGACATCGACGCAACCCGACGCCGCTTCGATTAGCTCTTCACCTGCGGTAAAACGTCGTCGACGATCGTCGTAAGCGATTCCCAGGCGTAGTCGATCGGCATGCCACCACAGAGCGGCTGCGTCAAAAGGATCCCGCTCTCCCTAATCTCCGAGACCGCTTCGTCGACGGAGAGAATCTGATAGTTGCCTTTTTCTGCGCGCAGTTCTTCGACGGAAGAGGCGATGCTCTTCGTCGCGGAGTCTATGTCGTCGCCCATCCACTCGGCGTACGCCTGTGCGTCATGCAGAAGATGCGGCCCCCATTTCGCCCAAGCCTGATCGGGGTCCCGCGCGACAAAGGCCGACATGGGCGCACCGGAGACCGGGTTCAGGCACATCCCAGGTTCGATGCCCTCAGCCTTGCAAGCTTCCTGGTAGATCGTTTCGAGATTCGGATCGGTGCCCATAGCCACCATGCCGAGCCCAAGCCGAGCCGCCCGCTTCGCCGTCACCGCCACGCCACCGCCCATCATGAGCACGGGGCCACCGGGGCTATGCGGAAGCGGCGTCACCTTCACAGGCCGTCCCTCGTATTCGAATTCTTCGCCACGCCAAAGTCGCTGCATGACGAGCACCGATTCTTCAAGTCGCTTTCCACGACCCTTCATCTCGCGTCCGAACTGAGCGTATTCCGCGGGTACGTAGCCGATCGCGACGACGTAGCTCACGCGCCCCGACGAAACGATGTCGAGAACCGCCATCTGTTCGGCGAGCTCAACCGGGTCGTGTAGAGGAACGATCAAAGCGGCGACTTGCACAGGCGTGGTCTTCGTCCGCGCCGCGATCGCGCTCGCCATAATCATCGGTGCCGGCAGATAGCCGTCCCGGGAACGATGATGCTCACAGACCTGGATCGCCACACAGCCTCGGCTCTCCCCCCATTCGGCCATCTCGAGCGCCGCTTTGTAAAGGTCAGCCTTCGGTGCACCGAAATCCGGGGCCCGCATATCGAATCGCATCGTGAACATCGCATCTCCATGAGCCGGCAATTGCCCGTCAATCGACTGTCAATTCGCCGCCAGCGCAGCTCACATCCTAGACCGAGGCGGCGGGGCGCGCGATGAAGCTGAGCGTAAAAATTCCTTGAAGAATCATGCGCGCCCGATTGCCCCGCACTACCGAGCTTCACGATCCGTCGGGAAACCAATCCGCGCCACCGAACGGAAGCCCATCCGCCTAAGGCTTGGGACCGCATCGGTCGAGGAGAGGAATCGAATAATTCCTCACGGCCTAGCGTCCGTGCAAAATCGCGCGCGACGTGAAGCCATGTTGTAGGATCCGGCCACCCCATTTCTGCCCCCTCGTTCCAGGAGATTCCGCATGAGTGCGATTTCGGATCGTTCCCCCGATGAGCCCGCCAAGGCTTCTGACCTGATGGTCGAAGCGCTGGAACGAGAAGGGGTCGAATATATCTTCGGCATTCCCGGCGAAGAAAACCTCGACCTGCTCGAGAGTCTCCGCCACTCGACGATCAAACTCATCATCACCCGGCACGAACAAGCCGCGGGCTTTATGGCTGCAACGGTCGGGCGACTGACTGGCAAGGTCGGCGTATGCCTTTCGACGCTCGGGCCGGGTGCGACAAACTTCGTGACCGCTGCCGCCTACGCGCAGCTAGGCGCGATGCCCATGATGATGATCACGGGCCAGAAGCCGATCAAAAAGAGCAAGCAGGCTCGCTTCCAGATTATCGACGTCATCGAGATGATGAAACCCGTCACGAAATACGCACGCCAGATCGTGCACGGCGCGAACGTGCCTGATGCGGTTCGAGAATCGATCCGGCTCGCCGAAGAAGAGCGCCCCGGCGCAGTCTGCCTCGAACTTCCGGAAGACATCGCCGAAGAAATGGTCGCAGAACCTTTCTTCTTTAGTCCCGAAGCCGCACGCCGGCCGGCCGCTGAAGCCAAGGCTATCGCGCAAGCGGTCGACATGATCAAAAAAGCGCAGCGTCCCCTCTTGCTAGTCGGCGCCGGTGCCAACCGAAAACGAACGAGCAACCAGCTACTCCGCTTCGTCGAACAGACCGGTATTCCTTTCATCTGCACGCAAATGGGCAAGGGCGTCATCGACGAGCGACACACGAAATACCTCGGAACCGCCGCGCTCTCGGATAATGATTCGGTGCACGATGCCGTCGCTTCCGCAGACCTCATCATCAACGTCGGCCACGACGTGATCGAGAAGCCGCCCTTCTTCATGAACGAAGGCGGCTTCAAGGTCCTGCATATTAGTTTCGCTTCGGCCGAAGTCGACTCGATCTACTTCCCACAAAAGCAAGTCGTAGGCGACATCGCGAACGCGGTCTGGCAAATCAACGAATCGATTGAGACCCAGGACCACTGGGATTTTTCGACCTTCGACGACGTCAAAATCAAGGTCGAAAAGCACACATCCGAGAAGAGCGACGATCCGCGCTTCCCGCTCTGCCCTCAGCGTTTCGTCGCCGACGTCCGAGCAGCCATGCCTGACGACGGCATCATCTGCCTCGACAACGGCATGTACAAGATCTGGTTCGCTCGGAACTACCGCGCCTATCAACCTAACACGATCTTGCTTGACAATGCGCTCGCGACCATGGGGGCGGGGTTGCCTTCCGCGATCGGGGCGGCCTTCGTCCATCCGGACCGCAAGGTGCTCGCGATTTGTGGCGACGGTGGATTCATGATGAATTCGCAGGAACTCGAGACGGCAGTCCGCACGAAGCGAAACGTGACGACGCTGATCCTGAACGATAATTCCTACGGCATGATCCGCTGGAAGCAAGAAGACGCGGGCTTCCCTGATTGGGGACTCGAATTCGGAAACCCGGACTTCGTCGCCTACGCCGAGAGCTATGGCGCACGCGGGTTCCGCGTCGAAAAGACCGACGATCTCAAAAAACTTCTCGAGAAATGCCTCGCCGAAGGTGGCGTGAACGTCATCGAGTGTCCGATCGACTACGCGGAAAACTCGAGCCTCGGCAAGAAGTAGCCCCGGGGGCTCGCACGGCATCTGATGTTTCAAGGAGCCATCTTCAGATGATCCACTCGCTTCTTTTGCGCGCGGTGGGCGCCCAGGTCGTCTACGGCTTCCTCGTGATCGCGTGGCAGGTCGCGGGACTCCTGCTGATCGCAATTGGACGCCAGCCGCTCGGTCCGACCGCCTCCGCCTCAGTCGCGATCTTCGCGGCTGTATCGACAGTCCTATGCGTCGCACTCGCCCGCTGGCTTCCGAGTGTCTATGTGCTCGTTTCCTGCGGCCTAGCCTACGTCGCCAGCACCACGATCTTGAACGCGTTTACTGCGGACCCAAACAACTGGCCATCCGACCTGTCGCGCTATCTCGGCGTTGCCGTGAATGCCGTAGGCGTCCTGGCCGCAGCGCTGGCCATCTTTGCATTCATCCGAATGCGCGGGAAGCGCGCCGCCTAGCGGGCTGCCGGAGATCGTGGGCGTCTTCTAGTTCACGCCATGAAGAATCCGCGAGTTCGCATCGATCGACCGAGGCGACGTCTGCTAAGCTCGTCCGCCATCATGCCCACTCCTCGAATCTTCATCGACGGCCACGCCGGAACCACAGGCCTACGCATCCGCGAATGGCTCGCGCAGCGGTCCGACCTCGAAATCTGGACCCTCGAAGAGTCCGAGCGAAAATCTGAACCCGCTCGCCGCAAGGCGATCGCGGAAGCGGACCTGACCGTGCTCTGCTTGCCCGACGCCGCGGCAATCGAAGCGGCCGGCTGGGCGCTGGAATCGGGCGCGCGCATGATCGATGCGAGTTCTGCCCATCGGGTGGCGGAGGGCTGGGTTTACGGCCTCCCCGAACTCTCTCCTGGACATCGCAACGTGATCGCCAATGCCCAGCTCGTCTCTAACCCGGGCTGCTACCCATCGATCTTCGTGCCCCTGATCCGCCCCTTGATGGATGTCGGCATCCTCGCGAGCGATGCGCCGCTCTCGATCCACGGGCTGTCCGGGTATTCGGGCGGCGGAAAGGCGCTGATCGAGCAATGGGAATCGCCAGCTAAAGGCCGGCTCGGACTGCCTTTCGAGGCGCCCTATGCCCTCGACAAGGTCCATAAGCACATCCCCGAAATGCAGGCCTACGCAGCCCTCGACCATCCCCCGCAATTCGTGCCCTCAGTCGGCGCCTTCGCCTGCGGCATGCGCGTCGAAGTGCCGGTCCACGCGAGTCTCTTGCCCGGGGGCACGAGCGCGGAGGGGGTCTGGCAGACCCTCGCCGATCGATACGAAGGCGAACCCTTCGTCCAAGTCGCGCCCTTTATCGGACGCGAGCCGGTCGACGACTTCGCCCTAGATCCTCGCTCCCTCAACGACACGAACTCGGTCCGGCTCCACGTTTTTGAAAATCCCGCTGGGCACATCCTGCTCGTCGGAATCCTCGACAACCTCGGCAAGGGCGCTTCGGGCGTTGCGATTCAGTCTCTAAATCTGATGCTGGGGCTGGGCGAGACGACGGGCCTACCCGCCTGAGCAAAGCTGAAAGGCCGCGGCTCGGCGCATCTATTCACCTACTGACGCCGCACCATGAGATCCTCGGACAAAGTCATCGCGGAAGGATCGCGGCGAAGCGGGATCAGCCGAGTCCAGCGCGCAGAAGCGGAAGCGCGCGCGCGCTCCCCATCGTCGTAAGCAGCGTAGAAAGCTTTGGTCCCTTTTCGCGAGCGATCAGAAGCTCATAGGCGTAGGGATAGAATTCCTTGGGCCCGAGGCCGGTTCCCTCGCAAAGCGTCTTGAGATGCTCGATCAACGTGGCCTCATTGAGATCGGGCTCCCCTTCGAGCGCGCGCACCAGTCGCTCAAGAATTTCGCGCGGCGGGCCGTCGAGGGTTTGTTCGCTCGGAGTCTCACGAATCCGGTACCGGAAATCATCCGGCGCAAATTCTTCGACCCAATGCCAAACACGCTCGGCGCGCACCCGGAATCGCGCTCGCTCAGCATCGGTCGAGACTTCACCGGTCGACTCGTAGTAGGCCAGCGAGCGGTCAAAATCTCCGTCGTAGATCTGGAGGTTCATAGACAGCGGCCGAAACGACGGAACGCGAACCGGTTCATCCCCAGGTGTGATCCGCATAGGCAGCCGTGCCGAAAGCTCAATCGTGCGGCGCACGATATGTCGCTTCTTATCTTTCTTGCTTCCGTCATCCGGGGCATACGCCGTCGCGAGCGCCCGGTCGTAATCTTCGTAAAGCTTAATCACATCGAGATCGAAGCTGATCTGAAACTCCGAGTTGGGCCGTTGGCTCGTGAAGATCCAACGCAGCATCTCCGGCTCAAACACCTGCAGACAATCCGCGACCGTAACCGCCTCGCCTGCGGAACTTGAGATCTTGCCGCCCCGTCCCTTAATACGCACAAAGTCATAGGGAACGTACTCGGGCGCCCAACCGTCGTAGACCGGGCTCACGATCTTCTTCGCGGTGTCGTAGCTCCCGCCGGCGGAACTATGGTCCTTGCCGCCCGGCTCGAAGCAGACGCCCTCGAAGGCCCATCGCATAGGCCAATCGATTCGCCAAGGAAGTTTCACATTCCCGCCTTCGCGCAGGTCCACGGACGTCACCGCCGAGCAATCTCGGCAAGTCATCTCCGTCGTCCACTCACCATCCCACGTGAAGTCGACTTCATCACGACCACAACTTCCGCAGAAGCCCGCGAGCGGAAGCCAAGACTCGGGCAACGGCTCCTTGCGAAACTCATCCAACACGCCGCGAATCACGTCTTTGTTGTCGAGCGCCTTCTTAATGCCCTCGGCATAATGTCCGGCGCGGTAAGCCTTCGACTGGCGAATGAATTCGGGCTCGATGCCTAGTGGGTCGAGGCTCGACTCAAAGGTTTCGACGTGATGGCTCGCGTAGGAATCGGCGCCCGCACCCTCTTCGGCAAAAGGATCGGGAACGTCAGCAACGCTCCGCCTAAGGTTATCCGTCAGCATCTCCTGCTGTGGCGCATCCGAGGGCACCTTTCGGAAGACGTCGAAATCGTCCCAGGAATAGATGAAGCGGACATTGACGCCTTGATCGCGCAAAGCTCGCGCCACCAGATCGACCGTCATGACTTCGCGGAAGTTCCCCACGTGCACAACGCCAGAGGGGGTTATACCAGCTGCGACCACGATCGGTCGCTCATCACCCTCGTCACGCGGGTGCGCAGCTACGACGCGTCGCGCCGCGATGTCCGCCCAATGTGAAAAATAAGGGTCGAAATTCTGCGATCCCATGAGTTGCCCAGCTCCTCTTGGCCGAGGAGTTTGCCGTGAGATCGCTCCATTGCAAGGGCGGGAGGCGAACACGGCATAACCGTGGCACCTCGATCCACATCAAAAGGGTCGTGAACGGCTCGAGCGGAAGAACACCAAAGCCTGCTCACGGTGCGCATCGGCTTTGTGATAGAGCGCTTCCACGTCACGAAGCGACGTGAGAAGGCGGGAATAGAGAATGGCCGACTCTTTGGCGATACCGAGCATTTCGCGAAGCCCGCTCAACAGGAGCCCGTCGTCGCACCCACACGGCCTGCTCCCTTCCCAGGGGCTCAACTGCAAGATGCGGAGGACGCCCCCACGCCACGAGGTCGCTCCCGTAGAGACCGTCTCCGCCCGCGCCTAACGAGTCTGCGGAAAGACCACGAGATCGGCATCCCAGCCGTCCTCGCCTAGGCCCTCGGCGACTTCTGCCGCATCAACCATCGACGATAGGTGCATCACGTAAACGTCGAAGACTTCGTTCCCAGAGAGTTCCCAAGAGTGAACCTGGGTCTCGAATCCACGTAGCGCAATCGAATCTGCAATCGCCTTCGCATCCTCTTCGAGCTGTCTCGTTGTTACCCGGACCGCGAAGGGCGGCCCCGAGATCGCCGGCATCCCAGCTCCCCGAGCACGTCTTCGCTCGAAAGTGAGCCGCCTGCGAATTGTATCTGCGACCAACTCTGCAGGATTGGATACGCGGCGCGCCCGTGCGGAAATCATCAACCGCACATCCTCGACCGTCGTCCCCTTCGCTCCAAAGAGGAAACCGAGATAGGGTAAGTCCCGTAGAAAAGGAATTCCCGAATCGATTTCTGTCTCGGTCTGCCGCTTGCTCACTGCGAGTACCGCACTCTCGCCGTCATCGAGCCTTGCCGTCACCACCAGGTTCTTCTTCGTGTAGCTCGGACCGACCTCAGTGGGATTACCCGCCAACCCCGCACGTGTTAAATCGATCGCGGATATCTCGACTTCGAGATCGAGTTGAATCTTTCCTTCGGCGCCCGTGCGGACTTCGATCGCAAGACGGGTGCCTATATCGGTTCGCTCAAAGCTCGTCGTTTGGGAGAGCGCCGAGACATTGACCCCACCTATCGTTTGGAGGCCGTCCCCACCCGTTCCCGGGTCCGAAACCGGAATCCCCACGTTATCGCCGACGAATATTTCGTGTCTTTCCCCCGCCGTCACGATCAGACTCGGCTGAATCAGAACCTCGTTCGTACCATCGAAATCCAGTGCTCCGATTGAAGTCTCAATTGGAATCGCGATCGGAATTGGCGCACCTGGGGGCTGAAAGATGACGTCGGTGCTTCGTTGAACCCGCCCGGTCAGCGTCGGGAACGCAGCCGCGCCTCCAACTGCCGGGGCACTCTGAACGAATCCGAGTAGATCTCCCGTGCCGCTTCCCTTTGCGAAGGGAATCTGAAACCCGAAGAGGAAGCCGTAGCTCTCCGGAGTCCGAAGCTCGGACACCGTGATATCAACCGCGACCAATTCGACTGGTGCATCGAGAACTTCTAAAACCTCCCGGATGGCTTTATGGGTCTGGGGGTCTGCCCTAACAACGAGAGAACGAGTCGGCCCATCGACTGCGATCGAAAAATCGGCGCCATCCAAGGGGCCAGCCGACGCCTGCGCATCACTCGTCGCCGAAATCGTAGCGTCAGAGAAGGTGCGAATAAGCTCCGCCATCTCTTCCGCGTCGCGATGTAACACGCGCAAAATCCGAATCGCGCCGCCTGCGTCAATCGGTTGATCGAGCCGGTCCAAAAAATCGAGTACGCGTGCGACGCCAGCACTGCCGCCTCGAACGACCAAACTATTTGTGCGCGCGTCGCTCCAGATCTGCGTGCGCGAAAGACTGCGGTCCCCGGCTTCCAGAAAACCTTCGACTAAGGGCTCGATATCGTCCACGCCCCTGTAGCGAAGCACGCGCAATCTGAGATTCGCTTCTTCTACGCGGTCGAGTTCGCCGGCTAGGTCCGTGAGTCGTGCGATCACACGCTCGGAGCCACTCGCGATCAGACTATTCGTTTCCGGATAGGGCACTAACGTGACCCGACTCCCCGAGAGCGGTTCGAGTACCGAAAGGACGTCTCGAATGTTCGCGATCCGAAGTGGGATCAAAGTCGTTACGAAGGAATCGCTATCGCCTGTCGCATTCAAACGAAAAGGCGCTTCCCCCACGGCCGTCGCGACCCGCGCGATTCGCCAAGTCCCCGCAGTCGAGGGCAGTAGCGAAAAGCCCAGAATCGAAAGTGAAGATTCAAGGATCTGCCAGGCTTCGTCCAAAGTGACTGGGCGCTTGGCGACGATTGAAATCGTGCCTCGCACATCATCTGGCACGAGGATCGTGCGCTCAGTCGCCTCGCCAATCTTTTTGACGAGTTGCTCGATCCGCGCGCGCTTTTGGTTCAGCCGGAGCGTGCGCCCCTGCGCATTCGCAGGGCGAATAGCAAAGACACCCCGTCCCTCGAGGGCAATAGGCCCACTGAGTGCGCCAAACGAGGGCACGAAGACGAACGCGAGAAGCGTCGTTAGGAAAAAGCGAAAGACTGCACGGGTCGGGCGTCGCGTCACGCGCTAAGGCTATCCGAGGCGCCGCACTGAGGCTACGACGAAGGATGGGCGTCGCGGCCTCCCCTCGATTCCGCCCTCATCGAGTGTGAATGCGCTGGTTTCGAAGCCAATGCGTCGGACCGAGGAGGCCTACTCGTCGGACAATGTTCGTGAAGACGACTCAGTTGCTGGTCTCGGTGAGGATTCTGGCTTTGGCGGTTCTTCGTGCAGCGGTTCGGGCGCATCCAGCGATCGATAGGCGAGGATCGAGCGGGCCACGATGGTGATCGCGAGGATCGCCACCCAAAGCGGCGTCGTAAGCGCGAGCTGCGCCGGGAAGAGCAGGAAGATGCTGTAGGCGATCCCCGTCTCCCCGCCTTCCGCGAGGCCCGCACCGAGGCGGAGCCCACGGTCATCTCGTGCCGGAAGTGCTCGTTTGGCTTCCTGCATTCCTAGTGCGAGTGCACTTGCGATGCACAAGATGTAGAGGAATAGCATCAGCATCCACTCCAACTGGAGTGCGGGCCAAGCGACCGCGAATCCCAATACCATGGCGCCGTAGGCAGCCATATCGAGCACGATGTCGAGATACGCTCCAAAATCGCTCTCTTGTCCGGTCGCGCGCGCTAAAACTCCGTCGGTTCCGTCCGCCGCGCGTGACACCCACCATAGTGTCAGTGCCACCCACTCATGACCCATCGCCACGGCAAAACTCGCCGCGAGCGCGATTCCAAACCCGAGGGCACTCACATGATTCGGCGTCCAACCCAATCGTGTGTAGATCGCCAGCAAGGGACCAGCAAAACGAGGCACGATCGCTCGAAAGGCGTTGTCGATCATGTCCCGAGTCTAACCGACCCCGTCGATTCGCCCGCTTTTGTGGACGCGCTGTCGGGAAGCGGCCGAAGCACATATCCTGACCACAGGAGCACACTCGCATTATGCCCCGGACGATCGTAGTCCTGCCGACATACGACGAAGCGGAGAACCTGCCGCTGATCGTCCCTCAAATCCTCGAACAGTCTGCGGACCTCGAGGTACTCGTCGTGGACGACAACAGTCCCGACGGAACGGGCAAGATCGCCGACGATTTGGTGGCGGCTTCGTCTCGCGTTCACGTGCTGCATCGCGCGAATAAACAAGGACTCGGTGCCGCCTATCGTGCAGGGATCGCCCGCGCGCTGCTTCTCGGCGCGGATCAAGTGATTCAGATGGACGCGGACTTCTCTCATCCACCGGACCAAATCCCAGTCCTGCTCCTTGAAATCGAAACCCATGACGTGGTGCTCGGCTCTCGCTATCTGCACGGCATTACCGTCGTGAACTGGCCCATCGAACGGATTCTGATTTCGTGGTTCGGCAACCAATACGCGCGGCGCGCGACGGGGCTTCCGATCTCGGACATGACCGGTGGCTTTCGCTGTGTCCGTCGCAGTCTGCTCGAATCGATTGGCTTTGAACGCATCAAAGCCGACGGGTACGCATTCCAGATCGAGATGAATTTCCGATTCGTGCACGCGGGCGCGACAATTAAGGAAATCCCGTTCTTCTTCGTCGATCGAACCCGGGGCGAATCGAAGCTCTCCTGGCAAATCGGACTCGAAGCACTTTGGATCGTATGGTGGCTGCGCATCTCGCAGGCGCTCGGTCGGTTGTAGGTCGGTCCCCCTGTCGACAACGATGACGACTCCCCCACGCCTTCTCGTTCTCAACGAACGCGATCCCGAGCATCCACGTGCCGGCGGCGCCGAAATCCATGTCGCCCGGATTTTCGGTCGATTGGCTGCCCGTGGCTTCGACGTGACTTGGCTCGCGACGAGCTTTGTTGGTGGCGCCTCGCGGACGACCCTCGATGGGATCAAAATCGAGCGACGCGGACCTCTCCCTCTCTATTATGCGAGTCTTCCCGGGCGCGTTAGGCGCGCGACAGAGAGAGCGAGCCGTGGCAGGGATAGCCGCACTGACGGAAGTTACGGTACGGGTAGTTCCGGCTGTGACCTCGTCGTAGAGTGCCTGAACAAGATCCCCTTCTACTCGCCGCTCTACGCAAACGCGCCCACACTCGCTCTCTGCCACCATCTCTTCGGGACTGTGGCTTTCGAACAAGCCTCCTGGCCCGTGGCCGCGGGCGTCGTAGCGAGCGAGCTAGGCCTCTCTCGCGCCTATCGCCACGTCCCCTTCTTCGCGATTTCCGAAAGCACGGCTTCCGATCTCACGGCGCGCGGAATCGACTCCGCCCACATTACCGTTAGCCCACCCGGCATCGATCCTCCGAGTTTCGAAGTTGACCCTAACGCCATGCGTGCCCCGCGAATAACATACGTGGGCCGTCTCGAGCCTTACAAGCGAGTTGACCTCATGCTCCGAGCCGGTGCACGACTTGTCGATCGCTTCCCCGATCTTGAGCTCCTCGTGATAGGTAAAGGCTCGGACCGCCAGCGCCTCGAAACCCTGACTCGTGGCCTCGGCCTGGCGGGTCGGACCCGCTTTACCGGCTTCATCGAAGACGGCGAACGAGATGCCCTTCTCGCCGGAACACGCGCCTGTGCTTTTCCATCCGAAAAAGAGGGCTGGGGCCTCACCGTGATCGAAGCCAATGCTTTGGGAACCCCCGTCGTGGCGAGAGATGCGCCGGGGCTTCGCGACTCCGTTCGCCATGGGCAGACGGGCACTCTCGTCGGTCCTCCAGAACAACCTGCTCGCGGACCCGAAGGCGAGCGTGACGAGATTCAAGATTGGGCTGATGCACTCGGGGCGATGCTGATCGAAGATGATGCGGCGAAGGCACTCCGCCAGCGCTGTCTCGAATGGGCCAAGCATTTCGATTGGGACCGAGCAGCCAACGACATGGAACGCGCGATCACCGCTGCTCTTCAGGGGAACTCCCAATGAGCGCTGCTGCACCTTCCCGAGCGAGCCGAATCGAGCAATTCGCCCGTCGCACAGTCCCCTTTGTAATCAGCGCCGCTTTGCTGACCTACGTGTT
Source organism: Myxococcota bacterium (assembly GCA_041440805.1). Classification (GTDB taxonomy): domain Bacteria; phylum Myxococcota_A; class UBA9160; order UBA9160; family UBA4427; genus UBA4427. The sequence continues at coordinate 14,427 of JASDVF010000034.1, read as the reverse complement.
CGGGCGCATCGATATCCGTATCGCGCTCGACCATCTGACGGCCGATGTGGTCCTACGGTTCATGGCCCCCCTCGCGCTCTTCTCGGTCGTCACGCTCTTGATCGAAGCGCAGTGCCTCCATCGAGTGATCGGCGCCAACCCCAATGATGCGCGCCCCCTTTCGCGATTTACGGCGGCTCGAATCAAAGCCGCCTGCTATTTGCTAGGTGTCCTCAACTACGCGATCGGAGCGGCCGGACTCTCTGTCCTCGTCCGCCGCCGCACAGGCGCCTCTATCGCGGTTGCTGTAGGCATGGTCTTCCTCGTCTCTCTTTTCGACATTGGGAGCGTCCTCGCATGGGTGGCTCTCGGCGGCGTTTGGCTTCAAACCGAAACGTACGGACTGCGCATCGGCCTCGTCGGCCTAATGATCGCCGCCATCGCCGCGGGCTTCGTCTTCCTACGATTGCCCATAGCGTTAGGCCCCCTCGATTCAGTTCGCGACTTACCCCTCTTTCGAGCGGCTCGCGATGCAAAGCTAACTCTCCTTTTCGAGATCGGCGTTCTTCGACTGCTCTTCGTCGGCTGCTTCGTTTTGCTCGTGCGCGGCCTCTTCTGGTCCTTCGAAGTCGATGCGAGCTGGGGCGAACTTGCCTTCAAGGTGGGCATCATGCTCGTCGTCAGCGCGCTCCCCATCGCAGCAGGTGGCCTCGGAACCGGACAGATCGTGTTCGTGGAACTCTTCTCCGGCGCCGCTTCAGAACCTCGACTCCTCGCCATGAGCGTCGTTTTTTCCATGGCGATGATCGTGAGCCGCGCGCTCATTGGACTCCTCTTCGCTTCCGAATTCGCCCGCGAAGCCCTTGCAGCAACGCGGGAAGAACAGCGAGAAGAACTCGCAAGGGCTTCCGCCGCAGGCGAAAGCGCGGCCGAGGAAGCATCTGAGGAGCCGAGTTCGGATGTCTGAGTCGGACCTCACCTTTACCGGCGAGCGACTGCATGCCGAAGACGCGCTCTTCGGAATTGACTTGCTCCGCCATAGAGCGGCCTATCAAGAAGCGATTCGTCGCGTGCAAGCATACGGCGCTCGGTGGGTCCTCGAACTCGGATCCGGGACGGGATACGGCATGGCCGAGATGGCCGAGGCCCTGCCGAACGCAAACCTCGTAGCCGTCGACCGCGTGGCCCCGCTCGCTGCCGGTCGTGCGAGTGCCGCCACCTTTCTTCGTGCTGACCTTCGCTCTTTGCCCCTCGAAGCAAAGGTTTTTGATTTCGCCATCAGCTTCCAGGTCATCGAACACCTCGAAGATCCTAAGCCCTACCTTGCGGCCCTCGCCGATCGCGCCGCGGCCCATGCCGAGATCCTCATCTCGACTCCGAATGCCGATTTTTCCGATGGCGAAAACCCCTTCCACATCCACGAATACACATCCGAAGAACTCCGCGAAACCCTACTGCCCTTCTTCGAGGAAGTTGAGATGTTAGGCGTCTCAGCGACCGGCGACGCCCTTAAGTACCATGAGGATCGCCTGGCTCGCATCCGGCGCATCGTCCGGATTGACCCTCTCGGGCTGCGGCGGCGACTCCCAACCGCCCTTGTCGAATTCCTCTTCGCACGGCTCGCACTCATCGTTCGACGAGGAATCGGCGCCGCAGAATCGCTTCCCCGCGTCGCGTTAGAAAATTTCCCGATCGAAAGCGCTCACCCCAGGAGTCTCGACCTCTTCGCGGTCTGCCGAGGCCCGAAACACAAACGCTAATTCGAGTGTTCACCAAATCATTCCGTATCCATTAGCATTGACGATTCAGACTTTCGAACCGAATGGCGGGTGCGCTCCGAAGCGTCGTGAAGCAGGCTTCGCGCGGGCGAAACCCGATCGACGCAAAGGGATCTCCGGATGGACCGACTCGAAGCGACACTCTCCCGTGGACTGACTGCATGGGCCCGCGGTGTCCATGCACGAGCTGGACGCGTGCTACTTGGGATCGGCTTAGTGACCGTGGCGTGCCTCGGCTATGCGGCGATGAACCTCGGCATCAACTCGGACAACGTAACCCTCGTCGCGGAACATCTTCCCGCGCGACAGAACTATCTCGAGTTCGCCCGCAGCTTCCCAAATATCGAAAACGTGATGCTTGTCGTTGTCGACGGCGAGACGCCGGAACTCGCTCGGGATGCGACCCATACGCTTCGGGATGCCCTCGCCGAGCGACCCGACCTCTTTAAAGAGGTCTACATCCCTGGCTCGGGTGAGTTCTTCGAGAAGCACGGATTGCTCTATCGCGAGCTCGAGGATTTGGACGAGTTCGCGCTGCAAATCTCTCGAGTTCAACCGATTCTTACGGCGCTCGAGCGCGAACCAACGGTCGCCAATCTTGCCTCGCTGATTAGAAGTGGGCTCGAGCAACAGGACGAGACGGATGTTTCCCTCGACGAACTCGCTGTCCTGCTGGACCGGATCGGGGACGCAACCGTCGAGGTCTACCAAGAATTTCCCCTCGCGATTTCGTGGGAAGAAATCCTCTTGCGCGGATCCTCCGTCGACTCCGTGACCCAATGGACGATCATCGTCGATCCGATCCTCAATTTCGGCAGTCTCTTCGCCGCGGCTGACCCGATGGCAGAAATCCGCAGGATTGCCGCGGCCAACGGCCTCGACCCAGATCATGGCATCACAATTCGCCTAACAGGAAATCCCGTCCTCAACTACGAAGAGATGGCCGGCCTGCTTTGGGACATCGGCCTCGGTGGCGTGATTACCTTCTGCTTCGTAGTCTTCGTGCTCTTCCGCGCGCTCCGCTCCCTCCGCCTGGTCGTCACCTCGATCATCACGCTACTCGTCGGCCTCGTCTGGACTGGCGCCTTCGCGGCCGCGGCCGTAGGCGCGCTGAACCTAATCAGCCTCGCCTTCGCGATTCTCTTTATCGGCCTCGGCGTCGACTTCGCAATCCATTTAGGCATGGCCTACGCGGATGGCCTGCGCCGGGCGCATGCCGACCCGACGACAGAAGACGTTCATCTCGCTGCCCTCGATCATGCCTTCGAGCAGGTAGGAAGCGCCTTCGTCATTTGCACGATCACGACGGCCATCGGTTTCTTCGTCTTCATCCCCACGGACAATCTCGGCGTCGCTGAACTAGGGCTCATCGCCGGCAGCGGCATGGTCGTAAACCTCTTCCTCACCACCACCCTCTTCCCAGCGCTCCTGGCCAACCTCCTGCGGCTCGACCCCGAACGGGACATCCCGATCGAAATGGTCTTCCGCAATACCTGGTGGAGTCGCCTCGCCGGTCGGCCCCGTGCCGTCGCGCTGATCGCGTTAGTCCTATTTTGCTGGGGCGCCTGGAATGCCTGGCAAGTGCAATTCGACGCGAACGTCATTCGCATGCGCGACCCGCAGACCGAGAGCGTTCAGACCTTCAATGAAATGCTCGAAGCACCCGGACAGCGCTCTCCTTGGCCTATGGACACCATCGCCCCCGATCTAGAAACAGCGTCGGCGATCGCCCGCAAAATCGAAGGCCTCGAGGTCGTCGACATGGCCCTCTCGCTAGCGGACTACATCCCGACAGATCAAGAAGAGAAGCTCTATCTGCTCGAAGATGTTGGCATGATCCTCGACGCTCCTCGCGGAGTCTCCGCCTATCAAGAACGCCCCTCGACCGCCGAACAGGTCGAAGCTCTCCGCGCATTGCGCGATACCCTCGCGGACCCATCCATCGGCGATGCGTCGACAGTCCTTGGACGGAGCATGCATGCGCTTCGAACGCGCCTCGATGAGTTTTTCGTTCGCGCGGACAACGAGGAAGATGTCGACGCAGCCTTAACGCGGCTCGAGACAGTGCTGCTAGGCGGGCTCGCTGATCAACTACGGCGATTGCGCGAAGCGACACTGATCGACGAAGTCGGCCTAGACGATCTTCCCGAGCAACTCCGCACCCGAATGATCACGGCCGATGGCCGCGCGCGCGTGCAAATTTTTCCTGCCGAACGGCTCACAGACGAGGCGGCCTTCACGCGATTCGCTCATGACGTGCAAGCGGAAATCCCAAACGCGACCGGGCTGCCTATGAATATGATCGCTTTCGCCGATGCGACACGGAGTAGTTTCAAAGAAGCACTCGTGTCGGCGATCGTGTTGATCACGGTCTTTCTCATCTTTCTGTGGCGACGTATCTCGCCGGTCCTCCTTACCCTCGCGCCGCTGCTCCTAAGCAATGTGCTCACGATCGGCGTGATGAGTTCTCTCGGGATCGCGTTCAATTTTGTGAATGTGGTCGTCGTACCGCTCCTGCTCGGCATCGGCGTCGACTCCGGAATCCATCTCGTACACCGCGCCGAAGCCCTCGCGCGAATGCCAGGCGGCGGCGAGCTTCTCTCGAGCACGACCGCGCGCGCGGTCTTCTACAGTGCGCTTACGACAACCGTTAGTTTCGGGACGCTCGCGCTCTCCTCACACCAAGGCGTGTCCTCCCTCGGCGTGGTCCTCGCGATTGGCATGACGCTCACGGTCGTAAGCAATCTCGTCGTGCTGCCGGCACTCCTTGCACTGCGCAACGAAGCGAAGCCCTGAGAAAAGGAATCTCGTAGGCGTTAGTCTTCGAACTTGGAAGCGAGTAAGCGTTCGAGACGTTCCGGTTCGCGGCGCAGATGAACCGACTTCCCGCCGGTTACAAAGACGAGGCCGCGCTTCGCCCCCTTGGGCTTCTTCACGTTCTTGATCGGCACCACGTGAACATCCGCCCGTCCAGCATTCTTCAGCTTTGAAAAATGCACGGAGAGTTCGCAAGCATCGAGCACGGACTCGGGCGGCGGATCTTCCGACCCTTCCGTTCGCAAAATCACGTGGCTTCCGGGAGCGCCGTCCAAATGAAAGAAGAGATCTTTGCTTCTCGCGAGACGCGTCGTGAGGACATCGTTCGCCTCATCGCTTCTGCCCACCCAGATTTCAAGACCCTCGCGACTGCGATATCGACGCGGATGCAGCTTACGCGGCATGTTTCGGTACGCGGCGGGAAGCGTCGGCTTTTCGAGCCGCTCGGACACAGCGGCCTGTGGCGTCTTCGCGCCGTGTCGTGACAAGAGGCGCCGCACATCGTCGCGCTCGAAAAAGGGCGCAAGCGAGTCCGCCTCCGCAATTTCAGCTTCGATCGCCGTAAGCGAATCAAGCCCCGCGCGGGCCAAATCGACCTGCCCACCAGCCTTAGTAAGCCTACGAAGCAGCTTCTGATATCGCTTGAAGATGGCTTCGAGATTGGCCTTAGGCGACAGCTTCGGGTCGATGGGAATTTCGACCGGATCGCCAGTTTCAAAATCATTCACAGTCACGGAGTCTGCGCCGTGCTCGATTCGACCGAGATTCGCTTTGAGCAACTCGCCGTTGCGCTGGAGCGTCGACGCTTGATCGGACTCCGCGAGTTCGACTTCGATGCGTTCGAGGCGGCGTGTAGCGGATTTCCGTTCCTTCTTGATCGCGGTCAGTAATCGCCTTCGCTCTTCGTCGGCGCCGCGATCTCCGATCTCCCCCGCATAGTCCGCTTCAATCGCCGTGAGCAGCTCGATTCCTTGCGAGGCTTGGAAGCGATCCTTGCCACGCTGTGGCGCCGAACTACTGGGATCGACATAAACCTCGCCAAGAGCCAACTCAGCGCGAGTCTCGGACAGGGGTCTCAGCGCCTGAAGTAGCCGATCCGAACCATCGAGCAAATAGAGGTTGCTCCGGCGTCCGAAAATCGACAGCAGGAGACAGTAGTCGCCCTCCCGCGCGGTGAAGCCCAGAGCGAGCTGCCGATCTTCGCCTCGCAAGGTGACGGACTCCAGCCGTGCCCGCGAGAGATGCGCGCGCAGATACGCCGCGAAAGCCGGCATGCTGGCCGGCGCCTTAGGCATCCGCTCCTGCAGCCCGATTCGGGCGAGATCCGGCCGCGCATCTATACAGAAGACACGTTTACTCTTCTCGTCTTCGTCCCGACGATAGAGGCTGAAAGCAAGACGACCGCGACTGGGTTCGACCCATCGTTCGATCCGTCCGCCTACGGCATGGTCAGCAAGCACTGCCGCGACACGTTCGAGTTCGACCCAGCTCAACATGCCTACGAGGGTAGCGGTTCAGCGCTGGCAGTGAGCGCAGTAGTGGGTGGAGCGCTGAGCAATGAGCTTACGCTTGATCTCGGTACCGCAGACGAGACATGCCTCGCCCTTTCGGCCATAGACTTTTCGCTCATCCTGATAGCCGCCATCCGACCCATCCGGCGCGACATAATCGCTGATACTCGAACCGCCGGTTTCGATCGACCTTTTAAGGACGCGCTTTAATTGGGTGACGATCGTCTCGCATTCAACACGCGTCACCCGCTTTGCTGCACGTCCGGGCCGCACGCCGGCCAGAAAGAGCGCTTCGTCGGCATAAATATTTCCAACGCCCGCGGCGACGGATTGATCCAATAACATCGCCTTGATCGCTACACGTCGTCCGCGATTCGCCGAGAAGAGTTCCTCCGCCGACATCTCGAGCGCATCGGTCCCCAGTCGATCTAGGCGATCGTTCGATTCCCCCGCGGCGATCCACTGCACCTTCCCGAATTTTCGAACATCGCGGAAATAGACCTGTGGCCCCTCACCGGCGAGCTCGAATTGCAGATGAGTGTGCCGGTCCGGCTTGAAGTGGATTTGCTCCTCCGGCGGCAACGCCGCACGCGCAGTCGCTGACAGGAGTCGCACGCTCGCTGCCTCGCTCGAAAAGAGCTGTCCCGTCATGCCTAAGTGAAGCAACAACCGATCCCCTTCCCCGAGTCCAAGTACGAGATATTTCCCGACGCGCTCAAGGAACTCGACCTGGCGTCCCTCAAGCGACTTTCGTAGTTCCGCGGGGGGCGTGATGAAGAAATAGCTCGGGGCCGTCGTCGTAACGCGTTCGATTCGCTTGCCGACCAGAAGGGGCGCGATTTGGCGGAGCGTCGTCTCGACTTCGGGCAGCTCAGGCATGAGAAGCTCTCTTCGGGGCCTAAAGAAGGAAGGAAGGAAGGAAGGGACGGTCGGTCGCGGAGTCGCCCGCCACAAGGCGCACAAAGGGCACGTCGCCTACGCGCCCTCCACCGATTCCCGTTGCCCGGGTGGGAAAGCGATGGCTCGCATTCCGAAGTACCGGGTCTATCTCTCGATTTGTTAGCGTGCAGGGCATGGAGACGCATCGTCAAAGCCCCAGATCAAGCGATGCCGAGCGACCTCGGCGGCGGAGAACTGATGCCGGGCCGCTGGATCCGGCCTGGCTCGAGCGGGAGGCGGTGAGTTATCTCGCGCGATGGGAGGCTACGGAGCACGGCTTGACCGAGACGCTCAGAAAGAGGCTCTTCGCTCGATGCGAACGGACGGGAGAGAGCCCCGAGCAGGTCGAGGATGCAATCGGAGAGGTCGTTTCGAGGCTCGCAGCCAAAGGCTACGTCGATGATCACCGCTTCGCCGTCCATGCGTTCGCACGCGCACGCAGGGACGGACGATCCCGAGCACAAATTCACGCACAGCTTCGCGCGAAGGGCATTGACTCCGGATTGATCGAACGAATCGAGCTTGCGCGAGTATCGGCCTCGGAAGACGAGGCGGATGGCTCAGAAGAGCAGGCCCAGGGCACAGCAGCGGCATCCTCTGCTTCCGATGGTGCCGTGTGTCTCGAACCGATCGACGAGGAGCTAGCGGCTGCATTTCGCACGGCTCGCAAACGGCGCATAGGACCCTATTTTACGGACGCAGAGCGCAGATCAGAACTCCGCGATAAACATCTCGGCGTGTTGGCCCGTCGCGGGTTTTCCCGGGAGACTGCGTATCTCGTCATCGAAGCAGACCTAACACCCCAGGAACTCGAGGAGCGCGGCCGATGAAGGCGCTCGTTCTCGGATCGGGAATCTCGCTCGGCATACCGGCTTGGAATGATGGTTCCGAAGCGGCGCTCAACGCTCGCGCACAGGATGCACAATTCCCACGACGCCGCGGCGCCTCGCTAGCGCTATCGGTCGACGGACTTCGCCACTCGCTCATTGAAGCCCCCTTCCACCTACCAGCCACCCTCGCAGCAGATCCCCGTTTCGCACCCGCAGCAGGAAAGCGCGCCGTCCCAATCGATACGATGCTGCTCACATCAGGGGATCTGGATGCTTGCGCCGGAGCTTTAGCCTTACGCGCGGGGCTTGCAGCACGAATTGCATCTCCTTCGCCGCTGCGGTCCGCACTTCTCGATCACGACGCGGCGTTCAGGACCCTCGAACCCCTCTGGTCGGGACTGGGTTGGGACCGATCCCTCGCGCTCGATCGCGAAGAGATGCTGGAGGCACGCTTCTTCCCGCTCCCCGGCCCCGTACCCGATCATTTGCGAGATCTCGAAACCGGGACAGGGAGAGCTCGCTGCGGCGTACGAGTCACCGACCGACGCAGCGGGATGCGACTCGTTTGGGCGCCACGCATCGAGCGATATGATTCCGCCACCCTGGCAGAGCTTCGAGAGGCGGACGTGCGGTTCATCGACGGAACATTCTATTCCCCCGAAGAGGCACGGCGTGTTAGGCCAGGAGTGAAATCGACGACCGAACTCGGACATGCGCCCATCGATGGCCCCGACGGCTCCCTGGCGTGGTTAGCCGGCATGGGGGGTCGGTCGATCTATATCCATCTATCGGCCACTAACCCAGTCGCGACCCTAAACAGCAAGGAACGTGCGCGCGTACTCGAAGCGGGCGTCGAAGTTGCTTCCGATGGCATGGAGATCGAAGTATGACGAGCGATCCCAAAGAGCGACTTGTGCTACCCCGACACGCCGCCCTAAAACACCGCCATCATGGAAGCGTCCTCGTTCTCCCCGAACATGCGATTCGGCTCGCGGGAAGCGGTGCTGAAATTCTCGCACTCTGCGATGGCGAACGTGATCGTCGGGCAGTTCACGAAGCCCTGGCGGCTCGCTACCCCGACACTGATGAGCTCGCAGTGGAAGTGGATCGTTTCCTCACCGAGATGATCGAGATGGGCGGCCTTGAAGCTGTCTCGCCGGGCACAGCCGCAGCCGCATCGGAGCCCAAATGAACGTCGAAGCACCCCTCAATCTGATCGCGGAGCTCACCTATCGGTGCCCCTTACAGTGTCCTTACTGTTCGAATCCACTTGCCTTCCGCGAACGTCGAGAAGCGCTCACTGCCGAGGATTGGGGGCGCGTATTCGAACAAGCTTCGAGGCTTGGCGTCGTGCATGTCGGACTAACAGGTGGCGAACCCAGCACGCGAACAGATCTCGAGGAAATTCTCGAATTCGCAGTCGCTGCCGACCTCTATCCCCACTTGGTAACGGCCGGCGTCCCCCTCGACCCGGAGCGACTCCGCGGCCTCGCGGCGCGAGGGCTACGCAGCGTCCAAGTTTCTTTCCAGGACGCGGGCGCCGCAGGGTCCGACCGCATAGCGGGCACCCGAAGCTTCGAACAAAAACTTCGCATCAGCGAATCTACCAAGGCACTCGACCTGGCACTCACGATCAATTGCGTGCTGCATCGAGAGAACCTCGAGAATGTGGGCGAGATCATCCGACTTGCGGAGGAATTAGGCGCCGACCGGCTAGAGCTCGCAAATACGCAATACCATGGCTGGGCACTCGAAAACCGAGCAGCGCTTATGCCGACCCGTGAGCAGCTCGCGAACGCCAGCGCCGTCGTCCGCGCAGCAAAAGCTAGACAGAGCGAGAATGGCGGTGGGCCAAAGATGCTCTTCGTTCTCCCCGACTACTTCTCTGATCGGCCAAAGCCCTGCATGGGGGGCTGGGGCAAGCTGGCCATGGTCGTTGATCCGACGGGGCGCGTGCTCCCCTGTCACGAAGCCGGGGAAATCCCAGGCCTCGAATTTTGGAATGTAAAAGAGCGAAGCGTCGAGGACTGCTGGGTATCAGCCCCTGGCATGAACGCCTATCGAGGCACCGATTGGATGCCCGATCCCTGCCGAAGCTGCCCCGAAAAAGAGATCGACTTCGGAGGCTGCCGCTGCCAAGCATTTCGACTGCTAGGCGACGAAGGCCTCACGGATCCTGCCTGCGCACTCTCACCGCATCATGCCGAAATCACCAATGCCAGGGAAATTCGAACGGACGGATTCGTCCCCAGGCGTTAGGTTTCCGTCGAACCTTGAGCGCGATCGTTGATTCGCTCGCGAGTCCATTCTCTGTCACCGCACGAATGCGCACCCGAAGCGTACCCTCTTCATTTCGAGGTACTCGGCCGACGAGTCGCACTCGCCCACCGGGCGCCGCGGGGTCTCGCACTTTGAGCTTCCATTCGCGGACTCGGGATTCGGCGGCGGGCCCGACCTCTGCCGGCAGAATTTCATAGCGAAGAGCTGCCGCTGATCCGGCATCCGCCCGCGCGGCCACCGAGATCCTTTGCCCCGCACGCACGCGCCGCCGCTTCTGGATCGAAAAGTCCGGAACCCGATGACTCCATATAGACGGACCGGCAAGCCGCCCGCCGCGCCAAACGACATTCGTACCATCTAGATGCGGGGCGTTTTGCGCGCTCAAGGCTCCGGTGATGCGCTGCGATCGACACTCGCGCCGAACCTCATCGAATTCACAGAAACGAATCGAAGGTTCTTCGAGGTGCTTTGCCAAAGACCAGGCGATCCTACCCCTCGAAACATCGATTCCCGCGAAACGTTCCGCACGAGCGACCTCTGTAATCGGGATCGGATCGCAGACCGAGTCCGCTCCTTCGAGTAAGCAAGCGTAATACTGGAGCGTGACTGCGAAGTTCCGGCGGCAACTCGCGTTGGATTCCGCGGGCAGACAACCGAGCGACGGCTGCACTGAAAGCGCCGTCTCGCCCAGAACGAGCAATCCTCTGTCGTGCACCACTTCAGTAATAGATGGGGCGCCGATCGCCATTTCAATGGGCTCCGGCGCACACGTACCTCCGCCGCGCGAAATTAGGCAGCGCGCTAAGCCAGCACCCTCTTGCAGCAAAAGGCTATATCCATCGAAGGAACGAAGTTGCCAGCGCGAGCCCTGCGTCAGGTCAACGAGAGGGACTGGGTCGCACTGCTTTGACCGGCGACCCACATAACATCCTTCGATTGTTCGACTCGTCCCGTCGTCCCGCTGCCACACGAGCCAGCCACGGCCCACATGTGGAAGGGCTAGGTTGCCAGGCCCGATCGCTACGATCTGTTCCGTGCAGTCGATCGGGGCCAGAGACGATGTCCCGTTCGCACGACTCCTTGCCGGCCGGCCGTTTCGCTCGAGCCGACACCAGGCAATCCCGAAACGGGTTCCCGAAAAGGCGCGCCAAGCCACGACTCCTCGATCAACGACGAGGTCACGAGGCGTGCCTGTGACGGGGAAACGGTGGAACGGGTCTCGCTGAGACAGGCCCCCGTCATCACCGGCCTCGGCGGCGAGAGCCTTCCCATCTTTTTCCGTTTCCGAGTGCCGGGAGGGCAGCGTTCGCAATACAAGATCAACCTGGTCGCCATCCTCATCTTCATCACCTGCCCGCTCCATAGGCCAGATTGCAAAATCCCCATCTACGGCAGGCGTTCCGACGTCGAGATTGCCGTCGGCCAATTCGGTCGCGCGAACACGCTCGATGCCAAGTACTCGGTAGTCATCATAATGTTCGCCGCCTAGGCGAGTCACCCGAGCACGTAGGGCGTAGGCTCCATCCGCCACCGACTCGAGATGCCAGTCGGCTTCCGCCCAGGCGCCATCACTCGTGGTTCCAAAATTATCGCGGGAGCCGGCATAACGTTCAAAGGTTTCGAACGGGCGGCCCGACATCCCTTCACCGATCGAGAGCTGAATCGAGACGACATCAGAACCCGTCGCTTCCACCCGGATCCGTACATCCCCTTCTTCCGGATCAAGGAGCTCGCCGGTCGCAGGACCTTGCCATTCGACGCGGACGTCAACGGGCGTCGCTTCGACAAGTCGGGCAAGATCCAAAAGTCCTGGGCCGAAAAACGGATCATGTCCTGGCGCGCCGAGATCGCGAACCGCAGAACGAATCGTCGCACGCACCTCGTGTGGCGTGAGGTCAGGCGCGACGCTCTTAAGAAGCGCCACGGCACCCGCAACATGCGGCGCGGACATGGAAGTGCCTGCTAGGCGACGGTATCGGCCGTCGATGATAAAGAGCTCTTCGTTTTCAAGACCAGCGAGCGGCGCAAGTGAAAGTATATTCCGACGCGGGACACGAACCCCTGCGCCCGTCGAGGGACCGCCACCGGGTGCGACGACATCAACTCCCCAGCCTCTATTTGAGAAGGAGGCAAGACTCTCGTCGTGCCCAACCGCCCCAACGGTTAAGACGAGGCCAGTATTTTCTGGACTGTAGAGCGAGACGTCCGCCATCCGGTTGCCGGCAGAAGTCACAACGACGGTCCCTAACGCTTCCACAACTTCGAGCACATCTTCTGCGAGGGGATTGCTCGGACACGGAGCACTGCAAGACCAACTGTTATTCACGACGGTCGCGCCCATTTCGGCTGCGTAGAGGACAGCGCGCCAAAGCTGCGAGGCCGTCGCGGCTCCGTCGTCGGGGAAGCCCTTGAGCGCCATGAGGCGTGCGCCGGGCGCTACGCCAACGATGCCTTCGCCATTATCTGCGACCGCCGCAATCGTGCCCGAGACATGGGTCCCATGCCCTCGGACATCGAACGGATCGGGATCGTTCAGATCTTGCGGCCCGTCGTAAGCCCCGTCCTGGTCCGCATCGATTGATGCGGCAAAGTCGAAGCCGATCAGGTCGTCGATAAAGCCGTTGCCGTCGTCATCCAAGCCGTTCTCATCAGAGAGGTCGAAGCGGCCATCTTGGTTGAGATCCTCTCCGGGGTTCACCCAAAGATTGTCGCGGATATCGGGATGCTCCCAATCCAGGCCGGTATCGACCACGGCCACGATTTGCCCTTCGCCGAGAGTCGTGCGCCAGGCCTCGGGAGCGCGAATCTTCGTGAGGCCCCACAGATCGGGAAAGCCCTGCCCCCAACTCCCTTCGGATTGAAGAAAGGGATCATTGAAAGGCACGGCCTGATCGAGGTCGACGCGAAAGTCGGGAACCGCATATTCAACATGCGGGTCGGCTGATAGAACCTGCGCCGCCTCGGAGACCTTTGTTCCAGGCGGTAGCGCGACTCGATAGACGTGCGCGAGGTCAGCGAGTGCGGCTTCTGTGGCCGACTGGCGCCCATGCCCCGAGGGGCGACCCTTGAGAGGGGTTTTATTAGCTGGGGAGATCGCGGTGCGATTTCGGGCGTGTCGCATTTTCCCGCGGGAAGCTCTTTGTCTTAGCTGGCGACGCTCTGCTTCTAGATTCACGGCGCCAGCGCTTCTCATCAATGCGCGATGTGACCTCACGCCTAGACGCCGGTGCAAGTCGTCGAGACTGGGCGAGGCGTCTGAGGTGTGAGCCGCGAAGGCCGCTCCGTCGCGACTCAGACGCTCCGCGCATTCGAGGAGTGCGTGGTCACCACTTGCCCGGTATTTCACGATCAAGGCGGACTCGGGGGCACGCGCACCCGGGTTGATTCTGCGGCGGGGTATTTCCACACCTGAGGAATCTAGGGAAGACGCTGGGAATGACAGTGCGACAAGGCTCCACAGCAGCGTCGCGAAAATCAGAACCTGATGAGGTCGTGGCGCTGCGCCGAGAGAGCCATGCCGCCTCTGGAATAGCGGGTGGGGCGCCGCATGATGTCCGAGTGCTTTGTTTTGAGAGCCAGACATATCGCCTCCATGAAGCGCGTGGACTACACGGCCTCCGACGAGTGCTCGTGTCACAAGCCGACCGGCGTGATGTGAGCTTGAGAGATCATGCGAACGCGTTCCCGCAGTCCAGACTACGCGATCCAGCATAGACGGTCACAATCAAGTGAGATGGAGAACCGGAATTTCGCACGCCTCACCAAGATCAGTGCGCTTGGGAGATCGTTCACTCTACGTTCCGTCAGCCGGCAATTATTGGTGGAAAACACTTGTTTTACCTGTACTCTTAATAGATCGGGTTCGTGGAGAGCTCGGCTCTAGAGAGGAGTATTGCAATGATTAAGGTATGGGGGAGCGTTCTGCTTGCGGCGGGCGCCCTGCTCTTGGCAAGTCCTTCCTTCGCACAGGAAGCGTGCTCTGCTAGTCCGGATCTCAACGGAGACGGAACAGTCGACGCGGCAGATTTTGAAGTTATGAAGGCGGCGTTTGGAACACAAAGTGGCGATTCGGATTTCGATGCTGCCGCGGATCTGAACAACGACGGACTCATCACGACGATGGATTATCGCGTGATGCTCGAATGCAGCTGAGCTGGATAGGAAAGGCCTAACATGAAATTTACTAAGATTCTGATTGTGACGCTTGCGTCGCTATTTGCTGCGTCGACGTCCTTCGCGTCGTCGACTTGGACTGTAGTTGCAACCGCTAGCGGCGGTGACCTCAATGCGATG